>NZ_JAYMDV010000010.1:0-88287 GCF_037027165.1 Roseovarius sp. CH_XMU1461
TGTGAACAGGCGTGCAAAATTGACCCCGTAGCGGGGTGATCGGCGTCCAAAAATGACCCCCTTACACTGATGTGGATGATGCCCCCGAGGTTATCGGGGAGCACAGAGTGGGATGTTGGTCGTGGAGACGATAGCAAAGATCCGGCGGGCGTATTTTCAGGACAGGAAGCCGATCAAGCAAATCTGCCGGGAACTGCGGGTTTCGCGGAATACGGTGCGGAAGGTGATCCGGTCTGGTGTGACGGAAGCAACCTACGAACGCAGCGTTCAGCCTCTGCCAAAGATCGGGCCATGGAAAGACAAGCTCGAAGAGATGTTGGCGGCGAATGCGAGGAAGCCAAAGCGCGAGCGGTTAACCCGCATCCGGATATTCGAAGAACTGAGAGCCCTTGGATATGACGGCGGCTATGACGCTGTCCGGCGATACGCGGCCACGTGGTCCAAGGAAGAACAAGAGGCCTCCGCGGCCGCCTATGTCCCGCTGATCTTCGACCCAGGCGAGGCCTACCAGTTCGACTGGAGCCACGAGGTTGTGGTGATCGATGGGGCGACGACAACCGTGAAGGTGGCGCATGTCCGGCTTTGCCACAGCCGGATGTTGTTCGTCCGGGCCTACCCGCGCGAGACGCAGGAGATGGTCTTCGACGCCCACGACAAGGCCTTCGCCTTCTTCGGCGGAGCCTGCGCGCGGGGCATCTACGACAACATGAAGACCGCGGTGGACACGATCTTCGTCGGCCGCGAGCGCGCCTACAACCGCCGGTTCCAGCAGATGTGCGGGCACTATTTGGTCGACCCGGTCGCCTGCACACCTGCCTCTGGCTGGGAGAAGGGACAAGTCGAGAACCAGGTCGGGGTTGTCAGGCGACGGTTCTTCGTGCCCAGGCCAAAGTTCAAGAGCTATGCCGAGCTCAACGCCTGGCTCGAAGACCGCTGTGTGGCTTGGGCCAAGTCCCATCCGCATCCGGAACTGCGTGACCGGACAATCTGGGAATTATTCGAGGAAGAGCGCGCGAGCCTGGTGCCCTATGTCGGGCCTTTCGACGGCTTCCATGCCGTGCCGGCGTCCGTGTCGAAGACCTGTCTCGTTCGCTTCGACAAGAACCGCTACTCTGTGGATGGCCGCGCTGTTGGTCGCCCTGTCGAGATCCGCGCCTATGCCGGGCGGGTCGAGTTCTGGCAGGACGGCAAGATCGTGGGGCAACATGCCCGGTCCTTTGGTCGCGACAAGGCCATCTACGACCCGCTGCACTACATTCCGGTGCTGGCCCGCAAACCCGGTGCCCTCAGGAACGGAGCGCCGTTCAAGGACTGGGAGTTGCCGCCCGCGATCAGGCGCGTGCAGCGCAAGCTTGGCAAGGTGCCGAATGGTGACCGCCAGATGGTTCAGATCCTGAGCATGATCCCAACCGACGGGCTGGATGCCGTGGATGCTGCCTGTGCCGAAGCCCTGAACGAAGGGGCCCCCGCCGCCTCAGTCGTCATCAACATCTTGGCCCGGCATCGTGAACCGCCGCCGCCGTTGACCATTGATACGCCGGACGCGTTGCGACTGACCTGCCAGCCCGTGGCCGATTGCCAACGTTACGACAGCCTCAGGAGACCCAACCATGGAAAGATCGCAGGTACTGGACGCGATGAGCCAGCTAAAACTCTACGGCATGAAGGCCGCCTACGATGAGATCATCACCGCTGCGGTGAAGAGGCAGCATGAACCGCAGCAGATCGTCGGTGACCTGCTGAACGCCGAGATCAGCGAGAAGCAGGCGCGCTCGATCAAATACCAGATGACCATCGCCAAGCTGCCTCTGGCGAAAGAGATCGACGAGTTCAGCTTCGAGGGCACGCCTGTCAACGAGACGCTGGTGCGCGACCTGGCCGCCGGGGATTTCCTTGAACAGCAGCGCAATGTTGTGCTCATCGGCGGCACCGGGACCGGCAAATCCCACCTTGCTGTGAGCATCGCTCGGGCGTGCATCCGGCGAGGCAAACGAGGACGGTTCTTCAACGCCGTGGACTTGGTGAACAAGCTTGATGCCGAAGCTCGTGCTGATCGGCAGGGGCGCACGGCTGACCTGCTGTGCCGCCTCGACTTCTTAATCCTTGACGAGCTTGGCTACCTTCCTTTCGCGCAGACCGGCGGCCAGTTGCTGTTCCACCTCATCAGTCGCCTCTACGAGCGCACCTCGGTCATCGTGACTACCAATCTCGACTTCGGTGAATGGCCCTCCGTCTTTGGCGACGCCAAGATGACCACTGCGCTCCTCGACCGCCTTACCCACCATTGTGAGATCGTCGAAACCGGCAATGAGAGCTGGCGCTTCAAGACCAGGGAATAATCCAAGCCCCGCTGGCCCGATACGGCTGCGCTGTGTGGTGGCTACACCGCATCGGGCCAGCTACCCGAGGGCACAGCAGGGGGTCATTTTTGCACGCCGATAGAGGGTCAAGATTGCGTGCCGATTGACACCATATGGCTTGAGCGAGACGGCAAAGGATACACGGCTCAAATGCAAGTGTACTTTTGGACGGGAAACAAGGGCAACCGGCTCAGGCGTGTAAGAGCGATAGGTCGGCGCTTGATTGAGGGCTCTTGGTTCTGTGGCTGGTGTGGCGGAGAGCTTAGTTTTGACAAGCGGGCTGATGCTCGTTTTTGCCGAGAAAGCTGCCGAAAAAAAGCGGCACGGCAGCGGCGCGAAGAACGCTATTTCGCCCTTATTTCATTGGGGCTTGAAGCGGAATGTGATAAGCTAAAACAAAAGGCCGGAGCGGCGGCTAGCGAGGAAAAGCAGTATGGCAATCTATGAAGTTCAAGGCCCGAATGGGGCCATCTACGAGGTCGACGCGCCGAGCAAGGAAGATGCTGCCAGTGCGCTAAAGAGGGCCGTGGAAGGGGACAGATGGTGGGAAGAAGCTCCGATAGCCGAGGGCTCCAGCGTACCTGACCGATGGTGGGAAGAGGCACCAATCGCCGACGATGATCTTTCGATTCAGCAGATGCTGGATCTAATCCAAGGGTCATCAGCCCCTGATAAAAGCTTGGAGACAGCGCGACCTTCACAAGATGATCCATCCATTCAAGAAATGCTCGATATGTTGGCTCTCGCTGCTGCGGCAAAGAAAAAACGCGTGGGTGAGCAACCAGAAACCAGCATGCTTGAGCAATCCATGAGCGGCGTTAACGAGGGCATCGCGGGTATTCTTGGCGCACCTGTCGACATCATGACGGGCGTTATCAATTACGGCAGCCGAGGGGTAAACTCTCTATTCGGGACTGATCTCCCGCCGATAACTGACGCGTTCGGGGGCAGCGGTACATTCGAAGACCTTCTTGCTCCAACCATCTCAAACGTTCAGCCACAAAATACCGCTCAGAGGTATGGTCGGCGTATCGGGCAGGAAGTGGGGGCTATGTCGGTTCCTGGTGGGGCCATGTTACGCAATGCAAAGGCACCATTGGCGCTGGGGGCGATGGAGACTGTAAGCGCGGTTGGCTCCGGCGTGGCAGGCCAAACCTCCCAAGAAATCGCGCCGGGCAATGCTACAGTTGACACTATTGCCTCTCTGGCAGGTGGTTTGTCACCGGTAGCCGCCTCTCGCGCCCTTCGCCCGTCTCCTAAGGCCCCCTCTGTAGAAATGCTCAAAGCAGAGGCTGACGCGGCATATGAGGAAGTGAGGAACTCGGGCGCGACCTTATCGCCAGCATCTGCGGATGCGCTAGCAGGTAGAATTTCTGGAACACTTGGTGAAAGAGCGGCCACTCGCAAGCTCAACCCCAGGGCCGCTATAGCTGCCGACGCCTTGAGTAAGGATCTGCGAAGCGCACCGCCAACAATCGCGGAAGTGGATCAGGTGCGCCAGTGGGTGGGCAAGAATGTTGCGGGCTCCAACGAGGCGGGGGAGCGGGCAATCGGTGTTCAAATGAAGAATGCCATAGACAACCATCTAGATACTCTCACTCCGAGTGATGTTTCGGGAACAAATCGTGCACATGAGGTCGTTTCGACTTTGCAAGGTGCAAGGGAGAAAGCGCATCGGGTCCACAAGTCGCAGCTTTTCGAAGCCGAGGATACGGGAGCAATCGCAAAGGGTCTAAGGCGCGCGGCGACAACAGGGACGGGCGGGAATGAAATTAATGCCATTCGCCAAAATGTCCGACGGGTGCTGGAAAATCCAAAGTTGCGCAGAGGATTCAGCGAGAGCGAACTGAAAGCCATGCGAGAAATCGCGGATGGCACACCCACTCAAAACGCCTTGCGACTACTGGGGCGTCTGGCTCCGACTTCTGGCGGGCTGCCTCTGGGCGGCTTTGCAGGCGCTGCCGCTGGCGTGGGCGCGACCGGGAACCCCCTTCTGCTGGCCCCTTCGGTTATTGGCCAAGGTGCGAAGATGCTCGGTGAGCGTAGCACCAGAAAGGCTATTTCTGGCTTGGGAGAGCTTATCCGGAATGGGAAACCATTGCCTAAGAAGGCTGCAAGCGATTTGGAAAACAATGTCATCGCGGCTCTGGTCGCACAGCAAATGGCAAGTCCGGCTGAAAGAGGCAATGAGGCCACGAATGCAGTCGTGCGGGCTCTGCTGGAGAGGTGAGCCGATGAGACACGATGGGAAGCAACCATTTGACCGGCCTATGAGACCTAGTCGCATCCAGTTAATTAAGGAAGCGGCAGAAGGTCTCGCCGTAGACCCTAAAGGCGTCGAAGTTTCGAAGCAATCCGAGAGTTACGCAGCCTATCAAGCGTGGGTGACCTGGAGTATGTTTCAGGCATTGTCCGCATTGTGGCCGGACACAATGATCAGCGAAATTGAAGCTGGGCTCAGTGAGGCTGAGCCCGTTTCGCGGCGAGCGTTCGAAGCGGCTAGGCTCAAGGGTCCTAAGTTGCGTTGATCACGAGCTTGGGTGACTGAGTTCGGCGCTGTCATTGCTGGCAAGCGCTGGGTCGCGCATCAACTCTATGTGCCTCAGGCTCACACGTAAGCTTTGCAACTGCGCCGCTTTAGTCTCCCGTATCACGAGAATGCCGATGAAAGCTATTGCGGCTAAGATCAAGCTTTCGCCCGTCGATAGCTTTGACAAGTTCCACCATGCAACCAGCGCGTACAAAACCGGTCCGCAAAATGTAACAACGTCTCGCTCCCGCTCGACCCGCTTAATGGCGGCAACTAGTTCGAATGGATCTGACGACATAGGCCTCCCCCCTACAATGATCAGAAATGTTGAAGTTTGGCTGAGGTAGCCAACTAAAATCTAACGACAATAGCTATGGAAGGGCAGCTTTCGGCTCGCCGCCGTTTCATACTGGCGATATTTGCCACCGGAGAACCTTGGACAGTCGCGAGCCATTCCCGCGCCAATAGCCAGAGCGCCGATGTCCTCGCCAGATGCCCCATAGCATGTGCCGACCCAGCGATCATAAGTCTTGTCGCCATTCAGCCAGCATTTCACGGGTTTGTGGAGGACGAGCTTTTGCATCCATCGCTTGCCATCCCGCCCGCCTTTCTCGTCCAGCTCGGGACCATCAACGCCATTCAATCGGACAGGCAGATTTTGAACCTCGATGGTGTCTATATCTCGGACATGTGTCACTCGGCCTTCAATCCACTGCCCCGCAAGAGCGTCATTGGTCGAGGCGATAAGCGCAAGGGCACAGAAGAAAATTGCTCCTGTTGCCTTGCATGTTTTCACGGGCCGCAAAGCGGAACTTGACCGATCAATGGGCTTAGGTTTCGAGCTTCTTTGGAACATTGGTTGTCCTTAGTTCATTCGGCTTCAGACTTCAGAGCGACCCCCGGTCCAGAGGCCACTTGACCGTCGTCAAGAAATTGGATTCCCCGACCTTCAAGCGTCAACTGCACAAGCTTGATAGTGGAGTCCTTGCCTTCGCCTTTGTCAATTTTGTTGAGCGTATTGCGATGCAACCCTGTGATTTCAGCCAGTTCAGGATTGCTCAACCCCAGCGCGGCCTTCGCCATTTTAAACTGCTCCGATGTCATTCGCGCCCTCATTGTGTGCTAGTAGCATATTTTGTGTATTGACAGCACATGCTGCCAGCCCCATATTTATGCTATCAGCACACGAAAGGGTTCGCAATGTTTGACCGCGCCGAAATCATGAAATCCGCCTGGGCCATCGTGCACCGCTTTCTTGGGAATGGTGAGCCGTTCCGTGCGTTGATGTCCCGCGCTCTGAAATTCGCATGGGGGAAGGCGCGAGAGCGTGTATCGGTAGCTCAGGCTGTCGAGCATAAGATGAAGGCAAATGAGGCTCTTGCATCCCGTTCGGTAGAAGACCTGCAGCGGGAGATCATGGGTCTGGAGAACAAGGACCACTGGCAACAGTCGGATCATACCCGGATGAGCGCTCTTCGCGCCGCCCTGCAGGTCGCACAGAGCCGGGAAACCGTTTCTGATGATTACACGGCCAAGCGCGACCTTATCGCATCCTCTGGTGGGCGCTTCTGTGCGGTCACCTTCATCAAAGCCGATGGCAGTGAGCGGACGATGCAAGTTCAGCCCGCAGCCCTCCGCTACCATGTCAAAGGCGATGCGGCCTCAGACGCGGCAAAACGGGCCACACAGACCCGCAAAGCCCGCCATCCACACCTACTGCCGGTTTGGGATGCAAAAGCCTCTGCGCCGCGCTCTGTGAACCTCGCTACCATCACCCGCATCGCGGTTGGCGGGCAGGTGCATCGCTTCACCGCGTAACCAAACCTTCCAAATGGAGATGTAACTATGAACAACATCATTCGCCGAAAAATGCTGCTCGGCCTTGCGGCAGCAAGCACAGCGGCTGCAACCGGAACACACGCGGGCGAACGGCTCATTCGTGAGAACCCCAAATTGGTGGCCATTGGCAATGAAACTCTGTCCCTACAGGAAAGCTATTTGGCCGCACGGGCTGAATGCAAAAGGATCGTCGACGAGTATGCCTTTAAGTGGCCTCTCGCTCCGGAACCAATTCTCGCCTTCGGAAGCGGCAGCGTTCCTGAAAGTGACCTGACCGGAGCAAGCATCAGTCGAATCGTTGATGAACGCGGTGATTTCGAACAGGTCTGGAGATACGGGACACCTGAGTACTTTGAGAACGCGATTAAATACCACAAGTCTCGCATTGCCCACATCCGGACCACCAAGAGCAAGCGCGGGCTTGAGTTCGAGAAGCGTTGGCTCCAGCGGTCAAAAGAGGCGCTTCCTCTCTCGCGGAAGTATGTCGCCCAAATTGCGCAGCTGCGGGAACAGTCAGGCTATGCGGCTGCCAGAGAACGCCAAAGTGAGGCGCTCGAAAAGCTTCGGCAACATGTAAGCGAAATCATCAAGGCCGAAGCCGCCACGATGGAAGGCGTGCTCATAAAGGCGCAAGCACTCGTGGCATGGTCACACGTCGATGTTTTCGACAAGGACGTTAACCCGGAAGGGCGGCGCTGGGCGGAAAGCTTCGCCACCACGATTATTGATCAAGCGGAGGCATAAACATGAAAACAGAGAACATGATTGAAAATGATCGCGCGAGTTCTTTGGCTTATCAATTGGCATCATTGATCGATGTCTGTTTGTTCGCTCACGAGAACGAGAACACAGCAGTTCCCCATGATCGGCGTGGGATCGAGCAAACGCTTAAGATGGCCTCTGAGATGTTCGGTCAACTGATCGATTTGGTGGAACACCTGGAAGCTGGCCGCTGTGAAGCGCAGGAGGGTAAGCACTGATCTGCTGACCTCAAACAACGAGGACGCCTCGGGACTTACGGGGGCGTCCTTCCTCATGGGATCTACGGACACTTCGCATGACCTACCATTATGACCTCAATCGCCGATGGTCTGATCGCTTCTTGCCTGAGGTCAAGCGGCTGATCGGCGGATATCTTATTGAGGCTGCTCCGGATCCTTACGACCACTTTCAGGCAACCGACCTCATGATGCTCGAAGCTAGAGATATGCGGGTGGCTGCGCGGGTGAGGCGTCCTGGATATGCGCAGCGGTATCCCTACCAGTTTACCATCCGGTCACAGGTTTCATCGGGGGCGCAGACCGAGCTTTCCAAGATAGTGAACGGCAATGGCGACTGGATGTTTTACGGCCATTCGAACGCGGCTCAGACAGGACTGGAGTCGTGGAAGCTGATTGATCTGAGAGCCTTCCGCGCTGGGTTGATCCGCAAAGGGTCCAGTGGCCTCAGCTGGGGGCGGAAATCAAACGCAGATGGAACACAGTTCACGTGGTTTGATGTGCGCAGCTTTCCCTCTGATCCGCCCTTGGTCGTCGCCAGCTCCTGAAGCTTTCTGACTGGTGCAAGGACTTGGAATGCGAAGGCCGAGTTGTTGGGAGGGCCTGCAAAACGGGTTTGAGTAAAGCGTCTTCTCCCCCTGTTACTCCATACTACGGGTAACGCGAATGTTGAGTTAGGTAACAGAAATGTTGAGTTGGGTAACGGCCTCAAGATGGGATTTTCGGATGCGCCTATCGAGCTAGGGCGCTTACTACATCTTGTGAAATAGACCTCCCAGGCCATCCCGCATGGAGCCCTGAGAGGCGGCTGGCGTTATGCAGCATCCAGTAGGGCTTTGTAGTTGTCATTTGCGGCCGAAATCTCAATCACTGATGCGGACTGCTTTAGCAGTGTAATGTAATCGGGCTTGAAATCGCTGCGATTTTCGACCGCCACGACACCCTTCGGGGCGCTGTCACCAAGAAGCTTGAGGTCACTGAACTTTGTATGCGCACTAAACACAGACGAATGAAATGGCGTCGCAATATCGAAAGCGACAATTCTACCATCTTGAACCCTACCCGCTACAGGCCAGACATGTCCTGACATACCAACCATTTCCACATCGCGTTCGACACGGGATTTCCCGTAGACGTCAATCAGCCTGTCGACGAGCATGTCGCGCTCGCTTTTGGCCGATTGCTCGGTAATCGTTGCTTCCGTAAGCACGGTCGCTCGATGGGACGCTGCTGACACCATCTTCACGGCACCAGCAATGCGATCAATGCTGATCTGGAGAACAAAGAAACTGTGACTGTCGAACCCAACGCCAAGCTGGCTCGCCGTCGCACGGGCATGGTGCGCAAACTGACGCGGCGTTGCGCCAATCATCTCAGCTTCATTTAATCCGACACCCATATCCGACACAAAACAGGTATTACCGTCAAAAGACACGCGAACACGGACGGGGGAGCCGCTTGGATACACAGCCCCCGTGGTGAAAATATAGCCGTCGTTCTCGCGCTCGAACCGAGCCATCCCGCTTGCAACGTGCTCAACGGCATTTATGAAGGCACCGTCATTCATGTGTTTTCCCATACTTATCAAGACACTAACCTCCCCTGAAAGCCGGGACGGCCAATTCCTGATACCCCTTTGATTCTAAGCAATTTTTCAGCGCAATCAAGAAAATCTTCGAGCGCCCCGGGATCGGGGTCAAGAGGAACGGCTAGCGGTAGGTTCCGCTGTCTCATTCGGTTCTCGCCCTCTATGTAGTTAATTTCAAATTTGTGGATGTGCGAGCTTGGTATATCCAGAAAGTGATATTCTCGCGGCCCAATTGCAGAATTCGTATGGCCTACCTTCCATTCGACGCGCTCTAGCGCGATTACGCTTTTAACTTTTTCGTCTGGTTGAAACTCAGTTTGGAGGAGAAACCCATGTCCATTTCTGAGAGCGGGGCTTTTCAAGCGTAAGAACAAGCCAAAGAAATCACCCGCATCAACTTCCAATTTAACCCGGGCGGTCTTCCAGCTTTCCCCATCCTCAGCCCAGGCTATCGGCTCTGAAAAAGACTTCCACGGGGTGACAAGGTCGCTTAGCGTAACCAAATGAAATCCAAAAAAGTTATCCATCTTTTGCGCAGGAATAATTCCTATCTAGGATTAACGTAAATGGCGAGTCAAACTTGCGCCTGAGTTGAATCTCTATCTCAAAGCCGAGTTTCGATTGGTGTCGCCCTGAGGCGGCCGCCCATCGCATCGATGTAGTCTACGATGACCTGAGGCGCGACCGGCGGCTCCGCGCTCCGCCCGGTTTCGTCGCACCATTCTTGGAACTTCGAGATGATGTTCTGGTAATTCCGTAGGGTCTGTGGTGCGAAGGCGTTTGCCGAGCGCTTCTGATACTCGCTGATCAGCTTTTCACGTTCCGCCTTTCAAGCCCCGGAAAGCTTTACAACTGTGGCGTAACGCTCTTCTTCGCGATTGAATTTCTCATACATGGGGAAAACTCCGAACTGTTTCCCCCATTGGACCAAGGCTCTGTTAAGGTTTTGTTAACGCTGCTGTCCGAGACTGACGCATTGACATCGATTTTAGGGGACGAGGAGAGCAGAATGACCGCGAGCATACTGAGATTGTCTGCCGCTGAGGCTGCATTGCTGGAGTATGTCGAGAAATACGGCTTGACGCACCGCGCCCGCGCTTACTTCCAAAGCCTCGACGCAGGGCCTCGCAACTTGCCGGGCGTTCAAGAATCCCCACCAGCTTCGGTTTGCGGCTTAGGTGACCACGAAGCCACGTCATGAGAGATTGAAAGGTGGATCGTGGGGTGGATTGACTTTACGCAGCGGTAAATATTTCTTTTAAAATCAATACATTAATGGGGGAAAATGGTGCCTCAAGAGGGACTCGAACCCCCGACCTTGTCCTTACGAAGGACCTGCTCTACCAGCTGAGCTATTGAGGCGGCGAGACACCGTTTAAACCGGGTTTTGATCTGGTGCAAGAGACGGAATGCCGCCGATCGGGGAGGGTTGCGGCGGATTGCCTCTTGAGACCGGGGGGCGCGCCGCCTAGCTATAAAACATGCGTAGCCTCTTGATCCTTGCCCTGATTGTGATGACCGGCCTCATGTCGGCGCCTGTGGTGGCACAGGAGCAACCGGCCGTAGACGCCATGTCGATGTCGGAGCCGCATGAGTGCTGTGGCGCGAGTGAAATGGGTGCGGGGCCGTCGGTCTGTGCCGCCTGTCTCGTCCTGCCCGCGGATTGGCACGCGGCGCGGTTTGGTGAGGAGCGCCGGTTTGAGTTCTTTGCTGCGCGGCTTGTGCAGGATGGGCGCAGCCCCCTGCCCCCGCTCAGGCCACCGCGTGGGGTGCTGTTTTCCTGAACTTACCCAATCTTACGGAAAACGGAGTCAATCCAATGAAGAAATCCATGATTTATGCCCTCGTGGCCGCGCCGATGCTGAGCCTTGCCCCGGCGGCCCACGCGCAATCGCTGACGGAGCCGGCGGCGATGGTGATGACAAAGACGCCCGGCTGTGGCTGTTGCGATGCCTGGGCCGATCTCGCGCGGGCCGAGGGCCACACGGTCGAGGTGATCGAGACCTATGATTATGCCGGAATGAAGGCGGATCACGGGGTGCCGAACGATCTGGCCTCGTGCCATTCGGTCAAGGTCGGCGATTATGTGGTCGAAGGGCATGTGCCGCTCGAAGCGGTGAAACGTATGCTGCGCGACAAGCCCGCGATCAGCGGTATTGCCGTGCCCGGGATGCCCGCCGGATCGCCCGGCATGGGCGATGATCCCAAGGCCAAGTTCGACGTGATGGCCTTTGGCGGCGATGCGAAAGAAGGCGAGGTCTATTACAAGGCCGGGGTCGAGTAAGCCCCGACTACAGCCTCGTGACAACAAAGATGGGCGGCCATTGGGACCGCCCATTGACGTTTCAGCCGCATACAAGCGATTGGCTTATTTCTGCAGTTCGAGCCAGATCTGGGTGTAGATCTTGGTGGCTTCGGGCGGGCAGGTCTTGGAGACAACACCGGCATCGGCGAGCTCGGCGGGAATGACCACCTCGGGGGCGGTGCTCATGTCCTCGGGCATGAATTCCTCGGAGCCGTCGATGCCATTGGCGTAGCGCGCGAATTCCGAGATCATCGCGGCGTTTTCAGGGGCCATGATGAAGTTCAGGAAAAGCTTGGCATTGTCGACATTCTGGGCGTCCGCGAGGATGGCAACGTTGTCCATCCAGATCGGAAAGCCTTCCTTGGGATAGCCGAAGGCGATGTCGGGGTTTTGCAGGCGCGAGCGGTAGGACGAGCCGTTCCAGTTGACGCCGGCGCCGAGGTCGCCCTTGGCATATTTTTCGACCGTGCCGTAATCGAGCGAGATCCAGTGCGGCTTGGCCTCGACCAGCTTGTCGCGGACCTTGCGCAGCACATCCTTGTCGGTGGTGCACTGCTCGCCGCCCATGTAGCGGATCGCGAGATGCATGACGTCGTTCATTTCGGGCACGACGTTGATCTTGCCGCGCAGCTCTTCGGGCGGATCGAGGAAGATCGCCGAGGTGTTGATTTCGCCATCATAGATCGAGGTGTTGACGGTCAGACCGACCGTGCCCCATTGCCATGGCACCGTGTAGCGACGGCCCGGATCGAAATCGACCTCGGCCCAGCGCTTGGCGACATTCTTGAAATTCTCCATCTCGTCTGGGCGGCTCTCGAGGAGGAGGCCTTCGGAAATCCAGATCGGGATATAGGTGGCCGAGGGCACGACGATGTCGAAGCCATGACCGCCGGCGCGCACTTTGGCGAGCGCGGTGTCGTTGCTGTCGTAATCGGTGATCGTGACGTCGATGTCGTATTCTTTCTCGAATTTCTCGATCAGATCGGGGCTGGTGTAGTTGCCCCAGTTGAAGATGTTCAATTCACCTTCGGCCAGAGCCGGGCTGGCGAGCATGGCCGCGGTGGCCAGAGCTGTGACGGATTTAAGAGCGGTCATGGGACCTCCTGAGTTGGGTTGGAATGGCATCAGTTCTTGCGCTGATTGAGGATGAAATACACGATCACCATAGTCACCGAGATGGCGAGCAGGACCGTCGAAATCGCGTTGACCTCGGGGGTGACGACTCGGCGGAGCTGACCCAGCATATAGGTGGGAAGCGTATCCTGACCGGCGGCTTTTACAAACTCTGTAATCACCACATCGTCGAGCGAGATGACAAAGGCCAGCATCGCCCCGGCGAGGATACCGGGCCACAGAAGCGGCAGGGTCACCTTGCGAAACACCCGCAGCGGCGTGCCGTAGAGGTCAGAGGCCGCCTGTTCGAGCGTCAGGTCCATGCCCTGAAGCCGGGCGCGGATCGGCATATAGGCGAAGGGCACGCAGAAGGCCGAATGCGCGATGAAGAGATAGGCGCCACCGGTGTAGCCTGTGTAATTCTTGATCAGCGCGAAGAAGATCAAAAGCGCTACGGCGGTCACGATCTCGGGCACCATCAGCGGTTGGTTGATGATCGCAAAGACCACGGTCTGACCCTTGTAGGGGGCGCGCCGAGTGGTGGCGAGGGCTGCCAGCACCGCGACCGAGGTGGCCACGGCCGAAGAGACGATGGCAAGCCAGAGCGACAGGAGTGCCGCCTCCTTGACCTGTTCATTGCCCCAGGTCGAGATGTACCAGCGCCAGGAGAAGCCTTCCCAGATGGCGATCGAAGTCCCGGCGTTGAAGGAATAGAGCACGAGCAGGATGATCGGCGTGTAGAGCAGCAGAAAGCAGAGCACCGCGATGGTGGTGAAGCCGTGCTGTTTCTTGACGTTAAAACCCTTTGGTTCAGCCATGACCGCCCCCTTCGCGCCCGGCGGCACGCACATAGAAAACCATTGTCGCCATCACGATCAGCAAAAGCAGCATCGCCAAGGCCGCACCAAGCGGCCAGTTGCGCCCCTGCCCGAATTGCAATTCGATCAGGTTGCCCAGCATCATCCGCTTGCCCCCGCCGAGCACCCTTGGCGTCACATAGGCGCCGAGCGCCGGGATCAACACGAGGATCGAGCCCGCCACGATGCCGGGCCGGGTGACCGGCAGGATGACCTTGCGCAGCACCTTGAGCCGGTTGGCATAGAGATCATAGCCGGCCTCGACGAGCGAGAAATCGAACCGTTCGAGCGAGGCATAGATCGGCAGCACCATGAGCGGCAGGTAGACATAGAGCATCCCCACCATGATCGCGAAATCGGTGTAGAGCATCTGTATCGGCTCGTTGATGATCCCAAGCCCCATGAGCAGGGTGTTCACCACCCCTTCGTTTCGGATCAGCTCCATGATCGCGAAGGTGCGGATCAGCAGGTTGGTCCAGAACGGCACCATGATCAGCAGCATCCACAGATTGCGCTGATGGGCGGGGCGGGTGGCGATGAAATAGGCCGTGGGGAAGCCGAAGAGGAAGGCGACGACGGTGGTGATCAGGGCCAACCGGAGCGAGCGCCAGAAGATCGCCAGATGGGCGTCGGCAAAGCCGATGGTTTCGTCGAAAATGTCCCGCTCGGCAAAGACGTTGAACCAGGCCTCTGTCGAGAATTTCCACACCACGCCGCCGTAATCGCCGGGGGTGAGAAAGCTGTAGACCGCCACGATGAAGAGCGGGCCAAAGGCCGCGACGCAGAGCAGCGTCAGGGCCGGCGCGAGGAGAACCCATTGCGAATGGCGTTCGGTGAAACTTGGACGGTGGGTTGCGTTGGCCATGGCTCAGTCCCTCAGGACCTGGGCCACGCCGGGGGCGACGCGGATGCCGACACGATCGCCGAGCTTGGCATCGGCGGCGCGTTCGGGCGTGTTCTGCAGGCGCAACGCGAAGGGCGTGCCATCGCTCAGCACGAGATGGAAATGGGTGTCGGTGCCGAGATAGACCACATTGCTCACCTCGCCGGTGACGGTGGCCTCGGCGCTGTCCGGTGCGCAGAAATGGGCATGTTCGGGGCGCACGGCGACGGTCACGGCCTGACCGGCGGGGTCGCCCGGCGGTTGACGGGCGATGATCTCGCCCCCCACATCGAGGGCCACGCGCAGCGTCTCGCCTTCTTGCCCCGCAATCTTGCCGGTGAGAAAATTCGTCTCGCCGATGAATTCGGCGACGAACCGTTCTGCGGGATGGTCATAGATGTCATGCGGCGAGCCGACCTGCAGGATGCGCGAATTGCTCATCACCGCGATCCGGTCGGACATCGACAGAGCCTCTTCCTGATCATGGGTGACGAAGACGAAGGTGATGCCGGTCTCGTTCTGCAGGCGTTTGAGTTCGACCTGCATCCCCTTGCGCAGTTTGTAGTCGAGCGCCGAGAGCGGCTCATCCAGCAAGAGCACCTTGGGACGCGGCGCGAGGGCGCGGGCGAGCGCGACACGCTGTTGCTGACCACCCGAGATCTCCGACGTGCGGCGGTCGGCCATCGGGGTCATCTGCACCAGCTCGAGCATCTCGGCCACGGTGGCCTTGATCTCGGATTTTGGACGGTTGAGCATGTCGAGACCAAAGCCAATATTTTCGGCCACGGTCATGTGTGGAAAGAGCGCGTAATTCTGAAAAACGGTGTTTACAGTGCGCTTGTAGGGGGGCAGCGCCACGAGGTCCTCGCCATCGAGCCGGACCGAGCCAGAGCTTGGCGCGTTAAAGCCTGCGATGGTGCGCAGGAGCGTGGTCTTGCCACAACCAGAGGGGCCAAGCAGCGTGAAGAATTCGTTTTCCCGGATCGTGACGCTCACGTCATTGAGCGCGGTAAACGCCGTCGCGCCAGAGCCAAACACCTTGGAAACACTGTCAATTTCTATCATTGGCCGCCCCACCTGTCCTTGCGTTCATAACCGCCAACCCTAATAGTGTTTCTCATGCCGTCAATAAATTTTTAGTCGGATAAAATTATTTACTTCGCACTCTCTTGGGATAAGGTGAAAAAAATGGCAGCCGTTGAATCTTCCTCCCCCGGCCTGCGCGACAGGCAAAAATCACGCCGCCGGCGGGATATCCTCGCGGCTGCGCGTCGCCTGATCGAAACCGAAGGTTATGCCGCCACCACCATGGCCAAGATTGCCGGGGCGGCCGATGTATCGGCGCCCACCGTGTTCAACTATTTCGGCAGCAAGGATCAGCTCGTCGTGGCCATGGTTCTCGAGGCGCATGAGGCGGGGCAAGAATATATGCAGAGCTGGACCCCCCCGGAAGGGGCCGGGCTTGGCGATATTCTCGGCCAGATTTTCAGCATCTATGCCGATCTCACCATGAGCTATGCGGGCAAACGGGTCTGGCGCTATGCCGAGGCCACGAATATCCGCAACCCCGACAGCCCGATGGTGCAGCTCTATGCGCAGATCGAAAAGACCCATCACGGCGATATCGCCGAGATCCTGCACCGGACGTCCGGGCAGCACGGGTTATCGCGCAGCCGCAGCGCCCTTCTGGCGCGGGTGGCCTATAGTACCTGGAATGCGCGGTTTCTCGATTTCATCCGCGACGAGGACATGCGCCTTGAGACCCACAAGGCGCAGCTCTGTCAGGATATGCAGGAGCTCGGCGCGATGGTGTCGGCCTGATCGGCTAGCCCCGTTGCGCCACCAGACGCCGCGCCTGGGCAAAGGACAAGAGCCGCCGGGATTGTTCGTCCCAAAGATGCAGCCGCGCGTTGCTCAGGCTTTCGCGGATGGTCATACGGTTGCCGTCAGCCAGATCAGCATGGTCGCGCAGCACCTCGGGCAGCCGGTAAAAGGGAATGCGGCTGTGGACATGGTGCACATGGTGGATGCCGATATTGGCGCTGAGCCATTGCAGCCAGCCGGGCAGGATGTAATGCGAACTGCCGTGCAGGGCGGCGTCATGTAGCTGCCAGTCTTCCTCGGACTCCCAATGGGTCGTCTCGAACTGATGCTGCACATAGAAGAGCCAGACGCCTGCCGTGGCGGCCAAGAGCGTGCTCGGCAGGAAGATCAGCAGCACCGGCATCAGCCCGCCGAACCACATGACAAGGGCGAGCCAGATCAGGATCGCGGCATTGGTTCCCATGGCGCTGATCCAGTATTTCGCCTTGTCGGTAAAGCCGAGCGGCAGGCGATTCTGAAACAGGAAGAGATAGCCCGGGCCGAACCCGAAGAGCACGATCGGATGGCGGTAGAGGCGATACATGAGCCGGCTGAATCGGGACATGGCATGGTATTCATTGACCGTCAGCGTATGGATGTCACCAATGCCGCGCCGGTCGAGATTGCCCGAGGCGCTGTGGTGGATCGAATGCGAGCGACGCCAGACGTCATAGGGGGTCAGGGTCAGCACGCCCAAGACGCGGCCAAGCCAGTCGCTCAGCAAACGGTTGTTGAAAAAGGCACCATGGCCGCAATCATGCTGAATCGCGAAGAGGCGCAGCAGAAAGCCCGCGTTGCACAGCGAAATCGCGAAGGTCAGCCAATAGCTATAGGAGAGCGACCACCAGGCCAGCGCCCAGAGCGCAACAAAGGGACCAAGGGTGACGATGAGCTCGAAATAGCTGCGGCGGATGTCCGCTTCGCGATATTGCGAGAGAATCTTGACCCAATCCTTCGCGGCGCGCGGTGCGGGCGAAGGGCCGGATGAGGTGGAATGTTCGTTCATAGGCCCGCCTTGGTGACTGGAGTGCTGCATAGAGCATCGTGGAACATATGCAAGCAGAGCGTGGCAGGATGAGCGGGAGAACTCGCAGCGCCAGCAAATGTGAGGCTGGGGGAGCATAGTTCGGTGACGTTTCTGCGCTGCAGTGGCTGCGCAGAGATATTTTCACGAAACGCGCGGCAACCGGCGGCGAAGAGTTAGACACGGTTCACCCTGTCCTGAGTTACTTGGGCCGTGACATGTCCGTTTTCAACATGGACCACCCGAGGCCGCCGAAGAAGTCCAGCACGGCGCGAACGCGTGCGGTGTGGCGCAGATCGGGATGGGTGAGCATCCAAAGGTCCACGCCGAGGTCTTCAATCTCGACCCCTAAACGGCGCAGATCGGGATCAGGGTCGGCCAGATAGCAGGGGAGGATTGCAACACCGATGCCCGTGCGGACGGCGGCCAGCATGCTCAGCACACTGTCTGATTTGGCCACGCAGCGGTCGTCGACGCCGGATGCACGCATCCAAGCGTGCAACTGAGGATAGGACATGGAGGCGCTCGGCCCGATCCAGGGAAGGCCCGCCCAGTTATTGTGGTCGTCCTCGCTGAGATCCAGAGACCGCGCGGCATAGACGGCCTGCCGTATGCGGCCGAGACGCCGACCGATCAGATGCTCTTCGGGTGCGCGAGCCGGGCGGATCGCGATATCTGCCTCGCGGAAGGAGAGATCGGAAATCTCGTTCGAGACAGTCACATCGAGCACGATGTCGGGTTCTACGTGTCGTAGGTGGGCGATCTCGGGGGCCAGCAAGCCCCAGAGAAGCGAATCCGTCGTTGCCAGATGCACGATGCCGGAAGGCCGCAGGTCGCGGCCCGCCACGCGTCTTTCGGTGGCGTTGGTCAGTTCTTCAATCTCGCGTGCGGTGGCGGCGACCTCTTCCCCGGCGCTTGTAAGCCGATAGCCTGTGCGGAACCTCTCGAAGAGACGAACGCCAAGCTTTTGCTCCACTGCGTTGATCCTGCGGAACATGGTCGGATGGCTTGACCCACTCCGCTGGGCGGCGCCGGAAAGCGTGCCTGCCTCGGCGATCATAAGGACCGTCTGGTAGTCGTTCCAGTCGAGTTTGCTGTTCATATATGAAAGGCCGATCTTCTGAATTCTCTCAATACTTATCAGAAATGAACGTGCAGTGTGAGGGCCAGTCGAACCAATCCTGAGAAGAGACGAAATGCACACCCATATCGTTCACGCGCATCCCGAGCCGAAATCCTACAATGGCGCTCTCACGCGCGCCGCAGAAAAGGCGCTGATACAACACGGCGGCAGCGTCACCATCAATGATCTATACAACCCCGCGTTTGACCCGGTGGAGGGTGGTCGGCATTACGCGAGCCGCGTGGCAGGCGATCACTTTGCTCCGCTCGCCGAGCAGCGCCACGCTTGGCGCACCGACAGCTTGCCCAAGGATGTCCTGAGGGAAATCCGCAACCTTAAACAGGCGGACCTCGTCATTCTGCAGTTTCCACTGTGGTGGCACAGCGCGCCCGCGGTCCTCAAAGGGTGGATGGATCGCGTCTTTGTCAGCGGCGGGCTCTACACCAGTCAGATGCGCTATGGCACGGGTTACTTCAAAGGGCGCCGCGCCCTCGTTTCAGTGACCACAGGTGCCCCCCGCGCCGCATTTGGCCCAGGCAGCCGAGGGGGCGATTTCGAAACGATGCTCTGGTCTATCCATTATTCGCTGCATTACATGGGGTTCTCGGTTCTGCCGCCCTTTGTCTCCTATGGCGTGCAGGGACATGGCTACAGCTACGAGGATCAAAGCATTGTCGAAGAGCGGTTGAAGGGAAACCTCGGCGCATGGGCCTCGCATCTCGCAGCGCTGGAGGAGGTCGAACCGCTGCGATTCCCTGATTGGTCCGACTGGAACGAGACCGGCGGTGCGGTCGGGTAGTTGTGAAGGCGATTGGTTGACCGCCTAGACCGGCTTGCGCCTAACACAGATCGCGCGACCAGAGGCACCGGTTCTGACGAGTGCGGCAGAATATTCGCGTTTTCGGGATGGGATTTGGTGGAGCCTAGGGGGATCGAACCCCTGACCTCTTGCATGCCATGCAAGCGCTCTCCCAGCTGAGCTAAGGCCCCATCTTGTCAGGCTAACCAGCCTGTGCGCCGCTACTTATGCAAAGCTTCGGGCGGGATCAAGCGGAAAAATCCCGCCCCGAAGATATCAGCTGTCTTCGTCTTCCGACGCGACATCCGCGATGTCGTCGAGCGACACGTTTTCGTCATCGTCGTCATCTTCGAGCACGTCATCGCCGAGATCGACATCGACGTCGAGATCGTCATCATCGTCCAGCACTTCTGCATCGCCATCGAGCGACGCCTCTTTGAGCTTTTTGGTCTCGGCATCCTCGCTGTCGGCGCTGATCGAACGGCTCTTGCCGAGGTTCAGCTCAACGAGTTCGCCCGTGTAGGGGCTGACGATCGGATCCTTGTTCAGGTCGTAGAAACGCTTGCCGGTGGTCGGGCAAACACGTTTTACACCCCATTCTTCCTTGGGCATGGGTCATCCCTTTCAATTCTGAGGTCTTGTCGACGGTTCGCGCCACCTGCCATAACAAGGCACAGGTGTCAAAGGCTTTGATCACCGCAGGCAGCATGAGGCATTCGGCGATATGGGGCAAGTGACACTTCCGGGCAACCCCCCGATTGATGTGGTGATAAAACGCTCGGCCCGGGCGCGGCGGATTTCGCTGCGGGTTTCGGGGATCGACGGGACGGTGTCGATGACATTGCCGCGCGGAATTTCCGAAGCGCAGGGCGTGGATTTCGCCCGCGAAAAGGCCGACTGGCTGCGCGGGCATCTGGCGGGGCGGCCCGATCTCGTGACGGTGGCGCATGGGGTGGATCTGCCGGTGGCGGGAGAAATGCTCTCCATCGCGCCTGCCGCGTCGGGCCGTGCCATTCGTGTGGCGGAGGGGAAGATATGGGTGCCCGGACCGACCGAACAGGTCGGGCGGCGGGTGCAAAGCTGGTTGAAAACACTGGCGCGCGACCGGTTGGTGCAAGCTTCGGACCGCTATGCGGCGAGGCTCGGCACCCAGTACAGCGGGATCAGTTTGCGCGATACGCGGTCGCGGTGGGGGTCCTGTTCGTCGCGCGGCGGGCTGAGCTATTCTTGGCGGCTGATTCTCGCGCCAGCCGAGGTGCTCGACTATGTGGCAGCGCATGAGGTGGCCCATCTACGCGAGATGAACCATTCGGCGCGATTCTGGGCCCTGGTCGAAAAGCTCGACCCCGAGTTCGAAACCTCGCGGAGATGGCTTCGGACGCATGGCGCAGCATTGCACAGGTATCGCTTTGATATTGACGCCGACGCGCGCTGAGGCACATGGTCGCGATATGTTGCTCACACCCCGCACCGATCCCTCGCCTTCGGCCCATGACCGCGTTTATCGCGGCTTGCGGTCGCGAATCATGCATGGCGAGATCGCGCCCGGTCAGGCACTGACCATTCGCGGCGTCGGCGAAGAGTTTGGCGTGTCGATGACGCCCGCCCGCGAAGCGGTGCGGCGGCTGTCGGCGGAGGGCGCGCTGTCGATGTCGTCCTCGGGCCGGGTCTCGACGCCGGAGCTGAGCCCCGAGCGGATGGAAGAGCTCGCGGCCTTGCGGGCGTTGCTGGAGGTGGAGCTGGCCAGCCGCGCCCTGCCCCGTGCCCATATCGCGCTCATCGACCGGCTGCAGTCGATCAACGCACGGATCAACGAGGAAATCGCCCGTCAGGATGCGGTAGCCTATATCCGGCGCAATCTGGAATTTCACCGCACGCTCTATCTGCGGGCGCAGGCGCCTGCGATGCTGGCCATGGCGGAAACCGTCTGGTTGCAATTGGGGCCGACGATGCGGGCGCTCTATGGGCGGCTCTACCGGAAAACCGCGCCGCAGCATCACCGCACGATCATCGCCGCGCTCAAGGCTGGGGACGAGCCGGCATTGCGGCTCGCCGTGCGGTCAGATGTGACGCAGGGTCTGCGGATGCTGGTGCGCTAGGCCGGCGGATCAGGCCGCCAGCCCCTTGTCACCCATGGCAAGGAATTTCTCGCGGCGATCGCGAATCAGCGCGCCACGGTCCTTGCCCTTCAGCTCGCCCAGCAATTTGCGCAGCGTGACACCCACGGCGTTGATGGCCGCGCGACCATCGCGATGCGCCCCGCCCATCGGCTCGTCGATGACGTGATCCACAACGCCGAGACGTTTGAGATCCTGCGCCGTGAGTCGCAGCGCCTCGGCGGCTTCGCGCATCTTTTCGGCATCTTTCCAGAGGATCGACGCACAGCCTTCGGGGGTGATCACCGAATAGACTGAATGTTCGAGCATCGCGACACGGTTGCCAGTGGCAAAGGCCACCGCCCCGCCCGATCCGCCTTCGCCGATGATGACGCTGATAAGGGGCACGCCCACTTGCAGGCATTTCTCGGTCGAACGAGCGATGGCTTCGGACTGGCCACGCTCTTCGGCGCCTTTGCCGGGATAGGCACCGGGGGTGTCGACCAGCGTGATGATCGGCAGGTTGAACTTGTCGGCCATTTCCATCAGGCGGATCGCCTTGCGATAGCCTTCGGGGCGGGCCATGCCGAAATTGCGTTCGATGCGGCTCTTGGTGTCGCTGCCTTTTTCCTGACCGATGACGACGACCGGCTGATCGTCGAGACGGGCCAGGCCGCCCATGACGGCGTGATCATCGGCAAAGTTCCGGTCACCGGCGAGCGGCGTGTATTCGGTGAAGAGCGCCTTGATGTAATCTTGGCAATGCGGCCGCTCGGGATGGCGCGCCACCTGACATTTGCGCCACGCGCTCAGGTCACGGTACATGTCCTTGAGCAGCTCGGCCGCCTTCTTGTCCAACGCGCCGGCCTCGGCTTCGACATCGACGCCTTCGCCTGCCCGCGCCATGGCGCGCAGCTCTGCCGCCTTGCCTTCGATCTCGGCCAGGGGTTTTTCAAAGTCGAGATAATTGGTCATTTACACGCTCCACCTGATGCGTTGGCCTATATGGCCGTTACGTCATTCTTTTGCAATCATCCCAGATCGAGAAAGGCCCGCAAGCCGATTTCGGGCGAGGCGAGCACCGGCGTGGCGAGATCGGCGAGCCGAGGTGCGGCCCCGGCCATGGAGGCCTGAGCCAGAACGACCACGGCGAGATCATCGACAGATTTGACCGCTTCGCGCAGTTGGGTGGCGATGACGGCCTCAAAAGCCTCTTGCTGGCCCGCCTCAAAGAGCGCCCAGAACGGGGCAAGCGAGAGCGTGTGCACCCGTGTCTTCCGGTCCTGTGCCGCGAGCGCCCGGTCCAGCAGCTCAACGCTCGGGGCGAGGGTGCTGTCGAGACAATAGGCGAGGAGGATAGAGCCTTCTTTCTCTGCCGCCAGCACCGCCGCGCGTTCCATCATCGGCGCGTCGATGCGCATCGCGCCCAGCTCTTCCGCCAAGGGGCCGAGCGTCGTGCAGCTGCACATGACCGGGCCGTCCGCCGCCGCGATGAGCTGCGCCAGATCCGCGCGCACGGCCTCTGGCCCCTGATCGAGCGCGGTGGCGAGAAGATCAGGGCGCACCTTATGGATCAGCGGCGTGCCCGGCGCGATGGCATCGCGCAACGCTTTGAAGCGGTCGCGATGAAGGGCTGCGGTGTGCAGGATCGTATGGGCCATTCCGTGCGTGCCTCTGTTCTGGCTCTATCCCGCGGGCCATAGCACGGGAATGAGCGTCGCCACCAGAAGGGCCGCCATCACGCGGTTGAAAATCCGCAGACGCTGCGGGCTCTTGAGAAAGCGGCGCATTTCCTGACCGATCACTGTCCAGCTTGTCGTCGAGATCAGCGAGACCGCCACAAAGACCGCCGCGACCCAGAGCACCGCTTCGAGATTGCGGCCGGTGGCATAGAGGATGATTGCCGAGAGCGACATCGACCAGGCCTTGGGGTTGACCCATTGAAAGGCCGCCGATTGCAGGAAGCTCAGCGGCTTCCCCTCGGTCGCGGCCTGTTCCGGGGGCGCGGCATTGGCGATCTTCCACGCGAGATAGAGCAGGTAGACCACACTCAGGATCTTGAGCAGCGTGTAGGAAAGCGGCCAGAGGTCAAAGACCTGCATGACCCCCACCCCGACGAGGAACACCATGCTCGGGAAACCGATCGTGATGCCAAGCATATGCGGCACCGTGCGGCGAAAGCCGAAATTCGCGCCCGAGGCCATCAGCATGAGGTTGTTCGGCCCCGGTGTGATGACGGTCACGAAGGCAAAGGTGGCGAGCGCGGTCAGCAATTCAAAGGTCATGGGGCACCGGGGATAGGTCAGGTTGAGGCACAATCTTATGCTGGATGCGGCGCAAGCGGGTTGCGAATTGTTGCGCCAGCCAATTCATTCTGCAATTATTAGGCATGATAGACCAGATTTCAGACCACATATTGCAAGAGCTTTCGCGCAATGGCCGGATCAGCAATATCGAGCTGGCCGAGAAAGTGGGGCTTTCGCCCTCAGCCTGTCTGCGCCGGGTGCAGGATCTCGAACGGCGCGGCGTGATTGCGGGCTATCGCGCCCGGATCGACCGGGGCGCGCGGGGCATCGGCTTTGTGGCCTATGCGACCGTTGGGCTCAACGCGCATACAAAGGCGGCGCAGCAAGCGTTCGAGCGGGCGATGGAGGCCGCGCCCGAAGTGGTCGAGTGTCATAACATCACCGGCGCGGTCGAATATCTCTTGCGCATCGAAGTGGCCGACCTGCCCGCATACAAGGCGTTTCATACCGATGTGATCGGCACCTTGCCGCAGGTCAACGCCATCACCTCCTATGTGGTCATGGGCTCGCCCAAGGATGCGCGGGCGTGATGGTACTTTTCCCTCGGGACGTGGCGCGGTAAGGCTTGGACCATGGAAACTCTGCCGCAACTCTATGATCGCCTGACCGCCTCGGGCGAGTTGACACCCGACCCCGCGCAGCTCGCTGCGCTGCCCGAGTTCGAGCGCATTCGCGCCGCGCTCGACACGCCTGCGAAGACGGGCTGGTTCCGCAAGGCGCCAGAGCCGCCCAAGGGGCTCTATCTCTGGGGCGGTGTGGGGCGTGGGAAATCCATGCTGATGGATATGTTCGTGGCCTCGCTCGATGTGCCGTCGCGCCGGGTGCATTTCCACGCCTTCATGCAGGAAATCCATGCCGGGATGCATGCGGCCCGCCAAAAGGGCATCGAGGATGCGCTGGCCCCGGTGGCGAAATCGGTGACGGATGAGCTGCGGCTCTTGGCGCTGGACGAGATGCAGATCACCGATATCACCGATGCGATGATTGTCGGGCGGCTCTTTGAGGCAATGTTTGCGGCCGGGGTGGTGGTGGTCACCACGTCGAACCGGGTGCCGGATGATCTCTACAAGGACGGGCTTAACCGGCAGCTGTTCCTGCCCTTCATCGACAAGCTCAAACAAAATCTCGTGGTGCATGAGCTGGCCTCGCCCAAGGATTACCGGCAGGACCGGATCGCGGGGAGCCAGACCTATTTCACCCCGGTGAATGCCGAAAGCCGCGCCAAGATCGACGACATCTGGCAGAGCCTGACCGGCGGTGCGGCCAAGCCGCACAGTCTGATCGTGCAAAAGCGCGAGGTGCTGATCCCGGCCTTTCACAACGGGGTGGCGCGGGCGAGCTTTTATGATCTCTGCGGCAAGCCGCTTGGCCCGGCGGATTATCTGGCGCTGGCCGAGGCCTGTCGGGTGCTGGTGCTGGAAAATATTCCGCAGCTCAGCCGGTCGAATTTCAACGAGGCCAAGCGGTTCGTCACGCTGATCGACGCGCTCTACGAGGCGCGGGTCAAGCTCATCTGTTCGGCGGCGGCGGCCCCGGAATATCTCTATGTCGAGGGCGAAGGCACGTTCGAATTCGAGCGCACGGCAAGCCGGCTGCGCGAGATGCAGTCGCAGGATTGGGCGCAAGGCTGATCAGGCGCGGGCGATCTCGTCGAGAAGTGTCGGCAGTGCCGAGAGATCGGCAATTTCACGAAACCTCGGGGCGGTTTGCGGGCTGGCCTCGGCCTCGTAGTCCCAGCTGAGCTCTTGCGGCACATGGATGCCCCAGCCGCCCGCCGCAATCATCGGCGCCACATCCGAGCGCAGCGAATTGCCGACCATAGCGGCGCGATCTGGTCCAGGGCCGTGACGGGCGAAGAGCCGCGTGTAAATCTCGGGCGTCTTGTCGCTGACGATCTCGACCGCATCGAAGAGATCGCCGAGCCCCGATTGCGCGAGCTTGCGCTCCTGGTCCCAAAGATCGCCCTTGGTGATGAGCACGAGGTGATACTCCGCCGCGATCTGCTGAAGCGTGTCGCGCGCATGGGGCAAGAGCTCGATCGGATAGCGCAACATGTCCTGACCCGCCTGCAACAGCTCGGACACCACATGCCCGGGCACCGCGCCATCGGTCACCTCGACAGCGGTTTCCACCATGGACAAAACGAAACCTTTGACGCCAAATCCATAGAGGCCGAGATTGCGCTTTTCCGCCGATTTGAGCCGTTCGACCATGTCTGGCGCATCGGAATAGGGCGCGAGCAGATCGGCAAACCGGTCATGGGTGAGGCGAAAATACCGCTCATTATGCCAAAGCGTGTCATCCGCATCGACGCCGATTGTCTGCAATTTTGGCATGTTCTTCCCTCTGTCAGGTGACGCGCCTCTTTTCATACCCGTGCAAGAGGCTATATACACCCCGTTGACACAGGCGCCCCGGGACCAATCTTTGTTGGTATGACACGACAGGTTTTTCAGCTCAATTCCAGCGGACAGGACGATGGAGATGGTCATATCTCCGTCGCCGTCGCGACGCGCCCCAAGACCAAGCGGCCGCCGCTCTACAAGGTGTTGCTGCTCAATGACGATTACACGCCCATGGAATTCGTCGTGCATGTGCTCGAACGGTTCTTTGGCATGACCCATGCCGAAGCCTTCGAAATCATGCTGACCGTTCACAAGAAGGGCGTCGCGGTGGTCGGGGTGTTCAGCCATGAAATCGCCGAAACCAAGGTCGCGCAAGTGATGGATTTCGCGCGCCAGCATCAGCATCCGCTGCAATGCACCATGGAAAAAGAATAGCCGCGTGACGGGTCTTCGACTGTCTCTTGCGCTCGACGAGTTCGGGCTGTCCCTGCCCGAGGCCGGGGCGATCGTGATCCGCAATCCCGTGCAGGGGGCCGATCTGTCGGCGCTGCCGCGCGACCGCTCGGTGGTGGTCACCGGGTTTCAGCCCGATTTTACCCATTTCGAACAGCAGGGGTTCCGCTGTGTCACTGAATGGGATGAGCCCGCCGCGCTGACGCTGGTTTGCCTGTCGCGGGCCAAGGACAAGACCCGCGCCGCCATCGCCCGCGCCAGTGCGCAAAGCGGCGTGGTGGTCGTGGACGGGGTCAAGACGGATGGGGTCGATGCGGTGCTGCGCGACTGCCGCAAGCGGGCCGATTTGTCTGGCCCGGTGAACAAGGCGCATGGCAAGCTTTTCTGGTTCGCGGGTGACGCGACGGCCTTTGCCGATTGGGCCGCCCAAGGCCCGCGCGAAGTGGCGCCGGGGCTGACCACGCTTCCGGGCGTGTTTTCCGCCGATGGGATCGATCCCGCGTCCGAGGCACTGGCCAAGGCATTGCCTGCCAAGCTCGGCCGTGACGTGGCCGATCTCGGGGCGGGCTGGGGTTACTTGTCCTCCCGCATCCTGCAGATCGAGGGAATCGAGACGGTGCATCTGGTCGAGGCCGAGCATGATGCGCTTGCCTGTGCCCGGCGCAATCTTGACGATGCGCGCGCGCAATTCCACTGGCAGGACGCGCGCAATTGGACGCCCGAGGCGCGGCTCGATGCCGTAGTGATGAACCCGCCGTTTCACACCGGCCGCACGGCCGAGCCCGAGCTGGGCCGCGACTTTATCCGGGCGGCGGCACGGCTGCTCAAACCGTCGGGGCAGCTCTGGATGGTGGCCAATCGCCACCTGCCCTATGAGACCACGCTTGGCAGCTGTTTCGGCGATGTCACGCTTGTCACCGGCGACAATCGGTTCAAGATTTTCCACGCGCGCCGCCCATCTCGCCAAGCGGGATGAATTGACCTAGGCTGCGCCGCGAAGGCACCGTAAGAGGGACGTTTTCCATGGCATTTTCACTCAGCGGCAAGACCGCGATCGTCACCGGCGGGGCCAATGGAATCGGGCTCGCCATCGGGCGGCACTTTGCCAACAAGGGCGCGAATGTGATGCTCGCCGATATGGACGAAGAGCGGCTGATCAAGGAGCTTGGCAGCCCCGAGGAGAGCGACACGCTGCGCTATTTCGCCGGCGATCTGCGCGAAAAGCTCACGCTGGCAAACCTGCTCTCGGCGACGGTGGATGCGTTTGAGACGGTCGATATTCTAGTCAATGCCTCGCGTCAGGTGGTCGAATCCGAGCCGCTCGATCCCGATGATGACGGCGTCGAGATGCTGCTACAACAAAACCTGATGACCTCGCTGCGGCTGTCGCAGATGGTGGCCAAGCGGATGATCAAGCAATCCGAGGGCCAAGAGGGCAATGGCTCGGCGGGCGCAATCGTGAACCTGTCGTCGATTGCCGCGCGTCACGCCAACCCGCGATTGATGGCCTATTCGATCTCGACCGCCGCGCTGGATCAGATGACCCGGTCGCTGGCGGTGACGCTGGCCCCGCATCGCATTCGCGTCAACGCGCTGGCCTTTGGCTCGGTGATGAGCGCGTCCTTGCAGGAGGCGCTCAAGGAGAACCCCGAGGCGCGCAAGGAGATCGAGAGCAACACCCCGGTGGGACGGATTGCCCCATCGACCGAGCTCACGGAAACGGTGCAATATCTGGCCAGCGATGCGTCAAGCTTCATGACCGGTCAGGTGGTGACGCTGGATGGCGGGCGCACATTGTTGGACCCCGTTTCAACCCCGGCACATTAAGACACGATGACCCAAGATCTTCCCGAAGAAAAATCCCGCGCCGCCGCGTGGTTCCGCGCATTGCGCGACGAGATCGTCCATGCCTTCGAAGAGGTGGAGACCCGGCATGAGGACGGACCGCGCGCGGATCAGCCTGCGGGGCGGTTCGAGCTGCGCGACACCAAACGCACGGCTGAGGACGGGTCGGACGCGGGTGGCGGCCTCATGAGCGTGATGCGCAACGGACGGGTGTTCGAAAAAGTGGGCGTCAATGTCTCGGAAGTGCATGGCACGCTGAGCCCGGCTGCGCAGAAATCCATGGCGGCGCGTGGCGTGCCGGGGATCGCGGAGAACCCGAGCTTTTGGGCGTCGGGGATTTCGCTGGTGGCGCATATGCAGAACCCGCATGTGCCCGCGGTCCATATGAACACGCGGATGTTCTGGACGCCCGGGGCTTGGTGGTTTGGCGGCGGGGCGGACCTCAACCCCTGTCTCGAATATGACGAGGACACGGCGCATTTCCACGGCACGCTGCAATCCCATCTCGACCCGCATGATCCGGCGCTTTACCCCGATCTCAAACGCTGGGCGGATGAATATTTCTATATCCCCCATCGTGGACGGGCGCGGGGCGTGGGCGGCGTTTTCATGGATGACCGAAACAGCGGTGATTGGGAGGCGGATTTCGCGCTCACCCAAGACATCGGCCGCGCCTTCTTGCCTGCCTATCTGCCGCTGGTAGAACGGCGCCGGGGTCAGGCCTGGACCGAGGCCGACAAAGAGGCGCAGCTCGTCCATCGCGGGCTCTATGCGGAATATAACCTCGTCTATGACCGGGGCACGAAATTCGGCCTGGCCACCGGGCACGACCCGGATGCGGTGCTGATGTCACTGCCGCCGCTGGCCAAGTGGGTCTGACGCACGCGCCCATCACCAGGTAAGATCAACCCAGACAAGCCGATGGCGGCTGGCGGCCTCTGCGCGCGCGGCCTCTGGCCCGGTGTTGGGCCCGGTCTTGGGCCAATGCACGCCTGAACCGGCAACCTCCCAATCGCGCGACGGCAGGATGTAATCGACGCGCATCGGTCCGGTCTGGGGCCAGTGGACGGTCGTCATCTCAGTGCCGTCGCCATGAGACGGCCTCGGGTCTTGCAGGCGCGGATCACCGAGAAGCGTCCGGATCGCGGCCTTGCGCCCCTCGCCGCGCTGCGGGTCTTGGTTGGCATCGCCCATGAGCACAAAGCGGCCCTCGGGCATCGGGCCGAGACCGTCCCCTAACCCACCGGCCAGAACATGTTGCCAAAACATGAGCTGATCATGATTACGGCGGCCGTTCCGGTCCTCGGGCCCGTCAAATACCGGCGGTCCCGCGTGAAAGGCAAAGAGGGTGATCCGCCCTTGCGGCGCTGTCACCTCAACCCGCCATTGCGCCACAGAGGCAAGCCGCAGATCGCGTAGCACAGCGGCCGGAAAGAGCGGCGCGCCCGTGTTGTCCGTAAGCAGGGCATGGGGCAGATCGGCCCAGAGAAATCCGCTCAGGTCTTGCGCCGCCGCAATCGGATAGCGGGACAAGAGAGCCATGCCGCCCTCGCCCCGGAACCGACCAAAGCCCTGCGCATCCTCAGGCTCGCCCAAGCGGCCATCACCATCGAGATCATGACCAGTGGCAAGGCCGCTATTGGGTGGCGGAGCGTAGCGATAGGGCAGGCTATGACCCGCCCGCGCGATGCGGCTCTGCAGGGCCAGAAGCGCGAGATGATCGGCGTCATGGTCGACACCTTGCAGCAAGAGGATATCTGGGGCGTGGTCCGCGATGATCTCGGCCACCGCATCTGCCTGCGCATCGCCGCGCCGCAGATCCCGGAGCAAGATCCCCGGCCCGGCGCGCGAGAGTTCGACATTCCATGTGGCGAGACGCAGCGTGTCAGCCCCTGCCCCGCCCGCCCAAAAGAGCACACTGAGCCACAGGGCAAAGGTAGTGATTAGGCGATTTGCAGCTCGGGCTCGGCCTCGGCCTTGGCATAGGCGCGCTGGCGTTTCTGACTGATCAGCCCGGCAATCCGGTACATGGCCACACCGCGCATGATCAGGCTCGCCGGAAGAAAGGCCCAGGCGCAGGTGATCCAGATCAGGTTGAGAGGCAGCAGATATCCCACTTTCTCCGCGAAATTCGTGATCAGCACGAGGCCGACCGGGATCAAGAATGGCAGGACAAACCCTAAGGAAACGTTAAGCCCGGCATCGCGCTGCAGCCGGTCCACCACATCGCCGCCGCCGGTCGGGTCAAAGAGTGGCAGGTTGAGGCAGACGTTGAACGCGCCATTGCGCACAGGCCAGCCAAAGAACAGGACCATCATCAGGAAAGTCAGCGCCATCATCATCGCGGCGGCATAGCTCACCCCGGCGGCGCTGCGCACCGCGTCGATCGATTTGGCATCCGCGCCCACCGGCATCAGGTTGGTCATCGAGCGCACGGGCGAATAGGGAAAGTCGAGCGCGTTGCCGATCACACGGCCGAGCCCCGCCGCCAGATCCGAGATCGGCGCGGCCTCTATCGGGCTGCGCGCGGTGAGCGACAAAAACAGGACCGTGGCGGCGATAAAGCCGAACTTCAGCCGGTTGTAAGGGGGCGCAAAGCGGAATTCGAGGATGCTGGTCGAGCTGCCGTTGTATTCGATAAAGACCATGATGGCCGCCACAAAGGCGGTGGCCACGACCATCTGCGATGTGTCCTCGGCCACGCCGGGGACGATCAGCGAGGGCATTGCAACCAGCAACACCATCAAGAATGCGCGCGTCAAAGCGCCAGTCAGCCGTGCTAACACTGCCATTTCCCTTCAAACTGGCCCAGCGCGGTGCATTGCCTCGCCGGTGTCCCAACTTGATGTCGCCTGTGACGGCGATATGCCTCAATTATGTCCAAATCTTGCCTTCTTTCCGCAGACGCCTCAAGACTCGGTAGAAACAAATTCAATTTTTACGGCTATTTAAGGGCGCAACTGGTGCGGGATTACATCACGCAAAGCTCGCAAATGTGGCAAGGCGCGGAGCAACCACAAGATGTAGGCAAGCGCCTCTGAGCGACCACCAAAAAGGCCACCCGAACGTGACGGGCGGCCTTAATTTCTGATTAATCTTTTTGTCCGGCCCTACCGAAACATGCGCGTTAAAGCTGTCTTCAGGACCCTTCAGAGGCCGGAAAGCCTGCCCGCGACCCTGCCAAACAAGGTCGCGGCCTGCCTTATAGCCCGGTCAGACCCAGGGGCGCTCTGCCCCAATTGTGGCCTCAAAGCTGTCGATCGCATTGGCCTTTTCCAAGGTCAGACCGATGTCATCGAGCCCTTCCATCAGACAATGCTTTTTGAACGAATCGACCTCAAAAGCAAAGCTCTCGCCATCCGACGTGGTCACGGTCTGCGCCTCGAGATCCACGGTCATCCGGGCATTCGCCCCTTTCTCCGCGTCCTTCATCAACACATCCACCTGCTCTTGCGGCAGGGCGATGGGCAGGATGCCGTTCTTGAAGCAGTTGTTGTAGAAGATATCGGCAAAGCTCGGCGCGATGACGCAGCGAATGCCGAAATCCTTGATCGCCCAAGGCGCGTGCTCGCGGCTCGACCCACAGCCGAAATTGTCGCCCGCCACGAGGATCTCCGCGTCGCGATAGGCCGGCTGGTTGAGCACGAAGTCGGGGTTCTCATTGCCCTGACGGTCATAGCGCATCTCGTCAAAGAGGTTCACACCAAGACCCGACCGCTTGATCGTCTTCAGGAACTGCTTGGGGATGATCATATCGGTGTCGATATTGACCAGCGGCATGGGCGCCGCGATGCCCGTGAGTTTTTCGAACTTTTCCATTACATCATCTCCCGCACATCGGTCAGCTTGCCGGTCACCGCAGCGGCGGCGGCCATCGCCGGGCTCATCAGATGGGTCCGGCCCTTATAGCCCTGCCGCCCCTCGAAGTTCCGGTTCGAGGTCGAGGCACAGCGTTCGCCCTCGCTGAGCTGATCGGGGTTCATGGCAAGACACATGGAACAGCCCGCAAGCCGCCATTCAAACCCGGCCTCCTTGAAGATGTCTGCAAGACCCTCTTCCTCGGCCTGTGCCCGCACGAGGCCCGAGCCCGGCACCACCATGGCGCGCAGACCTTCCTTGATCTTGCGTCCCTTGAGCACGGCGGCGGCGGCGCGCAGATCCTCGATCCGGCCATTGGTGCAAGAGCCGATAAAGACGGTGTCGATCTCGACCTCGCTGAGCGGCATGCCCGGGGTCAGCCCCATGTAGTCGAGCGACCGCTGCGCCGCACCGACCTTGCCGCCAGTGAAATCGCTGGCGCTCGGCACATTGGCGGTGATCGGCAGAACATCCTCGGGCGACGTGCCCCAGGTGACGACCGGCGCGATGTCTTCGCCCTTGATGGTCACGACCTTGTCCCAATGGGCGTCATCGTCGGAATAGAGCGTCTTCCACCAGGCCAGCGCCGCCTCCCAGGCAGCCCCTTTCGGCGCATGGGGGCGACCCATGACATAGTCATAGGTCTTTTCATCCGGCGCGATGAGACCGGCGCGCGCACCGCCTTCGATCGCCATGTTGCAGACGGTCATGCGACCTTCCATCGACAGATCGCGGATCGCTTCGCCGCAATATTCGATGACATAGCCAGTGCCGCCGGCGGTGCCGGTTTCGCCGATCACTGACAGGGTGATGTCCTTGGCGGTCACACCGGGGCGCAGCTTGCCAGTGATCTCGACCTTCATGTTCTTGGATTTCTTCTGGATCAGCGTCTGGGTGGCGAGCACATGCTCGACCTCCGAGGTGCCGATGCCATGGGCCAGCGCACCAAAGGCGCCATGGGTCGCGGTGTGGCTGTCACCACAGACCACGGTCATGCCCGGCAGGGTCCAGCCCTGCTCGGGGCCGACGATATGCACGATACCCTGACGGATGTCGCTGACCGGGTAGTAGTGGATGCCGAAATCCTTGGCGTTCTTGTCGAGCGCCTCGACCTGAATGCGGCTGTCCTCGGTCATGGTGGCCGCGTTGGCCCGGTCGAGCGTGGTCGGCACGTTGTGATCCGGCACGGCAATGGTCTTGTCCGGTGCGCGCACGCTGCGGCCCGCCATGCGCAGCCCTTCAAAGGCCTGCGGGCTCGTCACCTCGTGAACGAGATGGCGGTCGATATAAAGAAGGCAGGTGCCATCATCGGCTTCATGCGCCACATGGGCATCCCAGATTTTGTCGTAGAGCGTTTTGGGGGACATGCGTCCTCTCCCCGTATTTTGGATGGAAAACTTGCGTAATCTGTCTCGGCCCGCCTTATAGGCTGGCTAGAATCGTCAGGGTCGCACCAAAAAACCGCCAAGGCAGGCGCGCGCGATCATCCATGTCGAAAATCCGTGTCATGACAGATCAGATACAGTCTCGGCCCGAGTCTATCAAGAGCCAGCCGCTGCCCCGCGCCCCTGTTTCTTCTGGCGCAAAATATCCCGGGGTCCGGGGCAGAGCCCCGGCGCCCGCCTGCCCGCTCAATCCGGCGAGAGCATATAGCCCTCACCACGCACGGTCTGTAGGTATCGCGGCTGTTTCGGGTCGGTTTCGATCTTGCGCCGCAGCCGGGTGATCTGGACATCCACCGCGCGTTCCTGCGCCTGGCCCTTGTCGCGGCCCAGATCCTCGACAAGCTTGGCGCGGCTCACCGGCTGGCGCAGGTTGTCGGTAAAAATCCGCATGAGCTGGGTTTCGGTCGCGGTCAGCCGGATGAGCTCTTCCCCGCGCAGAAGCTCGGATCGCTCGATGTCATAGCGCGCCGCCCCGAGATTGAGGATCTTCGGCAGCACCGCATCGGGTTCCGGCTCGGGCATGCGGCGCAGAATGGCGTTGATCCGCAGCAAGAGCTCGCGCGGCTCAAAGGGTTTGGCGAGATAATCATCCGCCCCCGCCTCGAGCCCGGCAATCCGGTCGCTGGTCTCGCCCTTGGCGGTGAGCAGCAGGATCGGCGTGGCCAGCGTGGTGCGCAGATCGCGGGTCAGGCTCACCCCGTCTTCGCCGGGCATCATCACATCCATGACGATGAGATCAAATTCCAACCCGGCCAGAACCCGGCGGGCATGGGCGGCGTCGCGGGCGGCCGAGACCAGAAACCCGTGCCGCATGAGAAACTTGCGCAGAAGTTCGCGGATACGTTCGTCATCATCGACGATGAGAAGATGGGGGGCGGGATCGCTCATGTGCCGGCCTCGCGGATCGCGTGGTAGCGGCGGCGCATGTCGCTGTCCATCATCGCCTCGAGCACCTGACGAAAGCCGGTGACGGCGTCGGGCCCGGCGGCGCGAAAGGCGGCGCGCATCCGGGCGCGCTGGGCATCGCTGAGCTTGCGCTCGAGCGTCTCGCCCTCCTCGGTGAGATAAAGATGACGTTCGCGTTTGTCGCGGGTGCCGACGCGGCTCTCGACTAGACCATCCTCGATCAAGGTGCGCAGCACCCGGTTGAGCGACTGTTTGGTCACGCCGAGAATCGCCAGCAGATTGTTGACCGTGGTGCCCGGGCTGCGCGCAATGAAATGGATCGCACGGTGATGGGCGCGGCCATAGGCCAAGGTTTCGAGAATGCGGTCGGGGTCCGCGGTGAAGCCGCGATACGCAAAGAACATTGCCTCGATCCCCTGACGCAATTGCTCATCCGTCAAAAACAGCAGCGCTTCGCCGCCCTTCACCTCTGCCATCACAGCCCCTCACCCCGTCATTACCTTTTACAGGTTAAGTCAGCTTTGTTGACACTCCAAGAGCAAACTGGTAGCGATTCGCAGTTTCCGCGCAACTTTATGCCCGATACGGACATATTTAGCGCAACAATCGCAAAGATCGGCTGAAGGGATCGAAACAATGGCTGGCTATGATGACCGCGACGGCAAAATCTGGATGGATGGTGAACTCACCGATTGGCGTGGGGCCAATGTCCATATCCTGACCCACGCATTGCATTATGCCAGCTCGGTATTCGAGGGCGAACGCGCCTATAATGGCAAGATCTTCAAAAGCCGCGAACATTCCGAGCGTCTGCATTTCTCGGCGGGCGAGCTCGATTTCAAAATCCCCTATTCGGTGGATGAAATTGAGGCCGCGAAACAGGCCGTTCTCGAGGCCAACGGCTTTACCGATGCCTATGTGCGCGCGGTGGCTTGGCGCGGCGCAGGCGAGGACATGGGTGTCGCCTCGGCGCGCAACCCGGTGCATCTCGCCATCGCGGCCTGGGAATGGGGCGCCTATTACGGCGATGCCAAGATGAAGGGCGCCAAGCTCGACATCTCGAAATGGAAACGCCCGAGCCCCGAGACGATCCCGGTCCATGCCAAGGCGGCAGGTCTCTACATGATCTGCACCACGTCGAAACACGCGGCCGAGGCCAAGGGCTGTTCGGATGCGCTCTTCATGGATTATCGCGGCTATGTGGCCGAGGCGACCGGCGCCAATATCTTCTTCGTCAAGGATGGCGAGGTGCACACGCCGAAACCCGATTGTTTCCTCAACGGGCTGACCCGTCAGACCGTGATCGGCATGCTCAAGGATCGCCAGATCAAGGTGCATGAGCGCCACATCATGCCCGAAGAGATGGAAGGGTTCGAGCAGTGCTGGCTCACCGGGACCGCCGCCGAGGTGACACCCGTGGGGCAGATCGGCGACTATACGTTCGAGGTCGGCGCGCTCACCCGCGAGATCGCGGAAGCCTATGAAAAGCTGGTGCGCAGCTAAGCTCTCATCGCGTCTGAACAACCAACGAGGCCCGGTGGAGACACCGGGCCTTTTGCGTATCTGGTTCCCTGTCTGGGCGTCTCTGCCCCGCCGCCCCCGACTGTCACGGAAGTTTTGCCAAAGTTTCAACTTCCATTTGGCCCGCGGTTACAAAGCGCCGCGATCGTCCGCGCTACCCACTCACCCGATTTTCGCGAGGACCTCATGACCAAGCTCATCCGCCCCACCCGCCGTGCCGTATTGGCCTCTGGCACCGCCTTTGCCGCCATGCTGGCCGCACCGTCGATCAGCCGCGCCAATGCGCGCCCCGTCTTTACCCATGGTGTTCAGTCCGGCGATGTCGATGCCAGCTCGGGCATGATCTGGACGCGCACCGACCGGCCGGCCCGGGTGATGATGGAGGTCTCCACCACCGAGAGCTTTGCCAATGCGCGGCGTCTGACCTCGCTCGATGCGCTGCCGTCGAGCGACCTGACGATCAAGCGTCTGGTGGACGGGCTGCCAGCGGATCAGGATATTTTCTACCGCTTCACCGCCCATGATCTGTCGGACATCAACGCGGTGAGCGAGCCGCTGGTCGGGCAGTTCCGCACCGCCCCCACCGCGCGGCGCAACATCCGCTTTGCCTGGTCCGGTGACACCGCCGGTCAGGGCTGGGGCATCGACGATCAGGGCATGGCCACCTATGCGACCATGGCGAGCCATCGCCCTGATTTCTTTATCCATTCCGGCGACACGATCTATGCCGATGGGCCGATGCAGGACGAGGTCGAGAAGGACGGTCAGGTGATCTGGAAGAACGCCGTTCTGACCGATGACAAGCGCAAGGTGGCCGAGAGCCTCGACGAGTTCCGCGGCCAGTGGAAATACAACATGATGGACGAGCATGTGCGCGCGATGAACGCCGTGGTGCCGACCTATTACCAGTGGGACGATCACGAGGTGGTCAACAACTGGTCGTCGTCGCGCAGCCTGATGGAAGACGACCGTTACAGCGAGAAATCGGTCTTTAACCTGCAGGCCCGGGCGACCCGCGCCTTTCACGAAATGACCCCGCTGCGCATCACCCCCGAAGAGCCTAACCGCGTGTATCGCAAGGTTTCTTATGGTCCGATGCTTGATATTTTCTTCCTTGATATGCGGAGCTATCGGGGGCCGAACAGTGACAATCTGCAGACCGAGATGTCGGATGAGACGCGCATTCTCGGGGTGGATCAGGTGGCTTGGCTCAAGCGCGAGCTGACCCGGTCTAACGCCACATGGAAGGTCATTGCCTCGGACATGCCGATCGGTCTTGTTGTCGGTGGCGGCCAGGAGGCCGTGGGCAATGGCGATGATGGTGCGGCCAAGGGGCGGGAGCTCGAGATCGCGGATCTGCTGCGCTTCATCAAGAATGCCGATGTGAAGAACACCGTCTGGCTCACCGCCGATGTGCATTACACCGCCGCGCATCACTATAGCCCGGATCGTGCGCAATTTCAGGAGTTTGCGCCGTTCTGGGAGTTCGTGTCGGGGCCGCTTCATGCGGGGACCTTCGGGCCGAACCCGCTCGACATGACCTTTGGGCCGGAGGTGAAATTCATCAGCGCGCCGAGCGAGGAGCAGGGGCAGAACCTGCCGCCGTCGGCCGGGTTGCAGTTCTTTGGGCTGGTCGATCTCGATGCCCAGACGCAGCAGATGACCGTGCGGTTGATGGACCGGGCGGACAAGGAGCTTTGGAAAATCACGCTCGATCCCGAGGTCGCCGCGTTCTGATCAGCGCCCCCCCAGACAGCGAAAGGGCGGCCCGGAGGCCGCCCTTTTTGCATGTCGGTAACGCGTCGGTATTACGACGGTAAGACGACTGTCAGCCTGGCGACATGCCGCGCAGCCGTTCCGAGCGGCGGCGGAGCAGTTCGACGGTGGTCAGGAGCGCGATGGAAATCACCACGAGGATCGTCGCCACGGCAAGGATCGTCGGGCTGATCTGTTCGCGCAGACCGGTGAACATTTGCCACGGCAGGGTCTTCTGGCTCGCCGAGCCGACGAAGAGCACCACGACCACCTCATCAAAGGAGGTGATGAAGGCAAAGAGGCCGCCCGAGATCACGCCGGGCAGGATGAGCGGCATCTGCACCCGGAAGAAGGTGGTCACCGGGTTCGCGCCCATATTGGCCGCGGCCCGGGTCAGCGAGCGGTCAAAGCCCACCAGCGTCGCGGTCACGGTGATGATCACGAAGGGAATGCCGAGAACGGCATGGGCGAGGATCACTTTGACATAACCCACGAAGTTCTTGCCGAGACCGACGGTGCCTTCGAGGAAGTTGCCGATGTCGGAGTAGAAGAAGAACATGCCGGTGGCCGAGATGATCAGCGGCACGATCATCGGCGAGATCAGGATCGCCATGATGGCGCGACGGCCGGGCACATGGCTCTGGCTCAGGCCGATGGCGGCGAGGGTGCCGAGGCTCACCGAGATGATCGTGGCGATGGGCGCGATGATCAGCGAGTTCTTGAAGCTGCGCTGCCATTCATTGTTGGTGAAGAAGTCGCGGTAATGTTTGAGGCTGTAGCCATCGGGATCGAGGCGGAGCATTTCCGGGGTGAAGGTAAAGAAATCCTCGGCGTTGAAGCTCAGCGGCATGACCACGATGATCGGCGTGATCAGGAAGATGAAGATCGCGCCACAGATCACCCGGAAGGTATAGTGCCAGAGCACCTGTTTGGCGGTGGCATAGGGCGGCAGCTTGGCCCGGTAGCGGCCCTCATAGAGCCAGAAGATGAACCAGCCGAAGAACCAGCCGACAAAGATGCCGACGAGCATCAAGGGCAGCCCGCCAAAGAGCGAGCCGAGCAGGATGAAAAGACCGACGGTCAGCCAGCGGGCCAGCGCCTCATTGTCAAAGCGCGGCAGGATCAGCGCCAGCACCGCGAGCAGCGCGCCACCCGCGAGGATGCCGATGGCGCCAGAGCCATTGGCGGTGCCGACAAAGAGGCCGAGGAGCCCGCCCACCGCCGCCGTTGTGGCGGCGACGAAGCTGAGGGGTTTGCGGGAAATGGTTGTCAGTTTCATATCGCTTACCCCAGCTTCACGTTGTCGATGCCGACAATCTTGTCATAGGCCCAGTAGAGCAGCAGCACCACGATCAGCAGGATCGTCCCCAGCGCCGCCGCCAAGCCCCAGTTGAGCGAGCTCGAGATGTGGTAGGCGATCCGGTTCGAGATAAAGACACCCTTGGTGCCGCCGACGATCTCGGGCGTGATGTAATAGCCGATGGACAGGATGAAGACGAGGATCGAGCCCGCGCCGATGCCCGGCACGGTCTGTGGGAAATAGACCCGCCAGAAGGCCGTCCAGTTGGTTGCGCCAAGGCTCTTGGCGGCGCGCAGATAGCTCGGCTGGATGGTCTGCATCACCGAATACATCGGCAGGATCATGAAGGGCAGCAGGATATGCGTCATGGCGATGATCGTGCCGGTCTGGTTGTTGATCAGCACCAGCCGGTCGGCGTCGTTTACCATGCCGAGCCAGACGAGCACCTCGTTGATGACGCCCTGTTGTTGCAGCATCACCTTCCAGGCCGAGGTCCGCACCAGAAGCGAGGTCCAGAAGGGCAAGAGCACGAGGATCATCAGCAGGTTGGCCGAGCGCATCGGCAGGTTGGCGAGGATCCAGGCCACCGGATAGCCGAGCAGGATGCAGGACCCGGTGATGATCAGCGACATGATCAGCGTGCGGATGAAGAGCTTGACCAGGATACGTTTGTCCTCGGGCTGGGCCTGCGCGCCCTCGGGCGTTTTGCGCATGTCCACCGCGTTGAGGAAATAGCCGCTGGTGTAGGGCGCGGCATGGGTCTGGATCGTGCGCCATGTGGCGACATTGGCCCAGTCCTTGTCGATATCGGCGAAGATCGCGGCAAAATCGGGGGCGGTTGCCGCGCCGCTCGCGGCCAGCGCCTTGAGCCGGTCGGCCTCGGGGCCGGAATAGCCGGTGACATCCGTTGCGGCGAGATCGGCGGCGAGCGCCACATAGACCGATTCAATCGGCTTGGCCTTGGCCATGTCCTTTTCGTCGACCAGTTCGGTCATCACCGCAAAGGCGGTATAGGTGCGCGCGGTGAGCGGCAGCAGTTCGGAAATCTCGGTGCTTGGCGCGAACTCCGGCAGGCCGGGAAGGCGGGTGTCGTCGAGACGGGCGAGACGGGCCTTTTGCGCCTTGACCAGAGCGGTGTCGCGGTCGGCAGAGGGATCGCCTGTCATCAGGCTCAGCCATGTGGCGGAATCGGTCCAGCCGTCATCGACGCCCTGAAAAGCCTTGCGATAGTCCTTGCCCGGATCGTCGAGCTTGCGCCCCGACTGCCGGAAGAGCGAGGACATGCCGGTGCTTTCATAGTTCAGCCGTGTGCCGAGGCGGGTGTGCCGCTTGAGCTCGGCGGCGAGGAACATATCGAAATAGAGCGCCTGATAGACCGGTTCGCCGGGCAATTGGTCGGTGGTGCCATCCCACTGCGCGAGCTGTTCGGTGGTATAGGGCAGCGTGTTTTCGACGATCTCGTTCTCGACCGAGCGGAACAGCATCGACACGATCGGCACGATGAAGGACAGCAGCACAAAGACCAGCAGCGGCGCGATCAGCATCAGCGCGCGCATCTTCTGCATGCGCAGGGCGCGGGCCAGGCTGCGCTTTAGCGGGGTGCCGTCGGCGGCCAGCACCGGGCCGCTCTTGGCCACCTTCAGCCCGTCGTCGGGTGTGGGGCCGCGCTTGGCGGTGGTGGCATCACTTGCATCACTCATCTCAGGTCCCCTCGACCAGTGTGATTACGCTCGTGGCGGTGCGCTTGCGGATCTCGGCCACCTGTTGATAGGCGGGATCATTATACGCGGCGCGCGCGGCCTCGTAGCTTGGAAATTCGATCACGACATGACGGTCTTCGGTCTGACCTTCGGGCGTTTCCGAGGCCCCGCCCCGGACGATGAACCGGCCCCCCATTCCTTGGAGGATTGGCGTGTCCCGGTCGACATACTCTTGGTAGGCCTCGGGATCGTGCACGGTGATATGGCCGATAATATAGCCCTTGGGCATGGTCTGCGGTCGTCCCTGTCATGCGGCGCGGGCCATGCGTGCAGCCCGTGCTCTTTTGGGTGGTGGATGGGGGCGCGGCAGGCGCGCCCCCGACCCTATCTTATTGTGCGAGCCAGGCTTGGAACTTGGCGTCGATGTCGTCGCGATAGTCAGCCCAGAACTCGTAGTTGTAGAGGAACGTGTTCTTGGCGTTGTTGGGATCGGTCGGCATATGGGGTGCCATGTCGATGCCCAGCTCCGCGTGCTGACCCACCAGCGGTGCCGAGGACTTACGCGCCGGACCGTAGGAGATGTATTTCGCCTGATCGGCGAGACGCTGCGTATCGGTCGCGAACATGATGTAGTCCAGCGCCTGCTGTTTGCGCTCTTCGCTCAGGCCGGCGGGGATGATCCAGCCGTCGAGATCGAACACCTGCGCGTCCCAGAGCATGGCGACGGGCTGTTTCTGCTCTTCGATCACGCTGAACAGACGGCCGTTATAGGTCGAGCCCATGACAACTTCGCCATCGGCGAGAAGCTGCGGCGTGTCGGCACCGGCGGACCACCAGATGACGCTGTCCTTGATGGTGTCGAGCTTGGCGAGGGCCTGATCCTGACCTTCGTCGGTGGCGAGAACGTCATAGACGTCATCCTTGGCCACGCCGTCGCAGAGCAGCGCCCATTCCATGTTGTTGATCGGGCGTTTCTCGAGGCTGCGCTTGCCGGGATAGGCTTCCAGGTCGAACACGTCGCAGATGTCATCCGGGGGCGTGTCGCCGACCATATCGGTGCGATAGCCGAAGGTGGTCGAGTAGACGATCTGCGGGATGAAGCAATCGCCCACCAGCAGGTCGCCGAAATCCTCGGAGGCCGGGGTGCCATCGGGGGCGGCGGCGAGATGCTCGTCCGGGTCGATTTCCATCGCCAGACCTTCGTCGCACAGGCGCAGCGCGTCGGCGGCGACAACGTCGACCACATCCCAGGTGATGTTGCCGGCTTCGTTCATGGCGCGCAGCTTGGCCACGGCTTCGTTCGAGCTGTCATCGTTGATGATCTTGACGCCGGTCTTTTCCATATAGGGTTCGTGATAGGCGTTTTGCTGCGATTTGGAGTAGGCCCCACCCCAAGACACGATGGTCATTTCCTGAGCCGAAGCGGCCCCTGCGGCAACGGTCAGGGCCGTCGTCGTCAGAAGAGTTTTGGTCAAAGTCATTCAAATTCTCCCTAAGTCTACCCGTTGTTTTTTTCAGGGATCCTGGTCACGGGTTTCGACCCAAATCCCCTGTTTCGCCACACCCCGGGCGGAGTGCGGGAAAGCCTTTGATCATGCGTCCAGAGCGCGACAATCCTGCGGCAGCCAGCCGATTTCGATCTGTTCGCCGGGCGAGAGGCGGCGCTGGTCGGGGGCGTTGCGGGTCTTGATGATAAATTCATCATTGCCCGCCACACGCAGACGCGTGCGGAAGATGTCGCCCATGTAGATGAATTCGAGCACCTCGGCCTTGAGCGTATGCGCCCCCGGCTTGAGCCGTTCGGGGTTGTATTCGACGCGCTCGGGACGGATCGAGACGCGGGTGCGATCGCCCACTGCGGTGACGTTCACCGGCTTGCAGTCGATCAGCTCGCCACCGTCAAGCTGAACCAGCGCCTCTTCGCCGCGGATCTCCTTGACGACGCCGAGCATCGTGTTGTTTTCACCGATAAATTGCGCAACGAAGCTGTTTTCCGGCTCTTCATAGAGCAGGTCTGGCGGGGCCAGCTGCTGAATGCGGCCATCGTCGAAAACGGCGACGCGGTCGGACATGGTGAGCGCCTCGGTCTGGTCATGGGTCACATAGACCGTGGTGATGCCGAGACGGTGCGCGAGGTCGGTGATTTCGAACTGCATCTTCTCGCGCAGCTGCTTGTCCAGCGCGCCGAGAGGTTCGTCCATGAGGACCAGTTCGGGTTCAAACACCAGGGCGCGGGCCAGAGCGATTCGCTGTTGCTGGCCGCCGGAGAGCTGGGCCGGGCGACGGCCGCCAAAGGCGCCCATTTCGACCATATCCAGCGCATGTTGAACTTTTTTCTCGCGTTCTGACTTGCCAATTTTGCGGACCTCGAGCGGGAAGCTCAGGTTCTCGGCAATGGTCATATGCGGGAACAGGGCGTAGTTCTGAAACACCATGCCGATGCCGCGTTTGTGCGGCGGGATGTTGTTGATCGACGTGCCACCGAGACGGATGTCGCCATGGGTCGCGGTTTCGAACCCGGCAAGCATCATCAGGCAGGTGGTTTTGCCCGACCCGGAGGGCCCCAGCATTGTCAGAAACTCGCCTTTCGGCATGGAGAGGTTCAGGTCTTTGACGACCAGATTTTCCCCATCATAACTTTTCTGCACCCGTTCGAATTCGACGAATGCCTCACCCGTTGTACTATCGGCCAAATCTGGCTCCCTGTTTTTTATCAGTCACAGTTTCTCTGTGTTCAAATGAAACTAAAACGCGAATGGGGCTAGGATGCAAGCGGAGTGCGACGAAAATCTGGGAAGTTGCGACACGCCACCCGCCAAGAGGCTGTGCAGGCGCAGAAAACTAGCGCCCAGATTGCAATCGCACGGTTTGGCAGCAGAGAAAAAACGCTAGGCCTGAGCCGGGGTTTCGGCCAGCATCCGGGCAAAGACCACCTGCCCGGAGCCAAATCCCATGATTCGAAAATCCGTCCCCTTCGCCTTGGATGAATATGACCGCCGCCTCGCCAAGACGCGGGCCGCGATGGAAGATGCGGGGCTGGATATCCTGTTCGTGACGGACCCGTCGAACCAGCATTGGCTCACCGGGTATGACGGCTGGTCTTTCTATGTGCATCAAGGGGTTATCGTGCTGCCGGATCATGATCCGATCTGGTGGGGACGGCGGCAGGACGCCAATGGGGCGCTGCGCACGGTGTGGATGGATGACAGCAAGGTGCGCGGCTATGCGGACCATTTCGTGCAATCTACGGTGCGCCATCCGATGCAGGATCTGGCGGCGTTTCTCGACGATCTGGGGCGCGGATCGGCGCGGATCGGGGTCGAGATGGACAATTACTATTTCTCGGCCAAGGCCTATGAGGTGCTCAAGGCCGAGCTGCCGAATGCGCGGTTTGCCGATGCCACGGCGCTGGTCAATTGGCAGCGGGCGATCAAGTCGGATGTGGAGTTGGAATTCATCCGCAAGGCGGCAAAAATTTCCGAAAAGATCGTCGATGGGGTGATGGAACGGGTCGAGCCGGGCATCCCCAAGAACGAGATCGTCGCCGAGATTTACCGCGATGCAATCCATGGCACGCCGGATGCCTGGGGCGATTACCCGGCGATTGTGCCGCTGTTGCCCTCGGGCAGTGACGCGGCGGCGCCGCATCTCACCTGGGATGGCCGGCCCTTTGCCGAAGGTGAGGCGACTTTCTTTGAAATCTCAGGCTGTTACCGGCGTTATCACGCGCCGTTCTGCCGCACGCTGTTCCTTGGAAAACCGGATGATACGATCCTGCGCGCCGAGGCGGCGCTGGTCGAAGGGCTGGAGGCCGGGCTCGAGATGGCGCGGGCGGGAAACCGGGCCTGCGACATCGCCAATGCGCTGGCGGCGCCGCTGGAGCGGGCGGGGATCGAGCGCGGGGCGCGCTGTGGCTATCCGATCGGGCTCAGCTATCCGCCGGATTGGGGCGAGCGGACGATTTCGCTGCGCTCTGAGGATGAGACCGTTCTTGAACCGGGGATGACCTTTCATTTCATGCCCGGCCTGTGGATGAGCGAATGGGGGCTCGAGATCACCGAATCCATCCTCATCAAGGAGGAAGGGCCGGCGGAATGTTTCTGTGACCGGCCGCGCAAGCTCTTTGTGAAGTGAGCGCGTTAAGAATTAGGGGTTTGGCGGATGTCCGGGGGTTCGGCATCGCGTCGGTATTACGTCGGTATTGCGACAGTCTGGATTTGCCCGAAATTTGAGCAAAGCCCCGTTTGAAAAGACAGCGCGCGCCGGGGTAACGGCGCGCGCATTGTTTTTGGGATAGGCTGTTCGGTTTGCAGCTGGCCGGTTTTGCCGATCAGGCCGCGACCATCAGCCCCTTGTCCTTGAGTTCGGCGTGGGTCAGGTCGAGCGCCTTGCGGGCGCGTTCGACCAGCGTGTCGATCTCGGCATGGGTGATAACCAGCGGCGGCGAGATCACCATGCGGTCGCCGACATGACGCATCACCAGACCGTTGGCGAAGCAATGTTCGCGGCAGATCAGACCGGCGGTGCCCTTGTCGGCGGCGAACATGGCGCGCGAGGACGGATCGGGCGAGAGCGCGAGCGAGCCCATCAGACCGCAGAGCGCGGTTTCGCCGACCAGCGGGTGATCGTTCAGCGTGTCCCATTTCTCCTTGAGATAGGGCGCGACCTCGGACCCGGCGCGATCGACGATTTTCTCTTCTTGCAGGATGCGCAGGTTTTCCAGCGCCACGGCACAGGCCACCGGGTGACCGGAATAGGTGTAGCCATGGGCGAAGTCGCAATCATTCATCACCTGAGCCACCTCGTCGCAGAGCAGCGAGCCGCCGATCGGCGCGTAGCCCGAGCTCAGCCCCTTGGCAATGGTCATGATATGCGGGCGGATGCCGAGGGTTTCGCAGCCGAACCATTTGCCGGTGCGGCCAAAGCCGGTGATGACCTCGTCGGCGATCAACAGGATGTTGTGCTTGTCGCAGATGCGCTGGATCTCGGGCCAGTAGGTTTCGGGCGGGATGATGACGCCGCCGGCGCCTTGGATCGGCTCGCCGATGAAAGCCGCGACGCGGTGGGCGCCATATTCCTCGATGGCGACCTCAAGCTGACGCGCGCGTTCGAGACCGAATTCCTCGGGCGACATGTCGCCGCCCTGGGCGTACCAGTTCGGTTCGTCAATATGGTGGATGTCCTCGATCGGCAGACCGCCATGGGCGTGCATCGGTTGCATGCCGCCGAGCGAGGCGCTGCCGACGGAAGAGCCGTGATAGGCGTTCTTGCGGCTGATGATGATCTTTTTCTCGGGCTGGCCCTTTTCGGCCCAATAGGTGCGCACGAGACGGATGTTGGTGTCATTTGCCTCGGAGCCGGAGCCCGCGAAGAAGACATTGTTGAGATCATGCGGCGTCAGTTCCGCCAGTTTCGACGAGAGCGCGATGGCGGGCACATGGGTCGTCTGGAAGAAGGTGTTGTAATAAGGCAGTTCCTTCATCTGGCGGGCGGCGGCCTCGGCCAGTTCGTCACGGCCATAGCCGAGGTTGACGCACCACAGACCGGCCATGGCGTCGAGCATTTCATTGCCTTCGCTGTCGGTCAGGGTGACGCCGCTGGCACGGGTGATGACGCGCGCGCCCTTGGCGGCCAGTTCGGTGCCCGAGGTGAACGGGTGCATATGGTGAGCGGCATCCAGCGCCTGAAGCTCTGCGGTCGGCATATGGTTGGTGATCATGTTCATGCGCGGGGCCTTTCCTCTGCGGTCGCCCGGCGAGGGGCGGTGCGAATGTTAACAGCCTGCCTCAATTTCGGGCCGGTCCGCGCAGAATATGATCAAATTATTTTATGTCAACCGAATCAGGTTAACCCGCCCGAGCCCTCGAAAGCGATGCGCAGTTGCTCCATCCCTTGCAGCACATCCTCGCGGATCGCGTGGGCGGCGGCCTCGGCATCGCGGGCGCGCATGGCCTCGACGGTTTCCTTGTGCCGGTCGGGCAGGTTCTGGGTGCCGACCCGGCCACAGACGACCCGCATGGAGGGGCCGAAGCGGAGCCACAGACCTTCGGCCATTTCGGCGAGGATCGGGGCCTCGGCCATGTCGTAGATACGGCGGTGGAAGAGGTAGTTGAGCTGCAGGTAACCGCGGTGATCCCCGGCCAGGATGGCGGCGTCGAGCTGGCTGTCGATGGCGGCGAGCTGGGCCACGCTGGCATCGGTTGCGCGTTCGCAGGCCTTGATGGCGAGATGGGGGTCAAGCCATTGGCGGGCCACGATTATCTGTGAAATGCTGGAGGCTTCGAGCAGCGGCACGCTGACCCGGCGGTTGCCGCGCGATTCAAGCGCGCCTTGTGGCACGAGACGGCGGATCGCCTCGCGCACCGGGGTCATGCCGACGTCGAGCTCGTCGATGAGGCCTTGGATGGTCACCGCCTGCCCCGGCGCGAGATCGCCAAAGAGCACCATCGCACGCAGTTTGCGATAGACGAGTTCATGCGCCGGGAGGTTGCCCTTGGAGGGCGTCGCCTGGCCTGGGAAATCTGCGAGGTCTTGCATGGTCACGGACTGTTTTTAATCCTAGATCGCGGCATCTATTGCGAGTTTAGCTGGCCCGTGGAAACATTACCATATTGCCATGCGGGGAATTTTTTGATCAAATCCTCGACCATGGCAGACCAACATGCCGCCCAACGGGAGAATATCATGAAGAAGCTCATTCTGACCAGCACCGCCGCCGTGGCGCTTGGCGCGCTCAGCGCTCAGGCCGAAGAGGTGCGCGTCTACAACTGGTCCGATTACATCGACGAATCGCTGATCGAGAAATTCGAGAGCGAGACCGGGATCGACCTGATCTATGACGTGTTCGACAGCAACGAGCTGCTCGAGACCAAGATGCTGGCCGGTGGGTCGGGCTATGACGTGGTGGTGCCCTCGGGCACGTTCCTGCAGCGTCAGATCGTGGCCGGCGCGTTCCAGAAGCTCGACAAGGACAAGCTGCCCAATCTCGAGCATATGTGGGATCAGATCGCCGAGCGGACCGAGAAATACGACCCCGGCAATGAATATTCGATCAACTACATGTGGGGCACCACCGGGCTTGGCGTGAATGTCGGCAAGGTGAAAGAAGTTCTGGGTGAAGACGCGCCGATGGGCTCGCTGGCGCTGATCTTTGAGCCGGAGAACATGGAAAAGCTGGCAAGCTGCGGTGTGCATTTCCTCGATGCGCCGGTGGAGATGATCCCGGCCGCGCTCGCCTATATCGGGGAAGACCCCGACAGCCATGACCCGGACGTGATCGCCAAGACCGAAGAGATTCTGGCGCGCGTGCGGCCCTATGTGCAGAAATTCCACAGCTCGGAATATATCAACGCGCTGGCCAATGGCGATATTTGCGTGGCGTTCGGCTGGTCCGGCGACATGCTGCAGGCGCGCGACCGCGCGGCAGAGGCCGACAATGGCAATGAGATCGCCTATTTCGCGCCGAAGGAAGGCGCGCTGATGTGGTTCGACCAGATGGCGATTCCGGTGGATGCGCCGAACCCCGAGGGCGCGCATAAGTTCCTCAACTTCATCATGGACCCCGAGAATATCGCGGCGGCCTCGAACTATGTCTACTATGCCAATGGCAACAAGACGAGCCAGGAGCATCTCATCGAGGATGTGATCGGCGATCCGGCGGTCTATCCGGATGAAGAGACCCTGCAGAACCTCTACACCACCCGGCCCTACGATTCGAAGGTGCAGCGTGTGGTGACGCGGCTCTGGACCAAGATCAAATCGGGCACCTAAGACCCGGAACCTCATAGGTTGGCCCGCACGGCATTGTCGTGCGGGCTTTTTTCAAGACAAGCAGGGGGCCGTGATGGGCGAGAAAGTGTTTGCGCCGTGGACTGACCCGAATGAGACGCCGCTCATTCAGTTCAAAAATGTAACCAAGCGTTTCGGCGAGTTTACGGCGATCGACAATCAGACATTCGACATCTATGAGCGCGAGTTTTTCGCGCTGCTGGGGCCGTCGGGCTGTGGCAAGACGACGATGATGCGGATGCTCGCCGGGTTCGAGGCGCCGAGCGAGGGCACGATCCTTCTGGGCGGTCAGGACATCGCGCCGATCCCGCCGAACAAGCGGGCGGTGAACATGATGTTCCAGAGCTATGCGCTGTTTCCGCATCTGTCGATCTGGGAAAACATCGCCTTTGGTCTCAAGCGTGACGGGCTGCCCAAGGAGCAGATCGCGGCACGGGTCGAGGAGATGCTCAAGCTCACCCGGCTCGAGAAATTCGCGCGCCGCAAGCCGCATCAATGTTCCGGCGGGCAGCGGCAGCGGGTGGCGCTGGCGCGGAGCCTCGCCAAGGCGCCGAAGCTCTTGCTGCTCGACGAGCCGCTCGGCGCGCTCGACGCCAAGCTGCGGCAGGACACGCAGTTCGAGCTGATGGATATTCAGGAAAAGACCGGCACGACATTCGTGATCGTGACCCATGACCAAGAAGAGGCGATGACCGTGGCGAGCCGTGTCGCGGTGATGGATCACGGCAAGATCATTCAGGCCGACACGCCGGCGCGGATCTATGAGATGCCCGGATCGGTCTATGTGGCGGATTTCATCGGCGATGTGAACATCATCGAAGGCCGCGCGACGCCCATGGGCGATGGCTATGACATTGCCTTTGCCGAGGGCGAACCGGCGCTGCATGCCAAGAGCGACAAGAAATTGCAGGCGGGATCGACCGCCTATCTCGCGATCCGGCCGGAAAAGGTGCGGATTTCGACCGAGCGGCCCGATGACCTGCCCAATGTGGTGCGCGGCAAGATCCTCGACATTGCCTATCTTGGCAATCTGTCGACCTATCACGTGCGGCTGCCGAACGGGCAGATCATCAAGAGCCAGACCGCCAACACGCGACGGCTGTCGAACCGGCCGTTCACCTGGGAAGACGAGGTGTGGCTCGGCTGGACGGACACCGCCGCCGTCTTGTTGGAGGGCTAGGCGATGTTTGCACGGGCCTTCAATTTTTCTCTTTTTCTGTTCTTTGCGCTGAGCACTCTCTTCATCGTTGGCCTCGCCGTCACGAAGGGGGCGCTCTATGCGTTCATCGCGGCGGGACTGGTTGTCGGGGGCTGGGTCGCGATTGGCGCGGGGTTGCGCGAACGCGTCATGCGCGTCGCGCTTGTCGCCGTGCCCTATCTGTGGCTGCTGGCGCTGTTTCTCGTGCCGTTCCTCATCGTGGTGAAGATCAGCCTCAGCGACACGGCGCTGGCCATTCCGCCCTATACGCCCGAGCTCGACCTGCGCGAGGGCTGGGCCGGGGTGAAAGAGTTTCTGGCGGGGCTCGATTTCGAAAACTTCGAGTTTCTGGCCAGTGACGATCTCTACTGGCGGGCCTATCTCTCGTCGCTCCAGATCGCGGCCATCTCGACCTTTTTGACGCTGCTGGTGGGCTATCCGATTGCCTATGGCATGGCCAAGGCGCCCGAGCATTGGCGGCCGACGCTCTTGCTTTTGGTGATCTTGCCGTTCTGGACCTCGTTCCTGATCCGGGTCTATTCCTGGATGGGCATCCTGTCGACCGAGGGCTATCTCAACCAGCTCTTGATCAGTGTCGGGATCATTGGCGAGCCGCTGACCATTCTGAACACCAATGTCGCGGTCTATATCGGCATCGTCTACACCTATCTGCCCTTCATGATCCTGCCGATCTACAGCTCGCTCGAGCGGCTTGACGGATCGCTTCTGGAGGCGGCCGAAGACCTTGGCTGTTCGCGGTTCTCGGCCTTCTGGCTGGTGACCTTTCCGCTGTCCAAGGCGGGGGTGATCGCGGGATCGTTCCTCGTCTTTATCCCGGCGCTCGGTGAGTTTGTGATCCCCTCGCTGCTTGGCGGGTCCAAGACGCTGATGATCGGCAAGGTTCTCTGGGAAGAGTTCTTCAACAACCGGGACTGGCCGGTGGCGAGCGCGGTGGCGGTGATCCTGCTGCTGTTGCTGATCGTGCCGATCATCCTCTTCCAGCGCAACGAGCAGAAACAGCGGGAGGCGGAAGGATGAGAAAGCTAACCTGGTTCAACACCACGGCGCTGACGCTTGGCTTTGCCTTTCTCTATCTGCCGATGGTCATTCTGGTGGTCTATAGCTTCAACGCGTCGAAGCTGGTCACCGTCTGGGGCGGGTTTTCGACCCGCTGGTATGGCGAGCTCATGCGCAACGAGGCGTTTCTCGATGCGGCCTGGGTGACGGTCAAGGTGGCGGTGATGTCCTCGACCCTGGCGACGATCCTCGGGACGATGGCGGCCTATGTTCTGGTCCGGGCGGGGCGGTTCGCGGGGCGGACGCTGTTTTCGGGGATGATCTATGCGCCGCTGGTGATGCCCGAGGTGATCACCGGTCTGTCGCTGCTGCTGCTCTTTATCGGTATCGGCATGGACCGGGGCGTGATGACCATCGTGCTGGCGCATACGACATTCGCCATGTGCTATGTCTCGGTGGTGGTGTCGTCGCGGCTGGTGAGCTTTGACCGGTCCTTGGAGGAGGCGGCGCTCGATCTTGGCTGTACGCCGTTCGAGGCGTTCCGGCTCGTCACCTTGCCGATCATCGCGCCGGCGGTGATCTCTGGCTGGCTTCTGGCGTTTACGCTGTCGCTCGACGATCTGGTGATCGCGTCCTTTACCGCGGGGCCCTCGGCCACGACGCTGCCGATCAAGATCTTTTCGGCGGTGCGTCTGGGTGTGTCGCCCGAGATCAACGCGCTGTCGACCATCATGATCGGCATCGTGACGGTGGGGGTGATCAGCGCCTCGCTCATCTCGAAACGCTCAATGCTGCGGCAGAGCGCCGAAGAACGGGCCGCCGACCGCACATGACGCGCATCTACCCTGCCCATGCCTATAGCGCCGCGCCCCGAGCGGGGTGCTATTGGCCGCAGACCGTCGAGATGATGCACCCGCCGCAAGCGCGGGGAGAGATCCGCGCCGATGTGGCGGTGATCGGGGCCGGGTTCACCGGGCTGTCGGCGGCGCTGCATCTGGCGGAGGCAGGCGTCGATGTGGTGGTGCTCGACGCGGAGAGCCCCGGCTGGGGTGCCTCGGGGCGCAATGGCGGGTTTTGCTGTCTCGGCGGATCGGCCGCCCCGGCAGAGGCGTTGCGGCGCAGCTATGGCGAGGCGGCGCGGCGCGAGTTCTGCCGGGCCGAGATCGCGGCGGTCGATCTGGCGCGGGGGCTGATTGCGCGGCATGGGATGGAGGTCGATGCCCATTCCGAGGGCGAGACCCTCATGGCGCATACCCGGGCGGCGGCGCAGGGGTTCGAGGCGCGCGCCCGGCAGATCGAGGCCGATTACGATGTGACACCGCAGGTGATCGGCGAAGGCGACCTGGCGGCCCATGGCATGACGGGGCCGTTTTACGGCGCGATGACCACGCCCATCGGCATGGCGCTCAACCCGGCGAAATATGTGACCGGTCTGGCGCAGGCGGCCTGGGACGCGGGGGTGCGGATTTTCGGGCAGAGCGCGGTGCGCCGGATCGATGCCGAGGCGGGGGGCTATGTGCTCGCCACCGAAGACGCGCAGATCCGGGCGCGGCGGATCGTGGTGGCGACCAATGGCTATAGCTCGGACGATCTGCCGGAGTGGCTGCGCGGGCGGTATCTGCCGACCCAGTCAAACGTGATCGTGACACGAGAGATGTCGCAGGACGAGCTCGCGGCGCAGGGCTGGACCAGCCGGCAGATGTGCTATGACGACCGGTTTTTCCTGCATTACTTCCGGCTCATGCCGAATGGGCGGATGCTCTTCGGGATGCGGGCGGGGCTGCGCTGTTCGCCCGGCGGGGATGCGCGGATGGGCCGGGTGATCAAGGGCCATTTCGACCGGATGTTCCCGGCTTGGGCCCGGGTCGAGGTGGCGCATTACTGGAACGGGCTGCTGAGCATCGCGCGCGATCGCACGCCCTATACCGGGCCGATTCCGGGGATGACGAACGCGTTTTGTTCGATCAGCTATCACGGCAATGGCGTCGCGATGGGGAGCTATGCCGGGGCGCTTCTGGCCGATCAGATCCTCGGGCGGAGCGGCCATCTGCATCCCGAGATCATGAAACGCCCGCCCGAGCGGATGCCGCTCGGCCCCTATCGGCGCAAGCTCATGTGGCCGCTCTATGGCTGGGCGGCGCTGCGCGGCGATTGACGCGGCTTAGCCCTGCGGCGTACGGATCGAACGGGCGCGCGCCCGCCCCTCTTTCAACCCGAGCTGCCGTTCGCGCAGGATGATGATGATCCCGGCCAGAATGACCAGCGCCGCGCCGGCGAGCATGGTTCCGGTCGGCACCTCGTCAAAGACGAGATAGCCGATCCCCAGCGCAAAGATCATCGAGGCATAGTCAAAGGGCGCCACCACCGAGGCATGGGCGAAACGGTAGGACGAGGTCAGGAAAATCTGCCCCATACCACCCAAAAGCCCGGCCGAAATCAACAGCACCAGCTCGCGCGGCTCCGGCATGACCCAGCCAAAGGGCAGCGTGATCAGCGACAGCAGCGTCGAGGTCACGGTGAAGTAGAACACGATGGCCGAGGTCTGTTCGGTGGCGACCATCTTGCGGATATAGATCTGGGCCAGCGCGGCGCAGGTCGCCCCCATCAGCGCACAGAGCGCGCCGACCGCCTGCATCGTCTCGACCGATTCCCCGGCAAAGGTGGAGAGCCGCGGGCTCAGCACGATGATCACCCCGGCGAGCCCCAAAAGCACCGCGCCGATGCGGAACATGCCGACCTTTTCATCGAGAAACATGGCGGCGAAAATCACCGTCAGTAGCGGCGCGGCATAGCCGAGCGCGGTGGCCTCGGGCAGCGGCAACAGCCCCAGCGCCAGAAAGCTCAGCCCCATGGCGGCGGTGCCGACAAAGCCGCGCCAGAAATGCCCCATGGGCGAGTTCACCTTGAGCCCGGTCGAGAGATCGCCGCGCATCACCAGCCAGCCGAGGATGATCGGTAGCGCAAAGAAGGACCGGAAGAACACCGCCTCGCCCGCCGGGACATGATCCGCCGTGGCCTTGATCAGCGAGGCCATGATTATGAACATCATGACGGCGCAGAGTTTCAGGGTGATGCCTTTGACCGGGTGCATGGGCGGTCCTCCTGGCGCCAGTGCTGCGCTCTTTGACCGGAGAGGTCAAGAGCCGCCGGGCGCTCTTTCTGGTGGCAAATACCCATTGCGCCACAGCGGCCCCGCGCGGCCCCGTCAGCGTTTGCGCGGCAAGACCCAATGGCGGCGCAGATGATGGGCGCAGAGCGCGTCCGGCACCCGCTGAAGATAGTCCTGATGCTCTGGCTCGGCCTCCCAGAATTCGCCCGCCGGGAGCACCTCGGTCACCAGCTTGGCGGGCCAGACGCCCGAGCCGTTGATATCGGCAATGGTGCGGATCGCTTCGAATTTCTGGGGATCATTCATGTAATAGATCGCCGAGCGGTAGCTCAGCCCGATGAACGGGCCCTGTTGGTCGGGGGTGGTCGGGTCGTGGATGCGAAAGAAATATTCGAGCAGCGCCCGATAGCCGAGCACCCGCGGGTCAAACCGGATCTCGACCGCCTCGGCATGAGTGCCGTGGTCGCGATAGGTCGGGCGCGCGCTATCGCCGCCGGTATAGCCCGCGCGCGACGAGAGCACCCCGTCGAGATCACGCAGGAGATGTTGAAGCCCCCAAAAGCTTCCTCCTGCGAGCAATGCCCGTTCTTCCATCCCCTGGGCCCCTCCCCTGACCCAGCGTCATTAGAAACCGTAAAGGAGCCATTTCAAAGGAAAATTTCGCAGGCCTGTCACAGGAGGCCCGGTTCGAGCCGCTGACTGGCGGGGCGATCAGAGCTGCAGATGGATGTGATCGTCGTGGCGCGCGGCACGGCATCCCTGAAATCGGATTTTCTCGGAAGTCAGGGCGAGCGCGGATTTGAGATGCGGTTCGAGCAGGATTTTCCCGACCCGGCTGTCGTCGGCCAAGGTGGTGAGGAGATGGCGCGTGCGCTCGGGCTCGATGGTATAATTGGCCCAGTAGGGCTGCAGCGGGCGGACATCCCAGCGCAGCGTGGGCCAGGCCTTGGGGCAGTCTGTGGGGCCGTCTTCAAAGGCGAAATAGCCGACCGGAGACCGGGTTTGCCCGGCGAGATAGCCACCCTCGTCCTTGTAGTAGAAGGCGAGATCGGCCTTTTCGCCATCGTCATGCGACAGATGCGGCAAGAGGGGAAAGCCGGTCAGAAAGGGGAAGCCCGCGTCGAGCACCAGGGTTTCGGTGCCCGGATAGGCCCGGTCGACGGTCTGGGCCGTGTCGCGGAGCACCTCTGCCAGTTCGGTCGAGACATAGTTGCGGTTTGTGGCGCAGTAAAACCAGGACTGCACCTGCAGCGGGCCCTCCTGCCAACAGCTCAGAGCAATGCGCCCGGTGAGCGGTGCGATCCACGTCGCCGCAACGGTCAGGCCGAGGTAGAGCAGGGTAAAGGCAAGCAGCCGTCTTTTGACCGGCAAGGCCAGCAGATAGGCGAGGCCTCCGATCTGTGTCAGAAGCGTGAGAAACCCAAAGACGGCGAGCCGCAGAACAATCTTAACCATCTGGATAGGTGACGGCGTAGGCCCCGGCATTGCAAGCGGATTTGCGCGGGGGCGGTGGGGCGGCTATTTCCGCAACCCGAGCAGGTTGGAGCCGCCCATGTCGCGGCTTGGCGGGACGCCGAAGGCCTTGCGATAGGTTTTGGAGAAATGCGACGGCGCCTTGAAGCCGCAGAGCACGCAGATTTCCATCAGGCTCAGCGTGGTTTGCGACAGGAGGTTACGGGCCTTTTCGAGGCGCAGGCCGAGATAGTATTTGTTGGGCGACGAGCCGAGGTAGCGGGCGAAGAGCCGTTCGAGCTGTCGCGTCGAGACGCCGACCATGGTGGCGATCTCGGAGGGCGGCAGCGGGTCTTCGAGATTCTGGCGCATGATTTCGATCGCGTGGCTGAGCGAGGCGTGGCGCAGGCCCATTTGTCCGGCGAGCGGGCCGCGCTGGGCCTGGGTTTCGGGGCGCGGCGCGGTATAGACCATCTGATCGGCGACCCAGGAGGCGAGCTCGGCGCCATAGTCGCGCTGAATGCGGTCGAGCATGAGGTCCATCGAGCTGGCGCTGCCGGCGCAGGTGAAGACCCGGCCATCGACCGCGTAGATCACATCGTCGACCTCGACATCGGGGTAGGATTCGGCCAGGGCCGAGGAATATTCCCAATGGGTGGTGACCCGCCGTCCGCCCAGCAGACCGGCCATGGCGAGGGTCAGCGTGCCGCTCGACAGCGCGCCGAAGTCGATGCCCTTGCGGGTCTCGCGGCGGAGCCAGCCGAGGATGCGCTTGGTGCTGCCGGCCTGGGCGTCGACCCCGGCGCAGACGATGAGCGTGTCGTCGCGGTGCAGGTCGATGAGCCCGGCATCGACGCCGACCTGCAGCCCGCTCCAGGCGGTGACCGGGCCGCCATCATGGCTCAGCAGCATCCATTCGTAATATTGGCGGCCGCCGTGAAAGCGGTTGGCCAGCGCCAGCGCCTCTTGGGCACAGGTCATGCCGAGCGGCGAAAAGCCCGGGATGAGCAGAAAAACATAGCGTTTCGGTTTGGTGTCCATGGCGGCCCTGCGCGCGGGGGGTGGCTGTCACGGGTCTAGTGACGCGGGGGCAAACGGCTTGCCCAATTGCGACGCAAGCGGCCCAGTGGCGACATGGGGCCGCCGGGCCGATCCTCGTGGTGGTCAGAGGGCGAGACCGCAGGCGCGGCCCTCGTAGAAGGCGTAAGGGGCCTGTCGCGGGGCCTGCGCATCGCCGAGGATCACCGGGGACAAGTCAGCGATTTCCGCTGAAATAGGGTCGAAAGCGCGGTTGGTGGTGGCGATGATCAGATCGTCGGCCGGGTGGTCAAACTCGACGCCGGTGAGCAGGTTTTTGAGCCGCGCGCCTTGGTCGTGCCAGCGGGTGAGCCCATGTTCGGTGAGCATCAACACGCCAAGCCGGGCGAGCCGGGCGCGGATCGGGATGTCGGCGGAGGTGCGGGCCAGTTCGGCGCCGACCATCGGGCCGGGGGTGATCAGCGTGACCTCATGGCCCTCTTCGGCGAGATGCCAGGCGGTGCCGAGGCCGCGCATGTTGCCGCCCTCGTCGAGGACCAGAACCCGGGGCCCGAGCCGTGCCTCGCGGCGCATCACCTCTTCGGGGGCGTAGACATGGCCGCGCTCGCGCCCCGGCAGCGGGCCGAGATCGGGGAGCCAGCGTTGCGTCGCGTCCTCGTCGGGGAGCGAGCCGGTGGCGAGCACCACCCGGTCGGGGCCGATGGCGCGGATCTCTTCGGCCTCGAGGTAGGAATTGAGATGGAGCGTGACGCCGAGCCGGGCGAATTGGCGTTCATACCAGTCGAGCAGGTCGAGGATCTGGGCGCGGCGGGGCTGTTGCCCGGCGAGGCGGAACTGGCCGCCGATGAGCGGCGCGGCTTCGTGGATCTCGACCCGGTGGCCGCGTTCGGCGGCGACGCGCGCCGCCTCGAGCCCGGCGGGGCCAGCGCCCACGACAAGCACATGGCGCGGTGTGTCAGCCGGGGTGAACCTGTCGCCGCCCCAGAGGTATTCGCGCCCGGCGGAGGGGTTGATCAGGCAGGAAATCCAATAGTCGCGCGAGCGGCGGCCCCAGCACATCTGGTTGCAGGAAATGCAGCCGCGAATCTCCTCGGCGCGGCCGTCGAGCGCCTTGCGGGCGAGATGCGGGTCGGCGATCTGACCGCGCACGATGGAGACCATGTCGGCCTCGCCCGCGCTCAGCACGGATTCGGCGTTCTCGGGGGTGCGAATGCCGGCCTCAGCCTGTACCTTGGCGTGAGTTAGGGTCGATTTCAGCAGAGCGGTGGTCGAGACCGTGGGCTTTTCTCCGAGCACGAATGTGGGCATCAGATGTTCGAAATCGAGATAGCCGCCTGCGCCGCAGGTGACGTAATCGAGATGGCCGGTGGCGTCGTGGCGGGCGACGATGTCGCAGAGCGCCTCGGGGCTGTTGAGCACCTCTGTGCTGTGCGATTGGCTCACCGACAAACCGACGATGAAATCCTCGCCACAGGCGCGGCGGATGCCTTCGAGAATGCGCATCGACAGCCGGGTGCGGTTTTCGAGCGAGCCGCCCCATTGGTCGTCGCGCCGGTTGCTCCAGGGGGTCCAGAATTGATCGAGGAGCGAATGGTAGGCGGCCCAGATTTCGACCCCGTCAAAGCCTGCCTGCTGACAGCGGCGCGCGGCGGCGATGAAGGCCGCGATGATTTCCTCGATCTCGGCCTCGGTCATGGCGTGGCTGCCGTCGCTGTCGTGGTAGGAGGGCTGGCCCGAGGGGCTCCAATGCGGGGCGAAGCTCAGGTCGCTGTCGCCATGGGCACCGACATGGTAGAGCTGTTGCAAGATGACCGCGCCCGCGTCTTGCACCGGTTCGACGATGCGGCGGAAGGCGGGGATGACGCTATCATCCTCGTGGCGGAAATTGCCCCGGGTGAGCACGCCGGTGCGTTGCACCGGGACCGGTTCGCAGACGATCATCCCCGCGCCGCCCAGCGCGCGTTCCAGCAGATAGGCCCCGAACTGCGGCCCCGGCAGGCCGTCCTGCGCCATATTGGCGGTATGCGCGCCAAAGGTGATCCGGTTGCGCACGGTCTTGTGGCGCAGCTGATAGGGCGAGGACAGGCGGGGATAGGGCATGGCTGGCTCCGGCTGGCTATTGGGCTGGGGGATCGTCCCAGAGATCGGTTGAGAGGTATTTGAGGCCGCAGTCGCAGATCACGATGGCAATGGTGCCGCCGCGTTCGGGCCCGCGCAGGAGCTGCACGGCGGCGGCGAGATTGGCGCCGGAAGAAAAGCCACCAAAGATGCCTTCGCGGCGGGCGAGAAGGCGGGCGTGATCACGGGCCTCAGCGCCAGAAACAGTCACTGTTCCAGCCAAATCGGTGGATTTCAGATGGGCGAGCGCGTCCATGTCATAGCCGCCACCCTGGATCGGGTGGGCCGGGATGGAACGGTCGCCGCCGCCGATGGCCTCGGCCCCCGCAGGTTCGACCGCGTAGCAGCGCACGCCGCGTGGGGCGAGATAGGCGGCGCAGCCCGCGAGCGTGCCGCCGGAGCCCGCGAAATCGGCAAAAACAGAGACTGTTTCACCGGATTGCGCCCAGAGTTCCGGGGCGGTTCCGTGAAAATGCGCCTCTGGGTTGCCGGGGCGGGCGAATTGATCGGCGCGAAAGGCGGCACGGTCTTGGGTGATCTGCTGTGCGGCCTCTTCGACGCGGGCCAGATCGGCGCCCGAGACCTCGCCCGGGCAGCTGCCCTTGGCCTGCGGGACGAGCACCACCTCGGCCCCCAGCGCGCGCATCATGCGGGCGCGTTCGGGGGAATTGCCTTCGCTCATCACCGCGATGAAGGGATGGCCGAGCACGCCACAGACGATGGCGAGCCCGGTGCCCATATTGCCCGAGGTCAGTTCGACCACCGGCTGCCCCTCGCGCAGCTCGCCCGAGGCGCGGGCCGCCTCGATGATGGTGCGGGCGGCGCGGTCTTTCTTGGAAAAGCCCGGCAGGAGATAGTCGAGCTTGGCCAGAATACGGCCCGAGAGCCCCAGCTCGGCCACGACACGATCGAGAGACACGAGCGGCGTGTCCCCGATGGCGTCAATGACCGAGGGCAGGATCATGCGATCACGCCGAGATCGCGGCCCACCGTTTCGAAGGCGGCGATGGCCCGGTCGAGCATGTCGCGGGTGACGGCGGCGCTCATCTGGGTGCGGATGCGGTCCTGATCGCGGGGCACGACGGGGAAGGAGAAGGCAGTGACATAGACGCCCTGTTCCCCGAGCCGCGCGGCCATTTCCTGCGCCAGTTTCGGATCGCGCAGCATCACCGGGATGATCGCATGTTCGCCGGGCAGCAGTTCGAACCCCAGCGCCGACATTTTCTCGCGGAAATAGGCGGCATTGTCCCAGAGCCGGGCGCGGAGCGCGTCGCCCTCGGCCTCGAGCAGGTCAAAGACCTTGAGCGAGGCGGCGGCGATGACCGGGGCGAGCGTGTTGGAAAAGAGATAGGGGCGCGAGCGTTGCCGCAGCCAGTCGACCACCGGGGCGGAGGCGGCGGTATAGCCGCCCGAGGCGCCGCCGAGCGCCTTGCCCAGCGTGCCGGTCATGATGTCGACCCGGTCGGTCACGCCGAATTTCTCGGCGGTGCCGCGCCCGGTGGGGCCGACAAAGCCGGTGGAGTGGCAATCATCGACCATAACCATCGCGTCATAGCGGTCGGCGAGAGCGCAAATCTCGTCGAGCCGGGCGTAATAGCCATCCATCGAGAACACGCCATCGGTGGCGATGAGGCGGTGGCGCGCGCCGCTTGCCTCCTGCAGGCAGCGTTCGAGATCCTTCATGTCGGAATTGGCGTAGCGCAGGCGCTGGGCCTTGCAGAGCCGCACGCCGTCGATGATCGAGGCATGGTTGAGCGCGTCCGAGATGATCGCGTCCTCGGGGCCGAGAATCGTCTCGAACAAACCGGCATTCGCATCAAACGCGGCGGCGTAGAGGATGCTGTCCTCTTTGCCGAGAAAGCCCGCGATGCGGGATTCGAGCGCCTTGTGTTCCTCTTGCGTGCCGCAGATGAAGCGCACGCTCGCCATGCCGAAGCCGTAGCGATCAAGCCCCGCATGGGCGGCGGCGATGATGTCGGGATTGTCGGCGAGACCGAGGTAATTGTTGGCGCAGAGGTTGATCACCTCGTCGCCCGAGGCGAGCGAGACCTGCCCCTTTTGCATCGAGGTGATGACGCGCTCTGTCTTGTAGAGCCCGTCGGTTCTGAGCCCCTCGAGGCGGCTGTTGATATCGTCGTTGAAACGGTCGGCGGCGCTCATGGCGGGCTCCTTCTGATCTGTTTCTGATCTGTTTCCGATCTGTGGCTACGGGCAGCATGGCAAAGCCGCCCGCAGAATTCGATGGTTTCGTGCCGCTCAGGCGGCGATGCGCGGACGGCCCGAGACTTCGACCGTGATCTCGGCCTCGAGAAAGACCTCGCGGCCCTCGGCCTGGGCCTTGCGAATGTCCTGGGCGATCTTGTGCTGGATGTCCTCGGCCCCGGCGGCGATGGCGGTGTCGCGGGCCTCGCGCAGGAGGTGATCGGAGAGCGCGGTGAGCGCCTCGTCCTCCTGCGTGAAATCCTGCGGTCCGCTGTCGAGATGGATGCGGTAGCGGCCTTCGCCCGGGGCGGTGACAGTGCCGGCGCGGCGGATGGTGACGCGGCCCACCACGGCGCCGATGGCATTGGCGACACCGGCATGTTCGGGCAGGATCATCTCGGTGCCGAGCCGCGCGCCCACCGCCGGGTAATAGCAATGGGCCGAAGCGCCAAGCCCGATCACCGGCACGTCGAGCCCGGCATCGAGCCGGACCAACCCGCGATGACGGTCGAGCCCGCGCTGCATCAGCACATGCCGGGCGAGGGTTTCGGGAGGCAGGTCGAACTCATGCGCGTCCTCGGCAAAAGCAGTCTCTAACAAGGCCAAAGACGTCTGATGGGTGAGCTGATCGACGATCATCCGGGCGAGCGTTTCCGGGTCCGGGGCAAGCCGGTTGCCGGCGCCGGTGCGTTTGCGTGCGGTGAGATCGAGCGCCTTGCGCGCGGCCTCGGCATCCCAGGCGTCGACGCGGCCAAGGACATGGCTCGCATCCGAGGGCGTGACGCCCGCCACCTGCACCAGACCGCGGGTGACGAGACGGCGCAGCGCCTGCGCCTCCATCCGGGTCTTGAGCACCTCGGAGACCGGGCGCACCGTATCGCCGATCCGGTCGAGCAGCACGCGGTCGCGGTCCTGTAGCCCGCCCGCGTCGATACCGGGCACAGCACGCAAAAACCGCGCGTCGAATTCGCCTGGGGTGGTGCTGCGCAGCTGATCGTCGAGCACGGGGTGCACGATGTCGGGGGCTTCATGGGCGATCAGGCTGATCGGGATGACGCGGCGCGGCCCGAGCGTCACGCCACCGATGAGGCCCTCGTCCTCCACATGCACCTCGCTGTCGCCGCCAAGCCCGGTGGTGCGCATCGCCACCGCCTCGACCATGGTGCGCCACGGGCCGACCTGTGCGCCCGCCGGATCGATGGCCGGGCGGCCATCGCGGAGCACGGCGACATCGGTGGTGGTGCCGCCAATGTCCGAGACCAGCGCCGATTGCGCCCCGGTCATCCAGCGCGCGCCGACGATGCTCGCCGCTGGGCCGGAGAGGATCGTCTCGATGGGACGTTCGCGGGCCTGATCGGCGCTGATCAGCGCGCCATCGCCGCGCACCACCATGAGCGGCGCGGTGATGCCGAGATCGCGCAGACCGTCTTCGGCCCGGTCGATGAGCCGGGCGATCATGCCGATGAGCCGCGCGTTGAGCACCGCGGTCAGCGCCCGTTTCGGCCCGTTGAGCCGCGCCGAAAGGTGATGCGAGCAGGACACCGGCCGGCCTGTCCGCTCGCGGATCAGCTCGGCCGCCTGCAGTTCATGGGCGGGGTTGCGGGTGGCGAATTGCCCGGCGACGGCAAAGGCCGAGATACCGTGATCCTCGGAGAGCCAGGCACGCAGGCTGTCGAGGTCGAGCGGTGCCGCCTCGCCGCCCGCGTGGCTATGCCCCCCGGCGAGGACGAGCGAGGGATCGCCCGCCAGCGCCTCGGCGAGACCATGGGTTTCGAGATCGCGGTCGCGAAAGCCGATATAGACGAGGCCGACGCGGCCCCCCTGCCCTTCGACCAGCGCGTTGGTGGCGAGCGTTGTCGAGAGCGAGGCAAGCCCGATGGCGGCGGGATCGGTACCGCTCTGTTCAAGCACCCGGGCGACGGCGCCGCCGATGCCGATGGCCAGGTCATGGCGCGTGGTGAGCGCCTTGGCCGAGGCGATCACCTCTTCCTCGTCGCGCATCAAAACCGCGTCGGTATAGGTGCCGCCCGTATCCACCCCCAGCAATAGCGCCATGGTCTGCCCTTCTCTTTCCTGTCTCAGACCGGGGTATGCGGCTTATGCGTCCGAATCCAGCCTGTTTGCGGCAATTTCCAGCCTCGCAACCGACCAACGCGCCGCATCGGCCACCGTGGGGTCCGGATCGTCGAGATGGGCCCGCGCGGCGGGCAGGAGATCGGGCCGGGCGGAATTGCCGATGGCATAGAGCACATTGCGCAGAAACCGGTCGCGTCCGATGCGCTTGATCGGCGAGCCGGAAAACCGCGCGCGAAAGCCCGCGTCATCGAGCGCCGCCAGATCGGCCAGCGGCGGCGCGATGAGATCGGCGCGGGCGTGATACCGCGCCTCGCGGGCGGTGACGGCGAATTTGTTCCACGGGCAGGCAGCGAGACAATCGTCGCAGCCATAGATGCGGTTGCCAAGCAGCGGCCGCAGCTCTTCGTCCACCGGGCCGTGATGTTCGATGGTGAGGTAGGAAATGCAGCGCCGCGCGTCGAGCTGATAGGGCGCGGGAAAGGCGTCGGTCGGACAGGCGTCGAGACAGGCCCGGCAGGACCCGCAATGGTCCTTTTCCGCTGTATCAGGGTCGATTTCCAGCGTGGTAAACACCGAGCCGATAAAAAACCAATTGCCCAGATCGCGGCTCACCAGATTGGTGTGCTTGCCCTGCCAGCCTAGACCTGCCGCCTCGCCCAGCGGCTTTTCCGGCACCGGCGCGGTGTCGACGAACACCTTGACCTGTGGGGTCTCGGCCCCGGATTTCTCGGCCTCGGCGATGAGCCAGCGCGCCAGCCGCTTGAGCCGCTTCTTGACCAGATCGTGATAGTCGCGATTGCGGGCATAGACCGAGACGGTGCCAATCTCGGGCTGTTCCAGCGTGGCGGTGGGGTCTTCCTCGGGGGTGTAGCTTTCGCCCAGCATGATGACCGAGCGCGCCTCGGGCCAGAGCGCGGCGGGATCGCCACGCCAATGGCTGCGCTCGGCGAGCCAGCCCATCTGGCCATGCCGTCCCTCGGCCAAAAACTCCGCCAACCGCGCGGGCACCTGTGGCACATCGCCGGGACGGCAGACGCGCAGGAGGTCAAACCCTTCGGCCTCGGCCTGTGCGATCAGCTTGTGTTTGAGCGCGTCCATGTTTCTTTTGGCCCCAAATATCCCCCCCGGAGGGCCGGGTCGCCGCGGGCGGGCCCGTGTCAGAGGGGGCTGGTCGGTCGGTGTCTGGTCGGTGTCTGGTCGGTGTCTGGTCGGTCGGCGACTATAGGTGGGCGGGCGCGGCTTGGCCATGGCCAAATGCGGCCGGTGCGTTGCTGCGGGGTCTTGGCGGCGCGTCAGCGGGGCGCTATCACAAGCGTCCCAGTGCCCAGCACCAGTACCCAAGACCCGTTTCAAAGGCCCGTTCCAAAGGAGTGCCCCATGACCGCAGCCGCAGATCGTATCGTCCGGACCATCGCCAAGGATATCGACGCCCGTGTCGATCAGGTGACGGCTACGGTGGCGTTGCTCGACGGGGGCGATACGGTGCCCTTCGTGGCGCGCTATCGCAAGGAGGCCACTGGCGGGCTCGACGATGCGCAGCTGCGCCAGTTGGCCGAGCGGCTCGACTATCTGCGCGAGCTGGAAAAGCGGCGCGAGGCGATTTTGGGCGAGATCAAATCGCAGGGCAAGCTCAGCGATACGCTGGCGCGGGACATCAACGCGGCCGAGACGAAATCGGCGCTTGAGGATCTCTACCTGCCCTACAAGCCCAAGCGCCGCAGCAAGGCGACGATTGCACGCGAAAACGGGCTCGAGCCGCTGCTCGAGGCTATTTTGGCGGATCGCTCGGCCGTGCCTGAGGTGCTGGCCAAGGGTTACATCAGCGAGGCGGTGCCGAGCGAGAAAGAGGCGCTCACCGGGGCGCGGGACATTCTGATCGAGGGGCTGGCGGAGAATGCCGCGCTCTTGGGGCGGTTGCGCGAGGTGATGCAGGCCGAGGCGCAGATCAACGCAAGGGTCGTGGCGGGCAAGGAAGAGGAAGGCGCGAAGTTTTCCGATTATTTCGCCCATAGCGAGGCCTGGGCCACGATCCCGTCGCACCGGGCGCTGGCGCTGTTGCGGGCCTCGAAAGAGGGGATCGTGACGCTCGATATCGCGCCCGGCGAAGAGGGCCAGGAGCGGCTGGTGGGCATCGTGGCGGCGGCCATCGGCATCGAGGGGCAGGCGCCCGGCGATCTCTGGCTTCGGGCGGCGGCGGATTGGGCGTGGCGGGTCAAGCTCAGCCTCACGATGTTCGTCGATCTCATGGGCGATCTGCGGCAGCGCGCGCATGAGGCGGCGATCCAAGTTTTTGCCCGCAACCTCCGCGATCTGCTGCTGGCGGCGCCGGCGGGGGCCAAGGTGACGCTCGGGCTTGATCCGGGCATTCGCACCGGCTGCAAGATCGCGGTGGTGGATGAGACCGGCAAGCTGGTCGAGACGACGACGATCTATCCGTTCCAGCCGCGCAATGATCTGCGCGGATCAGAGGAGGCGCTGCTCACCCTCATCCAGCGGCATGGCGTGGCGCTGATTGCGATTGGCAATGGCACGGCGAGCCGCGAGTCCGAGCGGCTCGTTTCCGATGTGCTCAAACGCCTGCCCAAGGGCGTGGCGCGGCCCACCCCGGTGGTGGTGTCCGAGGCGGGGGCGTCGGTCTATTCGGCCTCTGAGTTGGCCTCGCAGGAGTTCCCGGATATCGATGTGTCGCTGCGCGGCGCGGTGTCGATTGCGCGGCGGTTGCAGGATCCGCTGGCCGAGCTGGTCAAGATCGAGCCGCAGGCCATCGGCGTCGGCCAGTATCAGCATGACGTGGATCAGCGGCGGCTGGCGCAATCGCTGGCGGCGGTGGTCGAGGATGCGGTGAACGCGGTGGGCGTCGATCTCAACATGGCGTCGGCGCCGCTCTTGTCGCATGTGGCGGGGCTGAGCCCGACGCTGGCGCGGGCCATCGTGGCGCATCGCGACAGTCAGGGGGCGTTTGCCAGCCGCGCCGGGCTGCGCGAGGTGAGCGGGCTTGGCGCCAAGACCTTTGAGCAATGCGCCGGGTTCTTGCGGATCAACGGCGGGGCCGAGCCGCTCGATGCCTCGTCGGTGCACCCCGAGGCCTATGGTGTGGCGCGCAAGATCGTCGCCGCCTGTGGCCGCGACATTCGGGCGATCATGGGCGATAGCGCGGCGCTCAAGGGGTTGCGGGCCGAGCAATTCGTCGACGACAGTTTCGGCCTGCCGACGGTGCGCGATATTCTCGCCGAGCTGGAGAAGCCGGGGCGCGACCCGCGTCCGAGCTTCAAGACCGCGAGCTTTGCCGAGGGGATCGACAGCATCACCGATCTCAAGCCCGGCATGTCGCTCGAGGGGACGGTGACCAATGTGGCGGCCTTTGGGGCGTTTGTGGATATTGGCGTGCATCAGGACGGGCTCGTCCATGTGAGCCAGTTGGCTGATCGTTTCGTCAAGGACCCGCATGAGGTGGTCAAGGCGGGCGATGTGGTGCGGGTGCGGGTGACCGAGATCGACGTGCCGCGCAAGCGGATCGGGCTCAGCATGCGCAAGGAGGGCGGCGCGTCATCCGCGCCCAAGCCCGCGCGCGGCCAAGCCGTTCGGGGGAAGGCGGATCAGGGCAAAGCCGCACAGGGCAAGGCCGTACCGGGGAAACCTGGGCGGCACGGGGGCGGCAAGCCGCCGCGTGGCAAATCGGCCCCCGCTGGCGGGGCGCAGGATCAAGGCGCGCTTGGCTCGGCGCTCGCCGAGGCGATGGCACGGGCCAAGCGCGACGGGTGATCCGTTAGCCCCGGGCCGGTTCGGGTAGCTCGGCGGCGGGCTGGTCGAGGCGGCTCAGCCCCAGCGCCAGCAGCGCGGGCAGCAAGAGGCCGAGGCTCATCGGCAGGGCGCTGCCGGTGCCGCCCAGCGCGACACAGGCCGAGACGGTGAAGGCGATGCCGAACTGCACCGCGCCGAGCAGCGCCGAGCCGATCCCGGCGCCTTGGCGGGCGGCCTCCATCGCCAGCGACATGGCATTGGCCGACAGCAGCCCCACCATGCCGATGGCGAACCAGAGCGGCAGGACATAGACCCAGAGCGTTTCGGTGCCCGAGCTCAGCGTCAGCACCAGCGATATCGCCGCATAGACCGGCAGGCCGAGGCGCAGGAGGCGCGCCGGGCTCGCGCGGTCGAGCAGACGGCGGTTGACCTGACCAAAGAGCATGAGCGCCGTGGCGATCACCGCGAAGAGTAACCCGTATTGGATCGCGCCGAGGCCAAAGGCGCCTTGGAACACGCCGGAGGAGCCGGTGATAAAGGCGAACATGCCGCCCTGCACCAGCCCAGCGATGAGCGCGGGGAGGAGAAACCGGCGCTGACCCAGCAGCGTCGCGGCGGTGGCGATGCCGCTGCGGAAGGGGCGGCGGCTGCGGGCCAAGGGCGGCAGGGTTTCAGGAATGATGGCGAGCGACAGGCCAAGGGCAATGACGCTCACCCCGAGCATGGTGACGAAGATGGCGCGCCAGCCGAAACCCTCGAGCAGGAGGCTGCCCAGCGTGGGCGAGATGATCGGCCCGATGGTGAGCAGCATGACCAGCACGGTCATGACCTTGGCGGCATCGCGGCCCTCGTAGAGGTCGTTGACGATGGCGCGACCCACCACCATGCCGGCAGAGGCGCCGATGGCCTGCAACACGCGGAGCGCGTTGAATGTGGCGATGTCTTCGACCAGCAAGAGACCGATGGTGGTCAGGATAAAGAGCGCGGTGCCCGCGAGCAGCGGCAGCCTGCGCCCCACCCCGTCGATCAGCGGCCCGATGAGCAGCTGGCCAAGGCAGAGCCCCAGAAAGAACAGTGAGAGCGACAGTTCGGTTGCGGCATGGCTGGCGTTCATCGCCTCGGCCAGATCGCCCATGGCGGCGAGATACATATCGGTGGCGAGCGGCGGGAAGAGCGACAAGAGCCCCAGCACCGCAGTGAGCGCGGCGGCATGTTTGGGCGAAAGAACGGTGTGCGGCATGGGGATTCCCTGCGATTCGGAATTATTAGACTGCGGTCTACTTGCAATTAATAGAATGCAGTCCATTATTCAAGAGGCCGCCGTCCTTCAGGCGCGGCAACGGGAGGGATCATGCAGCAGGAAGACCGGACGAGCGGGCGGCCGCGGGATGTATCGGCGGATGCGGCGCTCAAATCCGCGGCGCTTGGGCTGGTGCGGGCGCGCGGCTATGGCAAGGTGTCGATTGCCGCGATCGTGGCGGCGGCGGGGGTGGCGCGGCAGACGCTTTATAATCGCTGGTCGTCAAAGGCCGAGCTGGTGCTCGACGCGGTGTTCGAAGAGGTCGGCCGCTATGCCGCCGCGCCGATTGGCGATGACGGGACAAGCACGGCAGAGCAGCTAGAGGCGTTTTTGATCCAGGTGTTCGCGCATCTGGAAGAGGATGGCGAGACGCTGCGTGCGATCATCGCGGCGGCGCAGGAAGACGCTGATTTCCAACGGCTTTTCCGCGAGCGGTTTGTATTGCCGCGCGAGGCGATGGTGACCGATCTGTTGCGCCGGGCGCAGGCGCGGGGTGAGATCGGGCCAGCGCGCGATCCCGAGATGCTCTCGGCGATGATCCATGGCGCGTTCTGGTATCGGATGCTCAATGGTTTTGCGCTGGATCGGGGGCTGGCGCGGGCGATACGGGACGAGGTTTTTCGACCCTAACCCAGCCTGCACCAGACGCAATCATGGTCCGAGAGGGGGCGGCCGTCGGGGTTGAGGGCGCTGAGAATGCCCTGCTCCACCGGGGTGCAGTCGCGGGTGGCGATCCAGTCGAGCCGCATGGTGCGATCGGGGTGCGGCGTGATCAGGCTGGGGCGCGTGGTTTGACCGGGGGCGGAGCCCTGCCAGCTATAGCCCAGCGCGCAGGCGAGATCGAAAAGCGTCTCTTGGCGCCAGTCGAAATCGGGCGGCATGTGATTGCCGGTGTTGAGATCGCCGCCGATGACGACCGGGCAGCCCCGGGCAAAATAGTCCACCCGTTCAAGCAGTTGCAGGAATTGCACGTGGCGGTATTCGGCGTTGGCGTTGCTTTCGAGATGGGTGGAGACGACGCAGATCGGGCCGGTGGCGGTGTCGATTTCGGCGGCGAGGGCCATGCGGGTGCCGAGGCGGGGTTGGTCGGGATCGAGGTTGAACCAATGGCCCTGATCGTCGAGGCGGAACATGGCGACGCGGGTCAGCGGGGCGGAGGAGAGAATGGCGTTGCCGTGAAAGCCGAGACGGTTGTGATCGTCGGTGCAAAAGCTCCGTTCGGTCGGGCCGCCGAGGCCCATTTCGTAGAATTCCACGCCATAAGCGTACGACATTCCAAGGGCTTGGGCAATCTCGCGGGTGGTGTGCCTCTGACCGGTGCGGGCCATGCCGCAATCCATTTCCGACAGCAGGATCACATCGGGGCCGAGCCGCGCGAGATGTTCGGCGGAGGCCTGCGGGAAGAGGCAGCGTTCGAGATTCCACGCCGCAATCAAAGGTGCGGTATCCAGTCGGTTTTGCGTCGGTATTCCGCCAGTCTCGATTCTCGACATCGCGGGGGTCGCGGCGAGCAGCGCATTGTGGCTCGCAGCATCGCGGGGCGCGGCGAGGATGCGCGCCCGCTGATCGTCGGAGACCGGCGGCAGTTCGGGAATGGTGGCGCGGATCACAGCGCCTGCCCGGTGGTCTTGTCGAAGAGGCGCAGCGCCTCGGGGCGCAGGTTCACACGGGCCGCGCCGGGGCGGGCCTCGACCTCTTTGCCGACATGGAGGGTAAAGGGCTGATCTGCGAGTTGGCCATGCAGCAGACGATGACCGCCGAGCTCTTCGACGATCTGGATGTCAAAGCCGAGCGGGCCTTCGGGGGTGAGCTCGGCATCTTCGGGACGGATGCCGACAGTGACCGGGCCAGAGCCCGACGCGGGCAGAAGCGGCGTGCCGCCGTTGATGCGGACCTGTCCGGCCTCGAACCGCGCGTCGAGCAGGTTCATCGGCGGCGCGCCCATGAAGCTCGCGACAAAGGTGGAGGCCGGGTTGTGGTAGATCTCGGACGGGGTGCCGATCTGTTCGATGCGGCCCGCGTTCAGCACGATGATCTTGTCGGCCATGGTCATCGCCTCGACCTGATCATGGGTGACATAGACCGAGGTCACGCCAAGGCGGCGTTGCAGCGCCTTGATCTCGATCCGCATCTGATGGCGCAGCTTGGCGTCGAGATTGGAGAGCGGTTCGTCGAAGAGAAAGAGCGACGGGTCGCGGACCACGGCACGGCCCATGGCGACGCGCTGACGCTGGCCGCCGGAGAGCTGCGAGGGTTTGCGGTCGAGATAGTCGGTGAGGTTGAGCATCTCGGCGGCTTCGCGGACCTTGGCAGCGATCACATCGGCAGGGGTTTTGCGGTTCTTGAGCCCGTAGCCGATGTTGCGGCGCACCGTCATATGCGGGTAGAGCGCGTAGTTCTGGAACACCATGGCGATGTCGCGGTCGGCGGGATCGACATGGTTCACGACGCGGTCGCCGATGCGCAGCTCGCCCTCGGTGATGTCCTCGAGACCGGCGATCATCCGGAGCAATGTGGATTTGCCACAGCCCGAGGGGCCGACGAGCACCAGAAATTCGCCATCGGCGATGTCGAAACTGGTCTGTTGCACCGCCTCGACGCCGTTCGGGTAGATCTTGCGGATGTTGTTGAGTGAGACCTGAGCCATCTGCCTGTCCTTATTTGTCCGATTCCGTGAGGCCCTTGACGAACCAGCTTTGGAAAAAGATCACCACCGCCACCGGCGGCAGGATCGCAATCAGCGCCAGCATGTTGGCGCGGCCATATTCGGGGATGTTGGTGCCTTCGAGATCCTGGGTCAGCTGCTTGATGCCGCGCACCAGCGTGTACATGCCTTCCTCGGTGGTGATCATCGTGGGCCAGAGATATTGGTTCCAGCCGAAGACGAACATGATGATGAACATCGCGGCGATCATCGTCTGGCTCAGCGGGACGAGCACGTCGATGAAGAAGCGCACCGGCCCGGCCCCGTCGATGCGCGCCGCCTCGACCAGCTCTTCCGGAACCGAGCGAAAGAACTGGCGGAAGAAGAAGGTGGCCGTCGCGGAGGCGATGAGCGGCAGGATGAGGCCGGTGTAGCTGTTCAGGAGGTTGAGCTTTTGCGCGATCTCGTAGGAGGGCAGGATGCGCACCTCGAGCGGCAGCAGAAGCGTGGTGAAGATGAGCCAGAAGGCGAGCGTCGCAAAGCGCATCCGGAAATAGACCAGCGCATAGGCGGCCATCATGCCGATGACGATCTTGCCCAGCGCAAAGCCGAGGCCGAGGATGGTCGAGTTGATCAACATCGACAGCCCGGTGTTCTGGCCGGAAAAGCCCGAGGCCTTGAACATGGCGGCGCGGAAATTGTCGTCGAGCTGATCGCCGATGGCCAGTTGCGGGCCGTATTTGATCGTTTCGAGATCGGTGGTGGTGGTGGTTTGCAGCATCACCAGCAGCGGGATCAGCAGGAAGAGCGACCCGGCGATGAGCACCGCGTGATCGGCCACCACGGACCAGCGGATGCGGCGCGCGGCGGGGGTATAGGGGATATCGGTCATCGCGCGGTCCTCAGGTGTAATGGATGCGACGTTCGATCAGCCGGAACTGAAAGATGGTGAGCGCCAGAACGAGCAGCATCAGGATCACCGACTGGGCCGAGCTGCCGCCCATGTCATTGCCGCGGAAGCCGTCGACATAGACCTTGTAGACCAGGGTCATCGGGTTGTTGCCCGGCTCGCCTTTGACCATCGTGTCGATGACGCCGAACGTGTCGAACAGCGCGTAGGTGATGTTGATGATCAGCAGGAAGAAGCCGGTGGGCGCGAGGAGCGGGAAGGTCACATCCCAGAACCGGCCGCGCGCCGAGCGGTTGTCGATCAGCGCCGCCTCGCGCACCGGTTTGGGGATGGATTGCAGGCCGGAGAGGAAGAAGATGAAATTCACCGGCACCTGTTTCCAGACCGCGACGAGGACCATGGCGGTGGCGGTGTCGTTGAAATTCACCCCGAGCTTGAAATCCCAGCCGATGGCGCGGGCGGCTTCGGTCAGCGGTCCCCAGCTCTGGTTGAACATGATGAGCCCGATGAAGCCCGCCACCGGGGGTGCCACAGCATAGACCCACATCAACAGGGTGCGGTAGGATTTCGCGCCGCGAATGATGTTGTCGGCCTTGACCGCCAAGAGCAGCGCGAGGGCCAGCGAAAAGAAGGTGACCAGCAGGGTGAAGATCAGGGTGAACCGGGCCACTTTGAGATATTCGGAGCTGCCGGCCAGATCGGCGTAATTGTCGACGCCGACATAGGTCGCGCCAAAGCCGAAGGGATCCGCGAGGTAGAAGGAGGAGTGCACCGCGTGGGCGGCGGGCCAGTAGAAGAAGATGGCGATGATCGACAGCTGCGGCAGGAGCAGCAGGATCGGCAACCAGCGTGTGGTGAAACCTGCGCGTTTCATGGGGCCTCCGGGACGTGGAGGACGGCCGCAGGGGCTGCGACCGTCCAAGGCGTTGGGTGAGTGGTGATCAGCTTTGCGTCTTGGAGAAGCGGGCCAGCAGGGCGTTGGCCTCTTTCTCGATCGTGGCGAAAGCGTCTTCGACTGAGGTTTCACCGGTCAGGATGCGGCCATATTCGCGGTTCATCACGTCACGGATCTGCACGTAGAAGCCCATGCGATAGCCTTTGGTATGTTCGCCCGCCGGCAGCGACAGCTGTTTGATGCCGGTCTCGGCCGCCGGGAAGCGGTCGTAATGGCCGTCGGCCTTGGCCAGCTCATAGGCGGCTTCGGTGATCGGCACATAGCCGGTTTCGCGGTGCCAGAAATACTGGGTCTCGGCTTTGGTGAGGAATTCGAAGAAGGCGGCAGTGGCCTTGTTTTCTTCGGCCTCGTGACCGGCCATGGCAAAGAGCGACGCGCCACCGATGAAGGTCTGTTTCGGTTCCTTGGTCACCGCTTCCCAATAGGGCAGGTAGGTGGCGGAGAATTCGAACGGCAGGTCTTTCTTGGCGAGGCCGCCGAAAGAGCCCGAGGAGCCGAGCCAGATCGCGACCTTGCCCTCTTCGAACGGGGTCTGGTTGTCGCCCCAGCCGGTGCCGAACCATTCGAAATAGCCCTTGTCCTGCCAGTCGGTGACGGCGGTGAAATGGGCCTTGATCGCGTCGTTGTTGACGAGGATCTCGGTGCCGTCCGAGCCGGTGTAGCCATTGTCATTGGTGGCGAAGGGCAGGTTGTGACGGCTGTGGAAATTCTCGGTGAAGATCCAGGGCAGGTGCGATTGCGACAGCGCGACATAGCCCGCGTCCTTGAGCGCCGGGGCGGTCACGGTCTGGAACTCTTCCCAGGTCTTGGGGGCCTCGACACCGGCCTTTTCCAGCGCGTCGACGTTGAAATACATGACCGGCGAGGAAGAGTTGAACGGCATGCCGATCATCTTGCCATCGGCGTCGGCGTAGAAGTAGCGCACGCCCGAGATGTAGTCTTCGATGTTGAAGGCGACGCCATTGTCGGTGAGCAGATCCTGCACCGGGACGGTCGCGCCCTGGGCGCCGATCACGGTGGCGGCGCCGGCGTCGAAGACCTGCAGCACGTTGGGCTGTTCGCCGGCGCGGAAGGCGGCGATGCCGGCGGTCAGGGCCTCTTCATAGGTGCCTTTGAAGACGGGGGTGATCTTGTACTCGTCCTGCGAGGCGTTGAAGTCCTCGGCGATCTGGTTGACGGTTTCCCCCAGCGCGCCGCCCATGGCGTGCCACCAGCTGATTTCCACCTCGGCGGCGGCGGTGTTGGCGATCAGGGCAAAGGCCGTGGAGGCCGCGCCGATATACAGGTTTTTCATCTCTATGCTCCGGTTCGTTGAGCGCCCCAACGGGCCAAGGGGCAAAAGCCCCACGAAAATTTCGATGCGCCGGGCAGCCCGGACACAGGATGTGCAGCGAGTGTGCACACGTGTTCACATACGGGCGTTTCATGACAGGGAGATGAAGGATTTAGGAATTTCCCACCAAAGAGTTTGCGCAATCACTGGCGCGGCTGAATAAGGGCTACGCGCCAGCGTATGTCATGGACATCTGCCGAACAGTGGACGGGTTGCGCCTTCTTGAGACGAACTGCATCAACGCGGCCGGATTCTACGCGGCCGATCTGCTCAAGCTCGCCACGGCGATCGACGGCATGTCGGTGACCTGACGCCACGAGGGTACAGGCCGACGTCCGGCCTTGGTCAGCACAGGTTTGTGTTTTGCTTTCTTGACAAAATCCCCGGGGACAGCGGACTGATTGGCTATGACGGGTGAAAAGAAGAGTTTGGGCCAGAGGCCACGGCGGGTGACCGCCCAGACGGTGGCCGAGCAGGCCGGTGTGTCGCGTTCGGCGGTGTCGCGGGCCTTTACCAAAGGGGCCTATCTCGACGCGGAAAAGCGGCGCAGAATCCTCTCTGTTGCGGCGGAAATCGGCTATCAGCCCAATGCGCTGGCGGCGGGGCTCAAGGGCGGAAATTCGCATCTGGTGGCGATTTTCGCGGGCGATCTGCGCAACCCCTATGACACAGCTTTTGTGAGCCAGCTTGTCGGGTCGCTCAACGCGATCCAGAAATGGCCGCTGCTGATTGATGGCAATGGCGCACGGGCGGCGCAGGCGCTCGAAGAGGTGCTGCGCTATCCGCTCGATGCGCTGATCCTGCGCGGCGGCAGCCTGTCGGGCGAGATCGTCGAGCAATGCGCGCGCTATGGGATTCCGATGATTTCCTCGGGCCGACCGCTGAGCGCGCCCGGGGTCGATACGGTCTGTTGCCGCAATGATCAGGGCGCGCGGATGGGCGCCGAGCTTCTCATCTCAGGCGGGCGGCGGCGCATCGGGTTTCTGGGCGGGCCGTCCGAGCTCTATTCCTCTTGCGAGCGGCGGGCCGGGGTGATGGCGGCGCTGGAGGCGGCGGGTCTTCGGCCGGTGGCCGAGGCCGTGGGAGATTACACGGTGGATGGCGGCCATGCGGCGGCGCGGGCGCTGTTGCAGGGGGCGGGCGAGATTGACGCGCTCATCTGTGGCAATGACGCGATGGCCATCGGGGCGCTGTCGGCGGCGCGGGAGATCGGGCGGGCGGTGCCCGGCGATCTGGCGGTGATCGGGTTCGACGATATCGACATGGCGCGCTGGACCTGTTTCGACCTCACAACCGTGCGCAACCCGATCGACGCGGCGGTGCGCGAGATCCTGCGCCTTCTGGAGGCGCGGCTCGGCGATCCGGGCAAGGCGGATGAGACGGTGTTTGTCGATCCGGTGGTGAAGCCGCGCGGCACCCATTGAGGCGCGGGCCCAAGGCTCAGCTTCGGCGCAGGCAGGCGGGCAGGAAGTCAATCACCGGGCCGACAGGTTGATAGGGGGCGAAGCGCGCGACATAGGCGGTGCCGCCGACATCGGTGACGCGCATGACGATGTCGCGGGCAGTGGCGACCTTGTTGAGGAACCAGACCGAGGACCAATCGTGATTGGCGTTCTGCATCCGCGGATTGAGCAGGGTCGCGAATTTATAGAGCCCCCCTGCCCCGCCGAGATCGACGAGATGATCGCGGTAGCCTGCCGCCCGTTCCCAGACTAAGCGGTGCACATCCTTGTCGTCGATGCGCATTTCGACCAGCGACAGCGCCACCTTGGTGGTGCTGGTGTCGTTGCGGAAGGAAATGTCGGGATTGTGCAGCACGGCGCGGAGCTGACCCTTGTCGCAGAAGAAATTGATCGCGAGATTGGCGCGCGGTTCGACGGATGTCGCGCGGATGATGATGCTGTTGTTCGATTTTTTGGTGATCGGATCGGTGGCGGAATTGAAGATCCAGCTCTTGTTGCTCGGGCGCGGGGTCGGGGTGGGTTTTTTCTTGTCAGATCCGGTCGGGGCCGTCGCGGTCAGGGTGAAGGCGATGCTGTGTTTGGCGGGCAGGTAGTGGGCCGCGATCAGCGCCTGTTCGAGGTCGGCATCATTGCGGAAGACCGGCGCCTGGCCGTCATCGAAATCGAGCTTCAACAGATGGGTGCGCGCGGCGATGGCCTGAGCCTCTTTGGGGGTCCAGAGCGTCAGGCTCCGTTTGTTGAGAATGATCAAACGGTAGTCATCGCCGCGCAGGGGCGCGATGAAGTTGATCATGTAGAAGGTCTGACGCTTGCCGGTGGTCTTGTCCTTTTTGCCTTGGCTCTCGATCACGGCGGCGAGCACGCCGGGGGCCTTGGGCGAGGTCTCGAAGCGCAGCGGCGAGATCTCGACGGATTTGCCGGTGCGGATCTCATAGCCTCGGCCGGCGCGGCGCAGGCTTGAGAGGGTGAAATAGGGTTCGAAATCGTCCAGATCGAAGACGGAGTCGGCGCTGCGTGTCACCTGCGGGTAGCGCCAGCTTGTCGGCAGGTCGGGGCGGGCCTCTTGCAGCGACAGTCGCTCATAGGAGAACCCGCCGGGAAAGCAGCCCGGAAGCCAGAGGATGAGGAGAAGGAAAACAGTCCAGGGAAACCGGGAAAAGAACGTCATGGGGCCCTCCTGCGGGAAGGTGCGAAATAAGATTAGCCTATCATGATTCGGTATTTCCCCAAAATTCCATGCGGCTTGGCGCGCAGGCGCACAGCTGGGCCGGTGGCGGCCCGGCGCGAAAATCGGGCCCCTGCGGTCATCGCGGTTGACGGGGGGGCAAAAATCGGGTGTCACTGCGGCGTCGGTTTTCGATGGAAACTAATAGGGAATCCGCGGCGTCCAGCAGGGCGTCAACCGGAACTGCCCCCGCAACTGTAGGCGGCGAGCTGCATCTTCAGAACCACTGGGCCGAGGTCTGGGAAGGGAAGATGACGCCATGAGCCGTGAGTCAGGAGACCTGCCGACGCATAACCTGAAACCGGGCGGGGTGGCCCGGGGCGGGGGTTTGGCGTGGTCTCGAGGCCCGGTGCGCGGCACCAGGCAGGGACCACCGGCAGATGCCCTTTCCTGCTCCTCCTGTGTCCGGCAAGACCGAGGAGTCTAGCTATGAAGAACTACCTGATTGCGCCCGGGGTGCTGGCGCTTGGGATGGGCAGCGCGGTGATGGCCGAGGCCGAAACCCGCTATCCGCTTACCATCGAGAATTGCGGGCACGAGCTGCGCTTTGATGCGGCGCCGGCGCGCACGGTCACGGTGGGGCAATCGACCACCGAGATCCTCTATCTGCTCGGGCTGGGCGAGACGGTGCAGGGCACTTCGGTCTGGTTCAACCCGGTGCTGCCGGAGTTCGAAAGCCTGAACGCCGGGATCGAGCGGCTGGCCGACAATGACCCGAGTTTCGAGAGCATCGTCAACAAGCGGCCCGAGCTGGTGACCGTCATGTATGAATGGCATATCGGTCAGGAAGGCATCGTCGGCACGCGCGAGATGTTCCATGAGGTTGGCGTGCCGACCTATGTGATGCCCACCGATTGCGAGAGCAAGGACAACCTTGTCGGCGGCGATGGCACGCGGTCCGAGCTGTTCGCGACAGAGCAGCTCTATAAGGGGATCGCGCAGTTGGCGGAGATCTATGACGTCGGGGCGCGCGGGGCCGAGCTGGTGGCCGAGCTGCAGGCGGCGGAGGCCGAGGCGGTGGCCAAGGCGGAGGCGCTCGACCTGCCCGAGGGGGTGTCGGGGCTGTTTTGGTTCTCGTCGGCGGATCTCGACATCGATCCCTATGTGGCGGGGCGGAAGGGCGTGCCGGCCTATATGATGGACAAGCTCGGGGTCGAGAATGTGGTGACCTCGGATGAGGAATGGCCGACCGTCGGCTGGGAGACGCTGGCCAAGGCCGATCCGACCTTTATCGTGATCGCCGAGATGGACCGCCGCCGGTTTCCCGCCGATGACGTGGAGAAGAAGCGTGAGTTTCTGACCACCGACCCGGTGGCGCGCGAGATGACGGCGGTGAAGGAAGGCCGGATCATCACCATCGACGCCCATGCGATGAGCCCGACGGTGCGGGCCATTCATGTGCTGGGCACGATTGCCGAGGCGCTGGCGGGTTACGATCTGCAATGAGCCAGGCCGTCGCCATGCCCCGGCATCGGTCGGCCCTGCATTGGGCGGTGCTTGCGCTGCCCGTGCTGCTGATCGCGCTGATGCTCGGCACGGCGCTGGGCGAGACGCGCATTCCGTTTGACGTGGTGCTCAAGGTGCTGGCCAACAAGCTCTTTGGGGCGGGCTATGCGGTGGACCGGATCGACACGGGGATCGTGTGGAATTACCGGCTGGCGCGGGCCTTGGTGGCGGCGTGCTGTGGCGCGGGGCTGGCGCTGGCGGGGGTGGTGCTGCAGGCGCTGCTGCGCAATGCGCTGGCCGATCCCTACCTTCTGGGCATTTCGGCGGGGGCCTCGACCGGCGCTGTGGCGGTGACGGTGGTGGGCCTTGGCGGCGGGGCGATTTCAATGTCGGCGGGGGCCTTTACCGGGGCGCTCTTGGCGTTTGGATTTGTCGCGGCGCTGGCGCATCTGGCGGGCGGCGGCACCGGGCTTCGCGCCGCTGGGGTGATCGTGCTGGCGGGCATTGCGGGCTCGCAGCTTTTCAATGCGATCACCGCCTTTCTCATCGCGAAATCGGCCAATGCGGAACAGGCGCGGGGCATCATGTTCTGGCTCTTGGGAAACCTCAGCGGGGTGCGCTGGATCGATGTGACGAGCGTGGTGCCGGCCACGGTCATTGGCGTGGCGGTTTGTCTCGCGCATGTGCGCACGCTCGATGCGTTCACCTTTGGCGCGGACAGCGCCGCGTCGCTTGGCATTTCGGTGCGGCGGGCGCAGGTGGTTCTCATTGGGGTGGCGGCGCTGGTGACGGCGGTGATCGTGTCGATCGTCGGCTCGATCGGCTTTGTCGGGCTGGTGATCCCGCATGCGATGCGGATGCTCGTTGGCACGCGGCACGGGCAGCTTGTCCCGGCCTCGGCGCTGGCGGGGGCGGTGTTTCTCATTGCGGCGGATGTGATTTCGCGGGTGATCATCCCCGGGCAGGTTCTGCCCATCGGGGTGGTGACGGCGCTGGTCGGCGCGCCGGTCTTTGCGCTCATCCTGATCGGGCGGAGGGGGGCGGCATGACGCTGGCGTGTGACAATCTCGGCTGGTCGGTCAAGGGCACGCAGATCGTCGAGGGGGTGAGCCTTGCCGCCGCGCCGGGCGAGATGCTCGGGCTGATCGGGCCGAACGGGTCGGGCAAATCGACGTTGTTGCGGATGCTGGCGGGGCTGACCCAGCCGAGCGCGGGTCAGGTCACGCTCAAGGGGCGGCCGATGGCCGGGATGCGGCGGCGCGAGATTGCGCAGAGCCTTGCCCTTGTCGAGCAATATGCCGAAGCGGGCGAGCGTATTCGGGTGCGCAACGCGGTCGAGCTTGGCCGGACGCCGTTTCTGTCGGCGCTGCGACGCTGGGGTGACGAGGATGACCGCATCGTGTCAGAGGCGCTGCGCGCCGTTGATCTCGTCGGGTTTGACGCGCGGCATTGGCACACGCTGTCGGGCGGCGAGCGGCAGCGGGTGCAGATCGCGCGGGCGCTGGCGCAGGAGCCCGATGTGTTGCTGCTCGATGAGCCGACGAACCATCTCGATATTCAGCATCAGCTCGATATTCTGCATCTGGTGCGGGACTTGCCGGTGACCTCGGTGATCGCGCTGCATGATCTCAATCAGGCGCTGTTTTGTGACCGGCTCTGCGTGATGCAGGGCGGGCGGATGGTCGAGATCGGGCCGCCGTCGGAGGTGCTCACCGACCGGCTGTTGCGGCAGAATTTCGGGGTCTGCGGGCATTTTCTCACCGATCCGACGGATGGCAGCCCGGTGATCCGGTTTCATATGGCGCATCGATAGGAGGCCGGTGTCATGCGGTTTATCACAAGTCTTGTGCTGATGCTCTGGCCCGCGCTGGGCTGGGCCGAGGTGCATGAGGTTCGGATGCTCAACCGCAATGAGAGCGGTGCGATGGTCTATGAGCCATCCGTGCTGCGCGTGGCGCCGGGCGACAGCGTGCGGTTTGTCGCGGCCTCGTCAGGGCATAATGCGGCGAGCATTGACGGCATGCTGCCCGAGGGGGCCGTGCCGTTCAAAGGTGGGATCAATGAAGAGATCACGCTGACGCTGAGCGCGCCGGGGGTCTATGGGGTGAAATGCACGCCGCATTTCGCCATGGGGATGGTGATGCTCATCGTGGTGGGGGACGGCCCGCTTGCGGGAGAGGCGCTGCCCGAGGGGCTGCCCCGACGGGCGGAGGCGCGGCTTCGCGACTATATCGAAGCCGCGCAGTAGCGCGGCCTGCGTTCAGAAATCGAGATTGGCGTAATGGGCGGGGGGCGGAAAGCCCGGCACCTGATCGGCGAGGATGCGGCGGAAGGCCGGGCGCGATTTGATCTTGGCGTACCAATCCTTGACCGTGTCGCTACGGTTCCAATCCACGTCCGAGATGTAATCGAGCGAGGAGAGATGCGCGGCGGCGGCAAAATCGGCCAGAGTCATCACATCGCCCGCCAGCCAGCGGCGGTGATCGAGCAGCCAGGCCATATAGTCGAGGTGGAACTTGATCGCCTTGGCGCCTGCCTTGACGTTTGAGCTGTCGGGAAAGCCCTTGCCCATCACCTTCTTGTTGACCCGCTCGTAGAGCAGTTTCGAGGTCACCTCGTGGTGGAACTTGTCATCGAACCAGGTGACGATGCGGCGCACCTCGTGGCGGGCCTCGGCGCTCTTGGGCATGAGCGCGGGTTCGGGGTATTTCTCTTCGAGATATTCGCAGATCGCGGCGCTCTCGGTCAGGGTGCGGCCGTCGATGCGCAGGATCGGCACCTTGCCCGCCGGGTTGCGGCGCAGGAAATCCGGGCTCGGCTCCCAATAGCGTTCCTCGGCCAGTTCGCAGTCGATCTTTTTCTCCGCGAGGCTGAGACGGACCTTGCGACAGAAGGGGGACAGGGGAACGTGATAGAGCTTGGCCATTTGGGACGCTTGTTCTTGATGTCAGGTGTTTGTTCTCAATGCCTGTTTATGCGGGTCAATTCAATCCTCGAAACAGGCGGCACGGCCGTCCCGGCGGATGGTGGCCGCCCCGTCCATGATGCTTGCGGCGCGTTTGCGCAGGCGCGGGGTGGGGTTGCGGGCCGAGCGGTCCTTGGGGGCGGGAAGGACGGCGGCGAGGCGGGCGGCCTGGGTTGCGCTGAGCTTGGCAGCGCTCACGCCAAAGTAATGCTGGGCCGCGGCCTCGACGCCGAAGACGCCTTCGTCGAATTCGGCGATGTTGAGATAGACCTCGACGATGCGGCGTTTCGGCCAGGCGGCCTCGAGCATCGGGGTGATGACCGCCTCGAGCGCTTTGCGCAGGTAGGAGCGGCCATGCCAGAGATAGACGTTCTTGACGGTCTGCTGGCTCAGCGTCGAGGCGCCGCGGGCCTGACCGCTTTCGACGACCTGGCGGATGGCCTTCATGTCAAAGCCCCAATGGGTGCAGAAATTGGCATCCTCAGCGGCGACGACAGAGCGGGCCATGACCGGCGCGATGCGGGACATGGGCACCCAGTCCTGCCGGATGTGGCCGAGACGGTGGCGTTCTTGTTTCATGTAGAGCGTGGCGCCCGGATCGAGGAAGCGATGGGCGACCAGCACGCCGCTCGTAACCAGCACCGAGACGAGAAGGAACCACAGCACCCAACGCCGCAGCCAGCGGCGCAGGCGCGTCAGCCGGGGCGTGCGGGATGCGCCACGCGATCGGGATTTGGCTCGGGTCGGTTTCGCCATGTTGCCTCGGGTCATGGGTCCGTCTGATGCGGACTTTGCCAGAGGGTAGCGCGAAAATGCGCGCGGGTCGAGAAGCGTGCCGGAAAATGAGCTCCGGCACGCCCCGGTATCATGCTGCGGTTATTCCGCCGCGACCTGTTCGCTCAGCGGCTCGACGCGGACGGCCGAGAATTTGAACTCGGGGATCTTGCCATAGGGGTCGATGGCCGCGTTGGTCAGGATGTTCGCCGCCGCTTCGACATAGGCGAAGGGCAGGAATACCATATCGGGCGAGACCGCGCGGTCGGCGCGGGCCATGGTGACGATGCTGCCGCGTTTGGTGGTCAGGCGGATCATACCACCCGGTTCGATCCCGAGCTTGCGCAGGGTCGAGGGGTGCAGCGAGCAGTTGGCCTCGGGCTCGACCGCGTCGAGCACGCGGGCGCGGCGGGTCATCGAGCCGGTGTGCCAATGTTCGAGCTGGCGGCCAGTGGTCAGGATCATCGGGAATTCGGCGTCGGGCGTGTCATCGGGGGCGATGACGCTCGCCGGGGTGAACTTGGCCCGGCCCTCGGGGCGCGGGAAGCCATCGCCGAAGACCACTGCCTGACCCGGATCTTCGGGGCTCAGCGACGGGTAGGTCACGGCGGTCTTTTCCAGACGCTCCCAGGTGATGTTGTTGAGCGAGGCCATGTTGATCGCCATTTCGGCAAAGACTTCGCGGGGATGGGTGTAGCGCCAGTCGAGACCGCAGCGCTTGGCCAGTTCGACCTCGATCCACCAGTCTTCGCGCGCTTCGCCCGGGGGCGTCACGGCGGGGCGGACCATCTGCACCTGACGGTTGGTGTTGGAGACGGTGCCGGTCTTCTCGTAGAGCGCCGAGGCGGGCAGGATCACATCGGCGTAGTTGGCCGTTTCGGTGATGAAGATGTCCTGCACCACGAGGTGATCGAGCTTGGCCAGCGCGTCGCGGGCGTGTTCGACATCGGGGTCGGACATGGCCGGGTTTTCGCCGAGGATATACATGGCCTTGATGTCGCCATCATGGACCGCATCCATGATCTCGGTGACGGTGAGGCCCTTTTCATTCGAGAAATCCTCGGATTTCCAGACTTCGGTGAAGGCCGAGCGCACGCCGTCGTCGGTCACGCTTTGATAGTCGGGGAGGAACATCGGGATGAGGCCTGCGTCCGACGCGCCCTGGACGTTGTTCTGCCCGCGCAGCGGGTGCAGGCCGGTGCCGGGGCGGCCGACATGGCCGCACATCAGCGCGAGGCTGATCAGGCAGCGCGAATTGTCGGTGCCGTGGATGTGCTGGCTCACCCCCATGCCCCAGAAGATCATGCCGGATTTGGCGGTGGCGAAATCGCGGGCCACGGCGCGCAGGGTCTCGGCGGGGATGCCGCAGAGGTCTTCCATTTTCTCGGGCGCGAAATCCTTGAGATGGGCCTTTTCGGCTTCCCAGTTCTCGGTGTAGGCGTCGATATATTGCTGATCGTAGAGGCCTTCTTCGACGATCGTGTGCATGATCGCGTTGAGCATGGCGACATCCGCGCCGGGGCGGAATTGCAGCATATGGGTCGCGAAGCGGCGCAGGCCGACGCCGCGCGGATCCATCACGATGAGCTTGCCGCCGCGCTTGGTGAATTGCTTGAAATAGGTGGCGGCGACGGGGTGGTTTTCGATCGGGTTGGCCCCGATGACGATGGCGACATCGGCGTTTTCGATCTCGTTGAACGTGGCGGTCACGCCGCCCGAGCCCACGTTTTCGATCAGCGCGAAGACCGACGAGGCGTGGCAAAGCCGGGTGCAATGGTCGACGTTGTTGTGACCAAAGCCCTGGCGGATGAATTTCTGGAAGAGATAGGCCTCTTCATTGGTGCATTTGGCCGAGCCAAAGCCGGCAACTTCGCGGCCGCGGCCCTTGAGCCCGTCGGCGGCGAGATCGAGCGCCTCGTCCCAGCTCGCTTCGCGGAAGAATTCCTGCCAATTGTCCGGGTTCACGTTGAGCCCCTTTTCGGGGGCGTCGTCGCGGCGGATCAGCGGCTTGGTCACGCGGTGCTGGTGGTGGATATAGTCATAGCCAAAGCGGCCCTTGACGCAGAGCCGGCCTTCGTTGGCGGGGCCGTTGATGCCCTCGACATATTTGACGCGGTTGTCCTTGACCTTGATCGAGATCTGGCAGCCGACGCCGCAGAAGGCGCAGACGCTTTCGACTTCGCTGTCGTAATCGGCGCTGTCGCCGACCTGGGCCTCGTTGACCACCGAGGACGGCATCAGCGCGCCGGTCGGGCAGGCCTGGACGCATTCGCCGCAGGCGACGCAGGTCGAGGCGCCCATCGGGTCGGCCATGTCGAAGGTCGGATAGGCGTCATGGCCGCGACCGGCCATGCCGATCACGTCATTGACCTGCACTTCGCGGCAGGCACGGACGCAGAGACCGCATTGAATGCAGGCGTCGAGATTGACGCTCATCGCGACATGGCTGTCGTCGAGCAGCGGGATGCGGCCCTCTTCGAGCTTGGGGAAGCGGCTTTGGCTGACGCCCTGCATCTCGGCCATGTCCCAGAGGTGGCTCGATTTGTCATGGGCGGCGTCGCGCGGCGGCTGATCCGCCACGAGCATTTCGACCACCATCTTGCGCGCGGTTTCGGCGCGGGCGGTGTCGGTCTTGACCACCATGCCATCGGCGGGTTCGCGGATGCAGGAGGCGGCAAGGGTCCGTTCGCCTTCGATCTCGACCATGCAGGCCCGGCAATTGCCATCGGGGCGATAGCCCGGCGCGGGCTTGTGACACAGATGGGGAATGACGAGACCCCGCCCGTTGGCCACTTCCCAGATGGTCATGCCTTTTTCGGCCGTGACTTGTTCGCCGTCGAGGGTAAAGGTGATGGTGTCGGACATGCTTGGGTCTCCTTGCTCACGGGAGTGTAGACCACGGCGCTGTTTTTCGGAGTCGGCCAATCACGACATCTATGCAGATTTTTACGCCATATGGACCGCCCGTGTTTCCCATTGGCAACGGCGTTTCCCGGTGCCGTCGGATTGTCATTCCGGCCTCTCGCGCCTAGTGTCGGGCCGAAAAACACGGGCAAGAGCAGGACAGGCAGCATGGCCGATATCATTCTGGTGCGCCACGGGCAGGCCAATACCCATGCGCAGGACGAGGCGAGCTATGATCAGCTCTCGGAGCTGGGACGTCAGCAGGCGCAATGGCTTGGCCTGCATCTGCGGGACACGGGCGCGCGGTTCGATCATGTGGTCACCGGCACGCTGTCGCGGCAGGTCGAGACGGCGCGCGAGATGGGCTATGCGCCCGAGCGGACCGATCCGCGTCTCAACGAGCTCACCTATTTCGATCTGGCACAGGCGGTGGAGATGCAGTTCGGCCTGCCCGCGCCGAATTCTGCCGCCGAGTTCGCCCACTATATGCCGCAGGTGGTGGCCTATTGGGCCGAAGATCAGCTCTCGGGGATTCCCGAGAGCTTTGGCAGTTTCGAGGCGCGGGTGACCCATCTGCTCGAAGAGCTGGCGTCGCGCGGCGGCACCAGCCTCGTGGTGACCTCGGGCGGGGTGATCGGCATGGCGCTGCGCCATGTGCTCGGGCTCGGCACCGCCGCGATGGCCGATGTGATGCTTCACACGATGAACAGCTCGGTCCATCACTTGCGTTTCATTCACGGTCGGCTGATGCTGGCCGGGTTCAACGCGACGCCGCATCTCGATCAGCCCGAGCGCCGCGAGGCGCGCACTTTTATCTAAGGATAGTCTGCTATGCTGAAACTCTATTACGCCCCCGGCACCATCGCCACCGCCTCGGTCATGTGTCTGCGCGAAACCGGCCTCGAGCATGAGCTTGTGGCGCTCGATTTCACCCAATCGGCGCAGATGACGCCCGAATATCAGCGGATCAACCCCAAGGGGCGGGTGCCGGCGCTCGATCTGGGCGGGGAAATCCTCACCGAGACCGGTGCGATCCTCGAGTATCTGGCGGCGCTGGCCCCCGAAAAGGGGCTTGTGCCCGGGGACCCGCTCAAGGCCGCGCGGATGCGGGAGGTGATGTTCTATCTCGCCTCGACCATGCATGTGAACCACGCCCATAAGCGGCGCGGCCATCGCTGGGCGGACAAGGAGGAAAGCCGCGCCGATATGTCGGCCAAGGTGCCGCAGACGATGACCGAGAGCGCGCGCTATATGGAAGAGAATGTGATCACCGGGCCCTATCTCTTTGGCGATGAGCTCTGCGTGGCGGATTTCTATTTCTACGCGATTTGCAATTGGCTCGAAGGGGATCGGGTCGATGTGAGCCAGTTTCCCAAGATCGGCGCGTTCCGGCAGGCGATGCGCGAACTGGCGAGCGTCGCGGCCACACATGACGACAATATTCTCTAAGCTTCCAAAAGGGTTGGCGTGATGACACATCTCTGGGTTCGGGCTGAGCAACGCCCCAATGAATGCCGCGTTGGCCTGACGCCCGAGGGGGCGGCAGCGCTGCGCGCGGCGGGGATGCGCGTCACCGTCGAGGAAAGTGCGACGCGGGCCATTGGCATCGAGGGCTATCGCGCGGCGGGCTGCGAGATTGCGGCGGAGGGCAGCTGGCCCGAGGCGCCGCAGGAGGCGATCATCTTTGGGCTCAAGGAGCTACCGGAGGACGGCACGCCCCTGCCCCATCGCCATATCATGTTTGGCCATGCCTATAAGGGGCAGCATTCGGGGCGGGCGCTTCTCGACCGGTTCAAGGCCGGGGGCGGGACGCTCTATGATCTCGAGTATCTGGTGGATGAGACGGGCCGCCGGGTTGCGGCGTTCGGCTATTGGGCGGGCTATGCCGGGGCGGCGGTGTCGGCACTGGCCTATGCGGCGCAGGCGGGCGGCGGAATTTGTCCCGCGGTTACCGGCTGGACGGATAAATCGGCGCTTTTGTCGGATGTGGGCGCGGCGCTGGAGGCGGCGGGCGAGTTGCCCACTGCGTTGGTGATCGGCGCTTTGGGCCGGGTCGGCAGCGGGGCGGCCGATCTGTGCGAGGCGTTGGGCATCGAGGTGACACGCTGGGACATGGCCGAGACGGCGCATGGCGGGCCCTTTCCCGAGATCCTCGACCATGGGATTTTCATCAACGCGATCTTTGCCCGGCCCGGCACGCCGGTCTTCGTCGGCCCCGAAGAGGCGGCTGCGGCTCGGACGCTGCGGGTGATCGGCGATGTGGCCTGCGATCCGGACAGCGATTACAATCCGGTGCCTCTTTACTCAGAGGCGACAAGCTGGGCCGCGCCGGTGGTGCGGGTGGCCGAGGCGCCGAGCCTCGACATCATGGCCATCGACAATTTGCCGTCGCTCCTGCCGCGCGAAAGCTCGGAGGATTATGCCGCCCAGCTCTTGCCGGTGCTGCGCGATCTGGGGGCGATCGACCAGGGCGTCTGGGCCCGGGCCGAGGCCACATTCCGCAAATATCTCTGAGGCTTAGCGGGTCGGAATCGAGACCCGGAAATGGATGGTTTCAAGGCCGGGGTTGTCGCTATAGAGCCCGGCGTTCGACCGGTGGTCAAAGCCCAAGCCCATGCGCAGCCCGTTGCGGGCCTGATAGCCCACCTCGATGCCGGAGCGGAATTCGATGGGCCCGCCGAGATCGACGCCGTCGCCCTTGGCATAGAGCCCGGTCATGGCGTGCAGCTGGATATAGGCGCGGCGGTCGAAATAGGGTTGGGTCCAGGCGTGGCCCGCACCGACCCAGAATTCACCGTCATTGCTGATCGAGGCGCCGTAGATGTTTTGAAACGGGCCAAAGGCCAGTTTCGTGTCGCGGCGGAAATAGAGCTCTTCGCCCTGGTGGGCCTCTTGGAAATAAGTTTCACCGATGGAGACGCTGGTATAGCCGGGCACTTCGTTGCGGGCGAGACAGCCTTCGTTCGGGCAATGGTTGGCGCCCATGTCGATCAGACCAAAGATCAGGCCGATGACGGCAAAGGTTCCGTCTGAAATTCCCACGATATCCGACACGGCGTAGCTCCTCTATCCAAACCCCTGCACAATTGATGTCGCATGCGGGCCCGCATGTCCAGCGATGGGGGCGAGCCATTTGGAACTGTTGCCGGATTGGGCGGCTCTCGCGGGTTAGCGCGAGGAACAGACGGAGGCGACGACCCAGCAATCGCCGGAATTGCGCTTGCTGCATTCGGCAATGGCGCGGGATTTTGCGCCCGCTTCGTTGTCAAAGCCCCAGGAGACGCCGGTCTGATTGATGCTCTTGGTGCCTTTGGCACGGGCCAGGGCGCCACAGCTGTTTTCGAGCCACAGGGCAATCGTGCAGTTTCTGCCGCCCTGCGCCTTGCAGTTTTTGAGCGCGACGGCTTCGGCCTCGCCCCGTGTGGAATATCCCCAGGACCGGCCCCATTTGTCCGATTTCACACTATAGGCGATGGCGCCGATTTGCTGTGCCGCAAGCGGCGTTGTCAGCAGCGCGAACGCCGCGGCCAAGGTGATGATTTTCATGGTCTTGCCTCCCCAATTCCTCCGCGCGTCCTCTTAATTGAGGGTCTGCGCGAAATTATCTTCGGGAGCGATGTGCGTTTTTGCAAGATATTATTGCCTTGCGGCAATTCTTGCGCATGTCTGAGCGGTTTTGGATAGCGTCCCTACCCCCCAAACGCCGAAAGCCCCGCGGATTGCGGGGCTTTTTCGGTGTATTTTGGTTGCGGGAGTAGGATTTGAACCTACGACCTTCAGGTTATGAGCCTGACGAGCTACCGGGCTGCTCCATCCC
>NZ_JAYMDV010000011.1:0-75717 GCF_037027165.1 Roseovarius sp. CH_XMU1461
CGTCACAGAAGCCGCGGGATAAGTCCGTCCGGGGAAAGGGGAGCCTGGGCCATCAGCCGAATTGTGCAACAGAGCCCACCAGTGTGAGCATCATCACCAACCTCAGTTTCAGCGAATGGCCACAGGTCTTCGGCGATGCCAAAATGACCACCGTTCTGCTCGACCGCCTCACACATCGCTGCCATCCTAGAAACCGGCAATGACAGCTACCGCTTCAAGGCCAGCTCCGAGACCGCAAAGAAAACAAGAAAGAAGAGGTCAGTATTGACCGCATCATGACCGCCGAGACGCGGCCTGCTGGTCCCCTATTCCATCACCGATCACGATGTTGCGCGGCTCGGAGCAGAACGCCGAAACGGCGCTATCGGTCTCAGATCGTGGCTACCTTCTGGTCCGTGGCCAGATCGTTGCAAGCGGCACCAGCGCCGAGCTCTTGGCGGACGACACCGTGCGTCAGCTCTATCTTTAGGCGATCTCTAAACAAGCCCGGCCTTTACTCTGCGCCCACCACCCCCGCATCCGCCAATTGCTCGCGATCCGGCAGATCGGCCAGTGTCTCCAACCCAAACGCCACGAGGAACTGCTCGGTCGTCACAAACGTATAGGGCGCGCCGCGGCGGGGGGATCGTGGTCCGGTGCCGATCAGCTCTCGCGCGTGCAGCCGGCCGATCAGCTCGCGGCTGATCTCCTTACCGAAAATGTCCCTGAGCCCATCGCGCGTGATTGGCTGGTGGTAAGCGATGGCGGCCAGAACGGCGAGGTCAAAGGCGTTCAGATCGACGCGCTGATCGCCCACATCCGCCGCCGCGCGGATCGCTGGCGCATAGGCCGGGCGCGTCCGCAACATCCAGGCGTCAGCGACGCAGGCAATTTCATAAGGACGATCGGTCAATACCTCCGCCAGATCTCCGATGAGCAGATCGACCGACGCCCCCTGCCCCACCACCCGCGCCAGATCCTCGCGCGGCACCGGCGTGGCGGAGGCAAAGAGCACCGCCTCGATCCGCCGCATCCATTCCCGCCAGCGCAGCTCAGACGGCAGATCGGATAACTCGCGGTCTAGCTCGGGTTCGGGCCTGTCCTTTGCCATCACTCAGATCCCATACAGCCGAAAGCTCTCGCGCCCGGTCAGCTCGCGCACTGCGCCGAGATCGACCAGCCGATCGCAGAGCCGCCGCGCGGCGCGATCCGGCAGGGGCAAGGCCCCCGGCGTCACGGCATCACGGGTCAGGAAGATCTCGACCGCCGCCCCGGCCCCCTTGGCGCGCAGTTTCGGTGCCACGGCCTTCACCTGCGCCGCCCGACGCGCAAGATCACCGGCAAGGCGCAGGGCCTCACTGGCCGACCGGAGTGCCGCGCGGTGACAGGCCAGATGCAGATCCTCGCCGCTCCGGCGCAGATCGGCGCGTTTGAGGCCCGCGGCCAAGAGCGGCAGGCAGTGCTCCCAACCGAGCGCTTGCCCAAGCGCCGCATCGGCGAGGATCAGGCCCGGGGCCTCCGCCCGTGGTGCGTCCGTCAGGACCGTCTCCAGCACCATCGCGGCACGGGCCACCGGACCCCCCTGCCCCGCGCTGCCTGCGTCGAGCCACGCCGCGATCCTCTCAGGCGCGAGCCTGGGCAACGCCCGGTGCAGCGCCCTGATCGACAGGGGCCGCTCCGCTGCCCGCTGCCAGGCCAGATAGATCTCGCCCGCCGGGCCGGGCAGATCGCCGGGGCGCAAGAGGTGGAGCGCGTCACGCAGCTCCCCTGCCCTCTCGGACCGGCCGGAGAATGTGACACAAGCCTCCGCCGCCCGCAGCGCCAGCCGGTCCCGCCACAAGGCCTGCGGTACGGCCTCTTCCCCAAGGGCCAGTTGCAGCTGGCCCAGCGCGGCACCCGACAAAAACGCCACATCTGCAAGGGTTTCCGCCCGCGCGGAGGTGACCCATTCGGGCATCCGGGGTAGGCTTGGCAGGTCGCTGGTTGGATCGTGTCGGGCAAATGTCATGCCACAAGACTATCCCACGGCGGCGCTTTATGCCACAATATACTGTAGAAACCGCCCCAGCCTGTTGGGCGTCGTTATGTCCAATACATTTGCATTATCGGACGTTTTGGACTAGGCTCCGCTTTATGTCAAAAATGGACGATAAATCAGGCCCAGAGGCCCCGGAAATGACCTCGGCCCAGCCAGAGGAGGCCAGCGGCACCGCGTCTGGCGAGGCTCTGACACTTCCCTCCTTTGTGGCGGGCTCCGGGGCGCTTGACCGGCTGGTCGACACCGCCCGCGACTATGCCAAGGCCTCAACCGCCGAGAACACCAACCGCGCCTATGCCGCCGATTGGAAACACTTCACGCGCTGGTGCCGGATGAAAGGCTGGTACGACCAGGGCGGGGCCGACCCCCTGCCCCCCTCGCCTGAGATGATCGCGCTCTATCTCGCCGATCTGGCGGCCGGGTCGAGCGCCTCCTCATCGCAGTCCGCGTTCGGACCGCAGTCGGCGTCCCGACCCCTCTCGGTCAGCACCATCGAGCGGCGTCTCTCGGGCCTCGCCTGGAACTATGCGCAGCGGGGGATCACATTGGATCGCAGGGAGCGGCACATCGCCTCTGTGCTGGCGGGCATCCGGCGCAAACACGCCCGGCCGCCGGTACAGAAGGAGGCCATCCTGCCCGAGGACATTCTCGCGATGGTGGCCACCCTGCCCCCTGATCTGCGCGGGCTCCGGGATCGGGCGATGCTGCTTTTGGGCTATGCCGGGGGTCTGCGGCGCTCGGAGATCGTGAGCCTCGATTGCGGCAAGGATGACACGCCGGATTCGGGCGGCTGGATCGGGATCCTAGAGAAAGGCGCGCTGCTGACATTGAATGCCAAGACCGGCTGGCGCGAGGTCGAAATCGGCCGCGGATCAAGCGAGCAGAGCTGTCCCGTGCATGCGCTGGCGCAATGGCTGCATTTTGCCAAGATCGACTTTGGCCCGGTCTTTGTCAGCACTTCACGGGATGGCAAGCGCGCCCTCGACCGGCGGCTCAGCGACAAGCATGTGGCGCGGCTGATCAAACGGACGGTGCGCGCGGCGGGTCTGCGGTCTGATCTGCCCGAAAAAGAGCGGCTGGCGCTTTTTTCCGGTCACTCCCTGCGTGCTGGTCTTGCCAGTTCGGCGGAGGTGGATGAGCGCTATGTGCAAAAACAGCTCGGCCATGCCTCGGCCGAAATGACCCGCCGCTACCAGCGCCGTCGCGACCGTTTCCGGGTGAACCTGACCAAGGCCGCAGGGCTCTAGTGGGTCGGCCTATAGGGTGTCGGACCGAAGCGCCGTGAGCGCGGCGACATGGCGGGGAAGATCGCTCTGGGAATGTAGGATGTCGACGATGATCACCTGCTCTGGCTGATCCAGATAGACGAGAAAATGCTCGCCTGCCCGCGCATAGCGCAGGTCTTCGGCATCATCGACGAGGATCGAACAGCTCCGGCTATGCGCCTGCCCGTTGAGGATCGCCAGACAACGATCAAGAAGCTCTGCCTCATAAAGATCGGCCTGCCGCGCGCCGAATGTGGCGATGGTCCATTCGGCAATCTCGACGAGCCTCGCCTCGGCGCGGCGGGTCAGCCGAAAGCTTCGGCTCATGCGCGGCTGCGTGCGTTTCGAAAGGCCCGTCGGATCGCGTCGTCGCCGCTGCCCTCGGCAAGATCGCCCGCCTTGGCCTGGGCCAGCCCGTCGAGCAGGTCTTGGCGAAGGTCGGCGATCTGGCTTTCTTCTTGCTCAAGCAACCGCAGCCCGGCCCGCATGGCTTCGCTCACGTTCTGATAGCGTCCGGAGGCTACCAGAGCCTGAACCAGCTGGTCCTGACTTTCCGTCAATACGACATTGCGTGTCACCATGGCATCGGCCTCCTCGCTGGCAATATATGCCAATGGCGGATGTCGGGCAATGGTGTCGGGAACTTGGGAGAGGAAGGTTTCGCCGCGCCCCAAGGGGGTTTCGCGGCGAAACCTGTCAGGCTTTTTCGAGGAGCGCGCGGATTTCCTGCATCAGCGAATCCATCAGATCACTGTCGAGCCCCCTGCCCTCGAAGCGCAGCAGAATGCCCTTGTCATCCTGCATCCGGCGGATGGTGATCCCGGCCGAGGTGTGGAGCGTGTCGGCCCCGTGCCAGCCCGAGGCCGCCGCGCTGCTGCGGGGACGTCCGCCACGGCGGCTGTCGCGTGCGGGCGCGTCGAGCGCGCCGAGGACGGCGTCGATCTGGGCCCATTCGGCCTCGGCATCGGCGGGCGGGTGCAGATCGAGAGCGGCGCGCAGCCGCGCCTCGGCCCCGGCGCGCAGGCCTTGGGCAAGGCTCAACCCGCGCTTTTCGGTCAGGGCCTCGGGGAAGGCCAGCATATCGCCCAGCTCTTCAAAGATCATCGCGAAGGAGCGGACCTTGGAGCGTTTGGCCTTGGACGCGGTGGCATAGAGCCGATTGACCGCCTCTTCGACATTGACGAAGGCGCCCTGCTGCGCGGCGATCACCGCGATGCGGCCGCGTTCGAAATGGCTCAGCTCGGAGCGGACTTCGTTCTCCTCGACCATCGAGACAAAGGCCGCGTCGGCCTCGGTCCGGGGGCGGATGATGGCGCGGATCTTGGCGTATTTCACGGCCTCGGTGAGATCGCGCAGCTCCTGCACTGCCTTAAAGCGTCGATAGCCCGAGACCAGCCCATAGCGCACACCATCATCGCGGGGGCTCGCCAGTTCAAAGACCTCGATGGGCAGGCGCAGGCCGCTGGCGGCGATGGATTGGCGCAGCTCCATCATCTCGTCTTCGGCCAGATCGATCCGGTCGCGAATCATCGCATGCGGGTCGATCTGGTTGAGCGGTAGCTCTGCCATCAGAAGACCCTCGGCTCGGGCCTCTTGCAGGCGCTGTGCCTCGGCGGCGTTATGGGCGTGCTGGGCGCGGATCTCGGGGCTGCCGGTTTCGACCTGGGCGGCGCTGTCGGCGGCGACCTGGGCGATGGGTGCTACGGCGCCGCCGGGGCTCAGCCCGGGGCGGGCGGAGGTTTCGCGGCGAAACTCCTCTTCGATCCGGGTCAGATCCTCGGCGCTCGGGGTTTCAAGTTTTCTGCGCTTAGCCATCGTTCGATACCTCCTCACCGGCGCCCTGTTGGGCCGCCTCTGCCGATTGTTGATCGCGATACCAGGTGCCAAGGATCAGCTCCTTGACCTCGGCCCAGGTGCGGTCGAATGTTTCCCGGCCACGCACATAGGTGTCGCGGTTAAACTCGCGGTAATCGGCCTCGTAGATGCCGTTCACCTGTTCGCCGGCCTGGCCGACCATCGCGGTCAGTTCCTGCCGGTAGGTCGTCATGAAATCGCCGAAATAGGCCTGAATGACATTGGCGAGATCGGTCTGTTGCCCGGCGTCGAACCGGGTGATCAGAGCGCGGACCGCATCCCATTCGAACTTGACCTCAGGCAGCCCATCGCGGCGGCGCACGGCGTTTTCGCCGTCTTCCACGCTGGCAAAGGTCGAATAGAGCATGTCGAAAAACCGCCCCGTTGAATCGAATTCCAGAAAGGACGCGCCGAGCGGGACCAGAAGGATGTCGGCGGCGGCCAGCGCGTTGATCGTCAGGTAGCCAAGCGCCGGGGGAGTGTCGAGAAAGATGATGTCGTAATCGTCAACGATGCGTTCGTCGGTCAAGGCATTGGTCAAGGCATCCCAGAGCGACCAGCTGCGCAGGCCCATGCGCCAGACCGGGATCTGAAACTCGGCCCAGTAGAGATTGAGCTGGGCGCCGAGCAGGTCGATATTGGGCCAATGGGTCGGCTGGATGATGTCGCGCGCCGAAACCGTCAGCGCCTCGGTCAGGGTCTCGTCGAAGGGCAGGGGGGGCTGGCCGGCGGCGGCGCGGACGGTGTTTTCGGCCTGCACCGTCTGGGCGTAATCCTTGGCCAGCAGCGGGAAGGCGGTGGACCATTCATCGGGTACGTCGCCGCCCATGATCGAGGTGAGCGAGCCCTGGCTGTCGAGATCGATCACCAGCACCTTGTAGCCGTCAAGCGCGGCGGACATCGCCAGATGGGCGGTGGTCGTGGTCTTGGAGGTGCCGCCCTTGAAGTTCGACACGGCGATGATCTTGGCCGGCAGGCCCTTGGGCCGCCACGGCAGATATTCGCGATCGGCGGCCCCTTCAGCGGCGAAATGCTGGCGCAGGCGCAGCACGTCCTCGAGGGTGAACCATTTCGAATTGCCCTCGCCAGTGCCCTGCGGCAGGTCGGGATGTTTCTTGAGCACCCGGCGGAAATGGGCGGGGGCCACGGGGATCAGGTATTTGCAGATCTCCCAGGTGGAAAAGCGGCGCAGGCGTTTCTTGCCATCGGGGGCATAGCCGCGCTTGGCCAGATCTTCGCGGCCACGGGTGGCGAAGGCCGCGGCTTTTGCGAATCGGGCCGTCGAGATAGGCTCGGAGAGCTTGGCGGCGGCGGCGGCCGGGTCGATGTTGAAATAGGGCGGGGTGGGGTCTTTGCCTGCTGTCATCCTGCTTCTTTCCAGATGTGCGCTACATTGCGAGACTTTTCGCTATCTATCGCACATGAAAGGCCGCGAGTGAATCGGGAAGCTCGAAATTCGCCCTGATTTCATCAATCTGATGAAAAAAAGCAGCGGCAAAGTTGTAGAGTCTTTTAGGATTTTAGAATCTTTGCGGTGAAAAAATCGTTTTTATTCAATGTCTTATATGTGGTCAGGCACCCGGATACGGGACCAATGGGCCCCATATGCAGGATGAGCGGTGCCCGGATACAGGCGCAGCGGGCCCGATTCGCAGGATTACAGGCACCAAGCCACGGTTAGACCCTAATAAATGCGGATTGCCCCGAATCGGGACAGCATAGCGGCAGGGGACGTCCTGTAAACGGGTGCTCTTTGGCCTCGTAAATCCGGCGGTCGATCGCATAGGAACCCGTTTACGGGACCCTGTCAGGCAGGGTTCAAGCACCCGATCAGTGATTGTCAGCGGGTGCCTGAACAGGCATACTACAACAAAAAAAGAGAGGGCAGGGCGATGGAGGATATTCCACGCGATAAATTGAGCGGATCGCTGCGGCGGGCGGCGGTGAAGAAACATGTGGCGGCGATCCATGTGTCGGGAAAATTGACCCTATTACAGCGTAAACTGTCCAATGTGCTCTTGCTCAATGCGTATGACACGCTGACCAGCCAGACCAGTCACCAAATCGACGCGCGCACGCTCTGCATGATGATCGGCTACAATTCCAACGATTTTGAGACGCTCAAGCAATCGCTGCGCGGGCTGGCCGAGACGGTGGCGGAATGGGACATGCTCGATGCCGATGGCAAGCAGGAATGGGGCGTGTCGAGCCTCTTGAGCTATGCCAAGCTCAAGGGTGGCGTCTGCGAATATGCCTATTCCTCGGCGCTGGCCGAGAAGCTGCACGATCCCAAGGTCTTTGCGTTGATCAACCTCAACATCCAGCGGCGGTTCACCAGCGGGCACGCGCTGGCGCTCTATGAGAACTGTTACCGCTTTGTGCGGACCGGGTCGTCGGGCTGGTGGTCGCTCGATCTTTTCCGGCGGCTGATGGGGCTCGACGGCTCGGCCTATTATGAGAGCTACAAGCATCTCAACGCGAAGGTGATCAAACCGGCGGTGGCCGAGGTCAACAAGACCAGCAATATCGTGATCGTGCCCGAGACCCGCAAACGGGGCAGGGTGGTGACGGAGATCCGGTTCAAGATCAGCGAGAACCCGCAGCTCGCCATTCTCGATCTCGATGACGGGGCCGGGGCGCGGCACGGGCCGGTCTATGCGCGGCTGCGCGACATGGGGGTGAGCGACCGGCTGGCGCGGCAATGGCTGTCGACCCATGGCGAAGAGCAGGTGGCGGCGAAGTTGGAATATGTCGGCAATCGCAAGAATGTCGAAAGCATGGTCGGCTATCTCAGCGCCGCGCTGGCCGGGGATTTCGGCGGGGCAGGGGAGACGGCCGCGCCCGAGCCAAAGAGCCCGCGGGCGCGGCGGCTGCAGCGGCTGCGAGAGGCGATTGCCGCGCGCACGCCGACGCAGCGCGACGCGGACAAGCGGCTTTTCCTCAATCAGCTCAGCGATCCAGTCAAACGCGCGGATTTCGAGCGCTTTGGCTGGATGTCGCCGCTCAATGCCGACGACATCGCGGCATTTTGGGAAGAGGTCAGCCCCGGCATCCTGGAAGACAGCGGGGCCGAGTAGGGGGCCTGATCGGCGGCGGCATCTCGCAGCCTCAGGGCGAATGCGGTCTGGATGCCCTCAATGGCGAAGTGGCTCAACCCATGAACCCCTGAACTTGAAGCCTATAGGTCATGAGGTCTGTCATAGACCCGAATGCCGCTCTTCAGGTCGCGGTCAGCATTTGGCAGATACAGAAGAAGGGGTTTTCAGACGCCGGTCATAAGTATATCGAGCGCGCCGGTGATCTCGGTGTCGTGCTGCGCTAGGCTCGCAACGGGCGTTCTCAGGATGGATACCGGAACCGCTGACAGGAACTGCGTGACCATCACATGCTGTTCCGAATGGATGTCAAACACTGGATTGAGCCGTTTGGCCGGAGCCGGGGCGGTGTCTGCGAGCATCAGAGGCACGACAACGCGCGTGTTCAGGCCGCTCAGAAGATCGGCCTGAATATCGAGCAGATAGCCCGCTCCGACCGGATTGGGATAGATATCAAAACGCGCCATCAGAAGGGCCGGTAGATGTCCAGCGGCAGGCCGTTTTCCTCAACCCAACGGTTGGAGGCCTCAAGCGCCTTGGCATTCTCACGCTTCCACGCCTCGGCCTTGGCGTCCTTCACAGCCCGGCGTAACCCGGCCTCTGCGGCTTGCGAGAGATTTACACCAAAGGACCGCGCCTCGGACAAAAGTCCCTGATCCAGTGACAGATTGGTGGGTTTCTTGGGAACGGATCGTGTGCGCATCGAATTACCCCTTTCATGCCCATCATATATGCGCATGGCCTCTTGGATCAATCCCCGCTTTCCAGAAGGGGTCTGTTCTGGCTGGGGGCAGAATGACGCCGTAAGCGCGCCTGTCTAGGATGGCGGGGGATGTGGTATCGATCGCGTCTTCGAGGCGGTAATCCCCCGAAATTTCGCGATGATATAGCGGTCGTTCCGCAACGATTGCGAAGAGAATAAGGGGAGTTACGATTTGGGAGAATTATCCCATCTCTCGTCAAGGAGCCTTTGGCGGCTGCCGTCGGCGTCGTCATATTGGGCGCTGCGCAGGGTCCAGATGAAACCTGCGAGCCCCAGAAGGCCGAGACCGACAGAGACGGGGATGAGGATGGCGAGCACGTTCATCGGAGGTTTCTCAGCGCGTTGAGGGAGACGGTGAGCGACGAAAGCGACATGGCCAGCGCGGCGAGGAAGGGCGTGGCGAGACCGGCCAGCGCCACCGGCACGGCGATGAGATTGTAGCCGAGCGACAGTAGGATGTTCTGGCGCATCCGGGCGGTGGCGCTTTGGGCGCTGGCGAGCAGGGCGGGGATTTCGGTCAGCCGGCCCGAGAGGAGCACCACATCGGCGGCGCTCTGCGGCGCGTCGAGGCCCGAGCCCAGCGCCAGCGAGCCATGGGCCACCGAGAGCGCGCCAGTGTCGTTGAGCCCGTCGCCCACCATCAGCACGCGATGCCCGGCCTGGGTTTGCGCGGTGATCCAGGCGGCCTTGGCCTCGGGGGTCATGGCGCTCTGGACCTGCGCGATGCCGAGGGCGCGGGCGACATGCTGGCAGGGGGCGTGGGTGTCGCCGGAGAGAAGCGCCACCGAGAGCCCGGCGCGCTGCAGGGCGGCGATGGCCTCGGCGGCGTCGGGGCGCAGGGTCTCCTGAAAGCGAAAGAGCATCGGCGCGCCTTGACCGGGGTCGAGCGCCACGCCGTCGCCCTCCACCCCGATCCAGCCGGGGCGGCCGAGGCGCAGGAGGCGCCCGTCGTGCATGGCCTCGATCCCGAGGCCGGGGCGTTCGCGCAGATCGGTGAGCGGCAGGAGGGGGAGGTTGCGCGCCTCGGCGGCGGCCACGAGCGCGCGGGAATAGGGGTGGGACGAGGCGGCGGCCAGAGAGGCCGCGAGGCTGAGCGCCGCATCCGTCGGGGCGCTGGCGAGGCTTGGCACGCCGCTGGTCAGCGTGCCGGTCTTGTCGAAGGCGACGAGGTCGATCTCGGTCAGCCGTTCGAGCGCGCTGCGGGATTTGACCAAGAGCCCTTTGCGAAAGAGCCGCCCGGTGGCCACGACCGAGACCGCAGGCACCGCGAGGCCGAGGGCACAGGGGCAGGTGATGACGAGCACCGCGATGGCGACATCCACCGCGCGCCAGGCATCGCCGGTCATCTGCCACCAGCCCAGAAACGCCGCCAGCCCGAGCAGATGCACCAGCGGCGCATAGGCCCGCGCGGCGCGGTCGGCGAGCCCGGCATAGCGCGAGCGCTGCATCTCGGCGGTGGCGACGAGCTCCTGCAGCTGGCTCAGCATCGTGTTCTGACCGGCGCGGGTCACCCGGACCTTGAGTGGGCCGGAGAGGTTGACCTCGCCCGCCGCGACATCTGAGCCGGGGGCGACAGGGTGGGGGAGGGATTCGCCGGTGAGGGCGGCGCGGTCGAGATCGCTCTGGCCCGCCTCGACCACGCCATCGGCGGGCAGGCGGTCACCGGGGCGCAATTGGATGATGTCGCCTGCAACAAGGCTGTCGGCGCGCACCACGGTGGGGCCGTCGGGGCCGAGGCGCAGCGCCTGCGGTACGCGCAGCGCGGCAAGCTCGGCCGCGGCAGAGCGGGCGGCGCTGCGCCCGGCGTGATCGAGCGTGCGCCCGATCAGCAGAAAGAAGGTGAGGGCCAGCGCGGCGTCGAACCAGCTGTGCCGGTCGGCGCCCTGCAGCGCACCGATGAGCGAGACGAGGGCGGCGAGCAGGATGGCGAGGGAAATCGGCACATCCATGTTGAGCCGCCCGGCGCGCAGCGCGGTCGCCGCCGAGGCAAAGAAGGGGCGCGCGGCAAAGCCCACGGCGGGCAGCGCGATGGCGGCAGAGATCAGGTGGAACATCTGCTCGGTCGTCTCGGCGGCCCCGGACCAGACCGCGACCGAGAGCAGCATCACATTCATCATCGCAAATCCCGCGACGCCGGTGCGCAGCAGGAGGTTGCGCATCTCGTCGCCCTGACCGGCAAGGAGGCCGTCATGGAGCTCTTGGGCGCGGTGCCCGGCGCGGGCCAGCGCGTCGATCAGCGTCTCGGGATCGAGCCTCGGGCCGCTGATCCGGACCTGTTTGCGCGACAGGTTCACCCGCGCATCGCGCACCCCGGGCAGGGCGGCGAGCGTGGTTTCGACCGAGGCGATACAGGCGGCGCAGGTGATGTCGGGCAGGTGCAAAAGCAGGTCGGCGCTGCTCGGGGCGGGGGCGCGATCTTGGGCGAGGCCCGCGGTGGCGGCACAGCCCGGGCAGGCGGCGGTCATGGCGCGACCTCGAGATGCAGCGCGCGGGTGAAGGGGGGCGCGCCGGGGGTGCTCTCTAGATCGATGCGCCATCTGCCGGGGGCGAGATCGATGGCGGCGCGGCCCGTGGCATCAAAGGCGAGCGGGTGATCGGCGGCGCGGGTGGTGCTGCGCCCGATGGTGGCGGCATAGCGGGCGGGGGCAATCAGCGTGCCGTCGCGGTCGGTGACGCGCAGCAGCAGCTGGCCCGCGTCATAGCGTGCGGTGACCTGCCAGCCGAGCGCGTCCTGGGCCGCGCGGCGGGCGTCAAAGCTCTGGCTGGCGACATAGGAATTGGCGACCTCGAGACCGGGGAAGGTCTGCACCGCCTTGACGGCGAGGGTCAGGTTGACGGCGATGATCGTGCCAAAGCCGAGGGTGAAGATGGCGAGCACGTGGCGGCCGGTGAGCCTGCGGTCGGTCATTTCGGGTCTCCATTGAAACTGGATGCGACTTCGGCGGTTTCGCCGGTTGCGAGATCCTCGACGGTGAAACTGATGGCGCTGCGGTCGTGGCGGGCGGCGTGCGCCTCGGGGGTGGCGGTGACATAGGCGCGGATCTGGCGCTGGCTGTCGGCGGCGACGGGGATCATCGCGCCCTCTGCGCCCTCGATGGCGAGTTCGAGCCCCTCGGGGCCGGTGAGGCGGAGCGTCACCTCCTGCGTCTGGCCCTCGCGGTTGCGTAGGCGCAGATCATAGGCGTTGCGGATGCTGCCGTCGGAGAGGGTGACATAGGTCGGGTTGCGCACCGGCGAGACGGTCAACTCGAGCGTGGGGCGCAGGTAGAGGGCGATCAGCAGCGCCAGACCGATGGCGGCCCAGAGCGCGAAATAGATGACGTTGCGGGGGCGCAGCACATGATGCCAGAGCGGTCGCGGCGCGGCCCCGGCCATTTCGCGGGGCGCGTCCGACAGGGCGATATAGTCGATGAGCCCGCGCGGGCGGCCGAGCTTGCCCATCACCTCGTCGCAGGCGTCGATGCAGAGCGCGCAGGTGATGCAGGCCATCTGCTGGCCGTCGCGGATGTCGATGCCCATCGGGCAGACATTGACGCAGGCGTTGCAGTCGATGCAATCGCCGGGCTCGGCCGTGGGGGTGGCGGTGGCTGGCTTTGGCTGCAGCACGGCGGCGCTGTCGCGGCGCTGCATCGGCAGGGCGGGCGAGCGGCCACCGAGCTGGGGGCCTGCGGCGCGGGAAATCTCGGCCTCGGGGGTGGTGCTCTGGGCGTGACGTTTGAGCCCTTTGCCGCGCGGTTCGCCACGCCAGGTGCGATAGGCCACGGTGAGCGTGCCGTCATCCATCATCGCGCCCTGGATGCGGGGCCAGGGGCACATGTAGATGCAGACCTGTTCACGCATGAAGCCGCCAAAGACGAAGGTGGTGCAGGTCAGGATGGCGATGGAAATCCACGCCACGGGCGGCGCTTCGCCTGTCAGGAGGTCGCGCAAGAGCGTGGGCGCATCGGCGAAGTAGAAGACCCAAGCGCCGCCTGTGGCCAGCGCGATCATCAGCCAGAGTGCCCATTTGGTCAGCCGCAGCCGGGACTTGCGCCACGACCAGGACGATTTGTGCAGCCGCAGCCGCGCGTTGCGATCGCCCTCGACCCAGCGTTCGACCAAGAGAAAGAGATCGGTCCAGACGGTCTGGGGGCAGGTATAGCCGCACCAGACCCGGCCCAGCACGGCGGTGAAGAGAAAGAGCCCAAGCCCGGCCATGATCAGCAGGCCTGCGACGAAGTAGAACTCATGCGGCCAGATTTCGATCCAGAGGAAATAGAACCGGCGATGGGCAAGATCGACGAGAACCGCCTGATCGGGCAGGGCGAGGCCGCGATCCCATCGCAGCCACGGCGTCACATAGTAAATGCCAAGGGTCAGCGCCATGATTTGCCATTTGAGCCGCCGAAAGACGCCCTGCACGCGGCGGGGGAAGATCGGGTCGCGGGCGGCGTAGAGGGAGGGGGGGCTGTCGCTCATATCACTCATGGGGATGGTCCTATCGCTCAGTCCCTTCTGCCCGATGCGGCGCGGCGGCGCGTTGATCTGGATCAAGCGGGCGGCAAGAGGGGCGGGGCACGCGCCGCGCCCCTCCGGTTGCGCGGGTGGCGGTCTGGGGTCAGTCCTGCACCCCGTCCTGCATTGCGTCCTGCACTCCGTCCTGTGGCGCCGCGTCTTCGCCGCCGCCGAGCTGGTGCAGATAGGCGGTGAGTGCCCGCACCCCATGTTCGCCGAGCCGATCCCCCCAGGCGGGCATCACGCCAAAGGGGCCTTGCGAGATGAGGCGATGCAGGCTCGCGTCATCCGAGCTGTTGAGCCAGATCGCATCGGTCAGGTTTGGCGCGCCCTGCGCCCGGTCGCCGCGCCCGTCCGTGCCATGGCAGGAGGCGCAATGCTGGGCAAAGAGCGGACCGCCGGGGCCGGTCGTGGGATCGAGACCGCCGGGCAGGGCCTGCACATGGGTGACGAGGGTGGTGATGTCCTCGGGCGACAGGAATTCGCCAAAGCCCGGCATCTGGCTGAACCGCGCGTCGGGGTCCTCTTCGTTGCGGATGCCGTGGCGGATCGTATAGGCGATCTCCTCCTTGCTGCCGCCCCAGAGCCAGTCATCGTCGAGCAGGTTGGGATAGCCATCGGCCCCCGCCGCGCCCGAACCATGGCATTGCGCGCAATTGGTGCGGTAGAGCGCGGCCCCGGCCTGTACCGCGTAGTGATGGAGCGCGGCGTCCTTGGGCAGGGCCTCGAGATCGGTGGCGATGAGGGCGGCGCGCAGATCGGCATGGCTCGCCTCCATCTGGGCGATGTCGGCGGCGACGACGGCGCGTTGCGACCAGCCGAGAACGCCGCTCGTGGCACGGTCGACCAGCGGCCAGGCGGGGTAGAGGATGGTGTAGACCAGCCCCCAGAGGATCGTGGCGTAGAAGGTCCAGAGCCACCAGCGGGGCAGCGGGTTGTTGTATTCCTCGATCCCGTCCCAGCTATGCCCGGTGGTCTCGATCTCTGGCTTTTTCGCGTGTTTCTCGGACATTATCGGTGATCTCCTGTGGCGCAGCTGGGGGGGAGGCGGCGGATGGTGGGCGTGAGCGCGGGTTCGGGCGAGGCCGGGTCGTCAAAGATCGACCGGGCCGCATCGTCATGGAGCGCCCGGCTGCCGGGACGCCAGACCCAGGCGAAGGCCCCGACAAAGAAGAGAAAGAGCACCAGCAGCGCCCAGCTGTCGGCGAATTCGCGCAGGAGGGAATAGACATCGGTCATGGCCGGGCTCCTTAGCGGCTGGCATCGGCGATGAAGGTCGAGAAATCGACCGTCGTGCCGAGCATTTGCAGATAGGCGATCAGCGCATCCATTTCGGTGAGCGCGGGCTGGCCGTCGAAATTGCGCACCTGCGCGCCGGGATAGCGTTCGAGCAGCCCGTCACTGTCGCCATAGGGATCGACCTGCACCCGGAAATCGGCGGCGGCGGCGGCGATCATTTCCTCGCTATAGGGCACGCCGACAAAGGCGTGGGTGCGCAGCAGATCCTCGATATGCGTGGGTCTGATCTCGGCCCGCAGGAGATAGTCGTATTTGGGCATGATGCTCTCGGGCACCACGGATTGCGGATTGGCGAAATGGTCGACATGCCATTCGTCGGAATAGCGCCCGCCGACCCGCGCCAGATCCGGCCCGGTCCGTTTCGAGCCCCATTGGAACGGGTGGTCATACATCGATTCAGCCGCCAGCGAGTAATGGCCATAGCGCTCCACCTCGTCGCGCATCGGGCGGATCATCTGGCTGTGGCAGGTGTAGCAGCCTTCGCGGATGTAGATGTCGCGCCCGGTGAGTTCGAGCGGGCTATAGGGGCGGACGCCCTCGACCTCTTCGATGGTGTTCTCGAGCCAAAAGAGCGGCGCGATCTCGACGATGCCGCCGATGGTCACCACGAGGAAGGAAAAGACCAGCAGGAGCGAGGCGTTTTTCTCCAGCACGGCGTGCCGGTCGAGCAGGGGCCGCCGCCTGGGTCGGGGCTGTGGCCGGGGCTTTGCTGGCCCGGCATCAGTGGCGTGGTCGGGGCTGTTGGGGGTCGTGTTCATCGGCTTACTCCGCTGGAACCGGGGTCGTGACGGCGTGGGATTTCGGAGAGCGGATGGTCATCCACATGTTCCAGATCATCAGCACGCCGCCGAGGAGGTAGAAGAGGCCGCCGGTGGCGCGCACCACATACATCGGGAACTTGGCGGCGACCGTGTCGGCGAAGGAGTTGACGAGAAAGCCCTGGGCGTCGACCTCGCGCCACATCAGCCCTTCCATGATGCCGGTGACCCACATCGAGGCGGCGTAGAGCACGATGCCGATGGTCGCGAGCCAGAAGTGCCAGTTGATCGCGGCGACCGAATACATCTGCGCACGTCCCCAGAGGCGCGGCGTCAGGAAATAGAGGCAGCCAAAGGTGATCAGCCCGTTCCAGCCGAGCGCACCGGAATGCACATGGCCGATGGTCCAGTCGGTATAATGGCTCAGGCTGTTGACCGCGCGGATCGACATCATCGGGCCTTCAAAGGTGCTCATCCCGTAGAAGGCGAGCGAGGCCACGAACATGCGGATGATCGGGTCTGTGCGGATCTTGTCCCAGGCCCCTTCGAGCGTCATCAGCCCGTTGATCATGCCGCCCCAGGAGGGCATCCAGAGGATGATCGAAAACACCATGCCGAGCGTCGCCGCCCAATCCGGTAGCGCGGTGTAATGGAGATGGTGGGGACCGGCCCAGATATAGAGAAAGATCAGCGCCCAGAAGTGGATGATGCTGAGCTTGTAGCTGTAGATCGGGCGCCCCGCCTGTTTCGGGACGAAGTAATACATCATCCCCAGAAACCCGGCGGTGAGAAAGAAGCCGACGGCGTTATGGCCGTACCACCATTGCGTCATCGCATCCTGCACCCCGGCAAAGACCTGCACCGATTTGGAGCCGAGGATCGACACCGGGATCGACAGGTTGTTGACCACATGCAGCAGGGCGACGGTCACGATGAAGGCGAGGTAGAACCAGTTGGCCACATAGATATGCGGCTCGCGGCGCTTGATGAGCGTGCCGAGGAAGATCGCGAGATAGGCGAGCCAGACGATGGTCAGCCAGATGTCGGTGTACCATTCGGGTTCGGCATATTCCTTGGATTGGGTCGAGCCGAGCAGATAGCCGGTGGCGGCCATCGCGATGAAGAGCTGATAGCCCCAGAACACGAACCACGCGAGATTGCCGCCCCAGAGCCGGGCGGCGCAGGTGCGCTGAACCACGTAGAAGGAGGTGGCGATCAGGGCGTTGCCGCCAAAGGCGAAGATCACCGCCGAGGTGTGCAGCGGCCGTAACCTGCCGAAATTGGCGAGCCCCTCGGACCAGTCGAAATTGAGCTCGGGGAAGGCGAGCTGAAACGCGATGAAGGTGCCCACGAGAAAGCCCGCGAGCCCCCAGAAGGCGGTGGCGATGACGCCGGCGCGGATCGGGCCATCCATATAGCCGGAGCGGTCGACCACCGGCGCGGGTTCGTCATAACGGCGCAGTTCCCAGATGAAGAGACCCGCCGCAAGAGCCATGATCAGCAGCGCGTGAAAGGAATAGGCCAGGTCGCGCCCCCAATCCGCCGCGATGGCGGCGAGAAGGGTAACAACGGCCAGAAGGGACATTCGAAAGACAGCCATGGAGCCCTCTTGGTTGAAACATGTCGACCCAACGGACATGCCTTTTGGCCGCTATGTCGCATGGCGCGGCGCGGCCCGCTTTGACTTGGATCAATCGGGGGAAAATCACTGACGGGGGGTGAGCGCGCGGATTTGCGGCCCGCGGGGGGGCGGGTGCAGATCAGGTGCGGCGTTCAATCTTTTAGGGGGGCGTGGCCCGGATCAGGCGATGGTGCCGCCGTCGTCATCCATGGTTTCGAGCATCAGGCGCGCGAGGTCGGGCACGAAGATCTGGCGCGCCGAAGCGCTCTCGATCAGACCGTCGCGGCGCAGGGCGGTGAACTGGCGGCTGGTGGTCTCGATCGTCAGGCCGAGGTAATCCGCGATCATTTCGCGCGAGAGCGGCAGCTGCAGGGTGATCGCGCCCGAGACCAGATCGGCGCCGCTGTGGCTTGCTTCGCGGCGCACCAGGCTCAGCAGGAAATGCGCCACCCGTTCGCGGGCGCTCAGCCGGCCCAAGAGCACCTGCCAGTCGCGGGCGACGTCGAGCTCGTCCAGCGTCATGGTGAGCAGGCGGCGCGCGACATTGGGCGAGGAGCGGACGATGCCCTCGAACGCCTTGCGCTCGAACCGGCAGAGCGTCACGTCGCTCACCGCTTCGACGTCGAAAGCCTGGGTCGCGCGGCCGGGGCGACCGATGAAATCGGAGGGCAGCAAGAGGCCGACCAATTGCCGCCGCCCGTCTTCGAGCGTCTTGGAGATGGTGGCGCAGCCGGTCACGACCGAGGAGAGATAATGCAGCGGCTCGCCTGCGAAGGCGATGGTGCCGCCGCTCGGAATGGTCACGTAGCTCTTGATGCCTTCAAGGATCGAGAGCTCGTCCGTATCGCATTCGGCACAGACCGCCCGATGCCGGATCGGACAGTCGCTACAGGCCGTTTTGGAGAGTCGCATGTTCATGACACAGTCATATGGCCTTTGTTGATCTGCATCAATGCGACAAGGGCACGCGGCGGGCAGGGTGGGCGCATGACACAGTTTGCTCTTGCCTCCGCCCTTCGCCATGCGCGCGTGCCGCGTTACACAAGCTATCCCCCGGCCAACCGGTTCACCCCGGCGGTGGATGGCGCCCTGGCCAGTCAGTGGATCTCCGAGATCCCTGCGGGTGCGGCGCTGTCGCTCTATATCCATGTGCCGTTCTGCCGCCGCCTGTGCTGGTTCTGCGCCTGTCGGACCCAAGGCACCAAGGGCGATGCGCCGATTGACCGGTATCTGGAGCATATTGCCCTCGAGATTGCGCAGCTGCGCGGGCGGCTTGGAGAGGGCCAAAGGGTCGAGCGGTTGCACCTTGGCGGCGGCACGCCGACGATCCTGTCGCCGGACCGGATCGGGCGGCTGTCGGACCAGCTGCACAAGGCGTTTGCGATCCCGGCGGGGGCGGAGATTTCGGTCGAGATCGACCCCTGCGATTGCGACGATGCGCGGGTTGAGGCGCTGCGGGATCTGGGGATGAACCGGGTGTCGATCGGGGTGCAGGATTTCGACCCCAGGGTGCAGGCGGCGATTGGGCGGGAGCAGAGCATTGCGGCGACCAGGGCGCTGGTCGAGAGCGTGCGCAAGCGCGGTGTGCGCAGCGTCAATTTCGATCTGGTCTATGGGCTGCCCTATCAGAGCGAGGCCACGTTGCTCGCCACGCTGGAGACGGTGATCGGGCTCGGCCCGGACCGTCTGGCGCTCTATGGTTATGCGCATGTGCCGCAGATGGCGCGGCGTCAGCGGATCATTCCCGAGGCGGCGCTGCCGGGGCCGGAGGCGCGGCTGGCGCTGGCGGCGCGAGCGCGGGAGGTGCTGATCGAGGCGGGCTATGTGCCGGTCGGGATCGACCATTTTGCGCGGCCTCAGGATGCGTTGGCGCGGGCCGCGAAAACCGGTCATTTGCGGCGCAATTTTCAGGGCTATACCACGGATAACACGGAATATTTGATCGGTCTTGGGCCCTCGGCCATCTCGTCTCTGCCGCAAGGGATTGCACAGAATATCGCGGCCACCGGGCTGTGGCAGGCACGGGTGGCGGCGGGCGGGCCGGCGACGTCGCGGGGGCATTGCTATTCGGCGACCGATAGGCTCGTGGCTTGCGTGATCGAGCGGCTCATGTGTCAGGGGGAGGTGGACCTTGCCGAAGTGTCGGCGCGGCATGACACATCGCTCGACAGCCTGCTGCGGCGGGCGCGGAAAATCCTGCGGGATATGCCGGGGATCGGGCGGCTTGAGGGGGCGACGCTCTGTGCCTCGGACAGTGCGACGGTGCGGCTCATCTGTGCCTGTTTCGACCCCGGGTTCGAGTTCGGGACCGACGCCTATAGCCAGGCGAGCTAGGGCCAAAATGCGCGAAAAAAATGGCCTGTCGGCAGCGCGTCGGTAATACGTCGGTATTACGACAGTGTGCAAATCGGGGGCAAAAATCGGGGGGCGGGCGTCGAAGGGATGCTCGACGCCCGCGCATTGGGGTGACGCTTAGGCCTGACGTTCCCAGAAGCGGAGCTGGCCGCAGGCCTCGACAAATCCGGCGCAGTCTTCTTTCTTGGCAAGCTCGAACACGCCATCGTCAAATTCGCTGACGCCCGCCGCGGTGAAGAGGGATTTCGCCTCGCCGCCGAGTGCGATGAATTTCGCATGGGCGAAGGCATCGGCCGCGAAGCATTTGGCCGGGTGCATCCCCTTGAGCTTTTCGACCCCCTCGGGCGAGGCGAGCACGGCCACCGCATCGTAAAGAACCGACGGCCCGCCATCGATTTTCTGATCGGCGGCGACCTCTGCGCCCTTGGCGGTGGTGATGCCGCCGACGGTGGGGGCGATGATCTCGACCATGCCGCCGACCTCTTCGACCGCGTCGCGCAAGGCGGTCAGCATCCCGCCGTCGATGCCATCGGTGACGAGAATGCCGAGCTTGCGCCCCTTGAAGTCGCCGGGGCCGTTCTTGAGGATCGACAGGGCGTCGGAGGCGGGCAGATCCTCGATGACCTTGCGGCGGGGTTCATGCGCTTGGGGCACCGAGGCCAGCCCCAGCCCGTCCGCCACCTTCTGCGCCAGATCGGCGTCGATATTGGGCAGATGCGCCACGAGCCGCTCGCGAATGGCCGGCACCTCGCATTTCGACAACTCAAACACCAGCGCGTCGGCGATATGATCCTGCTCGACCTTGGTCTGGCTGCGATAGAATTGCCGGGCCTGGCTGTAATGATCGGCAAAGAGATCGGCGCGGATCTTGCGCTTTTCGCCCTCTATCGCCTCGGGATAGGAGGTGAACCCTGTCTCTGGCTCGGCCCGCGGGCCGCCTTCGGTCCAGCTGTTGGGCTCGTAATTGGCGCGGCCGGTGGGGTTGTGCATCGCCATATGGCCATCTTGTTGGAAATGGGCAAAAGGGCATTTCGGCGCGTTCACCGGGATATGGGTGAAATTCGGGCCGCCGAGACGTTTGATCTGGGTGTCGAGATAGGAAAAGTTTCGGCCCTGCAGGAGCGGGTCATTGGTGAAGTCGATGCCGGGCACGATGTTCTGGGTGCAGAAGGCCACCTGTTCGGTTTCGGCAAAGAAATTGTCGACCACGCTGTCGAGGACAAGACGGCCGATGATGCGCACCGGCACGTCCTCTTCGGGGATGAGCTTGGTCGGGTCGAGAATGTCGAAATCGAACCTGTCGGCGAAAGCGTCATCAAAGACTTGCACACCCAATTCCCATTCCGGGTAATCGCCGCTTTGGATCGCGTGCCAGAGATCGCGCCGGTGAAAATCTGGGTCGGCGCCGTTGATCTTGACCGCCTCGTCCCAGACCACCGATTGCAGGCCTTGTTTCGGCTTCCAGTGGAATTTGACGAAATTGCTGTCGCCTTGGGCATTCACAAAGCGGAAGGTGTGGACGCCGAACCCTTCCATGAAGCGGAAGGAACGCGGGATCGCCCGATCCGACATGGTCCACATGATCATGTGCATCGCCTCGGGCATCAGCGAGATGAAATCCCAGAAATTGTCATGCGCCGATTGCGCCTGCGGGAAGGCGCGATCCGGGGCTTGCTTGACCGAATGGACCAGGTCGGGGAATTTCATCGCGTCCTGGATGAAGAAGACCGGGATGTTGTTGCCGACGATGTCCCAATTGCCCTCTTCGGTGTAGAGCTTGACCGCAAAGCCACGCACGTCGCGGGCGAGATCCATCGAGCCCTTGTTGCCCGCAACGGTGGAAAAGCGGACGAAGGCCGGGACCTTGCGGCCCTTTTCCTGCAGCAGATGCGCCGAGGTCAGATCAGGGATGGGATCGGTGGTTTCAAAATAGCCCCGGGCGCCGTAGCCCTGCGCATGGACCACCCGTTCGGGGATGCGTTCGTGGTCGAAGTGAAAGAGCTTTTCGCGAAAATGGAAATCTTCCATCAGCGTCGGGCCGCGCGCCCCGGCCTTGAGCGAGTTTTGGTTGTCGGCGACCGGCACGCCCTGGGCGGTGGTCAGGCGCTGGCCGTCCGCGGCACGCTGATGCGTTTCGCCGCCCTGTCCGACATCGGTCTTGCGATCCGTGGTCTCGTTGGTGTTTTGCGTTTTGATCGAGGGGTGAAACTCTGACGATTTGCTTGGCATGATGAAAATCCTTGGACGAGGCAAAAATTCTCAGGCTGTCGGGGCCGCCAGCGTCGGGGGGAAGATCGACCTCGGTCGCACTCGGTCGCAGTGGATCGCCCCAAACGCGTGACCCCCCGCGCGCCTGACTTCGGGGTGGGGATGTCAGCAAGGGCAACCCCGGCGCGGGCGTTGGGTTCCCGGGGCGCGGGTCGGTTTGGCGGTATTCCTCTCATCCGGCGCGGCGGCGGAGGGGAACCGGCAGAGCCCTGGCTGCGTTCGCAAAGCAAAGGTGATCTGGGCATTTGGTTCACGAAACCATCAAGGGAAGGCTGGGACATGGCCCCGCGTGCACTCTGGAAAGGGCAGCTTCGACTGTCGCTTGTTTCTATTCCGGTCGAGATTTTCTCGGCCACGAAATCCGCGTCGCGGGTGTCGTTTCGCCAGATCCACAAACCGTCCGGCAAGCGCATCCGCTATGAGAAAACCGTGCCCGGCATCGGCCCGGTCAAGACCGAGGACATCGTCAAGGGCTATGAGGTGGAGGAGGATGAATATATCCTGCTGGACCCTGACGAGATCGACGCGATCAAGCTCGAGACGAAGAAGACCTTTGAGCTGGTGCAATTCGTGGATGCCTGTGAGATTTCGCCGCTCTATTTTGACAAACCCTATTACATCACCACCTCTGATGATCTGGCCCAGGATGCCTATCGGGTGGTGCGCGATGCCTTGCGGGAGGCCAACAAGGTGGGGCTTGGGCAGGTCACGATGCGCGGCAAGGAGTATCTCGCGGCGGTGAAGCCCTGTGGCGATGGTCTCTTGATGGAGACGCTGCATTATGAGGACGAGCTGCGCGAAGCCGAGGAGATCTTTACCGATATCAAGGATGAGAAGGTCGACAAGGAATTGCTCGAAGTGGCCCGGTCGCTGATCGACCGCAAGAGCGCGCCCTTTGATGCGGCGGCCTATCGTGACCAATATGCCGAAGCGATGCAGGATCTTCTTGACGCCAAGATCAAGAACAAGAAAAGCCCGCGGGTGCGGGCGTCGGATGATGATGGCGGCGGGGGCGACAATGTGGTTGATCTCATGAGTGCGCTGAAAAAGAGCCTCAAGGAGGCCGGCAAGAAGCCGAAGAAACCAGCAACCAAGAAGGCGTCTTAGGTGTCCAAACCCCTCGATCCCTTGGCCAGTTATAACGCCAAGCGGGATTTCTCTCGCACGGGGGAGCCGCGGGGGCAGTTGGGGGATGGGCGGTCTCAGCGGCGCTTTGTCGTGCAGAAACATGCGGCGCGGCGGCTTCATTATGATTTCAGGCTGGAATGGAACGGTGTGCTGCTGAGCTGGGCGGTCACCAAGGGGCCGTCGCCCGATCCGGGCGAGAAACGCCTCGCCGTGCGGACCGAGGATCATCCGCTGGACTATGCCGGTTTCGAGGGCACGATCCCCAAGGGTCAATATGGCGGCGGCACGGTGATGCTCTGGGATAGCGGGAGCTGGGTGCCGCAGGAGGATGTCGAGACGGGGCTGTCGGAGGGCAAGCTCAAATTCACCTTGCAAGGCGGGCGGATGAAAGGGGGCTGGGCGCTGGTGCGGATGCGCGGCAGGTCGGGCGAGACGCGCGAAAACTGGCTGCTGATCAAGGAGCGCGACGATCATGCCAGCGACGCGCCGGACGGGTTTACCAAGGGAAATGCCGTGTCGATCCAGACCGGGCGCAGCATGGCGCAGATTGCCAAGGGCGCACCGGCCAAAGCGCCGCCCGATCTGGGGCCGGAACGCAAGCGCAAACGCCCGGAGTTTGTGAAGCCGCAGCTCGCCACATTGGTCGATGCCGCGCCGGAGGGCGATGACTGGCTGCATGAGACCAAGTTTGACGGCTATCGCTGTCTTGCGGCGCTCGGCAAGGGGGGGACGCGGCTCTATACGCGGTCGGGGCATGATTGGACCGACAGGTTTCACGCGCTGGACGGTGCCTTTGACGGTCTGCCCTGCGAGGCCGCGTTGATCGATGGCGAGATCATGGCCGCGCAGATAAGGGGATCGGCGTTCTCGTCGCTGCAGAAGGCGATGAAAGAGGGCGGTCCGCTGGTTTTCTTTGCCTTTGACCTGCTGCGACTTGATGGCGAAGACCTGCGCACATCGCCGCAGATCGCGCGGCGCGAGCGGTTGGAGCGTCTGTTGTCGGGGGTGGCGGCTGACGGTGCGCTGCGGCTCAGCGAGCATATCATTGGCGGCGGGCCGGAGGTCTTTGCCGAGGCCTGCAAGGCCGGGGCCGAGGGGATCATCAGCAAACGCATCGATGCCCCCTATCGCAGCCGCCGCAGCAAGGCGTGGCGCAAGATCAAATGCACGCGCCGACAGGAGTTTGTCATCGTCGGCTATGCGCCCTCGGACAAGCCGGGGCGCGCCTTTGCCTCGCTCTTGCTGGCCAGTCACGAGGGCGAGCGGCTGCGCTATAAGGGCCGGGTTGGCACCGGGTTTTCAGAGGCGGTGATGCGAGAGGTCACAGCCGCGATGACGCCGCGCAAGACACCGCCCTGCGCCGAGGTGCCGCCAGAGGTGGCGCGGGATGCGAGATGGGTGCGGGCCGATCTCGTGGCGGAGGTCGCATTCGCCGAGTTCACCGCGGATGGCTATCTCCGCCATGCCAGTTTTCTCGGGCTGCGGGGTGACGAAGACGCGGCAGAGGTTCGTGTGGAGGCGCCGATGGAGAACCCGAAAGAGAGTGATTCAGAGAGCGATGCAGAGATCACATTGCGCGGCATCCGGATCAGCAGCGCCGACCGCCCCGTGTTTCCCAAGGCGGGGTGCAGCAAGGGCGATGTGGCGCGGCATTATGACCGTGTGGGCGAGCGGCTAATCGCGCTGGCGGGGCGGAGGCCCCTGTCGCTCTATCGTTGCCCGTCTGGCATCACCGATCCCTGCTTTTTCCAGAAACATGATGGCGGCGGCATGCCCCGCGAGCTGTCGCGTATTCAGATCGCGGAAAGCGATGGCGACAAGGCGGAGTATCTCTATGCCACCCGTCCCGAAAGCCTGATCGCGGCGGCGCAGATGGGCAGCATCGAGTTCCATATCTGGGGGACGCGCACGGATCGTCTCGAGCGGCCCGACAGGTTGGTCTTTGACCTCGATCCCGATGAGGGGCTCGGCTGGGAGGCGGTTCGCAGGGCGGCGTTTGACATGCGCGACGCCCTCGCCACGCTCGGGTTGCACAGCGGTGCCATCGTCACCGGGGGCAAGGGGGTGCATGTCTGGCTGGCGCTGCGCCGCAGCCACAGCTGGGAGACGGTCAAGCTCTTTGCCAAGACCTTTGCCCATGTGATGGCGGCGCGGGAGCCCGACCGCTTTACCGCCGTGATGTCGAAATCGAAACGCCGGGGGCGCATCTTTATCGACTGGCTGCGCAACCAACGGGGCGCGACCGCCATCGCCCCCTATTCCCTGCGTGCCAGAGACGGGGCCCCGGTGGCGGTGCCGGTGACCTGGGACGAGCTGAAAAAGATCGAGAGCGGCGCGCGTTTTTCGATGGGGGACATGACGGCAAGGCTGCAGAAAGACTGTCCTGCCGCCCGGGTTCAGAGCGAATTGCAGAGCCTGAACGCGGATGTGATCGAGGCCTTGCAAGACTGGTCGGAACAGGTGGATGAGGGCGCGGGGTCCGAGCCGGACTAGCGGCCTGCATGCCTTGGGGTCTCTCGCCCGCCGCCCCATCGGCTGCGCCTGCAGCCTTTGCACCGCGACAAGCGCTTGGGATACTGCATCAATCCGGGTTGTGTGGTAGACTTTATCGCGACAGTCACAAGGACGCAGCACACTCTAGGGACATTGGGCATGTTGACGCGGAACAAGGTGGTTGTTTCCGGTTTGGCCAGTGGTACGGCGCTCATATTCATCCATGGCTTTGGCTGTGATCAGTCGATGTGGCGGCAGGTCGTGCCTGACCTTGCCGAAGAGTTTCAGATCGTTACCTATGACCTGACCGGCATGGGGCAATCGGATCTGTCCGCCTATGAGCCGCAGCGCTATGCCGATCTCCGGGCCCATGCCGAAGACCTGCTGGCGATCATCGAAGAGCTCGGCCTCGACGAGGTGGTGCTCGTCGGGCATTCGATCGGGGCCAGTATTGCGCTGCGCGCCGCCAATCAGGCGCCGGAAAAGGTGTCGCGGCTGGTTCTTGTTTCGCCGACCCCGAGTTTCCTGAACGATACGGCGGCGGGGTATCACGGCGGTTTCGCGCGAGGCGAGATTGAAGAGCTGATTGCCCTTCTCGATGAAAACCATCTTGGCTGGTCTGCCCAGATGGCTCCGACCATCGCCGGGCAGCCGCCGGGCGCACCTGCGGCGGACGAGCTTACCCAAGGGTTTTGCCGCACCGATCCGGCCATTGCCCAGCATTTCGGGCGGGTGACCTTTTTCGCGGATGAACGCCCGGCCTTTGCCCAGGTGTCGCGCCCGGCCTTGATCCTGCATTGCAACGATGATGCGCTCGTGCCGATGGCGGTTGCCGAGTGGATGCGGGACCGGATGCCGGGGGCGACGCTGCAGGTGTTGCAGGCCACCGGTCATTGCCCGCATATGACCGTGCCCGCCGATGTGATCGCCGCGATTCGCAGCTATCTCGGGGATGGGTGAGGGCGATGGGCAGCAGAGACGAGCTTCGATCCACCTTTGCGGAACTCCTGGAGGATGCGCCCTGCGGGATCGTCATGACGAACCCGGATGGGCGGCTGCATTATGTCAATGAGACGCTGAAGCGTTGGTTGAACCTGCCCACCGGCTCTGAGCGGCCGCAACGGATGCCCGACCTCATGACCGGCCCCGGCAAGCTCTACTATGAGACGCATCTGGCGCCGATGTTGCGGCTGCAGGGGTTTGCCCGCGAGATTTCCTGTTCGCTGAACGTGACGCATGGTCCGCCGCTTCCGGTGCTGCTCAGCGGTGTGGCGCGGCATGATTCCAAGGGGCAGCCGACCCGGTTCGATTTCACAATTTTCGACGCGCGCGAACGGCGCATGTATGAGGACAATCTGCGCGCGGCCCGGCGCAAGGCGGATGAGTTGGCCGCCATTGTCCGCACCTCTCCGAACGCGATCCTGCGGGTCGATGCGGATGGTGTGATCCTCAATTGGAACGCCGGGGCCGAGCGGCTCTTGGGGCGGAGTTTTGATGCGGTTCAGGGGCTTTGCGTGCAGGATTTGATCCGGTTCGCGGATCAGCCCGATTGGTTCCCGCGGGCCCTCGCCACCTGCACAAGCGCGCGGGAGGCCGTGTTTGAGACGATGGATGACAAAGGCCAGCATTTCGAGATCACCGTGGTGCCGATCGCAGAGCCGGAAATCGGGTATAAGCGGAATTTCTCGATCGTGCTGCGCGACATATCGGACCGCAAGAAGGCCGAGCTTCGTCTCAAGGTCGCGATGAATGAAATGAAACATCGCATCAAGAACACCCTCACCGTGGTGGGCGGGATCGCCAAGCAAACCCTGCCGGCGGAGCACCGTCCGCTGTTCATCGGTCGTCTGCAGGCCATGTCGAAAGCGCATGACATCCTGGCCAGCGAGGACCAGAAGACCGCCGATCTCATGGATCTGCTCACGCTGACCGCCGAAGAGGCCGGGGGCGGCGCGCGCCTTCGCATTTCGGGGGTTTCCGCGACCCTGCCGTCGAAACAGGCGACGAGCCTGTCGATGGCGCTGCACGAGCTGACGACCAATGCGCTCAAGTATGGCGCGCTGTCGGAGCCGGATGGCTATGTCGAGGTCACCTGTGAGCCGCTGGACCAGGGGGAGGGTATGCTCCGGCTGGTGTGGCAGGAGCGCGATGGCCCGCCGGTGGTGGCCCCCACGCACAAAGGGTTTGGCAGCAAGATGATCCACACCGTCCTGAGGTCCGATCTGGGCGGCGAGGTGGAGGTCGATTACCGCCCCGAGGGGCTGTGCTGTGTTGTCATCTTCCGGCCTGAGGAAGAGGGGTGATAGGGCAGCGACGTGATCAGCCGAGCTCTCGCGACCGTTTGGCGGCGGCATCGAGGGTGGTGCGCGCGATTTGAGTCAGGGTTCCACCCGCCCTCAAAGCGGTGAGCCCTGCCGCCGTGGTGCCGTTCGGGCTTGTCACCATGTCCCGCAGTTTTGTGGGATCGGGATCTTGGGCGAGCAGCTGCCCTGCGGCGGTGACAGTTTCGATCGCCAGCACCCGCGCCACTTCGGGCGGCAGGCCGCTGTCTTGCGCCGCAGAAATCATGGCTTCGCAGAAAGCAAAGTAATAGGCCGGGCCGCTGCCCGAAATGGCGGTTGCGAGATGAAGGTCATCCTCATCGTCGAGCCAGGTCAGGCGGCCGATGGCTTCGAACAATTGGCTGACCTGCGCCTTTTGGGGCTCTGATGTGTCGGCGCAGGCATAGGCGGCGCTGACGCAATGGCCGACGAGCGCACCGATGTTGGGCATGACCCGGACCACCGCCGTCCCAAGGGGCGCGGCCGCTTTGAGGGTGGCGCAATGGACACCGGCGGCGACCGAGATCAGCGTCGTCTCGGGCCCGATATGCCCTTGCAGCGTCTTGACCACGTCTTCCACCAATTGCGGTTTGGTGGCGAGAACGATGACATCGGGCGTAAAGTCCCGGTTCAGGGCCAAGCTGTCCTGCACATAGGACAGCCGGGTGTCCGGCGCGCCGCCGGCCTCGGAGAGGCCCCGCGCTTTTTGGGGTTTACCTTGTTTCAGGCCTCCGGGGCGGTGGTCGCCGTCTCGCTCATCGCGCAGGCCTACCGGATCGGCACGCCGGCCTTCGTTTCGGTCTTTGAGTATTCCTTCCTCATCTTCGCGTGCCTGTGGAGTTTCCTCCTCTGGGGCATGGCCGCCGGCAGCCTCGTCTGGGCCGGAATTGTTGTGATCATTGCCTCGGGTCTGGCCATGTCTTTCCTTCAGCGAAGAGAGGTCTGAGGCGTCGGTCTTGAAAGGATCGCAACCTCTGTCGGGCATGCGTGGGGCGGGGCCCGGTGGACCCCGCCCAGATGCGATAGTCGTGGCTTACTGAAGCTCGACGACCACTTTGCCGATGGCCTGACCGCTGCCAAGGCGCGCGTAGGCGGCGCCGACCTCTTCAAAGCCAAAGCGCTGGTCATCCAGCAGGGGTTTTACGGCGCCGCTGTCCACCAGATCGGCCAGTTTGGCGAGGATGTCGCCATGCACCTGACGGTTTACGTTGTGGAGCATCGGCAGCAGCATAAAGACGATGTGCAACGACAGGCCTTTGAAATGCGCGGGCGACAGGTCGATTTCCAACAGGCCCACGGTCGAGACGACCTGAGCATTGAGCGCGGCGGCCCCGAACGAGTTGGTCATGTTGGCCCCGCCCACGGCGTCAAAGATCATGTCGAAGCCCGCGCCGCCGGTCTGCTTGGCGACGTAATCGGCGATCTTTTCCTTCATGAAGTCGATGGGGGTGGCACCATAGCCCGCGATGACATCCATTTGCGCATCGCCCGTCCCGGTGGCGGAGACTTCGGCGCCCAGATGCTTGGCGATCTGGACCGCCAGATGGCCGACACCGCCGGCGCCGCCCTGCACCAGAACCTTTTGCCCGGCCGTAACACCGGCGCGTTGCAGGCCTTCGTAGGCGGTGATGCCAACCAGCGGCATGGCGGCGGCGTCGCGCATCGACAGGCATTTGGGTTTATGCGCGATCAACCGGGCGTCGGCGAGCATGTAGTCGGCCAGCGCGCCTTGCAGATCGGCAAGACCGCCTGCGCAGCCATAGACCTCATCGCCAACGGCAAAGCCTGTGACGCCTTCGCCCAGCTCTTCGATCACACCGGCGAAATCCATGCCAAGGACGGCGGGCAGGGCAGGCGACAGCGGCAGGTCGCTGCCCATATTCTTGATCATCGTATCGACGGTGTTGATGCTCGTGGCATGGACCCGCAGCACGACATGACCCGGCGTAACCTGGGGGCGGTCAAGGTCGGTCAGTTCAAAGGCTGCATCGGGGCCGTAGGAGGTGAGGGTCATGGCTTTCATCGGGAAACTCCTGAGAGGGGTATAGGGGTGTTGGCTTGACCTCCACCTAACCCACCCCAAGAACGGAGTTAATCCAGCAATCTGGATCATCAGTTTATGGATTTCGTATATAAAGAGCGGTGCCGCACCAATGGGCGTCGCTTGCTCGGGCAGACCGGGGTCCGCCCGCTGCGATGTCAGGTGATGTCCCTGATCAGGCCGCGCAGCCAGCTGTGGCCCTGATCGCGGCGCAGATGGGGGTGCCAGGCGAGCTCGGTCGGGAAGGTGCCGAGGTCCAGCGGGACGGGCAGATTGAGCAGCCCGTAAGGGCCTGCTGTCAGGGCAGCCACCCTGGCGGGGACCGTGGCGATGCCCTGCAATCGGGCGACGGTTGAGGCGGCGGTCAGGAAATGCGAGACGGTGATCGCAGTGTTGCGGCGCAGACCCTTGGTTTCCATCCGCCGATGCAGCCCGGTGCGCCATTTTCCGGGCGGCGCCACGACGACATGGGGCAGGGTTTCATAGAGATCACGGTCGAGCGTCGCCCCATCCGGCAAGGCCTGGGGCGCGACAAGGCAGCGGAACCCGTCTTGGAAGAGTTCGGAGACCACGAGATCCTCTGACGGGGCGGCAAACCGCCCGATCGCCAGATCAAAGGCCCGCCCGGCGAGATGACGCGGGTCCAGATCGGGGCCGATGGGGGCGGTTTCCAGCAGGGCCATAGGGGCCTGACGCGCGAGGGCGGCCGTGAGATCGGGCACCAGAACAACCTCGGCAAAGGGGCCGAGCAACAGCCGAAAGCGGCGTTTGGTGGTTGCGGGATCAAAGGGTTCGGCGGCCCGGAAGGCCTGTTCGAGCCGCTCCAGCCCGGCGGCGATGTCGGGGGCCATGTCCAGCGCCTTTTCGGTCGGCTCCACCCCGTAGCGTGCGCGCAGGAAGAGCTCGTCCCCGAGGGCCTCGCGCAGCCGGGCAAGGGCGGCGCTCACCGTGCTTTGGGACTGGCCCAGCCGTTGGGCCGCGGCGGTGACATTGCGTTCCTCCATGACGGCATGGAACACGCGCAGAAGGGAAATATCGGCTTTCATATCTCCGGAATATCGATTTCTGAAGTGGTCTGCATCAATTTCTTGATCCTCCACCGCGACCTATATCCCACTCAACGCCCTGCCAGTAATCCGGCATCGGGCTGTCACATGCTTGCAAGGAGATCAGACAGATGGCACGTATTCTCATTCTTTCCACCGCAACCGACATGTTGGGCGAGACCGGCAAACCCACCGGCGTCTGGTATGAAGAGCTGGCGACCCCCTATTACGCCTTTCTCGACGCGGGCCACGATATCAAGCTCGTGACCCTTGGCGGCAAGGCCGTTCCCATCGATCCCGGCTCGGACGTGGTGGGAGAGGAGGCGCCGGCCTCGGTCACCCGGTTCCGGTCCGACACGGTGGCCCTGGCGCTTTTGGCGAACCCCGGCCGTCCCGAAGAGGAGGATATGACGCGCTATGACGCGCTCTATATCCCGGGCGGGCATGGGGCGATGTATGATCTCGCCGAGAGTGACCTTGTGGCCGGTGCCATTGGCCAGGCCTGGGATGCGGGCGCGGTGGTTGCGTCGGTCTGCCATGGGCCTGCGGCCTTTGTGAAGGCGGTGGATGCGGCCGGCGCGCCGATCGTGAAGGGGCGAAAAGTTTCCGCCTTTACCGATAGCGAAGAGCGGGCCGTGGGTCTGGCAGAGGCGGTGCCCTTCCTGCTGGAAACCCGTTTGCGCGAACTTGGGGCTGAGTTTGAGGCGGTGGCCGATTGGCAGCCTCATGCCGTGGCCGATGGCCGGTTGGTGACGGGTCAGAACCCTGCCTCGTCAGAGGCTGCGGCGGCAAAGGTTCTCGACCTGCTTGGGTAAAGGCTTCGGGCGCTGCCTGACTAGGTGGCGCCCTTGGCACAGAGGCGGGGCCCTGCGTCAGGGTGTGGGGCAGGGCATGCCCGCAGCCCCCCAGGCGAGCACGTCATTCACATGCGCCTGAAGCGAATAGGGCGCGGGGTCGCGCCCGTCGCCGGGGGACCAGCCCCAGAGGACAAAGCCGTGATGGCCCGCATCCTCGACCAGATGTTCGGCCAACCCGCGCCAGTCGCGCCCGCCAGTGCGGTCGGGATCCGACAGTTGGGCGCAGATCTCGGCAGGGCTCTTGCCGAACCATTCGAAGGCCACCGGGGCCAGCCGCCAATCGAGCCCGGCGCGGGGCGGGGCGGGCCGGTCGCCGCCCAGATCCTTGGTGGTCATATGGCAGGTGGAACAGGGCAGCGTCTCTGCGCCGCTGCGGCTCTGGCCTGCGGTGATATTCATGCCATGCGGCTGGGACGGGCCGGCGCTGCCGCCGTACCACATCGGGATGTTCTCTGGCCCGGTGTGGCAATTGGCACAGCGCGGGTGGCTCACGACCTCGTAGATCCGGTCAAAGGCGCGCAGGCCATCGGGTCGCGACACCGAGCCTTCGGCAGGGGCGTTGATCACGGCGGGTGGCGCGGCTTCGGCCCGGGCCTGTGGCGCGGAGGCGAGGATGGTCAGGGCCAGAGCGCCAAGGAGCCTGCGGTTCATCGTCATCTCCTCAGACGAAAGCGATGTGTTTGTTGAAGGGCATTTCGCGGATGCGTTGCCTCGTGGCCGCAAAGATCGCATTGCCGAGCGCCGGGGCCGACGGCGGGATTGGCGGCTCGCCAAAGCCCCGGATCTTGGGGTTGTTTTCCAGCGCGCGAAAGCTGATCGGCGGGCATTGCCACAGGCGCATGCCCTCATGGGCGTGGTAATTGGTCTGTTCGGCCATGCCGTCGGAATAGGTGATTTCACAGTTGATCGCATGGCCGAGGCCGAAGACCACGCCGCCCTGCGCGAGGTTTTCGAGGTTCACCGGGTCGATCACCTTGCCGACATCGGCGGCCATCCAGACATGATCGAGCCGGATGCCCGCCTCGGTCTGGCTGACCTCGACCACGGTGGCCACGGCCACCCCGAAGGAAAAGCCATAGGCCAGCCCACGGCCACGCCCCGGAGCGATCTTTGGCCCGGTCCAGTCGCACATCTCGCCCACGGCCTCCAACACCTTGACCGAGACGTCATGACCCATCAGCCGCAGCCGTTCCTCGAGCGGGTCGGCCCCGGCGGCATGGAGGGCCTCGTCGAGCAGGGTTTCATAGATGAACACATTCGGCCCCGCGCCCACGGCACGCCAGGAGGACACCGGCGCCAGCGCCTCGGTCCGGTAGGAGCGCACCCGCAGGTTCGGCAGGTTGAACATCGGCGCGTCCCAGGCGCCCTCGTGCAGCTGTGTGTCGGGGCCGGGCAGGGTCATCCCCATGCGGCCCATCTGAGATTTCATCACCGACTGGCCCGCGATCTGGATGTCGAGCGAGGTGATCTTGCCATCCTTATGCTTGGCCACGCCGCGCCCGAGCGTGATGTGGCGAGGGAAGTCATGGGCAAAATCCTCTTCGCGCGAATAGGTCATCTGCACCGGCGTGCCGCGCATCTGGTTGGCGATCTCGGCCGCCTGCCGGATGAAATCGAACTCGAGCCGGTGGCCAAAGCTGCCGCCGATGAACATGTTGTGCAGATGGACATTGTCGATATCGATGCCGGTGATCTCGGCGACCACCTGTTCGGCAAACATCTGGATCTGATGGCCGGTCCAGATATCGACGCGGTCCTCGGTCACCAGAAGAGTGGCATTCAGCGGCTCGAGCGGGGCATGGGCGATATAGGGGGACCGGTATTCGCCGGTGACAGCCTCGCCCTCGGCCGTGTCGACATCGCCTTCGACGCGGGCCTCGGCGTTGAGGTGGTCGTCATCGAAGATGCCAGCGAGGTGCTCCCAATGCTGCGCCTGTTCGGCGGGATAGGGGGCCTCGGCCCAGGTAAAGTCGATGGCCTCGGCGGCCTGAAAGGCGCGCCAGGTGTTGTCGGCCACAACGGCGACACCGCCGGTGATTTCGAGGATCTTGCGGACACCGGGCATCGTCTCGGCGGCGGAGGCGTCAAAGCCGAGCAGGGCACCGCCTTGGCGCGGGTTCACCTTGACCGTGGCATAGAGCATGCCTTCGGTGCGAAAATCGATGCCATAGCGCAGGCTGCCGGTGCATTTCGCCACCATATCGGCGCGGTCCATGGGCTTGCCGAGGATCTGCCAGGTCTTGGGATCGCGCAGGGTCACGTCACGCGGGGGCGCAATCGTCGCGGCGCGTTCGGCCAGATCGGTGTAGGGGATTTCCGTCCCGTCGGGCAGGATCACCGCGCCCCGGGCCGTTGCGAGCGCGGCCACCGGCACGCCGGATTGCTGCGATGCGGCCAGTTTCAGCGTCTCGCGCGCGGCGGCCCCGGCCTCGCGCAGCTTGTCATAGCTGTCGGGAATGGCCGAGGAGCCCCCGGTCACCATCATCGGCAGCGCCAGTTTCGCGATCCCGCCGAGGATGCCGCGCAGGCGCTCTGCGCCCGGGCTCTGATCATAGAGGGGATAGCCCGCCATCGCCTCGGTGACGGAGCGGTTGTAATAGGCCTTGTCCGGCTTGCCGAAACTGATCTCGACCTGATCGAGCCCAACGTCGAGCTCTTCGGCGATGAGCGCGGCCTGCGCCGAGAAAATGCCCTGTCCCTTGTCGGCATGGGGCGCGATGAGGGCGATCCTGTCGCGGTCGATGAGGATCCAGGGGTTAAAGCTGACCGAGCCGGGGGCGAGATCGTCGAGGTTCGGGTTGTCGAAGGGTTGGCGCGCGGCATAGATGCCGAAGGCCACGCCGCCCGCGACGGCGGTAGAGCCGATGAGGAATGTGCGGCGGGCGATTTTACCGAGGCGGGCCATGGCTCAGACCTCCCGCAGCTTTTGCGCGGCGGCATGGATGGCGGCGCGAATGCGGGGATAGGTGCCGCAGCGGCAGAGATTGCCCGACATGGCGGCATCGATGTCGGTATCGGTCGGGGCGGGATTTCTGTCGAGCAGCGAGGCGGCCTGCATGATCTGCCCGGCCTGGCAATAGCCGCATTGCGCCACCTGCCCCTCGATCCAGGCCTGTTGCACCGCGTGCAGGCTCGTGGGCTGGCCCAGCCCCTCAATGGTGGTCACCTCGGCGCCGTCGAGCTCTCCGATCAGGGACTGACAGGAGCGCACGGCCTGGCCGTCGATATGCACCGTGCAGGCGCCGCATTGGGCGATGCCGCAGCCATATTTCGGACCGGTGATGTTGAGCGCGTCGCGCAGCACCCAAAGAAGCGGCATGTCGGGTTCGACATCCACCTCATGCACGGTCCCGTTGACGGTCAGTCGCATGTCGCTGCCTCCTGGTCAGACTGGCAGCCATGGTAGCGGGCTTGTCGGGCGAGCGAAATTGCCCAATTGCGCCCGTTGCGTAAGGTCACCGGTGGGCTGGCCCGTTCTGTTTAGCCCGTCTAACCCCTCCTGAAGCCACCGCAGGCCTGCTCATAGGCCAGGCCCGCGTCGAACACCCGTTGCTCTTGCAGCGCTTTGCCGACGATCTGAATGCCTGTTGGCACGTTGCTGTGGCTGCGCCCGGAGGGCACCGCGAGCACTGGGCAGGCGCTCAGGATATTGAAGGCCGGGGTCATGACCCAACCGAGGAACGGGTCCACCTGCGTGCCATTTATTGTGAGCTGATCTGTCGAATGATCAAATGTGGCGGGCACAGAGGGCAAGGCGGTGGTCGGGCAGATAAAGAGATCGAAACTTTCCATCAGAGCACCGAATTCCGCGCCGCTCCGGGCCTCAACCTCGAGGCCCCGCAGATGGTCCCGCGCGGAGGCGCCGCGCGAGCCCTCGGCAAAAGCGCGGGCATAGCCTGTCATCACATCCTCGCGCCCCTCCATGTCGGCCGCAATGGAGGCCCCGAATATATGGGTGAGATGGGTGAGAGCGGCCTGTTCTAGGGCGGTCGTCCAAGGCAGGTTCACCTCTTCGACCTGACATCCCAAATCCCGAAAGAGATCGAGCGCCTGGGCCATGTTCGCGCGCACATCGGGATCCACCTCGTAGAAGCCGAGGTCGAATGAGGCCGCGATGCGCAGGCCATTAAGCCCGCGCCCTACTTGGGAAATCGGGGCGGCGGCATTGAGGCTCGTACAATCCGCGGGATGAGGGCCGGCCATGACATTTTGCAACATGATCGTGTCCGCGACACTGCGGGCTATAGGTCCGGCGTGGCAGTAGCGATCAAGATTGAACGGCGCATCCATCGGGATGCGGCCATGGGGCGGCTTGTACCCGACCACTCCGCAACAGGATGCAGGTATGCGGATGGATCCCGCGATGTCCGAGCCGGTGGCCAGGATCGCGCTGCCCGCGGCCAGACAGGCACCGCTGCCACCAGATGACCCTCCGGGAGAGTATTCGGTGTTGTGCGGGTTGCGGGTGACGCCCCATAGGCGTGAATGGCAGGTCACGGCGCAGGAAAATTCCGGCGTGGCGGTTCTGGCATGAACGATTGCACCGGCCTCCACGACACGCGCATTGGCCAGGGACGTGCGTTTGGCGATGTGATCCTTGTAGGCCAGCGAACCCATGGAATTGGGCATGGCTTCGATCTCGCCGGAATCCTTGACCGCCACAGGCAGGCCGGACAAGGGACCAAGGCCACGCGCCTCGCCCCGCATGAAGCGGGTTTCGGCCTCGCGCGCCGCCTCTAGCGCCGCGTCGAAATGGGTGTAGGTAAAGGCCGATATTGCGGGCTCTGTTGCTTCCGCGCGCCGTATCACGGCCGTCATCAACTCGACGGGCGAAAGCGTCCGTTTGCGAAACAGCTCTGATGCCTCGCTGGCCGTCAGATCACATAAGGTATCGTCGCTCATGGCTGCGCCGCTTCTTTTTCGGGCTGCTTTGTTTGACCACGATAGGTGGCCTCGACCGCCTCGGCGAGCGTGGTGGCTATCTGGTCCAGTTCGGCGCCTGAGATCGTGTAGGCCGGGCTGATGGCGATGACATTGCCGATAGACCGGAAAAAGACACCGCGGGCGGCGGCCTCTTCGGTGACCCGTGTGCCAAGCCCGTCTTCTGTGCCTTTGGGGCCGAGCTCGACGGCGGCGAGGAGCCCTTTCACCCGGATCTCGGCCACCAGCGGATGGGTGCGAAGCCCCGAGAGCCTCTCCGCCAACATGTCCGACAGTCGGCCGACATGCTGCTCAAGATCCATCTCTTCATAGATCGCGAGCGTTTCCAAAGCGACCGCGGCCCCAACAGGATGCCCGCCATAGGTGAACCCATGTCCGAAGAGACCAAGATCATGTGCCTGACGCGCGATTGTATCATGGACCTTTTGCGACATGGCAACGGCCGAGATCGGAAAGAAAGAGGCCGACAGCTGCTTGGCCATGGTCATCATATCGGGTTCGATGCCAAAACTCTGACAGCCGAACCAGCGCCCGGTGCGGCCAAATCCCGTTATGATTTCATCCGCAATGAGCAAGATGTCATGCCGGGCGAGAACGTTCTGGATCTCGGCCCAATAGCCCTCGGGCGGCAGGAGTACACCTCCCGCGCCCATGGCAGGCTCGCCAATAAAGGCGCCAATTGTGCCCGCATCTTCGCGTTCGATGAGCGCGTTGAGCTCTCGGGCCCGCCGTTTCGCGAAGGCAATTTCTGTTTCGCCTGGCTCGGCATCCCGGAGGTAATGCGGCCGGCCGGTGCGCAGCACCTGTGACGCCGGGGTGTCAAAGCCATCGTGACAGTAGGACATCGCTGTTAGCGCCGCGCTGACATTGCCTGAACCATGATAGGCCCCTTCGCGGGCGATGATGCGTTTCTTGTCACTTAAGCCGCGCGCGTTTTGGTAATAGCGCACCAGCTTTGCGGCGGTCTCAACAGCGTCTGATCCGGAGCAGCCATAGAGAACATGTGTCAGCGGATCTGGCAGAAGGGCTGCAAGCTTTTCCGACAGGCGGTTGGCGATGGCGGGCGTGCGTCCCATGAAACTATGGTAGTAACCGAGCGTCTCGAATTGCTGCTGAGCCGCCGCCGTGAGCCGCGCGTTGGTAAACCCGAGCGACGCGCACCAAAGACCCGCGACAGCGTCGAGGTAGGTCTGTCCTTGCGCATCGATCACGGTGCATCCATCGCCGCGGACGATCTCGAGCGGAGACTTCTCCTGGGCGGCGAGCGGATCGGTAAAGGGAAAGAGCTGAGCCATTTGGGACCTCCTTCTTTCCAGTTGGCATATGAGAAAAAATCTTGCAAATTCAAAAAACTCATCGAGTGCAGGAGGTTTAGGAATGATGCGACGGAAGATGCCGAATTTGAACGCACTGCGCGTGTTCGAGGTCGCCGCGCGGCATGAGAATTTTACCCGCGCTGGTGAAGAGCTGGGCATTTCCCAGTCGGCGGTCAGCAAACATATTGCGCATCTGGAAGACTCACTGGGCCAGCCTCTCTTTATCCGCCAGCACAAGAATATCGCTCTGTCGCCATTCGGTCGCGAGGTCGCTCTTGCCGCAAGCGGCGCTTTTACCCAACTCATGCAGCGTCTGACCAGCATCAACACCGGCAAGCCACAGCAGATCACCTTTGTCGCCGATGCGGATTTTATCCAGCTTTGGCTGTTGCAGCGGCTCTTTGCCTTTGAGCTTGAGAATGCCGGGGTGCGCATATCGCTCACGGGGGAGGTGGCAGTGTCCGATCCGCGCGAGACCGATTATCAATGCGCCGTGGTCTGGGGCAGCGGCGGATGGCAGGGATGCAAATTCGAACTGTTGTTTACCAACCGCCTCTTCCCGGTCGCGGCGCCTGAATTCTTCGAGCACCTCGGACGACCGCCCCGTATGTCGGATCTGAACAAGGACATGTTGATCCATGACCGGACGACATCGCTGTGGTCATCATTTCTCGCCGCAGAGGGGCTCACCGATTTCGACCCCTCGGCGGGGCGGGTGTATAATCAAACCTCTTTCTGTCTCGAAGCCGCCGCCCAGGGCATGGGCGTCACCATCGGCGATGAGGTCTCTACGCGGCCCTATCTGGAAACAGGTCGGTTGATCTGTCCCTTTGCGACGCGGCTGGCCTCGCCGTATGCCTATTACCTTGTCTTCCCGGCCAACCTTTCGGTGGACGGCACGCTGGCCATATTCGCTGATTGGCTCAAGGCAGAGGCGCGGGCGCATCGCGAATGGTATTCAGACTTCTGGACGCGCCACGAAAGCCAGAGGCATAAATGAGCCAGCTAATGATCTGCCGCCAGAAGCACGGCGGCAGATCAATGTTGGGCGTTGATGTTACGCGAACCACCATCGCTCGGCGGACCGCGCTCCGTCGAGCTGCCAATTGCCAGAAATCTGTTCGGGATGCTGGACATGCTTGCCGCGCGTCGACACGCGATTGGTAAAGAAGGGCACGATGGTGCCGCCATCGTCGCGACACAGTCCCATCATCTCTGAATAGAGCGCGCCGCGCTTTTGATCGTCCAGTTCGGATTTGGCCTGACCGAGCAAGGTGTTAAATGTGGCGTTGTTCCATTTGCTTTCGTTCCATTCGGATCCGCCTTTGTACCCCAGTGAGAACATGACATGCGGCGTCGGGCGTGCCCCCCAGGAGGCCACGCAAAAGGGTTCTTTCAGCCATACCTCGGACCAGTATCCATCGGCCGGCTTTCGCGCGAGCGTGATGTCGATGCCCGCGGCTTTGGCCGAGGCTTGGAACAGGGTGGCCATGTCGAGCGCGCCGGGAAAGGCTGCGTCACTCGCTGCCAGTGTGATCGAGAGATCCTGCCGTCCAGCTTTCTTCAGGTGAAAACGGGCCTTGTCCGGGTCATAGCTGCGCTGTTCGATGTCGGTGTAATAGGGCATTGAGGGCCCGATCGGATGGTCATTGCCCAAGGCCGCCGCACCGCCCATCACCTTGTCGACGATATCCTGTCGATCAATGGCATATTTGAGCGCAAGCCGGACATCGGGGTCGTCAAACGGGGCTTGGGTCACATTCATGGGGATCGTGCAATGCGCACCGCTCGGGACATTGTCCACGACGACGCGCTTGTCGCGCTGGAGAAAGCCGAGCGTTTTCGCATCGACCTGGCTATCGACGTCAATTTCCCCGGTGAGAAGAGCGCTGGTCCGGGCGTTGCTGTCATTGAGCACGAGAAACGTGACCGCGTCGAAATGGGCCCGGTCTGATTTGAAATAGTTGGGATTGCGCTCCATCTCCATGCTCTGGCCCGGCTTGAAAGACTTGAGCACATAGGGGCCGGTGCCGACCCCGGACGTGTCCAAGCCTCCGCCACCATCCGAGGGCAGGATCACGAAATGATAGTCCGTCAGGATATAGGGCAGATCGGCATTGCCTTCGGAAAGTACGATCCGCACGCGGTTCTCACCATCCTCGGCGATCGACACCACCCCGTCGAGAAGCGGTTTGCCAGGCGATTGAGAACCTTCCTGGAGGTGGTATTTCAACGAATCCACGACGTCCCGGGCGGTCAGCGTTTTGCCGTTGTGAAACTCTACGCCGCGCCGAATATTGAACACCCAAGTGGTGGCATCATCGGAGACATCCCAGCTTTCTGCCAGTTCGGGAACTACCGTATTGTCGGCGGCAATCTCGGTCAGATAATTGCGGATCGTATGGTTGAGCTGGATCATGCAGACGCCGTTGGTCAGGCGCGGATCGAGGGAGTCGGAGCTGTTTCCCTCATGAATGCCGACCCGATAATGCCCGCCGCGTTTCGGCGTCGCGGCATGGGCCTGTGCCGCTCCCCAAAGCCCGACGCCCCCGGCCACGAGCCCGGCACCGGCCGCCCCAGACAGAACGAACCGGCGGGTCGGCAAGGCGAGCGGTTGCGATGAATGATGAGGACCGAAGTGAGAGGCCGTAGGTTTCATTTTCATTCCTCCATATGGGCAGGCCGGTCGGCGAGAGGCGATGGGCCACCGGACGTGTCAGCATTAACGAGGAGCTAAGCCAGAGGAGAACTTTTTGTCACCTATTTTGTTAAATAAAACAACATTGATAATATTTGGGAATTATATGAGGCGCACTTGGCTGAGGAAAGGTGTTGAACGACGCTGCACTGACGCGTCTGTCGGGGATGGCCGCTCAGAGCTGCGAGAAGAGAAGCAGTGATTCGGCGGGTTTCAATCCGGTGATACCCTTGCGGAACCGCTACGTGGCGGTTGCCTTGGCGCGTCAGATGCGAGGGCCCGAATAGCGCCGGGCTATCTGAAATCCAGCGAGGAGGCGATTTCGATGAAGGCTTTTACCAGCCGCAGGCGCGCCCGGTCTTTGGGGGCGATGACGGCGGTTTCATGGCTGGCCGACAGCTCGGCCACCGGCACTTCGACCAAGCCGCGCGAGATCAGGCCACTGTTGGCGAGGAAAAGCGCGATCCCCGCGCCCTGAAACACCGCCTCGCACATCAGCGGAAAGGTCGTCATGGTGATCGTCCGGGGAAAGCGGATGCCATGTTTGGTCTGCGCCTCGCGGACCACCCGTTCGGTCAGCGAGCCGGTTTCCGGCAGGATGATCGTCTCGTCGATCAGATCGCGGAAATGCAGCAGGTCGCGGTGGGCCAGCGGGGACGAGGGCAGGAGATAGGCGACGTAGCGGGCCTTGAGGATCGAGACCCGTTCCCAGTCTTCCGAGCGGGGGGGATCGGTGATGAGCCCGACATCCGCCCGTCGTTCGCGCAAGAGCCGCGTGGCGGTGCTCCAGGCATAGAGCGCGAAATCGATTTCCACATCCGGATAGGCCTGACGGAACTGGCTGATCGCGCGGAGCGCAGGCAGCGGCGCGTTGGCGATGATCTTGATATGGCCGCGCTCCATCGCCTCAAACCCTTCGAGCCGTTCGGTGATCGCCGTGTCGAGCGTCACCAGCCGGTCGGCGAGATCATAGAATTCCTCGCCCGTCCGGGTCAGCGACACGCCCTCGCGGTTCCGAAAAAGCAAGGGCGAGCCGACTTGTTTTTCGAGCTTGGCGACATGTTGCGTGACCGCCGATTGCGTCACCCCGAGCCGGGTGGCGGCGGCCGAGAAACTGCCCTCGCGCACCACATAGGCGAAGGCGACGAATTGATGATGATTGGCGCGCATCGCGGCTCCTCCAGTTTGGAGGCCAGCCTTAGCGACGATTAGTTTCACTAATATGACGTCACAAAAGTGAAAGGTCGATTGCCTACACCGCCCGGAGCAGATGGAGGAATCAGATGGCCGGGCTGAGTATCGAGAACGTGACCAAACGCTTTGGCGAGACCGAGGTGCTCAAGGGGGTGTCGCTCGACATTGCCGATGGCGAATTCGTGTCGCTTGTCGGCCCGTCGGGCTGTGGCAAATCCACCTTGCTGCGCATCATCGCCGGTCTCGAGGACCAGAGCAGCGGCGACATCTGCATCGGTGGCCAGTCGGTCGCGGGCCAGCGCGCCGCCGACCGCAACCTGTCGATGGTGTTCCAATCCTATGCGCTCTACCCGCATCTCAGCGTTGGCGAGAATATCGCGGTCCCGCTCAGGATGCGCCGGTTGAACAGCCTGCAACGCCTGCCGTTTGTCGGTCGCCTGCTGCCGGGCGCGCGGGCCCAGAGCCGCGACATCGGACAGCAGGTGGCCCAGGCCGCCGAGATGCTCGAGATCGCGCATCTTCTCGACCGCAAGCCGGGGCAGCTCTCGGGGGGGCAGCGCCAGCGCGTGGCACTGGGCCGTGCCCTTGTCCGCGAGCCGACGGCGTTTCTTCTGGACGAGCCGCTGTCCAATCTCGATGCCAAGCTGCGGGTGCAGACACGGGCCGAGATCGCCGAGCTGCACCGCCGGCTTGCCGCCACCTTTGTCTATGTCACCCATGATCAGGTCGAGGCGATGACCATGTCCGATCGGATCGCGGTGATGATGGGCGGTCGCATCCTGCAATGCGCGCCGCCCGATGTGGTCTATGACGATCCCGACCGGATCGAGGTGGCCGAATTCATCGGCTCGCCCAAGATCAACATCCTGCCGGTCGAGATTGCCGAGGACGGGCGGCTGATCCTGATGGATCACCCGCTCGACCTGATGCTGCATCGGGGCGGCAAGGGCATCGCTTCGCTCGGGCTGCGCCCCGAGGCGCTGCGGCTGGCCGGGCCGGAGGCGCCGATCCATGGCCATGTGATGCATCGCGAGAACCTCGGCTCTGAGCTTTTCGTGCAGATCGCCCTCACCGGGCTCGATCAGCGTCTCACCCTGCGGGTGGGCCCCGAACAGCGCGGCGCGCTGGCGCTCGGCAGCGCCGTGTCGCTCGATTTCGACCGCGACAAGGCGCTTCTCTTTGACAGCGCGGGCGCTCGGTTGCGGCGGGTCGTGCAGACGGCCAGTGTCCCGTCCGAGGTGGCCTGAGATGGCGGCCATCGATCCCACCACCACCGCCAAAACCGCCGCCAAGACCAGGGCCCCGCGCGCGCCGCGCCGGGCCATCCGGCAAAGCCGCGCCGCGTGGATTCTGACCGGGCCCGCGCTTGGGCTGATGGTGTTGCTGTTGCTCGCGCCGGTGGGCATCGCAGCCTTCCTGTCCTTTACCAATTATTCCTTGGGCAACAGCGGTTTCGACTGGGTCGGGTTCGACAATTACGAGAAGCTCTTCACCCGTTCGACCTATGAAAAGATGTTCCTCGCCACGCTGACCTATGTGGTGACGGTGGTACCGATCTCGGTTGGACTCGGGCTTGGGGCGGCCTTGCTCATCAATTCGCTGGGCCGGTTTCGCGAGCTCTATAAGACGATCTATTTCCTGCCGGTGATGGCGACGCTTCTCGCCATGGCCATCGCCTGGGAATTCATGCTGCACCCGTCGATCGGGATGATCAACCGCACGCTGGAGATGGGTTGCGGCACGTTTCTCGAACGGATCTGGCCCTTCATGGCCCATGGCTGTGCCGAGCGGTTTCCCGTTTGGCTCGGGGATCAGCGCTATGCGATCTGGGTGATCTGCTTCATCGGCATCTGGCAGGGGTTCGGGTTCAACATGGTGCTCTATCTCGCCGGGCTGACCAGCGTGCATCGCGAGCTCTACCATGCGGCCGAGATGGACGGGGCGCGGTCCGGCTGGGCGCGGTTCTGGCTGGTGACCTGGCCGGCGCTCGGGCCGACCACGGTCTTTGTCGTCACCATCACCTGCATCCGGGCGTTTCAGGTGTTCGACACGATCGAGGCCTTCTGGCCGCAGGGCGGCGGCCCCAACAAGTCAACCTATGTGATGATGTTCGCCATTTTCGAGAAAGGCGTGCAGCAGAACCTGATCGGCATCGGCTCGGCCATCACCATGCTGTTTCTGCTCTTCGTCATGGTCCTGACCCTGATCCAGCGCTGGCTGGTGGAACGAAAGGTGCATTACTGATGACCCGCGACTGGTGGAAACATCTGATCCTGATCCTTGGGGTGATCATCGTCATCGCGCCCTTCTACATGATGGTCAGCTATTCCTTCAAATCCCCCGGCGAGATTGATCGCGGCGAAGGCGGGTTCTTTGGCCGACAGGAACTCATGGTCGATGAGCATTGCGTCAAGCTGCGCGATCCGAGCCGTGACGAGATTGCCGCCGCCGCCCCGCGGTTCCCCGGGCAGAGCGACCGTGACATCCGGGATCATATCATGGCCGAGGCAGAGGCCGAGTGCGCCATGCGACCGGTGGTTTTCAACTACACCAAGGCCTTCACCGAAGCGCCGCTGCTGCGCTATCTGCTCAACGGGGTGATCGTCACCGCCTCGATCTTTTTGTTGCAGGTGGTGGTGGCATTGCCCGCCGCCTATGCGCTGGCCAAGCTGCGGTTCTGGGGGCGCGAGGCGGTGTTCGGGCTGGTGCTGTTTTGCCTGCTGATCCCCGTCCATGCCATTGCGCTGCCGCTCTATATCCTGCTCGCCAAGATCGGGCTGACCAACACCTATGCGGCGCTGGTGGTGCCGTGGTCGATTTCGGTCTTTGGCATCTTTCTCATGCGGCAGTTCTTTATGACCGTGCCCGATGATCTCATCGATGCGGCGCGGATGGACGGGATGGGCGAGTTTGCCATCGTCTGGCGCGTCATGCTGCCGACCGCGATTCCGGCGCTTCTGGCCTTCGCCATCTTTTCGGTCGTGGCCCATTGGAACGATTATTTCTGGCCGCGCATCGTGGTCACCGGCAATCGCGACCTGTTCACCCCGCCGCTCGGGCTGCGCGAGTTCAAGGGCGGCGGCGACGGCTCCGATTTCGGGCCGATGATGGCCACCGCCACGGTGATCGTCACGCCGCTGATCGTCGCCTTTCTTCTGGCGCAGAAGCGGTTCATCGAAGGGATCACGCTGAACGGCATGAAATGAGTTTTGGGTGCGGGTTGCCCCGCACCCGCCCACCATCCCGCGAGGGATCTCCCCGGAGCGTGCATCGCCAAACGCAAACGCTCCAAGTCAGGACTGAGAGGACATCAACCATGAAACCCACTATCTCCGCAATGGCGTTGGCCCTGAGTGCCAGCACCGCGATGGCCCAGGACAACGTGACCATCGAATTCGCCTATTCTTACAGCCACCTGTTCGACGTCACCTATGAGGCGATGATGCCGGCCTTCAAAGAGAAGCATCCGGACATCGACGTGAAGTTCCGCGCCACCTACGAATCCTACGAAGACGGCACCAACACGATCCTGCGCGAAGCGGTCTCGGGCACCTTGCCTGATGTGACCATGCAGGGCCTCAACCGTCAGCAGATCCTTGTCGAGAAGGGCATCGCCAAATCGCTCGAACCGTTCATCGCCAAGGAGGCGGATTTCGCCAAGGACGGCTATCACGACGCGATGCTGTCGCTGTCGACCTTCGATGACGCGGTCTATGGGCTGCCCTTCTCGGTCTCGCTGCCGGTCGGGTATTACAACATGGACATGATGAAATCCGCCGGGGTCGAAAGCCTGCCCACCACCTGGGACGAGGTGATCACCGTCTGTGAAAAGATGAAGGCCAATGGCGTGGACAACCCGATCTTCTGGGGCTGGAGCGTCACCGGCAACTGGTTCCTGCAGGCGCTGATGTGGAGCCAGGACAAGCCCATCGTCGACAATGGCCGCATGGCGCTCGACAGTCCCGAGGCGCTGGCCGCGCTCGAGCAGATGCAAGAGATCTTTACCAAATGCGACATGCAGAACATCGAATGGAAAGCGGCGCTGTCGTCCTTTGCCGCCGGTGAGATCGGCATGATGTTCTGGTCGACCTCGGCGCTTGGCGCGGTCGAACGCAGCCAGGGCGATTTCGAGCTGGTCACCGGGGCCTTCCCGGGCATGGGCGAGACCCCCAAGGGCCTGCCTGCCGGGGGCAATGCCGCGGTGCTGACCTCGACCTCGGACGATCCCAAGGTGCAAGAGGCCGCCTGGACCTGGATCAAGTTCATCACCTCGGGCGAAGGCGCCGCGGAAGTGGCCAAGACCACCGGCTACATGCCGCCCAACAAAGCCGCCAACGAAGTGATCCTCGCCGATTTCTACGAGGCCAACCCGAACAAGAAAACCGCCGTGGATCAGCTTCCGCTGCTGCGCGACTGGCTGGCCTATCCCGGCGATAACGGTCTCGCCATCACGCAGGTGATCTACGACGGGATCGAACGTATCGTCACTGGCGATGCCACCGATATGAAAGAGCTGCAGCAAGAGCTGGTTGAAGAAGTTTCCGACCTTCTGCCGAACGGCTGAGCCATCCCCTGACCCGGCCGCGCGCAGCCCCGTGCGCGGCCGTTTTCCACACAGGCACTGTTATGAAAATCATCCATATTTCCGACATCCATCTCACCGTTCCGGGCGAAGAGATGGGCGGCCACGACCCCCATGCGCGCTTTGACCGGGCGCTGCGTCATATCCTTGCCGATCACGCCGATGCGGCGCGGATCGTGATCACCGGCGATCTCGCCCATTGGGGCGAACCGGCGGCCTATGAGGCGCTGCGCGTGGCGCTGCAGGGCTTGCCCATTCCGGTGCGGCTGATGATCGGCAACCACGACAACCGCGCCAATTTCCGCGCGGTGTTTGCCGACCATCCCACCGATGAGAACGGCTTTGTGAACCATGCCGAAACGATCGACGGCACGCGGTTTCTCTATCTCGACAGCACGGGCGAGCGCACCCATGCCGGGCATTTCTGTGCCGCCCGCCGGAACTGGCTCGCGGCCGAGCTTGCGGGCTGTGACCGGGCGCGCCTGTTCCTGCATCACAACCCGATGCTTCTGGGCCTGCCTGCCGAGGACCGGATCGCGCTTGTCGCTGAGGACCGGCCCGGCTTTGCCGCGTTGCTGGCCGAATATGGCGCCAAGATCGACTATCTGCATTTTGGCCATGTCCATGCGCCGATCCATGGCTGCTATCAGGGTGTGCAGTTTGCCAGCGTGCCCTCGACCGGCAATCAGTCGATCCCCGATCTTGCCGAGCCCCGGTATCTCAAGAGCGCGGCGCTGAGCCCGGCCTATTGCGTGGTGCTGATCGAGGGCGGCAGCACGATCATCCATCAGGTGCCCTTTGACTGGGACGGGCCGGTGACGCTGTCGGGCACCGGGTGGGACGATTGGGCGAAACCGCATGAGGCGGCGGAATGAAATTCATCCATCTCACCGACACCCATGTGATCGGCGGCGGTCGGACGCTCTTTGGTGCCAATCCGGCGCGGCGTCTGGCCCGTGCGGTGGACAGTATCAATGCCGAGCATGGGGATGCCGATTTTGTCATGCTCACCGGCGATATGACCCATTGGGGCGATGCCGAGGCCTATCGCGCCTTTCACGCAGAGATCGCCCGGCTGCGGGTGCCGCTGCATCTCATGGTCGGCAATCATGACGACACCGAGGCCCTCGCGGCCCAGTTTCCCGAGCTGCCGCGCGACCGCCATGGCTTCGTGCAATATGCGTTCGACACGGCGCAAGGCCGGGCGATCTGTCTCGACACGAAACGCCCCGGCAGCCATGCCGGGAGCTATTGCGCCGCCCGGCGCGACTGGCTCGCCGCCGAGCTTGCCACCTGTGACGGGCCGGTGCTGCTGTTCATGCATCACCCGCCGTTTCGCGTCGGAATCGCCGGGATGGACGCGATCAGGATGCAGGACGCCGATCCGTTCTATGAGGTGATCGCGCCGCATCTGCCGCGCATTCGTCACCTCTTTTTCGGCCATTTGCACCGGGCGGTCTTTGGCAACTGGCGCGGGTTGAGCTTTTCGTGCATGCGCGGGCTCAACCATCAGGTGGCGCTCGATCTCACGGCAGGGCCTGAGACCATTCCCGGCACGCTCGAGGCGCCGGCCTATGGCGTCGTGCTGCTAGACGCGGAACAGGTCGTGGTGCATCTGCATGAGTTCGCGAGCGCCGCACCCCGGTTTCCGCTACACGCGCCCGAGGGCCAGGACACGCGGCGCTATCAGCTGGAGATGACCCACCGGGGCTTTGACGATCTGTGACCATCGAGCGGCGGGCGCAGCTGTCGAATTGAATGCTAGGTTTGACTGATCGTGCGCTCTATGTTGGAGCTCGGGCCTTGCATTGCTTCGGTCAATACGAAGGTGAAGCAAGGGTCTACGAATGGCCGTTACATTCGTGAAGGCAAAGGAGAAACCGTTGCAGGCGAAGTCAGCTTACCCCGCTAACCGAAAGTTCCTGAATATCGCAAAGCTCGCTCGCGTCATCGACGAGAGCCGCAGTGCCGAACAAACCTATAGCTTGTTAACCAAAGGCGTCTGTGACCACTCCGAATGGGATATCAGCAGCATACAGGTGCTAGATCAGGAAGCGGGTTTGGCAATACCCATCGTCCGGCACGACCCACAGACAGATAGCAGTAGTCTGAAAGGCTCTGGCTGGGATGCGAGATTGAGTCCGGTCGGACGAGTGCTAGAACTTGGGGCGCCCTTAGTAATAAGAGATGCTGCTGAACAAGATGAATTTCCCGGGTTTCGTGAGGATGCACGCAGGCGCGGCTACCATACCACTGTGATGATTCCCCTAGATGTACGCGACGCACAGAAGAGAGCTATGGTTTACTCGGTTGCCTCCCGAACCGTCGTCGACGTGAGCTCAGAAGATCTTGGCTTTTTGCAATGCGTGGCCGAACTGACAAGTATCGCGGTGCGTAAAATCCGAAAGATCGAGAAAGAGCGGAAGCAGGCTCAGAGGCTGAAATCAATCCTCGAGAATATGACCGCGTCATTAAACAAGACCCTAGATTCAGAAGCGACTGATGCTCTTGCGACCGGCCTCAGTAGCCTGTTCCCGACAGGGTGGTTGGCGGTTGACCTGACATCGGGTAGAGCGCTTTTTGACCCCGCCGCCCCACCGCCGTTTGAGCTGTCACAGACGCGTCGCGCCCCCGATGATTTGGTACGGGCCGCTCTGGATGCGCAAAACTATCCAAGTGAAGCTGCTGTTGACCTTCAAATTTCTGGGGACACTGTGAGCGCAGAGGTGAGTGCTTTGCATATCGACGGAAGCCATGTTGGTGCCTTGTTCTTCTTTCAGGTTGAGCAGCTCAGCGATCATGAACGCATTGCCGCGCAGGCTGGACGGCTGGCTTTGTCCTCCTACATCTTGCGCAGTTTCATCGAGTTCCGATCACGCCGGGTGACAGCCCGTAGGTTGATGTCGCGGCTTCTTTTGGGCGACTGGCGTGATCGAGAAGAGATTTTCGACGAAGCGCATGTTTTAGACTTTGACCTAGAGGTGCCAATGCAGCTTCTGGTCCTAAGGCTTCCTCAAGCGGGAAGTGTCGACGACGGAAGTCACAGTTTCATTCAACGTAGTGCTCAGGCGACGTTCGGCACGGTCATTTCGTGCTTTCTAGAAGGGGATTTGGTTCTATTGCTGAGCGACGAAAGAGACGAAGCCAGGCAGCGCAAGTCAGACTTTCTCTCACGAATCAAACCTGTTTTGCCGACAAAATTCCAAATGGTCATGTCGGGACGGGTGGCATCTCTCGAAGCTTTGCCAGATGCTAGGCAGACTTGCCTGAGCACCCTTGATGTAGCGCGGTCAATGGGGCTCGAAGGTTGGATTAGTCCAATGAATATGGGTGAATTTCCTCACTTAATGGCGTCAACCGATCTTGCTAGGGCCAATGGTTTTGTTGAGCGAATGATCCCTCAAGCCCTTAAGGCCGAGACCCGCAAGGCTGTTATTGCCCGCGAGACGCTCGCGGCATTTCTACGGTCGGGAAGGCGCCATCAAGAAACGGCCGATGCGCTCAAGATCCACGTCACCACGTTGCGATATCGGCTGGAGCAATTGTCAGACCTTCATGGGATCAACTTCGACGATTCTGATAGGTGTTTTGAGCTCGATCTAGCTCTACGCTTGCTCAAGCTCAAAAATTCCTATCAATCGTAGGAAATAAGATTTGTGATCTAGAGCGATCAAGTGGAAGCCCTCTCAATAATTTTCATCCTAGTCTCATTGAGAATTGGAATGGAAAGAGCACGAGATGGCGGTCCAAGACAACGATGCTTTACTTCGCTTACGCCAAGCTTTTGGGAGCTTCGCGACCGGTGTGACCGTAGTTACCAGCACGACTGCACAAGGCGATCCAATCGGGTTCACTGCTAATTCTTTCACTTCTGTATCGCTCGATCCCCCCTTGCTTTTGGTATGTCTGGCCAAGAGTTCATCAAATCTCGAGCATTTTACGCAATCTGGCCATTTCGCTGTGAACATACTCAGTGAGGTGCAAAAGGATGTCTCTGCGCGGTTTGCCAGCCGCAGTGCAGACCGCTTCGGCGAGACCGCATGGTGTGGCAGCAGGCTAGGCAATCCCTTGATTGACGGCTCAGTTGCTTGGTTCGATTGCGAAACTGACAACATAGTCGATGCGGGTGACCATGTTATTTTGATCGGGCGGGTGGCCGAGTTCGATCAGATCGAAGCGCGGCCTTTGGCCTATTTGCGCGGTCACTATCTTGATCTTGGATTGGTCGAGGCAACCGCCGAGTCGGTCTCGCACCATGGGGGTGTCCGCGTGGGCTGCTTGCTTGAATATCAGGGTCAGGTTCTTTTGCAGAAGACCCCGGAAGGGTGGTGCTTGCCGATGGGCGGCGTCCGCAACGGGTTTCGCGAAGGGCGCGCGGAGTTAGAGGATTTGCTGGCAATGCAGGGGGTCGGCGCTGAACTTGGCTTTCTCTACTCGGTTTTCGACGCTCCATCGGGAAATGCCACGTGGATGATCTTTCAGGGAGAAATGGAGCTCTGCCCCGCAGGTGTGGAGTTCGCGCTTTTCCCGGTGAAGGATCTGCCTCTTCAGGAAATCAGCCCGCAACCGGTGCGATCGGTGCTGCGGCGATACCAAACTGAATTCCGCGAAGCCCGTTTCGGGCTTTATGTCGACGGCACCACGAGCGCCGGCCAGATTAATCCGATCGACCGCAATGCAACACCGTGGAGCAAAATCATGACCGAGCAGGGAAACCAATAATGTCCGAGTTCACCGTCGAAACCATGCAAGGCACCTGCCTACCGATCAGCATCGGGGGCACGTATCGCCAATCCGGCGGAGCGGAGATCGAAAGTTTTGATCCCACGACGGGTCAGGCCTGGTGCCGGGTGTCCGATTGCACGACCGGAGAGGTGGATGCAGCTGTTGCTGCCGCGAATGGCGCGATGCGCAACCCGGCTTGGCGCGATCTAACCCAAAGTCAACGCGGATTGCTGATGCTAAAACTGGCTGAAATCCTCGAGCGGAATATCGACCGCATCGCTGAAATAGAGGTGAAGGATAACGGCAAACTACTGCGTGAGATGCGTGCGCTGGCCCAGGCTCTACCCGTCGGATTACGGTATTTCGCCGGGATGGCGGACAAGATCGAGGGCACGACGATTCCGGTCAACAAGCCGGATATGCTGAACTTTACGATGCGCGAACCCCTAGGTGTGATCGGCGTAATCATCCCGTGGAATTCGCCGCTTTATATGATGGTACGCGCGATTGCGCCCGCACTAGCCTGTGGCAACACGATTGTGGTTAAGCCGTCTGAACATGCCTCTGCCGGAGCAATCGCCTTTGCCGAAATGTTCAGCGAAGCGGGCTTCCCCGATGGTGTCTTCAATGTCGTGACGGGATACGGTCACAGTGCGGGCAACGCCCTGATCTCGCATCCGGGCATTGCCAAAATCGACTTTACCGGCGGCCCAGCCACGGGGCGGATCATTGCCCGAAACGCCGCAGAAAACCTGACACCCGCAACCTTGGAACTAGGTGGTAAATCGCCCCATGTGGTATGCGACGATGCCGATCTCGATGCCGCCGCTAATGGCGTCGTCGCGGGAATTTTCGCTGCGGCAGGGCAGACCTGTGTGGCCGGGTCACGCTGTTTTGTACAAGAGAGCGTCTATGACGAGGTCTTGACGAGGGTCATCGACAAAGCTCGTGCTATCAGGATCGGCGATCCGCGGCGCGATGACGTGCAACTGGGGCCATTGGCGCTCTGGTCGCAGGTGGAAAAAGTAGCCGAATTCGTCGACAGCGCGAAAGAGCAGGGTGCACGGTTGGTCTTTGGCGGAGGACGCCCTTCAGGCTTGGGTAACGGATGGTATGTCGAACCTACGATATTTGCGGATGTGACCAATGACATGCGCATTGCTCGTGAAGAGATCTTTGGCCCCGTATTGTCGGTTCTTAAGTTTCGGGACGAAGAAGATCTTCTGGAGCAGGCCAATGACAGTGATTTCGCACTGGCCTCGGGAATCTGGACGCAGAACCTTAATCGCGCGCTGCGCTTCATGCGCCGGATCGAGGCCGGAATGGTCTGGATCAACACCTATCGCAGCCCTTCAGTTATGTCCCCCGTCGGCGGGTTCAAGGAATCGGGCTACGGCAAACACAACGGCTTTGCCGCCATCGAAGAATTCAGCCGCATCAAGACCGTTGTCATCGATTATTCGGGCGCCCAACAGGACGCCTTTGTGATGCGCATCAATAAGTAGGATCTCAGCATGAAGTTTTCCATCATTGTGAACATGGCCCGGTTCGATAGGTCAAAAAGCATGGATGTCGTCGCAGTAGAGGCGCTTGATCTCGTGAAAATCGCGGACCAAGGCGGGTTTGATATCATCTGGACCGCGGAACATCATACGATCGAACTGACGATCTCGCCCAATCCGTTCCAGTTGCTGGCGCATTGGGGAAACCATACCAAAAATGCACGTCTTGGGACAGCGGTATTGGCCGCGCCCTACTGGCACCCGATCAGGCTAGCGGGTGAGGCGGCGATGTGCGACATCCTGACCGGCGGGCGGCTGGAGCTGGGGCTTGGTCGCGGCGCTTATCAGTATGAGTTCGACCGCATGGCCGATGGTATGCCACAAGGCGAGGGTGGTCGCTATTTGCGAGAGATCATTCCGGCGGTGCAGCGCCTTTGGGAGGGGGATTATGCCCACGAGGGCGAGATATGGCAATTTCCTTCGGTCGCTTGCGTCCCGAAACCTCTGAACAGACCGCCGCAGATCTGGGTCGCGGCGCGCGATCAGAACACGTTCGAATTCGCATTGAAAAACAACTGCAATGTCATGTCCACCGCACTGCGCAAGGATTTCTCCGAGATCGAGGATCTGGAAAACAAGTTCCAGGCGGCCAAGGTAGAGGCCGGAAACCCCAGAAACCTTCACCATGCGACCTTGCGGGTCTGCTGTGTTTATGATGATCCGTCAGTTCTGGATACAGCGGTCAAGTCTGTCGTGGATTTCGGGCGGAACTTCGAAAACCTGTTCAAGAATTCGGGGACGGTTAAGGACGGTTTCCCTGAGCCGGTCGACTTCGACACTGTGGCCGCACGAGGCGAGTATCAAGCCGAGAGTCTCAAGGAAAACCTATTGATTGGCACCCCCGACGAGATCATCCAAAAACTGGAACGCTATCAGGCAACTGGCATTGATCACATCATGATCGGGCCGACCTTTGGTCTGCCGCATGACGTTGCGGTACGCACGGTCGAGCTTTTCTGTGAACAGGTAATTCCACACTTCAAGGCCAAAGAAATGGCGGCCTGATAAAAGGGGCCGCTAGAGGAATCCAACGCATAACAACAGGGGAACGAAATGAAAAACCACATGAATAGAACCGCTGGCTTGAAACGGCGCAGCTTCCTAAAATTCGGGCTTTATTCTTCTGCTTCACTAATGGCTCTGGGTGCAGGTTTTCGCCCGGCCTGGGCGGCAGTCGATCTTTCGGGGCGTGAGATGGTCTTCGCCAGCTGGGGTGGCAGCTATCAGGCGGCTCAGGAGGCCGCCTATTGTGCACCGTTTATGGAAGCTACCGGCGCAACCGTTGTTCAGGACGGGCCGATGAGTGGCTCAAAGCTACGTACCATGGTCGAAGCAGGCGAGCCGATCTGGGATACTGTCGATGTCACAGACACCTTCCTTTTTGCGAATGAGGACCTGTTTGAAGACCTCGACTTCGACATCATTGATGCCAGCGAACTGGATCAGGATTACGTGCACCCCAAAGGGATCGGTTGTATCGTCTGGTCTTACAACATCGGTTACAATACTGAGGTTGTCGGCGATAACGTGCCGCAAAGCTGGGCGGATGTGTTTGATGTAGAAAAGTTCCCGGGCAAACGTGCCCTACGGGATCGGGTCTATCCGATGATGGAGATCGCCCTGATGGCCGATGGCGTCGCCCCTGATGACCTCTACCCACTTGATATAGATCGCGCCTTCGCCAAACTAGATACCATCAAAGATCACGTGATCTGGTACAGCTCGAACTCGGTGAGTCAGCAGCTTTTTGTTGATCAAGAAGTCGGGGTTGGCGTCATCCTCAACGGGCGCGCCTTTGATGTGAACCGCAAAGGTGCGGCGGTGGAAATCAACTGGAACCAAAACATCCGGTCGATTGATTATCTGGTGATCCCCAAGGGCGCACCGAACACGGAAGTCGCCCAGCATTTCATGAATGCAACCGCCGACGCGGACAATCAGGCGTTGATGGCCAACACACTGGCCTATGCACCGGTGAACCCCGCAGCCTTTGCCAAAGTGGACGCCGATGTTTTGCCGTGGCTTGCCACTTCCGAGGAAAATCAGGCCAAGGGTTTCCTGATCCGCGCCGACTACTGGCGTGATAATCTGGAAGCGCTGACAGAGCGCTGGACCGAGTGGAAACTCACCTGAACCGTTTCGGAGGCGCCGCGTGATGATATTAAAAAACCGCTACATCTGGCTGTTGCTACCAGCAGTTATTCTGGTGGGGGTTTGCTTTCTGTATCCGGTCAGTTGGCTGCTACAGCGTAGCGTCTCCGAACCCGTCTGGGGGTTTCAGAACTATGAGACCATCTTTACGAAAACTATTTACTTAGGGGTTTTGTGGAACACCGTGGCAATCGCGGGCACGACAACGATCATCTGTGCATTGATCGGCTTTCCGGTGGCCTATTCAATGGTCCATTCTAAACCATTCGTACGCAGGATCCTGATCTTTGCGGTCCTGATCCCGTTTTGGACTTCCATTCTGGTGCGCACTTTCGCATGGCTGGTGATCCTGCAACGCGGCGGTATCATCAATGACCTTTTGACGGGGATCGGCCTGATCGCCGAGCCCATGGACCTTGTCTATAACCGCTTTGGGGTATTGCTGGGCATGGTTCAGGTGCTGTTGCCTTTCATGGTCTTCCCGCTGTTCTCTGTCATGGCGCGCGTTGACGGATCTTATTTCCGCGCAGCGACGAACCTTGGTGCAACGCCGATCCGAGCGTTCCTCCGAGTGTACTTGCCGCTATGCTTGCCAGGTCTCATGACCGGCTCCATGCTCGTCTTCATTATCGCGCTTGGCTATTTCATCACACCCGCCCTGCTGGGTGGACGGGGCGATATCATGATCGCGCAACTGATCTTTGAACGCATCGACGAGTTTGGCGACTGGGCTCTGGCCTCAACGCTTGCCATCGTCCTGCTGGTCGGCACCGGGCTCCTCTTTGTTTTCATCAACGCACTGCTCAAATTCCGCGGAGGACGCTTCTGATGTTTCACTCTGAAAAATTCTGGGGTGGTCTGCGCGGTGTGATCAATGTGTTGCTGGTCATCTATATGCTCGCCCCTTTGGTGGTGACATTGGTGATCTCCTTCAGCTCCGCTCTTTTCCTGACGTTCCCGCCCCCCGGCTTCTCGCTGCAGTGGTATGAGAAAATGTTCAGCAACCCAACATGGACAAGAGCCCTCTGGACCTCGATCAAGATACTTGTACCCGCTGCAATCATTGCCACCGTTTTCGGCACAGCTGCGGCGCTCGCGCTTAGCCGAATGAAATCCCGCTGGGCGTTGGCGATCCGGGCTGTTCTAATGGCACCGCTCATCATACCGGTGATCATCACGGCTGCGGCAATCTTCGGGGTGTTTCGCATCTGGGGCCTTTATGGCACCTTGCCCGGGCTCATCATCGCACATGTCATTCTGACACTGCCCTTCGTGCTGTCCACGGTCAGTGCCAACCTTGCGGTTTTTGACAAGCGGCTCGAGGATGCGGCCGCCAATTGCGGTGCCCCGCCTTGGACGGCTTTCCGTCGTGTCACTCTACCGCTGATTTCACCATCCGTTCTCTCTGGATTGCTGTTTGCGATGGTGATTTCATTCGACGAATTGATCGTATCCCTCTTCTTGTCTACCCCGCGGGTGCGACCGGTGACCGTACAGATGTGGTCGAACATCAAGGGCGATACCGATCCGACAATTGCTGCCATCGCAACGGTTTTGTTCTCATTTTCACTCTTGGCTCTGTTGATTGATGGCTTGGCGCGTCGGCGCTCCGGCCGCGCCCCCGGACTGTAAGGATTGACTAAATGACTGACCCAATTCTAAAACTTGCGCAGATCGGAAAGGCCTATGGTTCCGTAGATGCGGCCAAGGATATCAATCTCGACGTCGCACCCGGCGAGTTTGTGACCTTTCTCGGCCCGTCTGGATCCGGTAAGACAACGACTCTGATGATGGTGGCGGGATTTACCGAACCCACCGAGGGCCACATCAGCCTTCAGGGCAAGGCCCTTGATCCGATACCGGTGTGGAAGCGTGACATTGGCATGGTGTTTCAACACTATGCTCTGTTTCCTCATATGACTGTTGCACAGAACGTGGCCTTTCCCCTCGAGATGCGTGGAGTCGCCAAGGCAGACCGCCGCACTAAGGTCAACGAGGCGCTTGAAATGGTGGGCCTGGCCGGTTTCGGTGCGCGACTTCCCAAGGAACTGTCCGGTGGGCAACAGCAACGTGTTGCATTGGCGCGAGCGATGGTTTTCAAGCCAAAGCTTTTGCTGATGGATGAGCCGCTGGGCGCACTAGACAAGAAATTGCGAGAGCACATGCAAATCGAGATCATGCATCTGCACAAGAACCTCGGCGCGACAGTGCTCTATGTCACACATGATCAAGAAGAAGCCTTGGTGATGTCCGACCGGATCGCGGTTTTCAACAATGGTCGGATCGAACAGATCGGAACGCCGCGCGAGCTCTATGAGGCCCCCCAGACCAAGTTTGTAGCCGACTTTATCGGTGAAACGAACTTCCTCAGCGGAAAAATTGAAAAATCTGACGGCGCTACGGCTTTGGTGCGTGGCTTGCGGGGCGCGATTGGCGAGGGATTGTCGGACGGTGCCGCAGCCGTCCTAGCCATTCGCCCGGAGCGCTTGCGCGTCCGGCCGGCGGACGCCCAGACCTCCTATGACAACGCACTACAAGGGACGGTGAAAGAGTTGATCTACCTGGGGCAATCCCGCAAAGCCATCGTCGCGTTGAATGATGGCACCGAGGTGACGGTTCTGGAACAGGCCGCGCAAGCCGAGGCTACCCAACTTAAGATAGGTAGTGAAGCGGACATCGTTTTCCGTACTCAGGACGCGAGGATTCTGGCGGATGTTTGAGCCTAAACCCGAGGTGGGGTTAAACTTTCGCGACGAAGGAAGCGGCCCGCCGGTTTTGCTCATACACGGCGTCGGTGCCGATCTCGAAAGCTGGGATGGTGTGCTGTCTCACCTTGCGTCCAAGCGCCGTATAATACGTTACGATCAGCGCGGTCATGGTGCGTCCCGACGAACTCCGGGGCCTTACAACCTTAGCGAGCTTGGGGAAGATGCGCTTGCACTGCTCGATCATCTCAGGATTGACCGTGTTGCTGTGGTGGGGTTTTCACTTGGCGGGCTTGTGGCGCAGTATCTCGCCCTCACTCATCCTGAACGGGTCCAGTGTCTGACGTTAATTTCAACGGTCGCCGGGCGCACAGCCGAAGAGCAAGAACGGGTCAATAAGCGCGCCGATATTCTTGCGCAGAGCGGAGCTGTCGCCCATCTCGCCAATGCTGTGGACCGCTGGTTTACGCCCGAGTTTGTGGCTGCCAATCCCGATGTGCTTGAGGAGCGGCGACAGAAATCTCTTCAGAATGATCCAAATTGTTATGTCGCAGCATACCGCGTGCTGGCTCAAAGCGATCTGGGACAGGAATTACACCGTGTTACCGTGCCAACGCTAATCATAACCGGTGAAAACGATATCGGTTCATCGCCTCGTATGGCTGACTTCATCCACTCACAGATTGCTGGGTCCGAAATACATATTTTGCCCCGGCTGAAACACTCGGTTTTGCTTGAGGCCCCCGATCAGATCGCGGCCTTGGTGGGGCCGTTCCTTACAAGATTTTGCTCCAACTCTCCCACAAAGGCTGAGAATACATGACACCTGAAGTTCGTAAGTACGTGGCGTTTGTCGAAGACACGCTGATTGAAGGCACCAAACCCGCCGCGACACCTTTGCGTATGGCTGGCGTTGCCGCCGTGTTGAGCAATCCGTGGGCCGGCCGGTTCGTGGAGGATCTGCGTCCTGAAATCCACGCCTTCGCCCCAGTACTTGGTAAAGAGATGGTGGGGAGACTGATGCCATTGGTTGGTGGGGGCTATAACGTCCAAGCTTTCGGTAAGTCCGCCATCGTGGGAGTAAATGGTGAAATTGAGCACGGTTCTGCTCTTATTCACACGCTAAGGTTTGGAAATTTCCTGAGAGATGCTGTCCAAAGTAGCGAATTCATTCCCTTTTCTAACAAACGAGGCGGGCCGGGGAATTCGATCACCATGCCCCTTAAACATATCACCGAGGGCGGCGCGCGGTCGCATTTCCTGACGCTTGAATTCAACATTGCTGATGCACCAGGGCCGGATGAGATCCTGATTGCAATTGGTGTTGCAACCGGGGGCAGGCCGCACCATCGGATCGGGGATCGTTATCAAGACATGGAAGAGTTGGCGCATGACCAGACTGTAAAGCCATTGTAACGGGCTACGTTGTCCCGCTCAAATGTCAGCGCCCGGCGGATCAGGCCGGCGTTGGTTTCAGGGTCTTTTCAAACGCTGCCAAACTGCGATCGAGCTCGTTGCCGCGCATCTCTGGACCGATGCCAATCCCCACGATTTCCACCGCGTCCTTGCCGGTGAAACCCTGCGGCAATTGCCCGATGACCGCCCGTGTCCCAACAACCTGCAAGGAAAGCCAGATGGTGGGGTCTGCGGCCGACTGGACGATGCCCTTGATCCGGAAGAAATGCTGTTGGAGGATTCTTGTGAGCTCTAGCAGGGCATCGCGTGTCATCGGGTCGCGGCCGCTGTAGTGCCAGTGATGATAATCGGGATGCTTGTGTTGCCCTGCCTTGGCCTCCGGGCGGGTCGGTCTGTCTGAATTTCCAAACAAAAGCGCGGGCGAGACGCGGCTCTGGACGGTGGCCAGCGTCGCGGCATAGGGCGCGGCAACCGAGAACTCTTTTAGAAGCGCGTCCAGCGCTTCTTTGGTCACCAGGTCTGATTTGTTCAAGAGAACCAGATCGCTTGTCGCGGCATGGTCGATGAGCATTTCGACCTCGGCATAGTCGCGCTGTCCAAAACATCCCGCATCGACGATATAGAGGGCGGTTTCGAGCCGCACATGATTGGCCGCTTCCAGCGCCGATAGGGACGCCTCGAGCGCGCGCGGATCTGCCACGCCGCTTGCTTCGATCAGGATGGCATCGGGCCGGTCCTGTCGTTTCGACATCTCGGCGACCGAACCGACGAATTCATCGTTCAAGGTGCAGCAGACACATCCGTTTGAGAAGGATATGCGGTCGTCTTCGATGGTTTCGACCAATTGCAGGTCGATATTGATCGCCCCGAAATCATTCACGAACACGACATAGCGCCGCCCGTTCGCTTGGCTCAGCAGGTGATTGATCAAGGTTGTCTTGCCCGATCCAAGAAATCCGCCAACCGTTGCCAGCGGGATGGGGATTGGACTCTTGTCATTCACCATAGACGCGCTCTCCGGCGAGCCAGGTGGAAGAGATCGGAATTTCGCCAAGACGGTCGCCTTCGGTCTCCAACGGGTTCGCGCCGAGAATGACCAGATCGGCATGTTTGCCCGGTGTGATCGACCCGAGCTGATCTTCCATCCCAATGTGATAGGCCGCGTCAATCGTCACGGATTTCAACGCCGTTTCGATGTCGAGCCGCTCTCCCTCGCCAAGGCAGCGCCCATCGGCCGCCCGGCGCGTCACCGCAGCCTGCATGAGATCGAGCGCCGAGGCGTCGGTCATCGGGGTGTCGGCATGCAGCGAGATCCGCATCCCTTCGGCGACGGCCGACCCGGCCGGCATGTAATGGGCGGCGCGTTCGGGGCCGAACAGGGCATCTTCGATCGGGGCGCCCCAATGGGTGATGTGGTTGATGAAAAAGCTGCATTGCACGCCCAGATCGCGCGCCCGCCGGATCTGGTCACGCCGCATCAGGGCGCAATGTTCCAGCCGAAAGCGGTGATCAGGGCGCGGCATCTCTTCGAGCAATGTTTCGACGAGGTCGAGGACCATGTCGATGGTCCGGTCGCCCTGTGTGTGCACCGTCATCTGCCAGCCGGCCGAGAAATATTCTCGGACCATGCGTTCGAAATACTCCTGGGGATAGTTTGGCCCGCCGGTGTGACCGGGTTTGAGATCCATCCGCTCAAGCGTGATCTCATTCGACAGGTAAGGTTCGGTCAGCCAGATATTCCCGATGAACGGAGAGCCGTCGGCATGGATCTTGACCCCCGCCATCCAGAGGCGGTCATCCGCATCGGTGAGCTTTTCAACCCGCATATCGGGTGTCGTCGCTTGCTGGTAACAGGCCACCCTCGGCAAGGGCAGCTTTTGGGTCAGCGCCGCCATATAGCTCGCCTTGTAGAACGGCATGTAGAGGTGTTCGGTCACCGTGGTGATGCCATTGGCCACAAAGGCGCGTATCTGCTGCTCGACCTCCTCGGCGAGGCGACGCGCGCCCCAGGCCTCATAGAAACTCTCGAGGGCGGTCCATGTCACGGCTTCGGCAATCTTGCCGGTGGGCACGCCATTTTCATCGCGCTCGATGATGGATCCGGTCGGTGTCGGTGTGGTTTCGTCAATCCCGCAGGCATTGAAGCCCGCAGAATTGAGAAAGAGAGCATGGCAGTTCGATGTCTGTATTCCCAATGGATTGTCGGGCGCGAGCGCGTCAAGAAAGGCCCGCGTCGGGGCCTCCATATCCGGGTGTAGCTGGGCATCCAGCCCAAAGAACAGGAGATGCTCGCCAGGGTCGGCAACCGCGACCCGACGTTTGATCTTGCCGATCAATGCGGCATAGGTCGGGACAATGTTGGCCCGGACATCCACCACCGGCGCGCCCCGTGTCTTGGCGGCCCAAATGGGATGGGAATGCGCCTCGATAAAGCCCGGAAGCAGTGTCTGCCCCGCGAGATCGTGCTTTACTGTCGCTTTGTCGGCGCGGGGCTGAATGTCCGCCAAATCTCCGACCGCGACGATCTTGCCGCAGGAAATCAGCACGGCCTCTGGGGCGGGATATTTGAGATCCTGCGTGACGATGGTCCCGCCATAAAACAATGTCCCGCTCATGATTGTGCGACTGCCTTGTAACTGTCGCGCAGCTCGCCGGCCTTGACCTGAGACGCCACGAAATCCTCATTCGAGAACAGAGGAATGACCTTGTGATAGCGCGCCATGCCCGTCGCCTCGGCAAGATGCATATTGGCGGCCACGGTGGCCATGTCCGGCATCTCGTAGATGAACAACATGTCATATTCGCCGCAGGTGCCAAAGGCGTGCAGCAGACGCCCGCCCATGGCCGCCACGGCATTGCGCGACACCTCGGCGCGGTCGCTTGCCTGGTCGAGCATCTCGGCCTTTCGTTCGTTTTCGTATTTGATGAGCATTGCAACGGTGACGGTCATGATTTCTTTCCTTTTCCTTGAATGATGCGATCGAGGATCATCGCGCAGAACAGAATGGCGATGCCGGCCAGAATGCCCTGTCCCTCGGAGGCGTATTGCAGTGCCTCAAGAACGTCCTCGCCGAGCCCCTTGGCCCCGATGAGAGAGGCGATGACCACCATCGCCAAGCTCAGCAGAATGGTTTGGTTGATCCCGGCCATGATCGACGGCGCGGCCAGCGGCAGGTCGACTTTCCACAGCAGGTAGGTGCGTGAGGCGCCAAAGGCCATCGCGGCCTCTCGCACTGTTTCCGGCACGCCGCGCAGACCAAGAACCGTGAGGCGCACCACCGGCGTCCCGCCAAAGATCATAGTGGCGACAATCGCCGCGGGCTTGCCCGTGCCGAAAAAGGCGATGACCGGGATGAGATAAACGAAGGCCGGCATGGTCTGCATGAAATCGAGAACCGGCCGCACAAAGGTATAGAGCCTTGGATTGCGGGCACAGAGCACCCCAAGCGGTATCCCGAGCGAGATCGAGATGAAGGCTGCGGTCCCGAGAAGCGCCAGGGTCTGCATGCTTTTTTCCCAGAACCCGAGATAGCCCAGATAGGCCAGGGCGGCGGTCGAGAAGATCGCCCCGCGCCAGCCTGCCGAGAGGCCGGTCAGCAGGATGACAAAGCCGCCCATCACGGGCCAAGGGGTTTCCACAAAGAGCGTCTCAAGCGTATCGAGAACCGCGCTGATGACCTGCACCAAGCCGTCAAAGAACCATTCGGTGCTCAGAGCGGTTTCGCGCATCCAGTCCTTGATGAGCGTCGCGACACTGCTCTGAACGGAGGGGTCCGCCGGAAAGCTCTGCAGGGCCGGGATCTGCTCTGGAAAGCCGAGTTTGAAGGCGCAGGTGAGATAGGTCGCAAGCGCCAGACCCGATGCCAGAAGGATCGTCGGCGCTGTGAGCCCTGCCTTGAGCGAGGGCTGCGACCGCCAGCGGACATAGCGCGCCCGCAGCGCAGGATTGGCGAGCAATCCCTGACCCAGCTTCACCACCAGCAACAGCACAATGCCGAACAGGATAAGGGCGAGGGCCTCATTCCGCGCGGCCTCGGCCTGCAGCCGGATCGACTGCACAGCGCCTTCCAGCGACGCAATCGCGGATTTGAAAGTCTCGACCTTGTCGGGCGCGTTCTCCATGGCGTCGCTGAGCTGCTCCCGCCGCATCGCGAGGGTTTTCTCGATCCCCTCCAGCCGCGCGAGGATCGGCGCGCCAAGATCGCCCCAGATGCCGCGAGCGATCTGAACGATTGCGATCGTTTCCAAGACGACAAAGACGAGAAACAGCGCCCAGAGGTGTCGCATGCCGAACCAGACCGCACCGAGCCCAGCGGCGGCCCAGTTGAAGGTGAGGACCGTCTTCTCGCTGTCTCCGATCTTGCGGAACCGAGATTGGTAGTAATCGCTGCTCGTCTTCACAAAGGCGCGAACGGCATCGCGCGGCAGTGGATCATTGGTGGTCTGTGTCATCCGTCATTTGTCCCGTGAATAATGCCTGCCAGAAGATCGTTCTTGCTGATCATCCCGAGCGGCTCGCCATTTGGCCGATCAATCACGAGCGGCGCATCATGTTCGACCGACGCCATGATCAGCTCTTTCAAAGTGGCGGTTTCAGGCATGCGAAGCGCATTCGGCGGGATCGCTCCGGCAGGGCCATCGAGGGGCGACACCAAGGAATGCGCTCGGATCAGATTGATGCGCGAGATGCCCGCGACGAAATCCGCGACATAGCTGTCTGCGGGCTCCATGATGATTTGTTCCGGCGTGCCGGTCTGGACGATCTCGCCATTGCGCATGACGGCGATGTGGTCGCCGATGCGCACGGCCTCATCCAGATCATGCGTGATGAACACCGTGGTCTTGCCCATTTGACTGGCCAGGGCGATGAACTCGTCCTGCAATTGGCGCCGGATCAGCGGGTCGAGCGCGCTGAACGGTTCGTCCATGAGGAGAACCTTGGCGTCGGCGGCAATGGCGCGGGCCAGACCGACCCGTTGTTGCATGCCACCCGACAGCTCATGCGCATATTTGTCGCCCCATTGCGACAGCTCGACCAGATCGAGCGCGTTCTGCGCTGCCTGCCATCTGGCATTCTGCGCCACGCCCCTGATTTCGAGCGGCATTGCGACATTGTCGCGGACCGAGCGATGCGGCATCAATCCAAAGTCTTGGAAAACCATCGCAATCTTGCGATTGCGCATGTCGGCCAACTCCTTGGGGCGAAGAGCGGTGACATCCTGCCCATCCACGATCACCTGACCGGCCGTGGGCTCCAACAGGCGGTTGATATGCCTGACGAGCGTGGATTTGCCGCTTCCCGACAGGCCCATCACGCAAAAGATTTCGCCTTTCTTCACCTGAAAGCTGGCGTCGGCCACGCCCACCACGCAATCAAATTCGTCGAGGACCTCGGCTTTGGTCAGCTTGCGCTCGCGCACGGCCTGCATGGCCTCCTGCGAGCGATGCCCGAAAATCTTCCAGACGTTTCGCAGATCAATCATCACGTCGGAGGCGCTGCCGGCTGTGTCGAACATATCAAATCCTTCCCTTGGGCCTGGGGGGCGCAGATGCTGCGCCCCACCTTCCGTCACAGCCCCAGCCAACCATCGACGCGGTCACTGTTTGCGGCGATCCACTCCCGCGCGACCTCCTGGCCGTCACGTTGCTTGACCACAATTTCGTTGGTGAACTCGTTGACGGTGTCGACATCCATCGCGATGTTCTTGAGGAACTCCGCCACCATCGGCGCACGGGTCTCCAGGCTTTTGGAATAGCCGACATGGATGGATTTATCCTGGGCCCCCACGGTGATTGAGGATTTCTCGAACCACTCAGGATCTTCGTTCGGATTGACCATCGTATATTTCGCTGGGTCGTAGGGCGGCTCTTCCAACTGCACCATGTCGAACACGAACCAGTTGTAATGCGGGGCATAGCAGTAAAAGACAAAGCCCTCGCCCTTGGCGATCGCATCAGAGATCGACGCGGTAGCGACCTCTTCTTCGGCGACGATTTCTTCGAAGAAGTTGGAGATCCCGTAATCACGGGCTTTGACCTTGTTCTGGTTGGTCGAGGTCCAGCCGGGCGCCCCGAGCCAGATTTCGCCCATACCATCGCCATCACGATCCATCGCGGCCGCCGCCTCTGGCGTGGCGAGATCAAAGACGCTTTTGATCCCATGCTTCTCGGCAAATTCGCGCGGGGCACAGAATGCGGAAAAACCTGTGTAGCCATGATCGCTCAGGGCCACAGTGCCGTTTTGATCGACATATTCCTTTGTGAAGTTCTCCTGATTCGGCATCCAGACATCGGGATGCACATCAATCTCGCCCTTGCCGCGATCCATCCCGGCAAAGATCACCGCATTGCCGCCGGGGACGATCTCTACCTGACCGCCCAGCCGGTCCTCGATCACCGTAGAAATAAGTGCTGCCATCGCGCGCCCACTTGCCCAGTTGGGCTCGGCCACGCGGACCAGATCCTGTGCCACGGCACTCGCCGCTGTGGCCAGACTTAACGCCCCCGCCAAGAGGCCTGTTTTTACCAGTTTCATAATGAGCTCCCTGTTGTTTGTTAATTACTGACATGTTACCAAGCATTGTTGACATGTCAAGAATTGCGATTGTCGTGTTGTGAAATGTCAGGCTATATTGACGACCCGTAGGGTGGAGAGAACATGTCGGAAAACGAGTTGAAGGCCGGTACAGAGCCCCCATTGATGCAGCGCGAAGAGGCGTATTTCTCGCTCGAGCGCTTGATCGTCACCGGAGAGTTGGCGCCGGGCACCTGGGTGTCTGAAACCGACCTGATGAAAGCTTCAGGGCATAGCCGCGCCTCTGTCAGATCCGCAGTGCAGCGATTGCAGGACCAAGGGCTTATTCACACGGTTCCCAGACGCGGTGCCCAAATTTGCCCAATAGATATCACCTTGCAGTTTCGCGCCCAAGAGCTGCGCCGCGAAGTCGAGGGTCTCTTGGCCCGCTGCGCAGCCGCGCGGGCAACAGATGAGCAACGTGCACAGTTTCTGGATATTTCACGAAAATTCGAAGGCCATGCCGAAAGCCGGGACGCGATTGCGATGATGGATCTCGATATCGAACATCATTCGCTGCTCGGCATCGCCGCCGACAACAGCTTTGCGATGAAGGCCATGCAGTCGGTCAAGGGGGTCTCGCGCCGCTTCTGGCTGCTTCATTACAAGAAGCATGGCGATATTCGGGCCATGGCAATGGCCCATGCCCGCGTCGCCGGGGCCATCGCCGACGCCAATCCCGAAGACGCGGAGAGGGCGGTAGAGCGTCTGGTGGATTATGTTGAAAAATTCACACTCAAGGTCGTGGGCTTTGAGGGCGGCAAGTGATCCATTCGGGGCGCACCGCAGACACGGCACGCCCCGAAGCATCCCTTCGGATCAGGTGACGACGAAACCGCGACCGACCGGGTCCGTCTCGTCGATGAGCCATTTGGCATAGCCCGTGACCTTGGCGGTGCCTTTGACGGTGGGGATCACCGCGCGCACCCCGTTGAGGTCGGTTTCGCCGATCAGTTCACCTTCGAACCGGCCAATACCCAGAAGACCTTCCGAGCGGATGACCTCACCCATCTTCATCGCGCCACGACGTTCGAAATAGGCCATCATCATCGAGGTTCCGGTGCCACCGGGCGAGCGGTCGAGCTTGCCATCGGAAAAGACATGCACATTGCGATAGAGGCTGTCCGGGTGATCCGGCTCTTGCCAGAAGGTGGTAAAGTTCAGCCCCTTGATCTGGCTCTCGGTGGGATGCTGGACCGTCATCTTGGCGTTGATCTGGTCTTTGACCATCACGCCCATCTCAGAGAGCATCTTGCCGTTCTCCGGTCCGATCGGACGGTTCGGATAGGGCCATTTCAGAACCGCGAAGAAATTGCCGCCAAAGCAAATGTCGCAAGTCACTTCGCCCACCTCGGGAAGCGTGACGGGCACATCGGCCTCGAGCACGAAGGCGGGAACGTTCTGGAACCGGGTCCAGGCGACCTGACCGTTCTCGAACCCGACCTCGGAGGTCACCGGCCCCGGAGGTGTCTCAAAGCGGATCTTGGCCACATCCGTATCACCGCTATGCACCATCCCATGCGCGATCATCGCCATCGACAGGGCGATGGTGCCATGGCCGCACATCTCCATGAAATCATCCCCGTCACACCAGAGCATGCCAGCGTCGAACTCCGGGCTGGAGGGCGGCGTCACGAACACGCCGACCATGTCGTGATGCCCGCGCGGTTCCCGCAAGAGCCCGGTGCGCACATAATCGTAATTCTCGCGGATAAAGTCGCGTTTGCCCCGAATGTCGAGCCCATGCGGATAGGGGATCGCATCAGGCGGGATGATGCAGGTCGGTTCGCCATCCGTATGCGTATAGATAACGTCGATAAAGCGATTCTTGTTCATCATGAGTGGTGGCCTTCTTTCGTCAAAAACACAGGTCAGAGTCCCAGGGCGCGCGGCACCGACAGGACAAGGATTTCGGGGAACAGGATCACGGCCAGCAGGACCAGCAGCATGACCCCGATAAAGGGCAGGTTGGCGCGGGTGAGCGACAGCATGTCGACCTTGGCAATCGCCGAGGTGATGAACAGCGCGGCCCCGACCGGCGGGGTCTGCTGGCCGATGCCCCAGCACAGAACCACGACCATGCCGAAATGCACCGGGTCGATGCCCAGCATTTCCGTGGCCGGGAAGAACAGCGGCACGATGATAAAGATCATCGCAATACCGTCGAGAAAGGTGCCCGCCACGATCATGATCACGCTGAGCAGGATCAGGAACATCACCGGCGACATCTCGAGCTCGGCCAGCGGGCGCAGGATGCTGTCCGCGAGCTGTTCATAGGTGAAGGCAAAGCCCATCACATGGGCGGCAGCAGTGACGAGCATGACCGCCCCGCTGAGCACGGCCGCTTCGCAAAGCGTCTGATAGAGCAGCGCGGGCGTCAGTGTGCGATAGTAGAACATGCCCACCGCCGCGCCATAGACCACCGCCACGGCCGAGGCTTCGGTCGGCGTAAAGATACCGCCCAAAATACCGCCGAGGATAATCGCCGGCATCAAGAGCGCCGGCAGCGCCTTCACAAAGGCCGACCCGGCGCGACGCAGCGCGAACTTCTCTTCCACCGGATAGCCGGCACGGATCGAGATGAGCCAGGCCACAAAGATCAGGGCGAGCCCAAGAACGACCCCGGAAATCAGCCCCGCGGCAAACAGCGCGCCGGTGGATATGCCGAGATAGGCCCCGAGAATGACCATTGGAACGCTTGGCGGAATGATGATCCCGATGGTCGATGAGGCGGCCGTGACGGCCCCGGTAAAGGCCCGCGAATAGCCGCGTTTCACCATCGGATCGATGATCATGCCGCCCACGGCGGCGGTGTCGGACATGGACGTGCCGCTCATCCCGGCAAAGAACATCGAGGTCACGACATTCACCGCCGCCAGACCGCCGCGCATCTGCCCGACGAGCGTTTTGGCAAAGGCCACGAGATGACCGGAAATGCCGCTCCGGCTCATGATCTGACCAGCCAGAATAAAGAGCGGCACAGCCAGCAGCGGAAAGCTCTGAACGCCGCGATAGAGGCGCTGCGCCACGATCAGCTGATCAACATCGGCCATCCAGAAGATGCCAACGGCAATCGCGATCAGGGCAACGGCAATGGGCACACCAAAGCCGATGAGACCGAGAAGGATGCAAAGCGCGAGAAGAAGGGTCATCGTTCAGATCTCCCCGGATTGGTTCGGACGCGGATCAGCCTCACTGCCCTGAAACAGGCGGATCGCGCCGACGCCCATCAGCCAGATGGCATCGAGCAGGATCAGCCCGCCTGCCACCGGGATCGCGGCGTAATACCAGGCGGTCGAGATTTCGAGCACGGTCGTGGTCTGATCGGCAAAGCGCATCACCTGCCGCCCGCCATGCCACAGCATGATCCAGCCCAGCATCGCAATCAGCACCTGATTGAAGAGAAAACTGACCCCGCGCAGGGGGCGTGGCAGCCGGTCGACCAGCAAGGTCACCTTGAGATGGGCGCCTTTCCTGAGGGCCAGATAGGCCCCCAGAAACGTGATATAGGTCAGCAGAGCAAGGGAGAGCTCGAAGCTCCAGCTCAGCGCGGAGTCCAGCGCATAGCGATAGATGACCGCGACAAAGGCCACGCCAACCGCTGCGACGAGCAGACCGGCAATGATGGCTTCCAGTATTCGATTGATCATGGCGTAAGCCTCGTTGTCCCTTGGTCGAGCGGATTATTCAGGGCGCTCGGCCTTGATCAGCTCAATCAGCTCCTGCGCCACGGCACCTTGTTCGCCGGCCCACTCGTCCCAGATGGGCTGCGAGGCGGCGGTAAAGGCGGCCACGTCTGCCTCGTTCACCTGCATGCCCTGCTCCTTGAGGAAATCGACGATTTCCTGATCCGCCTGCGTGCCGAGTTCGACCGAATAGGCTTCGGCCGCGTCACCGGCCTGCATCACGGCCTGCTGCTGCTCTTCGCTCAGCGATTGGAACTTGTCTTCGCTGATCAGGAGATAGGTCACCGTATAGAGGTGGTTGGTCAGCGAAAGATATTCCTGCACCTCGTAGAACCGCTGGGATTTGGCCCAGATCACGGGGTTTTCCTGGCCGTCGAACACGCCGGTTTGCAGCGCCGAGTAAAGCTCGCTGAATGGCAGCGGCGAGGCGTTGGCACCATAGGCGTTAAAGATCTTGATCCGCAGCGCGCTGCCCGGTGTGCGCATCTTTACGCCCTCGAGATCCGACGGCGTGTTGATCGGGCGCACATTGTTGGTGATCTGACGGAACCCGCCTTCGAGAAAGGCCACAGGCCGCAGCCCCTTGGCCACCAGCATCGCCTCGATCTTGTCGCCAGCCTCGCCGTCGAGCGCCCGCGCCACATGCTCACGGCCCGAGAAGATATAGGGCAGGGCGGTCGCCCCGAGTTCAGGCACGACCGAGGTGATCGGCGTTTCGATCGTCGCCATATCCAAGAGGCCGGTCTGCATCGCTTCGAGCGAGCTTTCCTGATCGCCCAGCGCGCTATTGGCGAAAAGCTTGATATCGACCGCGCCGCCGGTCAGCTCGTTCAGCGTCTGGTCGAACCGCTCCACCGATTTATAGGCGATCGAGTCTTCGTTCCCCGGCATATTGGCCCGGAACACCGCGTCCTGCGCCATCGCCGCACCCGCGCCGAGCGCGGAGATCGCGACGGCAAAACAAGTTGTTTTCCAAGTGTTGATCATGGTCTTGCTCCCTATTGTTTGATTTTTTGCATGCGTCATATGGCCTAGCAGGATAGACAGGCCGTCGAATGGTTAATAGGATATTTCAGACAGCTTATTGCACAAAGTGGACATGACTGTTGGAAATCATGCGCGCCCGCCCCGTGCCGAGCCTGACCGCCTTTCAAAGCGGCACCCAGAAACTTCGGGTCGGCGTCGTGGTCCTCGACAATTTCACGCTCAATGCCTTCTCCGGCTTCGTGGACGCCTTGCGACTGGCCGCGGACACCGGGGGCCGCTCGCGGCAGATCGAATGCGGCTGGGTCATCATGGGCAAGGGCCCCGTCCGCGCCAGTTGCGGCCTGTCCATCTCGCCCGATGCCTTGCCGGTCGATCCGCGCCGCTTTGATTACGTGGCCGTGGCCGGGGGCAATGATTATCCCACCCGTGTGCAGCCTGCCTGGCTCACCGAATATCTCTGGGAGGCGGACAAGCTCGGCATCCCGCTGATCGGGCTCTGCACCGGGACGTTCAACATCGCGCGTGCCGGGCTGATGGATGGCCGAACTGCCTGCGTGCATTGGAACGTGCATGAGTATTTTGCCGAGCAATTCCCCAAGGTCGAGGCAATCTCGGACCGCATCTTTCTCGATGTGGGCGATCGGATCACCTGCGCCGGCTCCACCGGATCGCAGGATCTGGCCTTGCATCTGATCAATCGCCATTGCGGGGCGGAAAAGGCGCAGCAAAGCCTGCGGCATATGGTCTTGAACGACCGGCGCGACGCCTCTTCGCCACAGGCGCATTTCGCATCAGAGATCCGCGACTTGCGCGACCCCATCGTGCGCCGCTGCGCCACCATCATGGAGCAAAATCTCGACACGCCGTTCCTGACCGAAAGCCTCGCAGAGGAGGTCGGGCTCAGCTCGCGCCAATTGTCGCGCCGCTTTCAGGCCAGCCTCGGCATGACCCCGTCCCGCTATTTCAGATCGCTGCGTGTCCGCTATGGTGCCTGGCGTCTGGTTCATTCCACCGCCCCGGTCTCCACCATCGCGGCCGAAGTGGGCTTTGTTGACGCCTCGCATTTTCAGCGCGAATTTGCCAAGCAATACCAAATGACCCCGGCGAAATATCGCAAATCGCCCGGCGCCTCGCTGGTTGCGGCGAAGATCTGAGCGACGAGGTGAAGAGCGCTCGCGAGAGCTAGCACTCCTCTGGCGCACCGGCTCTAAAAATCTTCGGCGCGCGCATCGTCCTGACCCGTTTCGAGGAACCGCCGCACCACTGGCGGGATCAGGCGGCTGTCTGCGGGGTAAAAGCCGCAGGTTCGCAAGAGGTCTCGGGGCGAATGATAGGCCTTCATGCGTTTCCACACGACATTGGAGGCATAGGGGGATCGGCGGGGCAGGGAGGCAAGAAAGGACATCTTGCCAAAGAGGTAATCCTTGTTCTGGCGATGCGGCAGAACAAGCGAGGTCATGGAAAAGGCCCCCTGATTCATCGCCTCGAAATCCACCACAAAGAGCCGATCCGCATGCAGCGCCGCCTTGCCGTCACAGCGCGTATAGCGGCGGGTGAGGCCAGAGCTCTTGGGGATGGTTTCAATGAGGCGCGAGTAGACCATGCCCGACCGCTCATCGAGAAAGATGGCGTTGACGACAATCTGGCCGGGGGCGGCAGGCGAGAGAAAGAAAACCTGATACGCGCCCAGATACCTCCGCAAATGCGCGAAATCACCGGGGAAGGCCTCGGCAAAAGGATCGTCATCAACTTTGCGGCGCGCGGGATACTGCGCGGCGCGATGGGATTTCAACGCCTCGAGCGGGCCGCCAAGCATCTCTTCTTCCACCCCGAAATAGGTGGCGATGCGCCGCAGATTGTTGGGGGACGGGACGCTCCGCCCGGACAGGTATTTGCTGAACTGCTGGTGATTGATCCCGATATCCCGGCAGACCTTGGCGACGGAGGGTTTGTCAGCGCAAAGATAGCGAAGGTTTTCCGGCAGGGGAGAGGCAGGGTCTGGCATGGGGGTCGTCATCTCCAAAGCGCTTAAACTCGCTTACAGTAGGTGTAGATGGCTCAATTGTGAACGGATGTTCTTTAGCCGATCTTGCCACCAAAACCAGATTCGGGAGACAAGGACATGAAGACGAGCCAGATCAATCCGCAGCCCCTGACCTCGGCCATCGCGACGCCGTCGCGGCGCGGCCTCCTGCGGGGCGCTCTCGCCTCGGGGGTGATGCTTGGCCTTGGGGCGGGGTTCGCCAACCGCGCCGCCGCCGCGCCAAAGAAGGGCGGCTCGCTGATCGCAGGTCTGGGCCATGGGGCGACCACCGACACGCTGGACCCGGCGCGGACCGAAGCGGGGTTTCTCATTCCGCTCGCAATGGGGATGCATGGCTTTCTCACCGAGATCGACACCCAGAGCGACGTGACCCCGTCGCTCGCCGAAAGCTGGGAGGCCAGCCCTGACGCCCGTCAATGGATATTTACCCTGCGCAAAGGGGTCGAATTCCACAACGGCAAGCCTGTCACGGCAGAGGATGTCGTCGCCTCAATCAACTACCACCGGGGCGAGGATACGAAATCGGCGGGTGCTCCGCTGGTGGCCGGGATCGAAAACATCCAGGCGGACGGATCGGGGACGGTCCTGATAGAGCTGTCCTCGGGCAATGCCGATTTTCCGGCTGTGCTGAGCGATTATCACTTCCCCGTTCTGCCCTCTCAGGATGGCGCGGTAGATTGGAAATCGGGGATCGGTTGCGGCGCCTACAAGCTCGAAGAGTTCAACCCAGGCATCTCGGCGCGGCTCACACGGTTTGAGAACCATTGGAACGATCAGGTCGGCCATGTGGATGAGTGGACGCTGCTCGTCTTGCTGGACACCAACGCCCGCATGAGCGCGGCGATGACCGGTGACGCCGATCTGATTGACAAGGTTGACCTCAAGACCGCCAATCTCATGGGCAGAAAGCCGGGGATGTCCTTACACACGGTCGCCGGCACCCAGCATTACACCTTCCCAATGCTCACCAATGCGTCGCCTCTTGACGACAACAATGTCCGTCAAGCATTGAAATACGCCATCAACCGCGAAGAGTTGGTGGAAAAGATCCTCTTTGGCTATGGCGCCGTCGGCAATGATCATCCGATCGGGCGCGGGCAGCGGTTTTTCAACGAGACGCTTGAACAGAAAACCTTTGATCCCGACCGGGCCAAGCATTTCCTCAAACAGGCCGGCGTCGACGATCTCCGTGTGCGCCTGTCGGCCTCGGATGCGGCCTTCCCCGGGGCCATCGACGCCAGCCTCCTGATCCAGAACTCGGCCAAACAATGCGGGATCACCGTCGAGGTTTCGCGCGAGCCTAATGATGGGTATTGGTCCGATGTCTGGCAAAAGAAACCCTGGTGCGCGAGCTATATGGCTGGCCGCCCGATCGAAGATCTGATGTTCTCGCTGGCCTATAAATCGGGCGTGGCCTGGAACGAGGCCTTCTGGTCCCACGAGCGCTTTGATCAGCTGCTGACAGAGGCCCGCGCCGAATTGGATGAGGCAAAGCGGCGCGAGATGTATCACGAGATGCAGGATATCGTCGCCAATCAAGGGGCGGTCGCCATTCCCATGTTTGCCAATTACGTCTTTGCCACCGGAGAGACCGTCGGCACGCCGGATCAATTCGCTTCGAACCTCGATCTCGATGGATCGCGCTTTATGGAACGCTGGTGGCGGGCATAATGCGCTTGCGGGTGTGAAACATAGGGCATGCCGGTCGCATCCGGCGCGCCCAAACTTTGTTCATGTATCGTAAGGGACTTTGCGCATGCGCTTATTCATGGCGACGCTGTCGACCGAGACGAACACGTTTTCCCCAATGCCCACGGGTCTGAGCGGGTTTGAGGATTTCTACCTGCGCCATGGCACCGCCACGCAAGATCCCCCCAACCTGATGACAGAGGCTCTGCATCTTTGGCGGGCCAAGGCCGAGGCATTGGGCTGGGAAGTCGTCGAAAGCCTGGCCGCCATCGCCGAGCCCGCCGGCCTGACGGTTGCCGGGACCTACGACCGGCTCAAGGCTGAAATCCTCGGGGATCTGACTGCGGCTGGAGGGGCCGATATCATCCTGCTGCAATTGCATGGCGCCATGGTGGCCGAACATGTGGAGGATTGCGAAGGAGATCTTTTGCAGGCACTTCGCGGCCTTTACCCGGACGCGATCATTGGCGTGGCCCTCGATCTGCATTGCCATCTGACCGAACGGATGCGCGCCGCGAGCGATCTGATGATCTGCTTCAAGGAATACCCGCACGACGACGCCACGCCGCGCGCGGAAGAGCTCTTTGACATGTCTTTGCGGCTCAGCCGGAAAGACATTCAGCCTGTCATGCGTATCTATGATTGCAAGATGCTGGGTCTTTTCCTGACCAAGCAGGGCGAGATGCAGAATGTGGTCCAAGAGATGAACGCGCTGGAGCGGGAACCCGGCATCCTTTCCGTGTCGCTCTCACATGGGTTCCCTTGGGCGGATGTCGCCGACGTCGGGGCGCGTGTCTTGGTGATCACAGACGCTGATCCAGAACTGGCCAGCCGCGTCGCAGAACAGTTCGGCCGGTCCTTTGTCGCGCGCAGAGACGCGGTGACCACAGACTACCCAAGCATTGAAACCGTGCTGGCGGAGCTGACACCGCAGGGCGCGGCTCCGGTGGTTCTCGCGGATATGGGGGATAATTCAGGGGCTGGCGCGCCTGGCGATGCAACCTTCTTGCTGCGCGCGATGCTCGAGCATGGTTTCGACAATTTCGCGAGCGGCCTCTTTTGGGATCCGATCGCCGTGCGCCTCTGTCAGGATGCCGGCGAAGGCGCGCAGCTTCAGCTTCGGATCGGCGGCAAGCTCGGCCGTGAGTCAGGCCAGCCGCTCGACATTGAGGCGAAGGTCATGGCCATTCGCAGTGGCCTCGGACAGCATCTTGGCCCCGGTCTGGAACCGCTCGGCACGATGGTCTGGCTCAAGCTGGCCGGGGATGTTGATCTCGTCATCAACGATCTGCGCACGCAGGTTTACCACCCCGAAGCGTTTGAACAGCTGGGGATTGATCTCGCCCGCAAATCCGTCGTCGCGGTAAAATCTACCTTCCATTTCTACGCGCCCTTCGCCCGCATCGCCTCGAAGGTCATACAGATCGGTTCGCCCGGTGGCTCCTGTCCCGATTTTGGCCGCTTTACCTATACCCGAGGTGGGCAAGACTGCTGGCCTCAGGTGTTAGAGGCGTTGGAGTGACCTCCAAGGAGGATAAGGGAGCGGGTACGGTAGGGCTTTTATCCTTCAAGATGACTCAAATTCATGATGCCAAACTTGACTTTAAAAACGAGAATCGGGCCATATTCGAATTTCCGTACCGCACGATATTTCCATAAGAAAGCGAAAGTCATTAATTTGGGGCATGGTTAAAAGGTAAGCGACGTCTGCACCTCACCCTGGATCAGCTTGACGGCATGTAGTTCCAGGGCAGGAGCTCGTCGATCCGGCT
>NZ_JAYMDV010000012.1:0-30215 GCF_037027165.1 Roseovarius sp. CH_XMU1461
CGCTTGCGGCTGAGATGCTGGCTGAGCATCACGGGTTCAAGGTCTCACGCGAGACGGTGCGCAAGTGGATGGTGGAATTTAGTGGCCCCGCCTGAATTTCGCTGACTCTGGGGCAGAGGTTGGTTACCCTCCAGAAGTTGTGGGATGCAACTTTAGATCAAAAGAGAGAGCCGTTGGCGGGACAACATGATTTTCGAGCCGACATCGACGCGGTTGGACGAAGCAGTACGATCCTGACCCTGCTGGAAACTGTCACACTGGCCACGGGCATGGGCTTTGCGGCGGTCGCGCGGGTGACCGAGACACGGTGGGTGACCTGTCGCTCGGTGGATCATATCGCTTTTGGATTGCTGCCGGGGGATGAGCTGGACGTTGAGAGCACGCTCTGCCACGAGGTGCGGCAGCACAATGAGGAGATCGTGATCGACGATGTCCATTCTGACGAGAGCTATGTCGATCACCACTGCCCTGCCCGCTATGGGTTCAGAGGCTATATTTCCATCCCAATTCATCTTCGAGACGGGTCATTTTTCGGCACGCTTTGTGCGATCGATCCGCAGCCCCGCAGGCTCAAGGAAGAACGCGTGCTGGCGATGTTCAGGCTCTTTGCCCAGATGATCGGTGAAATTCTGGATGCCGATGAAGAGCTCTCCGCCCACCGGGCCTCTTTGGCCCACGAGCGAGAGCTGTCGCGCATTCAGGAACAGTTTATCGCGATCCTCGCCCATGATCTGCGCAACCCCGTGAACGCGTTGAAGGCAGGTCTCCGCCTGATGTCGCGGTGCGCGATCGACGACAAGGCGCATGAGCTGGTGGAGCTGATGAGCGGCTCTGTGAACCGTATGGGGCAGTTGATCGAAAACCTGCTGGATCAGGCCCGCAGCCGACACGGCGGAGGCATCATTATCGAGAGAGCTGCGACCGAGGACCTTCGGCCCGCTCTGGATCAGATCGTGGCCGAATTGCAAGCCACCGCGCTCGACCAGCCGATCGAGGCCAAGTTTGATTTTCCCGTGCCAGTCGATTGTGATGTGCCGCGCCTGTCCCAAATGTTCTCGAACCTTCTGGCCAACGCGATCACCCACGGTGTGTCGGGCGCGCCTATTGCGGTGAGCGCCACGGCATGCGCCGAGACCTTCACGCTTTCGGTCGCCAATGGAGGTAAGAAGATACCTGACGAGATGCTTCCCGATATCTTCCTTCCCTTCGAGCGCCGCAAGGACCGGCCGAACCGGGAAGGTCTGGGATTGGGGCTGTTTATCGCCACCGAGATCGCGAAGGGCCATGGCGGCGCTTTGACGGCTTCATCGGATGATGAGCGCACCGTCTTTACGTTCCAAATGCCAAACCGGGCATAGATCGCGACGCAGCGGACCCGGGTCTTGCGCGAGGCCGCGCCGAGATCGATCACACGTTACCTCTGAGGGACCCCATGTTGGCCATTCTCGCAGACCGCACCTATCGGCACCTGTTTCTGGCGCAGGTGGTGGCCCTGCTGGGCACCGGGCTCGCCACGATGGCGCTCGGCCTTTTGGCCTATGATCTGGCGGGGGACCGGGCGGCGCTGGTGCTCGGCACGGTCTTTACCATCAAGATGGTTGCCTATGTGGGTATCGCCCCCGTCGCCGGGGCCTTTGCCGAACGGCTGCCGCGTCGCGCGATGCTGGTGGGGCTCGATCTCATCCGGGCCAGCGTGGCGCTTGCACTGCCCTTTGTCAGCGAGATCTGGCAGGTCTATGTCTTGATCTTTCTGTTGCAGGCCGCCTCTGCCGGGTTCACCCCCACGTTTCAGGCGACGATCCCCGATGTGTTGCCGGATGAGGCGCAGTATACGCGGGCCCTGTCGCTGTCACGGCTGGCCTATGATCTGGAGAATATCGTGTCGCCCGTTCTGGCCGCGCTGCTGCTGGCCGTGGTGAGCTATAACACGCTCTTCCTTGGCACCTTCGCGGGGTTTCTGGCCTCGGCGCTGCTGGTGCTCTCTGTCGTGCTGCCCAGCCCCAAAGGGGCAAAGAAGCGCGGGATTTACGACCGCACGACCCGTGGCCTGCGCATCTATCTCGCGACGCCGCGGCTGCGTGGCCTGCTCGGGCTGAACCTCGCGGTGTCGAGCGCCGGGGCGATGGTTCTGGTCAATTCGGTGGTTCTTGTGCGCGGTCAGTTGGGTCTGGACGATACCGCGCTGGCCTGGACGATGTTCGCCTTTGGGGCGGGCAGCATGATTGCCGCGCTGACGCTGCCGCGGCTGCTCGACCGGGTGCCGGACCGGCCGGTGATGATCGCCGGTGCGGGGCTGATGGTCGCGGCGCTTCTGGGCATTGCCACGGCGGTTAGCATGGTCGGGCTGAGCTGGCCGCTGCTGCTGGGGACCTGGTTGCTGATCGGGCTTGGCAATTCCATGGTACTCACCCCCTCGGGGCGGCTTTTGCGGCGCTCTGCCCATGCGCCCGATCGCCCGGCGATCTTTGCGGCGCAGTTCGCGCTGAGCCACGCCGGCTGGTTGCTGACCTATCCGCTGGCGGGGTGGCTCATGACCGCGTTTGGCACGGTGCCTGCATGTGTGGTCCTCGCCTCGCTGGCGAGCATCGGCATCGTTGCGGCGCTTTGGGTCTGGCCCGCCGGTGCGCCGGAGGCGCTGGCCCATAGCCATGCCGACCTGCCGCAGGACCACCCGCATCTCGACGGCAGTTCCGGGCACAGCCACCGGCATGCTTTCATCATCGATGATCTGCACCCTGTCTGGCCAGAACAGAAATAATCTCACCAGACTGTGATCCACAGACGCCGTCGCGCGCCAGTTCCGGTCTTTGGAACAGCGGCGATTCGGGGTAGCTTTGGCGGGCCTCAACACAGCTGAAGGTGCTCGCATGTCCCACAAGATGTTTCAGACCGTTCTCTTGGCGACGGCGCTCTGCTCTCCTGCCACCGCGCTTGCGTTGCCGGACGGCGAAGGCCGGGAGACGGTGGAGGCCGTGTGCTCGGCGTGTCACGGGGTGCATCTGATCGAGCGCAGCTCGGGCTATTCCCGCGAGGATTGGCAGTTTCTCACCTCGACGATGATCGACCTGTCGGATGATCCCGAGATGCAGGGCGAAATCCTCGACTATCTCGCCGAGAGCTTTCCGCCGAGCGACACCCGTGCGGCGACGCCGGTCTCTGGGCCGCTGACCCTTCGGTTCGAGGAATGGCGAGTGCCGACACCGGGCCAGCGCGCGCGCGATCCGGTCGAAGCGCCGGATGGCGGCATCTGGTGGGTCGGGCAGTGGATGGACATCCTTGGGCGGATCGATCCCGTGACCGGCGCCATGCAAGAGTTCGACCTGCCCGCAGGGGCGCGGCCGCATTCGGTGAACATCGGTCCCGATGGCGCGGTCTGGTATACCGGCAACCGCAACGCCACCATGGGCCGGTTTGATCCGGCGACCGGCGAGATTACCGAATACCCGATGCCGCAGGAAGCGGCCCGCGATCCGCATACGGCCGAGTTTGATGCCAACGGCATCCTGTGGTTCAGCCTGCAGGGCAGCAATATGATCGGCCGGCTGGACCCGGCCACCGGTGAGGTCCGCCTGGTCCCCGGCCCACGCGATGGCGCGCGCCCCTATGGCGTGAAGATCGGCGCGGATAGCACTGTCTGGGTGGCCTGCAACGGGGCCAATTGCCTGCTGCGTCTCGACCCGGAGACGATGGAGGTCAGCGAGATAGTTTTGCCCGATCGCGGCACCACGGTGCGTCGGCTCGATATCGATGAAGACGGGATCATCTGGTGGGTCAATTCCGGGCTGGGCCGGTTGGGGCGCTATGACCCGACGACAGGCGACATACAGGAATGGGCCTCGCCCAGTGGTCCAACCTCGCACCCCTATGCCATCGCGGTGTTCGATGGGGCGGTCTGGTACAATGAAAGCGGGGTGCGGCCGGACATGCTAGTGCGCTTTGACCCCGAGGCGGAGGCGTTCCAGAGCTGGCCGATCCCGTCGGGTCCGGTGCACGCGGGCATTCTGCGCCACATGCGCACGACCCTAGATGGCGAGGCTTTGCTCATCCACCAAAGCGGCACCAACCACATCGCCCGCGTCACCGTGCAGCGCGGGGATTGACGCCGGGATTGAAGGCCTTCTTGGCGTCCTGCGTCGGTCCGGCGTCTACGCCATAGCTATTCTGACGGTGCGGCCAGAAGTTGTGAGGCGCGGATCGTGCCCTCCCAAATAACATCCAGAGCCGCGTCAAGGGACAGGCTGTCTTCGTGCTCCCACAGGAAGATCGCCCGGCCGATTGTGTCCGTGATACTGCTCGCCAGAGCGGCGGCGGCATAAGGGTTGCCCACGCGGGTGTTCAAGCAATCCCTGAGCTCGATGCGTCCCATGGCCAGAAAGCCTTCGAGAATGCCGCGCGCCTTCTCGTTTGAGCGCAGGACCGAGCCGATCAACTTTAGAATAGGTTCATCGCCGGCCAGAACCTCGATGTGCTTGTCCAGAAAGATCTTGATGTCAGTCGCCAGCGATCCCGTACCCTCTCGCAGGGCCTGCAAATCCTCTTCTTTGAAAGCAGGCGGCGCGCCGATCGCCGCTGTCTCTTTATTGGTGAAGTAGTTGAAGAAGGTCCGGGTGCTGACCCCTGCGGCGGCGGCAATTTCCTCTGTGGTGATGGTCTCGAGGCCTTTTTCCGCCGCCAGTTCCAAGGTCGCGATCTGGATATCGCGTGCGGTTTGCTGCCGCCGTCTCTCTCGTAACGAAACTGTCATCCCTTGCCTCTTTGCATAGTGTGCAATGTTTGCGTATAACGCTTGAAACCCGCTGGTCAGTCAAGGATCGAAACGCAGATGAAGATTTGCAATTGGAAAGTAATCGGTATGGCTCTCGCGCTAGCAGGGTCGGCTGTGATGGTGAAGGCGCAACCGATGCCACCAATGGATTTGGGGCCGACAGAGGTGGGCGTTGTCGAGGCGACATTGCAAGAGATTCCGCGCATCGTGACTTCGCCCGGGCGCGCAGTTGCGTTTCAGGACGTGGAGGTGCGGCCGCGCGTTGGCGGCGTGATCGAAGACATCCTCTATACGCCCGGCCAGCTGCTCGAGATAGGCGACCCCCTGTTCAGGATCGACGATGCGTCTTATCTCGCCGCCGTCGCAACAGCACGCGCGAATGTGGCCACGGCAGAGGCCAATCTGCCGGTGATGCAAGCGGCCTATGATCGGGCCGCGCAATTGGCCGGTCGTGGGTTTACCGAAGCCGAAGTAGACGCCGCGCGGGCCAGTTTGGCAGAGGCCAAGGCGACGCTGGAATCGACCAAGGCCGCGCTGGAATATGCGCAGACCGAACTGTCCTGGACCACATTGAAGAGCCCGATCGCAGGTCGTGCTGACGTCGCAGAGGTCTCCGTGGGGGATCTTGTGACGGCGGGTCAGTCGGACGCGTTGACCAGCATTGTCCGATCGGACCCGATTTATGTGGACATGGTCGAAGCCAGCGCCCGCATCCTGTCGGTTCGCAAAGGCATCGCAGAAGGCACTCTCAAGCAGAACGACGTGCTTCAGGCGACCTTGCGGCTGGAGAATGGCGAGGTTTATCGCGGCACCGGTCAATTGGTCACAGCGGGAAACAATGTCTCCACCACGACCGGGTCTCTGACCATCCGGTTCAAATTCGACAATCCTGACCATGTGATCATTCCGGGCATGTTTGTGCGCGGTGAGGTCGTTCTCGGCACAATGCAAGCGTTTCTCGTGCCGCAACGCGCCGCCGCGCGGGGCAACCTTGGCCAGCTTACGGCCTATGTCGTGGGCGATGACGGCACTGCGGAACAGGTCACGTTGGAGGACGATGGCAGCTATGAAAACGCGTGGATCGTGCGCGAAGGATTGAGCGAGGGGGACAAGCTGATCGTGGATGGTCTGTCGTCTCTGAGGCCGGGTCAGCCGGTCACACCGGTGGCCGTCACCATAGATGAAGACGGTATCTCGCGCGATCTGCCTGCCACTGCCGTGGAGAATTGATCCATGGCCATTTTCTTTATCCATCGCCCGGTTTTTGCCTGGGTTCTGGCCATCGCGACCATGTTGCTGGGCGCTTACAGCATGACCAGCCTGCCGATTTCGCAATATCCCGACATCGCCCCGACGACGGTCCGGATCAGCGCGACCTACACGGGCGCCTCGGCGGCGACGGTCGAGAACTCGGTGACTACCGTCATCGAGGACGGGCTGACGGGGCTTGATGGGCTGACGTATATGACGTCAACGTCAAGCGAAGGATCAGCCAGTGTTTCCCTGACCTTTGACGACAGCATTGATCCCGATATGGCGCAGGTGCAGGTGCAGAACAAGCTGCAGCTGGTCGAGGCACAGCTCCCCGACAGCGTGACAAGCCAAGGGGTCTCAGTCACCCGCTCGACCACGTCGATCCTCATGGTCGGGGCGCTGGTCAGTGAAGACGGCAGGTATTCCTCGCTTGAACTGGGGGACATGCTGAGCAGCACGTTCGAAGATCCGGTGCAACGCACCGATGGCGTCGGGTCGATCAACATTTTCGGGACAGAATACGCGATGCGTATCTGGTTGGACCCCGAAAAGCTGTTTCAATATCAGCTGACCTCGTCCGATGTGACCACGGCGGTGTCCGAGCAGAACACAAACGTCACCGTTGGCAGTCTGGGCGATCAGCCGGTCGTCAAGGGCCAGCAATTTACGGTGTCCTTGTCAGCGCAATCCCAGCTTGAATCGATTGAGGACTTTCAGAACATCCTGCTGAAGACCAACGAAGACGGGTCGGCGATCTATCTTGCAGATGTGGCGACAGTTGAGCTGGCCGAAGAAGACTATGGCAGCATCAGCCGCTACAACGGTCACCCCGCAGCGGGGTTTGCAGTAAACCTGTCCACAGGGGCCAATGCGGTGGATACCGCCGAAGCGGTCCGCGAAATTGTCGATGGCCTATCCTCCGCGTTGCCCGACGGTGTCGCGGTTGAATACCCCTATGACACCTCGCCCTTTGTCGAGGAATCCATCGACCAGGTTTATGAAACCCTGTTCGAAGCCATTGTTCTCGTTTTCGTGGTTATCTTCCTCTTTCTGCAAAGCTGGCGCGCGACGCTCATTCCGACCATTGCCGTCCCGGTGGTCCTGCTGGGCACCTTCGGCGTGCTGGCGGCCTTTGACATGTCGATCAACACATTGACCATGTTCGCGTTGGTGCTGGCCATCGGGCTGCTGGTGGATGACGCGATTGTCGTGGTCGAGAATGTCGAGCGTGTCATGGAGGAAGAAGGGCTCGATGCGGTCGCGGCGACCGAGAAAAGCATGGGCGAGATTTCATCCGCGCTGATCGGTATCGTGATGGTGCTGTCTGCAGTGTTCCTGCCGATGGCGTTCATGTCGGGATCAACCGGTGTGATCTACAAACAGTTTTCGATCACCATCATATCGGCCATGGTTCTGTCCTTGTTCGTGGCCTTGATCCTGACGCCCGCGATGTGCGCCCAGCTTCTCAAGCCCACCCATGGCAAGGTGCCGGTCGCGCCCTTGCGCTGGTTCAATGCGGGGCTGGACCGGTTGACCGGTGGCTATAGCTCGGTCGTGGGGCGGCTCTCGGTGCGGCCGTTCCGCATGCTGCTGGTGTTGGGGCTCGTGGCGATTGGCGCCTATTCAATCTATGACCGACTGCCCTCGTCTTTTTTGCCCACCGAAGATCAGGGCGTCTTGATGACCATGATCGAATTGCCGCAAGGCTCGACCGTTCAGCAGACCGAACACACCATCGAACAGATCGAAGAATACTTGCTGACCAAGGAAACCGACATTGTCGACGGTGTCTTTGCCAACGTCGGGTTCAGCTTTTCCGGGACGGGCCAGAACTATGGCATGATGTTCATCCGGCTGAAGGATTACGAAGAGCGCCCCGGTCTGGATGCCGCGGACCTGATGATGCGCGCAAACCGCGAGTTCTTTCAGTCTCGGCATGGCAGCATTTTTGTTCTGCAACCACCTGCCATTCAGGGTCTGGGCACCTCTTCGGGGTTCGCGATGTATCTCGTCGATCAATCGGGCGCGGGACAGGACGCCCTGAGCGCCGCCGCCGACCAACTGGTCGCGAGCGGGCTTCAGGACGGGCGTGTCACCAACCTGCGCGGGAATGATGCGGCAACCGAACCCGCCTTGAAACTGAGGATCGACCAGCCGAAAGCCGAGGCGCTCGGCGTCTCCCTGTCGAGCGTCAACACGATGCTCTCGACCGTGTTTTCGGGCACATATGTCAATGATTTCCCGCTCGGGAACAATCTGCGCGAGGTCATCGTACAGGGCGGCGCGGAGTGGCGCATGCAGCCCGAGGATGTCGAGCAGTGGTATATTCGCAATGAGACCTCCGAAATGGTCCCCCTTTCGGCCTTTCTCAGCCGCGAATGGGAAACGATCACGCCCAAGCTTTCGCGATATGGCGGGACGCGGGCGTTGGAAATCTCCGGCGAAGCTGCGGCGGGCATCAGCTCGGGCGACGCAATGGAAGTGATGGAACAGCTCACGGCCAATCTCGATGGCTCTTACGCCTCAGCTTGGACGGGGTTGAGCTATCAGGAACGCCTGTCCGGCGATCAGGAGGCCATTCTCTATGCGATCTCGGCGCTGGTTGTGTTCCTCTGTCTGGCGGCCCTCTATGAGAGCTGGGCCGTCCCCTTTGCCGTGATGCTGTCGGTGCCGGTGGGCATCCTTGGCGCGCTGGCCACGACGTGGTTTTTCGGACAATCGAACGATGTGTATTTCAAGGTGGGCTTGCTGACCACGATTGGTCTGGCGGCAAGGAATGCCATTCTGATCGTCGAATTTGCCGAAGCCCTGCGCACCCAAGGCAAGGCCTTGCTCGACGCAACGATCACGGCGGCCCGTCAACGGCTGCGCCCCATTCTCATGACCTCGCTGGCCTTCGGCTTTGGCATTACACCGCTGTTCCTGGCCTCCGGGGCGGGCGCCAATGCGCAAAGATCCATCGGCACAGGGATGCTCGGCGGGATCGTGTTTTCGGCGGTGATCGGCATCGTGATGGTGCCGGTGTTCTATGTCGCTGTCATCAAAACCACGGAAATGTTCCGTAAACGCGTGGAGCACGTACAGTGAAACCCTTTTACCTCTTGATGGGGCTGCTCGTTGCCGGTTGCACGGTCGGTCCCGACTATCAGCGCCCAGAGATTTCCATGGAAACCCGCTTTGTCGGGGGCACTGCCGAAACGATTGGGGCGGTGGCCACAGAACAGTGGTGGCTGACCTACAAGGACGCAACGTTGAGCCGGTTTGTTGCGCGTGGTCTGGCGCAGAATCTTGATGTGATAAGCGCGACCGAGGCGATACGCCAAGCCCAGGCAGAATTGCGCCAGACAGGCGTCAATGCCGCGTTGGACGGCTCGCTCTCGGGGTCGGCAACACGATCCGGCGGCGACGGTACGAGCGGCACCAGCACTGTTGGCAGCGGTGAATTGGGCGCCTCCTTGGTGATCGACCTGTTCGGAGGGCTGCAGCGCGAACGTGAGGCCGCCTCCGCCTCGCTGACCGGGGCGCGGGCCGACGCCGAAACGGTCAGGCTCGCCTGGCTGGCCGAACTTGTCGCGGCCTATTCGAACGCGCGCTTCTATCAAGAGGCGCTGGCATTGACCCGGACGACAGTCAGCGCCCGGCAGGAAACGGTTGAGATCACCCAAAGCCAGTTCCAAGCTGGCGCAGCCACGGAATACGAGGTCGCCGAAGCGCAGGCATTGCTGTCCACAGCGCGGGCCAGCCTGCCCCAATATGCGGCGCTGTTCGATGCGAATGTTTATTCGATTGCGACGCTCCTCAACGAACCTGCGGCTCCAATCATGGCGGAGATGCAAAAAGGATCTCCGCAGCTCCGCACACCCGGCGGCGCAAACACAGGTGTGCCGGCAGACCTGCTGCGGAACCGTCCCGATGTGCGTAGCGCCGAGGCTGATCTTGCCGCCGCTGTGGCCGAGGTCGGTGTGGCCGAGGCCGCTCTTTACCCGTCGCTGTCGCTGGCAGGCACGGTTGGTCGCAGTGAGAGCGCCAACGCTTGGAGTTTCGGCCCGCAACTCACGCTTCCGGTGTTCAATCAGTGGCTTTTGAAGGCGCGCCGCGATGCGCAGGTGTCGGTGGCCCGGCAGGCTGAAATCGCCTGGCGCGCCTCTGTGCTCGAAGCTGTCGAGGATGTGCAAGTCGCACAATCCAATGTATCCCGGTATCGGCAGCAGGCCGCACTGTTGCGCAGGGCGGCGAATGACTACGGACGGGCGCTGACGCTGGCGCAAGAGAACTACCGCAAGGGCGCAATCACGCTTCTGGACCTGCTCGAGACGGACCGGAATACCAATTCCGCACGGATAACAGCGGCATCTGCGGTGAATGATGCAGCGCAGGCCTGGGCCATGTTAAAGATCGCAACAGGCGCAGGCTCGGCGGCGACCGGACCACAAAGCGAGTGATTTTGGCAGGATGAGGCCTTTGACACCAATGAAACACACTGGACGCATCGCGCTTTTCGTCGCCGCTCTTGGCACATGCTTCGTAGCATTGATGCTGTTTGGCGCGCGCTTTGGCCTGTGGGATCCGCTCACGGGATTTGGGCTCTATCGCACCTATCTCACGCCTGTGGGCTGGGTCGTTTTCGGCGTGGGGTTGCTGGCCCTCATCACTCACCTTCTGCGCCAAGAAAAAGGCGGGGTGGTTGCCGGGGGGATTGCGATGCTTGTTGGTCTTGCCTGTATGGCACCGCTGATGGCAATGACGCTCGCCCCGCCACAACGCGCAGCGCCAATCCACGACATTTCGACAGATACCGCCAACCCTCCAACATTCGAGGTGCTGGATGACACCCGAGAAGGGGCCAGCAATTCGCTCGATCATGGTGGGCCCGAAGTGTCGGCAATTCAGGCGGCGGCCTATCCTGACATCGCGCCGCTCGAAACCGAGCTGGCAACTGATGCCGCCTTTGACCGCGCTTTGGCGGTGGCCCGAGATATGGGATGGGACATCATAGCCGCAGACGCGGACCGTCGCCGATTTGAGGCAACCGCCCGGACACCGCTCTTTAACTTTGCGGATGATGTTGTGATTGTGGTGACAGCAATGGCAACAGGCAGCCGCATCGACATGCGCAGCGTATCCAGGGTCGGGCGCAGCGATCAAGGCGTCAACGCGCGCCGCGTTCGTGCCTTTCAGGAGCGGTTTGGCACGTGAGGTTTTCGACTTTGCATCTCGCACGGGGTGAGTGGTTGTGATTGGGCGCTCAGGAGATCGGTCGTTCTTAAAGCGTCTCGATATCAATCCGGGGTTCTAGGGCTTTCTCAGGTCGCCTGTTGCATGGTCATACTCGACGCACACGACGAGTGATCAGCAGACCTTCGCAGCATAGAAGACCCGCTACCCTTGAAGGAATGAACCAATCCCTTTCGCAGGCGTTGAGCCTGCAAAGGAGACTTCACATGGCCGATAAAACCACCGACAGCACACAGCCTGAATCCACCGCCGAAACCGAGGGTCTGACTATTGTCACCCCCGGTGAAGACCGTGACATTCGCGAGGAAGCCGTCGATCGCGACGACCCGCCGGTCGCGGATCTTGCCCGCGAATTGCCGCCCGAAGTGAAAAAAGCCGTGCGCCGCGAAGGCACCTGGGAAGGTGACGCAGGCCGCCACGACGGGGACGATGCGCAGGAGACTTCCGGCGCACTCAGCGGCCTTGAGAACGACCGCGATACAGGTGCCTAAGGGTTCTCTGGGCGAGAGGCTGATGGGACTAAGGTCAGCTTTGGCAATGAGATCGGCCGCGGCCTGAGCGGCCGGTTGGATGCGCGCAGGTTGACCGAGGCTGCGCCCTGCGCCTCGTCGAGGAGCGGCCGGCACCTTTGAGACAGCAGAGCGGTTCCTAGTAGCCTTTGACGTGGAGACCCTCGAAGGTTTGCCTGAGCAGGAGCAGCTGAAAGTTGCGGGGATTGGTATCGTGTAGCGCCAAAATTTATAGGCTTGATTTTCATCGCGGTATCCCAACAGCTTGGCTATGGATGGAAAAGCCAGCCCTTCAACCTCCTCCGCTGTCGATTATCCAAGCACCCGCACGCTGCGCAATCTCGCCTTGGCTAAATCGATGAAGGTGCGGACCTTGGCGGGCGCGCGCCTGCCTTCGACATGGACGAGATGGATCGGCAGCGGATCCGGCTCGAACCGCTCCAGCACGCTGCATAATCGGCCATCTTCGAGTTCGGGCCCTACCTGATAGGACAGAACCCGGGTCAGGCCCCAGCCACGGCGCACGACCTCGCGGGCGGCGGCGACGCTGTTGAACCGCAGGCGGGGCGTGAGGCGCACCGTCTCGGACAGATCCGGGCCAAAGCGCCATTCCGATGTCGGGCAGACAGGGGAGACCGAGACGATCCGGTGCTGGGCAAGATCGGCCGGGGTTTCGGGCCTGCCGAAGCGGTCGAAATAGCTCGGTGCACCGCAGACGATGCGGCGGATGCTGCCGACCCGGACCGCCGTCAGGCCCGACGGGGGCAAGGCGCCGATACGTACCGCGACATCGAACCCTTCCTCGACCATGTTGACCACCCGATCGACCATCACGACATCCGCCGTGACATCGGGGTAGGCGTCGAGGAAATCGGTCAGGATCGGCGTGACATAGATGCGGCCAAACTCGTTCGAGCAGGTGAGGCGCAGGGTGCCCACCGGGTTGGCGGCAGAGCCCGACGCGTCGTCGTCGGCGGCCTGCATCTGCGCCACGATATGGCGGGCGTCTTCGAGATAGCTCTGCCCCACTTCGGTCAGCCGTACCCGCCGGGTCGTCCGGGTGAAGAGCCGCACCCCGAGCCGACCCTCGAGCGCATTGACGCCGCGCGTGGCCGATGGCGCGCTAAGGCCCATCCGGCGGGCGCCTTCTGCGAAGCTTTCAGCTTCGGCAACGGCGATGAAGACTTCGAGGCTTTGCAAACGGTCCATATGATCAGTGTTTACCATCATTTGGCAAAATAGTCCCTTTCAAAATGAGATTATTCAGTCCTTGGAGAGGATGAATTAGCTAGGGCTCAACCCAAGAGAAGGACCAAGCCCATGGTTGATGACGCCCCCCGCCCCCCGCTGCCTCCTTTCACCGCCGCGACCGCCCGCGAGAAAGTACGCCTGGCCGAAGACGGCTGGAACGGGCGCGACCCGGCCAAGGTGGCGCGGGCCTATACGCCGGACAGCCAGTGGCGAAACCGTGCCGAGTTTCCGACGGGCCGCGCCGAGATCGAGGCCTTTCTGACGCGCAAGTGGCGCAGGGAGCTGGAGTATCGGCTGATCAAGGAGCTCTGGGCCCATGACGGCAACCGCATCGCGGTCCGTTATGCATATGAGTATCGCGACGACAGCGGCCAGTGGTTCCGGGCCTATGGCAATGAGAATTGGGAGTTCGAGGAAAACGGTCTCATGGCGCGGCGACATGCCTCGATCAACGAGCTGCCGATCCGCGAGGAGGAACGCAAGTTCCACTGGCCTCTGGGCCGCCGCCCCGACGATCACCCCGGGTTAAGCGACCTGGGCCTCTAAGACATTTCATTCAAAGGAACCGATCCAATGACGACCCCGATCACACTTTACCGCACCCCGAAATCCGGCCATTGCCACCGTGTCGAGCTGATGCTGGCCTTTCTCGGGCGGCCCTATGAGACGGTCGATCTCGATATGGCGAATGGCGCGCACAAGGCCCCGGAGTTTCTCAGGCTCAGCCCGTTCGGACTGGTGCCCGCGATTGACGATGGCGGCTATACGCTGGCCGACAGCAACGCGATCCTGATCTATCTGGTGCAGCGCTATGCGAAAGGCTCGCATTGGCTGCCCGAGGCCCCGAAAGACGCCGCGGAGGTGCAACGCTGGCTGACGATTGCGGCAGACAACATCTATGCGGGTCCCTGTGCCGCGCGTCTGGTCAAGGTGTTCGGCACTAGTCACGATCACGCAGCATCGGTGACAAAGGCGCATGCTCTGTTCGGAATCATGGAGGCGCATCTGACGGGGCGCGACTGGCTGGCGACCCAGGCCATCACGGTCGCGGATGTGGCTGCGTATTCCTATATCGCGCATGCGCCCGAGGGCGGCGTGGATCTGGAGGGCTATCCCAACATCCGTACCTGGCTTGGCCGGATCGAGGCGCAGCCGAATTTCGTGCCGATGGCACGTTCGCCCATCCCCGAGACAGCCTGAACCCTGTTCTATGCTGGGGTCCGTACGGCCCCGGCAGCAATCCTTCGGAGCGACCATGACAGGCACGCAGGAAAATCCCTTTCATGAGGGCGAACGCGCCGCCCAAGAGCGCGCGGGCGTGGGCGATGTCTCGGCCTGGGCCGGTGGGTTCATCCGCGATCACCTGCCCTCGCAGCACCGCGCCTTTCACACCGCGCTGCCGTTTCTGGTGCTGGCCGGGGCGGATGGGCAGGGGCAGGTCTGGGCGACCATTCTGGATGGGGCGGAGGGGTTTATTACCTCGCCCGATGCGCGGCATCTTACGCTTGCGACCTCTGTCGAGGACGCAGATCCCCTAGCGGGTCGGTTCGCGCAGGGCGGCGACATTGGCGGCCTCGGTATCGAACTGGCCAGCCGTCGGCGCAACCGGTTCAGCGGGCATATCGCGCCCGGGGCAGAAGGTTTCACCATCTCAATGCGTCAGACCTTTGGCAATTGCCCGCAGTATATCCATCCCCGTGGACTGCGCCGGGTGACGCGCGAGCCGGGAGAGGTGGCCCGCAACAGCGTGCTGTCGGACGCACAAATTGCGCTGATCGAACGCACCGATACGCTTTTCATCGGGTCGGGCCATGACGGTCGGGAGGGTGCCGCGTCGAACGGCTATGACGCCTCGCATCGTGGTGGCGCGCCCGGGTTCGTGCACGTGGAGAGCCCCACGCGGCTTTTGCTGCCGGATTATGCGGGGAACAATTTTTTCAACACCATCGGCAATCTGATGGCGGACCCACGGGTGGGACTATTGTTCGTGGATTTCAAAAGCGGTGGGTTGCTGCATCTGACCGGCCGGGCCCATATCGACTGGTCGCCGCGCGATGCGCATGACCCGGACGCCTGGCGGATGATCCGGATCGACATCGAGGCGGTGATCGAGCGCCCCGCCGCTCTTGGGTTGCGGTGGCACGCGTTGGCGGGGCAGGCACGCCATCTTTGCCTGACGCGCCGGGTGAAAGAGGCCGATCACATCACCTCTTTCTATTTCGCGCCACTGGACGATCGCCCGCTTGCGCCGTTCGCGCCAGGGCAACATCTGCCCATCGCGGTGCAGATCCCCGGGCAAGCAGGGATGACGGCACGCAGCTATTCCCTGTCGGGCGATCCCGCGGATCGGTCAGCCTACAGGCTCAGCATAAAGCGGGAGGAACGCGGGCTGATGTCGCGCCATCTGCATGACGCGCTCTGGCCGGGTAAGGTGATCGAGGCGCTTCCGCCAGCGGGCGAGTTCGGTCTGCCGGAGGGCGATGAGCCGGTGGTGCTGATCAGTGCGGGGGTGGGCCTGACCCCGATGCTGTCGATGCTGCACGCTTTGGCCGGCACGGGTCGACCCGCCTGCTATGTCCATGCCGCCAAAAACGCGCGCGAACGAGCCATGGGCGCCGAGGTCCGCGCGCTGGTCACCGCGCATGAAACCCTGCGGAGCCGGGTCTATTTTAGTGAACCGACGGCGGAGGACCGGCTGGGTCGGGATTACGATGTCGAAGGGGTTCTGACGGCGGAGGCGGTCATCGCATTGGCAGGCGGCAATGGGGCGCATTTCTTGCTCTGCGGTCCGCCCCGGTTTTTGTCGGATATCCGATCAGGTCTCGAGCAACACGGCATCGCGCCCGGTCATATCCACTTTGAGACTTTTGGGCCCGGCTGAACGGGACATTCACGCGGCGGGCCGTCGCGCACGGCAGGGATCGGAGGCCGGGGCGGCAAGGCGGCGCCTCTGCGTTTCGCGCGACGGCTGGAGGTCGAACCGCTATTCCGCTACTGGTGGGACACGTGGAACGATGTTTCCCTCGCTGCGAGGAACGCCACAATAGGGGCCTTTTCTTGTCCCGTTCTTATTCGGGCCATTGAAACCCGCGCCGCGCGGAGACACCTACAGCCCCTAATTCATAGGAGTATTCAGATGTTCAAATCCATCGCCGCCGCCACGTTCCTCTCTGCCGCGCTCAGCGTCGGGCTTTCCGGTGCCGCTCTGGCACAAGACAACCAGACCCTGCGAGTCGGGATGTCGGGGGGCTATTTCCCGTTCACTTTTGTCAAACAGGACGTGTTGCAGGGCTTTGAGGTCGATGTGATGAACGCCGTCGGTGAAGAGACCGGTTTCGACATCGCGTTCGAGACCATGTCCTTTTCCGGCCTTGTCGGAGCGCTCGATGCGGGCCGTATCGACACGATCGCCAACCAGATCACCATCACCCCCGAACGCGAGGCCAAGTTCACCTTTACCCAGCCTTATGTCTATGACGGGGCGCAGGTGGTCGTGCGCGACGGAAATGACGAGATCGCCGGTGTCGAAGATCTGCGCGGCCGCACCGTTGCGGTGAACCTTGGGTCGAACTTTGAGCAATTGCTGCGCGAACAGCCCTTTGCCGAAGAGATCGAGATCAAGACCTATGAAGCGAACATCGCACAAGATACCGCATTGGGGCGCGTCGATGCCTTTGTGATGGACCGCGTCTCGTCGGCGCAGCTGATCCAGGAGAGCCCGCTACCGCTGGCGCTGGCCGGCAAGCCCTTCTCGGAGATCCGCAACGCGTTGCCATTCCGCAATGACGAGGCCGGGATCGCGCTGCGCGACAAGATTGATGCGGCGCTGACCACCCTGCGCGAGAACGGCACGCTGGCCGAGATTTCGCAGAAATGGTTCGGCACCGACATCACCAGCCCGGAGTAAGACGATGCGGGGACTGGACCTCGACTATATGCTGGGGCTGGTGCCCGTCATCCTGGGCTATGTGCCGCTTACCGTCGGCATGGCGGCGGCGGGGATGGGGCTTGCCCTCGTCCTCGCCTCGCTGCTGGCGGTCGAGCGGGTGTTTCGCATCCGTTGGCTCGATTGGGCGGTGCTGCTCTTCATCAGCTTTTTCCGCGGCACGCCACTCCTGGTGCAACTGTTTCTCTTTTACTATGGCCTGCCACAGGTGCTGAGCTTTCTGACCAGTATCGACGGGATCACCGCCGCGATCATGGGGCTGACGCTGCATTTTTCGGCCTATATGGCCGAGACGATCCGCGCCGCCATTCTGGGCGTTGACCGCAGCCAGTGGGAGGCCGCCCAGTCGATCGGTATGACACAACCGCAGATGATGCGGCGGATCATCCTGCCACAGGCGACACGTGTCGCGGCGCCGACGCTGGTCAATTACTTCATCGACATGATCAAGGGCACCTCGCTTGCTTTTGCCTTGGGCGTCACCGAGATGATGGGTGCGGCGCAAAAAGAGGCGGCGGGCAGTTTTCTCTATTTCGAAGCGTTTCTCGTCGTGGCGCTGATCTACTGGGCCATGGTCGAATTACTGAGCCAGGGACAAAAGCGGCTCGAAACCTATCTGAACAAGGCATACGCACGATGATTTCCATTCGCGGCCTAAGCAAGAGTTTCAACGGCACGACTGTGCTCGACGGCATTGACCTCGACATCGCGCCGGGCGAGCGGGTGGTGATCATCGGCCCTTCGGGGACCGGCAAATCGACGTTGCTGCGCTGTCTCAATTTCCTTGATCAGCCGGACGCGGGCCGGATCACCATCGGCGATGTGACGCTGGATGCCGCCGGTGTCAAGCGGGCCGAGATACTGGCCCTGCGCCGCCGCTCTGCTTTTGTCTTTCAGAACTACGCGCTCTTTGCCAACATGACCGCGCAGGAAAACATCATGGAGGCGTTGATCACCGTGCAAGGCCGGCCCAAGGCCGAGGCAGCGGCGCGCGCGCTCGAAGTGCTGACAGAAACCGGGCTGGCCGACAAGGCGGGCAGCTATCCGGCGAGCCTGTCCGGCGGGCAGCAACAGCGCGTCGGGATCGGGCGCGCCATGGCCATCGGCGCCGAACTGATGCTGTTCGACGAGCCGACCTCGGCGCTTGACCCCGAATGGGTCGGTGAGGTGCTCGACCTGATGCGGCGGGTGGCGGCGCGGGAACAGACCATGCTCATCGTGACCCATGAGATGCAATTCGCCCGCGAGATTGCGGATCGGGTGATTTTCATGCATGGCGGCAAAATCGTCGAGGAAGGCGCGCCGGACCAGATTTTCGGCGCTCCCCAGGACCCGCGACTCCAACGGTTTATGAGCCGACTGTCGGCGTGATTTGCGTGCGAGGCCGGCATAAATACACCGGGAGGTACAACGCGACGCTACTATCGATTTGGTTCGACCCCTCGAAGGGCATTTTGGACCTGCGCTCCTCAGGCCCTAGCTGTTCTGCCCCGCCATTTGGGGGATCGGATTCAAGATGAGTTGTCCAGGTTCTGATCGCCAGGCTTTGCGGATGTATTAGTGGGTGTGAGGCCGCTGAGCGTCTTCAATCTGCGTGCAAAGTTGTAGAGATCCAGGAAATCTGCAAGATGGCTGCGCAACGGCTCGTGGCTGTCGTATGGATAGCGTTTCACCGTCGCCTGCTTGAAGGTTAGGTTCATGCGCTCGACCCGGCCATTGGTCCAATGGTTCCGTTTGGTCAGCCGGTTCTCGATCCCGTTCGCCTAGCAGATCAAACCAAACCGCATGGACCAAGAGTAGACGCTGTTCCTGATGGCCAGGCCCGAGTTAAGGGTCTGGCCAGTTGGATCGTAGTGGCGACCGCTTAGGTTGTCTGCAGATAGGCTGCGAAGTGCTCCTCAAGAACGTCGTATTTGCGGTGCTTCTCAAGCCAACTCATCGTTTCAGGAATGGTAACTGGCAAAAGATCGCTTCCACCATTCATGTTACCCTCGCCCTCATCGGTCGCATAATGTGAATGCGATCCGCCTTCCCCAGCGATAAACCAGCGTCCATTCTCCGTGGCATACAGCTCTTCCTGAAACCAACTGGAATGGTCGTTGGTTTTATGGCGCACCGATGCGATCTTCTCTGCTGTGTCAGTGTTGTAGACGATGGCGTTTATTATTTTTTTCAATGTGAAACTCCTCTGTTATGTGGTTTCGACGCCTTACCTATCGCCAAATGTTTAATGCAGGATTTAGGGATCGCGGATTTCACCTTGATGGCTGATTTTTCTGCCTTCAGGCGTGTGCGATGGCGCAACGTGCCCACGAGTTCGCGGCATGCTCGGTGTTCGCCCCGACCGCGGCACTCACCGAGATGGCGGCAGAGCTATGGGCGCAGTCGATCACCTGAACCTGCAATGCGGGATACCTTAGCGGCGTCTACGCGGGGATCCGACCGCGCTGCGAATCGGCTGTCACCAACATCCAAAGGCACTTGGCCAGCAGCCCCATTTGACAAGTATTTCTGGCATGTTCCTTGTGTCCGTCCGAGGTTTGTCTCCAAAATTCTCGATGTGATCTCTAGCATTCTGCAAATGCTCACGCTCGCCGTAGCCATAGGGTCACTTGCCTGTTTTAAGGGGACATCCGCAGCGCCGCGGAAGTCATCTCCACCATCATCAGCGGGTGACCCTATGGGTTGCCTCAGCTTTCCATTTCTGCGGCAAAGGCGCGGGCTTCGTCTTTCTGCTCACCGGTGAATGCCTGCAGCGCAGATCCAGGGAACCAGGGCGAGAGCATCTTGGTCACGGCCGCCACCCATTGCTTATCAGAGATGATCGCCACATTGCCGATGTCCACCAGACGCCTGAGCATCTTCATCTCAAAACGGAGATCCTCGCGGATAGCGTCCTCCGTGATGTCATCCCAATCCCGGACATCGATCACAAATCCAAGCTTGTTGGTCTGCTCGAGGGCCGGGAGGATCCGATCCTCCATGTTCTTGATGTTGTCTTGCGTGACCACGCCGGCCAACTTCACCTCGGCCACGGGTTTGCTTTCCAAAATTCTGACTTCAATCATAAGGCACCTCCATTCCAAAAATTCAGAGAAGAACTTTTGGTTTCCGCGATCGATTCGCACCGGCGAAATTCTGCCTTGCCAGACAACCTTTCCGGGATTTAGGGTTCCCCGTATTGGGGCGCAAGCCGGGTACTATTGCATTGAGACATTTTCAGAAAATCGTTGCTGCAACGGTGAGCCTGCATTTTGCCGGTCCGACCGCGGCGGAGACCACCTGCTACGTAGAAGGCGCCAATCGGGTCTGCACCACGGTCACTCAGCGCGTCGATGGATCCGTGTCGACCACTTCGAGAAGCAGCACAGGCGAAACCTATTCGATCAACACCGAGGTCGACACCTCCTATAACGGGACGACCAGGATCACCTCAATAGATTCCAGTGGCCACAGCTACGGCATCAAGAGCTGGTCCGATGCGACGGGCAGCCATTCCATCGACACCGAGTGCAACAAATGCACGCTGACGCACTCTGGCCAATGGATCGGATGCTGAGATGGGGCAGGGAAGGCGGCCAAAACCCGATTGCTCTGATGCGCGATCTCTACAAATCCATGCGGCACTACGAGACCGATCAGCTGATCACCACTCATTTCAAAGGATTGCTTTTGGGAGACACCGATCTCGCACTCAGAGGTAGTCCTGCCGGCTTGGATTAAGTCAGCCATCAACTAATGAACGCAGGATTGGAACCTATTATTCTGCACGATAAGATTTCCTTGATGTCATCCAAATTCCGCCTTATTTATCCCGCACGATAAAGGGAGCGCGATGTGAGAAAGCCGACTGAAACCTTGGCGTGGGCAGAAAATATTGGGTCAAACATCAGGACACATCGCAAAGGCCTCGGCCTGAGCCTTGAGGAGCTTTCACGCCTCTCCGGATCTTCGGTGCCAACGCTGTCACATATCGAGCGCGGTACGAGAGATCTGAAGCTGTCCACCCTGGTGTCTTTATCACTTGCTCTGAGATGCGATCTTTCAGCCTTCATTCAGCCCGACACCCTCCCGGCCAGCACCTCCACTGACACAGATCAGGAAGGCTATGATCTGGAAGATGACTGTAAACCGGGGGCCTGATGACCGCTCAATGCAGTGGGTCATCGCGGGTGTGGGGGACATGACAGCTGAGGCGGAAGGCGCCTTTATGGCCAAATGGGATCAGGTGAGCACCTGGTGGGCGGCCGATCGATCTGAGGGAGCATCCGACCAGGACTGAGGGTCAGGACGCGCTATCCAACATTTTTTGGAAGAGTGCCTGCTGCTGCTCCTTGGTGAGCTCACAGAATGGGCGAGGGTCGCTGTCTTCTGATTTCTGGGTGGTCTGCTTTTGAGCTTCGTGGTTGGTCACGCCCGTCTCCTTGGGCTTTCTCTATTTCAGATGGGTGGAGATCCTGAAAATCTGGTTTCAGGGGATCATCTGTCTTCAGGACTTTAGGCGTCCCGCGGGGCGACTTGTTCGGTCTCTCCTAGAGTGACTTGTTCGGCGACTTGTTCGGTCGGCCGGCGGCCGCTGGGCCTGATGGCAAGGCGCCTTAATTTCTGGGGTAGGGTTTCCGCAGGTGGGTTTGGCAAGCCGTCTTCAGGCGGAAGGGATGTGCCCATACGGGGCAGATCTGAGGGCGCCTTGAGGTGAACTTGTTCGGTCGCTTGCCGGCAGGCTGGGAGAAGGCCCATGTCTGGTGGGGTTGGGAGATCCTGAAAGGACGGATGTCTGAGATCTTGATCTTGGATTGTGGAGGTGTCTTGCCGGGGCATGGTTTGGGGATCTTGAGATCCTGATCGGTTGGGGATCATCTGGTTCTGGTTGGTGAGGCAACCCTTTTGGCCTGGCCCAAATCCTTTTGGGTGGGGATCTTCCTGAAGGGATGTTTGGCAATCCTAATTGTCAACATTGGAAGAGAGCCTGAAGGGCTTGGGTGGTGGCCAATTGTCAACATTGGCAGGAGGCCTGATTGTCAACATTGGCGGCCGGACGGACGGCATGGGCAGGGGGCGGGCAGCGCGGAGCGGGGCCGGGCTTCTGGCCGGGTGGTGTGGGGCGAGCCAGGGCCTCTTCTGGGGGGCCGGGCACTCATGCGAAGCAGTGAGGGTCTGGACGGCCTGAAAGGGCTTGGTGAAACCTTCACCTTTTGGGGATGGCTGCAAAATGGATTTTCCGTTTTGGCTTGCTGTCCCCACTACTCCACCTTTGAGAAACGAAAATGTTGAGTAAGGTAACAGAAATGTTGAGTTTGGCGCTGGCAAAAATTCGACCTCGAAAACCGTCTGAACAGGGTGCCGGCCGCGCCCTGCAAAATCAGAAAAAGCCAACGATCACAGGGTCATGGGGCAGCCCCAAAACAGGCGCGCCAGCAGGGATCTCAACCTCTGCGACCTCGATTTTTTGATCTCCGGCCGTGCAACTTTGTCCGAGGCCAAGAACACGTTTGCCGCAGGAGTTTCACCCGCCATGACCAGCGACGGATCCCCAGCTCCAGACACTGCTCGGCGGCCGAAATCGGTCAATTTGTGACCAGATCAGGGGTCATTTCGTGGAAAATCAGGATTTCTGATCGAAAACCTCTCTGAGAACAGGCAATAGCGCTCCCACGAACAGAAGCCCGTGCAGAAATATTTTTCAGAGAAATCTCGAAATACTCAAAAACCCTTAGTCGAGCCTGCATTTGTCAACGAGCAAAAAGTTGACAGGTAACAAAAATGTTGAGTTAGGTAACGCACACCTGCGACTTTGGTAACGCATGTCTTAGGGTTTGGTAACGAAGATGGGCAAACTATTTTACATGTAAAATAAATTTTTTCCCTAGCAATATAAATTTTTCTACAGGGATGTCACAGTTTTTACTGGACCGTCCGGGCAAGCCCAGTTGGTGAGAGCAATCTCAGTCGTAGTATATCAGCCGACGCAGGCTTCGGTCTGAATCTCTTCCGCATTCATCTCGGTTTTGACATTGAAGCTTTCGAGAAGCAGGGGTTTCGCGTCGGCCGCGATCTGCTGCTGTGCTTCGGCGGGATTGGGATCGGTGATCATGTAGCCGCGCCCGTAGAAGTCTCGATATATTTATGCCCGGTTTCGGCGCGCAGGATCTCGCGGAAATTGCAGACATAGGCGTTGATCATCTTGTCATAAGTAGAGCTGTCGATCTCGTCATAGAAGCGTTGTCTCCAAGCTATGAGCCATCATAAGATGGACCATCTCGGAGAGAAGCAGCTCTGCATGCGCGACTACTTCTAGGACTACCTGCGATAAAACAATAAGCGTGAAATCTAAGGTACCGGCCAGATCCACTGCATCTCGCAACACATGACCTTTGGAGAGATCAAAGCGGCCATCAGCCCAGCTCCCGCCAACGCCTCTTGAATAAAAAAGCTTCGCAAATCAGCTTTTTACATGATCATCATTATGCGATTCAGTAGTGTGTAGCCGCAAAGCTAAAATGTCACCCATGAGCAATTCAGGAATGTCGCTCTCCCCTAAGAGATCGCTGGAGATTGTGCATGGGATGGGTGGTGATGAGCGAGCACGAGTTGCACCGCTTAGAGGTATTGGCGCAGGTCGATGATGGTCGGCTGACAGTGGACAATGCGGCAGAGCTTTTGGCTCTTACGTGTCGGCAGAGCGTCGCAACGGACCGGCTGGCCGAGATCTTCTGCCTGCGCAACAGGCACTATGTCAGCAAAGATCTGACTCTGAAGTACGATCACAAACGCATCCGGCTGGAGGTCAACGATCTGACACGGGGTCTGGTTGGCAAATACGCCGACACCTACGAGTTCCCCGACGGGCGCTTCCAGAATCGGCACAAGGGCATTGCCCTGCCCTGCACCATCGTCGATCCGCAGCAGCAGCGCGTCACGCATCCAGCGATCACCGACAACAAGCATCTCGGTGCGGTCCTCGCCCATATCAAGGCTGAGCAGGACAAGGCCGCCGATAATGTCGAAGTGCGCCCGGAAAGCGCCCGCGACGGTTACCGAAAGAATGGCCGCCGCAACAAAGGCTGGAACTCCCGCGCAGACCGCAAGCAAAACGCGGAACGCAAAGCCAGTCAGGACTGCGATATGTGAGGTCTCCGCCCTGTCAGGCTTTGCTCCCATCGCGTCCTACGGTGACACTTCTGCTTTGCGCAACAAGTGACATTTCTACTTAGTTGCAACAGTAGTGCAGCCGGCCCCGGATGCCATACTGATCAGAAACGAATTCACCTGTCTCTTCTACGTCCCCATTCGGGAACAACGCCCTGAATTGATCTCGGAAGAAAGCTTGGCGCAACTCCCTCCAACAGGGCAGATCGATATTGCAAAGAAAATCGATATCGGCCGGCTCCCTGTACTCCGCCCCCCAATTCCATGACGATGGCAGTTTCGCCCCAAAATAGGCATGCGCAGAGATCAGAAGAACTCTGCGCATTCTAGCCATAATTACCTGGATTCTCTGATGATGCTTGCGCATCAAACATTCAGTTGAGCGGCTCGGTAATTCTTCTTGAGATGACGCATCAAGGCAATCTCTCGGTCGCCAAGGTGCTTAGCCCTGACATGACGCCAATTACGAACGTAAAGACGCGCGGCGTCCTTCTCTTCCAACTCGGCATCTGCAGGCATGTTCCAGCAGAGAGCTTTGAGCTGTGGATAGTCTGCAACTTTGATCATCACTCCCTCCTGTTCTACGGGTGGCCAAAAGATGCCAATATGGGGCAATTACCTACGCTTTTCAAGCGAAACGAGTACTTCAAATTTACTACTGACTGATGGCAGCCTTATGATGCTGCACGAGATTTTGGTAGATGGTTTGGAGTTGAAGCGGCAGGATCATGGAATTCCTACACAACAAATATTTTGTGTGGGAAATATAGATAGTATCGTCGTACCGTGCCATGCCTATATTAGGCGCAATTTATGCATCACTTTCTCTGTAAGTGGATGGAGCACGGGCGGAGTGTACTTCCGCATAACTCTGAGTCTGTCCTGCTTATACGTTTGTTGGTCCGATGTGCCGGGACGTGGTCGGAAAAGAGTGCTATGGGCCACATGGCTGTCTGTCCAGGTTGCGGTATAATAGTATAGCGCAATGGAAATTCTTGGTTTTCCATCTGGGTGGTTTACTGGTTCCGGATTTCCATGCATGCTTTTTGATGATGTACTAAAACAGCACATCCGATTTTGAATCGGAGCGTAACTAGAAATCTTCTCCTTCATATCATCAGTCCAGATCTCAAAATCTCCGCCATACTCAGCTTTCCATTCTGGGTTGAGATATATGAGAACGTTCAGCCGCCTTTCTAAGTTCATCTGTTTGTGGTGGTTGAAATCGGCATGGACTCCTAGATAGCCGCCGTTGTTGGTTCTGTGTATGCCGCCGCCCTTGAAATAAGGATCGGCGATCAAACCACTGATACCAGACATTTCTTCTAGGAAACGGATAAAAGACTGGGAGTTGAGTGCGCTAAAAACAAGCCGTGTATAGTCAGGCAGTATATCAGGGCTATAGGATGCTTTGAGATGCTCTTGGGCGGAGCTGTTTTCTGGTGGCTTTGGGTCAAAGGCTAAAGCTTCCCCATAAACCTTTTGCACAATCTCCAAGGGCAGAAAATCATCGATGCAAATATGGTGGTATGGCTCACCGGATCGATACTCGTGAGTATACTTCTTTCCTATTTTGGCGGCCTCTTTGGGCGGAAGATATAGGCTTTCAGTATCAACTGGGTAGACAGGTTTGGCTTCAGCGGACATTGGCACTCCAAAATCTTGCGGCGCATGACAAACTTAGTCCTATGTCTGTCTCTCTGTAAAGCTCTCCAGAATTATCAAGCGTCGCCATAGGAGTGTACGGGGCAGTCGGCCAAGCGGAAGACTAGGACTCGGCGATGGAGAGCGCTGAACTCCCTATCAACTCATTTTTCAATAACTTACGCGACAGTTTGTAACGTTGTAACAGCCTGAAAGGCGGTTTGATGACGTTAAGTAGCACTAGCCATTTCTCGTCCAAAAACGACCGACAAGAGCGCTCGGACGGATTGGGCGAGGTCCAGAAAGCTGACGCATTGTTCTAAGCGCAGCTGACAGCTGGTCCTTTAGCCCCCAAAGCAATTTTAGATACTGGCTGGCATCTACTAACATGTTGACATTTCTCCAACAAACTGCATCTTGCCCCTATTACTCTCCAAGCCGGTGAATCGGGCCAGTGTATTGGTGGTCTGACCCAGCTTCCCTCGGGCGCATAGATTGTTAGCCCGAGGGATTTAGTTTCCAGTGATATGAAAATTGAAAAATGGATTTCGCTTATGGCATTTCTTCGGCGCTTTCGGCGTTTCCTCTGCAGCATTGGTATACACGATTGGCGTGAAAGTACGCGAATGCCGGAAGTTGTCTGCCGCCGATGCAGCATCCGTCGAGGTCGATATTAGAGATACCGTCGATATGGTGTGGCGGCACCCTCATTTTTTGCTCGATGCCATAACGTCGATTGAGCTGCTTAAAATGAGACATGCCAGAGCACGAAGCTCTCATCTGAGAGATCCGCTTGGCCAGCCACGAAGCGCTCAGGCCTTCCGGCTCCCATTCCAGCGAAACCGCTGCGCCCACCTTCTCGGGTTTGTCCTTATGAGGGCATCGCATTCCCTTTCGAACAGGCTGCTTTTGAAGAACGCCGCGCCGCTCGGTTTCATCTCCAGAGGAGAGACACTCTCGATTGTGCCTGCGAGTGTATGTACAAGATTGTCCCGCACTGCCCCTGTCCGTGACGCCTTGCGCGTGGCGGGATCAGCGAACGACCTGACTTGTCGCGCGTCGCGCGGTAGGACCTTGTAGTCTATAAGATTTATCATGGTTTTGGACAGAAATCCGCCCAAATCTAAAACTGTTCTCTCCGACCTGCGAATTTTTAGGTGCAGGCAGATGGGCATTGGACTCTGACTATATCCGGGTTGCGAGGTGCCTGGCGAAGCCCGCCGAAGTCCAACTTCGGTTGTTGCATCTGCTTGGACAAGCAGGCAGGCTACACTTGATAACTCTGCTATAATCGCTATGCTTGCAGGGACAGCCTAGCTGAGGGCCCGCTCTCCATCGAACGAGACCATCATGATCAAAACCTCGGCCTCAAGATTGGAAATTTCTGAAGAGGTTTCTCGAAAATTGATTGGTAAGAGGGATCTAGACTCTCTCAAACTTGCTCTATTGGACTTGTCATCGATCGAGGAGCTTCAGCAGGACATCATGCAGATATTGGCTGAGTTTGATCGCGCGGCAATGGGGTTCTCAGATTTTCCTATTCAAAAAGAACTGTCTCCAAACCCCTCGAGGTTGACTCCACGGACGCAATATTCCCATGAGAAAATTCCGTTTCCTAGGACAGCAACTACCAACAAGAATTGGTGGGGATCGCGAGATCATCATGAGTTTTACGAATACCTCATGTCTACGAGTCTTGAGAAACTCATTAGAGACCACTTCCTTGGTTTAGCGACTCTCCATATGAGACCCGACAGCCCTTCATCTCAAGAGGCCGAAATTGAGATTTCTCTCGATTCCCAACTCGTAGAAGCTCTGGAGCGGGCTGAGTGGGTTCAGCATCTGTTTTGCTCCGTCGCATTCGCTACTCAGAAGCAAGCCTGTAAGTTTTTAGGAAAATCGAGCTCCAACCCGTCTTCGACGCTTCTGCGCCTCGAGGCAAAGCGAACAATCCTTCGCTTTGACAAGGAAGGTAGGCCTGCCTATCCGGTATTTCAGTTCGACATTGATCGGCAACGAGTCCACCCGGTGATCTCAGACCTGATCGAGACTGCAGAGGAAAACAAATGGCCGGAAATCCTACTTCTTGAATGGCTTGTGCTGGACAACAGTAATTTTGAATGTAGGCCGCCCTTCGAATTTCTTGGATCATACCCTGATTACGTCTCAAAAATATTCAAGACAGTCAGTTCACCCCCAAACTTCGGGTAGGCAGGTATGGAAGTCAGAATCCCGATCCCTTCTGTAGAGAGACTGAGAGGATTGACGACAGGACGTGTCGTTGGATGCCTGAACTAGGCTCCTTAGAATCCATCACGGCAAATACCCAGCCGATCAATTTTACGGGATCCACAAATGAAGATGCACGTTTCTCTCCCTTGGTAAATGAAGTTGGAACCGTGATACCAACATTCTATTCGGCAAAGACCATGGCAGCCGCTGCCTGCGAGATCATCATGCGCAACACTGGGGCCAAGAAAGCTACCATCAATTCGATGAGGTTCACAGACCATGTCTGGAGCGACGTCTCTATGGATAAAGAGATCAAGCTTCTGGATCTGACTGCCGAAGGACAGAGGTGTATCGGGCTCGAGCAAAACGCTTTGCTTGCAGGAAGGCAAAATACCTCCGAAGAGCCTAGGAGGTGATCCCGTTCAGGGCTCCCTGGGATGGCGTGCAGCAATGAGATGAACTTCCGGGCGAGTTCCGAGGGGAATGACATGCGTGGCTCCTTTTGGCGAAAAAGTAGCCTGACAACCTCAATCTGGGGTGTTTTGGGGCCAGAGCCTCACACCGTAAGATATGACTTTTACATCTGATCCAACCGCGCCCTCACACCGTAAGATGTGACTTTTTGGGAGGGCTGACGCCCGGTATCACACCGTAAGATCCGACTTTTAGACCCTATGCCGACCTCTGCCTCATACCGTAAGATTCGACTTTTCGGAGAGCGCTGGCTTCATCTCTCACCGTAAGATGTGACTTTTAGAGCCCCCTTAGTGAGTCTCCTCACACCGTAAATTATGACTTTTAGGAGCGTTATGAGCACACTAGGACCATCAGCAATCGCCAAGCAGTGATTCTGGGCCCATACCGTAAGATATGACTTCAACGGAGGCCCGTAGCTGCGGCTTCACCCTGTCCTCACACCGTAAGATATGACTTTTAGCCGGCCATCAGGGCACCTCGAAATAGACTTCTGATAGAGATCGATGAGCGGGCGAATCTCACACCGTAAGATGTGACTTTTAACGTAAACGGTGTCCTGGCCCCACGTTGTAGGGGCGGTGCTCGCCTGCGAGATCATACCCATCTCATAGTGGGGAGTGCGTTTCGCAATGTGCGCTACAAATTCGTTTCTCAAATCGTTGGGCGTCGAGATCTACGCGTCGGGTCACCGGCGGTGGCCGGATGCAGTGAAGGCGCAGGCCGTTGCGGATACGCTTGAGCCGGGCGCGACAGTGAATGCCGTGGCGGCGCGGTATGGGGTCTTGCCAAACCAGCTGTCGGCTTGGCGCCGGCTGGCGAAGCAGGGGGAGCTGGTGTTGCCAGCGGCGGAGCTGGATGAACCGGTCTTCGCTCCGCTGGTGGTCTGCGATGTGCCGGAGGCGCCGCGGGAACCGGACATTCCGGCATCGGAAGAGGTGATCCGGATCCTCTCGGGCGAAGTCAGGATTGAGCTGGCATCCGGCACGCCCGCAGCCCAGATCGCCGAGATCGTGCATGCGCTCGGGACCTCGCCATGCTGATGCCGTCGCAGGGCGTCCGGATCCTGGTGGCGACGAAGCCGGTGGATTTCCGCAAAGGCCATGACGGCTTGGCAGCGCTCGTGCAGTCAGCACTGGCGGAAGATCCGTTCACGGGCACGGTCTTCGTATTCCGGGCCAAGCGGGCGGACAGGATGAAGATCCTGTTCTGGGTCGGCAGTGGCTTGGTCATGGCCTACAAGCGGCTGGAGGAGAGCAGCTTCACCTGGCCTGCCATAAGCGACGGGGCGATGACCTTGAACCGCGCCCAATTCGAGGCGCTGTTTGCCGGGCTGGATTGGCGGCGGGTGCGGTCCCTTGAAGCGCGCCGACCGGCTGCGGCAGAGTGACTCGGGCGCCCGGAAAGCCTGCCCACCAAGGTGCGGATCGAGCTATGCTCCGGCCATGTCCAGTGCCCCGCCCATCGACCTTTCTGCCATTCCCGAAGACCAGCGTGACGCTGTTCTGGCAGTGCTGCGCGAGCGGGATGCGCTGCGGGAGGCCAACAAACGCCTGGAGCACCTCATTGCCGAGCTGAACCAGGCCGTGCATGGCAAACGGTCGGAGAAGCTGAGCGAAGACGAGCGGCAACTGGCGTTCGAGGATCTTGAGGCCGCAGTCGCCGAGGTCGAGACCCAGCAGGACGAACAGGCTCCGCCGCAAGCGTCCCCGCGCCGGGCGGTCCGGCGCAACCGGGGCAATCTACCCAAGGACCT
>NZ_JAYMDV010000013.1:0-20201 GCF_037027165.1 Roseovarius sp. CH_XMU1461
GTCTTGCCGTGGTCAACGTGACCAATCGTGCCGATGTTCACATGCGGTTTCGTGCGGTCAAACTTTTCCTTTGCCATGATGGCCTCCTTTGTCTTTTCAGGTGGTGGGCGGCGCCCACCCTACAGGTTGGGTAGGGCGGGGCTGACCCCGCCACCCGGATTATGCGTATTTCGCCTGAATCTCTTCCGAGATGTTCGACGGAACCGGATCGTAATGCGAGAACTGCATCGTGAACTGCGCGCGGCCCGAGGACATCGAACGCAGGGTGTTGATGTAGCCGAACATGTTCGCGAGCGGAACATTCGCGTTGATCGCGATGGCGTTGCCGCGCGGCTCTTGGCCCGACACTTGACCGCGACGCGAGGTCAGGTCGCCGATGATGCCACCGGTGTATTCTTCCGGCGTGACAACTTCGACCTTCATGATCGGCTCGAGCAGCTTGGCGCCCGCTTTGCGGAGACCTTCACGCATGCACATACGTGCAGCGATCTCGAAGGCCATGACCGAAGAGTCCACATCGTGGAACTTACCGTCGATCAGCGCGACCTTGAAGTCGATCACGGGGAAGCCCGCGAGCGGACCGCTGTCCATGACGCTCTCGATCCCTTTTTCGACACCGGGGATGTATTCCTTCGGCACCGAACCACCGACGATGCGGCTCTCGAACGAGTAACCTTCACCGGCTTCTGTGGGCGAGATGACCATTTTGACTTCGGCGAACTGACCCGAACCACCCGACTGTTTCTTGTGGGTGTAGGTGTGTTCGATCTCGTGACCGATGGTCTCGCGATAGGCCACCTGGGGGGCACCGATGTTGGCTTCGACCTTGAATTCGCGCTTCAGACGATCGACGAGAATGTCGAGGTGAAGTTCGCCCATGCCTTTCATGATGGTCTGACCGCTTTCGATGTCAGTTTCCACACGGAAGGAGGGGTCTTCGGCCGCCAGACGCTGCAGACCTTGAGACATTTTCTCTTGGTCGTTCTTGGTTTTCGGCTCGACCGCGATCTCGATCACCGGATCGGGGAAGGTCATGGTTTCGAGAACCACGGGCTCTTTCACGTCCGACAGAGTGTCACCGGTGGTGGTGTCTTTCAGACCCGCCAGCGCGATGATGTCGCCTGCAAAGGCTTCTTCGATCTCTTCACGGTTGTTCGAGTGCATCATCATCATACGACCGATGCGCTCTTTCTTGCCTTTGGTCGAGTTCAGAACGGTGTCGCCTTTGTTCAGCACGCCCGAGTAGATGCGCGTGAAGGTCAGCGAGCCCACGAAGGGGTCGTTCATGATCTTGAAGGCCAGGCCCGAGAACGGCATCGCATCGTCTGCACGACGCGGGATGTTCCGAACTTCTTCTTCATCGCCGGGTTTGAAGCCCATGTAGTCGACCACGTCCAGCGGGCTGGGCAGATAATCGATCACAGCGTTGAGAAGCGGCTGAACGCCTTTGTTCTTGAAGGCCGAGCCACCGAGAACCGGCACGAAGCTCAGCGACAGCGTGCCCTTGCGGACCAGCTTGCGGAGCGTCGGGACGTCGGGCTCTTCGCCTTCGAGATAGGCTTCCATCGCGGCGTCGTCCATTTCGACGGCGTTCTCGATGAGCTTGCCACGCCATTCTTCGGCCATGTCCTTGAGGCTGTCGCGGATCGGGGCCTTGACCCAGCTCGCGCCGAGGTCTTCACCCTGCCACAGCCACTCTTCCATGGTCACGAGGTCCAGCAGACCTTCGAGCTCGTTCTCTGCGCCGATCGGGATCGCCACGGGCACGGGGGTCGCGCCGGTGCGGTCTTTGATCATGTGAACGCAGTTGAAGAAGTCCGCGCCGATCTTGTCCATCTTGTTGACGAAGACGATACGCGGAACTTTGTAGCGGTCAGCCTGACGCCACACGGTTTCGGTCTGGGGCTCAACGCCGGCGTTGGCGTCGAGAACAGCAACCGCACCGTCGAGAACCGCCAGCGAACGTTCGACTTCAATGGTGAAGTCCACGTGGCCGGGGGTGTCGATGATGTTCATCCGGTGCTTGGGCGTGTCGGGGGTCTCGCCGTCTTCGGTGCGTTCCCAGAAGGTGGTGGTCGCAGCCGAGGTGATGGTGATCCCGCGTTCCTGCTCCTGCTCCATCCAGTCCATGGTGGCGGCGCCATCATGCACCTCACCGATGTTGTGGGATTTGCCGGTGTAAAACAGGATACGTTCCGAGCAGGTGGTCTTGCCTGCGTCGATATGGGCCATGATACCGAAGTTGCGGTACCGTTCGAGCGGATAATCGCGTGCCATGGGTGTAGTTCCTCTCCGGACTTACCAGCGGTAATGGCTGAAAGCTTTGTTCGCTTCGGCCATCTTGTGGGTATCTTCGCGTTTCTTGACAGCGGAACCGCGCGATTGAACGGCGTCAAGCAGCTCACCGGCGAGGCGCTCTTCCATCGTGTTCTCGTTGCGGGCGCGGCTGGCGGTGATCAGCCAGCGGATCGCCAGCGCTTCACGGCGCTCGGGGCGCACTTCGACGGGAACCTGGTAGGTGGCACCACCCACACGGCGCGAGCGAACCTCGACCGACGGTTTGATGTTGTCCAGGGCTTCGTGGAAGACTTCGACGGGGGCGCGCTTGATCTTGCCTTCAACGCGATCGAGCGCGTTGTAGACGATCTTTTCGGCGACCGATTTCTTACCGTCGATCATCAGGTTGTTCATGAATTTCGTCAGAACCCGGTCACCAAACTTGGCGTCGGGCAGGACTTCGCGTTTTTCAGCAGCGTGACGACGAGACATCTCAGATTCCTCTTACTTAGGACGCTTGGCGCCGTATTTCGAACGACGCTGCTTACGGTCTTTGACGCCCTGGGTATCCAGAACACCACGAAGGATGTGATAGCGCACACCGGGAAGGTCTTTTACACGGCCGCCGCGGATCAGAACAACCGAGTGTTCCTGCAGGTTGTGGCTCTCACCCGGAATGTAGCTGATCACCTCGTAGCCGTTGGTCAGGCGCACCTTGGCGACCTTCCGCATGGCCGAGTTCGGCTTTTTCGGGGTCGTGGTATAGACTCGCGTGCAGACGCCGCGTTTCTGGGGGCACTGCTCGAGGTGCATCGACTTCGAGCGCTTAACTTTGGGCTGCCGCGGCTTGCGGATCAGCTGTTGGATCGTTGGCATTCCGGTCTCTTTCCCGTCTCTCAACACATGTGTTTGCACCAGGCCATGGGCCCTATGCGGTTTCAGTTTCTGCACTTAACGCGTCCGCAAGCACAAATGCCGCAATCGTTTCCATTCCGAGGTAAACGACGCGGTGGGTTCCCAGAGGATCGGGGCGATAAAAGTGCCCGGATCTTGTCCACTAGAATTTTGATATAGGCATTGAGGGCGACCCCCCAGTGCCTGGATGGGGCGCGTATAGGGGGAGTCGGAAGGCTTGTCAACAGCACGCCCCATTTCTCCCTGCCCCCATTCTTCTCCTTACCCCGTCGCGGTATGATCTTGTTCTTGTCATTATTGTCGACGATGGTCGAGCAGGAACAATCAGAGCGGTCGCAATGAACAGTCGTGATATGCAGGTGATCGGGCTTTGCCGGTTTTCCTACCCGGCGCTTGGCGGGTTTCAGGTCGAACATGAAACCATCGCCGAACGCGAGGCCTTTCTCTACGACCCCACCCGGCTCGACGAACGGTTTCGCATGTTCGAGACGATCACCCTGCCGCCGCTGCGCGCCCAGAGCGATCAGAACTTCACCCTCGGCGTGGTGATCGGCACCTCCTTCCCTGACCAGCATCGCGCCCGGCTCGAGGCGCTTCTGGCCGACATCCCGCAGGCGGTGATCATCGCCCGCCCGCCAAAACGCCACCGCCCGGTGATGAAGGAAATCCTGCAAGAGCTGCGCCAGCCGACTGGCCTGCCCTCCTTGCAATTCCGCATGGATGATGACGACGCGGTCAGCATCCATTTCGTCAAACGGCTGCGCGAAGTGGCAGAGGATCTGTCAGGCGTCATCGCCCGCAACCGCTATGTCGGCATTGATTTCAACCAGGGCTATATCGCCCGGATCGACGCCAAGGGCCTGCGCGCCAAACCCTGTGTCGAAGCGCTCTGGACCCCGGCGCTGGCGATGGCCGTCTCACCCCACGCCTCGCGCGGCATCATGAATTTCAGCCATGCCAAACTGACCCGCGTGATGCCGGTGCTGAGCGTCACCGGAGAGGATATGTATATCCGCGGCCATAATGAGTATAATGACTCTCGACAAAAAGACGGGATCAAGCCCGTCCGCGTGCCCCGCGTCACCGAGGAAGACGCCCGACATTTGAAACAGGTATTCAACATTGACCAAGACCATATCCGTGCCGTCCATCGCCGATAGCCACAGCCGCACCGGGGCGCCATCATGCGCGTGATCGGTGTCTGCCGCTTCTCCTACCCGGCCCACGGCGGGTTTCGCCGGATGCACGACAGCCTCGAGGAACGCGAGGCCTATCTCTATGACGACGCGCGCATGGCGCTGCGCTTTTGGCACTTCGAGAGCCTGACCCTGCCCTCGCTCAAGGCCCAAACCAACCCCGAGTTCACCGTGCTGGTCATCATCGGGGAGAACATGCCGAAACACTGGCTCGACCGGCTGCACGAGATCACCGCCCCCCTGCCCCAGCTCAAGATCGTGCCGACCCCGCCGATCAAGCACCGCACCGCGCTCGAACTGGCCATCAAGGCCGAGCTCGGCGACACCGATCAGCCCTCGCTGCAATTTCGCATCGACGATGACGACGCCATCGGCATCGACTTTGTGCAACAGGCCCGGTTTGCGCTCCGCCGCAGCGGTCGTTTCCACCGTGAAACCGGGCGCATGGCCTTTGATTTCAACAACGGGTTCAGCGTCAAACTGTCAGACAGCGGCCTCGCCGTGCGCGCCGAATTCGGCCATTTCCTGTCCTGTGGGCTGGCGGTCTATTTCCCCGCCAAGGACAGCAAGACGGTGATGAACTTCGGCCATCACAAGCTGCATCAGGTGATGCCGATGATGATCCAGCCCGCGCCGCCGATGTATCTGCGCTCGAAACATGACGACAATGATTCCGGCGACAAGTTTCAGCCGCGCAATCTGGTCCCGGCGGACGAGGCGCAAAAAGAGCTGTTCAAAACCCGGTTCAACGTATCCGAGGACCATATTGCAGAGGTGTTCGCCGACCTGTCCGCGCTTCGCGGTAAATCGTGAACACGCCACTGGCGGCCACGATCCCCGCCCCCAGAAGTGTCAGAGGCGCCGGCCATTCGCCAAAGGCAAACCAGCCCAGCGCCAGCGCCCAGAGCAGCCCGGTGTATCTGAACGGCGCGGTAAAGGATATCTCTCCCACCCGCATCACCATGATCGAAAACAGATAGCCACAGAAGATCGACCCTGAAGTCAGCGTCAGCAGCAGCGCCTCGCGCCCGCTGATCGGCGCCCAGTCCACCCCCGTGCTGACCACGCCATAGACCAGCGTGATCGCCACGGTCGTCACCCACGTCACCAGCATCGAGGGCGTCTCGCGTGACAACCGGCGCGTCGAGAGATCGCGCACCGTGACGAAACAGACCGCAATCAGCCCGTAGATCGAATAGATCGTGAACCCTTCCGCCCCGGGCCGCACGATGAGCATCACGCCGATAAAACCGATGACAATGGCCACCAGACGCTTCCAGCCAAAGCCCTCGCCCAGAAACAGTGCCGCCGCCAGCGCCAGCACCAGGGGCAGCGCCTGCAGGATCGCCGTGATATTGGCGAGCGGCATATGGCTGAGCGCGGTGAGAAAGAAATAGGTGGCACAGATCTCCGCGCCTGTGCGCAGCGCCACAAACACCCGATCCCGCGGCGCGATCCGCCCGCTGAACGCCCCCATCCGCCACGCCAGCAGGCTCACCGCCGTCGTGGTCAGCGCACCCCGCAGGAAGATGAGCTGCACCACGGGCACCTGCCCGGTCATCATCTTCATAAACATGTCGTTGATGGTAAAGGCGGCCATCGACGCCATCATCAACAGCGCCCCTTTCAGATTGTCGGAAATGGCCATGGCGTCCTCCTGCCCTCGCGTCATTTCTCAAAGCAAACGCCGCCAGTGGCAAGGTACGAATTGTATCCATCACCGACTTGGCACAATCCGCTACTGGGACAGCAGAGGCCAAGACTCAAAAAGAAAGGGCCCCGCCGATGTGGCGAGGCCCCCGTTTTTCTCAGATCGCTTGGATCAGCTGTCGCGGCTTTCCGGCGTTTCCACCAGATTGTCGAACGCATCGCCACCGACCACGTCTTCCTGAACCGGAGCGGCCAGCGCGGCGGCCGCTTCGGCCTCCTCGCGACGCGCTTCGATCACGACATTGTCGCGGCCCTGCGCGATGTGACGCATCTCTTGCGTCGCACCACCGGTGCCCGCCGGGATCAACCGGCCAACGATGACGTTCTCTTTCAGACCAACCAGCTTGTCGCGCTTGCCCTGAACCGATGCCTCGGTGAGCACGCGGGTCGTTTCCTGGAACGAGGCCGCCGAGATGAAGCTGCGGGTCTGCAGCGACGCCTTGGTGATCCCGAGCAGGATCGGCTCGCCCTGAGCCGGACGTTTGCCCCGATCGAGCGCCTTCTGGTTGGCCGCGTCGAACTCGGCCTTGTCCACATGCTCGCCTTTGAGAAGCGTAGTGTCCCCGCTGTCGAGGATTTCCCACTTCTGCAGCATCTGACGCACGATCACTTCGATATGCTTGTCGTTGATCTTCACGCCTTGCAGACGATAGACGTCCTGGACCTCGTCGATCATGTAATCCGCCAGCGCTTCGACACCCATGATGGACAGGATGTCATGCGGTGCCGGGTTGCCGTCCATGATGTAATCGCCCTTCTGGACATAGTCACCTTCCTGAACAGGAATGTGCTTGCCCTTGGGCACCATGTACTCGACGGTTTCCATGGTCTCGTCGGCCGGTTCGATGCTGATGCGACGCTTGTTCTTGTAGTCGCGACCATAGCGAACATAGCCGTCGATCTCCGCGATGATGGCGTGATCCTTGGGGCGACGTGCCTCAAAGAGTTCGGCCACACGCGGCAGACCACCGGTGATGTCCTTGGTCTTGGCGCCTTCACGCGGAATACGCGCCACGACGTCACCCGCCTTGATCGGATCACCATCCTCGATCGAGAGGATCGCATCCACCGACATCGGATAGGTCACCGGGTTGCCCGCTTCATTGCGGACCGGCTCACCATCCTCACCCATGACGATGATCTCAGGCTTGAGCTCATTGCCCTTGGGCGCCGCACGCCAGTCAACCACGATCTTCTGGGTCATGCCGGTCGCGTCATCGGTTTCGTCACGCACGGCCACACCGGTCACCAGGTCCACGAATTTCGCGGTACCCGACTTCTCGGCGATGATCGGCAGGGTATAGGGATCCCATTCGAAGAGCTTGTCGCCGCGGGACACTTTCTGCCCTTCGGTGACATGCAGGCGCGAGCCATAGCCGATCTTGTGGCTGGCCAGCTCACGCTCGCCATCGCCCATGATCTTGAGCTTCATATTCCGGCCCATGACCAGCGTCTCACCGAGCGAGTTCTCGAGCGTTGTGGCGCTCTCGAACACGACCGTGCCCTCCTGGCTTGCTTCCAGGAACGACTGTTGGCCACCCTGCGCAACGCCCCCGATGTGGAAGGTCCGCATCGTCAGCTGTGTCCCGGGTTCCCCGATCGACTGCGCCGCGATGATGCCCACCGCTTCGCCTTCGTTGACCATCGTGCCGCGCGCCAGGTCACGACCATAGCACATGGCACAGACGCCATCCTCGGCCTCACAGGTGAGCGGGCTGCGGATGCGCGCGGATTGCACCGCGGCCTCCTCGATCGCATCAGCGGTGAGCTCGTCGATGAGCTGGCCTTCGGCCACGATGACCTCTTCGGTCCCCGGCTTGAGGATATCCTCGGCCGCAACACGGCCCAGAACACGCTCGCCAAGGCTCGCCACGACTTCGCCGTCATTGACCGCCGGCTCTGCGGTGATCGCGCGGTCGGTGCCGCAATCATGCTCGCGCACGATGCAGTCCTGCGCCACGTCCACCAGACGGCGGGTCAGATAGCCCGAGTTCGCGGTTTTCAGAGCCGTATCCGACAGACCTTTCCGCGCCCCGTGGGTCGAGTTGAAGTATTCAAGAACGGTCAGACCTTCCTTGAAGTTCGAGATGATCGGCGTCTCGATGATGTCGCCATTCGGCTTCGCCATCAGGCCGCGCATCCCGCCCAGCTGCTTCATCTGCGTGACCGAGCCACGCGCACCGGAGTGGGCCATCATATAGACCGAGTTCGGCTCGAGCTCGACACCGTTCTCGTCGGTTTTCGACGCCGAGATCGTGCCCATCATGGCTTCGGTGACATGGTCGTTACATTTCGACCAGGCATCGACCACCTTGTTGTACTTTTCGCCCTGAGTGATCAGGCCGTCCATGTACTGCTGCTCAAAGCCTTTGACCTGCTCGCGCGTCTCGTTGACGATGCTCCACTTGTCATCGGGAATGACCATGTCGTCCTTGCCGAACGAGATGCCCGCCTTGAACGCTTCGCGGAACCCCATCGCCATGATCTGGTCACAGAAGATGACCGATTCCTTCTGACCGCAATAGCGGTAGACGGTATCGATGACCTGCTGCACTTCTTTCTTGCGCAGCAGACGGTTGACGAGGCTGAACGGTGCCTTGGCGTTCTTCGGCAGAAGCGCGCCAAGACGGACCCGGCCCGGCGTGGTCTCGATACGGGTAATGAACTCGTTGCCCTCGGCATCGATCTGCGGAACCCGCGCGGTGACCTTGGCATGCAGATGCACTTCGCCCGCGTCCAGAGCGTGCTGAACCTCGTCGATCGACGCGAACGACATGCCCTCGCCCTTCATGCCTTCGCGTTGCAGCGAGGCATAATAGAGACCAAGGATCATATCCTGCGACGGAACGATGATCGGCGCGCCGTTGGCCGGCGACAGAACGTTGTTCGTCGACATCATCAGAACCCGCGCCTCGAGCTGGGCCTCAAGGCTCAGCGGCACGTGAACGGCCATCTGGTCGCCGTCAAAGTCAGCGTTGAAGGCCGAGCAGACCAGCGGGTGCAGCTGGATCGCCTTCCCTTCGATCAGCGTGGGTTCGAACGCCTGAATACCCAGACGGTGCAGCGTCGGCGCCCGGTTGAGCATGACGGGGTGTTCACGGATCACCTCATCGAGAATATCCCAAACCTCGGGACGTTCCTTCTCCACCAGCTTCTTCGCCTGTTTCACCGTGCTGCTGAGACCTTTGGCCTCGAGCCGCGAATAGATGAAGGGCTTGAACAGCTCGAGCGCCATCTTCTTCGGCAGACCGCACTGATGCAGCTTGAGCTCGGGACCGGTCACAATGACCGAACGACCCGAAAAGTCGACCCGCTTACCCAAAAGGTTCTGACGGAAACGACCCTGCTTGCCTTTGAGCATATCCGACAGCGATTTCAGCGGGCGCTTGTTGGCACCGGTGATCACGCGGCCACGACGGCCGTTGTCGAACAGCGCATCGACCGATTCCTGCAGCATCCGCTTTTCGTTGCGCACGATGATATCGGGCGCACGCAGTTCGATCAGCCGCTTGAGACGGTTGTTCCGGTTGATCACCCGGCGATACAGGTCGTTGAGGTCGGAAGTCGCGAAACGGCCCCCATCCAGCGGCACCAGCGGGCGCAGTTCTGGCGGGATCACCGGGATCACCGTCATCACCATCCACTCGGGACGGTTGCCGCTCTCGAGGAAGCTCTCGACCACTTTCAGACGCTTGATGATCTTCTTGGGCTTGAGCTCGCCAGTGGCTTCGGCGAGATCCGCGCGCAGCTGCTCGGCCTCGGCTTCGAGGTCGATCTGGGCCAGCATGTCACGAATGGCTTCGGCACCGATATTGGCGGTGAACGCATCGGCGCCATAGGCGTCCTGGGCGTCCATGAACTCTTCTTCCGAGAGCATCTGGCCATAGGTCAGGTCGGTGAGACCCGGCTCGATCACCACATAATTCTCGAAATAGAGCACACGCTCGAGATCGCGCAGCGTCATGTCCAGCATCAGGCCGATGCGCGAGGGCAGCGACTTGAGGAACCAGATATGGGCGCAGGGCGCGGCCAGCTCGATATGGCCCATACGCTCGCGGCGGACCTTCTGCAGCGTGACTTCCACACCGCATTTCTCGCAGACGACGCCGCGATATTTCATGCGCTTATATTTGCCGCAGAGGCATTCGTAATCCTTGATCGGGCCAAAGATACGCGCACAGAACAGACCGTCACGCTCGGGCTTGAACGTGCGGTAGTTGATGGTTTCCGGCTTTTTGATCTCACCGTAGGACCAGCTGAGAATACGCTCAGGGCTGGCCAGGCTCACACGGATTTCATCGAAAACCTGTGCGGGCGCGTTCGGGTTGAACGGGTTGTTTGTCAGTTCCTGGTTCATTTTGATGTCCTCAAATTTCGTGCGGTGGGTCGGCGTGGGCCCGGTTTCTTGGGCAAGAAACCGGGCCGGAAACTTTGCAAGTTTCCGGTGGCGCCGTTACTCGTCACCCTCCGCATCCAGGAGTTCCATGTTGAGGCCGAGGCCGCGAACCTCTTTCACGAGAACGTTGAAGCTCTCGGGCACACCGGCCTCAAAGTTATCTTCGCCTTTGACGATCGATTCATAGACCTTGGTCCGGCCCGCCACGTCATCCGACTTCACGGTCAGCATTTCCTGCAGGGTGTAGGCGGCGCCATAGGCTTCGAGAGCCCAGACTTCCATCTCCCCGAACCGCTGACCACCGAACTGCGCCTTACCGCCCAGCGGCTGCTGGGTGACGAGGCTGTAGGGCCCGGTAGACCGCGCGTGGATCTTGTCGTCCACCAGGTGGTGCAGCTTGAGCAGGTATTTGACACCCACCGTCACCGGACGGGCGAATTGCTCACCCGAGCGACCGTCGAACAGCACCGACTGACCCGAGGTGTCGAAACCAGCCCGGCGCAGCGCGTCGTTGACATCGGCCTCTTTGGCCCCGTCGAAGACCGGCGTTGCGATCGGAACACCACGGGTCACATTGCCCGCAGCCTCGACCAGCTGACCTTCGTCCATGCCTGCGATGCCTTCGTCATAGACCTCTTCACCATAGGCCAGCTTCATCGCCTCACGCACCGGCGTCAGGTCGCCCGAGCGCCGGTAATCCTGCAGCGCTTCGTCGATCTGGACACCAAAGCCACGCGCGGCCCAGCCCATGTGGGTTTCGAGGATCTGACCGACGTTCATCCGGCTCGGAACCCCCAGCGGGTTGAGGCAGATATCGACCGGCGTCCCATCCGCGAGGAACGGCATGTCCTCCATCGGCACGACTTTCGACACCACACCCTTGTTCCCGTGACGACCGGCCATCTTGTCGCCCGGCTGAAGCTTGCGCTTCACCGCGATGAAGACCTTGACCATCTTCATCACACCCGGCGGCAGATCATCGCCGCGGCGCACTTTCTCGACCTTGTCCTCGAACCGGGCATCGAGCGCGCGTTTCTGCGCCTCATACTGCTCGTTCAGGGCCTCGACGATCTGTGCGTCCTGCTCGTCCTTGAGGGCAAGCTGCCACCACTGACCCTTGCTCAGCGTCTCGAGAAGCTCTTCGGTGATGTCCGAATTCGCCTTGACGCCTTTCGGGCCTTTGACCGCGACCTTGCCGAGGATCATCGACTTGAGACGCGCATAGATGTTGCGCTCGAGGATCGCCAGCTCGTCGTCCCGGTCACGGGCCAGACGTTCGACTTCCTCACGCTCGATCTGCAGCGCACGCTCGTCTTTTTCCACACCATGGCGGTTGAAGACGCGCACTTCCACGACCGTACCGAAATCGCCCGGCTTGACGCGCAGCGAGGTGTCGCGCACATCCGAGGCTTTCTCGCCAAAGATGGCACGCAGAAGCTTTTCTTCCGGTGTCATCGGGCTCTCGCCCTTCGGCGTGATCTTACCCACGAGGATATCGCCCGGCTCCACATCGGCGCCGATATAGACGATGCCCGCCTCGTCGAGGTTGCGCAGGGCTTCCTCGCCGACGTTCGGGATGTCGCGGGTGATCTCTTCCGGCCCAAGCTTGGTGTCACGGGCCGCGACTTCGAATTCCTCGATATGCACCGAGGTAAAGACGTCATCACGCGCCATGCGCTCCGAGATCAGGATCGAGTCTTCGAAGTTATAGCCATTCCACGGCATGAACGCGACGACCACGTTCCGACCGACGGCCAGTTCGCCCATATCGGTGGCCGGACCATCGGCGACAACTTCGCCCTTGATCACGGTGTCACCCACCTTCACCAGAGGCTTCTGGTTGATACAGCTGTTCTGGTTCGACCGCTGGAACTTGCGCAGACGATAGATGTCGACGCCCGGATCGCCCGGCTCGAGATCCTCGGTGGCGCGCACAACGATACGCTGGGCATCGACCTGGTCGATGATCCCGGCGCGTTTCGCCATGATCGCCGCCCCCGAATCGCGGGCCACGACGCCCTCGATCCCGGTCCCGACAAGCGGCGCCTCTGCCTGCAGCAGCGGCAGCGCCTGACGCATCATGTTCGAGCCCATCAGGGCGCGGTTGGCGTCGTCGTTTTCAAGGAACGGGATGAGCGAGGCCGCAACCGACACCAACTGTTTCGGGCTCACGTCGATCAGGTCAACATTCTCGATCGGCGACAGCGTGTATTCGCCCGCCTGACGGGTGTTGACCATCTCGTTCACAAAGCGGCCGGTCTCGTCGATATTCGCGTTGGCCTGCGCCACAACGTGACGCTGCTCTTCGGTGGCGGACATGTATTGCACATTATCCGTCACCTGACCGTCCACGACGCGACGATAGGGCGTTTCGATAAAGCCGTATTTGTTGACGCGGGCAAAGGTCGCCAGCGAGTTGATGAGACCAATGTTCGGGCCTTCCGGCGTTTCAATCGGGCACATCCGGCCATAGTGGGTGGCGTGAACGTCACGCACCTCAAAGCCGGCACGCTCACGGGTCAGACCGCCCGGCCCAAGCGCCGAAAGACGACGCTTATGCGTCACTTCCGAGAGAGGGTTGGTCTGGTCCATGAACTGCGACAGCTGGCTCGAGCCAAAGAATTCACGCACCGCAGCCGCCGCCGGCTTGGCGTTGATCAGATCCTGCGGCATCACCGTGTCGATCTCGACCGACGACATGCGTTCCTTGATCGCGCGCTCCATGCGGAGCAGGCCAACGCGGTACTGGTTCTCCATCAGCTCGCCGACCGAACGCACCCGGCGGTTGCCGAGGTGGTCGATGTCGTCGATGTCGCCCTTGCCGTCGCGCAGCTCGACCAGGGCCTTGATGCAGGCCACGATGTCTTCGCGGTCGAGGGTCCGTTGCGTGTCCGGCTTGTCGAGCGCCAGACGCATGTTCATCTTCACCCGGCCAACCGCCGAGAGATCATAGCGTTCGCTATCGAAGAACAGCGTGTCGAACAGCGCCGAGGCCGCATCGACGGTGGGCGGTTCGCCCGGACGCATGACGCGATAGATATCCATGAGCGCGCTTTCGCGGTTCATGTTCTTGTCCTGCGCCATGGTGTTGCGCATGTAGGGGCCGACATTGATGTTGTCGATGTCGAGAACCGGGATATCGGTGATACCGGCATCGATCAGCTCTTTGAGCGTGCCGCCAATGATGTCGCCATCCTTGTCGCGCTCGAGCGTCAGCTCGTCGCCCGCTTCGACATAGATCGCGCCGTTTTCTTCATTGATGATGTCCCGCGCCACGAACTTGCCGACGATATGCTCGAAGGGCACCAGAAGCTCGGTCACTTGGCCTTCGTCGATCAGTTTCTTGACCGCGCGCGGCGTGACTTTCTTGGAGGCTTCGGCAATCACTTCGCCGGTATTGGCGTCGACCAGATCAAAGGTCGGACGGGTGCCGCGCACGCGCTCGGGGAAGAACTTGGTGACCCAGCCCTTGTTCTTCTTCAGCTTGAATTCGACCGTGTCGTAATAGGCATCCATGATGCCCTCTTGGTCGAGGCCCAGCGCATAGAGCAGCGTCGTCACCGGCAGTTTGCGGCGACGGTCGATACGGGCAAAGACGATGTCCTTGGCGTCGAATTCGAAATCGAGCCAGGAGCCGCGATAGGGGATGATCCGGCAGGCAAAGAGAAGCTTGCCCGAGGAATGGGTTTTGCCCTTGTCGTGGTCAAAGAACACGCCCGGCGAACGGTGCATCTGGCTGACGATCACGCGCTCGGTGCCGTTGACCACGAAGGTGCCGTTCGGCGTCATCAGGGGCATGTCGCCCATGAACACGTCTTGTTCCTTGATATCCTTGACCGATTTGGCCCCGGTGTCTTCGTCCACATCGAACACGATCAGACGCAGCGTCACCTTGAGAGGCGCGCTGTAGGTCATGTCGCGTTGCATACATTCTTCAACGTCGTATTTCGGCTTTTCGAGCTCGTAATCGACGAATTCGATCACGCTGGTCTCGTTGAAATCCGAAATCGGGAAGACCGATTGGAAGACGCCTTTGATGCCTTCGCCGTCCATCGGCTGGGGCTGGTCGCCGGAATTCAGGAAAAGATCATACGAGGATTTCTGCACCTCGATGAGGTTCGGCATCTCGAGGACTTCACGGATTTTGCCGAAATATCTGCGCAAACGTTTTTGGCCAAGGTAGGTCTGAGCCATATGTCTGGTCACCTTTCATTTCTCGCTGGGTGCAGCTGCCGTCGGGCCCCGGCACCACACCCATCAGAGACAACGGGTTCGATCTATTCCCGGCGCGTGTCCCACCACGTGCCTCCCGATCGAAGAACCTCGTCTTAGAGAACCCCCGCCCCGGCAGGGGCTCTCTGAGACAGGTTCGGCTGAGCCCGGAAAACCGGACCCAGCCTTTAGAAATCGTTGCGGGTCACCCCGGCGCCGATTACTTGAGTTCCACCTCGGCGCCAGCTGCTTCCAGCTTGCCTTTGATGTCCTCGGCTTCGTCTTTCGAGACTTGCTCTTTGACGGCTTTGCCGCCAGCTTCGACGAGCTCTTTGGCTTCTTTGAGGCCCAGGCCGGTGATGGCGCGGACTTCTTTGATCACGTTGATTTTCGACGCACCGGCCGATTTCAGGATCACGTCGAATTCGGTTTGCTCTTCAGCAGCTGCGCCACCGGCGTCGCCGCCAGCTGCGGCAACCATCACAGCGCCGCCAGCAGCGGGCTCGATGCCGTATTCGTCTTTCAGGATGGTTTTCAGTTCTTGTGCTTCGAGAAGCGTCAGACCAACGATCTCTTCAGCGAGTTTTTTCAGATCAGCCATTGTATCAGCTCTTTCCGTTTACAGATTGTGTTCCAACGTCAGGGGTTACCCTACGCAGGCCATGTCAGTTGCCTTAGGCGGCTTCCGCCTTTTCCTCGATAGTCGAGAGGATGCTCGCGATGTTCGAAGCAGGGGCGCCAATCGCACCGGCAATGTTCGAAGCAGGCGCGGCGATGCAGCCAACGATCGAAGCAATAAGCTCCTCACGCGACGGCATTTTCGACACGGCTTCAACACCAGCCCGGTCCAGAGCGTTCTCACCCATAGCCCCGCCAAGGATTTCAAACTTCTTGTTGTCCTTGGCGAAACCTTCGGCGACCTTGGCTGCTGCCACGGGGTCTTCCGAAAAGGTCAGAACGGTCATGCCCGAAAGATAGTCAGCAATGCTTGCGCAGGGCTTTCCGTCAAGGGCGATCTTGGCGAGCCTGTTCTTGGCGACACGAACGGATGCTTCGGCTTCGCGCGCGCGCGACCGGAGATCCTGCATCTCGGCAACTGTCAGGCCTTCGTAATGTGCTACCACTACGACGCCAGAGCTTTCGAAGATCTGGCCGAGTTCCTCGACCACTTTCTCTTTCTGGGCTCTATCCACAGTTTCACTCCAATTATGGGGGTTGCCCCCCGGCTCAGTTCCACCGGACGCAAACGTCCGGCAATCATGTCCGATTTACGGGGCATCGCCAATTCGCCCGAGGAGACCCCCGGCCAATCTTGTCGTTTCCCGTCTCTGGCAGGAGATTAAGGGCCGAAGCCCACCCACCGTCTTGGACGAATCATCAGGCTGCCACGCAACACGCGGCAACCCGACGAATTGTGCATCTAGTCGTATTTATCCCGAATGTGAAGGGGCAAACCGGAATGCAGGCAAAAATCCTGGTCCTTCGCCACGCTCTGGCGGGCTCTGGCATAAAATAGGGGCGCGTCAGCCCAAAACAAGGGCCAAAACAAGAGCCCCCAAACGCAACAGGCCCCCGTCTCCGGGGGCCTGCGCAAATCATCTGAAGATCAGATCACTCGGTCGCGGCGGTGGCCACGTCGATGGTGACGCCCGGACCCATGGTCGAGGTCAGCGAGATCTTCTTCATATAGGCACCCTTGGCGCCCGACGGCTTGGCCTTGGCCACTGCGTTGATGAAGGCACGCACGTTCTCGACGAGCTTGGCTTCGTCAAAGGACGCTTTGCCAACGCCTGCATGCACAACACCGGCTTTCTCGGCCTTGAACTGCACTTCACCGCCCTTGGCGCCTTTGACAGCCTGCGCGACATCCATGGTCACGGTGCCGACCTTGGGGTTCGGCATCAGGTTGCGGGGGCCGAGAACCTTACCCAGACGGCCGACGATCGGCATCATGTCCGGGGTGGCAATGCAGCGATCAAAATCGATCGTGCCGTTTTGCACGGTTTCCATCAGGTCTTCGGCACCAACGATATCGGCACCGGCTTCCTTGGCTTCGTCCGCTTTCGCGCCACGGGCAAAGACCGCCACGCGGACGTCTTTACCAGTGCCGTTCGGCAGGCCGATCACGCCGCGGACCATCTGGTCTGCGTGGCGCGGGTCAACACCGAGGTTGACAGCGATCTCGATGGTTTCGTCGAACTTGGCTTTGGCATTGGCCTTGACCAGTGCAACCGCCTCTTCGACGCTCAGGTTTTCTTTGCCGGCGAATGCTTCGCGTGCGGCGCGTGCGCGTTTACCCAGTTTTGCCATCTTACTTCACCTCGATGCCCATGGAACGCGCGCTGCCCTGAATGATCTTCATGGCGGCTTCGACGTCGTTTGCGTTCAGGTCTTTCCACTTGGCTTCTGCGATTTCACGCAGCTGCTTGGCGGTGACGGTTGCCACGGTTTCACGACCGGGGGTTTTCGCACCCGATTTGATCTTGGCGGCTTTTCTCAGGTAGTAGGACGCGGGCGGCGTCTTGATGTCCATTTCAAAGGACTTGTCCTGATAATAGGTGATCACGGTCGGGCACGGTGCACCGGGCTCCATGTCCTGCGTCTTGGCGTTGAACGCCTTGCAGAATTCCATGATGTTGATGCCGCGCTGACCCAGTGCGGGGCCGACGGGGGGCGACGGGTTCGCCTGACCGGCGGGCACTTGCAGCTTCATCTTGCCTGCGAGCTTCTTGGCCATTGGCCTTCTCCTTTTCAACTCCCTCAGGGCGCGCCCCTCGGGATCTTGCGTTGTGTGGTTCGGTCCGGCGGCCGCGGCCCCCTCGCCTCCCACATGAAACCTCGGGACCTATGGCCCAAGGGCTGCCCGCCGCGAAACCCGCGAAGGGCCTACCGAGATCAGCCCTGTTTGGCGACCTGGGTAAATTCCAGCTCGACCGGGGTTTCCCGGCCAAAGATCGACACCGTGACCTTGAGGCGCTGATTGTCGTCATCCACCTCTTCGACCATGCCGTCAAAGCCCTCGAAGGGCCCGTCGTTGACCTTGACCTTCTCGCCCACTTCAAAGTGGATGAGCGTCCGCGGCGTTTCTTCGCCTTCCTGAACGCGGTTGAGGATCGCATTGACCTCGGCATCGCGCATCGGCATCGGACGGCCCTGCGGCCCAAGGAAGCCGGTGACGCGGTTGATCGAGTTGATCAGGTGATAGCCCTGATCCGACATTTCCATATGCACCAGCACATAGCCGGGCATGAAACGGCGCTCTGTGGTCACTTTCTTGCCACGGCGCACCTCGATCACCTCTTCGGTGGGCACCAGAACCTCGTCAATCTCATCCTCGAGCGCCTGCTCGGTGACGGACTGCCTGATCTGCTCGGCGATTTTCTTTTCAAAATTCGAGAGCACGCTCACCGAATACCACCGCTTTGCCATCGACCAACTTCCTCGGATCATCCGGCGCCAAGGCCAGACCTTAATTTCATTCAACAAGGGCGGCTGACCCGCCCTTCCGACACCATAAATCGACGCGCAGCTCGAATCGCCGCGCGCCAGTGTCAGGGATAAAGCGCGGCTTACCGCCCCTGCCCTGCAATTTCAAGTGCGCGCGAGGAAATTCAGCCTGCTTAGCCGAAGAGCCCCAGCACCGAGGTCAGCCCGGTGCGGATGCCCAGATCCACCAAGGCAAAGAAAATCGCCGTCAAAGTGGCCATGATGAATACCATCACCGTGGTCAGGAATACCTCGCGGCGCGTCGGCCAAACAACCTTGGCGACTTCCGAGCGGACTTGCTGAATGAATTGGAACGGATTGGTACGGGCCATTTGCGATCACGTCTTCCCTATTTGCTTGGCTCGCACATACTGGGGCGGGCCGCGCTTTTCAAGGGCTGATGCCGGGGATCCGCTGCGGCGGTCCTAGAGGGCACCTCCACAGGGCACCCTGAGGCATCACGCCAAGGCTTGCGGCCCGGCGCAGCCACTGGCACGCCGGACCCTACTCCCCCACCACGGCGAACGCGCCCTCAGGAGGGCGCGCGCGTCAGTTTTTCAAACGGATCGGGCAGATCGCCCACATCGTCCGGGTCGAGCGCCGCGGCGCTGAAATCCGGCAGCGCCAGACGTTCGGCCCAGCTGCTCGGCAGCCGGTCGAGCCAGCCATCGACCCGCTCAGCCAGACGATCCATGCGCCGCCGCATGAGCTCGGCCCGGTCCGGGCGCCGCGCCTTGAGCCAGCGATAGAGCCGCCCAAAGGCCTCGTGAAAGCTGCCCTTGCCGACAATCGCCACGAACATCACAAAGCCCCAGACCGCCAGCGCCAGCCAGAGCACGAGAAACATCGGCCAGACCAGAAGCAGCAGGGCAAACCCGGCATAGGCCACCGGCCGCAGCCAGCGCGGCTGACGATCATCGCGCGGCTCTGCATCGCTGCGAAGCTTCAACGTTTTGAATCGGCTCAGCGAGAACCGCGCCCGCGCCCGCGTGGTCGTCGGAGCCGCGACAGCCTCTGCGCGGGCCTTGCGTGGTGTTGCGCTCTTCACTGGGGACTTCACTGGGCTCTTCACTAGGCTCTCAACCGGGCCCGCCGCGACCGGCGTCGCGCGCTTGCGCAGACGACCCGCCAGCGAACCGGCCAGCGATCCAGCCAGCGACCCGCCCTGCCCGGCGCTATCTTCCGCCTCCGCAGCCGGGGCCAGTTCCGGAAATACTTTACCGACCCGTTTTTGACGACGACGCTTCAATTGCTCCTGCTGATCCTCGGTGAGGATCGCGCGGATAATCGCATCGGTTTCTTCATCTGAAATAACTTGGCCCGGGCTCTCGAGAGGATCGAGACGCAGACCAGGGCGCAGCGCCAGCTTGCTCAGCTCGCTTGCCTGCAGGTCATGAGATAGCGCCATGGCAGCACAAAATCCTATATAAGCGCCCCCACGCTTCCCACACGGAATCCCCCCGGACCCCGCGCGATTAAAGCCATGCTACGGCACGATTTGGGCAAAATTGTGGCAAACGCGACGAAATTTAGATGCGCGTGACGGGATTTTGGCGAAACCATCCTGAGACTGTGGCCAGCGCAAATGCGCCCTGCACCCGAAGCCGGGCCAGTCAAACGATCATCAAACTTGAGGAAATGGCAGGGGCACCAGGGCTCGAACCCGGGACCTACGGTTTTGGAGACCGTCGCTCTACCAACTGAGCTATACCCCTACTGCGCGACAGCGTTTACGAAACGGGCCCGCGCTTTGCAAGACAGAATCCACCGCTTTCGGTGACTTCTTTCCCGTGCTGCGCGATTTTTCGCAGCCCATCCGGACCACAGTCGCGATACCGTCGCTTTACCGACGTGTTACCGACAGGCCATTTTACACGAAAAAAGCGCCCCCGCAGGGGCGCTTTCCAAATCCCAGGCGATAAAGCCCTGAAATTATTCGATGATTTTCGAGACGACGCCAGCGCCGACGGTACGACCGCCTTCACGGATGGCGAAGCGCAGACCGTCTT
>NZ_JAYMDV010000014.1:0-14649 GCF_037027165.1 Roseovarius sp. CH_XMU1461
GTGGGTCTACTCATGCATCGCAGCTACCACGCTGGATTCACGAAATGAATCCCTCACGCGATTTGTGCAACAGAGCCGGTCCTCGACGTTCCGCAGCGAAAGCGGAAACCTCACATACAGCATAACGGCCAGGCGGATGATTTCCGGGCTGGTTTTGAAATACTTGAATGGGTCGCGTTTTGTCATCCGGGCAGGCTAGGCCGCCGCTGATTGCGTCTCAACCCGGTTTCCTTGACAGTGCATTGCTCTGACACCGCCCGTCGATTGCGCCTCAACCCGGGTTCCTCTGACACGGCCAAATTGGTGTCAATTCCCGATCCGTTCCCGTAAGCATGCGACAACCTTCATTTTGCACCAAGATCATGTCCTCGAGTTTGATCATCCCGACATCGGAATCGTAGAGGTGCAACTCGATTGCTAGTACCATGCCTGCCTCTATTTCTTCTTTGCCGCAGCGCGATAAAAAGGGGGGTTCATTGAGATCAAGTCCAACCCCATGCCCCACGAAATGCGCCGTACTCTCATCGTAAAACTTTAAAAAGGTGTCTAAAATCCCTACACTTTCAGCATGATGACAAGCTCGCTTAAACACGTCTCCCGTCAACATTCCCGGCGAGATGTCAGCAATCAGCCGATCCGATACTAACCGAAGACATTCGTGCAATTTCAGTGCTCTTTTTGTCGGCCGCCCAAGACAATAGGTTCTTGACTGATCGCCGTGGTATCCTTTCACGCATGTTGGAATGTCCACAATTATCAGATCGCCGGGTTGAAGTACTCGGTGCGACGCACCGGCGGGAACTGCCGCGCTCAATCCACAGCCGGAAACGGTGAAAACGACGCCGCTCATTTGTTGTCTGTTACTACCTGATGCAAGCGGGCCGCGCCCCATTGTGAAATCGGGTTGGCGTACAAAGTATACGCCCTCATGTCCGGCTCGGCGCTGCCCGTCTTCCACGATAGCCGAGGCTTCCAATTCAGTCATCCCGGCGCACCATGCTTCCGTCGCTGCCTTGTGACCTGCTTCAAGCGCTTCAGCGGCGATTTCAATGGCCGCAATTTCTTCTGCATCTTTAACTTGTCTCTGTTGGAGTATGTCCGATGATACATCTACGATTTGAAACGTTCCAAGAGCCGCGCACAATTGTTGATATTGCGGGACGGTCATCACGTCGAGTTCAGCGCCGATCTGTAGTTTGTCGATATTTTTCCCAAAACTAGCGGCTATGATTTCAGTAATTCTGCTATTTCGGGAAACACAATCATCCGGCAGGCTGCTTTGCCTTCGGGCGAACTCCAGTCCGGAGCGCACGTAGAGATGAGCATCTGCCGGAGAGACGATGAGCCAGCCCGGTTGAGAGGTTCCAGTATAGTAGAAAATATCCCTGCTTAGATGCAGTATGGCTGCGGCCAAATTCCGCTCTCGGAGCCGTTTCTGTAGTGCACTTAGTCTTTTGCTATGGTTGGTCATTTTTTCTCCCTTGTGAGTAATGGGTATTAAGTTTGTGATTATCGGGGCTATGCCACGCTGCGCGATTGGGCGTCTGTTTGCGAGATTGCAGCGAAAACTGATTACGAGAAGCAAGTTGATCTGTCGGCCCGGAGTGATCCGCTCAGCTGGTCGCAGGTTAAGTGGCACTGTCATGAATTCTTTCTGGAGCTCAGGCTTGAAGCAGTAGGATGAAATAAGTGTTGACCAGATTTGACCGAGACAGTAAACAAACATATGTTTGCTTAAATAGGCAGGTCAAATGACTTCTGCGACGCGCTCTAATAATCGACTGGATCTACTGCTGGATAGCTCGGCAGAGCTGTTCTCGACGCGTGGATACCAAGCCACGACAATGCGGGACATCGCTCAAAAGTGCGGGATGCTGCCTGGGTCGATTTACTATCACTACCCAAACAAAGAGGCCTTGCTCGTTGGAGTCTACGAGGAGGGGGTTCGGCAGTTGAGTGAGCGTGTCCGGCGAGAGCTCTTAGGGGCTACAGAGCCTTGGGAGCGGCTCGAGGTAATGCTTGCTGCGCATATTGAAATGATCGTCGAGCCTACCGCCTATGCTAGCGTTATCATTCGTATCTTGCCGGATGATGTGCCGTCGGCGCGAGAAGAGCTGGTCCGGTTGAGGGATGAATATGAAGTTTATCTGCGCGACTTGGTTGGCGCGCTTCCCTTGCCAGGGGATGTGGATCGCCAATTGCTCAGACTGTTCTTGATCGGAGCAGTTAACCACATCCCAGTGTGGCATCGCGAGGGTGGGGAGAGTCCTCAGCAGATTGCGCATCAATTGGTTCGAGTTTTTCGCGGGCCGTTTCAATCTAAGCCGAAAGGATCTTGATGATGGCGTATCCTGAACGCGTCTTGGTGACAAAAATAGGGTTTGATGGGCATGACAGGGGTAGCCGTGTGGTTGCTGCCTATCTGCGCGATGCTGGTATGGAGGTGATTTACACTCCGCCTTGGCAAGAGATCGGAGCGGTAGTCAGGCTGGCGGTGCAGGAAGACGTGGACGTGATTGGGGTGAGTTCGCTAGCGACTGACCATTTAATCATGCCGGAGCTGGTTGCAGCTTTGCGAGACGCGGGAATGCACCATGTGCGTCTTGTTGTCGGAGGGATAATCCCGCAGAACGAGCAGCCCGAACTGAAGAGTGCGGGCGTTAGCGCAATCTTCGGTCCGGGCGCCACTAGCGAAGATATTGTTCAAACTGTCCGCGAGCTTGCTGTCGAGGCGCGCGCGGTTCGAGAAGACGCAGAGGTCGTATAATGCCCAAGATAGCTTCGAATAATAATGCCGCCAGCCTAGGTGAGAAGCGGGCTGAATGGCAAGTCCGCTACGATAGGGAGATCGGGGAAGACCGGACTGTTGTTAACCGCTCTGGTATAGAGGTGCGTCCACTCTACACGCCGCTTGACTGGTCGGATGATCGGTACTGCGAGGAATTGGGTATGCCGGGAGAGCCTCCTTATACCCGCGGTATATATAATACCATGCACCGCGGTCGTACTTGGACTCAGAGGCAGCTCATTGGGCTGGGAACGCCGCAAGACTACAACAAGCGGGTCCGGATGCTGCTGCAGCAAGGGGCGTCTGCGATCAGCCTTTTGCCTTGCAATTCGGGCTTCCGAGGGGTCGATTGCGACGAAAGCCCGGTGCCGCTATTGGGGACTTGTGGCACCGTCATCAACACGGTTGATCACATGGAAGCTGCGCTAGAGGGGGTGCCTATAGGCGAGATATCGACCGCGATGAACGACCCCACGCCTTTCACACTTTTTGCTTTTCTGCTCAGCGTGGCGAAGCGCCGGGGCGTTCCATTTGACAGGATCACGGGCACCGCTAACCAATCCGATTATATCTCGCATTTCGTGGCCAACCACATGTTCTACCGTCTAAGCCAGCCCGGGGCACGGCGGGTTTTCGTAGACCATGTCAAATTCTGCAGGGAAAATGTACCAAACTGGAACCCAGTATCGGTCGTTGGTCAGCACATGCAGCAGGCCGGTGCTACCCCTGCGGAAACTATGGGTTTGACGCTTTCAACTGCAATTCAATACGCTGATGATTGCATCGAAGCAGGTATGGATCCCGACATTATTCTGCCGCGCTTCACTTATTTTTTCGACATCTCCATCAGTTTTTTTGAGGAGGTGGCGAAGTTCCGTGCCGGGCGGAGGATCTGGGCACAGATCGCGCGTGAGCGTTATGGTGCCAAGGACCCGCGTTCTTGGCGGTTCAAGTTCCACGGTCAAACTTCCGGAGTTGACCTGACACAACAACAGCCGCTCAACAACATTGCTCGTGTGACAGCGCAAGCGATTGCTGGGATTTTGGGAGGTTTGCAATCCATGCATACCGACGGGTTCGATGAGGCAATGGCCTGTCCGACGGAGGAAGCGGCGCGAATAGCTGTGGCAACGCAGAACATTCTCCGCGAAGAAGCGCACCTATGCGATGTGATCGATCCATTGGGCGGCTCCTATTACGTGGAGACTCTCACCAATGAGATGGAAGAGAAAATCCTCCAAGTTATGGATGTGATTGAAAATGCGGGCGGCATGTACAACGCGGCAGATGCCGGGATAGTGCAACGCATGATCGGGAAGTCGGCTTTAGAGTATCAAAACCGTATAGAGACCGGCTCTGAGAAAGTCGTGGGTGTAAATTGTTATCAATCTGAGGTCGAGGATGCGGAGGTTGAGACGTATCGTCCGAATCGTAGTGCGATGGAGGCCCAGGTTGCGGCGTTCAAGGCTTTCAAGGCTGAACGAAGTCAAGCTGCCGTGGAAAATGCATTGGGAGAGTTGGCCCGCGCGGCAAATGGCAACGAGAACGTTTACAAAAAGGTAGTGGAGGCTGCTGATATCGGCGTTACCCACGGTGAGATCATCTCTTGCCTGCGCCGCGAACTCGGGTTCGGCCATCCGCTGATGGTGGCCTAATGTCCAACGATCCAAGGATGAAGATTAACGCACTTGCTGAACGACTCCGTGCTGGCGATCCGCGTGCACTTGGGCGAGCGCTGACTGTGGTTGAAAATGGGGAGGGCGATGCTTTGTCGCTGATCGAAGCGCTCTCTGACGAGTTTGGCAAGGCACAAATCGTGGGTTTCACTGGCCCACCTGGTGCCGGTAAGTCGACGCTCGTTGATGCTCTGATCCATGAATGGCGAGCGGAAGGGCGTCCGGTTGCCGTTTTGGCGGTGGATCCAGTGAGTCCGGTCTCGGGCGGCGCGCTGCTGGGTGACCGGACACGCATGGGTGCGCACAGCCTCGACGCTGGAGTTTTTATCCGCTCTGTATCGGCTCGTGGTCATCTCGGCGGGCTTTGTCACGCGGCGCATGACATGGCCGATATTATGGACGCTGCAGGTTGGCCGCTTATTCTGATCGAAACAGTTGGTGCTGGACAATCGGAAACCGAAATCACGCAGGTGGCTGACTTGTGTGTAGTTGTGTCTGCGCCAGGACTTGGAGATGAGCTCCAAGCTATCAAGGCGGGAATATTGGAGATTGGTGATCTGCTCGTGGTCAACAAGGCGGATCGAGAAGATGCCAATGAGACGGTAGAGCATCTTGAATCGATGCTGTCGCTGCGTTCTGGCGCGAAGCGCGATGTCTCCGTCTTGCGAGTTTCCGCGAGTACTAGAAGCGGAGTGTCAAGATTGAAAGACGAAATCGATCAGCTTTTGCAGGTTGCAGGTGCCACCGCAGGTGATGATCGGAAGCGCAAACGTGATGCACGTAAGCTCGCTCTCGCTGTTCAGCGTGTTGCTGGTCGTATTTCGGCGGGTATTCCAGATGAAGGCTTTAGCGCGATGAGACCGGAAGAGTTGGACCGTGCCATAACGCGCTCGCTTGCCTCACTGTCTACTGAAAATGAAGGTTGAGTACCGCTTCATACCGTTTGGATGATCAAGAGGCACGCCGTCATCGACATGCAAACCAGCACCTTTGATGGCAGGAGGAATCGCCGTCACAAGGCGATCTGTTCGCAAGGCGGACATTTGGGAGGATAAAACTTGGCACAGTCGTCACAGGCGGCGGAGGGGCTATGCTCTGTTCCGGCGCTTCTTCAGCGGAACGCCAAAGAGCTCGTCGGCAGGCCCGCTTACCGCGAAAAGGAATTCGGCATCTGGCAATGCTGGACCTGGGCGGAGGCCGAAAAGGAAATCGAAGCTCTGGCGCTTGGCCTGATCAATCTGGGGGTGAACGAGGGCGATTTCATCGCGGTCATCGGACGCAACCGGCCCTATTTCTATTGGTCGATGGTGGCCGCGCAATCGGTGGGGGCCATTCCGGTGCCGCTGTATCAGGACGCCGCCGCCGAAGAGATGGCCTATGTTCTGGATCATTGCGGCGCCCGCTTTGCCGTGGTCGAGGATCAGGAGCAGGTCGACAAGGTGATCGAGATTCAGGATCAGCTCCACCAGTTCGAGCACATGATCTACGTCGATCCGCGCGGCATGCGGAAATACGATCATCACAAGCTGCACACCTTTGTCGGCATCCAGGATCAGGGCCGCGCCGCCTATTGGGAGTTCATCGAAGACCTCAAGGCGCGCCGCGAAAAGCTGGATTACGACAGCATCTGCGTGATGCTCTACACGTCGGGCACCACCGGCAAGCCCAAGGGCGTGGTGCTGTCCAACCGCAATATCATCGAGGCGTCACGCTCGTCCGCCGAGTTCGACAACCTGACGAAAAACGAAGAGGTCCTGGCCTACCTGCCGATGGCGTGGGTGGGGGATTTCATCTTTTCAATTGGGCAGGCCTATTGGTGCGGGTTCTGCGTGAACTGCCCGGAATCCCCCGACACGATGCAGACCGACCTGCGCGAGATCGGGCCGACCTATTATTTCGCCCCGCCGCGCGTGTTCGAGACCCAACTGACCAACGTGATGATCCGGATGGAGGATGCGGGCCGCTTCAAGAAATGGCTGTTCGACGTGTTCATGGAGCATGCCCGCAAGGTCGGACCGGCCATTCTGGACGGCAAGCCGGTCGGCGGATGGGATCGTCTGAAATACGCGTTGGGCAACCTGTTCATCTATGGCCCGCTCAAGGACACGCTGGGGTTCGGCCGGGTGCGCGTGGGCTATACGGCGGGTGAGGCGATCGGGCCGGAAATCTTCGAGTTCTACCGCTCTTTGGGGATCAACCTGAAACAGCTTTACGGTCAGACCGAGGCTTCGGTGTTCATCACCCTGCAACCCGATGGCGAGGTGCGCAACGATACGGTCGGCATCGCCGCGCCGGGTGTCGAGATCAGGATCGACGAGTCGGGCGAGGTGTTCTATCGCAGCCCCGGCACGTTCGAATATTACTACAAGAACGAGGAAAGCACGAAGAGCACCAAGGACGCCGAAGGCTGGGTCGCCACCGGCGATGCCGGTTTCTTCGAGGAAGGTTCGGGGCATCTGCGGATCATCGACCGCGCCAAGGACGTGGGCAAGATGGCCGACGGCAAGATGTTCGCGCCCAAATACGTCGAGAACAAGCTCAAGTTCTATCCCAACATCCTCGAAGCCGTGGTGTTCGGCAATCAGCGCAACGCCTGCACGGCCTTCATCAATATCGACCTGACGGCAGTGGGCAACTGGGCCGAGCGCAACAATATCGGCTATGCGTCCTATCAGGAACTGGCGGGCCATCCCAAGGTTCTGGAGATGATCCAGGGCCATGTGGAAGAGGTGAACCGGTCCCTCGCGGAGGATCCGATGCTGTCGCATTGCCAGGTGCATCGCTTCCTCGTTCTGCACAAGGAACTGGATGCCGACGACGGCGAAATGACCCGCACGCGCAAGGTGCGCCGCGGCGTGATTGCCGAGAAGTTCGAGGATCTTCTGGGCGCGCTTTACGACGGGTCCGGGGAAATCTTCACCACCACCGAAGTCACCTACGAAGACGGGCGCAAGGGGTCGATCAGCGCGACGCTGGAAATCCGCGATGCCGCGGTGGTGCCGGTGAATGGCGACACGAAGGTCGCTGCGGAATGATGGCCCGGCACGCGACGCCGGTTGCCGCAAGCGGCGCCATCGCCCCGCAGACCATCTATGAGAAAGGGTTGAGCCATGCTTGACACGTCACAGGGCTATACCACCGAAGATGGCCGCAAGATCGGCGGTGTGGTGATGGAAATGAAACACATCACGCTGCGCTTTGGCGGTGTGGTCGCTATTCAGGACATCAGTTTCGATATCCGCGAGGGCGAGATCCGCGCGATCATCGGCCCCAACGGTGCGGGCAAGTCCAGTATGCTCAACGTCATCTCGGGGTTCTACAACCCACAAGAGGGCGAGGTCTGGTACAAGGGCGCGTTGCGCCCGCCGATGAAGCCCTATCAGGTGGCCCGGCAGGGCATTGCCCGGACCTTCCAGAACATCGCGCTGTTCGAGGGCATGACCGTGCTGGACAACGTCATGACGGGCCGCATCCGCCAGATGGACGCCGGGCTGATGGCGCAGGCGATCTGGAAGGGCAAGGCCGAGCGCGAAGAAGTGGAAAACCGCGAAGCCGTGGAAAAGATCATCGACTTCCTGGAAATCCAGCACATTCGCAAAACGCCCGTGGGGCGGTTGCCTTACGGTCTGAAAAAGCGGGTCGAACTTGCCCGCGCGCTGGCCGCCGAGCCGTCGATCCTGCTGCTGGACGAACCGATGGCGGGCATGAATGTCGAAGAAAAAGAGGACATGAGCCGCTTCATCCTCGACGTGAACGACGAATTCGGCACCACCATCGCCCTGATCGAACACGACATGGGCGTGGTGATGGACCTGAGCGACCGGGTGGTCGTGATGGATTACGGCAAGAAGATCGGTGACGGCACACCCGACGAGGTGCGCAGCAATCAGGACGTGATCGACGCCTATCTGGGGGTGGCCCATGACTGATTCCAGCCGGAACCACGACATTCAGGGAGGATCACAACATGCCTGAGCAGTTAATCTGGGGAACCGAGGTTTTCCTGAACGGTCTGATGGCCGGGGTTCTCTATGCGCTTGTCGCACTGGGCTTCGTGCTGATCTACAAGGCGTCCGGTATCTTCAACTACGCCCAAGGGGTCATGGCCCTGTTCGCCGCGCTGACGCTGGTGGGGATCATGGAAGGGCAGGTGCCCTTCAGTCACCTGATCAACGCCGTGTTCGGCACCGAGGTCCACCATTTCGGCTGGCACGTCCCGGCTTTGCTGGCGATCCTGCTGACGATGGTGGTGATGGTCGTGCTGGCCTGGGCGGTCAACACGCTGATCTTCCGGCATCTTGTCAACCAGGAACCGATCATCCTGTTCATGGCCACCATCGGCCTTGCCTATTTCCTCGAAGGCTTCGGGGACATCATGTGGGGCAGCGACATCAAGAAGATGGATGTGGGCCTGCCGCAGGGCATCAACATGGCCATCGACGATTTCACCTTCAACATCTTCGATTACGGCTTCTTCATCGACAATCTCGATCTGGTTGCCACGGCGATTGCCGCCGCGCTGGTCTTCTCGCTGATCGTCTTTGCGCAATACACCAAGCAGGGCCGCGCCATGCGAGCCGTGGCCGACGATCACCAGGCCGCGCTGTCGGTCGGGATCAGCCTGAACTTCATCTGGGTCATGGTCTGGTCGCTGGCCGGGTTCGTGGCTCTGGTCGCGGGCATCATGTGGGGCACGAAATCGGGGGTGCAGTTTTCGCTGTCGCTCATTGCGCTCAAGGCGCTGCCGGTTCTGATGCTGGGCGGCTTCACCTCGATCCCCGGCGCGATTGTCGGTGGGTTGCTGATCGGCGTGGGCGAGAAACTGTTCGAATTCGCCATCGGCTCGATGATCGGCGGCGCGACCGAAAACTGGTTCGCCTACGTTCTGGCGCTGCTCTTCCTCGTCTTCCGGCCACAGGGCCTGTTCGGCGAGAAGATCATCGAGAGGGTATGACGATGACCAAGCTGATCGCCATTGCGAACGTCGTCGCCTGGTCGGGCTTCTGGGCCTTCGGTTATCTCGCCCTGACGGCGGACATCAACGACACCGTGCAGATGGTCACCGCCCTCGTGCTGGCGGCCATCGGTGGGGGGCTGGGAATGCTGGCCTATTTCTGGCTCGTGCGCCATTCCGAGGCGACCGGGTATGCCAGACCGGCCAACCGCGTGCAAAAGCGCGAGGACGATCAAATCCAAGGGGAGGTAATCTGAAATGTTCTATCGTGAAGCCGGTGACTTCAAGACCTCCTATGCCGAGGACAACCAGACATTCCCGATCCGGTTCGACCGCTACCGCTATTACGCGGTTCTGGTCGCGGCCTTTGCCGTGGTGCCCTTTGTCATCAACGACTACTGGGTGAATGCGGTCTTCCTGCCGTTCCTGATCTATTCCATCGCGGCCATCGGCCTGAACATCCTTGTCGGCTACTGCGGGCAGGTCAGCCTCGGCACCGGCGGCTTCATGGCCGTGGGCGCTTATGCCTGCTACAAGCTGATGACGGCCTTCCCCGAGGTGAACATCCTGTTCCATGTCATATTGGCAGGCGGCGTGACGGCCATCGTGGGCGTGTTGTTCGGCCTGCCGTCGCTGCGGATCAAGGGCTTTTACCTGGCGGTGGCCACGCTGGCCGCGCAGTTCTTTCTTGTCTGGCTGTTCAACCGTGTGCCGTGGTTCTACAACCACTCGGCCTCGGGGCAGATCAACGCGCCCGAACGCACGATTTTCGGTGTACCTGTGACAGGTGCCGAAACAGCACCCTGGGCCGCCTACCTGTTCTGCCTGGTCTTTACCGTGGTCTGCGCCCTGATCGCGCGCAACCTGACGCGGGGCATGGCCGGGCGCAAATGGATGGCGGTCCGCGACATGGACATCGCCGCCGAGATCATCGGCGTGAACCCGTTGCGCGCGAAACTCAGCGCCTTCGCCGTCAGTTCGTTCTTCGTCGGCATCGCCGGTGCGCTGTTCTTCGCGGTCTATCTGGGCGCAGTCGACGCCGGCGAATCCTATGGGATCAACAAGTCGTTCCTCGTGCTGTTCATGGTCATCATCGGCGGCCTTGGGTCGATCTTCGGCAGCTTTGCCGGAGCGGCGTTCCTGGTGCTGCTGCCGGTGCTGTTGAAGAACGTGCTGGTGGGCGGCCTCGGCTGGCCGACCGACCTGGCTGCGCATCTGGAATTCATGATCGTCGGTGGGCTGATCATCGTCTTCCTAATCGCCGAACCGCACGGGCTGGCGCAATTGTGGCGCGTCGCCAAAGAAAAACTGAGGCTTTGGCCCTTCCCGCACTAGGGACGGGCCCAAGGAGAAAAGACCGGGGGCCGAAAACCCCCGGCAATTGACACCATCGGAACAACACCAAGGGAGGATATGAACCGATGAAAACGAAACTGATAGCAGCAATCTTAGCTGCGGTAGTAACCGCAGGACCGGCACTGGCGGAATTAACTATTCCGCTCATAAGTTTCCGTACAGGCCCCTATGCAGCAAATGGCATACCTAACGCTGACGGTTACACTGATTACTTCACGTTAATCAACGAACGCGATGGTGGCATCGGTGGGCTTAGGATCAATATGCCGGAATGTGAAACCGGCTACAACACCGAGAAAGGTGTCGAATGCTACGAGGCCACCAAGGAAAACGCAATTCTCTATCAACCTGTATCAACGGGGCTGAATTATCAGTTGATACCAAAAGCCAGTGTAGACGAGATTCCGATTCATTCGATTGGCCACGGTCGGACGTCAGCTGCTAACGGAGCCGTATTTGAGTGGATATTTAACTATCCCACGAATTACTGGGCAGGCGCCAGTGTTGCAGTGAAATACCTCCTCGAGGAGAATGGGGGTGACCTGAATGGTAAAAAAATCACACTCGTCCATCACAATTCTTCTTTCGGCAAAGAACCTATTCCGACCCTGGAAATCCTGGCCAAGAAGCATGGGTTTATCTTTAACTCGCTTGCTGTCGATCATCCGGGACAGGAGCAGAAATCCCAGTGGTTGCAAATCCGCCGTGAGCGACCGGACTACGTACTTTTGTGGGGGTGGGGCGTCATGAACCCTGTGGCACTCAACGAGGCGGCAAATGTGAGATTTCCGCTGGAAAACATGATTGGCGTTTGGTGGTCCGGGTCAGAATCCGACGTGCTTCCGGGGGGCGAAAGTTCCGACGGTTACAAGGCGCTGGCGATGCATGCAACTGGGTCAGACTTTGGCGTGTACGATGACCTTAAGGCATATGTATATGACAAGGGGCTTGCTGCTGGCAACGGCGACCAAATGGGCACAGTACTTTACAATCGTGGTCTTTACTCCGCAATGCTCGCGGTGGAAGCTATAAAAAAAGCGCAAGAAATACATGGTGTAGCACAGGTCAACGGAGCAATGGTTCGTGATGGCATGGAAGCATTGGTTATCACAGAGGAGAAAATGACAAGTTTGGGCTTCGCCAATTTTGCTCCGGAAATTGAAGTCACTTGCTCCAATCATGGTGGTCAAGGTCTGGCCGCCGTACGCCAGTGGAATGCGAAAACGAAAAGCTGGATCATGCTGACCGACTTCATCGCGCCTGATGCGGAGGTAGTCGACTCCCTGATTGCAGCGGATTCAGAGGATTACGCTTCTGAGGTAGGCATCGAACTGCGCTGCAACTGATCGCGGCCTGACAAAACGATGGAAGCGGCGGGCTGGCCGCCGCTTCCCACCCCACGCAAGAGGGGTCGCAGATTGCGCGACCCATGATGGAGAGACACATGCTCGACGCAGGACGCACCGACGAGACACTGCTTGAGGTCAACAATATCGAGGTGATCTACAACCACGTGATCCTCGTGCTGAAAGGCGTCAGCCTGAGCGTGCCCAAGGGCGGGATCACCGCCCTTCTGGGGGGCAACGGCGCGGGCAAGACGACGACGCTCAAGGCCATTTCCAACCTGCTGCGCTCGGAACGTGGCGAGGTCACCAAGGGATCGATCAGGTATCGCGGTGATCGCGTGCAGGATCTGGTGCCGTCGGAGCTGGTGAAACGGGGCGTCATCCAGGTGATGGAAGGACGGCATTGCTTCGAACACCTGACGGTCGAGGAAAACCTTCTGACCGGCGCCTATACGCGCGGTGCCTCGCGGGGGGACATAGATGCCGACCTGAACATGGTTTACGACTATTTCCCGCGCCTCAAGGAACGCCGCCGCAGTCAGGCGGGCTATACCTCGGGCGGGGAGCAGCAGATGGTCGCCATCGGCCGCGCCCTGATGAGCCGCCCGGAAACGATCCTGCTGGACGAGCCCAGCATGGGCCTCGCGCCGCAGCTGGTGGAACAGATTTTCAACATCGTGAAATCGCTCAACGAGAAAGAAGGCTACACCTTCCTTCTGGCCGAGCAGAACACGAACGTCGCCCTGCGGTTTGCCCATTACGGCTACATTCTGGAAAGTGGCCGGGTGGTGATGGACGGCCCCGCCGACGCGCTGCGCGAAAATCCCGACGTCAAGGAATTCTATCTCGGCATGTCGGACGAAGGACGCAAGAGCTTCCGCGACGTGCGCAGCTATCGCCGCCGCAAGCGGTGGCTCAGCTAAGCCGGGTTTGGATTTGCAAGGCGCCGCCGTCATGCGGCACCCTTCAGAGGAAAGTGATATGTCCAAGTATTTCGACGATCTGGAAACGCGCAGCGCGGATGAGCGCGCCGCCGCGATTGCGCAGGCGCTGCCCCGGCAGATCGAACGCGCTCAGGCCCTGCCCGGTTACGCGGCAACGCTGTCCGGTGTCGATCCGGCGGCCATTCGCGGTGCGGACGATCTGGCCAAGCTTCCGGTTCTGCGCAAATCCGATCTGGGGCGCGCGCAGGCCGCGCATGCGCCGCTTGGCGGTCTGACCACGCGGAATGCTTCGGGCTTTGCCCATGTTTTCCAGTCGCCGGGCCCGATTTACGAACCGGGCGGGGACAGCCACGATTGGTGGCGCATGGGGCGTTTCCTGAAGGCCTGCGGTGTGGGCAAGGGCGATATCGTGCAGAACTGTTTCGGCTATCACCTGACGCCTGCCGGGATGATCTTTGAAAACGGCGCGCGGGCCGTCGGGGCCGCGGTGCTGCCCGCCGGGACGGGCCAGACCGAGCTTCAGGCGCGCGCGGCCCATGATGTGGGCGTCACCGCCTATGCCGGGACGCCCGATTACCTCAAGATCATTCTCGACAAGGCCGCGGAACTGGGGCTCGACCTGAACATCACCAAGGCGGCGGTGGGCGGCGGGGCGCTGTTCCCGTCGCTGCGGCAGGAATACGCGGATCGCGGGATCGCCTGCCTGCAATGCTACGCCACCGCCGATCTGGGCAACATCGCCTATGAATCCGAGGCCCAGGACGGCATGATCGTGGACGAGGGCGTGATCGTCGAAATCGTCACCCCCGGCACTGGCGATCCGGTCGGGCCCGGCGAGGTGGGCGAGGTCGTGGTGACCACGCTCAACCCCGATTACCCGTTGATCCGCTTCGCCACCGGCGATCTGAGCGCGGTGATGGACGGGGTCAGCCCCTGTGGCCGCACCAATATGCGCGTCAAGGGCTGGATGGGCCGTGCCGACCAGACCACCAAGATCAAGGGCATGTTCGTGCGCCCCGAACAGGTGGCCGCGCTGGTGGCCCGGCATGACGAAATCTCCAGGGCCCGCGTCATCGCCACCCGCGAGGGCGAGATGGACGTGATGACCGTCCGGATCGAGGCCGATGGCGGCGATGCCGATACCTATGCCGGATCGGTCACCGAGGCGCTCAAGCTCAAGGGCCGGATCGAGATCGTGGCCAGGGGCAGCCTGCCCAACGATGGCAAGGTGATCGAGGAGCAACGCAGCTATGAAAGCGAAAAAAACTCATACTCATCCTGACGAGGTACTAAACGTCATCACTGAAGATGGCTTCCCAATATGTGGTGATATTTGGCACGGGGATAGCGGTCCAATCGTAGTTATACATTCGGCTACTGGCGTTCAGGCATGCTATTATGCACGCTTCGCGAGATGGTTGGCGGGGCTGGGCGCGACTGTGGTGACTTTCGACTATCGTGGGATTGGAAAATCGAGGTTCAAGTCCACGGAAGATTTAAAGGCTGGATGGGCTCTGTTGCACAATTCGGCTGATGGCCCAGGCTCCCCTTTCCCCGGACGGACTTATCCCGCGGCTTCTGTGAC
>NZ_JAYMDV010000015.1:0-12354 GCF_037027165.1 Roseovarius sp. CH_XMU1461
CGGCCTTCGGCCCGTGGCTCACGGGTCAGCATCACGGATCGGCGTCTGGTCGACATCATCTGTCTGGAAGAGGGCACAATGAGTGATGTGCTGCGCGCCCATGGCTGGTCGGTGAAGTCCGATCATATCAAGGCGCTGACGCAGGCCCTGCGCGAGGCGCTCGATCGCATGATGGGGCCGGTTAACCCGCAGAAGGCGTCGGCTGTCCACTACGGCTCCGGCTGTCTTCCGATCTGGGAATAATCGCGCCACCTCCTGGCGACAAACGGGCAGGGGGGAGGGGGCTATCTGAAAATCAGGGCCTCCTCCCTCGGACCGGCGTGGGGACCAGTCTTTTCGCACCGGCCGAATTGAAGAAAAAAGCCCACGTTCTTTTCATATCAAAGCTCCATTGGTTATTGATTGTGGCGCTTTTTGTGACTGCCAGATCCCGTAGAGACGAGCTCCAGTAGCTCTATCGCCCGCGGCGCTCATAACTGGTGTTTCAGGGGGCAGCGATACTTCTAATCAGCCTAATCTCATGAAAGTTGCTGGGGGAGACAGATAGACAAGTGGATGAACGGCCCAATGAATCAGAGCCTGCCGTCCGTTGCTGCGACCATGCACGACCCAAATGCGCTGGCTGAAGACCTTCCCAGTGATTTTTAACAATGGTGGCTCAGCCGTGTTGCTTCAGCATGTCATGCATTTTTTTGCAGCTTGGCTTTGCCGTCGCAGTCTGGGAAGCGGACACAGCTAAGAAATGCTCCATAGCGGCCGCGCCGTTCTATAAGCCATCCTGCGTCGCAACTCGGACAAGCCGGCTGGCTTTGTCCGCAATCTCCGCAAACCCGTTCTCCACGGGTCCGAGAACGGACCGGGAGGCTGACTCCGCAGGCCGGACACGCGGGCATTCGACTGCCGCACAGCTTCACATGTTCGCAGCGATACCAATCGCGCCCGTCCTTTCCAGCCATGTGAAGCAGACGCCCGCCGCAACCCGGACAGGTGTGGGTGTGCTTCTGGGCCTCCAGAGGAACGACCACGCCGAACTCGGGCTCTTTCATCAGCTCCTCGACGAAGACCGAGGGGCGCGCTTCGGATGCCAAGATGGTCACTGTCCGCCGGGCCCGGGTTACGGCAACATACATGACGCGCCGCTCTTCGGCATTCGGGTAGGGCTCAGCCTCGGGCGATACCAGGCTAAGCAAAGGGTCGTCTACGATCATTGACGGGAAGCCCATCTTAGCGTTGTCGGCACCGAGAATGATCACGTGATCCGCCTCCAGGCCCTTCGAAGCATGGATGGTCTTGAAGGTGATCGTCGCCCCGGGGTTCTGGCGCTGAAGCCGCCCGACATCGGGTCTCAGGAACCGATATCGACCGAGGATCAAGATGGACGGTCGCCCGCCGCTCTTCCCTTCTGTGGCGGCAAGAGCAGTCACGGCGTCGTTCAAGACCGTCTCCCCTGTGTCGCGGCGCGTCCAGGCGATCCTGATTGACGGCTCGTCCGTCTCGCCTGCGGGGATCACCGTCTTGGTGATCTGTGCTGGATTGCGCAAAACGAAACGACGGGCGGCCAAAGCGATCCTATCCACCGATCGAAAGGTCCGACCGAGGTCGACGGTCCGATGGACACCAGCGACCCCTGCATAGGTGCCGCCGAATTCAGTGCCGAAGTTGCGCATAATATGAATATCCGACCCGGCGAAGCGATAGATCGATTGCCAGTCATCGCCAACGGCAAACACCTTGGCATCTGAGTGTTGGCGTTTGAGGGCCTGGATCAGCTTCGCTCGTCCGGTCGAGATGTCCTGGAATTCGTCGACAAGGATGTGCCGGAACGGGCTCTGGTAGCGTCCTTTTTCGACGAGGGCCGTGGCGCGGTTCACCATGTCCTCGAAGTCGATCCGATCGCCTAGGCGGGATTGATACTCTCGAAAGACGGCGCCGAAGATCTTCAGAAATGCTTCGGCGCGTTTGCCCATCTTCAGACTTTGCGCCTTGTCTGAACAGTCCTCGACCCGGTAGCCGCCGTTCTTGAAATGACGCAGGAACGTGCTCATCAACGAGGTGAAGCTGTCCACCACCCCGACCTCGGCCACACGATCATATATCTCGATGTCCGGGATCGGACGGAGCGTAACGTGCGGCTCTAGCTTTTCGGCAAGCGCATCGAGCAGCCGGCCCTCTTCGCGCTCCCAGCTATATGTTTCGACGAGCACCGTCTCGTGCTCGACATGGACTTGCCGTTTCCAATTCATGCTCTCGAGGTAGTCTTCGCGATCGATGTAAGGAGCCGTGGTCAGCTCTTCCTTGCCGTCCCTGCCGCGCTTCTTGCGCACACCGAAATGCTCGATGTAGATGCCGCTCTCTGTCAGCCGAAAATCGGGCGTGTAGACGCGGCGCCCGGTCTTCTTGAGCTTGTGCTCGTAGCTAGGTTCGTATTCGTAGGCGATGCCGTTCCGGAACAGCCAGTTGGCGATGAGAAGTTCTTCGAAACTGTTCACCGTCTCGCCTTGCAGCGTCCGTAGGTTGCGGCTTTCGATCTGCGCATACCATTCGTGCTTCGTCTTGAAATCCCATTCTGTTGGGAAGTCGTCGAAGAAACCGGCGAACCAACCAATCACGGTCTGCGCGATGTCACTGGCGGTCGCTACGACGTGCCGTAGGATCTCCTTCATCAGGGACAAGAACGCCTTGTCGTCTGTCGCGGTCGGCGCCAAAGGGGGCTTCTCCCCCTCCACTTCGCCGATGATCTCGTAGGCCAATGCGTGGAAGGTGCGGGCCGCCACAGGGACCCCGCACCTGGCTTCGATCCGCTCGGACATCTCGGTTGCGGCGTCTTTCGCAAAGGCGAGCAGCAGGAGCTCGCTTGGTTTCCGTATCCGCGCCTTCACGAGGTACGCGGCCTTGGCGGTGATCACACTTGTCTTGCCGGAGCCCGCCCCGGCCAGAACCAGTGTCGCATCTTCGTCGACGACCACCGCCAAGCGCTGCTCCGGGGTCAGTGGCATGGCCTCAACCGTGTCGAAAAAATCCTTCCAGCGGAGGAGCTGACCCTCCACAAAGATCTCGATAGATGCCTCACGGACGGCATTCGGATCGGATGCGAATGCAACGATCGGGGCAATTCGGGACATGGTTTCGTCGCCAACGGCCTCCGCATTCAGCTTAGAAAGCACCCGGCGGTTCAGATCGGCAGCATCGCGCTCCAGCGGTGCGACGTGGCATGCTGCGGGATAAGCGTCCGGCACCTTGAGTGCGTCTAGCGTGTGCAGGATGCGCAGAACCGTGGCCTCTTCCTTTTCCAACTCCGCCCGGTTGAAATCCGTCCAGGCGGTGGCAGTGGCATCTGCAAAGTTTCTTGCTGCAGACGCGTTCACCGCCGGCAAGGTCAGGTTCCGACCGCCCCCAAGATCGAGCGACAGAGACGAAGAGAGGAGGCCCTTCCTTATTGAAGGGCGCGTCGCGATCGCGTCAAACCCTACCCAGGGCGAACCCGCCCCACGCGCGGCAATTCCCCTGTGCTGCAGGGTCAGAGACCTTGGATGTCGGCCGAGAGGGTCAACCAAGAATCCTAGGAAGGTCTTTGAGAGGAGTTTCATGTGCGCCGAAGTGTCCGTCATTTCCAAGGTGTAGCAAATATTGGAAAGCGGGGAACCTCAAGGGAAGCAGTTCTGGCGCGAAAAGCATAAACCGGACCTTAGCTGTTTCTGCGAATGTGCGAGGCCGAACAGGCAAAAGCGGGCATTCAAGCCATAGCAACCCAAACCCATATTCTGCGCCGCGCACCAAGGTCCGCTTTGCCCAGTTAATGACCTTTGCAAAGCGGCGATCGTCGAGCCCAGCGCAGGGAGCGATCGGGCCCGATGCGGTCAGGCGGCCGCGCAGCGTCGGGATTGGGCATCTGCCCACCGTCGCTTCTGCCACGAATTACTGCAGTTAGCCCAGTTGGGACTTCGAATCATATTTCAGAAACAAGGACTTCCTTCAAACGGTGTGGTATTCCCAATCAGCGCAGCAGCTGTTGAACTAGACAAAGATTGTCGGAAAATAGTGTCGGTTAGCACTTTGTTCTCGCCAACTTCGAGGTTGGGAGCCGATCTCTCTATAAGATCAAAAGCGGCTCTTCATTGCAATCTTCCGAGGGAACGTGGGGCTTAAGAGGTGTAGGAGTGGAAAATTAGGCCGTCAGATGTTAAAGTTATACTGTCAAATTTTTGCACCCACTCGAATTATCAAGGGAGGAAATAAATGTTTTTCAGAGCAAGCATTGCTACGCTAGTTATGATTATTCTAACGATTCCAGTCAAAGCAGGTGAATTTGAAGAGGCCATTCAAGAGGCAAAGGTGCATGCTTTTGCCAAGGAATGGCAAAAGGCCAGCAGGACGCTAGGGAAAGCACAAGCACCATTGTTAGCTGGCGGAAAAAGTCCTGCGGAAGCTCAGAGTATTGTCTACAAGTTTACTCAGGCAATCGATATTCTCAAGCGCCTAGATTATCTGGAGACGGAGTTGAATGCCGGGGAGCTCACAGTTGGTAAAAAAGACCATCTTAGTTCTTATGCTAGCAAGCTGGAGATGGACTATGAAGCCAGCGAGCACCTCAAAAACCATCAATGGCTTGTGGAGGCAAACGCTGCGGCACGGATTTCTGCTATTAAGACTTCTCCCGATCTGAAACGCGTTGCCAAGACCGATAGGGGCGACAAGAAACTCATGGACTACCTTTCCAAGGAAGAGAAGGGGATAGAACAAGATCGGGAGTTTCTAAAAATCACAACCACTGAGGGCGTCAGGAGATCCTCTTGCAAGGTTATGTTTAACCGTGTCCGAAATCTTGAAGCAAACAGCCGAAATGGTGGTTCCAACCTGTATAATAACGCGGGAACGGAGACGCAGCAGAGTTTCGTACAACGGGTAACTGATCTGCGGGAAAAAGTTTCCGCTGATTGTGAATAAGCAAGCGATTGAAACTGCTTAGGAAGTAATGTGTACCAACCCCGCCTCCGCTCTGACTGGGATGTTAAGGCGTGTTCTTTCGGGGCCGCAGCAGGTATCGGCGCTGCCTAACGGGGGTACGTAATGTGCTCGCTTCCAGAAACCAATTTCTGCGTGTCTTAGCGGTTTGCCATTTCCGCAACATCTAAGGGGCTCAAAGACGACGTGCGGCGCTATGGCACGCGAATCTTGATTCTGCAGGATTGGGCGCGATTGACCATTTTCCCACACTCAGCCCTTACTGAAGCCTTCCGCTTGCGGCCCAATGCGGACCTCCATGCGACCTGCCTCCGCCGCAACGCGGTGTCACGAAAGCGGCCGTTGGCAAAGTAGCGCAGCGTCGTTCATCTCACGGAGGTTCGCCGACCGGGCAGTTCATCGCCCGCGACCATTGGCCGCCTCTCTTCGACGTAGGAGTGCTGGCTCGAAGTTGCCATTCGAGCAATGCTGCATGTTCTTCGGGCTCTGAGTGTCTTCAGTTGTTGTCCAACCGAACAATCCGGGCTTGAATTGAATTAACCGAAAATAGCACAGTCACTTGTGAAGATAAAAAGGCGTTTTTTATGGCTTCGTTTGATGAATGGAGTGATGAGGCAGAAGCCGAAGTCAACGGGCACAGGCTGCGTCTGGTCACTCTTCTGGAAGGCCATGGCGCCGTCGCACAAGAGAAGGCGGTAGAAATCCTGCCCGATCACTATGCCGCAGCCGAGCAGGTGGCGCATGTCTTTGAGCGTCTGGGAAAGGAAGCCGCGGCGAAATACCTCCGCCAGAAACTTCCCACCACACCGTCCCTACGCTCGGGCGATTTAGGAGAGATTTATGCGACGGAGTATATCGAAGAACGGACGGACTTCTCTGCCCCGGTGAAAAGGCTGCGGTGGCGCGATCATCGAGAAATGGCCATGCGAGGCGACGATGTAATCGGACTTCGCCCTGCGGCTGAGGGACGGCCAATCAATTTCCTGAAAGTGGAAGCCAAGAGCGAAGCCGCCCTTCAGACACGTACTGTTACGAAGGCCCGAGGTGCGCTGGATGGTGACGGCGGATTGCCTTCGCCACACGCTTTAACCTTCATCGCAGACCGGTTGCGCGAAATGGGAGAGGAAGAGCTTTCCGATGCCATTCTCAAAGCGCAACTCGTGGACGGGATTACAGCCGCGCACGTCCAGCATCTGCTCTTCACGTTTAGCGGCAATGACCCGAACAACTTCCTTCGTGCTGATCTGAACGGATGCGGTGACGGCATACCCCAAAACGGCGTAGGACTGAGAATTGCGGACCACCAGGATTTCATCCGAAGGGTTTTTGAAGAGGTGTTCGGCGAATGAATATCGATGAAGTTCAAGCGATTGTCGGGCAGGCGATGGAGCCGGGTTATCGGGGCCGGTTGCTCGCCCGAGGACAGGCCCGCGCGATGATCTGGCGCAATGGCCAGCTTCCTCCGGGTGCTCCCGGCTTCGCCCCTTCGCTTTCCTATGATCTCATGGGCTACGGCCATGCGCTGCTCTCGTTGGGCATTCGGCTTCGCGAGGAAGGCGGAGACCTGACCATGATGCGCTCTGCGTTCGAACACGCAGGCGATGCCTTCGAGGCCATTGTTTCGAAGGGCGATCCTAACGATCCGCGAAGGGGTTTCGTCCGTCTGTTGGCTTCTGCCTCGTTTCATCTGGCAAGGCTTTCGGCCCGCGCGTTTTCGATGCTGTTCGTCACGTTGGAGGATGTGAACCTTTCGCGCATGGAACGTGCGCTCGCCCTTCTTATCTTGCGATCTCTCGATCAGCTTGAAGCTGAAATCACCGAATGGAACCTGGAAGGCACTGGTTCGGATGCAGCCGTGCGAGCAGAGTTGATGCAGGTCTTGGAGGACGACGCAGACCAAGGAGCGGGCGAAGAGGACGAGGATGACGGAGAGGTAATCTCCGAGGCTCTAGACCTCGCCCTCACAGATCAGCTCTACGGCGGCCTCGGTGCCTTCCTACTTGCGCTTCAAACCGGAGAGGCAGACCTTTTGGAGGTGGCGCGCGCAGAGATCGAAGACGGATTGGCCGCTGCAGCCGAACTGAATCTGGTTCCCCAGTGGTGGTGCTTCCGTCTGACTATGCACCTATTGGACGATTTGTGGGGCTCCAGTTTCCATGAAGTTCTGCCGACCAATCCACCGGAAGGCGACGGAGCGGCTTGGCAGCAATTGCGTCGGCTATTCATTGCAACGTTGTTTGGTCGTAAGCGGTCCGAAATTGAACTTTGGCCGTCTCAGATTGATGCGGCCCGGCGTTCGGTGGATTCCACGGACAATCTCGTCGTCTCTCTGCCAACGAGCGCTGGAAAAACGCGCGTGGCGGAACTGTGTATTCTAAAATGCCTATCGGAGGGTCGTCGTATTGTCTTTGTGACTCCCCTCCGCGCACTTTCTGCGCAGACAGAGACCGGACTACAGCGCACGTTCGGCCCGTTGGGCAAGACCATTTCAGCGTTGTATGGAAGCATCGGAACGAGCGGCTTTGAAGAAGACGCTCTAAAGACTCGTCATATCGTTGTCGCTACTCCTGAGAAGCTGGACTTCGCGCTGAGAAACGACCCGACAATCCTTGATGATGTGGGACTTGTGGTGTTGGACGAAGGACACATAATCGGTCTCGGCGAACGTGAAATTCGCTACGAGGTCCAGATTCAACGACTCTTGCGGCGCGCCGATGCGGATCAGCGTCGCATTGTTTGCCTGTCGGCGATCCTTCCCGAGGGAAATCAGTTTGATGATTTCGTGGACTGGATACGTCGCGACGAGGACGGCGATGCGGTTTCGGTTGATTGGCGCCCGACGCGTATTCGATTTGGAGAGGTGATCTGGCGCAACAACAGCGCACGCCTGGAGTTACGGGTTGGAGAAGAGAAGCCGTTCGTGCCGGACTTCTTTGGGCAGAGACACCCGACGAGCGGACAGCGAACGATCCCATTTCCACGCGACCAGCGCGAACTGGTTCTAGCTACGGCGTGGCGGCTGGTTGAAGACGGGCAATCTGTTTTGATCTACTGCCCGTTACGAAAATCCGTCGAGCCGTTCGCCGACGCCATAGTTGATCTAGCGGGACGCGGCTTTCTGGACTCCGTACTTACCATCGATCAAGCACGATTAGCGCCCGCTCTCGCGATCGGCGCAGAATGGCTCGGGGAGAACCACCCCATTCTCAAGTGCTTGTCACTGGGTGTTGCCGTTCACCACGGAGCTTTGCCGACACCATTCCGGAAGGAAATGGAGCGCTTGCTTAGGGACGGCGCTTTGAAGATTACGGTTTCCTCACCCACTCTTGCTCAAGGCCTGAACTTGACCGCAACGGCCGTGGTAATGCACTCGCTGCATAGAAATCGTGAGATGATTCCGGCTTCGGAGTTTAAGAACGTCATTGGCAGGGCCGGTCGTGCGTTCATCGACGTGGAGGGCCAAGTTCTTTTTCCAATTTTCGACAAGCATAATTACAGGAGAAGGCAGTGGATCGAATTGATCGAGAAAACCAGCGAGCACAGTCTCGAAAGCGGCCTGTTGCGTCTGCTTGTTACTTTGCTGGTTCGGTTGCAGAAGGCTATCGGAATAAAGCGTCTAGCGGACCTTCAAGAATACGTAGTGAATAACGCCGTTGCTTGGGATTTCCCGGAGATCGCCGACGAGAGGGCCGAAGTGAGAGAAGCCCAAGAATATCGATGGGATCAGTTCATAACCGTTCTCGATACGGCGTTGTTGAGCCTTTTGGGAGAGCTGGACATTGCCGCGGACGAAATTGCCGCAAAACTTGATGAGGTCTTGCAGTCTTCACTCTGGCAACGCCGTTTGGCTCGTAAGAAAGAAGGGGTGCAGAATCTTTTGAAGGCGAGCCTCGAAGCTCGCGCCAGGCTGATTTGGAACCAGAGCACCACGCAACAAAGACGTGGTTATTTCCTTGCTGGGGTCGGCTTACAAGCGGGCCAGCAACTTGATGCTTCCGCCGCGGCTGCCAATGACCTCTTGATTGCGGCCAACGGGGCGATCTTGGGGAACGAGAACGAACAGGCAATCGAAGCGATTACAGGGTTAGCCGAAATCGTCTTCAACATAATGCACTTTGTGCCCGATCCTTTCCCCGACAACTGGCGCGATGTCCTGCGGTTCTGGTTGATGGGGCAACCACTCGCTGAAGTGGTTGCCGATAACCCGTCCGATGTACTGCGGTTCGTCGAGAACGGATTAATCTATAAGCTGCCTTGGGGCATCGAGGCGGTTAAGGTTCGAGCGCAAGCCAATGGTGACACCATTGGCGATGACGGAATCTTCACCATCGATGACTTCGAGACCGGTCTTGCCGTTCCGGCCATCGAGACTGGCACGCTCAACCGTAGTGCGGCGATATTGATGCAGGCCGGGTTCACTTCACGGTTGGCCGCGATCAAAGCCGTCAATGAGACTGGCGCGAATTTTGAGAATGCCGCTGACATGAGAGCCTGGATGAATTCTGAGGCAGTCGTTGAACTTGGCCAAGACGCCGAGTGGCCAACGCCAGAGAGCCATGAGCTATGGCTGGATTTCACCACCAGCTATGTGCCCCCCGAGCGGAGTATCTGGAGTACGCAATCTGCAACTTTCGAAGCTGAATGGCTCAACCCAGTAAATGTGCCTGCAACTGGGGTGGCTGTAAAGCTTGTCGGTCATGGAGACGAAACTCTGATCCTTTCTGCCACGATGGAAAAAATTGGTCGACTTGCCGATCCGCTCATCATGATGTCGCGGGGCATAACCACAGCGCGAGTCGCGCCGGACAACCAATACCTTGATGTCGTCTACCACGGACCCGACGACTTGAACCTGCTCGCGGCGTAACCCCCAAACTGAGCTAGCCATCCATGCCGCGAACGACTGCTCTCCGCCCGTCGTCCTGAAGTCTGCGCGCATGCAGCGAACTTCCGCTATCCGCCCGGTCAGTAGTCAGGGTGATTTGATGCAGATGCAGAACGAATGTCTTGTTTGGGCTGAGAGCGCTCATCTGATCGGTCGCGTCCAACCCTGCTAGGTCAAGACCCGTGCTCTGCAGCGCCGCATGTCGGCTTTAGCCCTGAGGCGACATTCGTCCATGGATATGTTATGTTATCCAGATCGCGGAAGGACAAATTGCCATGTCCGCTGGCTACACCGTCATACTTGAACAACTTACTGGACCGCGGCGCGGATCAGAGACTCGTCTGTTCGGCGAAGTGATCTATGCATTTCTAGAGGCGGATCAAAACCTCCGGTTTACCGACCAGCAAGACCTTCAGGACCGTGAATCGGAGTTTGCCGTTCTAAATAGGTCTGAAACGGACTACATCATAACGGCAACTGCGGATAACGAGTTCTGGATCAATAAGCGGTTGGTCAAATCGGCAAGTCTCCGAGGCGGAGATATGATCGAATTCGGCGAGAACGGCCCGATGGTTCGATATCACCATTTCGACGGAGTTTTGCCGCTTCGTTGGACCGTGTCCGAGATTGCCGGCGACACTATTGCTTACCTCCGTTTCAGCCGCAAACCGTTCACGTATCGATTAAGGCATGCGGCGGCCCAGTTTGGGGGGCGATTGGTCTGGCAAACAACAATCGCCTATCGGGTGACAGTCGTCGTGGCCATCTTGGCGCTCGCTGGTCTGGCATACAGTCAATATCATGCAAGTCGGCTCTTGCAGGAAAGGATAGAAGCCGGTGCAGGCCAATTGGATTCTGTTGCGGCGTCACTGGCAAAAGCACGCGATGAGGCCCTAAAGCCGAGTGACTTGGTCGAACTTCGCAATGACTTGAGTAGCCAGGTCTCTTTGAATGCCGAGCGGCTTGCTGAACTCGAACGCCACTCCGAGGCGGTGAAGCGAGTCATCCGTACGTCAACCGAGGCCGTCGCATTTCTTCAACTGGAATACAGTCTTCGGGACATCGTTACCGGCAACGAATTAAGGCATGTCATGAACCGCGATGGCGTGCCGGTAATGTTGCCGCGAGGGCAGCCGCTTTTGTCGTTGGACGGGAATGGCCCGGTTGCAACGGTTCAGTTAACCGGGACTGGCTTTTTACTTGGCGGCGGCCGCTATCTGGCAACCAACAGACATGTTGCCTTGCCATGGGAGCGTGGAAGATACTCTGGTCCAATCAGCGCTGACGTCTTAGAACCCGTCATTTCCAAATTCATCGCCTACTTTCCAAATCTCCAAAAGCCAGTCGAAGTTTCTCTGCAAACTGCAAGCGAAACCGCGGACCTTGCCATTCTCGCGATTGAGGCGGGATTACCGGAACTGGGCGGGTTGCCTTTGGCCTCGGAAACGCCGAGTGTCGGCGAAGAGGTCATTTTGTTGGGCTATCCAACGGGACTTCGAAGTCTTCTTGCTCAGTCTGGACACGAGTTTGTCCGACAGTTAGAGGCGGATAAGGAACTCGATTTCTGGAACGTCTCAAGGCGGTTGTCCGATGCTGGCCTGATATTCCCCCTCGCGAGCCGCGGCATCACGGCTAGGGTTGCGTCTGAAGCGCTGGTCTATGACGCCGAAACGACCATGGGTGGCAGTGGCGGACCTGTCCTGAACCTGCAAGGGGAGGTGATCGCAATAAACGCAGCCATTCTGCCCGAATTTGGAGGATCAAACCTTGGTGTGCCAGCTTCAAAGCTTGCGGCACTTATTTCCATTAAAACAAAGGAATGATATCGTGACCGAGATGAGAACTGAAGGCAGACCATACCAAACTAAAATCGGAGATGGTCAACACCTTTTGGTCTATCGTGAACGGCAGATTTGTTCGCTCCGCCGACCTTTAACCTTCGAGAATGCTCAGCCACGCGTTAATGGTCGATTTGGTGAAACTGAGCTGCTGCGCTCGTATATCGACCCAGCGGAATCGGCTTAGGTTTAGCCGCTAATCTGAATGCCTCGGCGGGCGTGCGCATGGCAAGCGTCTGATGAGGGCGGCCGTTGTTGTAAAAGGTAATCCAGTCACCGATGACGCGCATCGCGTGCTGGATGCTTTCGAATCGGTGGCGATGCACGCATTGCGCCTTCAGCGTCCGAATGAAGCGCTCGACCATGCCGTTCTACTGCGGTCAGTGCGGGGTGATGAACTCCTGCTGCAGCCCGTAGTTGCGGATGATGGCCATGAAGAGGTGGCTGGTGAAGACCAGGCCATTGACCGAGCGCACTAGGAACTCGTCTTCGACACGACCCAAGGTACCGAACCTCGCGATCAGCGCATGCTCGAGGGCGGCGCTGGCCGTCGTGGCCTTGCCTGACTTCGACAGGTGCCAGCCCAACAGCTGTAAACGGTGTCCTGGCCCCACGTTGTAGGGGCGGTGCTCGCCTGCGAGATCATACCCATCTCATAGTGGGGAGTGC
>NZ_JAYMDV010000016.1:0-1559 GCF_037027165.1 Roseovarius sp. CH_XMU1461
CAATGCGCTTGGCTCGCTCGTCTCATATTGGAGCAGCCTGTTGAACAATACTGTTAAGGAAGTCAGCATCAAGCTGAGCTATGAGGTCAAGGACCTCGCCCCCCTGTTCGAAGCCGCCAAGGTTGCGTTGGAGCGGCTTAGAACACAGACCGTCGCAGAATTCGGGGAAAGCGCCGACAGGCTGTACGCCCAGCACATGGATCAACTCATCCAGACCGAGCTTCACGACCCTGCCAGCGGCGAGTTGCAGCCGAGCCTGTGCATCGAAGTCATTCTCGACGAAGCGATGTCCAACGTCCACGGCACCGAGCTTGTCGGCACCGCGTCAGGTCCAATCGTATAAAGCAGCTCAAAAATCTACTCGAGGGACGAACGAGGTCGCAGAACTTACTTCGTCCCTCTCACCAGCTTCGCCATCCACTTCTTGAGAACATTCAGCGGATAGCCCTTCCCGTAAGCCTGTCCGACGCCATCCGTCTGCCACCCACCAAGCTGATCAACGATGTCAGCAGGGCACTCAACTGCACGGAGACGATCTCTCAGGGAGTGGCGAAAACTGTGCATGGTGCAACCCGGTGGCACCATCGGCTTCATCCACTTGTTCAACGCAGCACTGGCTGAGTTGGCGTTGGTTTGCCCGTTCTTGTTGTAGCGAGGAAAGGCATGAACGCCGCCTGAGGTTGCGCTGTGGATGCGCTTCGCCGCCCAGAGGGCTTGCCCAACCAACGGCACCTCGCGTGTGCTCCCGGCGGTCTTTAGGCGTCTCCATGGATGCTCTTGGATGATCACCCTCGGACAGTCACCGTTGATCACGAGGTCGTCGAGCGCGAGTCCAGCAGCCTCTGCCAAACGCATGCCTGTGTCAGAGACCAACGCGACGAGCCAGCGCAACTCGTCATCAAGACACAAGCATTCAGCTTGAAGTTTCTCGACCGTCTCCACAGGCAGCGGTTCACGCTCCTGCACTCCAGCTTGTCGATCAAAGTAGACGCCGCTGAACGGGTTGTTGAACGATACCCCCACCTCACTAGCGGCAAAATTGGTGACTGATCGAACTGTGCCAAAAATACGGGTTATGCTACTGCCCGACAGCCCACGTTCGATCAACGCATCCCGAAAGACGTTCGCGTCCTTCTTTGTGTAGTCTCGGAGGTCCTTATCTCCTACGACATCTATCACATACCCACAGGAACGCTCTGCGGCCCGGTGGAAGGTGATAGGACGGCCTTGGCCTTTCTGGTTGAGATAGATGGCCACAGCCTCAGAGAGCAGGACAGCGTCGCTCAGAGACACCCCCGGGATTGCTTCAGTTCCACCTGCAGCAATACGCAAGCGGTGCTGGCCGGGCAGGTCCGCGTCTTTGCAGCGCAGGTGGTACCAGTACTCGTCAAGCTGATCTGCAGCCCTCCTCGCACGTGTTGCGGCAACTCTGACCGACCGCGTTCTAAGCGAATAAGAGATTTTCCGAGTGTCGTAGTGTTTTGAGAGGTCGGTTGGGACACGTCTCTCGAAGTAATAGATGCCGTTCTTGGTGAACGAGAAGGGAACCGAAATGTCAT
>NZ_JAYMDV010000017.1:0-1432 GCF_037027165.1 Roseovarius sp. CH_XMU1461
TTCGGATTGGGGTCTGCAACTCGACCCCATGAAGTCGGAATCGCTAGTAATCGCGTAACAGCATGACGCGGTGAATACGTTCCCGGGCCTTGTACACACCGCCCGTCACACCATGGGAGTTGGGTTTACCCGAAGGCCGTGCGCCAACCTTTCGAGGGGGCAGCGGACCACGGTGAGCTCAGCGACTGGGGTGAAGTCGTAACAAGGTAGCCGTAGGGGAACCTGCGGCTGGATCACCTCCTTTCTAAGGATGTTCCTGGCATCTTGAGCTTGCTCTTGATCGTGGAACACTTAGCAGAAGATCGGCAAACAAAGCCGGTCACATCAGAACCGAGCCGTCCTCATATCTCTTCAGTCAACTTCAGGCCTACCGGCCTGTCTGGGTCGGTAGCTCAGGTGGTTAGAGCGCACGCCTGATAAGCGTGAGGTCGGAGGTTCAAGTCCTCCTCGACCCACCAACCTGTCTTTTGCGTTGCAAAAGATCAGGCGGCGACAGTCGATTGCGTGGCAATCGACGAGAGCCAAACCGCTAACACTTTTGCCTTTGCAGTCGCAGGGCCTTTCCCCTCTCGGGCATTCCTTCGGAATACCTTGTCGGGTTTGGTCTCAGAGCTGCGAAGCAGCTCTGGGGCCTTAGCTCAGCTGGGAGAGCGCCTGATTTGCATTCAGGAGGTCAGGAGTTCGATCCTCCTAGGCTCCACCATTTACCGCCGATTAGATCGTTAAGCACTTTTGAGTGTTTAACCGTCCAATCGGACGAGATTTAACATCGTATAGAGAGATACAAGTTACTTTGGGAGCAATCCCGAAGTAACGATCAACACTGTTTGATGCCCGTAAGTAAGCGGGTCATCTCAGTTCGGTTCCACTTCGGTGGAAGGTCTTTGAAACGGGTGCTTCCTCGCTCTTTCTTAGATATCCCGGCTGAAACGAACAGCGTTGTCCAAGTCAAGTACACTAACCTAGTTCGAACCATAGGTTCGGACATAGTCCACTTCATAGGAAGTGGGCGGGAAAGTATGCTTTTGATCTGGAATAAGGGCTGCGGTTTCTTACCAGCTTCCGCAGTCGCGTGAGACGCTAAGTCTTGCTTTTTCTGGATCAAATCAAGCGCGAGAAGGGCGTTTGGTGAATGCCTTGGCAGTAAGAGGCGATGAAAGACGTGATACTCTGCGATAAGCCATGGGGAGCTGAGAATAAGCTTTGATCCATGGATTTCTGAATGGGGCAACCCACCTGATACTGTGTTATTGTTGCTGCTTCGGTGGCATTCAATAATGCGGTAAAACAGGTACTTTTAGACTGAATACATAGGTTTAAAAGAGCAAACCCGGAGAACTGAAACATCTAAGTACCCGGAGGAAAAGACATCAACCGAGATTCCGTTAGTAGTGGCGAGCGAACGCGGACCAGGCCAGTGCCTGTGATTAAG
>NZ_JAYMDV010000018.1:0-1051 GCF_037027165.1 Roseovarius sp. CH_XMU1461
GGGCTCTGTTGCACAATTCGGCTGATGGCCCAGGCTCCCCTTTCCCCGGACGGACTTATCCCGCGGCTTCTGTGACGGGTATGCCGAGCGCGGTGTAGCCGTTCAGGACGGCGATGCGGACCTGGAGTTCTGCGACCTGACGGTCGAAGTCCCGTGCCATGAGCCGCTGGCCCAGAAGTTTCACACAATGCATCTTCGTCTCGACGCGGCTCCGGCGGTGGTATCCGCTCCATCGCCGCCAGAGCGCCCGGCCAAGGTATTTGACGGCACGCAGGGCGTCGTTTCGCGCCGCGGCTCCGGCAGTGGTGGTCTTCCAGGGCTTCGCGTTCTTGCGGGGCGGGATGACGGCCTGGGCTCCGCGCTCGGCGATCGCATCATGGCACTTGCGGGTGTCGTAGGCACCGTCGGCGGTCACCGAGCCGATCTCTTCGCCAAGCGGTATCTGGCTGAGCAGATCGGGCAGGACAGGTGCGTCACCGATATGGCTTCCGGTGATCTCGACAGCACGGATCTCCAGCGTTTCCTCATCAATTCCGAGATGAAGTTTGCGCCAGACCCGCCGCTTGGGACCGCCGTGCTTGCGGGCGTGCCACTCGCCTTCACCTTCGACCTTGATCCCGGTGCTATCGATCAGCAGGTGCAGCGGCCCCTTGGACCCGCGATAGGGGATGTTCACGGCCAGGGTCTTCTGGCGGCGCGACAGCGTGCTGAAATCCGGCACGGCCCAGTCCAGGCCAACCAGCCGCAACAGGCTTTCCACGAAGCCTGTCGTCTGGCGGAGAGCCATGCCGAACAGCACCTTCATCGAAAGGCAGGTCTGAATAGCGGCATCGCTGTAGGTTCGTTGGCGACCACGTCTGCCTGTCGGTGCGGCATCCCAGGTCACAGTGGGATCAAACCAAATGGTCAGCGAACCTCGGCGCTTGAGCGCTTCATTGTAGGTTGGCCAGTTCCTGGTCCGGTAGGTCGGGGGCGTGGGTCTACTCATGCATCGCAGCTACCACGCTGGATTCACGAAATGAATCCCTCACGCGATTTGTGCAACAGAGCC
>NZ_JAYMDV010000019.1:0-990 GCF_037027165.1 Roseovarius sp. CH_XMU1461
TTATTCGATGATTTTCGAGACGACGCCAGCGCCGACGGTACGACCGCCTTCACGGATGGCGAAGCGCAGACCGTCTTCCATAGCAATCGGCGCGATCAGCTCAACTTCGAATTTCAGGTTGTCGCCCGGCATCACCATCTCGGTGCCCGACGGCAGGTTCACGGTCCCGGTCACGTCCGTCGTACGGAAGTAGAACTGCGGACGGTAGTTCGCGAAGAACGGCGTGTGACGGCCACCTTCGTCCTTGGTGAGGATGTAGGCCTCAGCTTCGAACTTGGTGTGCGGTGTCACCGAACCCGGCTTACACAGAACCTGACCACGCTCAACGCCTTCACGGTCGATGCCGCGCAGCAGCGCGCCGATGTTGTCGCCAGCTTCCCCACGGTCGAGCAGCTTGCGGAACATTTCAACACCCGTGCAGGTGGTTTTCTGCGTGTCGCGGATGCCGACGATTTCGATCTCGTCGCCCACGTTGATCACGCCACGTTCCACACGACCGGTCACAACCGTACCACGACCCGAGATCGAGAACACGTCTTCGACCGGCATCAGGAAGGGCTGATCCACGGCACGCGCCGGGGTCGGGATGTACTCGTCCACAGCTGCCATCAGCTCGCGGATTTTCTCTTCGCCGATTTCCGGGTTGTTGCCTTCCATCGCCGCCAGGGCCGAACCCGCGATGATCGGAATGTCGTCGCCCGGGTAGTCGTAGGAGCTCAGCAGTTCGCGGATTTCCATTTCCACCAGCTCGAGCAGTTCCTCGTCGTCGACCTGGTCAACCTTGTTCATGAACACGACCATGTAGGGGATGCCCACCTGACGGCCGAGCAGGATGTGCTCGCGGGTCTGGGGCATCGGGCCGTCGGCTGCGTTCACAACCAGGATCGCGCCGTCCATCTGCGCCGCACCGGTGATCATGTTCTTCACATAGTCAGCGTGGCCGGGGCAGTCGACGTGGGCGTAGTGACGGGTGTCGGTCTCGTATTCCAC
>NZ_JAYMDV010000001.1:0-1128767 GCF_037027165.1 Roseovarius sp. CH_XMU1461
ATCATGTTCTTCACATAGTCAGCGTGGCCGGGGCAGTCGACGTGGGCGTAGTGACGGGTGTCGGTCTCGTATTCCACATGTGCGGTCGAGATGGTGATCCCGCGGGCCTTCTCTTCGGGCGCGCCGTCGATCTGGTCATACGCTTTGAAGTCGCCGAAATACTTCGTGATCGCAGCGGTCAGCGTCGTCTTGCCGTGGTCAACGTGACCAATCGTGCCGATGTTCACATGCGGTTTCGTGCGGTCAAACTTTTCCTTTGCCATATTCCGGGCGCCTTGTCAGTTGGGGGGCCATCCTGACCCAGTTACACTTTCCGCGCGGCACATATTGCGTTGCAGTCGGAAAATCAAGCGGTTCCTTGCCCTCTCGGGGCGACAGATTGCGGGGGATCAGTTTCTGCGCGGTGTCTTGGCCGCGCGGGGCGCCTCTTTGGTGCCGCCGAACCAGCCTTCTTGATGATATTGCCGTTCAAGCCAGCTCTGGATCTGCTTCGAGGCATTGAGGCTCAGGTTGCGCATCTGCCGGGCCTTGGACTGGGTCAGCCCCGAGCCGAGAAACGTGTTGCCAGACAGGGTTTCGACCACGGTGATCGTCTCTGGCTTGTCGTTGAGCTTCTTGCCCGCCGCATCGTCCCAGACCGTCACATTGAGGATCAGCGCCGATTTCGGTGAAGCGACGATCGGCACGCCCGGCACCGCCAGAACATAGCCTTCGATCGACACGCCCAGATGATAATAGGCCTCGCCATCATAGCGCTTGAACCGGTCATCCACCGCCGTTTTCACGGCCTTGATCCACTCTTCCTTGCTGGCTTCGCGCGACGCGGGCCCCTTGGTCAGGTTCGGCGCCACCACGGCATTATGCCCGAGAAGGAAATTGCCAAGCTCGGCCGGTTCCTCATGCAGATCATGGGGGTTGGTGCAGGCCCCAAGAGCCAGCAGCACAAGCAGGGGCATCACAAAACGCAGCATGGGCACATCCCAGTTAGGTTACATCGCCCCCCGATAGCCTAGCCAGCTCCGCGGCGCAACGATTTGCCCCACGCCTCTGCCGCGCTATAGTCGCCCTAGCCACGAAAGGAGCCGCCATGCCCCCTGCCCCCCCGGTACGAGTGCCCCTCGTGACGAAACCCATGGGCGTACTGGCCTCGCTGCGCTCCGTACGGCGCAATATCCTGAGCATCATTCCCGAGATCGCCACCAAACAGCCGATGGTCTCGGGCCGCACCGGCAAGCGCTGGCATATGGTGATGGACCCCGGCGCGATACGGCGTATCTTGTTGGAAGAGCTCGACAATTACCCGAAATCCCTGGTCACGAAGAACCTGCTCCGCCCGGCAGTGGGCGAGTCGCTCTTTATCGCGGAGGGCGATCATTGGCGCTGGCAGCGCCGGGCGGCGGCACCGGCGTTTTCCCATCGCAACGTGCTCAACCTCGCGCCGGTGATGAGTGGCGCGGCGGGGCGCTCGGCGGATCGCGTCGCCGCTGCACAAGGCCAAGCCCTTGATATGGCCGAAGATATGGTGCGCACCACCTTTGACGTGATCAGCGATGTGACCTTCTCGGGCGGCGATGCCTTTGACGCGGATGGGGTGCATCGCGCGATTGACGATTACATCTCGGCGGCGGGCAAGATTTCGCTCTTCGACATCCTCGGATTTCCCGATTGGGTGCCGCGTCCGGCCCGGGTCGCGGCGGGGCCCGGGATGCGCCAGATGAAGGCGCTGGCGGACCGGGCGGTGAATGACCGAAGAGCCCGCGGCCATGACGGCACGCCCGACCTCCTCGACCTGCTGCTCGCCGGGGAAGACCCTGAAACCAAACGGAAAATGAACACGGCCGAGCTGCGCGACAACCTCCTGACCTTCATCGTCGCGGGCCATGAAACCACGGCGCTGACATTGGCCTGGTCGCTCTATCTCTGCGCCTTCGACCAAGAGGTGCAGGACCGCGCCCGGGCCGAGGCCGGGGCCGTTCTGACCCAAGGCCAGCCCGCCACCGGCGAGGATGTGGCGAAGCTGCCCTTCATCCGCCAGATCGCCGACGAGGCGCTGCGGCTCTACCCGCCGGCGGGGATGATCTCGCGCACGGCGCTCAAGAAAGACCGGCTCTGCGACCGCGATATTCGCCCCGGCGACACGGTGATCATCCCGATTTATGCCTTACATCGCAATCACTTGCTCTGGGAGGACCCCGATCACTTCCGCCCCGAGAGATTTGCCGATCGCAAGGCGGTGGACCGCTATGCCTACCTGCCATTTGGCGACGGGCCGCGCATCTGCATCGGGTCGAGCTTTGCCCTGCAAGAGGCGGTGATCATCCTTGCCACGTTGCTCGCGCGCTTCCGCTTTCGCCCCGTAGCAGGCCGCGATCCCAAACCGGTGATGATCCTCACCCTGCGCCCCGAAGGCGGGGTCTGGCTCACCGCCGAAGAGCTCTGAAACGGCACGTCGGTAACACGTCGGTATTGCGACAGCAAAACGACAGTGGTGATTTCGACCCCTCTCGACCATGAAAAAACCCGGCCGCGATGCGCTGCGGCCGGGTCTCTTTCTGGTGTCAAATACCCCTGCCCGACAGGGGCCAAGGCCGCGCCCGTTCAGGTAAAGCGGTTGTCGCGTGGGAAGCCGCGTGGCGCCATGCGCCCGGTCCCGGCCCGTTTGCCAAGCCATTCGCCGAGATCCGTCTCGGTCCGGGTGCGCCCGGCCGGGTCGAGCCAGCTCAGCCCTTCGGCCAGCGTAAAGGTCGTGGCATCCGAGAGCCCGCCATCCTTGTACTTTTGCAACCGCACGCCCTTGCCGCGGCCCATCTCGGGCAGCTCGTCGAGCGGGAAGACCAGAACCTTGCGATTCTCGCCCACCACGGCCACGTGATCGCCGCTCACCGGCTTGCAGACCCGCGCCCGCGTGTCGCCGCGCACATTGAGCACCTGCTTGCCGGTCCGGGTCTGTGCCAAAAGCTCTTCTTCCGGCACCACGAACCCATCGCCCGCCGAGGACGCCAAGAGCATCTTGCCGCCGGGCTTGTGAATGAAGATGTCGATGATCTCGGCCTCGTTGGGCAGATCGACCATCAGGCGCAAGGGCTCGCCCATGCCACGCCCGCCGGGCAGGTTCGCCGCCGAGATCGTGTAGAACCGTCCGGTCGAGGCAAAGACCAAGAGCCGGTCGGTGGTCTCGGCATGGAACATAAAGCTCGGCCCGTCGCCATCCTTGAACTTGAGCTCGCGGCCAAGGTCGATATGGCCGGTCATGGCGCGGATCCAGCCCATCTGGCTACAGACCACGGTGATCGGCTCGCGCTCGATCATCGCCTCGATCGGCACCTCTTCGACCTCGCCCGCCTCGGCAAATGTGGTGCGTCGGGCGCCCCCTTCATAGTCCTTGCCGAAGGTCTTCTTGGCCTCGCGCAGCTGATCCGAGATCGCCGCCCATTGCAGATCCTCGCTCTCGAGCAGATCCTCGAGCCCGGCGCGTTCCTCCATCAGCGCGTCGCGCTCTTTCACCAGCGCCATCTCTTCGAGGCGCCGCAAGGCGCGCAGCCGCATGTTGAGGACCGCCTCGGCCTGCACCTCGGTCAGCCCATCCGGGGCCCCCGGCGCGGGCGGCACGTAATCGGCCTCGTCCATCGCACGGACAAAGTCGCGGCCCCAATCCTCGCGCATCAACGCGGCCTTGGGGTCTTCGTCATAGCGGATGATGTCGATCACCCGATCGAGATTGAGGAAGGCCACGATCAGCCCCTCGAGCACCTCGAGCCGGTGGTCGATCTTCTCCATCCGGTGCACCGAGCGGCGCTGCAGCACCTCGCGGCGGAAATCGAGAAAGGCGCGCAGCACTTCCTTCATCGAGCAGACCTTGGGCGTGACCCCGTCGATCAGCACGTTCATGTTGAGCGAGAACCGCACCTCGAGATCGGTGCTGCGGTAGAGCATCCCCATCAGCACCTCGGGATCGACATTCTTCGAGCGCGGCTCGAGAATGACGCGGATGTCATCGGCGCTCTCGTCGCGGACATCGGCGAGGATCGGCACTTTCTTGGTCTGGATGACCTCGGCCAGCTTTTCGATGAGCTTGGATTTCTGCACCTGATAGGGGATTTCGGTGACGACGATCTGCCACTGCCCCCGCCCCAGATCCTCGACCTCGTAGCGGCAGCGCAGGCGGAACGCCCCGCGCCCGGTGCGATAGGCCTCGGCGATGTTCTCGCGCGGCTCGACGATGATGCCGCCGGTCGGGAAATCCGGCCCCGGCACATAGTTGAGCAGCGTGTCGTCGCGCGCATCCGGCACCTTGATCAGATGCAGGCAGGCATCGACCAGTTCGGGGATGTTATGCGGCGGGATATTGGTCGCCATGCCGACCGCGATGCCGCTCGACCCGTTGGCGAGAAGGTTCGGGAAGGAGGCGGGCAGCACCACCGGTTCGGTGAGCGTGCCGTCGTAATTGTCGCGGAAATCAACGGCGTTCTCGGCCAGCCCCTCGAGCATGGCCTCGGCCACCGCCGTCATCCGCGCCTCGGTGTAGCGGCTGGCGGCGGGGTTGTCGCCGTCGATATTGCCGAAGTTCCCCTGCCCGTCGACGAGCGGGTAGCGCACCGCGAAATCCTGCGCCAGACGCGCCATCGCGTCATAGATCGCGGCATCGCCATGGGGGTGGTAATTGCCCATCACGTCGCCGGAAATCTTGGCCGACTTTCGGAAGCCCCCGGTGGAACCTAATCGCAGCTCGCGCATTGCATATATGATCCGGCGGTGAACGGGTTTGAGCCCGTCCCGCGCATCCGGCAAGGCCCGATGCATGATCGTCGAGAGCGCATAGGTGAGGTAACGCTCGCCAATGGCGCGGCGCAACGGTTCGGCCACCGCCTGGGGGGCCTGATCGGGATCGTCGAGAAGGTCGTTCATGGCGATTGTGATACTCGGGCGTCGGGGAACGGTAAAGCGGCTTTACAGGCCGCACCGGGGAAACTTTCTGGGCTTTCCCACAAAAGCTACACGAGAATCGTGTATACTGTGGGGGCTGCTACTCGGGTAACGAGAAAAATGATTGGGGGAACTATGTGGCGCTTTATCTTGATAACATTTGGATTTCTAGGCTTCGCCTTTTACGAGCTGAGCGGAGGGGCCGATTATGCGCCCAGTGACGATTCCCTGCAGGCGCATATGCAGCGCGACCGGGCCGAACGCCAGGTTGCCGCTGCCAGTGCCACGCCCGCTGAAACACCCGTTTCCTCCGCTGCCAAACCGGCCCAAGCCTCGCCGCAGGTGACGCTCGCCACGGTCAAGGCCGAGACGCTGAGCGCGACCTCGGGTCAGGACGCGGCCATCGATCTGGCGCTGGCCAAGGCGTTGCAGGACAGCAAGGGCACGCCCCCCTCTGCTGAGGCCACCGAAGCCAAGGTCACCACCGCCGCGCAGACCGTGATCGGTCTTGGCGAGCTGACCGGGCGCACCGGCAATGGCAACGGCGTGAACCTCGTGCTGGCCTCGGCTGGCAGCGCGGACGCCTCGGGCATGGGCGCGCTGGGCCAAGGGCTTGAATATGTGCAAGTGGCCGCGGCCGACAGCCGCAATGTGGCGGGTGCGGGTCAAGCCGCCAGCGCGTCTGAGGCCAAGCCCGAAGAGACTTTCGTCGTGCTTTCCACCGATCGCGCCCCCGATATGCGCGAAGTGACCGGCAATGTGGTCAATATGCGCTCGGGTCCGGGCACGAAATATGGCCGTCTCGATCAACTCAACCGTGGCGCCAAGGTCGAAGTGCTCGAAGATATGGGCAATGGCTGGCTGCGGCTCCGGGTCGAGGAAACCGGTCGGGTGGGGTATATGGCGGCACGGCTCGTCTCTGACGCGGGCTAAGACGCACGCAGCCCATTGCACAAGGGCCGCATCCGGGTCAGGGTGCGGCCATGAGCCAAAAAACCATTCTGATCACCGGATGCTCGTCGGGCATCGGATATGACGCCGCCCTCGGTCTGCGCGACCGAGGCTGGCGCGTGTTTGCCGCCTGTCGGCGCGAAGAAGACTGCGCCCGCCTGCGCGAGCTGGGCTTTGACGCGCCGCGCATCGACTATCAGGACGGCGCCTCCATAGATGCCGGGCTGGCCGAGGTGCTGAAGGCCACCGGCGGCACGCTGGACGCGCTCTTCAACAATGGCGCCTTCGCCTCACCGGGTCTTGTCGAAGACATGCCGACCGATGGGCTGCGGGCCATTTTCGAGGCGAATTTCTTTGGCTGGCACCATTTGATCCGGGCGGTGATCCCGGTGATGCGCGCCCAGGGCCATGGCCGCATCGTGCAATGTTCCTCGGTGCTGGGTCTGGTGACCCTGCCCTGGCGCGGCGCGTATAATTCCACGAAATTCGCCCTCGAAGGCATGACTGACACGCTGCGCATCGAGATGCGCGGCACCGGCATTCATGTGAGCCTGATCGAGCCGGGCCCGGTCACCTCGAAAATCCGCGAAAACGCCATCCCCCATTTCGAACGCTGGATCGATTGGGAAAACGCGCCGCGCGCCGAGGATTATGCCAAGCTGCGCCACCGGCTCTATCAGAGCTCGGGGCCCGATGCGTTCGAACTGCCGCCCTCGGCGGTGACCCGCAAGCTCGCCCATGCGGTCGAGCATCCGCGGCCGCGGCCGCGCTATTATGTGACCACCCCGACCTATCTCATGGGCGGGCTGAAACGCGTGCTGCCGACGCGTTGGCTCGACGCCATTCTGGCCCGCGCCTGACGCCCGACTTCTTCTGGCCTTAAATATCCTCGCCGAAGGCGAACGCGCGCTCAGACAAGATCGGTTTTCTCGGCTCTCAGCAGCGCCTCGGGGGCCGGGCGCATCAACCGGGCCGCGCCATGCCCCGCCTCGCCGAGCCAGAGCGGCCAATCCTCCTCGGCCAGCACCACCGGCATCCGGTGATGGATCGGCGCGAGGGTCTCATTGGCGGCGCAGGTGACGATGGCGCAGGTGGCCTGCCGCGCTTCAGCCTCACCCCAGTCCTGCCAAAGCCCGGCCAGCGCCAGCGGGGTGTCATCCGGGGCGGCGATCTTCCACGGCTGTTTCGCCCCCTTCTCGCCGGTCCATTCGTAGAACCAGCTCGCCGGGATGAGACAGCGCCGGGCGCGGGCGGCGGCGCGAAAGGCGGGTTTTTCGGCCAGGGTTTCGGCCCGCGCGTTGATCAGCAGCGGGCCGTCATTCAGCGCCCGCGCCCAATGCGGCACGAAGCCCCAGCGCATCTGGCAGAGCTGCCGTCCCGTCTCGCCCTGCCGCACCACATGCACGGGATCTGTGGGGCGGATGTTGAGATTGGGCACCGGCGGCAGATCATTGGCAGGCTGCGCCCGAAAGAGCCGCGCCATGGCATCGTCTGGCAAGGTGATGGCAAACCGTCCGCACATGGGCAGAAGATGGCGCGGGGCCGCGCCGCTGACAAGGGGGCGCTGCCCCCGGCCTGCGGCCTCCCCCGGGATATTTGACGCCAGAAGACGCGCGCGCCGCTTGACGCCGCTCGGAGGGCGCTGCAAACACTCGGGCCATGATCATACTCAAGATATTTCGCGCCGAGGAATGGGCGGCGCTGCGCGAGACCGGCGAGAGCCGGGGCGCGCCTGTCGATCTGGCCGATGGCTATATCCATTTTTCCACGCCCGAGCAGGCGCCCGAGACGGCGGCCAAGCATTTCAAAGGCGAAAAGGGCCTGATGCTGGTGGCGGTCGAGACCGACCGGCTGGGCGATGCGCTCAAATGGGAAGTGTCGCGGGGCGGGGCGGAGTTTCCGCATCTCTACCGGGAGCTGCGGCTCAGCGACGTAACCTGGGCGCAGCCGCTGCCCTTGGAGAATGGCACGCATCACTTTCCGGCGGGGCTCTGATGAACAGATTGGAAGAACTGGGCCTCAAGGCGCTTCACAAGTTTGATCCCGAACGCGCCCACGGGCTGGCGATCAAGGCATTGACCAGCGGGCTTGTGCCGCTGTCTGGCCCGGTGACATCACCGCGGCTGCGCACCGAGCTGGCGGGGCTCGACCTGCCCAATCCGGTGGGGCTTGCCGCCGGGTTTGACAAGAATGCCGAGGCGCTCGGGCCGCTGTCGCGGGCCGGGTTCGGATTTATCGAGGTGGGGGCGGTGACGCCGCGCGCCCAGCCCGGCAACCCGCAGCCGCGGCTCTTCCGGCTCACCGAGGATCGGGCGGTGATCAACCGGTTCGGGTTCAACAACAAGGGGATGAAAGCGGCGGCGGCGCGGCTCGCCCGGCGGCCCAAGGACGCGGTGATCGGGCTCAACCTCGGGGCCAACAAGGACAGCGCCGACCGGGCCGATGATTTCGCGCAGGTGCTGCGACGCTGTGGCGTGCATCTCGACTTTGCCACGGTCAACGTGTCCTCGCCCAATACCGAGAAGCTGCGCGATCTGCAGGGGGCCGAGGCGCTGGCGCGGCTGCTGGCCGGGGTGATGGAGGCGCGCGATAGTCTCGGGCGGGCGTTGCCCGTCTTCCTCAAGATCGCGCCGGATCTGAGCGATGGCGAGCTCACGGAGCTGGCCGAGGTGGCGCAGGCGGGCGGCGTGGCCGCGATCATCGCCACCAACACGACGCTCGGGCGGGATGGCCTCAAGAGCGCGCATCGCGACGAGGCGGGCGGGCTCTCGGGCGCGCCCCTCTTTGAGAAATCGACACGGGTCTTGGCGCGGCTGTCGCAACTGACCGAGGGCAAGATGCCGCTTGTCGGGGTGGGCGGGATCAGCTCGGCCGAGGAGGCCTATGCCAAGATCCGCGCCGGGGCGAGCGCCGTGCAGCTCTATTCGGCGCTGGTCTATGAGGGGCTGAGCCTCGCTGGGCGCGTGGCGCAGGGGCTCGACGATCTTCTGGCGAAGGACGGGTTTGCCCATGTGGCGGATGCGGTCGGCACCGGGCGGGAGGCCTGGCTATGAGCACGCTCTGGCACAATCCGCGCTGTTCCAAATCACGGCAGGCGCTGGCGCTCTTGGAAGAGCGCGGCGCGGCGGTGGCGATCCGCCGCTATCTCGACGACGCGCCGAGCGAGGCCGAACTGCGGGCGGTGGCCGCGGCGCTGGGCCTGGGCCCGCGCGACATGATCCGGCGCGGCGAGGCGGCGTATCGCGAGCTGGGCCTCAAGGACGCCAGCGAGGACGCGCTCTTTGCCGCCATGGCGGCGCACCCCAAGCTCATCGAGCGGCCGGTGTTCCTCAAGGATGGGCGCGCGGCACTGGGCCGTCCGCCTGAGCGGGTGCTCGATATCCTCTAGCCTTGGCGGGCGCGGACTAGGCCTGTGCCGCGCGTTCGAGCGCCGGGTAGCGCATCCCGAGGGTCACGCCCCGGGCGACAAAGCTCACCAATAGCGCGAGCCACAGCCCGTGATTGCCAAGCCAGGGCACGAGGATCAGCGCCGCCACGATATAGGCGGCGAGACTCAGCACCATCATGTTGCGCATGTCCCCGCTGCGCGTGGCGCCGATGAAGATCCCGTCGAGCATCCACGCCCCCACCCCGAGCACCGGGGCCGCCACCATATAGGGCAGGTAATCGCGCGCCGCCTCGCGCACCAAGGGCGCGGTGGTCATCACATCGATGAGCAGCCCGCCCGCCAGCGCAAAGGCCGCCGCCAGCACCACATTCGTGCCGAGCGCCCAATGGGTTGCCAGAAGCGCGCCGCGCCGCAGCCGGGTGACGCTCCGCGCGCCCATCGCCTGCCCGACCAGCGCCTCGGCGGTAAAGGCGAACCCGTCCATCGCATAGGCGGTGATGTTGAGGAATTGCAAAAGCACCTGATTGGCGGCGAGCGTCACATCGTCGAACCGGCCGCCGAGCAGCAGGAAGGAGACGAAGATCACCTCGAGCATGAGCGAGCGCAGCAGGATGTCGAAATTCACCTGCGCCATGTTGCGCAGCGCCACCGCGTCAAAGACCCGCGTCCAGTCGCGCCAGGCTGGCACCCGGAACGCATCGCGGCAGAGCCAGAAGCCGAGCGCCAGCCCGCTCCATTCCGCGAGGAAGGTGGCAAAGGCCACGCCTTCGACGCCCCAGCCGAGACCGAGCACGAACCACAGGTCGAGCACGATGTTGAGCCCGTTCATCCAGATTTGCAGCACCAGAACCGCGCGCGTTCTCTCGAGCGCCACCAGCCAGCCGGTGATGCCATAGAGCGCGATGACGGCGGGGGCGCTCCAGATGCGGATCTGCATATAGGCGCGGGCCATGCTCTCGACCTCGGCGCTGGCGGGCGAGACCATGAACGCCCCGGCAAAGATCCAGATCTGCAGCGCCACGAGGCAGATGCCGGCGCTGAGCCCGATCATCAGTGCCCGGGTCAAGAGCGCCGCCACCTCGCCGGTGCGGCCGGCGCCATGGGCCTGGCTGGTGAGCCCGGTGGTTCCCATCCGCAGAAAGCCGAAGATCCAGTAGATCGCGGTGAGCACGATCGCCCCCACGCCCACCGCGCCGATCGGCACCGGATCGCCCAATTGGCCGACCACGCCGGTGTCGACCGCGCCGAGGATCGGCACGGTGGCATTGCTGAGCACGATGGGAAAGGCGATGCGGAACACCCGGCCATGGGTGATGTGCCGCTCCGGCTCGGGGATGGCCCTAGCCATCTTTGCGGGGCATCACGAAATGGCCTTGGGCCTGGGCAAAGGGGCGGTCGCGATTGTCTTGCCATGCCTCGACATGGACCGAGCCATAGCGCCGCCCGGCCCGGGTCACCCGCGCCCGCGCATAGGCGTCGCGCGGCAGGCCCGAGCGCAGGTAATCGACAGTGAAATCGACGGTGCGCGGCAGCCGGGGCATCTGGCCGCCGGCGAGCGCCTCGGCGTCAAACGCGCCGCTTTCGATCTCGGACCACAGGAGGTTCCAGCTCAGCCCGATGATCGCGGTGACCTCGAGAAAGGCCGCGGTCGCGCCGCCATGCAGGGCGGGCAGGATCGGGTTGCCGATGAGCTTCTCGTCAAAGGGCATGATCGCGGTGAGCTCGTCGCCACGGCGGTCGAACTGAATGCCGAGGAAACGGATATAGGGCACGCCATCGACCAGCGCGGTGAGCGCGGCGTCGCGGCGTTGTTTGACCACCTGGACGGGATCGGGGCGGGCGCGCGGGCTCATCTGCGGTCCTCCACGGTGAAAGTGCCGGTGGCGGTGGCCACCGGGCGCGTTTCGTCGCCATCCGAGGCGATGGCGCGGACAAAGGCCACCGAGCGGGTGATGTGATGGCATTCGGCGCGCACCCGGATTGTGGCGCGCGGCGTGGCCGGGCGCATATAGTCGATGCGCAGCCCGATGGTGGCGGTCACCCCCTTGAGCTGCGGATGGCTCATCGCCGCCGCGCCACAGCAGGTGTCCATCAGCGCGCTCACCGCGCCGCCGTGGATCACCCCGGTTTCCGGGTCGCCCACCAGATCCTCGCGCCAGGGCATCGACATCACCGCCACCCCGTCGCCCATCTCTTCGGGCTCCATCCCGAGCGCCACGGCATGGGGCAGCGCCTCGAAGAAGCGGCGCGCCATGCCGAGCCGCTCGCCCGGCGGCACATCGCCGCCTTGCAGCGGGTTGAAGGTGGGGTCTGGTCTGTCGTTGCTCATCGCGCGGCCTCGGGCTCGGATCGGTCGGATTCTGCTCTCTTGCCAAAACTTTAGGCGCTTCCGCCAGCCCCCGCCAGCCGAAAGCGGGTTTTCGCCCTGCCCCCAACTCCTGCCTGGCGACAACACTTGACAGTTGAGGAAACACTGCTAACTGTTGCAATTGAGAATAATTCGCAATTGCAGGAAACATGATGACCCCGCCCGCAGACAGCACCATGGCCTATGACACCACGCCCGCCCCTCTTGTGGCGCGGCTGGGCGCGTTCCGGCCCAAACGACTGATCATCGCGATGGCCTTTCTGGCGCTGGCGCTCTGGCCCGGCGAGCTTGGCGAGGTCACCCGTGGGCTGATGGTCGATGCCTATGTGCAGGTCTCGGTCTTTGTCGCCGCAACATTGATGCTGTTTTACGGGGCCGAGCGGCTTTTCCGGTTCAACATCGGCACGGCGCTCAGCCGCGCCAAGGGCTGGCAGGTGCCGATTGCGGCGCTGATGGGGGCGACGCCGGGCTGTGGCGGCGCGGTGGTCGTGGTGGCCGCCTATTCCTCGGGCCATGTGGGCTTTGGCGCGGTGGTGGCGACGCTCACCGCGACCATGGGCGACGCGGCCTTTCTGCTCATCGCGACGCGGCCCGAAGCGGCGCTGGTGGTGCTGCCCCTGTCCTTTGTGGTGGGCATCCTGTCGGGCTGGCTCGTCGATCGGTTCAACCGGGTCGAGCTGCATTCCAGCGCACGCCAGCATTGCGAGATCGCGCCGCGCCTCGGCAACACCCGGGCCCGCGACTGGGCCTATCTGGCGCTGGCCCTGCCCGGTCTGGTGATCGGGGTCAGCCAACTCGCCATGTATGACATCGACGCGCTCTATGGGCCGCTGCCGCTGATCCTCGGGCTTGCCGGCACGGCGCTTGGCCTGGCCATCTGGGCCAGCTCGCCCTTGCAGGCGATGACCAATCCGGAAGACGGCCCGCTGACCCGGATGGCCGAAGAGACGAGTTTCATCTCGGTCTGGGTGATCGGCGCCTATCTCGCCTACGACTACATCGTGATGTTCACCGGGCTCGACCTTGAACAGCTCTTTGCGACCGTGGCCCCCGTGCTGCCGCTGGTGGCGGTGCTGATCGGCTTTGTCCCCGGTTGTGGGCCGCAGGTTCTGGTGGCGACGCTCTATATCAACGGGGTCATTCCCTTCTCGTCGCTGATCGCCAACGCGATCTCGAACGATGGCGATGCGCTCTTTCCGGCGATTGCGCTCAACCCCAAGGCGGCGGTGCTCGCCACGGCCTATTCGGCGGTGCCGGCGCTCATCGTGGGCTATGGGTTCTACCTGCTGGCACCCGGCTTTATGAACTAGGCGGTGCCGCAACCTTCCCCTGCTGTAAGGTTTCGCCCCCCGGTCACACGGGGGGCTTTATTCCGCGACGCAAATCGTGCAGGCTGGCCCTACCGGAGCGTTAACAGAGGTAGACCCGAGCCTTCCATGAGCGACACCCGCCTGACCCTCAAAGAAATGTGCGCCAAGTTCGACGCAACGCCGCGCACCCTGCGTTATTATGAGTATATCGAGCTGTTGCAGCCCGAGCGGGAGGGCCGCACCCGATATTACGGGCCGCGCGAATGCGCCCGGATGACGCTCATCCTGCGCGGGCGGAAATGGGGGTTTTCGCTCGAAGAGATCCGGCAATGGCTGTTGATCTACGAGGATGAGGGCAATGAGGCGCAGATGCGCAGCATGATCGAGCTGGCCGACCGGCAATTGGCCGATCTGGCCGAGCAGCAAAAGCAGCTCAAGGAAGCGGTGAGCGAGCTGCAGGAGCTGCGCGACAAGGTGGCGGCGGATCTGTCGAAGGGCTGAGCCCCCTCCCCCAAACGCGCCCCGAGCCCATCCCGCACCTAGCCCATGCTCGCCCGTGCCGCCTCTGTCATGGCGCGGCTGAGCGGGGCGAGCTCTTCCGCCGCGAGCCGGTTCACCTGCCAGTAAAGCGGCCGTTCCATCACCGCGCCGGGGATGAGTTCCACGAGACGCCCCGCCGCCAGATGATCCGCCACCATCGGCGCCGGGTTGAGCGCCCAGCCCATCCCCATCACACAGGCTTCGACAAAGCTCTGCGACGAGGGCAGGAAATGGGTGGGATAGCTGAGGCTATGGCCAAATTCTGCGCGCAGCCAATCCTGTTGCAGCCCGTCCTTCTGGCTAAAGGTCAGGCCGGGGGCGCGGGCCATGGCCGCCTCGGTCACGCCTTGGGGGAAGTATCTGCGCAGGAACTCGGGGCTCGCCGTGGCGTGGTAGCGCATCGCGCCGAGCGGCGTCACCTCGCAGCCCTGCACCGGGCGCTGCGTCGCGGTCACCGCGGCGAGCACCCGGCCCGCGCGCAGCGCCTGCGCCGTCTCGGTCTCATCCTCGACGGTGAGATGAATGAGATAGCCTTCGCTTTGCGAAAATGGCGCCAGCGCCGCCAGCGCCCAGGTGGCGAGACTGTCGGCATTGACCGCGAGGCTGAGCGTCACCGGTGCCGCCCCGATGCCCGCCCCTGCGCCGCCGGGCAATTCGCGAAAGAGCGTGCGCTCCATCAACCCGACCCGTTCCATATGACGGCAGAGCGCCGCGCCTTGCGGCGTGGCCCGACAGGGCGAACCGCGCTCGATCAGCACCGCGCCGAGCCGTTCCTCGATCTGGCGCACCCGCTGGGACACGGCCGAGGCCGTCACCCCGAGCGCGGCGGCGGCCCCGTCGAAACTGCCGGTCTGGGCGACAAGCGCCACGGCGCGGGCGGCGGGATAATCGATCATGATATTAAGCCTAGCTAATGCAAACTTAGATTGTTTAATTTGTTTAACCCAGCGCCCTGCGTTAGGCCAGCCCCGGTAACCAGGACGGCAAAAGGTGTTGGCGATGGATTTTTCGGTATTTCTCACAGGGCTTGGCATGGGGCTCGGCCTCATCCTCGCCATCGGGGCGCAGAACGCCTTTGTCCTCAAACAGGGGCTGCGGGGGGCGCATGTGCTGCCGGTGGTGCTGGCCTGTGCGATCTCGGACGCGGCGCTCATCCTGTTGGGCGTGACGAGCTTTGCCAGCATCTCGCGGCTCTTGCCCTGGCTCGATCCGGTGATGCGTTTGGGCGGCGCGGCATTTCTCGTCTGGTACGGGGCGCGCAGTGCGCATTCGGCGCTGCGCTCGACCGAGGCGCTGGAGACCAGCGCGCTGCGCGACGCCCCGCCCGAGCCGCTCTGGCCGGTGCTGCTCACCTGTCTGGCGCTGACCTGGCTCAACCCGCATGTCTATCTCGATACGGTGGTGCTCTTGGGCTCGATCTCGACCCAGTTCGACGGCCAGCAGACGAGCTTTGCGGCGGGGGCGATTGCCGGGTCCTTCCTGTTCTTCTTCAGCTTGGGCTATGGCGCGGCGCTGTTGCGGCCGGTCTTTGCCAGCCCGGCGTCGTGGCGCATTCTCGAAGGGGCGGTGGCGCTCACCATGTGGGGGATTGCGGCCAAGTTGATCTTTGGCAGCTAAGCCCCGCCCCGGACACAAAAAAGGCGGCCGCTGATGCGGCCGCCGAAACTTGTTACACAACGGTCAGGCAGGATTAGCCGTCATATTCGGGCTGTTGTTCCAGCTCTTCCTCGGTGGCGTTGATGTAGACGCGCACGTTGCCGTTTTCATCGTTGAGCACTTGCAGTTCCTCGAAGGACACGGCGATCTCTTTTTCGCCAATGCCGAGGAAGCCGCCGACGTCGATGATGGCATGCTCGACTTCACCGCTGTCGGTGAGGATCAGGTTGCCGATCTCGCCAACATCTTCGTCATTGGTGCCGTAGACACGCTCGCCCACCAGGGTATCGGTCGAGATTTTAGTGAAGTCGGTGACTTCATTATAGCCTTCGAGCTGCATCTGCGGACGCTCGAGCGGGGTGCGCTCGGTGCCGGCTTCTGCCATCTCGGCGGTCTCGGCATCGGCCTTGGCTTCGCCTTCGGCCATCTCGGTGGTGGCCGCTTCTGCGGTTGCGTCGACCTCTGCGTTGGTCTCGGCAGTCGCCATCGTGTCGGCATTCGCATCAGCGTTGGCGTCCGCATTGGCTTCGGCGTTCTCTGCGTTCGCGTCAGCATCAACCTGAGCGGTCAGGTCGGTGTTGGCAGCGTCGCCCTCGGCCTGAGCCTGGGTGTCAGCATTGGCTGCGACCTCTTCGGACATCGGGCCTTCTTCGGGGTTGGCAGCGGCCAGGGTACGGCGGCCTTCACGCTCCACATTGGGAGCCGATTCAAGCTCTTCCGGGGCGATGTTCACGACAAGGAAGCGCTCGCCGCTGTCGCCGTCCTCATGCAGCACCTTGATGCTGTCCATGTTGATGGCCACGTCTTTTTCACCAATGCCGAGGAAGCCGCCGACGCCGATGATGGCCACTTCGACTTCGCCGTTGGTGTTGACGATCAGGTCGTTGACTTCACCGATGTCATCCCATTCCTGGGTGGCGTCGGCGTTGATTTTCGCTTCGTTTTCAAATTCTTGCTCGGCGCGATAGACACGCATACCGATCAGGTTCGATGCGTAGAAATCCTGCTCGGCATTGAATTCATAGCTGGTGGCCTGGCCTGCGTCCTGGGCATAGGCGCCAGTGCTGAGCACGAGGGCGGTTGCAGCAGTTGTCAGAAGACGTTTCATGTTTTCCTCCGATAGTCGGGTTGAATTGCTTCGTGGTGGATCAACGCCAAACTGTCGGTGCGGTTCCGGGGTGGTGAATATTTTTCGCGACCTACAGCGCGCCACTGGTCAACCCTTTGGATCGCCCCACATTCCTAGCTCGCGCGCGCGAGACGACCCGCAAGAGAGCCGGTGTGTTGGCAATATTTTTCCCAATCCGGGGGCAGGTGTTTAATTGACGCAACGTACTACTTACGTAAACGTCAATCAGGGCGCTATGCTGTCTCTATCAGCCGCGCCTTTCCCGAACGCTTCGAGACGAGACGAGAATGACCGACACGGACACACGAACCATCCGCCAGATGTGCGACGCCTTTGACGTGACCCCGCGCACCTTGCGATTTTACGAGGCCAAAGAGCTTCTCTTTCCGATCCGCGATGGGCAGAAACGCCTGTTCACGCGCCGCGACCGCGCCCGGCTCAAGCTGATCCTGCGCGGCAAGAGATTCGGCTTTAGCCTCGAAGAGATCCGCCAGCTTCTCGATCTCTATGACACCGGCGATCAGCAATATACGCAGATGAAGGAAACCCTCGCCCTCGCCCAAGAGCGGCTCGAGGCGATGGAAGCGCAGCGCGAAGAGCTCGACCATGCGATCACCGATCTGCGCGACCAGATGGACTGGGTGTCGAATGTGCTCGGCTCGCTCGACCCCGACAAGAAAGCCGCCGAGTAACCTCGGCCCTGCCCCGACAAAGACGTTTAAGTGGAGGAGACTTAAAACATGACCCGCTACACCGCGCCCACCCAGGATATTCAATACCTGCTGCACGATGTTCTCGACGTGGCCAATGACCCGACCCCGGGCTATGCCGAGCTCGAACCCGATTTCACCTCTGCCGTGCTCGAAGAGGCGGGCAAGATCGCGGGCGAAGTGCTGCACCCGCTGAACGCGGTGGGCGATCAGGAGGGCTGTGTTCTCGAAAACGGTGTGGTGCGCCCGCCGAAAGGGTTCAAGGAAGCGTTCGACCAGGTGCGCGAAGGCGGCTGGACCGCGCTCGACCTGCCCGAGCAATATGGCGGCCAGAACATGCCCTATCTCTTGGGCACCGCCGTGGGCGAGATGTTCTCGGGCGCGAACCAGGCCTTTACCATGTATCAAGGCCTGACCCATGGCGCGGCTTCGGCCATTCTCGTCCATGGCACGGATCAGCAAAAAGACACCTACCTGCCCAAGATGTTCAGCTGCGACTGGACCGGGACGATGAACCTGACCGAGCCCCATTGCGGCACCGATCTGGGCCTCATGCGCTCCAAGGCCGTACCGCAGGACGATGGCAGCTATGCGATCTCCGGTCAGAAGATTTTCATCTCGGCGGGCGAACATGACATGGCCGAGAACATCATCCATCTGGTTCTTGCCAAGATCCCCGGCGGCCCCGAGGGCATCAAGGGCGTGTCGCTCTTCATCGTGCCGAAATTCCTCGTCAAGGAGGATGGCAGCCTTGGCGACCGCAATGGCGTCAAATGCTCGAAGATCGAAGAGAAGATGGGCATTCACGGCAATTCCACCTGTGTGATGGATTACGACGGCGCCAAGGGCTGGCTCTTGGGCGAAGAACACAAAGGCATGCGCGCCATGTTCACCATGATGAACGAGGCCCGGATCGGCGTCGGCATGCAGGGTCTGGCGCAGGCCGAAGTGGCCTATCAAAACGCGCTCGACTATGCCCGCGACCGCCTGCAAGGGCGCAGCGTGACCGGCGTGGAAAACCCCGACGGGCCGGCCGATCCGCTCATCGTGCATCCCGACATTCGCCGTAACCTTCTGGATCAGAAGAGTTTCATCGAGGGCGCGCGGGCCTTCCTTCTGTGGGGCGCGCAGATGATCGACCGGGCCGAACGCGGCAAGGACGAGGCGGCGCATGGCATGGTGTCGCTGCTTACCCCGGTGATCAAAGGCTTTCTCACCGATGAGGGCTATGACATGACCGTGCAGGCCCAGCAGGTCTATGGCGGCCATGGCTATATCGAGGAAACCGGCATGTCGCAGTTCACCCGCGATGCCCGGATCGCGATGATCTACGAGGGTGCGAATGGCGTGCAGGCGCTCGATCTGGTGGGGCGCAAGCTCGCCCAGGATGGCGGCAAGCATGTGATGGCGTTTTTCGACATGGTGAAGGGCTTTATCAAGGAGGCTGGCACCGAAGGCGCCATGGCCGAATTTACCGAACCGCTGAAATCCGCCTCCAAGGATTTGCAATCGGCGGGCATGTTCTTCATGCAGAACGGGATGAAGAACCCCAACGCCGCGCTGGCCGGGTCCTATGATTTCATGCATCTCTTTGGCCATGTCTGCCTTGGCCTGATGTGGGGACGCATGGCCGAGGCCTCGCTCAAGGCGCTGGCCGAGGGGCGTGGCGATGCGGATTTCCACGAAACCAAGCTCGCCACCGCGCGGTTCTACATGACGCGCCGCCTGCCCGCGACCAAGCTGCATCTGGCGCGGATCGAAAGCGGGGCGGACCCGGTGATGGCGCTCGACGCCGACCGGTTCTGATCCAAGGCCCGGCCCGCCCGAGGAGGGGTGGGCCGGGACAGACAACAGGGAGGATGGCCCATGCCAAAGCGATTTCGCCTGACCCGCCGCTTCAACGCGGCGATGACCGAGGATGGCTATCGCCGCCTGCGCCGTTTTGCGCAGGAGGCCGGGCTCGACGAGGGCGAGGCGCTGTCCTTTCTGTTCGAGAATTTCGACAGTGTGATTGACGAGGACACGTTCGGCCACCGGCTTCGGATCTTCAATTCCGATCTCGAGGCCCGCAAGAAATGACGCAACCCCCGAGGGAGGATCAGGGCGCAATGACCATCAAACTTTACTGCATGGGCGAGAGCGGCAATGCCTATAAGGCGGCGCTGGCGCTCGAACTGGCCGGGCTCGACTGGGCGCCGGTGCATGTCGATTTCTTTGGCGGTGAAACCCGCACGCCCGAGTTTCGCAAGATCAACGTGATGGGCGAAGTGCCGGTGATGATCGACGGCGATCTGACCCTCACCCAATCCGGCGTCATGCAGATGCATATCACGGAAAAGACCGGGAAATTCGGCGGCAAGGACGCCGTAGAGGCGCGCGAAGTGCTGCGCTGGATGTTCTGGGACAATCACAAGCTCAGCTCGCCCGCGGGCATGACGCGGTTCTTGATGAATTTTCTCGCCGCCGACAAGCGCCCCGCCGAGGTCATCGCGTTTCAGCAGGGCCGTCTCAAAGCCGCCTATCAGACGCTCGACATGCATCTCGAGGGCCGCGACTGGATCGTCGGTGACGGGCTCACCAATGCCGATATGTCCTGCTGCAGCTATCTCTTCTACCCCGAGCCTTTCGGTTTTGACCGCAAGGACTGGCCCAATATCGACCGCTGGCTGAGCCATATCGAGGCCGTGCCCGGTTGGAAACACCCCTATGACCTGATGCCCGGCTCCCCTGCGGACCGGGCCTGATGAAAGGAGACATCATGTCTGACGCCTATATCTACGATGCCGTCCGCACCCCGCGCGGCAAAGGCCGCAAGGACGGCGCCCTGCACGAAGTGACCTCCGTGCGCCTCTCGGCACAGGTTCTCAACGCGCTCAAAGAGCGCAACGGTCTCGACGGGCATGCCGTCGAGGATGTGATCTGGGGCAATGTCACCCAGGTGATGGAACAGGGTGGCTGTCTGGCACGGACCGCCGTGCTCGCCTCCGATCTCGACGAGAGCATTCCGGGCCTCGCCATCAACCGGTTCTGCGCCTCCGGCATGGAGGCGGTGAACCTCGCCGCCAACCAGGTGCGCGGCGGTGCCGGTCAGGCCTATATCGCGGGCGGCGTCGAAATGATGGGCCGCGTTGCCATGGGCAGCGACGGGGCGGCGATTGCCGTTGATCCGACCGTGGCCATGGACAGCTATTTCGTGCCGCAAGGCATCAGCGCCGACATCATCGCCACCGAATACGGGTTCACCCGTGATCAGGCCGATGCGCTGGCGGTCGAAAGCCAGAAACGCGCCAAGGCGGCCTGGGACGACAACCGGTTCGAGAAATCCATCATCACGGTGAAGGATCAAAACGGGCTCACCATTCTCGATCATGACGAATACATGCGCCCGGGCACCGACATGCAGGCGCTCGGCAGCCTCAACGCGAGCTTTCAGGCGATGGGCGAGGTGATGCCCGGCTTTGACGCGGTGGCCAAGCTCAAATACCCGCATCTCGAGCGGATCAACCACATCCACCACGCCGGCAACAGCTCGGGCATCGTGGATGGCTCGGCGGGCGTGCTCATCGGCAATGCGGAGTTCGGCAAGGCCTATGGGCTCAAGCCGCGCGCCCGCATACGCCAGACCTGCAAGATCGGCACCGATCCCACGATCATGCTGACCGGGCCGGTGCCTGCCACCGAAAAGATCCTCGCCGACAGCGGCATGAAGATCGGCGACATCGACCTTTTCGAGGTCAATGAAGCCTTTGCCAGCGTCGTGCTGCGCTTTCAGCAGGCCTTTGAGGTTGATCCCTCGCTGGTCAATGTCAACGGCGGCTCGATCGCCATGGGCCACCCGCTCGGCGCGACCGGGGCGATCATCATCGGCACGCTTCTGGACGAGCTCGAACGCTCGGACAAGGAGGTGGGTCTCGCCACGCTCTGCATCGCGTCCGGCATGGGCGCGGCCACGATCATCGAACGCGTCTGAGCGCCAGGACAGAGGAGAAAGACATGACCGATTTCACCATGGAGACAGGCGCCGACGGCGTCGCGATCATCACCTGGGACACGCAAGGCAAGTCGATGAACGTGATGAACCAGCAAGGGTTCATCGATCTCGACGCGCTGGTCGACAAGGCGCTGGCCGATGACGCGATCAAGGGCGTCATCCTCACCTCCGGCAAGGAGGGCTCTTTCGCCGGCGGGATGGATCTCAACATCATCGCCCGGATGAAGGAAAGCGCGGGCGACAACCCGGCGCAGGGGCTGATGGATGGGCTGATGCAATGCCACAATATCCTGCGCAAGATCGAACGCGCCGGCATGGACCCCAAGACCAACAAGGGCGGCAAGCCTATCGCCGCCGCCCTGCCCGGCACCGCGCTTGGCATCGGGCTCGAAATTCCGCTCGCCTGTCACCGCATCTTTGCCGCCGACAATCCCAAGGCCAAGATCGGCCTGCCGGAGATCATGGTCGGCATCTTCCCCGGCATGGGCGGCACCACGCGGCTGGTGCGCAAGATGGGCGCGATGGCGGCCTCGCCCCTGCTGCTCGAAGGCAAGCTCAACGATCCCAAGAAGGCCAAGCAGGCCGGTGTCGTGGACGAGGTGGTGCCTGCCGATCAGCTCATCGAAAAGGCCCGCGAATGGGTTCTGTCCGAGCCCAATATCGTCAAGCCTTGGGATGAGAAGGGCTATAAAATGCCCGGCGGCGCGCCCTATCATCCGGCGGGGTTCATGACCTTTGTCGGTGCCTCGGCGATGGTCCATGGCAAGACCCAAGGCGCGTTTCCGGCGGCCAAGGCTTTGCTCTCGGCGGTCTATGAAGGCGCGCTCGTGCCCTTTGACACGGCGATCAAGATCGAGGCCCGCTGGTTCACCAATGTGCTGATGAACCCCTCGTCGAGCGCGATGATCCGGTCGCTCTTCATCAACAAGGAAGCGCTCGAAAAAGGCGCGAACCGTCCCGATGTGGCCGATGAAACCGTCCGCAAGGTCGGCGTCATGGGCGCCGGCATGATGGGCGCGGGCATCGCGCTCGTCTCGGCGCAGGCGGGGATGGAGGTCGTGCTCATCGACCAGAAACAGGAGGCCGCCGATCGCGGCAAATCCTACACCGCCGATTACATGGACAAGGGCATCAAGCGCGGCAAGGCGACCGAGGCCAAGAAGGACGAGGTTCTCGGCCGCATCACCGCCACCACGGATTATGCCGCGCTCAAGGGCTGCGACCTGATCATCGAGGCGGTGTTCGAAGACCCCGCCGTCAAGGCCGAGGTGACCAAGGCCGTCGATGCGGTGACCGATGACAATTGCATCTTTGCCACCAACACCTCGACCCTGCCGATCACCGAACTGGCCAAAGCGTCGAAAAACGCCGAGAACTTCATCGGCATCCATTTCTTCTCGCCGGTCGAGAAGATGATGCTGGTCGAGATCATCAAGGGCCGCGACACCGGCCCGCGGGCAGTGGCCAAGGCGCTCGACTATGTGCGCCAGATCCGCAAGACGCCGATCGTGGTCAATGACGCGCGGTTCTTCTACTGCAACCGCTGCATCATCCCCTATATCAACGAGGGCATCCGCATGGTGGCCGAGGGCGTCGCCCCCGCGCTCATCGACAATGCGGCACGTCAGCTGGGCTTTCCGGTGGGACCGCTGCAGCTGGTGGACGAGACCTCGATCGATCTCGGGGCCAAGATCGCCCGCGCCACCCGTGCCGCCATGGGGGATGACTATCCCGATGCGGCGGTGGATGAGGTCATCTTCTGGATGGAAGGCGAAGGCCGGCTCGGTCGCAAGACCGCCAAGGGCTTCTTCGACTATGACGACAAGGGCAAACGTCAGGGCTATTGGTCCGGTCTCGAAGAGAAATACCCCCGCGCCGAGGATCAGCCCGATCTCATCACCGTGCAGCATCGCCTGATGTTCGCGCAGGTGCTCGAAGCGGTGCGGGCGCTCGAAGAGGGGGTTCTCGAAGACATCCGCGAAGGCGATGTCGGCGCGATCCTCGCCTGGGGCTTTGCGCCCTGGTCGGGCGGGCCTTTCTCCTGGCTCGACATTCTCGGCACGCCCTATGCGGCGGACCGCTGTGACGAGCTGGCCGAAGCCTTTGGCCCCCGCTTTGCCACGCCCGCGCTGCTGCGCGAGATGGCGGACAAAGGCCAGAGCTTCTATGGCCGCTTTGCCGGGGAAAAGGCCGCCGCCTGATCGCCCGCAAAACAACAAAGGGCCGGGGTTTCCCCCGGCCCTCCCCCAAGACCCGTCAATCTGCCCTCCGTCAGATCATCGGGCACAGCTCCGAGGCGCGTGCCTCCTGAAGCGTCAGCGTCTCGACAATGTCCCGCGCCAGCGTCAGCGGCAGCATCTCATACTGCGGACGGTCGCCATCAAGATCGAGCAGATCGCGCGACGACGGGCAGTGCAGCAGGCCGCCCTCTCGCGAAAACACCACCTCTTCTTCGGCAAAGCGCAGCGTGACACAGCGTGTCTTGGCCCGCACCGGCAGGCGGCTCACCCCCGGCAGCGCCTCGAGCGCCAGCGCCGGGATCACGCTGAACGGATCACCATAAAGCAGCTCGGCCGCGTCGCTTTCGACCATGACGCCCTGTTGCGGTGGCAGCCGCAATGTCGTCCGGTTGCCGAGCGTGTTGGCCGGCATCTCGACCAGCCAGTGATCCTGCGGTGCAAGCCCGTCACCGGTCCAGCTCTTGGCGCTCTCGACGGCGGTCACCTCGCGGAACCCGTTGTCGAAGGTCAGCACCATATCGCCCGCGACGAGGCCCTCCACCGCGCGCCAGCCCATCGGCGTGGCCACCTGCGTGTCGGACAAAAGGCCCGTCGCCACGATCACGGCTTTTTCATGATTTCCGCTGTCCCGGCCCGGCGTCCCGACCGTGCCCTCCCTTGGCCGTCCCTGGGCCGTCACTCTTTCTGCAAACATCGTCATCCCCTTGTGTTGGCACATTCTGCGCCCCGCCTGTCTGAGCAGCTGGGATCAACCTGCCTGCGATTCGGGATGGAGTTGTGCCGAGATTATGGCGCAATCGCGTCACTGTTCGGGCAGATGCACCAATCCTGAGGGAATTGATTTAAAGTTTCTGTATCCACGCCTAAAACGCGTAGCCGAACCGCGCGATATCCTCGGCACAGAGCCGTCCGACGAGCTCCGAATCGGCCTCGGAGTAATAGCTGCGATAATCGCGCCTGCGCCTTGATACATTGGCCTTTGGCAGCTCTATGCCAAAGCCGAGATGGGCCTCGAATGCGGCGATATCGCGTTGGAAATCTTCCAGCCTGACGAAGAAATCGCCCCGTTTTGCCCCATTTGCCAAAGTGACATGCCGCTCGAAGGGCCATTGCAGGAAAGACGCCTGCGTATGCGGGTGATTGAGAAACCCGGAAAAGCTCAGCCCTTGCGCCAGCCGCACCGCCTCGTGATCAAATGTCTGCTCCTGCAGCCAATGGTAATAGCTCACCAGCCGGTCCCACGGGTTGCGCACCATGCAGATCACTTTCATCTGCGCCATCTGCTCGGGCGGCAGGATCCCGTCGATATCCGCCAGCGTCGAATGTTTCCAAAGCCGCCCCGCCGCCTGTAGACCCTTGAGCCGCCCGCGTCGCCGCTGCGCCTTGGGCGTGTCACCGATCAGGATGTCATCCGCCGCCGCCCGCGCCTCGAGCGCCAGCGCCAAAGAGGTGCCGCCGGTCTTGGGGATATGCACAAAGATATAGCGGCGCCGGGTCGAAATGATCATGCCCTACCCTAGCCCGCCGCCCCGCCGCTGGGAACGCCAATAGGCCTGCCGAAGGGGATTTCGCTGCGCCGCCCCCAATTGTAAGACAATTAAAAAATTGACCGGCGGATTTTTCTCAATATTGTCACCCAACCGGGCGAGGAGAATCAGGGAGGATTCGATGGGCTGGATGAAGGACGAGACAGGGCTCGACAAATGCGCGGCGAATTTCGTGCCGCTGACGCCGCTGTCGCATCTGCGCCGCGCGGTGCAGATCTATCCCGATTACGAAGCGCTGGTCTATGGCGAGACCCGCCGCAGCTATCGCGAGTATCACGCCCGCGTCACCCAGCTCGCCTCGGCGCTGAAGAACCTCGGGCTGCGGCCCGGCGATGTGGTGGCGACGCTGCTGCCCAATGTCCCCGCCCATGTCGAGGCGCATTTCGGCGTGCCCGCCAGCGGCGCGGTGCTCAACGCGATCAACACGCGGCTCGAGCCTGACACGATCTCCTATATCTTCGGCCATGGCGAGGCGCAGCTCGCCCTTGTCGACACCGCGCTCTTGCCGCTGGCCGAGGCCGCCATCGCAAGGATGAAGGGCAAGGGCCCGCAAATCGTCGAGGTGGCCGACCCGCAGGCCGGATACCCCGCCACTGGCCGCTATCTCGAATATGAAGATTTCCTCGCCAGCGGTGACGAGGATTTCAACTGGATCATGCCCAAGGATGAATGGGAGAGCCTCGCGCTCAACTACACCTCGGGCACCACGGGCCGCCCCAAAGGCGTGGTCTATCACCATCGCGGCGCCTATCTGATGACCATGGGCACGGCGGTGAGCTGGCCAATGCCGCATCAGGCGCGCTATCTCACCATCGTGCCGCTCTTTCACTGCAACAACTGGAACCACAGCTGGATGATGCCGCTGGTCGGCGGCTGTGTGGTCTGCTGCCGCGACATCACCGCCCGCGCCATCTATGACGCCATCGCCGATGACGGCGTGACCCATATGGGCGGCGCGCCCATCGTGCTCAACATGATCGTCAACGCCAAGCCCGAGGACCGGCGCGCCTTTGACCATATCGTGCAGACCTACACCGCCGGGGCGCCGCCCCCCGCCGCCACGCTGCGCGCGATCGAACCGCTGGGGTTCAGCGTGACGCAGGTCTACGGCCTGACCGAGACCTATGGCCATGTCACCGAATGCACCTGGCACGCCCGCTGGGACGGCGAGGAGGACGAGGAACGCTATGCGATCAAGGCCCGCACCGGGGTCTTGATGCCGATGATGGAGGACATCACCGCGCTCGACCCCGAGACGATGAAACAGGTGCCGATGGATGGCGCCACCCAGGGCGAGATCATGATCCGCGGCAATGCGGTGATGAAAGGCTATCTCAAGAACCCCGAGGCCACCAAAGAGGCCTTCAAGGGCGGCTATTTCCACTCCGGCGACATCGCCTTTCAGCATCCCGACGGCTATCTCAAGATCGCCGACCGGGCCAAGGACATCATCATTTCGGGCGGTGAAAACATCTCGTCCATCGAGGTCGAAGGCGTGTTGATGAAACACCCCGAGGTGCTGCTCTGCGCCGTGGTGGCCAAGCCGGATGACAAATGGGGCGAAGTGCCCTGCGCCTTTGTCGAGCTCAAGGAAGGCGCGGTCTGCGACGAGGCTGCGATCATCGCCTTCGCCCGCGAGCGGCTCGCCGGGTTCAAGACGCCGAAACAGGTGCGGTTTCAGGAATTGCCCAAGACCTCGACCGGCAAGATCCAGAAATTCGAACTGCGCAAGATCGCCGCCGAGGGCTGAGCCATCAGCCCTTGGTGCGAAAGCTATAGCGCGCCTGGATCGCCACCGGGAAATTCACCGACCGCGCGATGAAACAGACCTTGTGGATCTCGCCATGGACCGCGTCGGCGCGGGCCGGGTCGGCCCCCTCCGCCAGCACGATGCGCGGGCGCAGCGTGGCGCGCAGAAAGCGGCTCGCGCCATTGGCCTCGGTCTCGCCCACCGCCTCCGGCGCATCCTCATAGCCCAGCACGGTGATGCCCGCATCGCTCGCCAGATGCAAAAACCACAGCATGTGACAGGCCGAGAGCGCCGCGATCAACAGATCCTCTGGATTGTGCAGCCCCGGATCACCGCCCAGAAGCGGATCGTTCGAACACTGCACCACCGGCTTGCCCGGCGTGCTCACATCCCATGTGCGGTCATAGGCGCGGTAATGCGCCGTCCCTTCGCCCCGGTTGCCGGTCCATGTGACCCCGGCCGTATAGAGATGTTCCGCCATGTCGCCCCCCTAGCCGAAGCTGATCACCTCGGCCTCTGTCACCAGCATATCCAGCGGCTGATCCGTCACTTCGAGCGGCAGCCGCGCCGCCTCCTGCGCACCATAGGCAAAGCCGATGGCCAGCGTCGGCCGTTTCGCGCGGAGCTTTTCAAGCGTCCGGTCATAGAACCCGCCGCCATAGCCAAGCCGCCCGCCCTGCCGGTCGAACCCGACCAGCGGCACGATGAGGATCTCCGGCTCAAAGAGCTCGCCCTTGGCCGGAACAGAGGCGCCGAACGGCCCCTCCACCATCTCGCACTCCGGCTCCCAGCGCGAAAAGATCAGTGGCGCGCCCTCGGCCACGATCACCGGCACGCCGACCGGCCCATGCGCCGCCGCCTCGGCCATGGCGGGCAGCGGGTCGATCTCGGTGCGGATCGGCATATAGCCCGCCAGCGGCACGCCGCGATAGCCTGCGAGCACCTCGCTGAGCCGCCCCGCCGCACCGGGGGCCGCCGCCGCATGGGCCGCCTTGCGCCGCGCAAAGGCCGCCCGCCGCGCCTCTGCCTTGATCTCGATAAGTGCCGCGTCGCTCACAACAGCCACATCCCTGCCAGTCCCAGAAAGGCGAAGAACCCGACCACATCGGTCACGGTGGTCACAAAGGCCCCCGAGGCCAGCGCCGGGTCGACGCCGATACGTTCGAGTACCACCGGGATCACCGTCCCGGCAAAGCCCGCAACGACAAGATTGATCACCATTGCGGCGGCAATCACATAGCCAAGCTCTGGCCCGCCGAACCACAGCACGCCGACGATCCCCATGACCACGGCAAAGATCGTGCCATTGACCAGCCCGACCAGCACCTCGCGCCGGATGACGCGCCAGACGTTGCGCCCGGTCAAGTCCTTGGTGGCGATGGCGCGCACCGCCACGGTGAGGCTCTGGGTGCCGGCATTGCCGCCCATCGAGGCGACGATCGGCATCAGCACCGCCAGCGACACGAATTTCGCAATCGTATCCTCGAACATCGAAATCACCAGCGACGCGAGGATCGCCGTCACCAGATTGACCGCCAGCCAAGGAAAGCGCTGCCGCGTGGTCTCGGCGATATTGTCGTTGAGACCGCCTTCGCCGACCCCGGCGAGACGCATGATGTCTTCCTCATGTTCCTCGTCGAGCACCACCATCGCGTCATCGATGGTGATCACCCCGACGAGCCGGTCGTTTTCATCCACCACCGGCGCCGAGATCAGGTGATACTGATTGAACGCATAGGCGACATCGCCCTCGTCCTGCGTCACCGGGATGACGTGGAATGTCTCTTCGGCAATGCTCTTGAGCAGGATCTCCCGGCGCGAGCCCATCAGCTTGCCGAGCGTCACATTGCCCACCGGGCGCAGCCGCGGATCGACCAGCACGATGTGATAGAACTGATCCGGCAATTCCTCCTGATCGCGCAGGAAATCAATGGCTTCGCCGACATTCCAATGCTCGGGCGCCATCACCACCTCGCGCTGCATCAGACGACCGGCGGAATATTCCGGATAGGTGAGCGATTTCTGAACGGCGGCCCGGTCGCTGTCCTCGAGCGCCTCGAGAATGGCCTCCTGCTGATCCTCTTCGAGATCCTCGACGAGATCGACCACGTCATCGCTGTCGAGCTCGCGCACCGCCTCGGCAAGGACTTCGGGGCTCAGGATCGACAGCACGTCCTCGCGGATCGATTCGTCGAGCTCCGACAGGATCTCGCCGTCGAACTCGTTGCTGTAGAGCTCGATCAGGCGGCGGCGGTCAAAAGCGTTGAGCTGTTCGAGAAGGTCGGCGATGTCGGCCGCGTGCAGCGGCTCCATCTCGGACAAGAGCCGGTCACGGTCATTGGTATCAACGGCGAACATGATGCGCGCGATGGCCTGCGGGTCGAGCGCATAGGCATCCTCGTCGCGCTCGGCTTCGGTCTCGTGCTGGTCGTCATATTCGCTCATTGGCGCAGCTCCCCGCTCTGCCCCCTTGCGCTGGGCACACGCGCGGGGAAATTGATGCCCCTGTCGGGCCTTGTTGCCGCGTCCCTAACCCGAAACCTGCCCTCACGATAGCGGGAAAATTTGGCACCTTTCCCGCAAAACGAAAGCCCCGCGCCTCAGCAGCCGCGCTCGCCCAGCACCATCACCCAATAGGCTCCGCGTTGCGCCAAGGCCATCTCGCGCGCCCGCGGGTTGAGCATGTTCTGCCGATGCCCCGGTGACGCCATCCAGCCCGCCAGCGCCTCGGGAATATCCTGCGGCCCCTGGGCGATATTTTCCGCAATGAAACAATAGTCATAGCCCGCCGCCCGCGCCCGATCGGCCACATCGCCGCCATCGCTGCCGGTATGGCTGAGCCCGTCGGTCGCCGCCATATCCGCCGCATGCGAGGCCGCCGCCGCCGCCAGTCGCCCATTGGTGCGCAGCAGGGGCTGCGAATACTGGGCCCGGTAGGAATTGACCGCATCCAGAGCCTGCCGGCTGAGATCGCCGGGAATATGGCTGATCGGCCCGGCCCGGACCACGGATTCCTGTGGCCCCGGCCCGGTCCCGCCGCCGCCACAGGCCGCGAGCAGCAGGGTCGTCGCAAGGATCATGAAATGTTGCGCAGGTCGCATGGCGTTCTCCTTCTCGTCTCGTCTCAGGGCCAGTCCGACAGAATGTCGAGCGCGGCCTTGTGCTGCGCCGCATTGGCCGCCGCGAGAACCCGGCCGCCCATATGCGCCGGGCCGCCCTTCCAGTCGGTGACAATGCCGCCCGCCGCCTCGATCACCGCCATCGGCCCCTGAATGTCATAGGCGTTGAGCCCGGCCTCGATCACCAGATCGATCTGCCCCGCCGCCAAAAGCGCATAGGCATAGCAATCCATCCCATAGCGGGTGAGCTGCACCCGGTCCGACACCGCGCGAAACGCCGCCGCCTCATCGGCACTGCCCAGCTCGGGAAAGGTGGTGAAGAGGATGCAATCTTGCAGTTCGCGCGGCCCGCGCGTGACGAGCTTGGCCTCGCCCTGCGGCCCAACGACCCGCGCCTGACCAAGGCCACCCTCAAACCGCTCGCCGATATAGGGCTGATCCACGATGCCATAGAGCGGCCCGCTCTCATCCGAGAGCGCGATGAGCACCCCCCAGGTCGGCGTGCCCGACAGAAACCCGCGCGTGCCATCCACCGGATCGAGCACCCAGGTGAGCCCGCTGGTGCCCTCGCTCTCACCATATTCCTCGCCAAGGATCGCATCCTCGGGGCGGCGCTCGGCCAGCACCGCGCGCATGGCGCGCTCGGCGGCGCGGTCGCCCTCGGTCACCGGGTCGAAGCCGGCGGCATCCTTGTTGTCGGCAACAAGATCGCCATGTCTGAAAAACGGCAAAACCGCCCGGCGGGCCGCGTCGGCCATCGCATGGGCGGTTTCAATGATTTGCGCGCTGTCAGCCAGCTGCGCCTTGCGTCCGGTCATCCGCGGCACCTTTCGGGTCTGAGTATCCCCCGGTGGTAGCGCGATGCCGGCCTGGGCTCAAGCGACGTCGCTCAGCACCCGGGCCAGTTCGAACAGACGGCGGCGTTGGTTTTCGGGGATGGAATAATAGGACCGCACGAGATCGAGCGCCTCTTTATCCCCCAGAAGATCTCCCGCAGCCGAGGGCGCGGCGGCATCCGCCCGCTCCAGACCATCGAAGAAAAAGCTGACATCGACATCCATCGCACCGGCGATATCCCAAAGACGGGAGGCGCTGACGCGGTTGGCACCGGTCTCGTATTTCTGGATCTGCTGAAACTTGATCCCGACGCTTTCGGCCAATTGCTGTTGGGTCATCCCCACCAGCCACCGACGATGGCGAATGCGTTTTCCAACATGTACATCAACTGCGTGTGGCATATTCGTAATCCTTGTTTACTCGTCCTACTCGGTGCCGCCATGGTCCCCGATCAAGACTTAGGATGATTGTTCGCCCTAGAATAAATGGGCGCTGGAAACACGACGACAACGAGAAAGATACACGGTTTTCGTTCCGCCGAGAAGGTATTTGATCAAAACAAGCTCAATTATAACGCGAATTGTATAAATTCCCCCAACAACATTCACGGTCAGTTGCGATTTTCTAGCCTTTGGACACAATTTGAGGCAGTTACGTTAACCATTTAACCCTGATTCTAAGGAGGTTTTCCTGTGCGCAGCTACCAAGTGACGCGATTTGACGTCGCTCCGACGCTCCAAGACAAGCCCGTCCCGACACCCGGAGCGGGAATGATTCGTGTCAAGATCTTGGCTTGCGGGCTCAACTTCGCCGACCTGCTGATGTGTCAGGGCAAATACCAGGACACGCCCGAGCCCCCCTTCACCCTCGGCATGGAGGTGGCCGGCGTGGTCGATGCGCTCGGTCCCGACACCGACGGCCCCGCCGTCGGCAGCCGCGTCGCGGTGTTTGGCGGTCAGGGTGGTCTCGCCGAATATGGCTGCTTTCCCGCCAACCGCGCCGTCCTCCTCCCCGATGACATGAGCTTTGACGACGCCGCCGCGCTGCAGATCGCCTATGGCACGAGCCATCTCGCCCTCGACTACAAGGCGCGGCTGCAACCGGGCGAAACGCTTCTGGTGCTCGGCGCAGCGGGCGGCGTTGGCCTCACCGCCGTCGAAATCGGTCATGCCATGGGGGCCAAGGTCATCGCCTGCGCCCGTGGTGCCGAGAAACTCGAGGTCGCCCGCCGCGCCGGGGCCGATTACCTGATCGACGCCGCCAGCGAAGACATCCGCGAGCGCGTGCGCGCCCTGGGCGGCGCCGATGTGGTCTATGATCCGGTGGGCGGCGACCAGTTCAAATCCGCCTTTCGCGCCTGCAACCCCGAGGCGCGGCTGCTGCCCATTGGCTTTGCCAGCGGCGACGTGCCGCAGATCCCCGCCAATCACCTGCTGGTCAAGAACCTCACCGTGATGGGGCTCTATTGGGGCGGCTACCTGGCCTTCAAACCCGAGGTCGTCACCGACAGCCTCGCCACCCTGCTATCCTGGCACCGCGAGGGCCGCATCAAACCGCATGTGAGCCACGCCCTGCCGCTGGCGCAGGCGGGCGATGGGCTCGAATTGCTGCGCAGCCGCAAATCCACCGGCAAAGTGGTGATCAGGCCTCACGAATAGCCACCGGCGGCGCGGCGGCACAGGCAAACCCCTGCCGCAGCATCGCCGCCAGCTCGTCAAGAACCGGCCCGGTGCTGCCCGGCGCGCGATAGAGGTTGATCTTCTGGCTGCCCAGATCGGGCAGCTCACAGCCCGGCGGCAATGCCTCGAGATAGGGCGGAATGCTGTCTTCGAGCATCGCCCCCACCGCCAGATCGGCCGAGACCAGCGCCTCGATGGCGCGGTCATCCTCGCTCTCGACGGCGAATTCCCAGTGGATCCCCGCCCCGTCCAGCGCTTTGATAGCAATGGGCCGAAAGGCACAGACCTGCCCAAAGGCCAGCCGGATCGGCCGCTTCTTCCAGGCCTGCCCGCCCCGTGGCGAGGTCCAGCGCAGCGGCATCTCGGTGAGCGTCTCGCCCCCCGGCTGCAGCTCGGCCTCGGTGCCAAGAATGATATCCACCTCGCCGCGCCGCATCTCTTCATGCAGCTTCCAGGTGCTCGACGAGCGCAGCTGCACCTTCACCCGCGGGCAGACGCTGTTGAAGGTCTTGAGCACGCGCGGAATCACCGGATACACCACGTCATGCGGCACCCCGAGCACCACCTCGCCCTCAAAGAGATCCTCGGTGAGCCGCCCCACCGCCTCGTCATTGAGCGCCACGATCCGCCGCGCATAGCTCAGCAACTGCTCGCCCGAGGCGGTCAACGTCACCCGCCGGTTGGCCCGATCCAAGAGCGTGATGTCGAGCATCTCTTCGAGCCGCTTGATCTGCATACTCACCGCCGATTGCGTCAGATTCAACGCCCCCGCCGCCCGCGTGACGCCGCCATGATCGGCCACCGCCATGAACGACCTGAGCGTGGTCATGTCCAGATTTCGCATTCATCACACTCCTTGATGTGGACCATCTCAATCATTCGTTTCACTAATCATGCCAGATGGGGCAAATATATCAATACCGAAAATGCAAAAGGCCCAACACATCACGAATACGAAAGGTTAGACCGATGACCCAGCTTACCTCCACCCGCTCCCGCACCCAAGCCCTCCACAGCCGCCGTGGCCTCCTGCCCCGCCTGCAGACCTGGGCCTCCCTGCGCCGTCAGCGCCGCCTTCTGGCCGAGCTGGACGCTGACCGGCTCGCCGACATCGGCCTGACCCGCACCGAGGCCCTGAGCGAAGCCCGCCGCCCCTTCTGGGACGAAGGCTGAGAGGCTTGCCGCCCCCCTGTCGACCCCGTGCCGCCCCCGTGCTGACTGCGGCAAATGGGCCCGGAAGGCATCAGGGCGGCGAATTGCACGATTTTACGCAACCGCCGCCTTGCCAGCCTCTTGAAAACAAACCGCGCCTCGCCGATATTGAGTGCAAACCACCCGTCACTGGGTGTGGACCAGCTATCGGAGGGATACATGGCGCAATTTGACACCATCCGCACCCGCGCAGGCGCGCAGGCAGCGGCCATTGACGAGGGCCTTCGCGCCCATATGAGCAAAGTCTACGGCACGATGTCCGTCGGCATGCTGCTGACGTTCCTCGCGGCCTGGGCCGTGGGCAACAACGCCGCGATGATGGAAGTGCTGTTCACCGGCTTCACCCGTTACATCGTGATGTTCGCCCCGCTGATCATGGTCTTTGCCTTCGGCGCGGTGATCAACCGCCTGAGCGCCGCCGCGGCACAGCTCTTCTTCTACGCCTTCGCCGCTCTGATGGGCGTGTCGATCTCCTATATCTTCGTGGTCTTCACCGACATGTCGATCGCGCAGGTCTTCTTCGCGACCGCAGCCGCCTTCGGCGGTCTGTCGCTCTGGGGCTACACCACGAAAAAGGACATCTCGGGCTGGGGCTCGTTCCTGATCATGGGTGTGATCGGCCTCATCGTGGCGTCGATCGTCAACATCTTCCTCGGCAGCGGCGTCGTCTCCATGGCGATCTCGGCCATCGGCGTGCTGATCTTCGCCGGCCTGACCGCCTATGACACGCAGAACATCAAGAACACCTACATCGCCCATGCCGCGCATGGCGACAGCGAGTGGCTCGGCAAGGCCGCCATCATGGGCGCGCTGAACCTCTACCTCGACTTCATCAACATGTTCATGATGCTGCTGAACCTGCTGGGCTCGCGCGAATAAGCGCCCGCAGATAACGACAGATGCAAAGGCCGGTCCTCGTGACCGGCCTTTTTCGTGGCAAGGGCTCATGCGCACACCTATCGGCGGAAATCCGTCCACCAAGCCCCAATGCGCCCCTTAGGGGATTCCCAAACCGCCCCGCCTGTCCCATAGTGCGCGCTACAACGACATGCCACGACGGCACCGCACATAGACAGGAGTTCGACCCATGCAGATCAGCAGGCTTGCCCTCTCCGCCGCGACGCTCGGCGTCTCGACCAATGTGGTCTTTGCCCAGCCCGACACCTGGGCGCTGCTCAACGGGATCCAGATCGACGAGATCGTCACCGAGACCACCTATGAGGTGCGCAAGACCTGGCCCAAGGGCTTTGCCGATGAAGCGGTCGAGATCGAGATCACCGGCTATGCCGCGCCGCTCACCCCCGAGGGCGAAGCGCTGCGCGAGCTGATCCTCGTCTCCGACATGGGGCTCTGCCCCTTCTGCGGCGATCCCGACCACAACGCGGCGCTGCAGGTGCAGCTCGCCGACGCCCTGCCCTTTGTGACGGAAAATCAGCGCATCACCCTGCGCGGCACCCTCTCCAAGGTGCATGACCCCGAAACATGGCAGGCCGCCATCCTGCGCGACGCCCGCATCGTGCCCTGAACCATCAGAGACAGGCAGACAAGAGACAGGCAGACATGAAAAAACCGCGCTCTAGGGCGCGGTTTTTTTGATCTCTGTCGAGAAAGGCGATCTTACTTGATCTTGCCTTCCTTGTACTCGACATGTTTGCGCGCAACGGGGTCGTATTTGCGCACGACCATCTTCTCGGTCATGGTGCGGGCGTTTTTCTTGGTCACATAGAAATGGCCCGTGCCCTCGGTCGAGTTCAGACGGATCTTGATTGTCGTCGGCTTCGCCATTGGTTGTCTCCTGCACAGGGGGGCCGGGGCCGCCCGTGAAATTCGTCATGAAGCCTGCCTTTTAACCGCATCGCGGCCCGAGTCAACAGGATTCCTGTCGCAATCGGCGGGCTTTCCCCTCTCCGGGCGTGGCCCGGATATGCGCGGAGGGGCTATAAGCCGGATTCTGTCATAGACAGCGCCAAAGACGCTGCCCGAGATGACCATTCATCTTGGCCACATGTTGCCATGCGGCCTCTAGCTGCCAACCCGGATCTGCTGGGCCAAGGCGGCCTGCGGGCGGTATCGGTTGCCCGACCGGCCCCGCGCGCGATCCCTATTCGGCATTGCTCCCGGTGGGGCTTGCCATGCGGGGACTGTTACCAGCCCCCCGGTGGGCTCTTACCCCACCGTTTCACCCTCACTCCGGCATGCCGGAGCAGTCTGTTCTCTGTGGCGCTTTCCCTCGGGTTGCCCCGGCCGGGCGTTACCCGGCACCGTTGCCTTGTGGAGTCCGGACTTTCCTCGCGGCCTGTTGCCAGACCCCGCGGCCATCCGCCCCTCCGCGCAACCTGCATCTAGGCCGCGCCTTGCCCCCGGTCAACCGGATAGCGTGCCGCGATGTCGCGCAGCACCGCAATATCTTCGGCACCGAGCGGCCCGCGCCCCCAGGGCCGATACCGCAGCCGCACCGCCGCGAGCACATGTTCGTCCGAGAACTCAGCCCGATAGCCCACCTGCCCCGCCAGCGCCCGAAACTGCGTCAGATCCTCATCGCCGCGCGGTGCCGTGACCTCGGGCCAGACCGCCAGCCCCTGCCGCGCCAGCCGCTGCCAGTCGAAATGCGGGCCGGGATCATCCTTGCGATCGGGCGCCATGTCGGAATGGCCGATGACTCGCTCCGGCGGGATCGACCAGCGCGCCATGATGCCCCGCATCATCGCCTCCAGAACCCGCATCTGCGGCTCGGGAAAAGGATGGTTGCCCCGGTTGGCGAGCTCGATCCCGATGGTGCGGCTGTTCATATCCTGCGCCACCCGGCCCCAGCCGCCCAACCCGGCATGAAAGGCCCGCCGCTCTTCCGCGACGAGCTGCCAGGCACGGCCATCCTCGGCGATGACATAGTGACAGGACACCTTGGCCTCGGGACAGCAGAGCCGCGCGACCGCGGCCTCCGCCGTCTCCATATTGGTGAAATGCAGCAAGAGCGTATCGGCAGGCCCGCCCGCCCGCTCATTCTGATTGGGCGACGGGTGCCAGATCAGATCCTCCGGCAACCCCTCCGCCAGCGCAGAGCGATCCTGCCCCGGCTCAGCCACCGACAGCCTTGCGGAACGGCGCGGGATCCCAGGAACAGGCGAACCCGTCCCCATCGGGGTCGAGCCCCATCCGGTCACGCTCCGGCCCGCCTTGGGCGAGGAAATCTTCCTGCGCCTTGTCGGGCGAGGGGTATTTCGCACAGTTCTTGGCATAGCGGTTGCCCGCATTGATGTTGAGCCGCCGGTGCACCTGCGTGCCGACCGGATGGCTCGCCGCCAGCGCATAGGCCACGATATTGGGCTCTGATCCGCCCGTCCGCGCCGGAATGGCGGTGGGCTCGACCACCTGATACTGCGCGCGGTTGGCTTCGATCCGGGCCTTGTCGCCCTCGATCGAACGTTCCGCGCCCACTGCGTTGAAATCATTTTCCTGGCTGATGCCGGCGGCATTCTCCACCGTCTGCGGCGGCGGGTTCGACGGGCTCGCCTCGAGCGGCACAACCCCGGAATTGACCGCCGCGGCCCGGCTCTCGCCCGCGCCAAGCGCCGCCATCGTCTCAGACGCGATATCGCCCTCGGCCGACCCGGTCGAGGCGCTGGCAGTGCTGGCAGTGCTCGCATCGGCCTGCGGCAGACGTTCGCTGCTCACCACCGGCGCGGCAGGCACGACACCCCCCGCCAGTTGCGCATCACGGGCGCGTTGCGCGGCATAGCTGTCATAATCGTTGAACCCGACGCCAGTGCCCGGATCGGGTGCGCCACTGTCAGGGATGGCGGGCGAACAGGCGGCAAGCGCCAGAACGGCCAACAGGCCAAGGGGACGACGGTAGATCATGCTCAACTGCCTCACTTTTCTCACCGCGGGCAAAGGCCCGCGCTGCGGCCCCGGGGGCCGAACAGCGCGGCTTTTACCACCATTTACCGGGCTTTTCCACAAAGCCCGTGGCCTGTTCCAGCGCATAGGCGCAATTCAGCAACTCGCCCTCTTCCCAAGGCTTGCCGATGAGCTGCAGCCCCAAGGGCAGCCCCTGACGATCCATGCCACCCGGCACCGAAATGCCCGGCAGACCGGCGAGGTTGACGGTCACGGTGAACACATCGTTGAGATACATCTGCACCGGATCGGCATCCTTCATCTCGCCAAGCCCAAAGGCCGCCGAGGGCGTGGCGGGCGTCAGGATCGCATCGACCCCATCCGCAAACACCTGCTCGAAATCGCGCTTGATGAGGGCGCGCACCTTGCGGGCGCGGTTGTAATAGGCGTCATAGAACCCGGCCGAGAGCACATAGGTGCCGACCATGACCCGGCGCTGCACCTCATGGCCAAAGCCTTCGGCGCGGGTCTTTTCATACATCTCGGTGATGCCGTCCCCAGCCTCGAGCTTGGCGCGGTGGCCATAGCGCACCCCGTCATAGCGGGCGAGGTTCGACGACGCCTCGGCGGGCGCGATCACGTAATAGGTGGGCAGCGCATATTTCGTATGCGGCAGGCTGATATCGACGATCTTGGCCCCGGCATTGCGCATCTTGGCGATGCCCTCTTGCCAGAGCGCCTCGATTTCTTCCGGCATGCCCTCCATCCGGTATTCGCGCGGAATGCCGATGGTCTTGCCGCGAATGTCGCCGGTCAGGGCCGCTTCGAAATCCGGCACCGCCAGATCGGCGCTGGTGCTGTCCTTGGGGTCATGGCCGCACATCGCTTCGAGCATGATCGCCGCGTCGCGCACCGATTTGGTCATCGGACCCGCCTGATCGAGGCTCGAGGCAAAGGCCACGATGCCCCAGCGCGAACACCGCCCATAGGTCGGCTTGATGCCGGTGATGCCGGTAAAGGCCGCAGGCTGACGGATCGAGCCGCCGGTATCGGTGCCGGTCGCCGCAAGACACAGGTCCGCCGCCACCGCCGCCGCAGAGCCGCCCGACGACCCGCCCGGGGTCAGCGCCGTCTCGTCATTGCCACGCCGCCACGGGTTGACCGCATTGCCGTAAACACTGGTCTCGTTCGACGAGCCCATGGCGAACTCATCCATGTTGAGCTTGCCAAGCATGACCGAGCCCGCATCGAACAGCTTCTGCGACACGGTGCTTTCATATTCCGGGGTGAACCCTTCGAGAATGCCGCTCGCCGCCTGGCTCGGCACGCCCTTGGTGCAAAACAGGTCCTTGATGCCGAGGGGGATGCCGCACATGGCCGGCGCATCGCCCTTGGCAATCCGCGCATCCGCCGCCGCCGCCTGTTCGCGGGCGATCTCGGGCGTGTTATGCACAAAGGCATTGAGCGCCCCGGCCCCCTCAATGGCGCTCAGGCAGGCATCGGTCAGCTCGACCGAGGTCACGTCGCCCTTGCGCAGACGGTCCCGCGCCTCGGCGATGGTCAGTTCATTCAGCTCGGTCATTGATCACTCCACCACTTTCGGCACGGCAAAGAACCCTTCGCGGGCATCCGGCGCATTCGACAGCACCTTGGCCTGCTGGTCGCCGTCATTGACCTCGTCCACCCGGCGCGGCAGGCGCATCGGCGTGACGCTGGTCATCGGCTCGATGCCGTCGACATCCACTTCGTTCAGCTGCTCGATAAAGCCGAGGATCGTGTTGAATTCCTGCGCCAGCGCGGGCAGCGCATCTTCTTCGACCCTGATCCGGGCCAGCTTGGCCACTTTGGCGGCGGTTTCGGTGTCAATCGACATGGGATCACTCTCCGGGTTCTGTCGCCCTGCGTTTAGCGTCCTCGGCCCGCGCCCGCAAGGCGAGAGGCGGCGCAGAGCCCCGGCGACGCCCCGTGAATCGCCACTGTCGTGGTACCGACGCAATACCGACAGGCTACCGACGTGCCATTTCGCGGCTTTTTGCGGCCCGAACCCGGCCCGACGGTTGGCCGAATCCCCGCATCGCGCTAGGTTTTGCAGGCATCTCAAGGGAGGGATTGGACATATGCGTATCACCTGGCTCGGACATGGCTCTTTCCGCATCGAAATCGGCGGCCAGACCCTGCTCATCGACCCCTGGCTCACCGGAAATCCGATGCTCGCCGAGGATCAGCACGACGCCGCCACCAAGGGCGCGAGCCATATCCTGCTGACCCATGCGCATTTCGATCACGTCGCCGATGTGCTCCGCCTGGCCAAGCGCGACGGCGTCACCGTGGTGGGGCAATACGACCTTCTATCCCATTGGGAAAGCACCGAGAATATCGAAGTGATCGGCTTTAACAAAGGCGGCACCGTGGCGCTGGGCGATGTGGCGGTGACCATGGTGCACGCGGTCCATTCCTCGTCCTTTGGCACCGACGCGGGGCCTTCCGTGCCGGGCACCGAATGCGGCTATATGATCACCGGCGAGGGCCACACGATCTATGTCTCGGGCGACACCGATGTGATGGCCGATATGGGCGTGTTCAACGCGCTGCATCAGCCCGACATCGGCATCCTCTGTGCGGGCGGCCATTTCACCATGGACATGCGCCGCGCCGCCTATGCTGCGAAAACCTTCTTTGATTTCAAGACGGTGATCCCCTGCCACTACCGGACCTTCCCGATTCTCGAACAATCCGCCGCGGCCCTGATCGACGCCCTGCCCGGCGTCGACGTGATCGAACCCGAGGTGCTGCAACCGATCGAGCTCTAGCGGTTTACCCGCTGTTTACCGCTTGAGCCCTATGGTCTGAGGCGCCCTGGGCGTGAGCGCGCACATATCCGCCGCGCCATCCACATCGCGCAGCTGATCGATCAGCCCATGCCGCAGCCCGCCAAGACTGCGGATACTGTCCTCCAGCGCATTGGCGCTCGACCAGCGCACATCGTCAAACAGCGTCGCCGGAACTGCCCGGCTGCGTTTGAGGCCCACGAGCCAATAGCCCCCGTCATCGGCCGGGCCAAACACCGCGTCGCGCCGCCCCAACATGGCAAAGGCGCGGGCCACATGGGCGCGCCGCACCCCCGGCACATCGCCCCCGACAATCGCCGCCGGCCCCGGCGGCGCGTTGCGCAAGAGCCGCGCCATCCGCGCGCCAAGATCACCCTGCCCCTGCGCCACCCGTGGCAGATGCGGCGGAAACATCCGGCTCATGAGCCCCGCGCGATCCGGTGCCACTGCCAGCACCAGCTGCCAGCGCGGATCGTCGAGCTCGCGACAGGCCCGGGCGATCTGTTGCCGGAACCAACAGGCTGCGCCCACCATGCCGATCTCGCGCCCGAGGCGGGTTTTGACCCGGCCGGGACGCGGCTCTTTCAGCATGAGGTATAAATGCGGGCGCATGCGCGTTTATGAAAAGTAATCGCGCAGAATACGCGAATACACGCCTTTGAGCTGTTCGATATGGTCAAGGACCACATGCTCATCAACCTGATGCATCGTCTGCCCGACAAGGCCAAACTCCACCACCGGACAATGCGATTTTACAAACCGCGCATCCGACGTGCCGCCGGTGGTCGAGAGCACCGGTTTGACCCCGGTCTCGGCCTCCACCGACCGTGCCACGAGGTCAGAGAGCGCCCCGGGAGGGGTGATAAAACTCTCGCCGGAAATCTTGATCTTGATCTCGGTCTCGACGCCAAATTCCTCGGCCACTCGCGCCAGTTCTTCATGCAGCCATGCGCTCAGGCTCGCGCCGCTGTGGCTGTCGTTGAACCGGATGTTGACGATGCCGCTGGTCTGCGCCGGGATCACATTCGAGGCCGGGTTGCCGGTATCGATGCTCACCACCGCCAGCGTCGAGGGATCGAAATGCTCGGTCCCTTGATCGAGCTCGCGGCTCGACAGCCGGTCCACCAGCCGCGCCATCGCCGGGATCGGGTTGTTGGCCCGATGCGGATAGGCCGCATGGCCTTGCGTCCCGGTGATGGTGAACCACGCGCTGAGCGACCCGCGCCGCCCGATCTTGATCATCTCGCCCATGGTCTCGGGGCAGGTCGGCTCGCCCACGAGACAGACATCCATCCGCTCGCCCGCGTCCTCCATCCAGTCGAGGATCGCCGTTGTCCCATCCACCGCATCGCCCTCTTCATCGCCGGTCACCGTGATGATCACCGCCCCCTCGGGCGGCGCATCGCGCACCAGATCGATCGCCGCCGCCACAAAGGCCGCGACCCCCGATTTCATATCGGTCGAGCCCCGCCCCCAGAGCTTGCCATCGCGGATTTCAGCACCGAAGGGATCGACGCTCCAGGCCGCCGCATCGCCCACCGGCACCACATCGGTATGACCGTTGAAGCCAAAGCTCTTCGCCGCGCCCTTGTCGCCCCAGCGCGCGAAAAGGTTCGATACCCCGCCCCGGTCGATCCGCGTGCAGGCAAACCCCGCCTCTTCGAGCAGGCCCTGCAACAGCACCAGCGCCCCGCCCTCCTCAGGCGTCACAGAGGCGCAACGCACCAGTTTCGCGGTCAAATCAACGGGATCAATGGCAGTCATGGGCCGGGCCTTTTCGTCGCTGGAAATACGTGCCCCTGCCCTACCGCCTTTCCGCCTGTGCTGCAATTGGCGTCACCATTTTGCAACGCCCAACCCAAGATTGCATGTTTACAAGGGCAATTCGCCTCCTGCCCCGGTTTCCGCCGTAAACACGCCACATTCTCGCCCCATTCTGGCGAAACCGTGGTGATAATAAGAAAAACAAAGGCAGAGTAGCAGGCAAGCTGAGACAATCAGCATCTGTAGAGAGTTCGGACACTCATCGCGTGATCCCCGCCGCAAGGCTGTTATTAATAGTGACATTGCCAGGTTGCACTGCCCCATGACGTGGGGCATTGGACATGATCTTGGGCGAAGAGCTCCCTATCGATCGCAACGCGAGCGCGATCGAAATGGCCGAAACGATGTTCGGCGATGGCGTGACGATTGTCAGCGCCTCTTACACCGGTGACCGCGACTCGTCCGGCATCTACACCAATGGCAACAGCGTCTCTCCCGGGGTGACGCCGAGCGACACCGGCGTGATGTTCTCCACCGGCGATCTGCGTGGCTTTACCAATACGCTCGACCTCTTCTCCGGCGCCAACCAAAGCAGCAACACCACCACCAATTCCAGCGGCCCCAACAACAACGCCGAATTCAACGCGGCCGCCGGGGCGCGGACCTATGACGCCTCCTTCATCGACGTCGATTTCATCCCGACCGGTGACCTGCTCACCATGCAGTTCATCTTTGCCTCCGAGGAATACCCCGAATACGCCCAAGGCTCGTTTCAGGATTTTGTCGGCGTCTGGGTCAATGGCGTGCAGGTCGAGCTCGCGGTGGGCGACGGGGATATCGATCCCAACAACCTCAACGCCGGGGCCAATGGCAACCTCTTCATCGACAACACCAATGATGATTACAACACGGAGATGGACGGGTTTACCGTCACCCTGACGCTGAAAATGCCGGTGGTCGCAGGCGAGATGAACTCGATCCGCATCGGCGTCGCGGATGTGTCGGACAGCAATTACGACTCCACCCTGCTAATTGCCGGCAACAGCATCCAGACGTCGCTCATCGCGCTTGATGATCAGGTGACGCTCAATCCCACCGGCTCCAAGACCGTCGATGTGCTGGCCAATGACAGCAACAATGGCAGCGGTCAGATGTATATCACCCATATCAACGGCAATGCCGTTGTGGCGGGCGATATCGTCACCCTGTCCAGTGGCCAGACCGTGCAGCTCAATGCCGATGGCACGCTGACCCTGACCGGCGATGGCGAGATCGAGCAGACCAATTTCACCTATACCGTCGCCAATGGCTCGGGCAACACCGACACGGGCTTTGTGCTGGTGGACTCGGTCCCTTGCTTCGTGACCGGCACGCGCATTCTCACCCCCGATGGCGAGGTGGCCATCGAAACTTTGCGCGCCGGGGATCTCGTCATCACCCGCGACCGTGGGCCGCAGCCGATCCGCTGGATCGGCCAGCGCCGGGTCGAGGCCACGGGCAATTTCGCCCCCATCCACATCGCCGAGAACGCCCTGGGTCAGCACCGCGCGATCCGACTCTCGCCCTTGCACCGGGTGCTGATAAGAGACGCTCGCGCGGAACTTTACTTTGGCGAGGCCGAAGTTCTTGTCGCAGCCCGCGATCTGGTCAATGATCACAGCATCCGTCCGGTAGAAGGCGGCATGGTCGAATATGTGCATATGCTCTTCGATCAACATGAGGTGGTGTACTCGGAAGGGCTTCAAACCGAGAGCTTTTTGCCCGGTCCGCAGTTCGCCCGTAGTTTCGAGGCCGAAATTGTGAGTGAAATTTGTGTTCTGTTCCCAGAGATTGACCCCGCCACCGGTGCCGGATACGGCGCGGCGGCCCGCACGACCCTCAAAAGCTATGAGGCGCGCGTCCTGTCCAGCCCTGCGGCCGTAGCCGCCTGAATGGCCTGGATCGCCATCATGGACCGAGGCTGCGGGCAGTTCGATGCCCGCGGTCTGGATCATCCCCCAGAGACCTGCGCCACGCGGGTCGCGCCCGAGGTGCTGTTGCGGCGCGGCACGCTGATGATCGAGGCGCAATTCTCGGCCCAGCCCCATCCGCAGACCCTCCTCTCCTTTCGCCATGGCATGCCCCATAGCGGCGGCTTTTCGCTGCGTGCCCTGCCACGCGGCGGGGTGGTGCTGGCCCAGAACCTCGGGCAGGATCTGCGCCATTGCACCATCGAACAGCGCGACGATTCCCGGGCCGACCGGGTGCGCATCTGCTACAGCTGGGATTGCGACATCGGTCAGGCCCGGATGAGCCTTGAGCATCTCGACACCGGCGAATGTCTGAGCGTACGCATGGCCGATCCGCATCCGATGCCGCTCGCCAATCTCAAGATGGTCACCCTCGCCCCGTCGCTGCGCGAGATCGACGGCGACGTCCGCTATGTGGCGATTGCCGATCATATTCACCCCTTGGGCCCGATGCCCGGCATCTGTGCCACGGTCCCCATCGCGACCCCGGAGGGCCCGCGCCCGATATCTCAGCTCCGCCGGGGCGATCAGGTCCTCACCGCCTGTGGCAAGACGGCCCCCGTGCTGCAGGCGCTGCGCCTCACCGTCCCCGCTCGAGGCGCGTTCCGCCCCATTCGGCTGCGCGCGCCTTATTATGGGCTGACCGAGGATATTCACCTCGCCCCGCAAGAGCGGCTGATCCTTTCCGGTTCGGATGTGGAATATCTCTTCGGCACGGAATCCGTGCTCTTGCCCACACAGCATCTGGTGGATCAGACCTCGGCCTTTCGCGCCAAGAGCGCGACGCTGGTCACCTATCATCACCTGCTTTTGCCCCGGCATCAGGCCGTCATGGCCGCCGGTTGCCCGATCGAGAGCCTCTATATCGGCCGGTTGCGCCGCAAGACGCGCGACCTGCGCGAAAGCGTTCTGAACCATTGCGACCCGCAGGCCCTGCCGGAACATGCCAAGCCGGTCTGGCCGGTGCTGCGCCCCTATGAGGCGATCACCCTCGCCCGCTGGCGCGCTGCCTGACCCAAGGGCAGCCATAGCCAATCGGAACACGCCGCCCTTGCCGAATGCGCATATCTTAAGTATGCGAGCGAAAACGCCATTTTGGGGATGGGATGTTCCGGACACTTCTGTTGCTGGCTTTGATGGTCTTCGCCGCATCGGCCTCGGCTCAACAGGCTGAGCCTCTCAAGGTCGGCACCGTGAACCGCCCGCCCTTTTCCATGGCCGCCGATGGCGACCCCACCGGGTTTTCCATCGACCTCTGGAGCGGCCTCGCCGAGCGTATGGGGCGGAGCTACGACTTCGTCGTCTTCGACAGTTTCAGCGACATGCTCGCCGCCGCCGAAACCGGTCAGGTGGATGCCGCCATCGCCAATATCTCCATCACCGCCGAGCGCGAATTGACCCTCGATTTTTCGCAGCCGATCTTTAGCGCCGGGCTTCAGGTGCTGATCCATGACGATGGAACCGGCAGCACATCGGTCTGGAAGATCCTGTTATCCAAGGACATTCTGATCGCTGTCGGGCTGGCCTTCGGTCTCTTGCTGGGCGGCGGCATGCTCATGTGGCATTTCGAACGGGGCCGTCAGCCCTATTTCGATCTCGCCCCGCGCGAGGCGCTGTTTCCGGCCTTCTGGTGGGCGCTCAACCTTGTGGTCAACGGTGGCTTTGAGGAACGCATGCCGCGTTCGCCCGCCGGGCGGTTCTTTGGCGTGCTGCTGGTCATCTCGTCGCTCTTCATCGTGTCGGTCTTTGTGGCCAAGATCACCTCGGTGATGACAGTGGAGGCGATCAACACCTCGATCGGCGGGCTCAACGATCTCTATGGCAAACGGGTCGGCACCGTGGAGCGCAGCACCGCCGCCGATTTCCTCGACCGTCGCGAGATGCGCTATGAGGGCTATGGCGATCCGGCCACCATGCTCACCGAATTTGCCGAAGGCGAGCTTGATGCGCTGGTCTATGACGCGCCGATCCTCGCCTATTACGCCAATAACGAGGGCGACGGCACCACGCGGCTGGCGGGGCCGATCTTCTTGCGCGAAAGCTATGGCATCGCCCTGCCCTCGGGCAGCGATCTCGCCGAAGAGATCAATCAGGCGCTTCTGCACATGCGCGAAGACGGCAGCTATGACGTGATTTATCGCAACTGGTTCGGCGACGCCGACCGCTAAGCGATCAGGACCTCAGTCCTCGAAAGGCGTGACCTGCGCCACGATCACCGCATTCTCGTCGAGCGCCCGCTGCATGAGCGCGCGTTCCTCGTCGGGGATCTCGTGACCTTCGGCCTCGCGTTCTTCCAACGTGCCATAGCCCGTCACATCGAGCGGCGCGGTATCGGCCTGTTTGAGGATCGCCACCGTTTCGCGCACCGCTTCGGCCTCGTCCACGCCCGAGGCATAGATGACCAGCGCCGCACCGGTGGCGTTCTTGGGCAGCCCATCGCCCGTCTTGCGGCCGATCTCGACCAAGAGCGTATAGACTTTCTGACGGGAGGGTTTGGCGGTTTTGCTCATGCTTCCCTTTGCGAAGGCACGGGCGGAAAGTCAAGCCGTGGCCTTGGCCCAAGCGTCAGAAATGCAAAACGCGCGCCCCAGGGGTTTGGGACGCGCGTCGTTTATTTCAGAACTGGGCCGAGGCCTGACTGCGCCTTAGTCGCGCAGCAGCTCGTTGATCGAGGTTTTCGAGCGGGTCTTTTCATCGACGCGCTTGACGATCACCGCGCAATAGAGGTTCACGCCGTTTTTCGACGGCATCGAGCCTGCCACCACGACCGAGCCCGACGGCACTTCGCCATACATGACTTCGCCGGTCTCGCGGTCGACGATCTTGGTCGACTGGCCGATGAACACACCCATGCCGAGCACCGAGCCTTCGCGCACGATGCAGCCTTCGACCACTTCCGAACGCGCCCCGATAAAGCAATTATCCTCAATGATCGTGGGACCTGCCTGCATCGGCTCCAGCACGCCGCCGATGCCGACGCCGCCCGAAAGGTGCACGTTCTTGCCGATCTGAGCGCAGCTGCCCACGGTGGCCCAGGTGTCGACCATGGTGCCCTCGTCCACATAGGCGCCGAGGTTGACGAAAGACGGCATCAGCACCACGCCCGGCGCGATAAAGGCCGATTTGCGCACGACGCAATTGGGCACGGCGCGGAAGCCTGCGGATTTCCAGTCAGAGGCGCCCCAGCCCTTGAATTTGCTGTCGACCTTGTCCCACCAGCCACCGGCCTGCGGGCCGCCGTCCTGCACTTCCATATCCTTGATGCGGAAGCCCAGAAGCACAGCCTTCTTGGCCCATTGGTTCACATGCCAGGTGCCGTCCTCGCCGCGCTCAGCCACGCGCAGCTTGCCGCTGTCGAGGGCGTTCAGCGTCTCTTCGATCGCTTCGCGGGTGGCGCCGGTGGTCGCGGGGGTGATCGTGTCACGCGCGTCCCAGGCGGATTCGATGGCGGTTTCAAGCTCTGCGTTGGACATGGGTCATTTCCTCCGGTCAATCTGTTGCCTTGGGACATGGCCCATAGCGCCGCCCGCGTCCAGCGGCAATGCGACATAAACCGCCGCATTGCCGCCGTCAGAGCGGCTTGGGATCAGGTGAGATCCTTGTAGCTCACCTCGGGGATATCGCTGCCCCCGCGCGACTGGCGCACCATGAGCCGGTTGAGCGCATGGATATAGGCGCGGGCCGAGGCGACGACGGTGTCGGTGTCCGCAGACTGGCCGGTGGCGATCTTGCCAGCCTCTTCGAGGCGGACGCTGACGGTGGCTTGGGCGTCGGTGCCTTCGGTGACGGCGTTCACCTGATAGAGCTGCAGCTTGGCGTCATTGGGCCAGATTTCCCGCACTGCCTTGAACGTGGCATCGACCGGGCCATCCCCTTGACAAGTGGCGCTTTTTTCCTCGCCACCCACTTCCATTTCGAGCACGGCTTCGGCCGGACCGGTGCCGCAGATCACCTTGAGATTGATCAGCTCGAGATGGTTCGAGGTTTCGCCCGTGACGCTCACCAGCGCGAGAATATCGTCGTCGTAAACTTCTTTTTTGCGGTCGGCGAGATCCTTGAACCGCACAAAGATGTCCTTGAGTTGATTGTCCCCCACTTCGATGCCGAGATCCTTGAGCTTGGCGCGCAGCGCGGCGCGGCCGGAATGCTTGCCCAAGGGGAGCGAAGTGCCTGAAATACCGACATCTTCCGGGCGCATGATCTCGAAGGTTTCGGCGTTCTTGAGCATGCCGTCCTGGTGGATGCCGCTCTCATGGGCGAAGGCGTTCTTGCCGACGATGGCCTTGTTGGGCTGCACCACAAAGCCCGAGACGGTCGAGACCCGGCGCGAGATATTCATGATCTTGGTGGTGTCGATCCCGGTGTGCCAGGGCATGATGTCATTGCGCACCTTGAGCGCCATCACCACTTCTTCGAGCGCGGTGTTGCCAGCGCGTTCGCCTAAGCCATTGATCGTGCACTCAATTTGACGCGCGCCACCGGCGACGGCGGCGAGGGAATTGGCGGTCGCCATGCCGAGATCATTGTGGCAATGGGTGGCGAACACCACGTCATCGGCGCCGGGCACGGTCTCGATCAGGCGCTTGATGAGATCCGCGCTCTCGACCGGGGCGGTATAGCCCACGGTGTCGGGGATGTTGATCGTGCTGGCCCCGGCCTTGATGGCGATCTCGACCACGCGGCAGAGATAATCCCATTCGGTGCGGGTCGCATCCATCGGCGACCATTGCACATTGTCGCAGAGATTGCGGGCATGGGTCACGGTCTCATGGATGCGTTCGGCCATCTCGTCACGGGTGAGATCGGGGATGGCGCGGTGCAGCGGCGAGGTGCCGATAAAGGTATGGATGCGCGGTTGGCGGGCGTGTTTCACGGCCTCCCAGCAGCGGTCGATATCCTTGAGATTGGCGCGGGCGAGACCACAGATCACGGCGCTCTCCGCCTGCTTGGCGATCTCGCTTACGGCGCGAAAATCTCCTTCAGAAGCAATGGGAAAGCCCGCTTCGATGATGTCGACACCCATCTCGTCGAGCAGCCCGGCGATCTCGAGCTTTTCGTCATGGGTCATGGTTGCGCCGGGGCTTTGTTCGCCATCGCGCAAGGTGGTGTCAAAGATCACCACGCGGTCATTGTCGGGTTTTGTCATGTCGGTATCTCTTGTCTAAATCTGATCCAGCGGCGCGAAAGGGCACATCCTCTGAGCGGTCGCGCCAAGGAATGGCACGCTCAGAGGCGGCTTAGGATCAGTAGGGCAAGCGGGCGGGCACGGCGAAGGCCGTGCTGCGGAATGGTGATATGCCCGAAATCTGTCATGCGCCCGACTATACGCAGGCCGCGCCAAATGAAAAGCCCCGAAATTTTCCTCTCAGGCCTGGGGTCACTGCGGTGTTTCGGGGGCGATTTCGCCCATTTGACGAAACCAAGCGAATCGAATGGTTAATCCGTTGAAATCGCTGAAAAACGAGGGTTCGGCATCGCGTCGGCAACACGTCGGTATTGCGACAGTATGGATTTCCCGATTTGCCGGTTTTGGGGATGGGTTAAGCCTGCGGGCGCAGAGGCAGGGCGGCGCTAAGCCGCCCCGTCTATCGTCGGAGGTTTGGGTCAGGCTGGTTCCTCGGGCCGATTATTCAGACGGGGCGCTGTTGGTCTCGGTCTCAGTTCCGGTCTCGGTCTCTGTCGCCTCGGCCGCCGGGTTCGGCTCGGTCGAGGCTTGGCCATCGATGCTCTCGGCCGGGACGCCATCAGGCTCAGCCGTGGTTTCAGCCCCGGCCTCGGCTTCCGCCGCGCCGCCTGCCGGGGTCGCGCCGTTCAGCGCGCCTTCGTCCCAGGTGCCGCTGGCCTCTTCGCCGCTGGCATAGCGCATCGTGCCTTCGCCCTGCCGCTTGCCATTGCGGAAATTGCCCTCGTAGACATCGCCGTTGGAATAGGTCGCGACGCCTTCGCCGTTGATCTCGCCGCCGGACCAGCCGCCCGCGTATTTGAACCCGTCGGGCATGACGATCTCGCCCTGCCCGTCACGCTGACCTTCCTTGAAATCGCCGGTGTAGACCGTGCCATCGGGATAGGTCGCGACGCCCTTGCCATGGCGCTGGCCATCGACCCAGTCGCCCTCGTAGCGGTAGCCATCGGCATAGGTCATCACGCCTTTGCCATGGTTGCGGGCCTTCTTGAATTCGCCCTCATAGACCAGACCGCTTGGATAGGTGGCGCGGCCCGAGCCTTCGATCACGCCATCGACCCATTCGCCCTCATAGGTGGCGCCATCGGGATAGGTGATCTTGCCAGTGCCATTGGCGAGGTCTTCGGCAAATTCGCCCTCATAGACAGAGCCATCGGGATAGGTCACGCGGCCGGTGCCGGAAATCTGCCCCTCGGCCCAGTCGCCCACGTATTTATAGCCATCGGTGCCGGTGAACGTGCCGGTGCCTTGGCGTTTGTCATCGACAAAGCCGCCCTCATAGACATCGCCATTGGCATAGGTGACCTTGCCTTGGCCCTCGCGGCGGCCATTGACGAGGCTGCCCTCGTAGACATCGCCATTGGGCTGGACGAGCTTGCCCTCGCCGTCGATCTGGCCGTCTTTCCAGAGCCCTTCATAGATGAGCCCGTCGGGCATGGTCAGCGTGCCTTGGCCGTGGCGCGCGCCTTTCGACACTTCGCCCTCGTAGATCGCGCCATCGGGATAGGTGATCTTGGCACTGCCTTCCTTGACGCCCGCGACCCAGTCGCCTTCGTAGACATAGCCGCCGGGCGAGGTCATCGTGCCGCGCCCCGAATGCATCGCATTGCGAAAGCCGCCCTCGTAGCGAACGCCATTGGCATAGATCGCGACGCCATCGCCGTTGATTTTGCCGTCTTCCCATGTGCCCTCGTAGGTGCCGCCATCGGTGAAGGTGATCTTGCCCACGCCATTGGGTTTGCCGGCGGCAAATTCGCCCTCATAGACCGAGCCATTGGGGAAACGCGCGACACCGGTGCCGCGAATCTCGCCCTCGGCCCAATCGCCGCGATATTGGTAACCATTGGGCAGCGTGTAGCTGCCGGTGCCATGTTGCAGCCCGTTCTTGAACGTGCCCTCGTAGACGCCGCCATCGTCGTATTGCTTGGTCCTGATCTCGCCGTCCTGGGCCTGAGCGGCCCCGGCCGCCGCCAATGTCACGATCAGTGCCGCCCTTTGCGTCCACGCAGCTGTCATCTTGAAATCCATGCTGTTTTGCCCCGGCTGCCCGACCCCATCCACGTCGTCAGGCGTCCCTGCGAAATCTAGAGGACACATGGCTAAGTGACAACGGGGTTTTCGGAAAGTGGCTTTCCCTTGCCGGGGCTTGCCGGTAATCAAGGCGCAGGTTTTCGCCAAGTCGAGAGAGGAATGTGTGTATGTCCGACCGGTTTCGCCTGACGCTGGCCCAGCTTAACGCCACTGTGGGCGACATCGAGGGAAATGCCGAGAAGGCCCGCCGCGCCTGGCAGGAGGGGCGCGACGCCGGGGCCGATCTCGTGGCGCTGCCCGAGATGTTCATCACCGGCTACAACACGCAAGACCTGGTGCGAAAGCCCGCCTTTCATCAGCATGCGATTGCCGCGATCGACACGCTCGCGCGCGATTGCGCCGATGGCCCGGCCCTGGCCATTGGCGGTCCCTGGCTCGAGGGGGCGGAGCTGCACAATGCCTATCACATCCTGCAGGGCGGTCAGGTGTCGCGCCGGGTTCTCAAACATCATCTGCCCAATGAGACGGTGTTTGACGAGGTGCGGCTCTATGGCTCGGCCCCGATTGGCGGGCCCTATGCGGTGGACGGGCTGCGCATCGGCAGCCCGATCTGCGAGGATGCCTGGCACGAGGATGTGACCGAGACGCTGGAAGAGACCGGGGCGGAGCTGCTGCTCATCCCCAATGGATCGCCCTATTATCGCAATAAGATGGAGACCCGGCAGAACCTCATGGTGTCGCGGGTGATCGAGACCGGGCTGCCGCTCGTCTATCTCAACCTTGTGGGCGCGCAGGATGATCAGGTCTTTGACGGCGGCTCTTTCGTGCTCAACCCCGGCGGGGAACTGGCGTTGCAGATGCCGCTTTTCCAAGAGGCGATTGCGCATCTCGATCTGGTCGACACCGGGGCGGGCTGGCGGGCGGAGAAAGGCGATCTGGCGCCGCTGCCCGATGCCTGGGAACAGGATTACAACGCCATGGTCCTGTCGCTGCGCGACTATATGGGCAAGACCGGGTTCAAGAAGGTGCTTCTGGGCCTCTCGGGCGGGATCGACAGCGCGATTGTCGCCACCATCGCCGCCGATGCCATCGGGGCGGACAATGTCCGCTGTGTCATGCTGCCGTCGGAATACACATCGCAAGCCTCGCTCGACGATGCCAAGGCGCTGGCTGAAAATCTCGGCTGTTCCTATGATTTCGTGCCGATCAGCCAGAGCCGCCAGGCGGTGACCGAGACGCTCGCGCCGCTGTTTGAGGGCCATGCGCCGGACCTGACGGAAGAGAATATCCAGTCGCGGCTTCGCGGGCTGTTGCTCATGGCGATGTCGAACAAGTTTGGCGAAATGCTGCTCACCACCGGCAATAAATCCGAAGTGGCGGTGGGCTATTCGACGATCTATGGCGACATGGCGGGGGGCTATAACCCGATCAAGGATCTCTACAAGACCCGTGTCTTCGAGACCTGCCGCTGGCGCAATGCCAATCACCGCGATTGGATGATGGGCCCCGCAGGCGCGGTGATCCCCGAGAACATCATCACCAAACCGCCCAGCGCCGAGCTGCGCGACGACCAGAAAGACAGTGATTCCCTGCCCGATTACCCGGTGCTCGACGCCATTCTCGAAATCCTTGTCGACCAGGACGGCAGTATCGAGGATTGCGTGCGCGCGGGCTTTGATCGGGATGTGGCAAAACGGGTCGAGCATCTTATCTATATCAGCGAGTACAAACGGTTCCAGTCGGCCCCCGGCACGCGTCTCACCAAAGGCGCGTTCTGGCTTGACCGGCGCTATCCCATCGTCAACCGCTGGCGCGATCCGGGCTAAGCCCCGGCGCCAGAAAGCCTCGCCAAGGAGAGCCCCAGAGATGATCCGCCTTGCCACCCGTCTTGCCGAGGGGATTGCCTCTGGTCTGGCGGCGCTCAGCCTTTCGGCCACCACGCTCTTTGCCGCCTGCGAGGGCACCGACCTCATCAACGCGCTGCCGGCGCATCAAAAAGAGGCGCTGGTGGCGCGCGCGGCGCAGCAGCCCCATGCGACGGGGATCTTGTGGCATGCGGTGCGGGGCGATGCGCGGATCACGCTTTTTGGCACGTTTCACCTGCGCCATGACGCGACCGAGGCGCATCTCGCGGCGCTCAGCCCGTTTATAGATGCCGCCGACGCGGTCTATCTCGAGATGTCGAACGCCGATGCCGAGGCGCTGCAGGTGGAGTTGGCCAATGATCCGTCGCTGATGTTCCTGACCGAGGGCCCGACCCTGCCCGATCTTCTGGGGGATGCGGATTGGGCGCGGCTGGCGGAAGAGTTCAAATCGCGCAACATCCCGCCCTTTATCGCCGCGCGGTTCAAGCCGATCTGGGCCGCGATGATGCTCGGGCTTGGGCCGTGTGAGGCACAGTCCGGGGCGCTCGAGGCCAAGGGGATCGACACGCTGATCGGGGCCTATGCCGCGCAGGCGGGCAAACCGAGCCAGTCGCTCGAAGACGGGGCGGCGATCTTGCGGTCGCTCGACGATGTGCCGCAGGAAAAACAGCTCGACATGCTGCGGCTGTTCTTTGATCTGACCATCGACCCCGATGATCTCATGTACACGACCAAGGCGCGCTATCTGAGGCAGGAGATTGCGCTCTTGTGGGAATATTCGCGCAAAGTCTCGCTCGAAGGCGGCGGCGACAGCGCGCAGGAAGATTTCGACATGTTCGAAGAGGCGCTTTTGACCAAGCGCAATCGCGATTGGATCAGCGTGATGACCTCGGACAGCTTTACCGGGGATATTTTCGTGGCGGTGGGCGCGGCCCATCTGCCGGGCGATCGCGGGGTGCTCAACCTCTTGGAAAGCAAGGGGTTTCGGATCACGCCCCTGCCGTTTTCACCTTAGGCTGCGGCAGCTCTGAGGTCGCCTCAACGGTGACTTCAGCCGCCGCCTGAACCGCCACGGCCTGCCCCGCCGCGCTCAGCCCGTAGACGCCGCGCGCCACCCTCTCGAACCAGCCATAGTGGTTGGCGGCCATCATCGCGGTGGCCCGGCCAACGCCGGTGGCACGCGCCACCTCGGCGCCGCGACACGGCCCGACCTGAGCCAGATGATCGCGCAGCCGCTGCGCATCCTGCCGGTAGGCGGTCATCACCTGCCCGCGCGTGCCGCCCTGTGTCGGATCGCCCGCCCGCGCCGCAAACTCGGCCCGCAAGGCGGCCTGTTTGCGCGGCGATTTGCGCGGCTGAAACGGGCCGGGATCGGCATGGACCTCGACCGTGCCATCGGCGCGCACGCTCATCACCCCGAGACCGAGCCGCCGACAGAGCCCGAGATTGCCCTTGAAGGCGCGCCAGCCCGGTTTGCCCCGCCAGCGCGGCACCGCCACATAGACCAGATCCGTCACCGATTGCCGCGCCACCGCCTGCTGTAGCAAGGTGAGCGAGAACCCGGTCTTGAGCTCGACCACCAGGGGCGCGTCATCGCCCGCGCGATAGCCCAGCACATCGACGCTGCCGATCTCGCCCTTGACCTCATAGCCGAGGCTTTCGAGAAAGCCTTTGACCGGCCCGTAGAGATCCGTTTCCGCCTGTATCACCATGGTCGCAGTGTCGCCGCCTCCGTGCCCCGTGACAAGCCCCGCCATGCCGCTTATAAGGCGCGCGACCCCGATCTTTTTCCAAGGACTGCGTACACATGACAACCCTCGTTTTCGGCCATAAATCCCCCGACACCGACAGCACCGGCTCGGCCATCCTCTGGGCCTGGTATCTGAACGAGATCAAAGGCGACAAGGCCGAGGCCGCGCTGCTCGGCGAGCCGAACACCGAGGCGGCCTTCATGCTCAAATACTGGGAGCTGCCCAAGCCGGCGATCATCGCCGACGTCAAGGATGATCAGCCCTGCGTCATCGTCGACACCAACAACCCCGCCGAGCTGCCCGCCAATATCAACGCGGCCGATATTCGCGCCATCATCGACCATCACAAGCTCGTTGGTGGGCTCGAAACCCGTGGTCCCATCGACATCACCGTGCGCCCGCTCGCCTGTACCGCCACCATCATGATCGACCTGATGGGCGAGGATGCCGCCAAGATGCCCGACTGGGCCAAGGGCGTCGCGCTGACCTGCATTCTGAGCGACACGCTCGAATTCCGCTCGCCGACCACCACCGATCACGACCGCGCCACCGCCGAAAAGCTGGCCGGTGATCTCGGGCTCAACATCGGCGATTACGCAGCCGAAATGTTCGCCGCGAAATCCGATGTCTCGGCCTTTTCGGATGCCGAGCTGCTGCGCATGGACAGCAAGGAATATGCCGTGGGCGACACGAAATTCCGCGTCTCGGTTCTCGAAACCACCGCGCCGAAGATCGTGCTCGACCGCAAGGCGAGCCTCGTCGAGGCGATGACCAGCGTCGCCGCCGAGGATGGCGTCGATCAGGTGCTGCTCTTTGTGGTGGACATCCTGCGCGAAGAGGCGACGCTCTTGGTGCCGAATGATCTGGTGAAGAGCGTGGCCGAGAAGTCCTTTTCGACGCTGGTGGATGGCGACACGGTGGTTCTGCCCGGCATCATGAGCCGCAAGAAACAGATCATCCCGAACCTCGCGGTCTAAACTCGCGACCTTCGGTGAAAACGCAGCGGGCGGCCCTTGGGCCGCCCGTGTTGCATTTGGTGTCAGCCCTTGACGCGTTGCCGCCAGAGCGTGAAGAGCCCCGCCGCCACGACGATACAGGCCCCCACCGCCACATTGGTGCGGATCGTCTCGGAAAAGACCGTGATGCCGATGATGCTCACGAAAACCAGTTGCAGATAGGCGAAGGGCTGGACGGCGCTGGCCTCGGCCACCTCATAGCATTTGATCAGCGTGTAATGGCCCAGCGCCCCGGTGATGCAAAGCGCCCCCATCCAGCCCCAGTCCGACCCGGTCATCGGCTCCCAGAACCAGATGCCGATGGCGGTCATCGCGACCGAACCGACGGTGCCGGTCCAGAAAAAGCTCGTCGCGGCGCTGTCGCGGCGGGCGGCATAGCGCGTCACCAGCGCGTAAAGCGCGAACATCAGCGCCGCGATGAGCGGCACGATGGCGGCGGGTTGAAAGACGCCGAGCCCCGGTTTCAGGATCACCAGCACGCCGATGAAGCCCACGCCAATCGCCGCCCAGCGCCGCCAGCCCACATGTTCGCCGAGCACCGGCCCCGACAGCGCCGCCACCAGCAGCGGATAGGCGGCAAAGACGGCATGGGCCTCGATCAGCCCGAGCAGGGTAAAGGCGTAGATCATCACGCAGATTTCGGTGACGAGCAGAAGCGCCCGGAAGGCCTGAAACACCGGCTGGGTGGTGGCCGCCGCCTGCAACACGCCGCCCGCCTTGCGCGCCGCCACCGCGATGACGAAGGCCGCGAAGAACCAGTAGCGGATCATCACCACCATATAGACGTTATATTCCCCCGCCAGATGGCGCGAAATACCGTCCTGCACGGCAAAGATGAAGGTTGTGACAACCATCAGGAGGATGCCAAGGCGGGTGTTCTGTTCGGTCATGTCTTTGGGTTCCGGGCCACGGTCATGTGACGTTTGCGGCCATAGCCGGAAACGCGGGCGACTTCAAACCCCGCCTCAGAGAGGCCACGGCGCACAAAGCCTGCGGCGGTATAGGTGGCGAGCGTGCCGCCGGGGGCGCTGTGATCATGCACCGCCTGCATCAGATCGGCGCCCCAGAGCTCGGGGTTCTTGGCGGGCGAAAACCCGTCGAGATACCAGGCGTCTGCGCGGCCCTGCCAATGGGGCAGCGCGCTGCGGGCGTCGGCCTCGATGACGTGGAGCTGCATGTTGCCCGGCAGGGTGATGTCGCACGCGCCGGCCTGCCAGCCCGCGATGAGCGGCGCGGCGAGCTCTGCCAGCTCGGGGAAATGCGCCAGCGCTCGCGCCATGTCCTCGGCCGCCATCGGGAAGGCCTCGAAGGAGGTGAAATGTAACGTGCCGGGGGCCCCCGCCGCACACCACGCCTGACAGGTGGTCAGCGCGTTGAGCCCGGTGCCAAAGCCCAGCTCGGCGATGGCAAACCCGTCGCGGAACCGGTCCGGCAAGTCATTGCCCGCGAGGAACACATGGCGCGTCTCGTCGAGACCGTTTTCGAGACTGTAATAGGGATCATCGAACTGCTGCGAGACCGGCACATCGCCCTCGCGCCATTCAAGAACCGCCCGCTGGCCCTGCATTCCCCGATCCTCTATGACATGACAAATCGGGGCGACCATGCAGGGATGGCGGAGCATTGGCAATGGCAGAGATCACCGTGATGGGGGCCGGCGTGTTCGGTCTCTCCGTGGCTTGGGCCTGTTTGCGCCGGGGTGCGAAGGTGCAAGTGATCGACCCTTTCGGGCCCGGTGCCGGGGCCTCGGGCGGCGTGGTCGGCGCGCTCGCCCCGCATGTGCCGGAAAACTGGAACGCCAAGAAAGCCTTTCAGCTCGAGAGCCTGCTTATGGCCGAGGCCTTCTGGGCCGGGGTCGAAGAAACCGGCGGCGTGAGCCCGGGCTATGCCCGCACCGGGCGCATTCAGCCCATTACGGATGACGCAGGCCTTGCGCTGGCCGAGGCACGGGCCGAGACGGCCAAGACGCTCTGGCAGGATCATGCCATCTGGCAGGTGATTGACGCGCAGGACGCGCCCTGGGCGCCTGTGTCGCCCAGCGGCAAGCTCATTCATGACACGCTCAGCGCGCGCATCCATCCGCGCCGCGCCTGTGCCGCACTGGCCGCCGCGATCACCACGGCGGGCGGCGAGATCCTGAGCGAGGGCACGCCGCGCGGGCCGGTGATCTGGGCCACCGGGGCGCAGGATCTGGCCGAGATGAGCGCCCAGCACAGCCGCATCGTGGGCCAAGGCATCAAGGGTCAGGCGGCGCTGTTGCATTTCGACGGGCCGACACTGCCACAGCTTTTTGCCGATACGCTCCACATCATCCCCCATGCCGATGGCACGGTCGCCATCGGATCGACCACCGAGCGCGAGTTCACCGACCCGACCGGCACCGACGCCCAGCTCGATGACATCATCGAGCGCGCCATGCGGGCGGTGCCGGTGCTGCATGGGGCGCGCATCGTCGAGCGCTGGGCCGGGCTGCGGCCGCGCAGCCGGTCACGGGCGCCGATGCTCGGCCTGCACCCGATGCGGCCTGGCGCCTATATCGCCAATGGCGGGTTCAAGATCGGCTTTGGCATGGCGCCCAAGGCGGCCGAGCTCATGGCCGATCTCGTGCTCGACGGGCGCGACAGCATTCCGCAGGATTTCAAACCGGAGGCCTCTTTGTGACCCGAAACGACGTGACCCGAAACGACGTGATCCCAGAAAATATGACCGATTATTCCGTGAGCCCCGACGATATGGTGCTCACCGCGCGCGGGCTGCGCTTTCAGGGGCGGCTCTACCCCTGCACCATCGGGCGTGGCGGGCTCAGCCGGACCAAGCGCGAGGGCGATGGCGCGACGCCGGTGGGCATTCATCATGTGGTGGGCATGTTCTACCGCGCCGACCGGATGCCGCGCCCGGCGCATTGGGCGGAGCCTACGGGGCTGCGCGATCTGTGGTCCGATGACAGCCGCACGCCCGAGTATAATCAGCTCGTCCGGGCGCCCTATGGGGCGAGCCATGAGACCATGCGCCGGGCCGATCCGCTCTATGATCTGGTGATGATCACCGACTGGAACTATCCCGAGGCCGAGCCAGAGCGCGGGTCGTGTATCTTCATCCACCGCTGGCGCAGGAAGGGCTATCCCACGGCGGGCTGCCTTGGGCTGCGGCCCGATCACCTGTTGCAGATTGCGGCGCGGATCGAGCCCGGCGCGCGCTTTGTCGTGCCGCCGATTGCACCGCTGCTGCGGGATTGAACCGCGCGGAGCGGCGGGTAGGTCTTAGTAGGCGCGGTCACCGAAAATGGCCGAGCCCACGCGCACATGGGTCGCGCCGAGCGCGATGGCGCGTTCGAAATCGCCGCTCATCCCCATCGACAGCCCGTCGAGCCCGTTGCGCGCCGCGATCTTGGCCAGAAGCGCGAAATGCAGACTCGGCTCTTCGTCGACCGGCGGGATGCACATGAGCCCACGAAGCGGCAGATCGAGGCCGCGACATTCGGTGATGAAGGCATCGGCGTCCTTGGGCAGGATGCCGGCCTTTTGCTCTTCCTCGCCGGTGTTCACCTGAATGAAGAGATCGGGGCAATGCCCCTCTTCCTGGGCGATGCGGGCGATGGTCTGGGCCAGTTTGGGCCGGTCGACCGAATGGATCGCCTGCGCCAGTTCCATCGCCTGCCGCACCTTGTTGCTCTGCAAGGGGCCGATGATATGCAGCTCGATCCCGTCATATTTCTCGCGAAAGCCGGGCCATTTGCCCGCCGCTTCCTGCACCCGGTTTTCGCCAAAGACCCGGTGCCCCTCGTCCAGAACCTCCTCTACCCGGGCGTCGGGCTGTTTTTTCGACACGGCAATGAGCGATACGCTGCCGGGCGCGCGCCCGGCGTCTTTTTCGGCCTTGGCAATGGCCTCTGTGATCTCGGACAGCGACATGTCATCCTCCGCAAATGGCATCGTGATCGGCAGGCCCCAGCGGACCGCATCCGGGGCCGCATCTAGGGTCGGGTCAATATGTGGCGCGACTGTCGCGCGGTTGCAAACACATTAACGCCTTGCCCCATGCCGCGCCGTTGGATAGTAGGGTAAGCAGGCTACAGCGGACGACCCAATGACATTTTCGACATTCAAAGCCGTCACGATTGCACTGACCTCGGCAGTGGTCCTTGTGGGCTGCGACCGGAGCAAGATCGGCCCGACCAATCCAGACGCATATACCGTTGAACAGGGACGCGAGGCGAAAACCGGCGTCACCAGCGGCACCTCTATTCTGGACGCGTTCAAGGGCGGCAAGTCGACGGTCAAGGTCAACCGCTTCCTGTGGACCGCGTCGCTTGACGTGCTCGACTTTCTGCCGGTGCAGACCGCCGACCCGTTCACCGGGGTGATTTCCACCGGCTATGGCATCCCGCCCGGCGGCGGTCAGGCCTATCGCGCCACCGTGCTGATCAGCGACCCGGCGCTCGATGCCCGCTCGCTCAACGTGGCGCTGCAGACCCGCAGCGGTCGTCCGGTCAGCGCCGCCACCCAGCGTGCCGTCGAAGATGCGATTCTGTCGCGGGCGCGGCAGCTGCGGATCAGCGCCGGACGCTACTGATCCGAGGGTGATCGGGCGCGTCACCGAGATGTGATCAAAGAGATATGAGGGCGGGGATTTCCCTGCCCTTTTCTTTTGGGCCGGTCAAAGCGGCAGGTCCATCACCTCGTCGACCCAAGCCAGTTGCGCCGGCAGGCAATGCGATCCGAGATCATATTGCCCGACCACCAGATCGCGCGCCGCCGCGCCGAGCCGGGCGCGCGCCTCGGCATCGTCGAGCAAGCCGCAGATCTCGGCGACCAGCGCCTCGCGGTCGAAGAAATTCACCAGATGCCCGGTCTCGCCATGCGTGATCACCTCGCGCACCGGGGCGGTGTCACTCGCCACCACCGCCGCGCCACAGCCCATCGCCTCGAGCAAGGACCAGCTCAGCACGAAGGGATAGGTGAGATAGACATGCAGCCGTGAGAGCTGCAGCAGATGGGTGAACTGATCATGCGGCACCCGGCCCACGAAATGCACCCGCGCCCAATCGGCATCAGGGATCTGCGGCCGGACCTCGTCGCGGAAATGCGCCTTCCAAGTGGTGCCCTTGGGCGGCTGCGCGCCATAGCTCACCTCGTCGCCGCCGACGATGATCACCCGCGCGCGCGGTCGGTTGCGCAGGATCTGCGGCAGCGCTCGCATGAAGACGTGATAGCCGCGATAGGGTTCGAGATTGCGATTGACGAAGGTGATCACCTCGTCGGCGCGGCTCAAGGGCGGGTGGCCCTTGAGGGTGAGCGTCACCTCCGGGTCGGGGCGGCTCTGACCGGTGTCGATGCCGTCATGGATGACCCGGATACGGTCGCGGAACTCGGGCGGGAAGGTGTCGGCCTGAAACCGTGTCGGGCTGATTCCGGCATGGGCCTGCGGGAAATGCAGATGGTTGTTGAGGTTCTTGAGCCGGATGCGCAGCGGATCGAGCTCGGGGTCGGGCGTCGAGAACTCAGGGTCGAAGTTGAGATGCGGATAGCCCGCCTCGTGATAGAGCTCGCAATAGAGCGCCAGCCGCGCCCCGGGCCACAGATCGCGCAGGAACATCGGCTCGCCCCAGCCGTGATGCGCGAGGATGAGATCGGGCGCATAGCCCGCGTCGCGCATCTGCCGCGCGGCGCGATAGCAGGCCTCGGCGCGGGTCACCTTGGTGTCGAGATCGACGAGCCAGGGATGCACCGCCTGCGCCTTGCGCGCCCGCAGCCGATAGGGCACCAGCTCGACCCCCTGCCAGACGCCCGGCTCCTTGGCGCGCAGGGTGAGCGCCCGGCACTCATGCCCGGCCGCCGCCAGCGCTGGCGCGAGATGCTTGTACTGACCGGGGAAATTCTGGTGAATGAAAAGGATTTTCAACTGACAAGCGCCTCACAAGGGGATTTCACCGACTATAGGGGCGAGAATTGGTGCTGAAAAGCGCCGCAACCCTGCCTTCGTGCTGGAAGTTTGCGCCCCCGCCCCCTATCACCCTTGCCAACACCAGAATCTGAGTAGAAGGGCAAACTCCATGCCGTATTCCGCAGCCGAGATCGAAGCGAAATGGCAATCCGCATGGGATGAGGCGGGGCTGTTCCGGGCCACCCGCTCGGAAGACCGTCCGAAATACTATGTGCTCGAGATGTTCCCCTACCCCTCGGGGCGCATCCATATGGGCCATGTGCGCAACTACACGATGGGCGATGTGATCGCGCGCTACAAGATCGCCACCGGCCATAACGTGCTGCATCCGATGGGCTGGGACGCCTTTGGCATGCCCGCCGAGAACGCCGCCATGGCGAGCGGCGGCCACCCCAAGGACTGGACCTACGGCAACATCGCCACGATGAAGAAGCAGATGAAGCCGCTCGGCCTGTCGATCGACTGGAGCCGCGAGTTTGCCACCTGTGACCCGGAATATTACGGCCAGCAGCAGGCGCTGTTTCTCGATTTCCTCGAAAAGGGCCTCGTCTATCGCAAGAACGCGGTGGTGAACTGGGACCCGGTCGACATGACCGTGCTCGCCAATGAGCAGGTCGAAGCGGGCCGCGGCTGGCGCTCGGGCGCCTTGGTCGAGCGGCGCGAGCTGACCCAGTGGTTCTTCAAGATTTCCGACTATTCGCAAGAGCTGCTCGAAGCGCTCGACACGCTCGAACATTGGCCCGCCAAGGTGCGGCTCATGCAGGAGAACTGGATCGGCCGGTCGCGCGGGTTGCAGTTTTCCTTCTCGCTCATCGACGGGCCGGATGGGATGGACCGGGTCGAGGTCTATACGACCCGTCCCGATACGCTCATGGGCGCGTCCTTTGTGGGCATCTCGCCGGATCATCCGCTGGCGCGGCGTCTGGAGGCCGACAACGGTGATCTCGCCGAGTTCAACGCCGAGTGCCGCCGCATGGGCACGTCGGAAGAAGAGCTTGAGAAGGCCGAAAAGCGTGGCTTTGACACCGGGCTGCGGGTGCGCCATCCGCTCGATCCGGCGTGGGAGCTGCCGGTCTATGTGGCGAATTTCATCCTGATGGATTACGGCACCGGCGCCATTTTCGGCTGCCCGGCCCATGATCAGCGCGACCTCGATTTCGCCCGCAAATACGCGCTGCCCGTGGTCTCGACCTATGCGCCTGTCGCCGCCGAAGACGGCTTTGCCCTGCCCGAAGAGGGCGGCGCGGCCTATGTGCCGCAAAAGACCGAAACGGTGAATTATATCAAGGGCTTTGCCGGCGACGCGCAGCAGACCGGGCTGGAAGGCATCGACGCCGCCATCGCCTTCTGCGAGGCCAATGGCATCGGTCAGGGCGTGACCAAGTTCCGCCTGCGCGATTGGGGCCTGTCGCGGCAGCGCTATTGGGGCTGCCCGATCCCGGTGGTTCATTGCGGCAGCTGCGGCGTGGTGCCGGAGAAGAAAGAAAACCTGCCCGTCCGCCTGCCCGATGATGTGAGCTTTGACCAGCCCGGCAACCCGCTCGACCGGCATCCGACATGGCGCGACTGCGCCTGCCCGAAATGCGGCGGCGCGGCCCGGCGCGAGACCGACACGATGGACACATTCGTCGACAGCTCGTGGTATTTCGCCCGCTTCACCGCGCCCCGTGCCGAGACGCCGACGGTGATGGAAGAGGCCGAATATTGGATGAATGTCGATCAATATATCGGCGGCATCGAACATGCGATCCTGCACCTGCTCTATTCGCGCTTCTTCGCGCGGGCGATGCAGATTTGTGGCCATCTGCCGGAGAAGAGCATCGAGCCCTTCAACGCGCTTTTCACCCAAGGCATGGTGACCCACGCCATCTATGAAAACGCCGAGCGCCGCGCCGACAATGGCCGCCCGCTCTATCACTATCCCGACGAGGTCGAGGAGCGTGACGGCGCGGTGGTGGTCAAGGAAACCGGCGAGGCGGTCACGGTGATCCCCTCGGCCAAGATGTCGAAATCGAAAAATAACGTGGTCGACCCGGTGAGCATCATCGACGCCTATGGCGCCGACACCGCGCGCTGGTTCGTGCTGTCCGACAGCCCGCCCGAGCGCGATGTCGAATGGACCGCCGCCGGGGCCGAGGCCGCGTTCAAACATCTGACGCGGGTCTGGAACCTGAGCGAGCGCATCGCCGAGATGGAGGACGCGCCCGAGAGCGACGCCGACAAGGAGCTCTTGCGCGAGATGCACAAGGCGATCCATGACGTGACCATGGGCGTCGAAAGCTTTGGCTTTAACGCGGCCATCGCCAAGCTCTATGCCTTCACCAACACCTTGTCGAAATCCAAGGCCGGGGCCGCCTCCCAGCGGCAGGCGATCCGCACCCTCGCCCAGCTCATGTCGCCGATGACGCCGCATCTCGCCGAAGATGTCTGGGCGCGCCAGGGCGGCGAAGGTCTCTGCGCGGCGGCGACCTGGCCGGTGGCGGATGAGGCGATGCTCGTCTCCGACACGGTCACCTTGCCGATCCAGATCAACGGCAAGCGCCGGGCCGAAATCACCGTGCCCGCCGATATGGACAAGTCCGAGGTTGAAAAAGCCGCGCTGGCGATGAATGCTGTGCAAAAGGCGCTCGATGGCGCCGCGCCGAAGAAAATCATCGTTGTGCCGGGACGGATCGTCAATGTCGTCATTTAACCGCCGTCAATTCTGCGCCCTTGGCCTCGGGTTTCTGGCCATGGGCTGTGGCTTTACCCCGGTCTATGGGCCGGGCGGCGGCGGCGCGGCGCTGATTGATGCGGTGGCGGTGGATGCGCCCAAGACGCGGCAGGATTACCTCTTTGTGCGCACCATGGAAGAACGGCTCGGCCGCGGCTCCAACCCGCGCTATGGGCTGTCCTACAAGATCGACTTTGGCGAAGAGGCGGTCGCCATCTCGTCGAGCAACGTGACCACCCGTTACAATGTGATCGGCCGCGTCACCTATGCGCTGCGCGATCTGCAGACCGGCGAGGTCGCGGCCTCGGGCAAGACCCAGAGCTTTACCAGCTATTCCGCCTCGGGCAGCACCGTCGCCACCCAGGCCGCACAGGATGACGCGGGTGAACGGCTGATGATCATCCTCGCCGATGATGTAACCACCCGCCTCGGCGCGGCGCTGACCGCGCCCGCCTCATGAAGCTCGCCCCGCGTGATGCCGCGGGCTATTTCGCGCGTCCCGATGCGGGCAAGACCGGCCTGCTGATCTATGGCGCCGATGCGATGCGGGTGGCGATGCGCCGGCAAGAGGTGATCAAGGCGCTGATCGGCCCGCAGGGCGAAGAGGAAATGCGCCTCACCCGGATGCCCGCCGCCGATCTGCGCAAGGATCCGGCGCTCTTGCTCGATGCGATCAAGGCGCAGGGGTTTTTCCCCGGCCCGCGCGTGGCCTTTGTCGAGGATGCGACCGAAACCGCCGCCCCGGCCATTCTGGCGGCGCTGGAGGATTGGGCCGAGGGCGATGCCCAGATCATCGTCACCGCCGGCACGCTCAAACCCACGTCAAAGATCCGCAAGGCCTTTGAGGGGCACAAAAACGCCTATGCCGCCGCGATCTATGACGACCCGCCATCGCGGGCCGAGATCGAGGCCGAGCTGGGCCGCGCCGGGCTTGGCAATGTGCCGGGCGAGGCGATGACCGATCTGGTGGCGCTCTCCAAGGCGCTCGACCCCGGTGATTTCCGCCAAACGCTTGAAAAGCTGTCGCTTTACAAGCTCGGCGATGACAGCCCGCTGTCAAGCGAAGACATCCAGAACTGCGCCCCCGGCTCGACCGAGGCCGAGACCGATGACGTGCTGCATATCGTCGCCGAAGGCCGCTCGCAGGAGATCGGCCCGGTGCTCAAACGGCTCAAGGCGCAAGGGGTGCAGCCCGTCGGGCTCTGCATCGCCGCGACCCGGCATTTCCGCACGCTCTATACCGCCGCCTCCGATCCCGGCGGCGCGGCGCAGGGCATTGCCCGGATGCGGCCGCCGGTCTTTGGCCCGCGCCGCGACCGGATGCTGCGGCAGGCGCAGGGCTGGGGCGCGGCCAAGCTCGAACAGGCGCTGTCGATCCTGCTCGAGACCGATCTGACGCTGCGCTCGGCGGGCCGGGTGGCCCCCGATATGGCCCTCGTCGAACGGGCGCTGATCCGGCTGGCGATGCTGGCGCGGCGCTAACGCAGCCGCCGCCGCCCCGGTGTCTTTGATCGAAACCCCGGCGGCCGTTTGGCCACCCAGCGGATGAATTTCGCCAGCCTCGGATGGGCGCGCAAGGCCTCGATCGTGTGATAGTCGCGGGCGAGCTCGGCCTCGGTCAGGCTCGCGTGGATTTCATTGTGGCAAATCTGATGCAGCCGCACCACCGACCCGCCCTTGCCGCCCTTGAGCCGCGGCACGAGGTGATGCAGGCTCTGGGGCACATCCCCGGGCAGGGCACGGCCACAGAGCGGACAGATCGGATCAGACGTATCACTCACTTGATCACCAGCGCAGTTCCGGGCAAGAGATTGTGCTAGGACAGCGTAACAAGGGCAAGAGGGTACGGGATGGACGGACAACCGGAAATCATTCAACAGCTTATGGACTATGCGCAGCAAGGCTGGGAGATCGCCGAAAGCTGGCTGCTGAGCCCCGCCGCATGGTCGCAATTCGCCCTGTTGATCGCGGCCTATCTGCTCTCGGTGATGATCAACCGCCGCCTGCGCCCGCTGCTCAAAAGGCTGCTCACACCGCAGGGCGATCAGACCAATATCATCGCCCGCGCGCGCCTTTTTGTGCTGGATTTCACGCCGCTTTTGCTGCCGCTTCTGGCCTATGTGTTCACCGGTCTCGGCGAGAGCGTGACCCGCTCGCTCTTTGACTCGGGCGCGGTCATCGCCTTTGGCAACCGGGTGTTCATCTTTCTCGGCGTGCGCATCCTCGTGCGCGATATCCTCAAGGATCCGTTCCTGCGCCTGCTGGGCAAATATGTGCTGCTGCCGATGGCCGCGCTCTATGCCGTGGGCCTGTTGGAGACGGCGACGGCCAAGCTCAAATCCACCATCGTGCCGCTCGGCAACATGTCTTTCGACCTGCTCTGGCTCTTGCAGGCGGTGGTTGCGGGCGGCGTGGTGTTCTGGCTCGGGCGTTGGTCGAACGATCAATCGACAAGCTATATCCACGCCCAGCAGGACATGCGCCCGGCGACCCGACAGCTTGCCGCCAAGGCCGCCGAGATCGCCATTTTCGGCGCGGCCTTCCTGCTCTTGATGAATATCTTGGGCATCTCGCTCACCTCGCTGGCGGTGCTCGGCGGTGCGATTGGCGTGGGGCTCGGCTTTGGCCTGCAGAAGATCGCCGCGAACTTCATTTCGGGGGTGATCCTTCTCGTCGAGGGGCAGGCCACGGTCGGCGATTATGTCGAGCTCGACGGCGGCGAGGCGGGCACCATCGTCAAGACCACCGCCCGCGCGATGATCCTCGAGACCTTCGATGGCCGCTGGATCGTGGTGCCGAACGAGGATTTCATCACCACCCGCGTCGTCAACTATTCCGATCAGGGCAGCGCCAACCGCTATGAGGCGGAATTCTCGGTCTCTTATGATGCTGACGTGAACCGCGTGCCCGAGATCATCGAAGAGGCCGTGTCCAAGCTCGATTTCATCCTGCAAGTGCCCGATGGCCCCGATTGCGAGCTGCGCGCCTTTGGTGACAGCGGCGTCGAGTTTGCGGTCGAGTTCTGGGTCAATGGCATCGACGATGGCAAGAACCGCTTTACCCCGGTGGTGATGATGACGATCTGGAACGCGCTCAAGGACAACAACATCGAGATCCCCTATCCGCAGCGTGTGGTCCATCACAAGGGACTGCCGCCCGAGGCATGAGCGAAGCGCTGATCATCGGGGCCGGCCCGGCGGGGCTGATGGCGGCAGAGCGGCTGGCGGCATCGGGCGTCGCCGTCACTCTGGCCGAGGCCAAGCCGAGCCCCGCGCGCAAATTCCTGATGGCCGGGAAATCCGGGCTCAACCTCACCAAGGACGAGCCTTTCGAGGCGTTTCTCGCACAGTTCGGCGCGGCGCAGGCGGACTTGGCCCCGATGCTGCGCGGCTTTGGGCCAGAGGCGGTGCAGGATTGGGCGCGTGGTCTCGGTCAGCCGCTCTTTACCGGCACGACGGGACGGGTCTTTCCCGAGGCGATGAAGGCCTCGCCGCTGTTGCGGGCCTGGCTGGCGCGGCTCGAGGGCGCGGGCGTGCGGCTCGAACGGCGCTGGCGCTGGACCGGCTGGGAGGGCGAGGCCTGCCGCTTTGAGACGCCCGAGGGGCCGCGTGTGCTCTGCCCCCGCGCCACGATCCTCGCCTGTGGCGGGGCGAGCTGGGCGCGGCTCGGCTCGGACGGGGCATGGGCGGGCTGGGTCGAGGGCACCGCGCCGTTCCGCCCCGCCAATATGGGCTTTGCGGTCTCTTGGTCCGACCATATGCGGCGCCATTTCGGCACGCCGGTCAAGGGCTGCGCCCTGCAGGCGGGCGATCAGCTCTCGCGCGGCGAGTTCGTCATCTCGGAACGCGGCATCGAGGGCGGCGGCATCTATGCGCTCTCGGCCGCGATGCGCGACGGCGCGCCGCTGACCATCGACCTCGCCCCGGATCTGAGCCTTGAGGATCTGCGCGCCCGGCTCGCCCGGCCGCGCGGCAAGCAGAGCCTTGCCAATCACCTGCGCCGCGCGCTGCGGCTCGACCCGGTGAAACAGGCGCTCTTGATGGAGTTTGCCCGCCCCCTGACCGAGGATCTCGCACCGATGATCAAGGCGCTGACCGTGTCGCATGACGGCCCGCGCCCGATGGATGAGGCGATCTCTACCGCAGGCGGGCTGCGCTTTGACGCGCTCGACGAGGGTCTCATGCTGCGCGACCGGCCCGGCACATTTGCCGCTGGCGAAATGCTCGACTGGGAGGCGCCCACGGGGGGCTATCTGCTCACCGCCTGTCTGGCGACCGGGCGCTGGGCCGGGGACGCCGCCGCGCGCTATCTGGCGGGCTGAGCGAGGCGCATCCACTGACAGAACCTGACAGGGGGTCTTGCTAGTCTGACCCCAGTCGCACTTGAAAGGATGTCCCATGACCAGTACCGGTTCCTGCCTTTGTGGCAGCGTCACCTACCGCATCGACCACGCCCCGGAAACCGCCCATGCCTGCCACTGTGGCCACTGTCAGAAATGGTCGGGCGGGGTCAATCTCTCGACCGAAGTGCCCGAGGCCGCCTTTCACATCACCGGCGGGGCAGAGCATCTCGGCACCTATAAGTCTTCGGACTGGGCCGAGCGCTGTTTTTGCAAGACCTGCGGCAGCTCGATCTATTCGCGGATGACCGCCGAAGGGCCGCATCAGGGGCTGCATTACATCTGTATCGGCACGCTCGACAGCACGGAGGGGCTCCGCCTTGGCGATGAAATCTTCATCGACCGCAAACCTGCCTGTTACGGGTTCGAGGGCACGCATAAGCGGCTGACCGAGGCGGAGTTCTTTGCCATGGTCGGCGGCTGAGCCAAAGGTTCCCGCCTCGGTTTCCTACCTCAATTTCCCTGACTTAGGCTGGGCGTCAGGCTGCGCCCGGCCAGCTCTTTGGAGAACGGCTGTGGCAGCGGATCACGGCCCAGGCGGGCGCGGTAAATCGGCAGGCTCTCGGCCACCCGCTGTACATAGTTGCGGGTCTCGCGAAACGGGATATGTTCCACCCAATCCACCACATCGACCTCTGGATCGCGGGGATCGCCAAGGGCCTCGATCCATTGATCGGCCCGATGCGGCCCCGCGTTGTAAGCCGCTGACACCAATAGGATATTTCCGTCGAACCGCTCGGCCATCTGGGCCAGATAGGACGCCCCGAGCTGCGCGTTATAGCGCCAGTCGTTGCGCACTTTTTCCGGGTCATAGGCGACGCCCGTGTCCCGCGCCACATCGCGCGCAGTGCCCGGCATCACCTGCATCAGCCCCTCGGCCCCGGCATGGCTGCGCACCGAGAAATCGAACTCGCTCTCGCGCCGCGCAATGGCCAGCGCCATTTCCATATCGATGGGCAGATCCATCTCTTGCATCGGGTGCAGCGGGTAGTAGATCCCATTGGCGACCCGCCCTTCCGACGCCGCCGCCTTGCCTGCCATCACCTGCAGATGCGCGTCGCCCATCTCGTCGAGCGCCTGACCCAGACGCGCCAGATCATCCCGGCTCAGCCGCTCGGCCAGATCGGTGAGGAACATCTCGGCATACCAATCCTGCCCGTTTTTGGCCAACAGGACCCCGGCCTGATACGGCAGGCTCTTGGCAAAATCCGCCGCCCGCCAATCGCCCAGATCCTCGCGCCCGTTGAGATCCTCGGGCAGCGCCACACCGGCCTTTTCCGCCGCCAGAAGCCCGTAGAAACTCGTCGGATGCTCGGCCCCCGCCTCATAGGACACCTGTGCCGCCTCCGGATCGCCCAGCGCCTCCTGCGCCCGGCCGAGCCAATAGCCCGCTCTCCCCCGCGAGATCGGCGAATTGACCGCCGCGCTCAGCCGCTGAAAATGGTCCCGCGCAAGCTCCGCATCATCGAGAAACCGCAGCGCCAAATAGCCCGAGAGAAATTCGAGATCGGCGTAATCGCCGCCCTCCTCCAGCCCATGCACCGAGGCCAGCGCATAGGCCGTGTCATATTTGCCCTCGCGCATCATCCGACGCGCCAGCGCCCGCCGCCAGCTCGCCCAGCGGTCAGGGATACCGAGCCCCTTGTCGCTGTGGCTCTGCGCCACGGTGAGCGCCATCGCCTCTTCCGTCTTGCCCATGTCGAGCAGCCGCTCGAACCGCCGGTAGGACAAGAGAGGATCGTCCTGCAACTCTTTGGGAAGGTCGGAAATTCCGGCCGACGGATCACCGCCGTTCTTGATCTTGTCGCGCAGCGCCGAGAGCTTTTGCCGCGCCTCCGACACCAGGGGCCGCATGAGCGCCACATCCTTGAGCCCGCGCCATTCCGCCATGTCGAGCCTTGCCGCGTGATGATCGGCCAGAAGCGGGCCGTGCTCGGCCAGGAAAAGATCATGCTCGGCCGTGCTCAGATCGAGCGTCCGCCACGCCAGCACGATCCCCGCCTCGGCATCGCCCTGCTTGCCCGCCGCCATCTGGGCCCGCGCGAGGCGCAGCACGCCGCCCCCGGTCTGTGGGCTGCGGCTCTCGAAAAGCGCCAGCACCTCGGCGTCGCTCGCCTCTTCAAACACCGGCTCGCTTTTCTCCACCAGCCGGTCGAGACCGGGGAAATCGCCATGAGCTTCCAGAAAGTCCAGCACCTCCTGCGGGCTGCCATGGCCTGCGCGCAGCCGCATCCAGTCGATGATCGCAGGCCCCGCCGGGCCGCTCCGCTCGGCCAACCCGCGCGCCCAGATCCAGCGCCCGTCCTGCGCCGCCAAGAGCGCCGATGTCAGCGGCCGCGGCGGCAGGTCGCGCAGACCCTCCGCCGCCCAGCCCGGCGTCGCCCACGGGCCAACCCCGGCCCCGAGCCCAACCCCGAACCCGGCCCCCAGAAGGAAAACAATGGCCATTCCGCGTTTCACAGCTTGCATTTCACCGTCCGTCACATAATAGACAGGCCCAGCCTATGTATGCGGCCAAACCCCGTCCAATGACATTCGGTCATGATGGGCATGATCCCGCTGAGGCCTTCATTTTACGGGCCATCCGCCCGCCATGACAAAAGAAAGGAGCGTGTCATGCTTAAAGGTTCACTACCTGCCCTGGTCACGCCGTTCAAGAACGGCGCGCTGGATGTTGACACGCTCAAACACCTTGTCGAGTGGCACATCAACCAAGGCAGCCACGGTCTTGTTCCCGTCGGCACCACCGGCGAGAGCCCGACGCTCAGCCATGAAGAGCATGAAGCCGTGGTCGAGATCGTGGTCAAGGCCGTCAATGGCCGCATTCCCGTGGTCGCCGGTGCCGGCAGCAACAACACCGCGGAATCGCTGCGCTTCATGGAACATGCCAAGAAGGTCGGCGCCGATGCCGCCCTCGTGGTCACGCCCTATTACAACAAGCCGACCCAGCGCGGCCTCATCGCGCATTTCAAGACGCTGCATGATGCCTGCGACCTGCCGATCGTGATCTACAACATCCCCGGCCGCTCGGTCGTGGACATGCTCCCCGCCACCATGGGCGAGCTGGCGAAACTGCCGCGCATCATCGGCGTCAAGGACGCGACCGGCGATCTCGCCCGCGTCTGCCAACAGCGCATCACCTGCGGCACCGACTTCCTGCAGATCTCGGGCGAAGACGCCACCGCGCATGGGTTCAACGCCCAGGGCGGCGTCGGCTGTATCTCGGTCACCGCCAATGTCGCGCCGAAGCTCTGCGCCGAGCTGCAAGAGGCGACGCTGCGCGGCGATTACGCCGAGGCGCTCAAGATCCAGGACCGTCTGATGCCGCTGCATCAGGCGATCTTTACCGAGCCGGGGCTTGTCGGTGTCAAATACGCCATGTCGCGGCTTGACCTGTGCAGCGCCGAGGTCCGCCCGCCGCTCACCCCGCTGCTGGACGAGACCAAAGCCCTCGTCGACGCGGGCCTGCGCCACGCCGGGCTGCTCAACTGAGCGCTGGGCTCTGAGTGAAGTCAGACCAATTAATTCAGAAAGCCCCGCCCCCGCGCGGGGCTTTCGCGTTGTTGGGAGCAAAGGAACCCTGATGAATTTGGGTGTAACCACTCGCGAGTGAGAAACTGAGGTGTCCCGAGATTCAATCCCGGAGCCAAGTCACACTGTCACGAGAGGGAGCCTTCGATGTTTACATACGATTTCGATCACCCAGAAGAATATGTGGGCCGTTTTCAGCCCATTTTGGAACCGGTGGCGCGAGAGATCCTCCGCGAAATGTATGAGCAGTCTTCTTGGGATAGCTCCGATTCAGACCATCGTTACTTAACCAATAGACCGCCCTCGCCAGTGACAGACCATGTCCTGCGTGAGATAGAGAGCGATTTCGCGAAATGTCACCTCAGGGCATTCCATGCGACCCGCCTGTTGGATCAAGATACGATATGGCGAGAGGGACTTCGTGCCCTCAATCCCAATGATCAAATCGAGCGCGTTCGAAAGGCTTTCAGTAGCCTGCCGAGCAACGAATATACTGAGCGACTTCTCACGAAGCTTGCGACATGGAATGAAGAAAACGACCGAACGGGAGTCACAACTCGAGAGAAACTTTGCTTTGTGTCACCCCATCGCGTGGGGCTTCATGACGGCGGATGCGACATCTTCTTCAAACTCTTCGGCGGCGAGTTCATTCAACGGGTGTTGGGTAGAACAGTTAAAGATACCGACATCCCAATCAATGAGCCAGGAAGCCCAGCTGTCGTGGTGGTGAAGATACCCGCCACATCGTGCCTACATGGTTCAAATAAGGTTTTGTGGGACACTATGAACAGCCTTGGCCATTCCCTCCCGGAAACGTCCGGATCGGTTGGGGATGTCTGTATCCCTTGGGGTATCCCTCCGGAATGTATCGAGAGAATTTGTGACCGACACGACCCCTACCTTGCCGCCGTTGAGCCCGTCAAAGCACCGTAACAGCCCCCTCAATCCATCCGCCGCACCATGAGCTGATTGCCCTCGCGCCGGGTCTCGAGCACCTTGATCGCCGCGATCAGGTCGCTGAGCTTCTTATGCCCATAGCTGCGCGTGTCGAAATCGGGATTGGCCGTGGTGATCTGTTGGCCCAGACGCCCCAGCGCGTACCAGTCGCCATCCTGATCGATGCTGTCCATCGCTTTGAACAACAGGTCGCGCGCCTCGGTGAGCTTGGTCGCCGGGGCGCGGCTCTCGGTCTCGGGCGCGCCGCCGAGGTTCTCGAGATAGATGAACCGTTTGCAGGCCTTGCGAAACGCCTCGGGCGTCTTGCGCGCGCCGATGCCGAACACCTCGAGCCCCTGTTCGCGCAACCGGCTGGCAAGCCGGGTGAAATCGCTGTCCGACGACACAAGGACGAACCCGTCGAACCGGCCCGTATGCATCAAATCCATCGCGTCGATCACCAGCGCGATGTCGCTGGCGTTCTTGCCCACGGTATTGGCCGGCGAATGATGCGGCACGAGGCCAAACTCGGCCTGCACCCGGTTCCAGCCATTCATCTGCTGGGACGAGAAATCCCCATAGCAGCGCCGCACCGACGCCTCGCCGATCGAGGCGATCTCGTCAAAGATGGCTTGCGTCCATTTCGGCGATGTATTGTCGGCATCGATCAGAACCGCCAAGAGCGGCGTTTGTTCGGGCATGTCTCTCTCCTGTGAGGCGCCCTCCTGTGAGGCGTCTGCCCCCACACATAGCACAAAGGCCGCCCCTTCCCAGAGGCGGCCTTGGCCAATCGCGCGAATTGCCGAAAAAGATCAGGCGTCTTCGCCGATCTTGTCCTGCGTCTGCGTCTCGAAATCCGAGGCCGCGTGCCGCTCCCAGAGCTGCTCTTCGGGCTCGCCCCAGAACCGGTTGACCTTGCGCCCGCGCTGCACGGCGGGACGGTTTTCGATCTCATTGGCCCAGCGCTGCACATGCTCATACTCATGCAGGCTGAGGAAGGTCGCCGCATCGCCATATTGACGGCCAAGCGCCAGATTGCCGTACCAGGGCCAGATCGCCATATCGGCAATCGTATACTCCTCGCCCGCGATGAACCGCCGCTCGGCGAGCTGCCGGTCGAGCACGTCGAGCTGGCGTTTGACCTCCATCGCGAACCGGTCGATCGGATATTGCCATTTCTCCGGCGCGTAATGATAGAAATGCCCGAACCCACCGCCGAGATAGGGCGCGCTGCCCATCTGCCACATGAGCCAGTTCATCACCTCGGTGCGCCCGGCCCCGGATCTGGGCAGGAAGGCGCCGAACTTCTCGGCCAGATGCAGCAGGATCGAGGCGCTTTCAAACACCCGCACAGGCTCTGCCCCGCTGCGGTCGATCAGCGCCGGGATCTTCGAGTTGGGATTGACCTCGACAAAGCCGCTGCCGAACTGATCGCCATCGCCGATGCGAATGGGCCAGGCGTCATATTCCGCGTCATGCCCCGCATCGAGAAGCTCTTCGAACATCGTGGTGACCTTGACCCCATTGGGCGTCGCCATGGAGTAGAGCTGAAACGGATGCTTGCCCTCGGGCAGCGCCTTGTCATGGGTCGGCCCGGCAATCGGCCGGTTGGTCGAGGCGAAGGTGCCGCCATTCTCACTCTCCCAGGTCCAGACCTTCGGCGGGGTATAGCTGTCGTCGCTCATCACAGATGTCCTCTTGTTGCGCAGGCCCCGGCAGCTTTGGCCGAGGCGTTGCTGTTAACCTAGCCGCTCTACGCGAGGCTGCAACAGCAAGGGCCGCACAATCGCTGTGCGGCCCCCCAAATTCTCGTGATCACGCCGATCAGGCGCGCGCATGATCGCGATCAGTAGATCACCACCGAGCGGATGCTCTCGCCCGAATGCATGAGCTCAAACCCCTTGTTGATGTCGTCGAGCGGCATCGTGTGGGTGATCATCGGATCGATCTCGATCTTGCCGTCCATATACCAATCGACGATCTTCGGCACATCGGTGCGCCCGCGCGCCCCGCCAAAGGCCGTGCCCTTCCAGACCCGCCCGGTGACGAGCTGGAACGGACGGGTCGAAATCTCGGCCCCCGCAGGTGCGACGCCGATGACGATGCTCTCGCCCCAGCCCTTATGCGCCGCCTCAAGCGCGGTGCGCATGACCTGCACATTGCCGGTCGCGTCAAAGGTGTAATCCGCGCCACCGCCGGTGAGCTCGACCAGATGGCCCACGAGATCGCCCTTGACCTTGGACGGGTTGACGAAATCGGTCATGCCGAATTTCTTGGCCATCACCGCCTTATCATCATTGAGATCGACACCGACGATCTGATCGGCCCCGGCCAGACGCAGGCCCTGGATCACGTTGAGACCGATACCGCCGAGACCAAAGACGATGGCGCGGCTGCCGATCTCGGCCTTGGCGGTGTTGATCACCGCACCGATGCCGGTGGTGACGCCGCAACCGATATAGCAGACCTTGTCAAACGGCGCGTCCTTGCGGATCTTGGCAAGCGCGATCTCGGGCAGGACCGTGTGGTTCGAAAAGGTCGAACAGCCCATGTAATGCAGGATCGGCGTGCCATCGAGCATCGAGAACCGGCTGGTGCCATCGGGCATGACGCCCTTGCCTTGGGTCTCGCGGATCGACTGGCAGAGGTTGGTCTTGGGGTTGAGGCAATATTCGCACTGGCGGCACTCGGGCGTATAGAGCGGGATCACGTGATCGCCGGGCTCAAGGCTCGTCACCCCCGGCCCCACTTCGAGAACCACGCCCGCGCCCTCATGGCCGAGGATCGCCGGGAACGCGCCTTCGGGGTCGGCCCCCGAGAGGGTGAAATCATCGGTGTGACACAGGCCCGTGGCCTTGATCTCCACCAGAACCTCACCCGCCTTCGGGCCTTCGAGGTTCACTTCCATGATCTCCATGGGCTTGCCGGCCTCGACGGCCACCGCGGCTCTGGTACGCATCCTCAATCCTCCTGAAATTCGATTTGGCCGGACATTGGGCGAAAGATCGCAGCTTTTCAACACGCGATACCCGCCCCGCTTGCAAATCGCCGCTTGCCGGTCGAAACCTGTCGCAAACAGGAGATTTTCATGCGCCCCTTTATCCTCGCCCTGCCCGCCGCCGCCCTGCTGGCCGCCTGCAACCCCGAATCTGAAAGCCCTGCCATGCCCTCCGAGGACTCCTGCGGCGCCGCCGCCCTGCAACATCTCGTCGGTCAGGATCACACATCCCATGATTTCGCCAAGGAGGCCAAAGCCCTGCGCATCATCCCGCCCAACAGCGCGGTGACGATGGATCACCGGCCCGACCGGCTCAATGTCGATATCGACGATCAGGGGACGGTGACACGGATCTGGTGCGGCTGAGCCGAGACAACACGCGCCCCGGAAACCTCACATAACCCGGGGCGATTTTGCTTGCCAACCCGGCATTTCACGGCAAACTTGTGCCATGAATGTCCAGAGCTCCTCTGCCTTCACCGGGTCTGGTGGCGACGCCCAGGTGGCTTTCCACCGCACCGAGCTGTCAGTCATCCTGTCGCTCTACGGGCGCATGGTCGCGGCGGGCGAATGGCGCGATTACGGCATCTCGAGCCTGCGCGACGTGGCCATTTTCTCGGTCTTTCGCCGCACCGCCGAAACCCCGCTCTACCAGATCGAAAAACGCCCCAAGCTGCGCGGCCGTCAGGGCCAATATGCGGTGATCGGCATGGATGGGCGCATCCTCAAACGCGGCGCCGATCTGCGCACCGTCTTGCGCGTGCTGGAACGCAAGCTTATCCGCGCGGTCGAGTGATCCAATGACAGACACCGGCCCAATTTCAGGCCCCGATTCAGGCCCCGACATTGGCCCCAACGCCGATCAGGCCGCCTATTGGCAGTCCCGCGCCGGCCAGAAATGGGTCACCCATCATGCAACGCTCGACCGGCTCTTTGAAAACGTGCTGGCCGAAACGCTGGCCCGCGCCGCGCCGCAACCGGGCGAACAGGTGCTCGACATCGGCTGCGGCACCGGGGCCAGCACCCGCGCCCTGGCCGAGGCGGTCGGGCCAGAGGGCCATGTCACCGGCATCGACATCTCCGCCCCGCTGATCGATCTGGCCCGTGCCCGCGTCACCGCGCCCCAGGCCAGTTTCCTGCGCGCCGATGCCCAGACCCATAGCTTCGCGCCCGAGCATGATCTTCTCTTCTCGCGTTTCGGGGTGATGTTTTTCGACGATCCCGCCGCCGCCTTCACCAATCTGCGCCGCGCCGCCAAACCCGGCGCGCGGCTCGCCATGATCTGCTGGGGTCCGATGCCCGACAACCCTTGGTTCCGCCTGCCCTTCAAAGCCGCGGTCGAAAGGCTCGGCCGCCCCTCACCGCTGCCCGAATTCGCCCCCGGCCCGACCGCCTTCAAGGACATCGACCGGGTGACCGGCATCCTGCGCGACGCGGGCTGGTCCGCCGCCGAAGGGGAAGCGGTCGAGATCCCGCTCCTGCCGCCACAGGCGCTGCAGGAGGCCGCCGAGTTTGCCTGCCTCATCGGCCCCGCCGCCCGCACGTTTCAGGAAAAAGACGGCACCGAGGAGGACAGATCGGCCATCATCGAGGCCACCGCCGCTTTGCTGTCGCAATACCGACGCGATACCGACCTGACGATTCCGGCCCGTCTCATCCTCTACAGCGCCCGCGCCTAAGCCCCTTCCCCCTCGCCCTTCAGGCGCTTCTTCTGGCCCGAAATATCCCGGGGGTCCGGGGGCTGGCCCCCGGCTCTTCCCCCGGTTCCAACCTTACTTCGACCGCGCCGCGACCTGCCCCGCCATGATGCACAGGATCTCATACATCACCGACATGCCGAGAAAGGCCGTGCCCCCCGACATGTCGAAAGGCGGCGACACTTCGACCATATCCGCGCCGACGATATTGACCCCTTCCAGCTCGCGGCAGACCTGCAGCGCCTGATAGGAATTGGGCCCGCCCACCTCCGGCGTCCCGGTGCCCGGCGCAAAGGTTGGGTCAACGAAATCAATGTCATAGCTTACATAGGTCGGGCCATCGCCCGCGATCTCCCGCGCCTCCGCCATGACATCCTCGACGCCGCGCGCATGGAACTCTTCGATGAGGATGAGGCGGATGCCCTCGGCCTTGGCAAAGTCGCGATCCTCCTCGTCATACATGGTGCCGCGAATGCCGATCTGCACCACGCGTTTCGGGTCGAGAAGCCCCTCCTCCACCGCCCGCCGGAAGGGCGTGCCATGGGTGTACATCATGCCGCCGAAATAGCTGTGAAAGAGATCCGTGTGGCTGTCGAAATGGATCATCCCCACCGGCGCCTTCTTGGCCACCGACCGCAGCACCGGCAGAGACGTCAGGTGATCCCCCCCCGCCGTCAGCGGCAAAATCCCCGCCTCGATCACCTTGTCATAAAACGCCGTGATCCGCGCCATACTGTCCTGAATATCCGCCGGATTCGGCCCGACATCGCCGAGATCGGCACAGCGCGCCGCCTCAAAGGGGCGCATCCCGCTCACCGCATGCTGGGCGCGCATCATGGTCGAGGCATCGCGCAGCTGGCGCGGCCCGTGCCGCGGCCCGGGCCGGTTGGTCGTGCCACTGTCCCAGGGCACCCCGATGAGCCCGATCTCCACCTCGTCGAACCGCGCGTGATCCGGCGCCACATGCGGCAACCGCATGAAGGTCGGCACGCCCGCAAAACGCGGCAGCTCGAACCCCGAAATCGGGTGAAAGAATGTATCGCTCATGAAAGTCCTCCCAGACGTTTGCGGGCCGTGACCGGCCCCTCTCCCTGCGCCGCGATCCGGGCGATGGCCGCGCGCAGCGGCTCATAGGCCACCGCCATGTGATGGGCGTTGGCATGCAACAGCGTCACGCTATCCGCCATCATCCCCACATGACCTTCCCAAAACACCAGATCGCCGCGCTGCAATTCTGCACCTTCGAACAGTTCCTGCCCAAGCTCGGCCGCCTGCATGTCGCTGTCGCCTGGACAGGCCAAGCCGCAGGCCGCGAGCCCCGCCTGCACCAGCCCCGAACAATCGATGCCAAAGCCCGAATTGCCGCCCCAGAGATAGGGCGTGCCCAAGAGCCGCTCGGCCACCGACACCGGATCGCTCTCCGGCTCCTCCACCGGGGCCAGATGCGCCGCGAGCGCATAGCGCCCGTCCAAGAGCCGCACGAACCGTCCGGCCTCCCCCACCACGCAGAGCAGACTGCCCAGCGACAGCGGCACCGGCCCCGCGCATTTGATGTCGGGCGCGGCAAAGACCAGCGTCCGCGCCATCTGCACTCGATGCGTCGGGCGCGCCCATCCGGCCAGCCCGTCTGCGCGCGCATAGCCCACATGCCCGTTGCCCTCATCGCGCAGAAAGGCCCAGCCTTCGCGCGTCTCGAGATGGCTCACCCGCTGCCCGAAAAGCACCTGCCGCTCGACCCGTGGCGCATGCGGATAGGCATAGAGCGACAGCACCGGCGCGACCACCCGCATCGCCGTGCCCTCCGCGAACCGCTCTGCCGCGACCTGGCCGCGCAGCGACGCATGTGCCACCCGGTCATTGGCGAAATGACGACGCCGGTCCATCACAGGCCCAGCATCTCGGGCAGCGCCCCAAGCAGCGCCCGCGCCCCCATGCCGACGCCGCCCTTGGGCCGCGCCGGGGCCGCGCTCGGGCTCCAGCCATAGATGTCGAAATGCATATAGCGCGTCTCGCCCGCGAACCGCCGCAGGAAGAGCGCCGCGGTGATCGACCCGGCAAAGCCTCCTTTGGGCGCATTGTCGAGATCGGCGATACCGGGCTCGATCATCGCCTCATAGGGCTGATGAAAGGGCAGCCGCCAGACCGGATCGGCCATCCGCCCAGCCGCCGCCATCAACGCCTGCGCATCGCCCTCGTCATCGGTGTAATAGGGCGCGAGATCCGGCCCCACAGCCACCCGCGCCGCGCCGGTCAGCGTCGCCATCGACACCATGAGATCGGGGGCCTCCTCCGCCCCATAGGCCAGCGCATCCGCCAGAACCAGCCGCCCTTCGGCATCGGTGTTGTTGATCTCGACCGTCAGCCCCTTGCGCGACCGATAGATATCGCCGGGACGAAAGGCATTGCCCGAAACCGCGTTCTCCACCGCCGGGATCAGCACCCGCAGCCGCAGCGGCAGGCCGAGCGCCATGATCATCTGCGCAAGGCCCAGAACCGTCGCCGCCCCGCCCATATCTTTCTTCATCAGCCCCATCGACGCCCCGGGCTTGAGGTTGAGCCCGCCGGTGTCGAAACAGACCCCCTTGCCCACTAGGCACAAAAGCGGCCCCTCGCTGCCCCAGCGCAAATCAATAAGCCGCGGCGCCGCCTCCGCCGCCCGCCCCACCGTGTGGATGAGCGGAAAGTTCTGCGCCAGCAGATCGTCACCCGCCGTCACCTCGACCGCCGCGCCATGGGCCGCCGCCAGATCGCGGCACGCCGCTTCGAGCTCTGCCGGCCCCATATCCTCGGCCGGCGTGTTGATCAGATCACGGGTGAGCGCCTCGCCCGCCGCCATCGCCTCGATCCGCGCCGCATCGACGCCCTCGGGCGCCACAAGCCGCGCCTGCCCGCGCTTTTGGCTGGCGTAACGGTCGAACGCATAGCCGGTCAGCAGCCAGCCCAGCGCCTCTTCGGCCCGCCGCTCTGCCGACAGCCCGTCAAGCCGGTAGATCCCTTCGGGAAGCCCCGCCGCCACCGTCGCCAGATGAAACCGCCCGCGCGCCCGCACCTTGGCCTCGCCATAGCCCGCCAGCACAAGGCCGAGCCCGCCTTCGGCATCGGGCACCAGGAGAACCTCGCCCAGCCGCGCGGAAAACCCCGCCGCCTTGGCCCATTGCGCCACGCGGCCCGGCTGCGCAGCCAGCCAATCGTCAAGTTCGCCCGCCTCGATCACCTGCACCGGAACGGCATTTTCCGCTGTGGCAAAGCCTGCGAGCGAGGGGGCGGGCGTCTCGGATGTCATACTGGGGGAACCTTCTGGCAAGGGCGCGATGGCCGAACTGATTTGCCCCAGCCTACTGCCCGCCCCGGCACGTGCAAGCCCTCAGATCGCCCGATCCGGCCCGCGCCCCTGTTCCCCCGATCCGCCGCCGGTCAGAGCGACAGATCCTGCAATTCCCACAGCTCGTTGAGCGAACAATCCCCGATCCGGAGCAGCCGCGTCATCACCGCCGCCAGCGCCACCGCATCGCCCGCGTCGATGGCCACGCCCACATCGCGTGCCACCCGCGCCAGGGTCGCCATGCCGATCTGTTCGGCAATCGCCGCCACGCTGCGCGCCCCGCGATAGCTTTCCTCGAAATCGCGCGCCTTCCACGACCGGTCCACATGCGCCAGCCGCGTCGCCAGATCCTCGAGCGCCCGGCACACCGCATTTTCGGCCCCCGCCTCGCCCAGCTCTTCATACAGAAGGCCAAGCCGGTCGGTATCGAGCCGCACGGTTTCCTCCCAGCGGAGCATGGTCACCCGGTCCACGTTCTCACCCATCCTGTTCACCCCAATGTCCTGTTGCCCCCATAGCCGGACCAGTATCGCGGACCCCGCTTGTCAAAAGGTTTCGCCAAACCCGGATTCTCTCTCGAATTCTCTGTTAATTCCCGCTATTGAGACCGACAGCCGAATTTCTTTGTGTCACCAATAGAGAGAGCCATGGAAAACGCCCGCCCCCTCCCCTCCTATCTCGTGCAACGCTATCGCGGTTGGAAAGCCACCAGCTATGCCAATAACGAATCGTGGTATCGCCGCCTGTCGGACGAGGGTCAGCACCCGCGCGCCATGATCATCTCCTGCTGTGACAGCCGGGTGCAGGTCACCTCGATTTTCGGCGCCGATCAGGGCGAATTTTTCATCCACCGCAACATCGCCAACCTCGTGCCCCCCTATCAGCCCGACGGCAATCAGCACGGCACCTCGGCGGCGGTCGAATATGCGGTGACCGCGCTCAAGGTGGCGCATGTGATCGTCATGGGCCATTCGAGCTGCGGCGGCGTCAAAGGTTGCCATGACATGTGCTCCGGCGCGGCCCCCGAGCTCGAGAAAAAGAGCAGCTTCGTCGGCCGCTGGATGGACATTCTCCGCCCCGGCTATGAACGGGTCAAGGACATCAAGGACCCCATCGAACGCACTGCCGCGCTTGAAAAAGAAGCGGTTGTCGTGTCGCTGGAGAACCTGATGAAATTCCCCTTCGTGGCCTCCGAGGTCAAGGCAGGCCGCCTGTCGCTGCACGGGCTCTGGCATGACATCGGCGAAGGCACGCTCGAACATTACCTGGCCGAGAAAGGCACGTTCGAAAAGGTCTGAGCCTGCTCAGACTGAAGAGCTTTCGACAACACAACAACAGCGCGGATCGCTCCGCGCTGTTTTGCGTTTTACAGGGGCCGCCCGAACAGACCGGGTTAGCGGAGAACCTTGTCCTCCGGCCATTTCAGCCATTGATCGAGCTTCACAACCTTGGTCTCGCCCGCCGCCAGATCGAAATGCCATTCCAGCACGCCGCGCTGCCCGTCGAGATCGCTCTCGCTCACCCGAGGCGCCGCTTCCCATGTGATCTCGAGCTGCTCCTGCTCGGAATAAGGCACCCGGTCGCGCAACCGCACTGGCCAGTCTTCGCCCGTCAGGTTCTCGACCTCGATGCGCACCGCCTCATTCATGTCGTTGGATTTGCGGATCACCCCCCGGTCGCCCTCTTGCCGGTCCTCGATCCGCCGGGTGAGCCGCAGCCCGTCAATCGGCCCAAAGGAAACATCCGCCTCGGCCCCGGCCGGGACCAGCTCGCTATAGCCGCGCCCGACGAATTTGCCGTCGAGATATTTCATCACCATGCCGGGCAGGATCATCTCGCCGGTGTCATTGGTCATATCCGCCATGAGAAAGGCCGAACTGTCCGCCAGAGGCACGGCGCGGGCATAGGTCTCGGCCGTGGTCTCGAGCGTGCCGAGATCGATCCGCACCCGGTCTGCGCCAGAGGCCAGCGACAGTGGCCGGTTGTAGCGATAGCTCACCGACAGCCCGTCAAACTCGGGCTCGGCGACAATCGCCGGGGCCGGCTCCGCCGCCATCTCGGCCCGGGCGAAATCATCCGCCGCCGCGCCGCGCATGGTCTTGAGCACCGGCTGCGGCGCGTCCTTGTCGGCGATCCAGCGCTGCCAGGGATGGACTTCGCTCGGCTCGGTCTGTTCCACTGGGCGCACCGTCGACAGGATGAGATCGACCGCTTGCCAGTTTTCGCCGCTGGACTGGCTCACATAGGCGCCGCGCGCAATCTCGAGCTGCCCGCTCTGCCTGTCGAGCCGCATGTCATAGACCGGCTGCCAGCCCGCCTGATGCACATTGTAGCTCAGCGTGATGCGCCCCTCGGTCGCCGCATCGGCCTCGATCGCCACCGCGAGCATCGCATGCGGCCCCTCCTGCGGCACCAGCGCCGCCAGCGCCTCGCGGGCCGCCTGCAATTCCTCCGTGAGGTCCTTGAGATCGCGCTCTGCCGCCTCGGCCCGGAGCCGCGCGGCCTGGGCCGCCTGTTTGGCGCTGAGCGTCTCGTCCCCCACCAGCCCGATCAGCTCGCGCAGCGCGGCAGGCTCCATCTGGGCCACCCCGTCGCCCTGCCCCAGCGCCGCCAGAAACGCCACCCGCGCCTCCGCCGCCTCCTGTTCGAGACGCACCCCCTCGATCTCGGCCCGCGCCCCGCGCAGCGCCTCTTCGAGACGTTCGACCTCGGCCTCGGCGGCCTCGATGGCCTCGCCCTTGGCCGGATCGCGCGGTGGCACGTAATCGCGCCGCGTGGTGAGCGTGCCCATCGCCGCCCCCTCGACCGCGACCCGCACCGAATCGAGATCGGTGTCGCGCGGCAGATCGAGCAGGATCAGCTCATGCTCGCCCTGTGGCGCGCTGAACGTGGCCTCGCGGGTGACGGTGCCGCCGCTCGGATAGAGCGTCACGGCCCGCACCTCGGCGCGCAGCGGAATATCCTCCGCAAAGAGCGCCGCAGGGGCCACATTGGCCACGGTGGCAGACAGGATCAGGGGCAACATACGCATCAGAATTCCTCCGGGAAAATACCTGGGTCTCATGTTTGCACCACGGCCCCCGAATGCAAGCGCGGGACGGCGCATACGCGGAATGACGCCTGTCGCGACAACGCAAAACGGGGCGGAGGACCCCCGCGCCGTTCACGTTTCAAAACTTTGAAAACTCAGGCTTTCTTAAGAACCCGGTTGCCCAGCGTCTCGGCGATCTGCACCGCGTTGAGCGCCGCGCCCTTACGCAAATTGTCCGACACGCACCACAGGTTCAGACCGTTCTCGATGGTGCCGTCCTGACGGATGCGGCTGATGAAGGTCGCATAATCGCCCACGCATTCCTTGGGCGTGACATAGCCACCGTCTTCACGCTTGTCGATCACCATGATGCCCGGCGCCTCGCGCAGGATATCGCGCGCCTCGTCCTCGTCGAGGAAATCCTCGAACTCGATGTTGATCGCCTCGGAATGGCCGACGAACACCGGCACCCGGACACAGGTCGCAGTGACCTTGATCGCCGGATCGACGATTTTCTTGGTCTCGGCCACCATCTTCCACTCTTCCTTGGTCGACCCGTCTTCCATGAAGACATCGATATGCGGAATGACGTTGAAGGCGATTTCCTTGGTGTATTTCTTCGGCGGCACCTCGGAGACCGGGTTATAGACCGCTTTGGTCTGCTCCCAGAGCTCATCCATACCTTCCTTGCCCGAGCCGCTCACCGACTGATAGGTCGAGACCACGACGCGCTTGATCCGGGCGCGGTCATGCAGCGGCTTGAGCGCCACGACCATCTGCGCGGTCGAACAGTTCGGGTTGGCGATGATGTTCTTCTTGGCATAGCCTTCGACCGCCTCGGGGTTCACCTCCGGCACGACCAGCGGCACATCCGGGTCATAGCGATAGAGCGAGCTGTTATCGATCACGACACAGCCAGCCGCGGCCGCCTTGGGCGCGTATTTCTTCGTCGCGTCCGACCCGATGGCAAAGAGCGCGATGTCCCAGCCGGTGAAATCGAACGTGTCCAGATCCTCGGTCTTCAAAGTTCGCTCGCCAAAGCTGACCTCGGTGCCGAGCGACCGGCGGCTGGCAAGCACCGCGATCTCATCGACCGGAAACTGGCGCTCGGCCAGGATGTTCAGCATTTCGCGGCCCACATTGCCCGTGGCGCCGGCGATGACGACTTTGTAACCCATGTTCTGATCTCCCGTAGGTTGGGGGGTTGACGGGCGGGTCATAACGCTTTCGGGTCCGAGGTTAAAGGGGCTTCACGCGTGGCTGTCCCGACTGCGCAAATAGACCAGCGATCCAAGGATCGCCGCGACCCCGAAAAACCCGAAAAGAACCGCATAGGCCTGCGGATCGCCCGCCCCGCCCGCCGCCGCATGCAAGGGCGCCGTGCCAAACTGCATGAGCCCGGTGCCGCCAATCCCGAAAAGGTTGAGCAAGGTCACCCCCCGCCCCGCCAGATGCGGCGGGATGAACCCGCGCGCATGGGCAATCACCACCGGGAATGTCGCCCCCGTCATCCCGATGAGCGCACAGAGCACCACCGAGAGCCAGACCGACGCGCCAACAAACAGCGCCAGCATCAGACAGAGCGTGCCACAGGCCATATTGCCCCAGAAGATCACCCATTTCTGCGTGCCAAGTAGCCGGTCGAGCGGCCCGTAAATGAAGGTGCCAAGGATCATCGCCACCCCCATCACCAGGCTCGCCTGCCCGATCTGCCCGGTGCCAAGCGTGAACACATCCGCCAGATAGGGCCCGATCCACAGGCCGCGAATGGCCGCCACCGGCGCATAGGCCACGAACATCATCGCAAAGATCGGCCAGAGCACCCGCATCCTCAGCAGATCAAAGATCGAGCCGCGGCTCTCATGCTGCACCGCCTCCGGGTCGCGCACCGTCACCGCAATCCCCGCCGCCACCGCCAGCGATATCGCCGCCAGGCCCCAGAGCGCCGCGCGCCAACCCACGGTCTCGGCCGCCAGCGCCATGGGATAGGACGCCACCAGATTGCCGACCGAGCCGACGCCAAGCATGACCGCCGCCAGCGTGGCGAATTGCGCCGGCGAAAACTGCCGCGCGAAAATGTAATAGGACGCCATCAGAACCGGCGAACAGCCGACCCCGATCAGCCCCATCGCGACATTGATATGCCAGGGCGCGCTGGCCAGCGCAAAGACCGCCGCGCCGCCCCCGCCGCCGAGCGCCAAGAGCACCGCCGCGCTGCGCCGTGGCCCAACCCGGTCGAGAAGCCAGCCCACCAGAGGCTGCATCAGCGCAAACACCGCGAACCAAAGCCCCGACGCGAGCGCCAGATCATCCGGCCCGGCCCCAAGGTCCGCCGCCAGCGGCGCCCCGAGCACCGCAAGGAAGGCGCGGAAAAACTGGCTCAGCACATAGGCGAGACAGAGAAGGACAAGACCGGCGCGCATCTTAGGCCCCAGCCAAGGCGCGTGGCGGGGACGCGGCCGCGATCAACGCATCCACATGCGCCGCCGCCGAACGCCCCAAGGCGTGCAAATCATAGCCCCCCTCAAGACAGGACACGAGCCGCCCATCGCAGAGCTCTTCCGCCAGCGTACAGAGCCGCTCGGTCACCCAGGCAAAATCCGCCTCGGTCAGGTCGAGATTGGCCAGCGGATCGTCGCGATGCGCGTCAAACCCGGCAGAGACAAGGATAAATTCGGGCCGATGCTCCCTAAGGCGCAGAAAGACCTCATCCTCCCACGCCTTGCGAAACGCCGCGCCACCGGTGCCCGGCGCCATCGGCAGGTTGAGCACATTGCCATGCCCGCCCGTCTCATGCGCCCCGCCACTGCCCGGCCAGAGCGGCGATTGATGCGACGAGGCAAAGAACACCCGCGCGTCCTCTTCGAGCAGATCCTGCGTGCCATTGCCGTGATGCACGTCGAAATCGACCACCGCCACCCGGCCGAGCCCGTGATGCTCCAGCGCATGCATCGCCGCCACGGCGACATTGCCAAAGAGGCAAAACCCCATCGGCGTCTCGCGCTCGGCATGGTGGCCCGGCGGGCGCATCGCCACAAAGCCGTTGCGCACTTCGCCCGCCATCACCAGATCGACCGCTCGCACCGCGCCCCCCGCCGCGCGCCACGCGGCCTCCAGCGTGCCGGGCGACAGGAACGTATCGCCGTCAATCTGCGCCCATCCCTCGCTCGGCGCGGCCTTGCGCAGCCGGTCGATATGGCTCTTGGGATGAACCCGCAAAATGTCATCCTCGGCGGCCATCGGTGCCACCACGCGGCGCAATTCCTTGCCCTCCAACGCCTCGAGAACATGCGCCAGCCGCGCCACCTGTTCGGGGTGCCCCGGCGGCATCAGATGGTCGAACCCGGCCTCATGGGTGATCAATGCGGTTGTCATGCGCCCCTCCCTCGCGTGGCATCTGCGTGACAACAGCCCATCGCGCCCGCGATGTCCAGCCTCGTCAGGCTTGCCGCGCCCCGGCCCCCGTGCCAAGGTTTTCCCATGGAAGAAGACGTTAAGGACATCGTCGAGGCAGTCACCCCCGAGGAGCTTGCCCAGGACGCCCAGGAAATCGCTCTCAGCCTCTGGCAAAAGGGCGAATTGCTGCTTCAGGACATGGCGCGAACCTGGAACCTCTATCAACTGCTGATCTTCGCGGTGATCCTGGTGACGGCGCATGTGCTGTCGCGCGTCCTCGGGCCGCGGCTGCATGACTGGATGCGCGCCCGCGAGGGCTGGCCGAAATGGCGGATGCGCTTTCTGGTGCTGCTGCACCGGCGCTTGCGGCTCTTGCTGGTGGTGCTGATCACCTGGCCGGTGATCTGGATCATGCGTGAAGTCACCTTCAGCCACCGCACCGCCATTCTCGAAGTGGCGGGCAAGCTGGCCCTGTCATGGCTCGTCATTGCCATTCTCACCCGGCTGATTTCAAACAGTTTTCTGCGGGGCACCGTGCGCTATGTCGGCTGGACATGGGCGACGCTGATGATCCTCGAGCTGACCGGTCAGGCGCGCCAGCTTCTCGACAGCGCGGCGCTCTCCTTTGGCGACACCCGCCTGTCGCTCTGGATGGTGTTCCAGGGGCTGATGATCATCGGCCTGTTGATCGTGGTGGCGCGGTTCATCTCGCGCACCACCTCGGAACGGATCCGCCAAAACGAAGACATCTCGCCCTCGATGCAGGTGCTCGCCCTCAAGGTGATGCAGATCACCCTCTATGGCGCGGCCTTCTTCATCGGGCTGAAGGCGGTGGGCGTCGATCTCACCGGGCTCGCGGTGCTGTCCGGTGCCATCGGTGTCGGCCTCGGTTTCGGTCTGCAAAAGGTGGTGTCGAACCTCGTCTCGGGCGTCATCATCCTGCTCGACAAATCGATCAAACCGGGCGACGTGATCAGCCTCGGCGAGACCTTCGGCTGGATCAACAGCCTCGGCGCGCGCTATGTCTCGGTGGTCACCCGCGACGGGCGCGAATACCTTATCCCGAACGAGGATCTGATCACCGGGCAGGTGGTGAACTGGTCGCATTCCAACGATTACGTGCGGCTCGACATCTATTTCGGCACCGCCTATCACGACGACCCCCACGCCGTCCGCCGCATCGCCATCGAGGCCGCCAAATCCGTCGACCGGGTGCTCGACTGGAAACCGGCGGTCTGTCACATCGTGGGCTTTGGCGACAGCTCGGTCGATTACATCCTGCGCTTCTGGATTTCCGACCCGACCGGCGGGCTCACCAATATTCGCGGCAATGTCTACCTGGCGCTCTGGGACGCGTTCCAGGAACACGGCATCTCGATCCCCTTCCCGCAGCGCGAGGTCAAGCTCCTCAATGAGCAGATCGCCGTCGCCCATGAGGCCCGCCACTCGGCCGACCCCGCCGATTAACCCGCGCCACGCCGCAATGAGCCCTTGCCACCCGGCGCGCGCCATGTCACAGACGCGCGCAAAATCGCACAGCTCTGCGCGGTTTCATTGAAAAGTCACACCTGAAAGACTATTCTTGGGTCATGCCCTGCACCGGGGCAATGATCGGTGTGCAACCAAGGAGGACAACGTCCTGTCCACGACGACACAGGCGGCTTCGGCCGCACATCCGGGCGCGTCATTGTCGCCCGACATAACCGCAGACAGCGATACACAGCTCGCGCGGGTTCTCTCCTCACTCTCCGATGACAAGGCCGAAGAGATCGTTCAGGTTGACCTGCGCGGCAAAACGGCCATCGGCGATCACATGGTTATCTGCTCCGGCCGCTCGTCGCGCCAGGTCACGGCAATTGCCGAGAAACTGGTCGAACGGCTGAAACAGGACCTGGGTGTCGCCTCGCGCATCGAGGGCAAGGAAACCGGCGATTGGGTGCTGATCGACACCGGCGATATCATCGTCCATGTCTTCCGCCCCGAAGTGCGCGAGTTCTACCAGCTGGAAAAGATGTGGCTCCCGGCGGACAAGCAACCGACCGCGAACTGATCTGAATGCGTGTTCATATCTGCGCGGTGGGCCGGCTGCGGTCAGGCCCCGAACGCGCATTGATCGACGATTATCTCACCCGGTTCGACCGAACGGGGCGCGCGCTGGGCCTCGGCCCCTGCACCCTCCACGAGGTCGAAGACAAGAAGGGCGGCGGCATGAAGGCCGAAGCCGCCCTGCTCGACCGTGCCCTGCCCGCAGGCGCGGTGATCGTGGCGCTGGACGAACGCGGCAAGCTGCTGAGCTCGCCCGAGTTCTCCGACAAGCTCGCCGGCTGGCGCGACATGGGGCGCGGCGATCTGGCCTTTGTCATCGGTGGCGCCGACGGGATTGATCCCGCCCTGCGCGCCCGCGCTGATTTCAAACTGTCCTTTGGCAAGATGGTCTGGCCGCATATGCTCGCCCGCGTGATGCTCGCCGAACAGCTCTACCGCGCCGCCTCGATCCTCGCCAACAGCCCCTACCACCGGGTCTGAGCCCGCCACGCGGCATCCCCAAGCGCGAGCGCCAGACCGCGGGATGGCGTCCAGCGCCGGTGCAGGGCAGTTTATCCCGGCCAAGCCCCGCTCGCAGGGAAAGGCATAGGGCCAATTGCCAATCGCCAGCCCGGGGGCGGTCTGGCGGTCGCGCGGCGGCGCTACGCGCCTTTGGCTCCGCGCGGGGGCACCGAGCCCCAGCCGGGACAGCTCCGGCCCGTGGGATGGCGCGCCACCACCTCCGGATCACGCATTATCCCGCCCAAACCCCTCTGCCCCCAAAACCCATCACGCCGTAACCAAAGCGCCAGCCCGCCGGAACGGGCCGGCGCTGGCCCGGCGGCCTTCGGCCTCGTCCCGGGCCATTCCCCTCAAGAATTCCAAGCAGGTTAACGCCCCGCGCGGCCTGTTAACGCTATCCCGGTTCACCCTGCCCGCCGGACGCGCTAGAACCCCCGCAACCAAGAGGCAGGAATCGACCCTTATGAGCATCCCCAAACCCGTTGTGCTGTGCATTCTCGATGGCTGGGGGCTGAGCGACAGCGACGTAGGCAACGCCCCCCGGCTGGCGCAGACCCCCAATATGGACCGGCTTCTCGCCGACTGCCCCAATGCCACGCTGCTCACCCATGGCCATGACGTGGGCCTGCCCGCAGGCCAGATGGGCAATTCCGAGGTGGGCCATATGAACATCGGCGCGGGCCGCGTCGTCGAAATGGACCTGCGCCGCATCGACCGCGCCATCGAAACCGGCGCCTTCGCCACCCTGCCCGGCATCCTGCGCTTTGCCGAGGCGCTCAAGGCCAGCGGCGGCACCGCGCATCTGCTAGGCGTGCTCTCCGATGGCGGCGTCCACAGCCATATCACCCATATGATTGCCGCCGCCGAAGCCCTCACCGCCCAGGGCCTGCGGGTGGCGATCCACGCCTTCACCGACGGGCGCGACGTGGCTCAGGTCTCGGCCAAGACCTATCTCGAAGAGCTCCGCGACGCCCTGCCCCAAGGCGCCTTTATCGCCACCGTCTCGGGCCGCTACTACGCCATGGACCGCGACAACCGCTGGGACCGGGTGAGCCTCGCCTTCGACGCCCTCGTCAACGCCCGCGGCTACACCGCCGACACCGCCTCTGACGCCATCGACAACGCCTATGACAAGGGCCGCACCGATGAATTCATCAAACCCCGCGTGCTCGGTGACTATGACGGCATGAAGGACGGCGACGGCATCCTGTGCCTCAATTTCCGCGCCGACCGCGCCCGCGAAATCCTCGCGAGCTTTGCCGACCCGGATTTTGCCGATTTCGACACCGGCCCCCGGCCCCAATTCGCCATCGTCTCGGGCTTTACCGAATATTCGCGCCGCCACACCGCCTATATGGATTGCATCTTCCCCGACGAGGCGCCGGAAAACACCCTGAGCCAATGGATCGCCGCCAATTCCCGCACCCAGTTCCACATCGCCGAGACCGAGAAATACCCCCATGTCACCTTCTTCCTCAACGGCGGGCGCGAACGGCCCGAACCGGGCGAAGAACGCTACATGGCCGCCTCGCCCAAGGTGGCGACCTATGACTTGGCCCCCGAAATGTCCTCGGGCGAGGTGACCGACCATCTGGTGCGCGCCATCGAACAGGGGTTCGATTTCATCGTGGTGAACTATGCCAACCCCGATATGGTCGGCCATTCCGGCGATCTCGACGCCGCCATCGCCGCCTGCGAAGCGGTAGACCGTGGCCTTGGCCGGGTCCGCGCCGCGATCGAGGCCAAGGGCGGTGCGCTGATCGTCACCGCCGACCACGGCAATTGCGAACAGATGATCGACCCGGTGACCGGCGAGCCGCACACCGCCCACACCACCAACCCTGTGCCGGTGCTGCTCTTGGGCGGCCCGGAAGGGGCTGTGCTGCGCCACGGGCGGCTCGCGGATCTGGCGCCCACGGTGCTCGCGCTGATGGGGCTCGACCAACCCGCCGAGATGACCGGGCAGAGCCTCCTCGCATGAGGCGCGCGGCGCTCATAGCGGCGCTCGCGCTGACGCTCGGCTCACTCGGGCCATTCGCCCCGCAGGCCCAGGCCGAGACCGATCCCGCCACCGCTGCTGAGGCCGCCGCCAAACAGCTCGCCGCCGCCTCCGAGGCGCTGACCGAGGCCGAAGGTGCGCGCAACCGCGTTAAGGCGCTGACCCAGACCATCAAGGCCTATGAACAGGGGCTTCAGGCAATGCGCGAAGGGCTGCGCCGGGTCTCGGTGCGCGAACAGACGCTGGCCCGTGACCTCGCCGCCTCCGAGGCCGAGATCGCCCAGTTGCTCGGCATCCTGCAATCCATGGGAAGCGCCCCCTCGCCGGTGCTGCTCTTGCACCCCTCGGGGCCGCTCGGCACCGCCCGGTCGGGCATGATCCTCGCCGATGTGACCCCGGCGCTCGACGCCGAGATCGCCGCCCTGCGCACCAAGCTCACCGATCTGACCCTGCTCCGCGCCCTGCAGGAAAGCGCTGCCGACACGCTGCGCCGTGGCCTCACCGAGGCCCAGCAGGCTCGCGTCGCGCTCAGCCAGGCCATCGGCGACCGCACCGACCTGCCGCGCCGCTTCACCGAGGACCCGGTCAAGACCGCCCTGCTCATCGCCGGCACCGAATCGCTCTCGGGCTTTGCCTCCGGGCTGAGCGAGATCGCCGTCGACGAGGTGCCCGGCTCGCTGCCCGGCATCGACGACCGCAAAGGCACGCTCGCCCTGCCGGTCCAGGGCCGCATCCTGCGCCGCGCGGGCGAGGCCGACGCCGCCGGCATCACCCGCCCCGGGCTCATCATGGCCACGCCGCCCCATGCGCTCGTCACCACCCCGGCGGCCGCCACCCTGCGCTACGCCGGGCCGCTCCTGAATTATGGCAATGTCGCCATTCTCGAGCCACAGGCCGGATTGCTTGTGGTGTTGGCCGGGCTGGATGTGGTCTATGGTCAGGCAGGACAGGTCTTGCCCGGCGGCAGCCCGGTGGGCATCATGGGCGGGGCCGAGGCCGATGCCGACGGCATATTGCCGCCCGGTGACGCCCAAAGCGCTAACGATTGGACGGAAACTCTCTATATTGAGATCCGAGAGAATAACGAGCCGGTGGACCCCGCGCTCTGGTTCAGAACAGACAAGGAAGATTGAGCATGAAGAAATTCCTGATGGCCGCAGCCGCTGGCACCCTGACCGGCGTGCTGGTGACGACACAGGTGGCGGCCCCTCTCCTTGCGCAGGAGGCCAAGAAAAACACCAATGTCTATGAACAACTCGATCTCTTCGGCGACATCTTCGAACGCATCCGCGTGCAATATGTCGAGGAAGTCGACGACGCCGACCTGATCGAGGCGGCCATCAACGGCATGCTGACCTCGCTCGACCCCCATTCCGGCTACCTCCCCCCCGCCGACGCCGAAGCCATGCAGGAACAGACCCGCGGCGAATTCGGCGGCCTCGGCATCGAGGTCACCCAGGAAGAAGGCTTCGTCAAGGTCGTCTCCCCCATCGACGGCACCCCCGCCGACAACGCCGGCATCGAGGCCGGCGATTTCGTCACCCATGTCGATGGCGAGAGCGTGCTCGGCCTGACCCTTGACGAGGCGGTCGACCTGATGCGCGGCCCCGTCGGCTCGGAAATCGTGATCACCGTGGTCCGCGAAGGCGAAGAACCCTTCGACGTCTCGATCATCCGCGACACGATCAAGCTCACCGCCGTCCGCGCCCGCACCGAACAAGACACCGTCGTGCTCCGCGTCACCACCTTCAACGACCAGACCTACAGCAACCTCGAAGAAGGCCTCAACGAACAGGTCGAGGCTGCCGGCGGCTGGGACAAGATCAACGGCGTCGTGGTCGACCTGCGCAACAACCCGGGCGGGCTGCTGACCCAGGCAATCAAGGTCTCCGACGCCTTCCTCGACAAGGGCGAGATCGTCTCGACCCGCGGCCGCAACCCCGAGGATGGCGAACGCTTCAACGCGACCGAAGGCGATCTCGCCTCGGGCAAACCGCTGGTGGTGCTGATCAACGGCGGCTCTGCCTCGGCCTCGGAAATCGTCGCCGGCGCCCTGCAGGATCACAACCGCGCCGTGGTCGTCGGCACCAAGAGCTTTGGCAAGGGCTCGGTCCAGACCGTCATGCCCCTGCGCGGCGATGGCGCCATGCGCCTGACCACGGCCCGCTACTACACGCCCTCGGGCCGCTCGATCCAGGCGCTCGGCGTCTCGCCCGACATCCTCGTCGAACAACCCCGCCGCAAGCGCGACGAGGACGAGGAAGAGACCAAGACCAACCGCCCCGGCCGCACCGAGGCCGACCTGCGCGGCAGCCTCGACAATGACAGCCTGACCGAGGACGAGATCCGCCAGATCGAAGAGGACCGCGCCCGCGCCGAAGAGGCCGCCAAACTGCGCGAAGAAGACTATCAGCTGGCCTACGCCATCGACGTCCTCCGCGGCCTCTCGGCCCTGAACGGCAAGAAATAAGCTGTCCACATAGGGCCTCACGGCCCCCCATCCCCCCGCGCGAGCCCCCGCCCGCGCGGGGGTTTTCGTTTGCGGGGGAGGGGGATACCGCCCGGAACAGCCGCGCCAGCGGCCCGGGCAGCGCCCGACCGCCCCACGGGCGGGCGCTTTGGCCAATGTCACGCCTTATCATGACCCCCACGCCGAGGCCGCACCATAAACCGTGACAAACCTCTCTACGGATGCCCCCCCTCGGTCGGGCGCTCCCCTCCGGTCAAGTGGTGCGGCCCCGGCGCGATAGCTGGGGCAAATGGTCGATCAATTTTGGCAACTTTGGAACCATCCCCGAACCCATTTTCCGGATCGCGGAATTTCTCCCGAAAACGATCTTCAAAGTCAGCCCCCAGAAGATCATAAACTTGCTCTAAACGCTTTCGAAGCTTGCGCATTGAAGCGTTGTGGTCACGTTGCAATTGGACCAACCCTTCCTTCATATATCGAGCCGAGCTGATCCGCCTTCCCAGGCTGTCTTTCCCAGTCAAATTTCTACCGGAGCGCTCAAATAGCTCAGCTATTCGGAAGGTTTGATCACAAGAACTGTGCGTGCGCTCCAATCCTTCGTGAACCCGTGCGTTGCGCTCAGCGCGCAGTGCTTCATGATCCTCTTGAAGTCCCTCCAAAGCCTCGACTAGCTTTATTGGAGCACCTCGCTTCTTTAAGTTTTTGATCCTACATTGAAGTGGCTCGAGTCCCGCTTCCAAGACGTCGTTGGCAAAGATTAAAACACAATCAAACACTGAAATAAGCCTAGTTAGAAAAACGTCGGTTGCGATATCCAACCACTCGTACCGATCAATCATTTGCTGGCCATTGTCCCAATTGGAGGGATCCACCCACATCAAATCACCAGCCTGGTTGAGCGAGTCTACTCGGCGAACGAGATTTCGCATACTCAGACCGCAATGAAAAACATACCGGCAATCAATGTACTGAGATAATTCTTCGTAAGTCTCAAAATTCAACTCAACAATGCCAAGGTCATATATGCGTCCGATCAATTGATGATCATCGGAAGGAATATTCATTCGCTTTAGGTATCGAGTCGGTGCCCCCATCTTTCTCGACAAGCTTTTCATCCTAAGATTTACTCCCCATTGCAACTTCGACCGGTCCCACACTAAAGCTAAGCTTTTTAATTGCTATTCGCCAGCCACGCGCCCCATCACCACCCCCACGCCGAGGCCCCACGATAAACCGTGACACACCCCTGTCCCGATGCCCTTCCGCGGTCGGGTGCTCCCCTCCTGTCGCCGCCAAAACGACTCACCCCAAATCCCCTTCATCGCGCGCCCCCGCACGGCCCCGACCCCGCCAAAACCCGCACTGTCGCTTTACCGTCGTAATACCGACGTATCTCCGACGCCGCGATTTTCGCCCCCTGACAGCCCCCCGCCAAACCGCCCCGATTCCGGCCATTTTGCCGCAGTCAAACCGCTGGACGCAGCCCCGATCTTGCGGCCATATCGCCCCATGATCCGCACCGTTCTGCGTCTTCTCATTCTGGTAACCCTGCTCACCGGGGTCACCCTGCCCAAGGCCACCGCGGCCTTGGCCTCCCTCGGCCTGTCCGGCTCGCAGACCATTGTGATCTGCACCGGCGAGGGGCTGCGCACCATTACCCTGTCTGCCGACGGCACCCCCGTCGAACAGCCCGAGACCCAGGATCATGACTGCCTCTTGGTGCAGGCCATTGCACCCTCCTCCACAGCCCTGCCCGAGCGCCCGCAACCTCTTGTCATCGCACGGCTTTCCGCCCCGACGACAGCCAGCACCCACACCCGCGCCCGGCCGCTCTTTGATGCCCCGGCCCGCGCCCCGCCGCTCCATTTCTGATGCCATTTCACCCCTGACATCACGACCGGCCGCCTAGAGCTACGGCTGCGGCCAATTGGAGCCTACACATGACACAGACCCCCGCACGCGCGGCGCTTTATCGCGCCGTTTGGCGCTGGCATTTCTATGCTGGCCTTTACGTTATCCCTTTCTTCATCCTTCTGGCCGCCACCGGCATGGCCATGCTCTGGATCGCCCATATCGACGGCCGCGATGGCGAGCGTCACACGGTCCTGCCGCAGGCCCAGACCCTCGCCCTCTCCGAACAAGCCGCCAGCGCGGAAAAAGCCTTTCCCGACGGCACCTTAGCGCAATATATCGCCCCCCGCTCCGCCGATCTCGCCGCGATTTTCCGCGTCAACACCGACGACGGCCCGATGATGGTGGTGGTCGATCCCTACACGGCTGAAATCCTTGAGAAATTCCCCCGCCGCAGCGGCTGGTACGATCTCATGGACAATCTTCACAGCTCCCTCCTCCTCGGCCCCCCCGGCGACCGCCTCCTCGAGATCGCCGCCTCCCTCGGCATCCTCCTCCTGATCACCGGTCTTTACCTCTGGTGGCCGCGCGACACCGGCCTCCGCCGCGTCCTTTTGCCCCGGCTGGGGCGCAATGGCCGAAGCTTTTGGAAGAGCCTCCACGCCGTCACCGGCCTCTACATCTCATTGTTCTTACTGTTCTTTCTGATCTCCGGCCTCTCCTGGGCCGGGATCTGGGGCGGCAAGATGGTGCAAGCCTGGTCGAGCTTCCCAGTGGGCAAATACTCCGGCATCCCGCTGAGCGATATCACCCATGCCGAGGCCCTCAACGGCGGCAAGAAAGAGGTGCCTTGGGCCCTCGAACAGACCCCAATGCCCGCCTCCGATGCCCATGCCCACCACAGCACAGGCACTGCTATCGCCCCCAACAACGCCACCCCCGGCGCAGGCCCCCTGCCCGATCTCGACCAGATCGACCGCTTCGCCCGCGACATCGGCTTCACCGGGCGCTATCAACTCAACCTGCCCCAAGGCGACACCGGCGTCTGGACGCTGAGCCGCGATTCCATGAGCACGGACAGCCTCAACCCGACCTCGGATCGGATCACCCATATTGACCGCTATTCCGGCACTATCCTCGCCGACATCCGCTATGCCGATTACTCCCTGATGGGCAAGGCGATGGCCGTGGGCATCGCGCTGCATATGGGCACGCTCGGACTGTGGAGCGTGCTCGCGAACACGCTCGTCTGCCTGTCGGTGATCTTCCTCTGCGTCTCCGGGGTGATCCTGTGGTGGAAACGCCGCCCTGCCGGCCGTTGGCCGCTCGCCGCCCCGCCCCAGCCAGAGCATATGCCGCATTGGCCCGCGGCCACGGCCATCGTGCTGGCCCTCGGCCTCGCCTTTCCCATGGCGGGCATCACCATCGCGGCGGTGCTTCTCTGGGATGCGCTGCTGCGGCCCCGCCTCTTGCGGCGCGCACGCGTCTGAGTGTGCGGATCACAGCCTAGCCGGGGGCAACACCCCCCGGCTACCCAACCTCTTGGACCGGGCGCTCGGACCGGCACGCGTTGAGCGTCGTGTAAAACATGTCGAAATCGGTCTTGCGCGCATAGGTATTGAACACGATCCCATCCGCCGCCGTCACCAATCGCAGCACCCGAAACCCGACCTCAGTCCCGGCCTCAACCGCGGCCAGCGCGGTGGGCTCCGCCTGCCAGAGCACATGCCCCACAAGCCGTTTGCGATAGAAACAGAGCCGCCGGTCGGTCAGCGCCAAAATGCCGTGAATATTGCCGTCCCGGGCGCCTGCTGCGGCCAAGGATTGCCAGCCCTCCAAATGACAAAAAATCCTTTCTCCCGGTTGCAGAACCCCTCGCCGAAAGCCGCGGATATGCCTGTTTTCATTGGCCATCACTCTAACCTTAATTCTCTTTTTGAAATATGCCTTACAATGTCGCCGAAGCGCCGCTCGATCAAGCCCCCAGTTGCGCGCAAACGGGGCGAGACCCCGCTCTCGCCGCATGGCGCCACGGCAGTGTCCACTGGATCATTGCCGCCAAACCTCCTATCCCTGTGCCAACAGCTCAGCACAGGACAGGTTCCCAGATGACACCCCAAGAGATCGCCGCCCTGCCGTACCGCCCCTGCGTCGGCGTCATGCTGATCAATCGCGACGGCCATGTCTTTGTCGGCCAGCGGATCGACAATCAGACCGACGCTTGGCAGATGCCCCAAGGCGGGATCGATCCGGGCGAGGCGCCGCGCGACGCCGCGCTGCGCGAGCTGTGCGAAGAAACCGGCGTCACCGCCGATCTCGTGCAGATCGAGGCCGAAAGCGACGGCTGGCTTCCCTATGATCTGCCGCATGATCTGGTGCCGAAACTCTGGAAAGGCCGCTTTCGCGGGCAGGAACAGAAATGGTTCCTGATGCGTTTCACCGGCACTGACGATCAGGTTCAGATCGCCACGGACACGCCCGAATTCTCGGCCTGGCGCTGGGTGCCGCCGTCCGAGCTGATCGACCGTATCGTACCCTTCAAACGCGAGGTCTACAGTGCTGTCCTCGCCCAGTTCGGAGACCGTTTATGAGTATGAAAACCGTTCTTGCCACGCTCGTCGCCAGTTGCCTCACCGGTCCCGCGCTGGCCCTGTCCTGCCTGCCCCATGGCGTCACCGACAGCTATACGCAGGCCGCCGAGGCCGAGGCCAGCTATGTGGTGGTGCACGGGCGGCTCGTCTTTGACGAATCGAGACTGCCCAAGGTCGACATGACCAATCAGGCGGCGACCCCGGCAAGCACCCGCATCCCGGCGCTCATCTCAGGAAAATCCCTGAGCAAACAAGGCTTTGAACGCCGTTTTGAAGCCCCGATCTCGCTCGACATCGAATGCGCCGGGCCGTGGTGCGCGGGCGCGAAATCCGGCATCGATTACCTCGCCTTCCTGCGGGTCGAACCGGATGGCAGCTATGCGCTTGCCCTCAACCCTTGTGGCGGCCAAGGCTTTGGCGAGCCGAGCCAAGAGCAGCTCGATCAGATCCTCGCCTGCCACAGCGGCGGCCCCTGCCAATCCGGCCAGTCGCAGCTCGAACAGATCGCCCCGCCGCCCTCAGCCGAATAGGAGGGTCGCGGGCCCGTCAACCGGCCCCGCATCTTCTTCTGGCCCGAAATATCCTGGGGTGAATTGACCGCAGGCCAAGAGGGGCAACGCCCCTCTCACCTCAGGCTCGGCCCAATCACCGCGTGGCCATCCCGTCAGTTGCGGCGCAGATCCTGCAACAGCTCCTTCGACGGCGCGCCATTGGCCGAAATCCCGCGCGCCCGCTGATAGGCGCGGATCGCGGCCGAGGTTTCCGGGCCAACATTGCCGTCCACCTTGGTGATCTTATAGCCCTTGCGCTGCAGCAACGCCTGAATTTCCTTCTTCTCGGCCTCCGATGTCGCCGAGTAACCGCGCGGCCAGCTCGCCTGGATCGGTGGCCCGCCCCGCAGCCGGTCCGATAGATGCCCGACCCCGATCACATAGGCATCGGCGCGGTTGTATTTCTCGATCACGCTGAAATTGTGGAAAATCATAAAGGCCGCGCCCTGTGTCCCCGCCGGCAGCAGGATCGAGGCGTTACCATAATTCGGCACCGCCCGCCCGTCGATGCCGACGACGCCCTCATTGGCCCAGGCCGCCGGGCTCTGGGTGAGCTTGCGGCTCGCCCGGCCCGCGTTGAACCCGCGCGGCAGCCGCACCTCGACGCCCCAGGGCTGGCCTTTTTTCCAGCCGAACCGCTTGAGATAGGCCGCGGTCGAGGCCAGCGCATCGGTCGGATCATCCGACCAGATGTCGCGCTTGCCATCGCCGGTGAAATCCACCGCATAGGCAAGATAGGAGGTCGGGATAAACTGTGTATGGCCCATCGCCCCGGCCCAAGACCCGGTCATCCGGTTCGGGGCCACATCGCCCGACTGGATGATCTTGAGCGCCGCGATCAGCTGTTGCTCAAAGAATTTTCCGCGCCGCCCGTCATAGGCCAGCGTCGCGATGGACTGGATCAGCGGCTCGCGCCCGCGCCTCTCGCCATAGGCGCTCTCCATCCCCCAGATCGCCGCGACCACCTCTTTCTCGACGCCGAAATGCGCCTCGATCCGGTCAAAGGTGTTGCGATACTGGCGCAGCACCTTGGTGCCATTTCGCACCCGGCTCGTGGAGACGGCGAAATCCAGATATTCCCAGATTTCCTTCTTAAATTCCGACTGGTTGCGGTCTTTCTTGACGACGCTCGGGTCATATTGCACGCCGCGAAACGCCGCATCGAACGTCCGGTTCGAAATTCCCTGCGCCCGCGCCCGCGACCGGAACCCGTTGATCCAATTGGCAAAGCCCTGATGGCTCACCCGGGTCTGCACGACGCTTTCCACGTCAAGGTCACTCGGCCGCAGCACCGGCCGCGTCCCGCTCAGCGATGCGAGCGTCACGGTGGCAACCGACGCCGAGGTCTGCCCAGTGCTCTGCACCGCTTGCACCGTCTGCGCGGCCACCGCCAACCCGCCGGGCCGCTGCTCGGGGCGCAGCGACGATTCGACCGCCCGCGCCTCGACCTGTCCTGCCAGTCCAAGGACTACGCCCACACCGGCACCGAAAAACTTTTGATAACGCATTGCTCTGGCCTCCCCAGTGGTCTCGGGCCCTTCCTCGTGGCCCTGCTCTCCCTGATCGTACCGCGTGTTGGTTAAAATCAAAAGAACGCAAGCACAGCCGCGCAAGGCTCCGCCTATGGGGTCGCGGCCTCGGCATGTGTGGCCTCCTCGGCCCGCATCGCCGCCATATACTGCCGCAGCAACGGCACCCGGTTCGGTCGGAACGACTGATCCAGCACCTCGAGATCGCGCATCCGGTCAAGGCGAAAGGCCCGGAAATCCGCCCGCAGATGGCAATAGGCCAAGAGGCAATGCGACGCCTGCATATAGGCAATGCTGAGCGGATCGACACTGCGCGCCGTCGCCCGCCCCTCGGCATCGGTATAGGCGAAGCGGATGCGCCGCTCGTCCCATGTCGCCTGCCGCAGAGCCACCACATCGACCCCCGGTTCGGGCAGCGGCGAAAACCGCGCCGCGCTGAGCACCGCATGACGCAGCCGATGCGCCTGGCTCTCGGGCAGCCGCGCCCGCAGCTTTGACAACGCCCGCCCCGCCGCGCCGCGCAAGGCCGGATCGCCAATCGCCTCAACCTCACGCAGCCCGAGCACCAGCGCCTCCAGCTCGTCACTGTCGAAGCTGAGCGGCGGCAGCGCCGCATCCTCGATGAGCGTATAGCCAAACCCCGCCGCCCCATCGATCACCGCGCCCAGCCCACGCAGCGCCTCGATGTCGCGATAGACCGTGCGCGGCGTCACGCCGAGATCCTGCGCCAGCGCGGCGGCGGTGGCGGGCGGGGTCGACAGGCGCAGCGCCTGCATCAGCTGAAAGAGACGATGGGTCCGGGTCATGATGCGCTTATTCTCGCACATGCTGACAGAACCTGTCACCTACCCAGCACGCGGTGGCCGAAATCCCGGCGTTACTTCTCGGTAAACTTGAGCTCGATCCGGCGGTTCTGCGCCCGCGCCTCGGCGCTGTCGCCCTGCGCCACCGGCTGATACTGGCCAAACCCATTGGCCGAGAGCCGATCCGGCGGAATGCCAAGGCTTTCAATCATATAGCGTACCACCGACAGCGCCCGCGCCTGGCTGAGCTCCCAATTGTCGGCAAATTCCGCCGAATTGACGATCGGCACGTCATCGGTATGGCCATCGACCCGGATCACCCAATCAAGCTCGGGCGGAATATCCCCCGCCACCTTGCGCAGGATCTCGGCCACCTTGGCCACCTCGCCGCGCCCCTCAGTCGACAGCGCCGCCCGTCCCGGCGCGAACAGCACCTCGGAGGAAAACACGAACCGGTCGCCCTCGATCCGCACCCCGTCCTGCGCCCCGAGCACATCGCGCAGCCTCCCGAAGAACTCTGACCGGTATTTCTCAAGATCCTGCTTCTGCGCCTCGAGAAGCTTGGCCTTCTCTTCTTGCAATTCGCGGCGGCGCTTTTCCTCGGCCGCGAGCCGCGCCAGCGCCACGTTGAGATCCTTGCCAAGCGTCTGCAACTGCACCGACGAGGAACTCTCGCGATCCACCGCATCATCGAGGAGCGTCTGCAACTCGCCCAATTGCGTGCGCAGCGCCTGAACCTGCTGGTTGAGCAAGGCCTGCTCGCGCCGCGCGGCTTCGGTCATCGCCTCCTGCTCCGACAGCGCCTCGCGCGCCTGCGTCAAGAGCAACGCCCGCGCCTCGGCCTCCGTCAGCTGCGTTTCGGCCTCCTGCTCGGCCGCGATCTTGGCCGCCAAGGCCGCCGCCAGCTTGTCGCGCAGCTCCTCCTCGGTGAGGCTCAGATCCTCGGCATCCGCCGTCACCGCCGCCAGCCGCTCGCGCAGCTGCGCCAACTCGGCCTCGCGCGCCGCCAATTGCTCTTGCAGGCTCTGCTGATCCGCCTGCGCCGATTTCATCGTCTCAAGCTCGGCTGCCCCCTCTTCCGCCGCCACCAGCGCCGCCGCCAGCCGCGCGTTGAGATCGTCGCGCACCGCCTCCGCCGCCGCCAACAAGGTCAGCGTCTCTTCCGCCCGTTTGCGTTCCGCTTCGAGCGCCAGCGTCATCGCGCTTAGCTCCGCATCCGCCCCCTTGAGCCGCTCGCGCAACGCCTCTGCCGCCGCCGCCTCGGCGAGCCGCGAGGCCTCTTCCTCGCTCAATTGCGCCTCGAGATCCTCGACCTTGGCGGCCAGCGCCCCTTGCGTCGCATCGGCCTGCGCGTTCTTCGCCTCGAGATCGGCAATAAGCGCCTCCAACGCCTCGCGCTTGGCCGCCGCAAGCCGCGCCGCCTCGCTCTGGGCGTCGACCTCCTCGCGCATCCCGGCCAGCGCCAATTGCAATTGTTCCTGACGGCTGAGCAATTCGTCACGCCGCTCTTCGAGATCGGCAATCGTGCCGAGATTGCCCTCGCGTTCGGCCAAAAGCCCCGCCACCTGCTCTTCAAAGCTCGCGATCCGTGTCGCCGCCGCGGCCAGATCATCGGCCTGCCCCGCCACCAGCCCTTCGAGCTCGGCAATCCGCGCCACCTGCGCCGCCGCGCGCTCGCGCGCCTCGCCCAGCGTCGTGGTCAGCGTGCCGACCCGTTCAGACAGCGTCGCATTGCGGTCCTGCTCCAGCCCCAGCGCCTCCGACAGGGCGACAATCTCGGCCGAGAGCTTGTCGAGCCGCGTTGCCTGCCCGGTGATCGTCTCGCGCAGGACGAATTGCACCACCATGAAAATGGTCAGTACGAACATCAGCACCAGCAAAAGCCCGGTCATCGCATCCACGAAACCCGGCCAGATCGAGGCCTGGAACCGTTGCCCGGTGCGCCGCGACAGGGCCATGGCCTAGCGCTCCGGTCGCCGCGGCGTGGCGGGGGGAAGCTGAAACTCCGGCACCATATCCTGCACCGCGCGTTTGAGCTCGGCCAGATCGGTGCGCAGCTCGGTGGTGCTCTCCTGCCGGCCGGCGCTGATCTCTTCGAGAATGCGCAGCATCTGCACGTCAATCGACCGCAGCCGCATCCGGCTCTCGGCATCGAGCCCGCCGGATGCGTTCGCATCGGCGCCGTTTTCATAGCGCTGCGTCAGGGTCGCGATCAGCGTTTCCTGCCCCTCGGCCAGCCGCATCAGCGCCTGCACCTGCGGCCCTTCCCCGCCGAGCCGGTCGCTCAGCCGGTCGAGCGCGGCCGACAGCGCGTCGAGCTTTTCATCGACCATGGCGCGGCTCATGTCCGACTGGCTCAGCATGAGGTTGAGCCCGTCCATCTGCGCGCTCATATGATCCAGCGCCCCGGCCAGCATCGCGCCTTCGGCGCTGCTCTCGCCCTCACCGCCCCCGGCAAAGCCCACGCGGGTGATGGTCGACATCCATTCCTCAAGCTCGCGGTAGAACCGGTTCTGTCCATGGCTCGCGAAAAGCTCCAAGAGCCCCACCACCAGCGATCCCGCCAGACCCAGCAGCGACGAGGCAAAGGCCACGCCCATCCCGCCAAGCTGCGCCTCAAGCCCGGTCATCAGCCGGTTGAACACCTCGACCCCGGCCTCGCCCTCCTGCGGGGCAAGGCTGCGGATCGTGTCCACCACCGCCGGGACAGTCGTCGCCAGCCCGTAGAACGTGCCAAGAAGACCGAGGAAAATCAGCATGTTGACGATATAGCGCGTGATCTCGCGCACCTCGTCGATCCGCTGCACCACCGAATCGAGGATCGACCGCCCGGCGCTTTGGGAAATCTGCATCCGCTTGCCCGCCCGCTGCCGCAGCAGCGCCGCCAGAGGCGCGAGAAGCTGCGGCGCGTTCGTGGCCTCATGCCCCGCCCGGTCTGCGGCAAAATCCTCGAGCCAGCGCACCGAGCCGATCAGCTGAAACACCTGCCAAAAGCAGGAAATGACGCCGATCAGAAAGACAAAGAGGATAAACCCGTTGAGATAGGGGTTCGCCTGAAACACCGGCAACACCCGCGGCAGCGCCACAAAGGCACCAAACCCGGTAAGCACCAGCACGATCAGCATCAGTATGATCTGCCGGATCGGCGTGGAAAAATGCGGCTCGACCTCGCGGTCCGGCTGGTCCATCTGGACACCCCCGACACGTTTCTTCATTGGCCGCAGCCTACGCGGATCGAACCGCTAAGCCAAGGTCTTATCCGGCGATCTCCCTGACCCGCCCGACAAGCCATTCGAGATCCTCGTCGCCGATGCCAAGCTCGACCAGATGTGCCACGGTATTATAGAGATATTCGGTGTTCGGCCCCCGCCCGCCCACGGCCCGTGCGATGATCTGCGCCTGCGTCTCGAGCGGCTCACCGCCGCAATATTGCACATGATCAGGATCGACCACATAGGTCACCGCCTCGACCCGCCGCCCATCCATCAACTCGAGCGGCAGCACCTCCTCGATATAGGCCGAAGAGATCAGTTCGCGCTCGCGCAGATAGTCGAGCACCGCCGCCTCCTGATCCTCGGCCACCCGCAGCGCCACCCCGGTACAGGCCGCGCCCTCATGGGCATCGAGCGCCAGCACCAGCCCCGGCACCTCTTCGGTGCCGCGATGATGGATCGACCGCATACAGAAACTGCGCGCATAGCCCGGCAAGGTGGCAATCACCTTTTCCACCGGTTCAAACCCCGGATTCCATACCAAAGAGCCGTAGCCGAAAACCCACATCGTCATTCGCTTGTCCCTCGCCGTTTCCCGCTTATAAACATCATCACGCCTCGCTGTGAAAGGGTAGCCGATGAGATTGATGTTTACTGCGCTTGTTGTGCTCGCCCTGGGATGGAGCATCTACTGGGCCATCGGCTCGGGCGCCGGGCAAAAGGGGCTCGAAACCTGGTTCGAGGCGCGCGAGGCCGAAGGCTGGGTCGCCGAATACAGCGATATGTCGGTCGAAGGCTTCCCCAACCGCTTTGACGCCAAGTTCGAGGATCTGGCGCTCGCCGATCCCGACACCGGCCTCGCCTGGGAGGCGCCGCATTTCGAAATTCTCGCGCTGAGCTATCAGCCCAATCACCTCATCGCCGTCTGGCCCGACAGCCAGCGCATCGCCACCCCGCTGGCCAAATATGACGTAACGAGCGACGACATGCGCGCCAGCCTCCGGGTCGCGCCGCAATCCGATCTGGCGCTCAACGAACTCACCCTGACCGCCAAGACCCTCACCGTGGCCGAGCTCGGACAGACCGAGACCGCCCGCCTCGACAGCCTCACCCTCGCCGCCGAAAAAGCCCCCTCCGGCGATCTGCCGCGCTACCGGCTCGGCGTGCAGGCCGATGGCTTCACCCCAAGCGACGCCTGGCAGAAACATCTCGACCCGAACGGCCGCCTGCCGGAAAAACTCGACCAGATGCGCATCGACATGACGGTCGAGTTCGACAAGCCCTGGAACATCAGCGCCATCGAAGAGGCCCGCCCCCAGCCCCGGATGATCGACCTCAAGAGCGCCGAGGCGCAATGGGGACAGCTTGCCCTCGCCATGGCGGGCAAGGTGACGGTCGACGCTCAGGGCCAGCCCGAGGGCGACATCACCATAAAGGCCCGCAACTGGCGCGACATCCTGCAGCTCGCGCGCGAGGCCGAAGCCCTGCCGCCAAGCCTCGCCGACACCGCCGAAAGCGCCCTGTCGCTGCTGGCCCAGATGTCGGGCAACCCCACCACGCTCGACATCCCGCTGACCCTGCGCGGCGGCCGCGTCTGGCTGGGCCCCGCGCCGCTCGGCCCCGCCCCGGTGCTGCGGCTGCGCTGATCCCGGCCGCCGGACAGGCGCCACACTCACATCGCAGGGCGGGGTGTCAAAAATGTCCCGCCTTGCGAAAAATGCACCCAAGCCCCGATTTTCCGCCCCGGCCTCTCTGGTCACGCACAGCGCTTGCTTGCTAAACAGGGGTCACGCTGGGGGGCGTCACGCACAGGGACTATCAGATACATGCACCGTCGCCTCACCGCCGCTCTTGGCGCCAGCCTGCTTTCGCTCTCCTTTCTCGCCCCCTTGATGACCGGCACCGCCCAGGCGGGCGAACGCCAGCATCTCGGCTATGGCCGTCTCGTCACCAATGACCTGATCGGCGACGGGCGCGACCGCTGGCGCACCGGCTCTGTCGCGTCGAGCCGCGTCTGGGGCCCGGAATGGACCGGCGAACTGCCCGAGGGCTTTGGCGATCTGCTCGAACTGCGCCTCAATTTCGAGGCCATCGCGCCGGAACAGCTCGCCGCCCCCGCCGCTGGTGACCGCCCCTATGCCGCGGCGATCTCGGTCGGGCTGCACAGCCATTTTCAGAGCGCCGGCACCGAATTCGCCCTCGGCGGCGATCTCGTCTTTACCGGGCCACAGACCGGCATCGACGATTTTCAGGACTTCATGCATGACTACCTGGGCGGCGATGACATCAATTCGACCACCCGCAACGGCCAGATCGGCGATGACATCAATCCGACGCTGGTGGCCGAGATCGGCCGCCCGCTCTCCCTCGGCCCCGCCCGCCTGCGCCCCTTCGTCGAAATGCGCGCCGGGGTCGAAACCCTCGCCCGCATCGGCGCAGATCTGAGCTTTGGCCGCATCGGTCAGGGCGAATTGCTCGTCCGCGATCCCGTCACCGGCCAGCGCTATCGCACGATCCGCACCCCGGAGGCGGGCATTGGCTTCGTCTTTGGCGGCGACATCGCCTATGTCGATCACAGCGAATACCTGCCCTCGAACCAGGGCTATCAGCTCACCGACAGCCGCACGCGCCTGCGCACCGGCCTGCATGTACAGACCGAGGCCGGGCATCGGTTTTTCTATGGGCTGACATGGCTCGGCAAGGAATTCGAGGGACAGCGCGACGAACAACTTGTGGGGTCTCTGCGCATCAATCTGGAATTTTGACGCAACGGCCTTGACCTCTTCTCTTGCGAAATGAAGAACCTTTGTTAACCTGTCAGTAATAAAAAGAATAAACGGCAGGAAATACGGGCAATGAGAACGGGCTTTCAAGGCACGTTTGTCATTTCCATGTCGCAAACAGAAGTGGACGATTTCCCGCCTAAGGGGATCGATGCGATTACGGTCGGTGCGACCTGGTCGTGGCATGGCGACATGGTATGTGTCGACGGCCCCTCATCGGTTTTGCGACTGGAGAAGGCAGACACGCGGGCAGGCACCCGCAAACGCGCGGCGCGACTGGTCCGCAAGATGGTCGGCGCCGCCATGACCGGCACCAATGATTTGACCAAGATCGAGATCGCAGATCCGCTTCTGGATCGCGGATTTGTCGTCACCAATGGCGTCAAGAGCTACACGATCACCGTGATCGAAACCGGCACGCCATCGCCCCCCCTCTTGATGTTCCATGACGACATCCCGCCCAAGAACACCGATATGTGGGTCGTCCATCACAGCTTTGAAGGGCTGAGCGCCCCGGTCGCCGACCAAGGCCCCGACGCGGGCGGCGTCATCTGTTTCACCCCCGGCACCCGTATCGCCACCCCCGACGGTCCACGCCTCATCGAAGAGCTGCGCGAAGGCGACCGGGTCTCGACCCGCGACAACGGCGCCCAGGAGATCCAGTGGATCGGCAGCCGCCGCATGTCCGGGGCCCGTCTCTTTGCCCTGCCGCGCCTGCGCCCGATCCGGTTTCGCGCCGGGGCGCTGGGCATCGACCGGCCAGACGAGGAACTTCTGGTCAGCCCCGAACACCGGATGCTGATCAAGGGTGACGAGGCCCGCGCGCTCTTCAACACCGACGAGGTGCTGGTCGCCGCCAAGGACCTGATCAACAAGGACACGATCCATGTCGATCTCGCGGTGCGCGAGGTGACCTATATCCACCTCCTCCTGCCCCGCCATCAGATCCTCTGGGCCAATGGCCTGGAAACCGAGAGCTTCCACCCCGCCTCGGCCTCGCTCGACGGGCTCGACGGCGACGACCGCGATCGGCTGCTGGCCCAGGTCCCCGCCCTGCGCCATGATCCGCAGAGCTATGGCATGTTTGCCCGCCGCTGCCTCTCGGGCTCCGAGGCCGCCATCTGGGCACATGAGGCGGCCTGACACGGCCGCCTTCCCGCCCCTCACTGCGATGCGGCCCCAAACCGCTGCGTTTCCCCCGTTGACTCCCCCCCGCGACCCTGTATAAGCGCGGCTTCATTGGTGTTGGTGGCCCCCGCAAGGGGATCCCTGTCGAAGCGCAAGCTTAGAGGACAACGCCCTTTGCAGATGGCACGAGGCCCATATCCGGGCCGGTCCACACTGCGGGTCCCGCGGCAACGCGATTTCGGCCCGAAAAGTGGGAACCGGTTTTCGGAAACAAGCCGAAATGCCAATATAAAGGAGATCAGCCGTGACCAAACGCACGTCTGCCAAGTACAAAATCGACCGCCGCATGGGCGAAAACATCTGGGGTCGCCCCAAGTCGCCCGTCAACCGTCGTGAAAACGCCCCCGGTCAGCACGGTGCCCGCCGCAAGGCGAAACTGTCGGACTTCGGTCTGCAGCTGCGCGCCAAGCAAAAGCTCAAAGGCTACTACGGCGACCTGACCGAGAAACAATTCCGTCGCATCTTCCGCGAAGCCGAGCGTGTCAAAGGCGACACCGGTGAGAACCTGATCGGCCTGCTCGAGCGCCGCCTCGACGCCGTGGTCTACCGCGCCAAATTCGTCGCCACCATGTTCGCCGCACGCCAGTTCGTGAACCACGGCCACGTGAAGGTGAACGGCCAGCGCGTCAACATCCCCTCCTACCGTGTGAAAGAGGGTGACGTGATCGAGGTCCGCGACCGCTCCAAGCAGATCGCCGTGCTTCTCGAAGCCACCCAACTGGCCGAGCGTGACGTGCCCGATTACATCGACGCGGACCATTCGAAAATGACGGCGACCTTCGTCCGCACCCCGGGTCTGAGCGACGTGCCCTACCCGGTGATGATGGAACCGAACCTCGTCATCGAATTCTACGCTCAGAACTAAGCTTCTGACGCTTTATTTCCGAAAGGCCGCGCCGCTAGGTGCGGCCTTTTTTCGTTTCAGGGCCGCGACCCGGCCATTTCTGCCTCGAGGAGACAATCATGGCGCAGAACTATCCCATCTACGGCCGCATCGACGGCCCCATCGTGATGATCGGTTTCGGCTCGATCGGCAAAGGCACCTGGCCGCTGATCGAACGCCATTTCGAATATGACGCGGATCAGTTCCTGGTGATCGAGCCGGACACGGCCCAGCACAATTTTCTGCGCCAGCACAAGCTCAACTTCATCGACACCGCCCTCACCCCGGAAAACTACCGCGAGGTGCTCAGCGGTCTCTTCCCCGAGGGCAAAGGCTTCTGCGTCAACCTGAGCGTCGACACCTCCTCGCTCGACCTGATGAAGCTCTGCCGCGAGATGGGCGTGCTCTATATCGACACCGTGGTCGAACCCTGGGCCGGCTTCTATTTCGACACAGAAGACAATGCCGCGCGCACCAACTACGCCCTGCGTCAGAAGGTCCGCGACGAAAAGGCGGCCAACCCCGGCGGCACCACCGCCGTCTCTTGCTGCGGGGCCAACCCCGGCATGGTGAGCTGGTTCGTCAAGGAAGCACTTCTGACACTCGCCCGCGACACTGGCCGCGACGCCACTGCCCCCGCCGACCGCGCAGGCTGGGCCAAGCTCATGCAATCGCTCGGCGTCAAGGGCGTCCACATCGCCGAACGCGACACCCAGGCCCGCCGCACCCCGCGCCCGCGCGGCACTTTCGTCAACACCTGGTCCGTCGAAGGCTTTATCTCCGAGGGCTTCCAACCGGCCGAACTGGGCTGGGGCACGCATGAGACATGGTTTCCCGAAAACGCCCACCGTCAGGACGAGGGCTGCAAATCCGCGATCTGGCTCGAACGCCCCGGCGCGATCACCCGCGTCCACAGCTGGTGCCCGACCCCCGGCCCGCAATTCGGCTTTCTGGTGACCCATAACGAGGCGGTCTCGATCTCGGATTACTACACCGTCGGCGAGGGCCACGATCCTGAATACCGCCCGACCTGCCACTATGCCTACCACCCGTCCGATGACGCGGTGCTGTCGTTGCATGAAATGTTCGGCTCGGGCAAGCAGCAGCAGAAACACCATATCCTCACCGAGGACGAAATCGTCGAAGGCATCGACGAGCTCGGCGTGCTGCTCTTCGGCCATGAGAAAAACGCGCTCTGGTTCGGCTCGCGCCTCTCGAACGAGGAAACCCGCGATCTCGCCCCCTATCAAAACGCCACCGGGCTGCAGGTCACCTCGGCCGTGCTCGCCGGCATGGTTTGGGCGCTGGAAAACCCGCAGGCCGGCATCGTCGAGACCGACGAGATGGATCACGCCCGCTGCCTCGAAGTGCAACGCCCCTACCTCGGCCCGGTCGAGGCCCATTACACCGACTGGACACCCCTGCAGGACCGCTGGGAACATTTCCCCGAGGACATCGACGAGAGCGACCCGTGGCTCTTCCGCAACGTGTTGGCGACCTGATTGCACCACCCGCCAAGGCTGTGCAGCAAGGGGGGCGTTGACGCTTCCCTTGCCCAGCGGCCCAAGCTAAGACAGCTCCAAAGGAGCCCCGAGATGACACAGATCACACCGCAACCCGGCATCATGGACATCGCCCTCTACGAGAGCGGCGCCGCGCATGTCGAAGGCATTTCCAACGTGGTCAAGCTGAGCTCGAACGAAAACCCGTTCGGCCCGAGCGACCAGGCCCGCGAGGCCTATGCCAAGGCGGGCTATGATCTGCACCGTTATCCCTCTTCCGACCATGGCGCGCTGCGCCGGGCGCTGGCGGCGCATCACGATCTCGACGCCGACCGCATCATCTGCGGCGCGGGAAGCGATGAAATCATTGCCTTTCTCTGTCAGGCCTATGCCGGGCCGGGCACCGAGGTGATCCACACCGAACATGGGTTTTCCATGTACAAGATTTCGGCGCTGGCCGCCGGGGCGACACCGGTGGAAGTGGCTGAGCGCGAACGCGTGACCGATGTCGATGCGATCCTCGCCGCCTGCACCGATGCCACCCGGCTGGTGTTTCTGGCCAACCCCAACAACCCCACCGGCACCATGATCGGCGACGGCGAAGTCGCCCGTCTCGCCGAGGCCCTGCCGCCGCATGTGCTCTTGGTGCTCGACGGGGCCTATGCCGAATATGTCGAAGGCTATGACGGCGGCGCAGGCCTCGTCGATGCCCGCGAGAACGTCGTGATGACCCGCACCTTCTCCAAGCTCTACGGGCTCGGCGGGCTGCGCGTCGGCTGGGGCTATGGCCCGAAACATGTGATCGACGTGCTCAACCGGGTGCGCGGGCCGTTCAACCTCGCAACCCCGGCCCTCGCCGCCGCCGAGGCCGCCCTGCGCGACACCGCCTGGACCGAGAAATGCCGCAATGAAAACAGCCGCTTGCGCGCATGGCTCGCCGAGGCGCTGGCCGAACATGGCGTGCCCTCCGACACCTCGACCGCGAACTTCATCCTCGCCCGCTTTGCCAGCCCCGATCAGGCCCGCGCCTGTGACGCGCATCTGCAATCGCAAGGGCTGATCGTGCGGCAGGTGGCGGGCTACAACCTGCCCCATTGCCTGCGCATCACCGTCGGCGACGAGCCGAGCTGCCGCCGCGTGGCCCATGCCATCGGCCAGTTCATGGGAGATGCGGAATGACCGAAACCCCTGCCCCGATGTACAACCGGGTGGCGCTGATCGGTCTCGGGCTCATCGCCTCGTCGATGTTCTGGGCGATGAAACGCGCCGGTGTGGCGGGCGAAGTGACGGGCTATGCCCGCTCTGCCGCCACCCGCCAGACCGCCCGCGACATCGGCCTTTGCGACCGCGTCTGCGACACCGCCGCCGAGGCCTGCGAAGGCGCCGATCTCGTCGTGCTCTGCGTGCCGGTGGGCGCCATGGGCGACGTCGCTGCCGAAATCCGCCCAATGCTCGCCCCCGGCACCACGGTGAGCGATGTGGGCTCGGTCAAACGCGCGGTGATCGAGGCGGTCGGCCCGCATATCCCGGAAGGCGTGCATTTCATCCCCGCCCACCCGCTCGCCGGGACCGAACAATCGGGACCGACCTCCGGCTTTGCCGAGCTCTTCGACAACCGCTGGAACCTGATCGTGCCGGTGCCCGGCTCGGACGAGGCGGCGATCGAACGGCTCGAACGCTTCTGGCAGGCGCTTGGTGCCAACACCGAGCGGATGGACGCCGATCACCATGACCTCGTGCTTGCGGTCACCTCCCATACGCCGCATCTTATCGCCTATACGATGGTGGGCGTGGCCGATGACCTGCGCCGGGTGACGGATAGTGAAGTGATCAAATATTCTGCTGCAGGGTTTCGGGATTTCACACGGATTGCCGCGAGCGATCCGACCATGTGGCGTGACGTCTTCCTGACCAACAAGGATGCGACGCTCGAAATCCTGGGCCGGTTCACCGAAGAACTCTTCGCGCTGCAACGGGCCATCCGCATGGGCGACGGCGACCATCTGCACGAGTATTTCACCCATACCCGCGCCATCCGCCGTGGCATCATCGAGGCAGGTCAGGACACCGACGCCCCCGATTTCGGCCGCAAACCCAAGCGGGACGCATGATCCGGGCGGCGCTGGCATCCCTGGCCATCCTGATGGCCGTGGGTCCAGCGCCCGCTCTGGCCGACGCCCCCAAGACCTCGCTGCGCCCCATCGCACGCATTGGCGATATCCCCGTGCCCCGCGCCGAGCCGACTCCGGCCCCAGCCCCTACCCCTGCCCCGGCTGCGACCGTTGTGGTAACCCCCGAGGCGCAACCCAATACCCAGCAACAGCCCGACGCGATCCGCCCCGGCGCGCGCAAGGTCGGTCAGGGCCTCTTCAAATCCCTGCGCCCCCAGCGCCGCACCGAGCGCAGCAAGAAACAGGCCCGCACCGTGATCCGCCAACGCCAAAAAGGCGCGGTCTGTGGCGATGTCGCCCTGCAGGGCGACGTGATCGGTCGCGTCCCCGGCCGCATCAAGGGCTGCGGCATCCAGAATGCCATCAAACTGCGCTCGGTCTCCGGCATCGCGCTGAGCCAACCGGCGCTGATGGATTGCACCACCGCCAAATCCTTCAAAACCTGGGTGGATCGCGGCCTTAAACCGGCCATCGGCTCGCGCGGCGGCGGCGTGGCGGGGCTCGGCATCGCCGCCCATTACGCCTGCCGCACCCGCAACAACAAGCCCGGCGCGAAACTCTCGGAACACAGCACCGGACGCGCCATCGACATCTCGTCGATCCTGCTGCGCGACGGCACCCAGATCACGCTCTTGAAGCACTGGAACAGCAAGACCTATGGCAAAGCCCTGCGGCAGATGCACGGCGCCGCCTGCGGCCCCTTCGGCACGGTGCTCGGCCCCAATGCCGACCGATACCATCTCGACCATTTCCACTTTGACACCGCCCGCTATCGCAGCGGCAGCTACTGCCGCTAAGCGCTAGAGCGCGCGCATCCAGAATTGCAGCGGATGATCGGTCTCGGCCTCCTGGTCGAGATCCTTCCAGCGAAACTGCGCCACGACCCCCGGCACCGGCGCATAGCCGCGCTTGCGCCAGAACCCATCAAGAGGCCGATAGCCCGCGTCGCGCAGCGGATGATCCTGCGGCCGCACCACCCCGCAAAAGGCGGCATGGCCCCGCCCCAAATCCCGCGCATGGGCCTCGCGCGCATCGAAAAACGCATGCCCCAGCCCCTGCCCGCGATACTCGGGCAACAGAACGCTCTCGGCACAGTAGAAAATATCATTGAGCGCCACCGCTTGCCCGGCAAAGGCCGCACCGAAATCCGCCGCGTGATCCTCCATCGGCGCACCGGTCGACGCCCCGACGAGCCGCGCCCCATCAAAGGCGCCTACAAGGATCGCATCGGCACTGTCGCGATAGGTCTGCAGATAATCCTGCTCATAGGCCAGATCCCCATCATAGAGATAGGGCCACGTCCGAAACACCGCGATCCGGAGCCGCGCCACATCCTCGAGCGCCGCACCAAGGCTCTCGCCTGTCAGCCGCCGCGTCTCGATCATCCGACCTGACGCATCCAGTCCGCGAGGTTGTAATAGGTGACGACCCGCGTGATCTTGTCCCCCTCGAGCGAGAAAAACGACCCCGCGGGCAGGCGATAGGTCTGCCCCCGCGCCTCCGGCAGGCCTTCGTCGGTCGCCAGATAGGTGCCATTGACGATGAATTCCGCCGCCGCGCGTGTCCCGCCCTCGGCCTCGAAAATCACCATATCGGTAAGCTCCTCGCGATAGCAGCGGCTCATATGGGCGCAAAACGCGCGGAACTTATCCTTCCCCACGCGCACCGCGCCCTCATTGACATGATGCGCCACATCCTCGGCAAGACAGCCGAGCATCCCCTCGGTATCGCCCGCGTTGAAGGCCTCGAAATAGCGGCGGATGGTGGGATGGCTCATGTCTCTTGCTCCTTCGGGTCGCCCCACCGGTCAATCAGGTGGTTGCGGATCTGATCACGGGTCTGCCGGTAGGCCGAGAGCTTGGCCTCGCGCCCTTCGCCAAGGCCGGTCGGGTCCATGATCGGCCAGTAAATCACATCGAGATGAAACCAGCGCGTCAGCTCGAGCGCCCGCCGCTGGCTCGCCGGGCTGAGCGCCACGACAATGTCAAAGGACGACAGATCGTCGCCCCATTCTTCCATCTCGTCAAAACTGCGCACCCGGTGCCGGGCCAGCTCGACACCGATCTCCTTGCAGACCGCGATGGAAAACCCGTCAATGTCGAGATCGCTCTTCACCCCTGCCGATTGCACATAGGTGTCCGTGCCATAGAGCTGCTTCATGATCCCTTCGGCCATGGGCGACCGCACGGCATTGTGGTCACAGCAAAACAGCACCGATTGCGGCAGCGGCTCCGGCATCGCTCAGCCCCCGAAATGCAAAACGCAGATCAGGGTAAACAGGCGCCGCGCGGTATCGTTGTCGATTTCCGCCTTGCCCTCGAGCCGCTCTTCGAGAACCCGCGCGCCCTCATTATGGATGCCGCGCCGGGCCATATCGATGGTCTCGATCTGCGCCGGGGCGAGGTTTTTCACCGCGTCGAAATAGCTCTCGCAAATGGCCCAGTAATCCTTGACCACCTGCCGAAACGGGCTCAGCGACAGGTGGAACTCTGCCGCCGGGTCCTTTGCCTCGGTCTTGATGTCAAAGACGAGCCGCTTGTCGCGGATCGACAGCGACAGATGATAGGGGCCCTCGGGCACCTCGCGGTCGTCGCGCGCGGGCAGCACAAAGGAGTTCTCCTCCATCAGGTCGTAGATCGCGACCTTGCGCTCCTGCTCGATCTCGGGCGTGGGTGGCGGCAGGCTGGAATCATCCAACTCGATATGACAGATTCGGCTCATCAGACGTCTTTCAATACTCGTTACCAAACTGCCTAGCGCAGCCGCGTCACTGGGGCAATGCCCCGGCCCTCATCCTTTGTTGAGTGTATCCAGACGCGCACGCACCGACAGACCATGTGCCTCAAGGCTCTCCGATTGCGCAAGAACCTCGGCCGCCGGCCCAATCGCGCGCAGCGCCTCCGGGCTCATCCGCGCCAGCGTCGTGCGCTTGAGGAAATCCATCACGCTGAGACCCGAGGAAAACCGTGCTGACCGCGCCGTGGGCAGCACGTGATTGGGCCCGCCGACATAATCGCCAATGGCCTCGGGCGTCCAGGAGCCGATGAAAATCGCCCCGGCATGAGTGATCTTCTCCGACAGCGCATCTGCCTCTGCGACACAGAGCTCGAGATGCTCGGGCGCCACCCGGTCCGACAGCGCCACCGCCCGGTCGAGATCGGGCACGGTGATCACCGCCCCGAAATCACGCCAGCTCGCCGCCGCGATTTTGCGCCGCTCCAGCGTCTCGAGATGCCGGTCGATGGCCGCGCAAACCTCGCGCGCCATGCCCGCATCATCGGTGATCAGGATGGATTGCGCGCTCTCGTCATGCTCGGCCTGGCTCAGCATATCGAGCGCCACCCAATCGGGATTGGCGCTCTTGTCGGCAATCACCAGAATCTCCGACGGGCCCGCGATCATGTCGATGCCGACCTTGCCAAAGACCTGCCGCTTGGCGGCGGCGACAAAGGCATTGCCCGGTCCGGTGATCTTGTCCACCGGCGCGATGCTCTCGGTGCCATAGGCCAGCGCCGCAATCGCCTGCGCGCCGCCAATACGATAGACCTCGTCAACGCCCGCGATCCGCGCCGCCAACAGCACCAGCGGATTGGCCACCCCATCGGGCGTCGGCACCGCAATGGCCAGCCGGTCAACCCCCGCCACCTTGGCCGGGATGGCGTTCATCAGAACCGACGACGGATAAGAGGCAAGCCCGCCGGGCACATAGAGCCCCGCCGCCGACACCGCACCCCAACGCCAGCCGAGCATCGCGCCCGCCGCATCGGTCCAGCTCTGATCCTCCGGCATCTGCCGCGCGTGATAGGCCCGGATGCGCTCGGCCGCCAATTCCAGCGCCGCGCGCTCGGCCTCCGGCACCTGCGCCACCGCCGCGTCAATCTCGGCCTCGGAAAACCGCAGCGTCTCGGGCGTCAGCGCCAGCCGGTCAAACCGCTCGGTCAGCTCGATCACCGCCGCATCGCCGCGCGCCCGCACATCCGCGATGATCGCCGCAACCGTGTCATTCACATCGACGGAATCCTCGCGTTTCGAGGCCAGGAGCGCCGTGAACTCGCGCTCGAACTCCGGCGCATCCGCATCAAGAAATACAGGCATGGTCTTCTTTCTTTTATAAGTTTTCAGCGCAGCCGCCAGTCACGCCCCGTGATCGGGCGCCTTGCCCGAGGGCGCGAGATAGGGCCGCGTCACATCGCGCAGCCGCAGCTCGAGCGCCTCGACCGCCAGCCGGATCGCGCCATCGCCCGCCAGGGTGAGCAGCACATGACCCGTGCCATCCTCGCCCGGCTCAAAGCTCACCGACAGAAGCGACAGCACCAGATCGGGATCGCCCCGCTCGACGCCCTGGCTCGCCACGCCGAGCACGTTTTCCACCGCCAGCACCGATTGCACCCGCTCCGGGCTGCGCCGCGTCCGCGCCGCATCTTCCCAGCGGAACCGGTTGATCAGCAGGGCAAACCGCCGCGCCTTGCGCTCCCAGCGCATTTCGCTCGCCGGAAACACCGCATCCTGCGCCAGCGCCGACAGCACCTTGAGATCGTCGAGATCCCAGGCCCCGAGGTTCAGCGGCTGCTCGCCACCATCTTCGAAACGGGCGTCTTCCACGCTCATGATCCTGCGGTCCTTTCGATCTTGGCCCCGACATTGCGCAGCTTCTCGACAAGCCGCTCATAGCCCCGGTCGAGATGATAGACCCGGTTGACCTGCGTGTCGCCCTCTGCCGCCAGCCCCGCAAGGATGAGAGACACCGAGGCCCGCAGATCGGTCGCCATCACCGGCGCGCCCTTCATCCGCTCGACACCCGACACTTTCGCCGTGCCGCCATGCACCTCGATCCGCGCGCCCATCCGCTGCAGTTCCGGCGCGTGCATGAAGCGGTTCTCGAAAATCTTCTCCTCGAGAACACTGTCGCCCTCGGCGGTGCACATCAGCGCCATGAACTGCGCCTGCAAATCGGTCGGAAAGCCCGGGAAGGGCTCGGTCGTCACATCCACCGCCTGCACCCGGCCGTTCTTGCGCGCCACCTTGAGCCCGCGCTCGGTCTCCGTCACCTCGACGCCCGCCGCTTCGAGCTTTTGACAAAACGCCTCGAGCAGATCGCGCCGCCCGCCAAGGCATTCGACCTCGCCGCCACAGATCGCCGGCGCCAGCATATAGGTGCCAAGCTCGATCCGGTCGGTGACCACCGGATGGGTCGCCCCATGCAGCCGGTCCACCCCCTGAATGACGATCTCGCTGGTGCCGTCGCCCTCGATCTGCGCGCCCATCTTGCGCAGGCAAGTCGCCAGATCGACAATCTCCGGCTCGCGCGCCGCATTGCGCAGCACGGTTGTCCCTTTGGCCAGTGTCGCCGCCATGAGCACATTCTCCGTCGCCCCCACCGAGGCAAAACCGAACTCGATCACCGCGCCCTTGAGCCCGCCGGGCACCTTGGCATGCAAATAGCCATCCTTGAGCTCGATCTCGGCCCCGAGTTTTTCCAGCCCGAAAATATGCAGATCCATCGGCCGCGACCCGATCGCACAGCCGCCGGGCAGCGACACCACCGCCTGCCCCAGCCGCGCCAGCATCGGCCCGAGCACCAGGTTCGACGCCCGCATCTTGCGCACGATGTCATACTCGGCCACGTGGTTGTTGATGTCATGGCTCGACATCGCCTGCACCTGCCCGTCCTGCATCGAGGTCACCTCGGCCCCGAGCGACTGCAACAGCTGCGTCATCGTCTTGATATCCGACAGGCGCGGCGCATTGGTCAGCGTCAGCGGCTCCTCGCTGAGCAGCGTGGCGGGCATCAGCGTCAAACAGGCGTTCTTCGCGCCAGCGATGGGAATCTCTCCCGAGAGGGGCCCGTTGCCCGTCACCACGATACTGTCCATTAACCTATTCCTTGTCCTGCTCGGGTTTCTTCTCCGACGTGTCTGCCGCGCCCTTGCGGGCCCGCGCCTGCGCCTTGCGCCGGGCCAGATTGGCCTTGAGCGCGGCTTTCAAACGATCCTCCCGGGACGAGGTGCCCCCCGCCGTGCCGCCGCCGGATGTGTCACTTTTTCGCTCTGTCATGGCCTCTCTCTACAGCAGGTGAGAAAAGGGGTCCAGAAGGGGGTTGCACAGGCTTTGGATTGAGTCTATCAGCCCCTCACGCTGCTGCTGTAGCTCAGTGGTAGAGCGCACCCTTGGTAAGGGTGAGGTCGGGAGTTCAATCCTCCCCAGCAGCACCAGCATCCCCCAAAGATCAGAAAATCAGGCCACATCCCGCCCGGACGCCCACTCTCGGCCCGGCCCTGATCCGTCCCCGCGCGCGTTCTCCCTGTCCCGAATCTCCCCCGCGCCCGCCCCTTGGGGGCGGCTCAAGCGCTGCCAAATCTCCAATTTGGCAAGGGGGACAAATCAAACCACAGAGCGTCAGGTAGATCATAGGTCTCTTGCGACCATCGCAGAGGCCAACGTCAGCCCCTGGTGTGGCGACCCACCCTCATTCCGAAGCGCTTTATGCCAGCCAAGCAAATCCAACAGATCTGGCCGCGCCTGCATCAGCCAAATCGCCAGCCCAAGGGAGGGGCTGACGATGGCCGGGCACCTGCGGTGCTGTTAACCGGCCCGGCGCCTGCCATGACGGGCAGACAAGGGTTTGGCCCGCCATCCGCTGCGTGTTTTCTGAACGGCAGTAATAACGCGATCCGACATGAACAATGGGCAGACAGAGACGCCCCAGAGCCACGCGCCGATAGCGCCGCCTTTCGGGTCCAATCCGCTCTTGGCCCACCCCACTCGCACCCGAATCCTGCTAGCGGTTCGGGCGCTGCCAAATCAGAGATTTGGCAAGGGGATCAATGGAGATCGTGCGTCAGAGGGTCAGGCAAGCACGGTCCGAGGCCCGACGAATTCCGGCACTTTAGGCGGAAAGCGGACATTCCCCGCGAGCCGCTCCAATGCCGCATGTGCGGACTTTCCTGCCGTTCGCTGCAATGGCACGATCCGTGTCGCGATTAGGAGAGTTTTTACCGGAAAGACAGATAGCCAACATTCGTTACGGGCCGGGAGCGTCATGAAAAGGCTATCATTTCTCGACAGCCAAGGTCTTCGGCAGACCCTCACTCCATTTGCGCAATTCATCCAGGAAACTTAGGGCTGTGCGCCCGAAATCGGTAATCTCGTAGACGACGGTAATCGGGGCGGTGTCGCATACTTCGCGCCTGACCAGCCCCTGGTCTTCGAGTTGCCTTAAGCGTTCCGTGATCATCTTCTTCGACGCGCCGCCGATCATCCGGGCGAGGTCGTTGAACCGTACCGGCCCATCCTTAACATGCCAGAGGATGGAGCCAGTCCATTTCCCTCCGATGATCCGCATGCCACGCTCGATAGCGCAGGGCTCGGTGCAGGCATTGGCCGCGCTCCGTCGTCCGGCACCGTCTATTTCGATCTTTGCATCCATCGTTTCACACTCCGCTGGTCCGCTTCGGACTAGGTTACAAAAAGTATACTGGTTGTTTTTTATCCCCACAACCTTCATCTCATCCCGGACCCCGCCGCAGTCAAGCGGGCGCAGCAACGGAAGAGACGACATGAGCAAGATCCACATCCTGAACGGCGCGCAACCGTACGAATTTGCCCCCGGCAAACTCAATGAAACACTGGCGGAGCGTGCGAAGGCAACATTCGAGGCGCAGGGGCACGAGGTCCGTTTGACCACCGTCGCGGCCGGTTACGATGTGCAGGCCGAGGTCGACAGCCACCTCTGGGCGGACGTGGTCGTCCTGCAGTTCCCGGTGAACTGGATGGGCGTGCCGTGGTCGTTCAAGAAATACATGGACGAGGTCTATACGGTCGGCATGGGCGGTCAGCTCAGCAATGGCGACGGCCGCAGCGCCGCTGCCCCGAAAGCGAATTACGGTATGGGCGGCATGCTGGCAGGCACACGTTACATGATCTCGGCCACGCTGAACGCCCCGTCTGAGGCCTTCGACGACCCGGCAGAGCCCTTCTTCGAGGGCATGTCGCTGGATGATCTCCTGCGCCCGGTCCACCTGAACGCCAAATTCTTCGGCATGACGCCGCTGCCGACCTTCGGAGCCTTTGACGTGATGAAGAACCCCGAGTTTGCCACCGACCTCGCCCGGTTCGACGCCCATCTTGCCACGACTTTCGGGGAGCTCACCAATGACGCGGCCTGATATCGTCCTCTACACCGCCAACACCATGAACGGCTGGAAGCCACTGATCTTCCTGCACGAAGCACAGATCGACTATGAACTGGTGCCGATCGATTTCGGCAAGAAGGAGCAGAAGGCGCCTGACTACATGCGCCTTAACCCGAACGGGCGCATTCCGACGATCGTTGATCGCGGCGCTGATGACTTCGCAGTGTTCGAGAGCGGCGCGATCCTGTGGTATCTTGCCGAGAAATACGACCGGTTCCTCAGCCACGACCCCAAGGAGCGCTCGGAGACGCTGCAATGGCTGATGTTTCAGATGGGCGGGATCGGCCCGATGATGGGCCAGGCGATGTTCTTCCAGCGGATCGCCAAGCCGAATGGCGACGAGGTGCCCTACGCCATCGACCGCTACGTGAACGAAAGCCGCCGCCTGCTCGAAGTGCTGGATACGCGGCTTGCTGGGCGCGAGTGGCTAGTCGGGGATGCGATGTCCATCGCGGATATCGCGACCTACCCATGGGCGCGCAGCTATTTCTGGGCCACGGTAAACGTCGACGGGCTGCCGCACCTGCAGGCGTGGTTCGACCGCATCGACGCCATGCCGCGGGTTCAGGAGGCTCTGCTACTGCCGGAGCCGCGACCGTCGGCTTTCGGTAAGGGCGACACAGACGCGGCGGCCTTGGAGAACGCCGCACGTTTCCGCTGAATATACGGCGCGCGAGTTCCAGCGTCCCGGAATCCCAAGTGAACCAAAGGCGGATGGTCTGATCTCACGCCGGACATGGGGTCTACCAATGGCCAATTCTTGGATCCGCTTCGCAATCTCCGGGACGCGGGACGCAAGCCATTGTCTGCTTTGGGCTGCGAGTATCGGAGCAACCTTTCTGCGCCTGCAAAAATGCTGCGCCGGCATCGTCAAGTATATTGAGCTCTTTGCGGCCTTTCTCCGCAAATTTCACGAAGGGCCGTTTCCTACCGAAACATCCCCAAATCCCCCACAGTCGCTTTACCGACGCAATACCGACGTGTCACCGACAGGCCATTCCCAGAGGTGGGGCATCGCATCTGGACCGAGGCCCACCCGAACACTGGCCCTAAAAAGTAAAGACCCGATCGGGGGTACCGACCGGGTCTCGACCTGTTGCTGTTAACTTGGACGTTAGGCCGGCAGGGCTGCCTTGGCCTGGTCCACAATCGCACCAAACGCATCGGGTTCATGCACGGCCAGGTCGGCCAGGACCTTACGGTCCACCTCGATACCGGCCAGGCTCAGCCCGTTGATGAAGCGCGAATAGGTCAGCGCTTCGTCATGGGCGCGCACGGCAGCGTTGATACGCTGGATCCACAGGGCGCGGAAGTTGCGCTTGCGGTTCTTACGGTCGCGGGTTGCATATTGGTTCGCTTTATCAACGGCTTGCGTTGCCACCCGGAAGGTGTTCTTGCGGCGGCCGTAATAGCCTTTCGCAGCCTTGATGACTTTCTTGTGACGGGCGTGGGTGACGGTACCACCTTTAACTCGGCTCATCTCACGTTCTCCTTAGCGTGCGTAGGGCATCATCGGCTTGATGATTTGCTCATCAGCCTTGGACAGCGTGGTCGTGCCGCGTGCGTCACGAATGAATTTGTTGGTGCGTTTGATCATGCCGTGGCGCTTGCCCGCCTGACCGGCCTTGATCCGGCCCGAGGCCGTCACCTTGAACCGCTTTTTGCAGCTCGATTTCGTCTTCATCTTGGGCATTTTCGGCTCCTTGTTCGTCCTTGGAGAAACGCGCGACTCGGCATGCCACCCAGCCGGCCCCGCGATTGAAATGGCCGTATAGGTCCTCCCGCCCGGATGCGCAAGAAAAAAGGGGCTAATAATTTACTGTCACGACGACATTGTCCGTATAGGTGCCCAGCACCGTCGCCTGGCCCGCGTGGATACGCCCATAGACGTTATAGCGCTGGTTGCTGCCCGACCCCACCCCTGTGGCGCGCGTGCCCGGCAGCGAACCCCAGACCTGCGTCCGCGACGGATCTCGGTAGACAGCGTCGATAGCCCGTCAAGCACGCTTGCGCTCACCCCGAGATCCGCCGTGGTCTCTGCGGCCGCAGCAGGCTGCGCGGCTCCAAGCAGGGCAACCATGGCGGCGACACTGAATTTCTTATCGATCAACATGATCTTCTCCTGTTCACTCGCACCTACGGGGAGACGCCCCTATAGACGTGCATTTTCGATACGATCAATGTCGCCCCCAAAATGGCCCGAAATTTGTTGGGATACAATTGATACCCGGACAAAATAGTGGCTAAAACTTGCTGCTGATTAACGATTGGATTTCGCAAAATCTGGGGATCCTGCCCGCAACTTGGCTAAAACAGTTAAGAATCCGTCAATGGGCACGATCCGTCCCGCCGCGAAACGCGTCGAAACTGTGGCAGTGACATAAATTAGACTGGTTTAGTTAAGGACCATTGCGACGACCCGCACCACTGCGGCGGGAATCTCTTCCAGACGGATTCCCCCCGGTTTGCCATGCATCGCCCAGACCACCATACCGCCCCCGACCACCAGCAAAACGGCCGCGACCCTTGGGGCGCGGCCTTCTGAAAACGCTGAAAAGATCGCTGGAATGGAGAGCACGACCATAACCAACCCCGTCACCAAGGCGATATCCGTGATCATGGGCTGCCCTCCTTCACGTTGGACCCGGTGATCAAGATTAACCCGGATCGGTCGAATAGATCAAACTTTCCTGACAAGGTGCCACGCGCAGGATATTCGTCGTCCCCGGCACGTTGAACGGCACCCCGGCGGTCACCACGATCTGATCGAGCGCCTCGGCATAGCCCTCGGCCCGCGCCGCCCGCGCCGCATTCACCACCGCCAGCTTGAACCGGGTGAGCTCTTCGGTCATCACGCAATTCACCCCCCAGCTCAGCGCCAGCCGCCGCGCCGTGCCGCGCAGCGAGGTGAGCGCCATGATCGGCACCCGCGGCCGTTCCCGCGCGGTCAAGAGCGCGGTCGTCCCCGATTGGGTGAAACAGCAGATGACCTTGATATCTGCCGTCTCGGCAATCTCACGCGCCGCCGCCACGATGCCATCGGCCACCGTGTTGCGCTGCGCCTTGCGCGACGCCTCGATGATCTGGGTATAGGTCGGGTCGCCCTCGACCTCGCGCGCCACATTGTCCATGGTGCGCACCGCCTCGACCGGATAGCTGCCCGCGGCACTTTCCGCCGAGAGCATGATCGCATCCGCCCCTTCATAGATCGCCGTAGCCACATCGCTGACCTCGGCGCGCGTCGGCATCGGGCTCTCGATCATCGACTCGAGCATCTGGGTCGCCACGATGACCGGCTTGGCCGCCGCCCGGCACGCCCGGACGAGCCGTTTCTGGATCGGCGGCACATTCTGCACCGGAAGCTCGACCCCGAGATCGCCGCGCGCCACCATGATCCCGTCCGATGCGGCGAGGATTCCGCTGAACCGCTCCACCGCCGAAGGCTTCTCGATTTTCGACAGGATCGCCGCCCGCCCATTGGCAAGCTCGCGCGCCTCGGTCACATCCTCGGGCCGCTGCACGAAGCTGAGCGCGAGCCAATCCACCCCGAGCTGACAGACAAACTCGAGATCCTTGCGGTCCTTCTCTGACAGCGCCGCAAGCGGCAGCTCGACATCGGGCACGTTGACGCCCTTGCGATCCGAAATCACGCCGCCGATGACCACCTCGCATTCGGCGAAATCCGCGCCGCACTCGCGCACCCGCAAACGGATCTTGCCGTCATTGACCAAAAGATGCGCCCCCGGCTGCAGCGCCGCGAAAATCTCGGGATGCGGCAGGCAGACCCGACTGCCATCGCCCTCTGCCTTATCGAGATCGAGCCGGAACGTCGCGCCTTGCGCCAACTCCTCCGGCCCGTTGCCAAAGGTCCCAACCCGGAGCTTTGGCCCCTGAAGATCGGCCAGAATGGCAATCGGGCTGTTGAGGTCGCGCTCAACCTCGCGGATAATGCGGTGTTTCTCGCGGATGCCAGCGTGGTCGCCATGGCTCATGTTGAGCCGGAACACATCTGCCCCCGCCTCATGCAGGGCGCGGATGGTTTCATAGGTCTCGGAGGCGGGGCCAAGCGTGGCCACGATCTTGACATTGCGGTGTCGTCTCATGCGCGGGTCCTCTGTTCTGGGTCCGTCTTCATCTCAGGGCGGTGATGCCGTTGATCCCGTCATACCGTTATCGCTAACATCATACCAGCCCTTTGTGACGGTGATTTGACCCCGGCCCGATGTTGCACTTGTGCCCGCCGCACCGTAAAGCAAGGGCAAGGAACCACATCACATGCGTTTTGAACCCTACCATATCGACGGGGCCGACCGCCCTTCGCGCTGGCTTGTGACCTGCGATCACGCGGCCAATACCGTGCCCGATTTCGTCAATGGCGGCGATCTCGGCCTGCCGCCCGAGGACATGGCCCGCCATATCGCCTATGATCCCGGCGCGCTTGGCGTGGCGCGGGCGCTGGCCGAGGCGCTGAACGGCCCGATGATCGGCTCCAATTTCTCGCGCCTGGTGATCGACCCGAACCGGGGCGAGGATGATCCGACCCTGCTGATGAAGCTCTACGATGGCTCGATCATCCCCGCCAACCGCCATGCTGGCCCGGCGGAACGCGAGACCCGGCTGACCCGGCTCTACCGCCCCTATCACGCGGCGCTGGCCGAACTTGCGGCGCGGCGCGACGACACGATCATCGTCTCGGTCCATAGCTTTACCCGGCAATTGCGCGGCCGCCTGCCCCGGCCGTGGCATGTCGGCATCCTCTATGCCGATGATACCCGGCTGACCGCGCCGCTGCTGGCCCGGCTTGGCAAAGAGGCGGACATCTGCACCGGCGATAACGAGCCTTACACAGGCCGCCTGCCCGGCGATGCCATCGACCGCCACGCGCTGCGCCATGGCCGCCCGAACGCGCTCATCGAGCTGCGCAACGACCTGATCGCCCATCACGAGGATCAGGTGCATTGGGCCAAGCGGCTCGCCCCGATGCTGCAAGAGGCGGCCGACATCGCCGGCGTCTGAACCGCGCCAGTCCAAAGGAGGAGACCACCGTGCCCCATATCGTCATCGAACATTCCAAGGGGCTGGATCAGTCCCACGACCTGCAGGCGCTCTGCGACACGCTCTGGCAGGCCTTTGCCGATCACCGCTCGGTGAGTGCCCCGGACACCGTCCGCGTGCGCACCATCGCCGCCACCGCCTCGCGCATTGGAGTCGAGCCGCAGACCTTCGCCGCCGCGACCCTGCTGCTCTTGCCCGGGCGCGACGAAGACACCCGTGCCGAGCTCGCTCAGATGACGCTCGACGCGTTGCAAACCGCGCTGCCCGATGTCGGAAGCCTGACGGTGCGGCTCGACGACTTGAACCCGCCCTATCTCAAACGCATGTTGTAAGGCAAAGGAGACCCAAAATGGATGATCAGACCCGGATCGAGCTTGAAGCCGCCGCCTTTCGCCGCCTGCAACAGCACCTGATGCAAGAGCGCACCGATGTGCAGAACATCGACATGATGAACCTCGCAGGCTTCTGCCGCAATTGCCTGAGCCGCTGGTACCAAGAGGCCGCCAATGAGCGCGGCATCGACATGGACAAGACCGAGGCGCGCGAGATTTTCTACGGGATGAGCATGGACGAGTGGAAGGCCAAGTACCAGACCGAGGCCAGCCCCGACCAACAGGCGGCGTTTGAGGTCAGCCACAAGACCGCCGGTTGAATATGGATGCGGCGGCCTGATCGGGCCGCCGCTCTGTTATTCGCGGTCAGGCCGCCGCCGGGCTGCGCTAGCGCCGCGAAAATCTTGGCCTGAAAAACGAAACCTGAAAAATTAGAAAAGGCCCGCAGCACGCCGCAGGCCTTTCCCCGATCTCGAGACCGCGCTTACTTCTTCAGCGAGTCACGGATTTCCATCAGGATATCAAGCTCGCTCGGGCCGGGATCTGCCTCGGGCTCGGGCGCGGCTTCTTCCTTGGCTTTGACGCGGTTCACGGCCTTGACCAGCATGAACACCACAAAGGCGATGATCAGGAAGTTGATGATCGCCATGATAAAGCGACCAATGGCGAAGACCGCGGCACCCGCTTCTTCTGCATCGGCGAGGGTGGCGTATTCGCCGCCATCGAGAACGATGAAGAGCTCTTTGAAATCGATCCCGCCGAGAAAGAGCCCGATGATCGGGTTGATGAGATCCGCCACAAGCGAGCTCACAATCGCGGTGAAGGCGGCGCCGATGATGATACCAACGGCCATGTCCATGACATTGCCCTTGGCAATGAAATCCTTGAATTCTTGAACCATGCTATTTCCCTTGTCCCTTGGCGTGTCCCGCCGTTGTTTAGATATTAATATCTATGCGTGAAACAATGACATCAATTCAGGGGAAAATAGGGCAGAAGCTCCCTATTCAGGGCCGAAACGCGCGTTTTTGCGCCTCGGGATGGCATTATTTCGACGTCTAGCGGTTTTTTATCAGTCAAAGCCTGCGATCTCGGTCATGATACTGACGGTGCTTGGCAGGGTATTGGTATCTCTTAGTAACATGAAACATGACACGTATTTCGCTGGCCTCCTCTTGATGCTGGGCTCTGCCCTGCTCTTTTCGACAGCCGGTATTTTCACCAAAGCAGTCGAGGCCTCGGGCTGGGAAGTGATCTTCTGGCGGGCGTTCTTCAGCGCGATTTTGACCGCAGCAATCATCCTCTGGCGGGGCCGCTGGCAGGCCGAGGTGACGCGCATGGGCCGGCGCGGCCTCTTGGCAGCGGTGATTGGCGCCTGTGGCACCGCGGCCTTTCTCAGCGCGTTCAAGCTGACCGGGGTGGCCAATGTGGCGCTGATCTATTCGGCGACGCCCCTCGTCGCGGCGCTGCTCGCCTGGGTTCTTCTGCGCGAAGCCCCGGGGATGACGATGCTGGCGGGGGCGGCGCTTGGCATTGTGGGCATCCTAGCCATCCTTGCCGGGTCGCTGGGCGAGCTTAGCCTGATCGGCGATCTTCTCGCGCTGGTCATGGCGCTGTCGCTCGCGCTGCTCTTTGTGCTCTACCGGGCCTGGCCCGCGACGCCCTCGATGGGGCCGATGGCGCTGTCTTGCGTGCTCTTGCTGCCGGTGGCGGCGTGGCTCTCTGAGCCGAGCCAGACGCCGCCCGGCGAGATTGCCCTGATGGCCTGTTTCGGGCTGGTCTTTGCGGCGGCCTCGGTGATGATGTTCGAAGCCGCCAAGCGCATGCCCTCGGGGCAGGCCGGGCTGATCAGCACCAGCGAGACGCCCTTTGCCATCCTGCTGGCCTGGCTCATTCTGAACGAAGTGCCGATGCTCGCCACCTTCATCGGGGGCGCGCTCGTGATGGCGGGGGTTCTGCTGGGAAGCCTGCCGGGCAAACGTGCTCAGCCGGGCAGCGAACCGTCCATCACATAGCGCAGGATTTGCACCACCTCTTCGGGGCTGCGCGCCACGGCGAGGGCGGCGGCATCCACCTCTTTGAGCGCGTGATCATGCTCGGGCGGCTGCAGGATGATGAGCGATTTGCCAAGCGCCGCGGCATAGCCCGCGTCAAAGGCCGCGTTCCACTGCTTGTACTTGTCGCCAAAGCGCACGACGACCACATCCGCGTCACCGATGCCCTTGCGGGTGCGGATCGCGTTGACCATCGCGCCCTTGTGGTCATGCCAGTATTTATTCTCCTCGGCCCCGAGGATCGCGACACCGCAATCGTCGCTGGCCGCGTGATCGGTGACCGGCGCGGAAAAGGCGATATCGAGCCCCGCCGCGCCATTGGTGATCTGATCGCGCCAATCGGTGTGGATTTCACCGGAGAGATAAACCTTGAGCATCTGAGCCTCCTCGTTGATCTGACTTAGCCGCGCAGGCTGCCGCCGGTGGCCTTGGTCACCTTTTCGACGATCTTCGCGCTCACCGCCTCGATATCCGCTTCCTTGAGCGTCGCATCGGTGGGTTGCAGGCGCACGGTGATCGCAAGGCTCTTCTTGCCCTCGCCGAGGCTGCCGCCGATGAATTCGTCAAAGACGCGCACATCTTCGATGAGCACCTTGTCCGCCCCGGCCGCCGCGTTGACCAGCGTCAGCGCCTCCACCTCGGCATCCACCACGAAGGCGAAATCGCGTTCCACCGCCTGCAGGTCGCTGACGGTGAGCGCCCCGCGCGTGGCCGAGGCGTTGCGCGGCAGCGGGATTTCCGCGGGCCAGAGGGTAAAGCCCACCACCGGGCCTTTGACGTCGAGCGCCTGAAGCACTTTGGGATGCAGCTCGCCAAAGACGCCAAGCGCCTTTTTCGGGCCGAGGCAGATCCGGCCATGACGGCCCGGGTGCCACCAGCTCTCGCCGCCGCGCAGGATCTGCACCTTGGCGGGCGCACCGATGGCCGAGAGCACCGCCTCGGCATCGGCCTTGGCGTCAAAGAGATCGACTGGCCGGCTCGCGCCATGCACATCCTTGGGACCAGTACGGCCGACGAGGATGCCCGAAACCATCAGATGCTGATCGCCGGGCTCGCCGCCGTGAAACGCATGACCCACCTCAAACAGCGCCATATCCATCTGACCGCGCGCCTGATTGCGTGCCGCCGCCTGCAACAGCCCGGGCAACAGCGCGGGGCGCAGATGGCTCATATCGGCGCTGATCGGGTTGGCGAGCATCGTGGCGTCGTCGCCGCCCCCGAAGAGCTCGGCACTGGCGCGGTCGATGAAACTATAGGTGACGCATTCATTATAGCCGAGCGCCGCCGCCGTGCGCCGCGCGATCTGCTCGCGCTTTTGCAGGGGCGACAGGATCTGTTTCGGCACGCCCGACTGGATGCGCGGCAGCGGAATGCCCTTGAGCTTGGTCAGCGAGGCAACACGCGCCACCTCTTCCACCAGATCGGCCTCGCCCTGCACATCGGGGCGCCAGCTCGGCACATGGGCCATGCTGCCTTCCATGCGGAAGCCGAGCGCCGTCAGGGTCTGGCGCTGTTCGCTCTCAGGAATGGCCATACCGACGAGCGATTGCACCCGCTCGGGGTCGAGCTTGTAGGCGCGGGCCACATCCGGCACCTCGCCCGCCACGACCAGATCGGACGGCTCGCCGCCACAGAGATCGAGGATCATCTGCGTCGCAAGCTCGATCGCCGGCATGTTGAAGGCAGGGTCGATGCCGCGCTCGTTGCGATAGCGCGCATCGGAATTGATCTTGAGCGCGCGGCCCGTCTCGGCGATCTGAACATGGTCCCAGACGGCGGCCTCGAGGAAGACATTGGTCGTCTCCTCGGTGCAGCCAGTGGCGAGCCCGCCCATGATACCGCCAATGCTCTCGATGCCCTTGTCGTCGGAGATGACCACCTGACCGGCGCTGAATGTGTATTCCTTCTCATCAAGACCGACGAGCGTTTCACCGCCCCGCGCACGATGCACGCGCAGATCGCCCGACACCTTGTCAGCGTCGAACACATGCAGCGGGCGGTTGCGGTCGAAGGTGAAGAAATTGGTAATGTCGACCAGCGCCGAAATCGGCCGCAGCCCGATGGCCTTGAGCCGCGATTGAAGCCACTCGGGGCTCGGCCCGTTCTTGACGCCGCGGATCAGCCGCCCGGCAAAGACTTCGCAGCCCTTGGTGCGCGCGTCCTCATCAATGGTGACCTTGATCGGGCTCTCGAATGCGCCCTCGATGCTGGCCTCCGGCGCGGGCTTCATCTTGCCCAGACCGCGTGCCGCCAGATCGAGCGCCACACCGCGCACACCGCAGGCATCGGGACGGTTGGGGGTGATGGCAATGTCGATCACCGGGTCGACCTTGGCCGGGTCATGCGCCGCAAGCCAGTCGATGAACCGCTCGCCCACCTCGCCCGAGGGCAGTTCGATAATCCCGTCATGCTCTTCCGAGAGCTCCATTTCGCGCTCGGAACACATCATGCCAAAGCTCTCGACGCCGCGGATCTTGCCGACGCCGATGGTGGTGTCGATGCCGGGAACATAGACGCCGGGTTTGGCCACCACCACGGTGATGCCCGCCCGCGCATTGGGCGCGCCACAGATGATCTGGGTCATGCCCTCGTCGGTCTCGACCTGACAGATGTTGAGCCGGTCCGCATCGGGATGCTTTTCCGCCTCTTTCACCTTGCCGATGGTAAACTCCGACAGCCGGTCCGCCGGGTTGACGATCTCTTCGACCTCGAGCCCCAGATCGGTGAGCGCCTCCGCGATCTCCTCGACCGAAGCGGTGGTTTCCAGATGTTCCTTGAGCCAGGACAGGGTGAATTTCATGTCGCGTCATCCACAGGTGAAATGCAGTCCCGCGCCATGTACCGGATAAGCGGGCCAAGCGAAAGGGCACTTTGCGCCGCGCCCTGCCCTCGCCCGCAACGAAAAACCCCCGCCGGATTGCTCGGGCGGGGGTTGGTCATTTGGCGAGGAACCGCGATCAGGCTTTGGACTTGCCTTTGATCGGGGCCCAGATCCGCTTGTTCGTGAGATAGAGCAGCGCCGACAGCAGAACCAGCAGGATAACCCCGGCCATGCCGGCCTGTTTGCGGGCCATCATCTTGGGCTCGGCGGTCCACATCAGGAAGGCCGCGGTATCTTCGGACATGTGATGCAGCGAGTTGTCATGCTCGTCGTCGAAATCCACCATCCCGTCTTCGAGCGGCGGCGCCATGGCGATCCAGCCCCCCGGGAAGGCGCTGTTTTCATAGAGCGTGACGCCCGCTTCTTCCTTGGTCTTGCCGGTATAGCCGGTCAGGATCGCGGTGATGTATTCCGGACCACCCATGCCCTTGAAGAGCTGGTTGATACCGGTGCCCGCGGGGCCGTGGAACCCGGCGCGTGCCTTGGCCATCAGGCTCAGGTCAGGCGCGTTGTCGAGGCTCGAACCCGGGAAGTGATCCGACGATTTGGCCGTGCGGAAATCATCCAGCTCGGGATCGAACACTTCAAAGTTCTGGGCGTAGGCGCGCACCTGATCTGCCGAGAAATGCGGACCGCCCTCGTCTGCCAGCGTGCGCAGCGGCACGTAGCGCAGACCGTGACAGGCCGAGCAAACCTCGGTGTAGACCTTGAGACCACGCTGAAGCTGGTTCTGGTCGAATTTGCCGAACGGCCCCTCGAAGGAGAAATCCACGTCGTGAATTTCGCCACCGGCGCCTGCGGCAGATGCCGCACCCGCCGAAAGGGTCAGGGCCGACAGGGCAGCAATGCAGAGAGTCTTGAACATTGTTCCTGATCCTTTCTTATTCTGCCGGGGTGTCGGCAGCTTTGGGGTAATGCGCATTGAAATCCGCCTCGATGGTTTCCGGCTGTGCCTTGGGCTTTTCAATCACCCCAAGCAGCGGCAGGATCACCAGGAAGTAAGCGAACCAATAGGTGGCCCCGATCAGCGAGATGGTCGAATAGGGCGGCTCGGCAGGCATGGCCCCGGCCCACATCAGCACCACAAAGTCGATCGCCAGCAGCGCAAACCACCATTTGAACATCGGACGGTACTTGCCCGACCGCACGCTCGACGTGTCGAGCCACGGGGCCAGCGCCATGACGGCAATCGCACCGAACATCGCGAGCACGCCAAAGAACTTGGCATCGATGATCCCGCCGGTGATCCAGCTTGCGAACATCACGACCCAGACATCGCCGGTGAAGGCACGCAGGATCGCGTAGAACGGCAGGAAGTACCATTCCGGAACGATATGCGCGGGCGTCACGAGAGCGTTCGCCTCGATATAGTTGTCCGGGTGGCCAAGGTAGTTCGGCATGAAGCCGACGATGGCAAAGAAGACAACCAGAATGACCGCCAGAGCAAAGAGGTCCTTGATCACGAAATAGGGCCAGAAGGGCACGGTGTCCTTCTCGGCCTCGGCTTTCGAGGCGCGGCGCACTTCGACCCCGGTGGGGTTGTTGTTGCCGGTGGTGTGGAAGGCCCAGATATGGACCGCCACCAGCGCGGCGATCACGAAGGGCAGCAGGTAATGCAGGCTGAAGAAACGGTTCAGCGTGGCATTGTCCACCGCGGGCCCACCGAGAAGCCAGGTCTGGATCGGCTCACCAATGAAGGGGATGGCGCCAAACAGGCCGGTGATCACGGTCGCGCCCCAGAAGGACATCTGACCCCAGGGAAGAACATAGCCCATAAAGGCCGTGCCCATCATCAGCAGGTAGATCAGCATGCCGACGATCCAGGTGATTTCACGCGGGGCCTTGTACGACCCGTAGTAAAGACCCCGGAAAATGTGGAGATAGACCGCAAAGAAGAACAGCGACGCGCCATTCATGTGCAGGTAGCGGATGAAGTGACCGCCGTTCACGTTGCGCATGATGTGCTCGATCGAGGCAAAGGCCAGATCGACATGCGGCGTGTAATGCATCACCAGCACGATGCCGGTGACGATTTGCAGCGCCAGACAGAACGTCAGGACGATGCCCCAGATCCACATCCAGTTGAGGTTCTTGGGCGTCGGGATCATCAGCGTGTCATAGAGAAGACCGACGATGGGAAGACGCGAATGCAGCCATTTCTCGCCGCGGGTCTTCGGTTCGTAGTGATCGTGTGGAATACCAGCCATTCTGCGCGTCCCTTATCCCAATTTGATCGTCGTTGCATCGACGAATTCAGCCGTCGGAACCGGCAGGTTCTCGGGCGCGGGTCCTTTGCGGATCCGGCCGGCCGTATCATAGTGCGAGCCGTGGCAAGGGCAGAACCAACCGCCAAAATCGCCAGCATCGCCCAGCGGAACGCAGCCCAGATGGGTACAAACGCCCATCATCACCAGCCACTCTTCGCTGCCTTCTTCGCCCGGAACGGCCAGCGCCCGGTTGTTGTCCGACGCGGGCGCGGGACCGATATTGGCGTTGCGAGCGTCCTGGTCGGGAAGCTGCGAAAGCTCGACCGCCTTGGCCTCTTCGATTTCTTCCGGGGTGCGGCGGCGAATGAACACCGGCTTGCCCAGCCATTTCACTGTCAGCTGCGTGCCCGGCTCGATGCCAGAGACGTCAACCCGGATCGAGCTGAGCGCCTGCACGTCGGCCGAGGGGTTCATCTGATTGACCAGCGGCCAGACAGCAGCCCCCGCGGCAACAGTGCCCGCGCCTGCGGTTGCGTAATAGAGGAAATCCCTCCGGGTTCCTTCGTGATCTTCTGCGTGGGACACGAGGTTTGCTCCATTCTTCCGACCCGCGCGGGCCTCATAGTTCGACGGGTCGCGGAATCCCGCAACCTTTCGGACCCGTGTTTAGCGACGCTTTCAAGGTCCGTCCAGTAGGCAATGCCGGGGAATTGAAGGGGGCGATCATCTGTCGCGCTTGTGAGCCAGCGCCGCTGCATGTAAGCAAGGGCCAAAGCCACGGACAACCGCAAGGGTATGTGCAGATGAAAACCTCCTTCAAAGCCGCCGGCGTCGCGCTCGTCGCGATGGCCACCCCCGCCGCCGCCGAGATCGAACTGAGCTTCTACCTCGGGGTTCAGAGCGTTCAGGAAAGCACGCTGTCGGGCACGCTCCCCGGCGGGGCCGCTGTTAGCCGCAAGGTCGATTGGGAAGGTAACCCCTTGGAAAACCCGTTTTATTACGGCGGGCGTCTGACCTGGTGGAACGCCAATAACCTTGGCTTCGGCATCGAGGGCACCCATGCCAAGGCCTATGCTTCGAGCGGCGATCTCGCCGCCCTCGGGCTGAGCCGGTTCGAGCTCTCGGATGGGCATAACATCATCACCCTCAACGTGATGAAACGCTTCCCCTCCAGCTTCACCAACGAGCGTTTCACCCCCTATGTGGGCGGTGGCGTGGGTGTGGCCATTCCGCATGTCGACGCCCAGGTGATCGGTGCGACGGGCCGGACCTATGATTATGAAACCACCGGCATCGCGCTGCGCGGCATCGCCGGGATGAAATATAGCCTCAACGACAAATGGGCCCTCTTTGGCGAGTATCAGGCGACCTGGTCGGACAATGACATCACCATCAAGGCAGACCCGGCCGTGGTCGGGCAGACCGATGGCAAGGTGGGCACCGAGCTGGTCACCCATGCGATCAATGTCGGCGTCAGCTACAGCTTCTGATCTCAGCCTGATGAAAACAGAAAAGCCCCGGAATTTCCGGGGCCTTTTCGTGTCTTAGGCCAAGTTTACTTGGGCGCGGTGGCGACCATGCTGTCACGTTCGCAGAATTTCGAATGCCAGGCCGCGAGGTCGGGGCGGGTGTCGCGCCAGCTGCGGTCGGCATGGCGGAAATCGAGATAGGTGAGCGCGGTGGCCACGGCGATCTGAGCCATGTCGAGCGGGCCGGAGAGATGGCTCATCCAGCGCGCGTCGAGCGCGTTGAGCGAGCGGGTGATCTTGGCCCATTGCGCCTCGATCCAGCCGTCATCGACCTTGTCGGCGGGACGAACGCGATGTTCGTAGACCATCAGCACGGCGGCATCCATCATCGCATCCGCCGTCGCTTCGAGCGTCAGAACCTCCCAGATCCGCGCCTGCGGATAGAGGCCTGCACCGGAAATTTCGTCGAGATATCGGGTGATTACGCGACTGTCATAAAGCGCCGGACCGCTGTCGCGCAAAAGCGCCGGGATCTTGCCCGCCGGATTGGCCGAGGCCACTTGCGGATCGGTGTTGATCGGGGTGGTGGTGAGTGAAACCACTTCGACCCGGTCACCCAGACCGGCCTCATGGATGAGAATCCGGCACTTGCGGGCAAAGGGCGAAGCATCGGCGGAAATGAGTTTCATGGCAGGTCTCCCGTAGCGTGTGGCGCAAACGCTAGGCCCCTGCCCCGACCTTGTCCATCGCTGAAATGGCGGGTCGGTGACACGTCGGTAAAGCGACGGTGGTGGATTTAGGGGGCGAGCGAGGGCCGCGCCCTGCCGAGGGGCCCGGCAAGTGCGGCCCTGGACGCCCGCCCTACCCTTCCCAGATCGGGCGGCGGGTCATGATACTGGCGAAGCGGTCGGAGGCTTTGAAGCGGGTGAGCCAGTCGGAGACCTCGGGCCAGGGCTGCGCGGCGAACCAGTCGGGGTCGACATGGGCGAATTGGCGGAGGAAGGGCAGGATCGCCATGTCGGCGAGGCTTGGGGTTGGGCCCATGAGCCAGCCGCGGCCGGTGAGCTGGTCTTCGAGCGAGAGCACGAAGCGGGCGGCGCTATCGCGGGCCGCCATCGGATCGCTGTCGGGAAAGCGGGTCTCGTATTTGTAGCGGTCGAGGGCCGGTTTGAACTCGCTCTCGCAGGTCGCGATGAGATCATGCCCCGCCGCGCCCATGTCGAGCCAGTGTTCGGGGTCCGACTGGCGCAGCGCCCAAAGCATGATGTCGAGGCTTTCGTCGATCACGCCCTCGGGCCCGAGATCGAGACAGGGCACCGTGGCCGAGGGCGAGGCTGCGAGAAAGGCGGCGGGCTTGTCGCGCAGAAGGATGTCGCGCGTCTCGACCGCGACGCCCGAGACCGCGATGGCGAGCCGCGCCCGCATCGCATAGGGGCAGCGGCGAAAGCTCCACAGGACCGGCAGGCGGTCAGGCGACAAGGCGCTGCCCGGTCTGGCCCGAGATGCGGACATCGACGATCTGGCCCTCGGGCTGATCCGTGGCGAACTCGACCTCGGTGAATTGCTCGGTCCGGCCCATGCGCGGGTTTTCCATCAGCACCCGATGCGCCCGCCCGACCTGTTCGGCCAGATGCGTGGCAACGCGCGCCTCGCCCGCCTGCCGCAACCGGGCGGCGCGGTCGCGGATCACCCGACCGTTGACCTGGTTGGGGATGCGCGCGGCGGGCGTGCCTTCGCGGCGCGAATAGGGAAAGACATGCAGCCAGGTGAGGCCGCACTCCTCGACCAGCCTTAGCGAGTTTTCGAAATGCGCCTCGGTCTCGGTCGGGAAGCCCGCGATGATATCGGCGCCAAAGGTCATTTCGGGGCGCAGGCGGCGGGCTTCTTCGGCGAAACGGATGGCATCGTCGCGCAGGTGGCGGCGCTTCATCCGCTTGAGAATCATGTCATCGCCATGCTGCAGCGACAGGTGCAGATGCGGCATCAAGCGGGGTTCGGTGGCGATGGCCTGCATCAGGTTCTCGTCCACCTCGATGGAATCGATCGACGAGATCCGCAGGCGCGGCAGGTCGGGGACGAGTTTCAGGATCCGCATCACCAGATCGCCGAGCCGCGGCGTGGCCGGAAGATCGGCGCCCCAGGAGGTCAGATCGACCCCGGTGAGCACCACCTCGTTATAGCCACGATCCACCAACCGCTTGATCTGATCGACCACCACCCCGGCGGGGACCGAGCGCGAATTGCCCCGGCCATAGGGGATGATGCAGAAGGTGCAGCGGTGATCACAGCCGTTTTGCACCTGCACATAGGCGCGGCTTCGGGTGCCGAACCCGTCGATGAGATGGCCGGCGGTTTCGGTCACCGACATGATGTCATCGACCTGCAGCATCTCCGTCTCGCCGATGAAATCGGCGGCGAGGCCTTTCCAGGTCTCGGGCTGCATCTTCTCGGTGTTGCCGATGACCGCGTCGACCTCTTCCATGGCGGTGAAGGTCTCGGGCTCGGTCTGGGCGGCGCAGCCGGTGACGATGAGCCGGGCGTCGGGGTGTTCGCGGCGCAACCGGCGGATTTCCTGCCGGGCCTTGCGCACCGCCTCTGCGGTCACGGCGCAGGTGTTGACCACCACCGCGCCCGAGAGCCCGGCCTCGGCCGAGAGCTCTTTCATCGCTTCGGTCTCATAGGCGTTGAGCCGACAGCCCAGCGTGGCAAAGATCGGCGCCTCTGCCATCAGATTGCGCCCAGAAAATCGGGCGTCAGCACCCCGTCGCAGACATGGGCGGTGCGCCCGGTCATCCAGACGCCATCCTCGCGCCAGTCGATCTCGAGCGTGCCGCCATCGAGGGTGATGGTCACGCGCCGCCCCGTGAGACCGCGCCGCGCGGCGGCGACGGCGGTGGCGCAGGAGGACGAGCCCGAGGCCAGCGTCGGCCCGACGCCGCGTTCCCAGACCCGCATCCGCAGATGATCGGGCCCGATGAGCGAGGCGACCTGCACATTGGTGCGTTCGGGGAAAAGCGGGTGATGTTCATAGCGCGGGCCAAATTCGGCGAGCGCCACCCGTTCGGCATCCTCGACGAAGAAGGTGCAATGCGGGTTGCCCATGCCGGTGGCGGTGGGGCCGCCTTCGATCGGCAGCTCGAGCGTGTCCATCGCCTCGGCGAGCGGGATCTCGGCCCAGTCGAGCTGTGGTGCGCCCATATTGACCGAGGTGACCCCCTGCCCCATGTCGCGCGCCGCCAGATCGCCGCGCGCCGTCGTCAGGTGCAGCGCGTCGCGGCCCAGATCATCCATCAGATGGCGCGCGATACAGCGCGTGGCATTGCCACAGGCCGCCGCCATCGAGCCATCGGCGTTCCAGAAGGTGAGATGCGCGTCGCCCGGCCCTTCGGCGGTGATGAGCGCGAGCTGATCGCAGCCGATGCCGCGATGCCGGTCGGCCACCAAACGCGCCAGCGCCGGGGTGATCGCGATATCGCGCGCACGGCCATCGAAAACGACGAAATCGTTTCCCAGCCCATGCATCTTCATAAAGGGCAAACCGGTGTCTGTGGCGTGGCTCATGGGCGGGCATATAAACCCGCCGGAAACATGAATCCAGCGCGGCACGAAAATAAGTTCATTTTTCGGGTTGACCCTACCGCCCGGTCTTTCTAGATACCGGCCCACAGTGGGCCGTTAGCTCAGTTGGTAGAGCAACTGACTTTTAATCAGTGGGTCGCAGGTTCGAATCCTGCACGGCTCACCACTATCTCCAAAAGGGGTCGGCGGATTTTCTGCCGGCCCCTTTGGTTTTTCAGGGATTTTATGGGGATTATTAAGGATTTTGCGGCGTTGGTGCGGTCCGGCGGGACCTATGCCGTAGCTTCGTGAATGAATGTCGCTATCCTGCCGTAGGTGTTGGACTTGGTCTCTCCGGGGAAAAGCTCACAATGACCGTGGATGTGGTCCTCCGATTCCAGAAGCTCCAGCCTGTCGCCCAGCTTGTGCTTGAGCATACGCACGCCGGCGATCGAGACGCGGCGGTCGTTCGGGTTGTGGAGCGCGAGGGATCGGAACCCGTCACGCGGCGTGACCAAATCGGGGTAATTGAACCCGCCTGAACAGGCAAAAACGCCCTGGATATCCGGCACGCCGAGGCCAAGCCTTTCGGCTCCGAAGGCGATGTTATAGGCGGTGAGCCCGCCCGCCGAGGAGCCCCCGAGCACTCGCTTCCCCGACCAGCCGAAGCGGTCTGCCGCCCCGGACGCCCAAGACAGAAAGCGCACCCCGTCTTCGAGCGCGACGAAAGACCGGTATTCGCAGAGCCCGGCGCGGATCAGTTTCTCACGGTGGCTCTGATATTCCTCGATCCGGCTGAGTACCGGTTCAGAAAGATCCTCGGCGGTGCCGCGCAGTCGGTATTGCACGGAGGCGACCGCGATGCCCATCCGGGTCAGCCTGCGCCCGAGACGCCGGGACATTTTGTGCCCGTGCTCGCCGAATTTGAACGCCCCGCCATGAAACCAGACAAAGAGAGGCGGCGGGATGTCGGCGTCTTTTGGCAGGTGGAGCGAGCAATAGAGCGTCATGTCCTGCCCGTTTTGACGGGCTACGCCATAGGGGACGGCCTCGAAATGGGTGAAATGCTCGTACTCAGAGGCGGGTGATGCGTCTTCCATACTTGTTACTCACTTTACTTAGAATCAAAGGGCAGCTGTATTTTCTCAAAGGGAAATATGTGGGGGCATGGCCCTCAGTCCAAGGGTCTGCGACATATATTTCGGCCACCTCGGGCGCCGCCCCCCTTGCCCCGGGCGTGATGCGGCAAGCAGCCAGGAAATGGGCCGTCTGAGACGCTAGGGTCCGGTCCGGGCCTAGATCAGCGAGCCGGGGAGCGTGTATTCGCGGCCGTCGATATGGATGGCGGCGGTGACGCGGTGATCGTTCATCGAAGAGCGCAGGCCGAAGGCATAGGCGAGAGCCGCGGTGAGGCTGTCGAATTGCTCGGTGTCATAGTCGTCAGAGGTCTGGACGCGCGCCGAGCCTTGCGGTGAGGTCGTGATTTCGATGATTTTCTTGATCGGTGCCATTGTTCTTGCCTGCGTGGGTGGAAGCCTCAACTGAACCTTACGGTTCATTTGTGGGCAAATCAATTCAACAGAACCAAAAAACATATATAGAAGTTAACAAATCTACCTTAGGTTGTCAAACAGCACCAACACCGTCAGGTCACTTTGCAACCAGTCACAGCGAATCCCAATAAAACAAGGGCGCAGAGGCTATCCCTCTGCGCCCTATCGATTTTATCGGGCCCTTGTGGCGAGTGTCTTAGCTGCGCAGGCGCGAGAAAGACGGGTCATAGGGCGACGGCGCGATGACCTCGGCGGACACCAGCGTGCCGCAGATGTCGATCTCGAGTGTGGTGCCCTCGGCGGCCAGATCGGGCTGCAGGAAGGCCATGGCGATGTTCATGCCGAGCCGATGCCCCCAGTCGCCCGAGCTTACCGTGCCGACCACCTTGCCCTCCCGCATGACGGAGGCGCCGCCATGGGCGGGCGCGCGGTCGTGATCGACCCGCAGGCTCGCCAGCTTGACCCTTGGGCCCTCGGCCACGCGTTTTTCGAGCGCTGCTTTGCCGATGAAATCGCCCTTCTCCATACGCACGAAGCGGTCGAGCCCGGTCTCGAACGGGTCGAATTCGGTCAGCAGATCGGCCTTCCAATGCAGGAAGCCCTTTTCCATCCGCATCGAATCGACCGCGCGCGCCCCGAAGAGCCGCAGACCATGGGCCTCGCCCGCCGCGCGCAGCGCCTGGTAGGCGGCATAGAGCGAGGCGTTGGGCACGTGGATTTCATAAGCGAGCTCGCCCGAAAAGCTCACATTCATCACCGTCACCGGGGCGATGCCGACGAAAGCCTCGCGCAGCGACAGCCAGCGGAAGGCCTCGGCCGACCAGTCGCCCCGGGCACAGGCCGAGAGCACATCGCGCGATTTCGGCCCGGCGAGCAGCAGGATCGTCTGATCATTGGTCAGGCTGCGCAGCTGCACATCCTCGTCGGGGCCAACATGGGCCGAGAGCCAATCCATGTCATGCAGCTCGCTCGCCGCCGCAGAGCCGTACCAGACCCGTTCGGGGCCGCGGTCAGAGGCGGGCAGATTGGCGAGCGTCGCCTCGGCCTTGATCATGCCGTGATGGTTGAGCAGATAGGCCAGCCCGAGCCGCCCGTCGCGTTTCGGCACCGCGCCACAGCACATCCGGTCGAGGAAGGCGTGACGGTCCGCGCCGGTGATCTCGATCCGGTTGAACCCGTTGACCTCGGCGAGGCCGACGCCGGTTTCCACCGTCTTGACCTCATCGCGGATGATGTCGAAGGCCTCGTCAAAGCCGAAACCCAGCGTCGGGTGGAACTCTGGCGAGGGCTTGATGTAATCGACCCGTTCCCAGCCGTTGACCACGGTGAACTCGGCGCCTTCGGCGGCGAGGATCGGGGTCAGCGGCGTGGTGCGGGCGTTGCGGCCTGCGGGGCGATGTTCGTGCGGGAAGTGGAAACGGAATTCGTTCTGATAGTCTTCGATCGCCTTGAGCGCGGTCAGTTCCACATTGGTGTGCGGACCAAAGCGGCGCGGGTCGATGACCCATGTGTCATATTGCGCCTCGCCATGGACGATCTGCTGCGCCAGAAGCCAGCCGTGACCGCCGCCTTCGCCAAGGCCCGCGCGCAGCCCGATGATGCAGAACGCGTTGCGCTTGCCGGGGATCGGGCCGACGAGCGGTGCGCCGTCGATCGTATAGGTGATCGGGCCGTTGACGATACTGCGAATGCCGGTCTCGGCCAGCGCGGGCATCCGTTCGAACGCCCCGCCGAGCACATCCATCACCCGGTCGAGATCATCCGGGCAGAGCGCGTTGACGAAATTCGGGTCGATCCCGTCCAGCCCCCAGGTCTTGCAGCCCTGCTCATAGAAGCCCACGAGTAGGCCGTTCTTTTCCTGACGGCTGTAGTAATCCGAGATCGGGCAGCGCAAGAGCGGCATGCGGCGGTCGGATTCGACGATGGCGGGGATGTCCTCGGTGAGGAAATACTGATGCTCCATCGAGCTCACCGGGTGGTGGACGCCCATCATCGCGCCGACCTCGTTGACCCGGTAGCCGCAGGCGTTGACCACGATATCGCAGTCGATATTGCCCTTGGTCGTCTCGACGGTCCAGGTGTCGTCCTTGTGCTGGGTGAGCGCGGTCACCGGCGTGTTGCGATAGACCTCGGCCCCGGCCTTGCGGGCGTGATAGGCCAGCGCCTGACAGAGCTGGGCCGGGTCGATGTCGCCATCGAGCGGGTCCCAGAGACCGCCGAGCAGGTTGTCGGTGGAGATCAGCGGGTGACGGCGGGCGCATTCCTCGGCGTCGATCACTTCGAAATGGACATCCATGCCGCGGGCCATGGAGGCGAAATGGCGATAGCCCTCCATCTGCGCCTCGGTATTGGCGAGACGGATACCGCCATCGGCGTGGTGATAGTTGATCGGGTATTCCGGATCTTCCGAGAGCCGCTTGTAGAGGTTGATCGAATGGGTTTTGAGCCCGACCATGGTCTGGGTCATGCCAAAGTTGGTCACCTGCGCGGCAGAGTGCCATGTGGTGCCGGAGGTGAGCTCGTCCCGCTCGACGAGGACCACATCGGTCCAGCCTTCCTGGGTGAGGTGATAGAGGGTGGAACACCCTGCGATGCCGCCGCCGATAACGACGACCTTGGTTCTGGTTTTCATGATTGCACCTGTCTTCGCGCTGGTCGGCCTCATAGGGGGGCAAAACCGGGCGACGGCATAGGGGTCATGTAGTGTTTCCGAACATTTGGGAATAAGTTATCGACAACGTGAGAGTTATCAAATCGCCGCGCCTCGGGAGAGGTGTGCCACGCTACGCTTTGCTGAGAGTTCAGCGGACCTGAGCGCCAAGACACGCGGGTCCTTTTGTCAGGAGCGGCGGCAGATGACGGATACGAGACCCAAACGCGGCGGGCGGGAAGAACGATTGGCGAAACGGGCGGCGAAGCCGGTGTTCGACCCCTGCCCGCCCGGCCAGCGCGGCGGCGCCTATCGGCCGCTGAGCGAGGCCGAGCTGGCCCGGATTTTCGACACGGCGCTCGATCTGCTGGCGCGGCTCGGCATGGGCGAAGTGCCCGAGAGGCTGAGCCGTGATCTGCTGGCGGCGGGGGCGACGCGTGGCGAGGGCGCGCGCATCTGCCTGCCCCGGACGCTGGTGCAGGAGGCCATCCAAGGGGCCGCCAAGCAATTCACCCTGCATGGCCGTGATCCGGCGCGCAGCATCACCGTGGGCGGCGACCGGGTCTTTTTCGGCACCGGCGGCGCGGCGGTGCAGACGCTCGATATGGACAGCGGGCGCTATCGGCCTTCGACCCTGGTCGATCTGCATGATTTCACCCGGTTGCAGGATGTTCTGGCCAATGTCGCCTGGTTCACCCGCTGCTGTGTGGCGACCGATGTGCCGGATAATTTCGATCTCGATGTGAACACGGTCCATGCGCTGATCAGCCATACGACCAAGCCGGTGGCCACGTCCTTTACCCTTGCCGAACATGTGGCGCCGATTGTCGATATGCTCGACATCGCGGCGGGCGGGCCGGGGCAGTTTTCCGAGCGCCCCTTTGTCAAGGCGCATATCAGCCCGGTGATCTCGCCCCTGCGCTTTGGCGAGGATGCGGTCGATGTGGTCTATGAATGCATTCGCCACAATATCCCGATGTCCTGCATCACCGCGGCGCAGGCGGGGGCGACCGCGCCTGCCACCATGGCCGGGTTTCTGGCGCAGTCGCTGGCCGAGACGCTGGCGAGCCTCGTCATGGTGCACGCGATCCAGCCGGGCTTTCCCATGGTGTTTTCCAACTGGCCTCTGGTCATCGACCTGCGCACCGGGGCGTTTTCGGGGGGCGGCGGTGAGACGACGCTGCTCAACGCGGCTTCGGCGCAGCTGTCGAACTGGCTCGGCCTGCCGTCGGGCGTGGCGGCCTCGATGACCGATGCCAAGGCGATCGACGCGCAATATGGTGTGGAAAAGGGCATGACGTCGCTGGCGGCGGCGCTGGCGGGGGGCAATCTCATCTATGAAAGCTCTGGCATGACGGCGGCGCTTTTGGGGGTGAGTTTCGAGGGGTTCGTGCTCGATGACGAAATGCATTCGATGAGCTATCGCACGCTGCGCGGCATCGAGGTGAGCGATGAGACGCTCGGCTTTGACGCGATCTGTGGCGCGGTGCTTGGCGAGGGGCATTTCCTTGGCGAGGCACAGACCCATGCGGCGATGGAGCGGGATTATTTCTATCCGCGTCTGGCCGACCGGGTCGAGCCGCGCAGCTGGGCCGAGGCCGGGGCGGCGGATGCCTGGACCCGCGCCAAGTCGCGGGCGCGAGAGATCCTCGACAGCCACCATCCCGAGTATCTCAGCGCCGAGCAGCAGGCGGCGATCCGCGCCCGGTTCAACATCCTGATGCCTTAGCTCTCGGTCTCTTCGGTCTCGTCGACCTCTGCCGGATCGGACATCCCGCCTAGGAGGCGGAAACTGTCGGCGAGCCACGGCGCCTTTTCCAGCACCGGCAGGATGGCGTGATCGGCGAGCATCTGACGCAGCTTGGCCTCGATGATGCCGCGCACCGAATTGGCGCAATCGGGCGTCGAGATCAGCGACAGTTCGCGGGCAAAGGCGCGGCCCGGGAAGGGCTGCATCTTGAGATGCGAGTGGAACTGACGGGCCCGTGCAAAGAGCAGCGGCGTGGTGATCGTCCAGCCCGCGCCGACCGAGACCATCGCCATAAGGGTTTGATTGTTCCCGCATTCAAAGCGGTTCGGCAGGGTGTATTTCATCCGCTTGAGCTGCGCCTCGATCTGCTGCGCGATGATCTGCCCGGTGGTGAAGCGCAAAAACGGAAGGTCGGTTTCGCCGCGCACCAGATCCTCGGGGGCGAGCGTGCTCTGCGCTGGCATGACCATCACGAACGGGTCGCGCAGCACCGGATGACAGCTCAGCCCTTCGGGGCGATCTTGGGGCGTGGCGACGAGGCCGATGTCGAGTTCTCGCTTGCGCAGCATCTCCACAATCGCGCGGCTAGCGTCGCTGTGATAGGTGAAATCGCATTGCGGCATCCGGCGCGACAGATGCACCGCCAGTCCGGGGATGATGTCGCTGTCGAAATCCTCGATACTGCCGAGCCGCAGATGCCGCGCGGTGGCCGGTTCGCCCGAGGCCGCCTCGGCGGTGGCGGCGCGCAGGGCGATGAGCGCGGGTTCGATATTTCGCAGAAAACTCTGGCCGGTGGCGGTGAGGACCATGGGGCGGCGGGAGTGGTCGAAGAGGGGCACGCCGAGATGGTTTTCGAGCACATGGAGATGGTGCGACATGGTGCTGACCGAGAGGCCTGCCGCGTCCGCCGCCGATTGCAGCGACGGGTGGCGCGCGGAAATCTCGAACATTTCCAGTGACTTGAGGCTCAGATCCTTGCGGGCGGGCATGATGCAATCCGGGTGATAGGGGCACTCCGGGCAGCATGGCACCTGAGGCCCACTGCCCGCAAGCCCCTGTCGCACCACGAAAAATCCCGTGTCGGCATCACGTCGGTATTGCTTCGGTAAAGCGACAGTGGCGAAACCGGGGCCTTAGCCCCAGTCCATCACCACCTTGCCCGCCTCGCCTGAGAGCATCGCGGCAAAGCCATCTTCAAAGGCGTCGATGCCGATGCGATGGGTGATCAGCGGGGTCAGGTCGAGGCCCGATTGCACCAGCGCGATCATCTTGTACCAGGTCTCGTACATCTCGCGGCCATAGATGCCTTTGACGTTGAGCATCTTGAAGATGATCTTGTTCCAGTCGACCGCGAACTCGGTCGGCGCGATGCCCAGCAGTGCGATCTTGCCGCCATTGTTCATCTTGTCGATCATGTCGCGCATGGCCGGCGCCGCGCCGGACATCTCGAGGCCCACGTCAAAGCCTTCGGTCATCCCGAGCCGCGCCATCACATCCTTGAGGTTTTCCTCAGAGGCGTTGACCACATGCTGCACCCCGAGCTTTTGCGCGAGCGCGATGCGATAGGGCGAGATGTCGGTGATCACCACTTTGCGCGCCCCGGCCTTTTGCGCGACGAGCGCCCCCATGATGCCGATCGGCCCAGCGCCGGTGACGAGCACATCCTCGCCCACCAGATCAAAGCTCAGCGCGGTGTGGACCGCATTGCCGAACGGATCGAAGATCGCCGCGATCTCGTCGGGGATGTCATCGGGGATCGGCACCACATTGCTTTCGGGGATGCAGAGATATTCCGCGAAAGAGCCGGGCCGGTTGACCCCCACGCCGAGCGTGTTGCGGCACAGATGCCCCCGCCCCGCGCGGCAGTTGCGACAGGTGCCACAGACCACATGGCCCTCGCCCGCGACGCGCTGGCCGATCTTGTATTTGATCGCGGCGCGGCCCGTGTCGACGATCTCGCCACAGAACTCATGGCCGACGACCATCGGCACCGGCACGGTCTTGGCCGACCATTCGTCCCATTTCCAGATATGCACATCGGTGCCGCAGATGGCGGATTTGCGCACCTTGATGAGCACTTCGTCATCGCCCGGTTCCGGCACCGGGACATGTTCCATCCAGAGGCCCGGCTCGGGGCGGGATTTTACGAGGGCCTTCATCTGATTCTGCATGGCGGTCTCCTTTTGACCCTGCATCTATACGCAGGCCTCCGGGTGCGTCCAATCAACTCGGAGGTGAGGGTGGCGGCAGGCCCCCGGTGAGGGCCTGCCCTAGAGGGAGGGGCGCGGGACTAGCCGCGCATCTTGGCCCCGTCGGGATCGTAGAGCGGCGCGCCCTGCACCTCGGCACGGCGCATCTCGCCGAGGATCTCGACCTCGAGCGTGGTGCCCGGCGCGGCATGTTCCGCCGCGACATAGGCCATCGCCATCGAGCGGCCGACGTGATGGGCATAGCCGCCGGAGGTGATATAGCCCACCGCCGCACCGTCCTTGAGCACCGCCTCGTCGAGCGTCACGTCGATCTCGGTGTCGATGGTCAGCGTCACCAGCTTGCGCGCAACGCCCGCCGCCTTGGCGGCTTCGGTCGCGGCCTTGCCGACAAACTCCTTCTTCCAGTTGATGAACACATCCATACCGCTTTCGACCGCGTTGAAATCGGGACGGAATTCGAGGCCCCAAGCCCCCCAGCCCTTTTCCAGCCGCATCGACATCAGCGCCCGGTTGCCATACCAGCGATAGCCGAGATCGGCGCCCGCCTCTTCGATCGCCTCGGAAAGGCGAATGAGATATTGCGGGCGGCAGTAGATTTCATAGCCCAACTCGCCCGAGAAGCTGATCCGATTGAGGATCACCGGCACGCCGCCAACATAGGTCTGACGGCAGTCGCGGAATTTGAACGCCTCGGCCGAGACATCGTCACGGGAGATCCGCGCCAGAAGTTCGCGGGCGTTGGGCCCGGCGATGCCGATCCCGTGCCAGTCGCCGGTCTGGTTTTCGTGGCGCACGCCTTCAGGCAGGGTGCGGGCGAAGAAGCGCGAATGCGCCTCTTGCATCGTGCCCGAGCCAAACAGCATGAAGTGATCCTCGGCGAGGCAAGCGACGGTGAGATCGCCATAGAGCCGCCCCTTGTCGGTGAGCATCGGGGTGAGCGTGATGCGGCCCGGCTTCGGGATATAGCCCGCCATGGTCCGATCAAGCCACGCGCGCGCGCCGGGGCCGCGGATCTCGTGCTTGGCAAAGTTGGCGAGCTCGATGCCGCCGACCGCGTGGCGCACCGCGCCCACCTCGCCCGCGACATAGTCGTGGCTGCGGTTGCGCTCGAACGTGGGGTCTTCCCAGGCGTCCTCGGGGCCGTCGGCGAACCACAGCACATGTTCGAGACCAAAGGCCTGCCCCATCCGCGCGCCTTTCGCGACGAGCCGGTCATAGAGCGCCGTGGTCTGTTGCTTGCGGCCCTTGGGCAGGGTCTCGTTCGGGAAGGTCATCACGAAGCGGCGTTCGTAGTTTTCGGTCGATTTGACCGTGCCCCAATCGGGGCTCGCCCAATTGCCAAAGCGCGCCACATCCATCGCCCAGACGTCGATGGAGGGTTCGCCATCCATCATCCATTCGGCCATGGTGAGGCCGACGCCGCCGCCCTGACAGAAGCCCGCCATGACGCCCACGGCGCACCAGTAGTTGGTCATCCCCGGCACCGGCCCGATCATCGGGTTGCCATCGGGACCAAAGGTGAAGGGGCCGTTGATCGCCTGCCGGATGCCAGTTTCCGCCAGCGCCGGGATACGCTCAAAGGCAAATTCGAGCCGGTCGGCGATCTGGTCGAGATTGGGCTGCAGCAGCTCATGGCCGAAGTCCCAGGGCGTGCCGCCCACTTTCCAAGGTGTGCCGCGCTGTTCATAGGTGCCGAGCAACAGCCCTTTGCGTTCCTGACGGAAATAGATGTTGGCCTCGTAGTCGATACCGCAGGGCAGACGGTCCTTGGCGGCGGCGATCTCGGGGATGTCCTCGGTCAGCAGGTAGTGATGTTCCATCGGCTGCACGGGGATGTTGATCCCCTGCATATGGCCCACTTCGCGCGCCCAGAGCCCGCCGCAGTTGACGATGATTTCGGCGTTGATATTGCCCTTGGGCGTGGTCACGTCCCAGGAGCCGTCGGATTTCTGGGTGGTGGCGGTCACCGGCGTATGGGTGAAATATTGCGCACCATGGACGCGGGCCGATTTGGCGAAGGCATAGGTCGCGCCCGAGGGGTCGAGATCGCCGTCCTGATCGTCCCAGAGCGCCGCGAGGTAATGTTTCGGGTCGATGAGCGGGTGCCGCTCGGCCACTTCCTTGGGCGAGATGAATTCCTGGTGCAGGCCCATGTAGCGCGCCTTGGAGCGTTCCCGCTTGAGGTAATCATACCAGGTCTTGTTGGAGGCGAGGTAAAAGCCGCCGGTCATGTGGAGGCCAACCGACTGACCGGAGGTTTCCTCGATCTCCTTGTAGAGATCGATCGTATAGCCCTGCAGGCGGCTGATATTGGGGTCGGAGCTGATGGTGTGGATCTGACCGGCGGCGTGCCAGCTCGACCCGCTGGTGAGCTCGTCCCGTTCCAAGAGCACCACGTCTTTCCAGCCAAACTTGGCGAGGTGAAAGAGGATCGAGCAGCCGACGACGCCGCCGCCGATGATGACGACCTTGGCGTGCGAGGGCAGTTGCTTGCCCGTCTGGGGCGTGTCTTCCTTGAGAATTTCGGGCATGTTTTATCCTTTCGAAAGGGTCCGGCCGGTCAATACCAGGCGTCGGGGAGGTCGGATTTGCGGCGGGCCACATGATCGGCCAGCGCGTCGCGCAGGGCCGGGTCGATGGGCGGGGCTTCATATTGGTTGAGCATCTCGGTCCAGCGGGCATGGGCGCGGGCCCGCATGTCGAGCGAGCCGCCCTCCTCCCAGCTCTCGACATTTTCGCTGTCGCTGAGGCGGGGCTCGTAGAAGGCGGTCTGATAGTTGCGCATCGTATGGGCCGAGCCGAGGAAATGGCCGCCCGGCGCGACCTCGGCATAGACATCACGGGCGAGCGCATCCTCGTCATCGACATGGCCGAGGCCCACGAGTTTCTGGTAGGCGCCGAGCCGGTCGGCATCCATCACCAGTTTTTCGAACCCGGTGGCGAGCCCGCCCTCGAGCCAGCCCGCGGCATGCAGCGTAAAGTTCGAGCCCGCGAGTACGGTGGAGTGCATGGAATCGGCGCTCTCATAGGCGGATTGCGCGTCTTCGATCTTAGACGCGGTGAGCGAGCCGCCACAGCGCAGGGGCAGACCGAGACGGCGGGCGAGCTGACCGATGATGTAGTTCGACAGCACCGGTTCCGGCATCCCGAAGGTGGGCGCGCCGGATTTGAGCGACATGGAGGACAGGAAATTGCCCATCACGAAAGGCGCGCCGGGGCGGACGAGCTGGGCGAAGGCGCAGCAGATCATCGCCTCGGCCACGGCTTGGGCGACGCTGGCGGTGGTGCTCACCGGGCCCATCGCGCCGGTGAGGATGAAGGGGGTGACGACAATGGCCTGACCGCGGCCGCAATAGACCTGGATCGCCTCGGTCACCACCTTGTCCACCAAGAGCGGCGAGTTGGTGTTCACATTGGCCATGATGCAGGTCTCGCGGTCGAGCCGCTCGGCGCCAAAGACGATCTCGGCCATGTCGACGCTGTCCTGCGCCCGGCTTTTCTCGGTGATCGCGCCGAGATGCGGTTTGTCCGAGAGGGTCATATGGGCAAAGAGCATGTCGAGATGGCGTTTCGACACCGGCACATCGGTGGGCTCGCAGATCACGAAAGAACCGTGATGCAGGTTCGGATGCATATAGGTGAGCTTCACCAGCTTTTCGAAATCCGGCATATTGCCATAGCGCCGGCCGCCTTCGAGATCGCGCACGAAAGGCGCGCCATAGATCGGCGCAAAGACCTGATTGTTGCCGCCGATGACGACCGAGCGTTCGGGGTTGCGGGCGTGCTGGGTAAATTCGCGCGGGGCCTTGGCACAAAGGCTGCGGACCCATTGCGCATCGGCCTTGATCAGATCGCCATGCTCGCCGCCCGGCACCACCCCGGCCCGGCGCCAGACATCGAGCGCGGCGGGATCGTCGCGAAAGGCGATGCCGACATTTTCCAAGAGCCAATCCACCTGCCCTTCGAGCCGGGTGAGCTGATCCTCGGAGAGCACGTCGAACACCGGCAGGCTGCGCCGGATATAGGGCGAAGCGGGGGCGACGGGGGCCGTCGTGTCGCTGCGGCGGGCGGTGCGGGCGCGTCTGGCCATGAGGGCCTCCTTTGTCAAAACCTGGCGGTGTCAGAACCTGGCCGCTTTCTAGCCGTCGCCCCCCCTGCTGTGATCCTTGAAAATCCATATGGTTTGGATAGACTGTAGCTATGGCAAGACTGTCTCATCTCCTGCAATCGCCGCGCGCCCTTATCATCTTTGAGGCGGCGGCGCGGCTGCGGTCCTTCACCCGGGCGGGGGAGGAATTGCACATGCAGCAACCCTCGGTCAGCGCCGCGATCAAGGGGCTTGAGGCCGGGCTCGGGGTGCAGCTCTTTTTGCGGGGACATCGTCAGGTTGATCTCACGGCGGCGGGGGCGCGGCTCTATTCCGATGTGACAAAGGCCCTGCATGACATGGAAAATTCCATCAGCGCGGTGCGCCAGATGGGGCAGCAGAGCCATGTCACGATCTCTACCTCCTCGGCGTTTTCCTATTACTGGATGATGCCGAGATTGCATCTTTTGCGCGCCCGCCACCCTGAGATCGACCTGCGGATGCAAAATAGCGACAGAGAGCCGGAACTGGCCTCGGAGAACCTCAGCCTTGGCATACGTCTGGGCGATGGCAACTACCCCGGCTACGAGACCGCCAAGATCGCCGATGAGATCATCTATCCGGTGGCGAGCCCGCGGGTCATGGCCGCCGCCAAGAACCTGCGCTCGATCCCCACCTTGATGAGCGAGCGGCTCATCCATCTCGAAGAGCCGATCCGCCAGCGGCCCAATTGGTCGGATTGGTTCGCCCATCATGGCATCCGCGACCGGGATGTGAGCGCGGGGCTGCGGCTCAATGATTATGCGCTGGTGCTACAGGCGGCGGTGTCGGGCGAAGGGTTTGCCTTTGGCTGGGAGCATATCGTGCGCAACCTGCTCGACCGGGGGATGCTGGCGGCGCGGCGCGAGTGGTCGTGGCGCACGGGACAGGGGATTTACCTGCTCTGGTCGTCGCATGCGCCGCTGTCGGATCATGCCATCGCGGTGCGCGACTGGATCATCGACGTGGCGCGGGAGGGTCCCGAGGCGGAGGCGGCGCGGGCATCTGCGCCGGACCTGACACGCTAGCGGATGTGCCGGGTCGGCAGGGTGTCGGTATCGCGGCGGTATAGCGACAGTGCGGGGGTGAGGGCGGCGCCCGGCCGCGGGTGGGCATCACTGCGGGTCGTGGGGCGCGGTTTATCGGTGGGCTTCGGCGTGGGGGCTGTGGAAAAGAGCAGCGTTGCTAAAGCGCCCGACAGGATGAGCCCTTGGGGGGCGGTCGGGCGCTGCCCGGCGCGGCAGAGCCGCGATTGCCCGGCGCGGCAGATCCGCGTAAGCCGGGCGGTTTACCCCCTGCCCCATCAACACCCTTGCCAAACCCGTTCGGATGGCATTATGTCCAGACATAACATTTCACACCGACGGAGGCCGGTATGTCCGTAATTTGGGCCGAACACGCGTTAACCCCTGAGGGCTGGGCACGGGATGTGCGGCTCGAGATTGACGCGGAGGGGCGCATTGCCACGCTCACCACAGGCGCGGCCCCCGAGGGCCAGCGCGTCGGCACCTTGCTGCCCGCGCCGGCCAACAGCCACAGCCACGCGTTTCAGCGCGCCATGGCCGGGCTCAGCGAGCGGCGCGGGCCCGATCCGCGCGACAGTTTCTGGACCTGGCGCAAGCTCATGTACAAATTCCTCGACCAGATCACCCCGGATCAGGTCGAAGCCATCGCGGCGCTGGTGCAGATGGAGATGCTCGAGGCGGGATTCGCTACCAATATCGAGTTCCATTACCTGCATCACCGGCCCGATGGGCAGCCCTATGACAAGCTGTCGGAAATGGCCGACCGGATCGCGGCGGCGCAGGGGCAGACGGGCATCGGCCTGACGCTGCTCCCCGTGCAATATCAGTTCGGCGGCTGTGATCAGCGGCCTCTGGGTGCGGGGCAATGCCGCTTTGGCAACACGCCGGACCAGTATCGCCGCCTGCTCGAAGAGGCGGGCAAGACCCTGGAATCACTTCCAAAAGACAGCTGCCTCGGGGTCGCGCCGCATTCGCTTCGGGCGGTGGCGCAGGAGGATTTGCGGGCAGCGGCGAGCCTTCTGCCCGGCGGGCCGGTGCATATGCATCTGGCCGAGCAGATCCCCGAGGTCGAAGAGGTCGAGGCCTCCTGGGGCGCGCGGCCGGTCAATTGGGCGCTCGACAATCTCGAAATGAGCGACCGCTGGTGCCTCATTCACCTGACGCAGATGACCCCGGAGGAGACCGCGCGGCTGGCCAAGACCGGCGCGGTGGCGGGGCTCTGCCCGATCACCGAGGCCTCGCTCGGGGATGGGATTTTCGACGGGGTGCGCTGGCTTGAAAATGGCGGCGCGATCTCGGTCGGATCGGACAGCAACATCTTGATTTCTCTTCATGAAGAGTTGCGCTCGCTCGACACGTCGCAGCGGCTGCGCGATCACAGCCGGGCGGCGCTGGCGACGGCGGAACTGTCCACCGGGCGGCGGCTCTTTGAAGGCGTGGCCAAGGGCGGGGCGCAGGCGGCGGGGCGCGATGCCGGGCGGCTTGAGGCCGGGGCCTGGGCTGACCTTCTGGCGCTCGACATGACCCATATCGACCTCGAAGGGATCGAGGGCGATCTGATCCTTGATACCTTCGCTTTTGCAGGCCGTGACAGCATGGTGTCGGACGTCTGGGCGGCGGGGCGACATATGGTGCGCGAGGGGCGGCATATCCACCGCGAGCGGATCATCGAGGGCTATCGCAAGGCGGTCAAAGGGCTGCGCGGCAACCTCTGACACACCCCAAAACGCCGGGTCGGTATTCTGTCGGTATCACGACGGTATCGCGACAGTGGCCGATCCGGCGGCTTTTTCGGCCAATTCAGTAGCGCGTGGTCATCCGGTGGCCGCGCTGATGGGCGAGGCGCACGAAGGTGATGGCGCGGCCTTCCCACCAGGTCGCGCGTTCCACCAGAAACAGCGCGTCGCCCGTCGCACAGCCCATGCGGCGGGCGAGCTGATCATCGGCGGCAATCGCCGAAAAGCTGATCTCGGCATCGGAGAAGGGCACTTCGCGGACCAGCCATTCATTGGGGCCGGTGGCGGTGAAATCGCCGTCGCGGGCCTGTGGCAGGGCGGCGAGGCTGATCCAGCGTTCTTCGTGCTGATAGGGCTGCCCGTCGGCATGGTGCAGACAGGTGAGATGCAGCACCAGATCGCCGGGGGCGAGCGCCATGCGCGCGGCGAGCCAATCGGGCGGCGCGATCTCGTCGCGGCTGATCAGCGCATAGCGGTAGGCGGCACCGCGCGCCTCGATCTCTTCGCGGACGATGGGAATGTCGAACCGGGCGGCGCGACGCGGCGAGAGCCGGACACGGGTGCCGGCCTTGCGCTTGCGCTCGATGAGCCCGGCCTCGGCCAGTTCGCGCATGGCGCGGTTGACGGTGGCGCGGGCACAGCCGAATTCGGCGGCGAGATCGACCTCATTGGGAACCAGATCGCCGGGCGCCCAGACCCCTTGCAGGATGCGCTGGCGCAACTCCTCCCGAACCTCGCGAAAATCGCTCTTCATCTACCTGCCCTGTCACGCTGCGCCGGGTCTTGCCCCGGCCTCTTGGGTCAATTTGTACGCACATAGGGCGATTAAATCAAACATGACGATCCGGGCGCGCGAGAGAGGGATTTTGCCGAGGCTTTGCCAAGACATTGCCCACCGGGAAAAAAACCGGCAGTTTGACGCCGAGTGCCACGAAACAGCCCCTTTCGCCGCCAGTGGCGCCGCTCTATAACACTCGCGGCCTTCGGCGACAGAGTCGCGGGCCTTTTTGATATTTTTTCGACAGGAAACCCCCGCCTCATGTCGCTATTGCACCGCATTCCCGGCCTCTTCACCTCGGATATGGCCATCGACCTTGGGACCGCCAATACATTGGTCTATGTCAAGGGGCGCGGCGTCATCCTGTCAGAGCCGTCGGTGGTGGCCTATCACGTCAAGGACGGCGTCAAGAAGGTGCTGGCCGTGGGCGAGGATGCCAAGCTCATGCTGGGCCGCACGCCCGGCTCGATCGAGGCGATCCGGCCGATGCGCGAAGGCGTCATCGCCGATTTCGACACCGCCGAGGCGATGATCAAGCATTTCATCCGCAAGGTGCACAAGCGCTCGACCTTCTCCAAGCCGAAGATCATCGTCTGTGTGCCGCATGGTGCGACGCCGGTGGAAAAACGCGCCATTCGCCAATCGGTTCTCTCGGCGGGCGCGCGGCGCGCCGGTCTGATTGCAGAGCCCATCGCGGCGGCCATCGGCGCCGGCATGCCGATCACCGATCCGACCGGCAACATGGTCGTCGACATCGGCGGCGGCACCACCGAGGTCGCGGTGCTGAGCCTTGGCGACATCGTCTATGCGCGTTCGGTCCGGGTGGGCGGCGACCGGATGGACGAGGCGATCATCAACTACCTGCGCCGTCAGCAGAACCTTCTGGTGGGCGACGCCACCGCCGAGCGTATCAAGACCTCGATCGGCACCGCCCGGATGCCCGATGACGGGCGCGGCGCGTCGATGCGGGTGCGCGGCCGGGACCTTCTCAACGGGGTGCCGAAGGAAACCGAAATCAGCCAGGCGCAGGTCGCCGAGGCGCTGGCCGAACCGGTGCAGCAAATCTGCGAGGCGGTGATGACCGCGCTGGAAGCCACGCCGCCCGATCTCGCCGCCGATATCGTCGACCGGGGCGTGATGCTCACCGGGGGTGGTGCGCTCTTGGGTGATCTCGATCTGGCGCTGCGCGAGCAGACCGGTCTCGCGGTGTCGATTGCCGACGAATCGCTCAACTGTGTGGCGCTGGGCACCGGCAAGGCGCTCGAGTTTGAAAAGCAACTGCGTCACGCCATCGATTACGACAGCTGATCCCCGCCGCCACCGCCCGGGGGCCGCATATCCTTCGGCTTTGCATGGCGCGGCAGGGATCGTCTATGGTTTTGGCATAGTCATGCAGATCAAGGGGGTATGGCTTGGCCCGCGACAAATCGCAAAGTGACGAATACCGGGGCCCGCTCCGGCGGCTCTTGATCGGTGTGCTGGTGGTGTGCCTGCTGGGTCTGTTCCTGCTGTGGCGCATCGACAGCCCGCGCGTCGAGCGATTCCGCGCCCGTGTCGTTGACCGGGTGGTGCCGAGCTTTGACTGGGCGATGGCGCCGGTGACCGGCGTGGTCAACATCGCCCGCGATTTCCAGAGCTATCAGCGGCTGCATCAGCAGAACCAGGAGCTGCGCCGCGAATTGCAGCAGATGAAGGCGTGGAAAGAGGCGGCGCTGCAGCTCGAACAGGAGAACGCGCGGCTTCTCGATCTCAACAATGTGCGGCTCGATCCGCGGCTCACCTATGTGACCGGCGTGGTGCTCGCCGACAGCGGCTCGCCCTTCCGGCAGTCGGTGATCCTCAACATCGGGGCGCGTGACGGCATCGTCGATGGCTGGGCCGCGATGGATGGGCTAGGCCTTGTCGGGCGGATTTCCGGGGTAGGCGAGAACACCAGTCGGGTGCTTCTGCTCACCGATACCTCGTCGCGCATTCCGGTGATCATTCAGCCCTCGGGGCAGCGGGCGCTGATCGTCGGCGACAACACCTCTGCCCCGCCCATCGATTTCCTTGAGGACAAGGCGCAGGTGCGCCCCGGTGATCGCATCGTGACCTCGGGCGATGGCGGGGTGTTTCCGCCGGGTCTCTTGGCGGGTCAGGTGGCGCTCGATCCCGGTGGGCGGCTGCGCATCAGGCTGGCGGCGGATTACGAGCGGCTCGAGTTCCTGCGGGTGCTGCGCGATTATGGCCGGGTCGGCATCGACACGCCCGGCCAGCTGATCGCGCCGCCGGGCAGCTATGGGCCGCAACTGCCGGAGGCGGGCGCGGAGACCGGCGCCGCCGCCCCAGCGACGGGGGGTGGCAATGGCTGAGCGCAACACGGTTCGGCTCTGGCTCATGAGGGGCATCTTTGCGGCGATCTGTGGCGCGCTCATCTTCTGGCGTCTGCTGCCGCTCGACATGTTGCCGGCGCGGATTGCCGGGCCGGATATCATCGTCGCGCTGAGCTTTGCCTGGGTGCTGCGGCGGCCGGAATATGCGCCGCCCCTGTTCATCGCGACGATATTGCTGATGTCGGACCTGCTGTTTCAGCGGCCTCCGGGTCTCTGGGCGGCGCTGGTGCTGATCGCCTGTGAGACGCTCAAGCAACGGGCGAGCGGGCTGCGCGATATGGGGTTTCTGCCCGAATGGCTTAGCGTGGCGGGGATGGCGCTGGCGCTCTGGCTCGCCTACCGCGTTGTTCTGGCGGTGTTTTTCGTGCCGCAAGCGCCGCTGAGCCTGACCTTGATGCAGCTTGTCGCGACCATCGCCGTCTATCCCATCGTGGTTTTTGTCAGCACCACGCTGCTCGGGGTGCGGCGGGTGCGGCCCGGCGATGCCGAAAGTCTGGGGATGCGCGCATGAAACGGGTGAGCCGCGACAATGCCGAAAGCAACCGGTTGCTCAACCGCCGGGCCTTGATCCTCGGGGCGGCGCAGGCCGGGATGCTCGGGGTGCTTGGGCTCCGGATGCGGTATTTGCAGGTCGATCAGGCGGATCAGTTCCGTCTTTTGGCCGATGAGAACCGGATCAAGATCCGGCTCATCCCGCCGGCGCGGGGACAGATCTATGACCGCAATGGCCGGGTGATCGCGGAGAATGTGCCCTCGTACCGGATCATGCTCGATGCCGAAGAGGCGGGCGATGTGGAGGATGTCATTGCGCGGCTTGGCCGTCTGGTGGCGCTCGATCCGGCGGAACTGGCCAAGGCGCGCGAGGAAATGCGCCGCTCGCGCATCCACCCGGTGACGATTGCCGACAGGGTGAGCTGGGACGAGCTGAGCCGGGTGGCGGTCAACGCCCCTGCCCTGCCCGGTGTGCGGCCCGAGGTCGGCCTGTCGCGGCGCTATCCGCAGGCCGAGGATTATTCGCATATGGTGGGCTATGTCGGCCCGGTGAGCGACCGCGATCTCGAACGGATCAAGGCGCCCGATCAGCTCTTGCGCATTCCGCGGTTCCAGATCGGCAAGGTGGGGCTTGAGGTGCGCCAGGAGGATCTTCTGCGCGGCAAGGCGGGCACCCGGCGCATCGAGCAGAACGCCTCGGGCCGGGTGATCCGCGAGTTGGACCGCCGTGAGGGCGAGCCGGGCAAGAACATCCAGCTCACCACCGACAGCAACCTGCAGGCCTATATCAAGGACCGGCTGCACAATGAGAGCGCCGCCGCCGTGGTGATCGACGTGCAAACGGGCGATATTCTCGCCTCCGGCTCGACCCCGGCCTTTGATCCCAACCTCTTTGTGCGCGGCATTTCGGTGGCCGATTACAAGGCCCTGTTGGAAAACAAATACCGGCCGCTGCCCAACAAGGCGGTGCAGGGTGTCTATCCGCCCGGTTCGACCTTCAAGATGGTGACGGCGCTGGCGGCGCTCGAGAGCGGGCAGATGACGCCCAATGACACGGTCTATTGCCCCGGGCACCTCGAGGTCAGTTCGCGCCGCTTCCACTGCTGGAAGCGGGTGGGCCATGGCAATGTCGATCTCAACCGGTCGCTGCGCGAGAGCTGTGACGTCTATTACTATGAGATGGCGCTGCGCACCGGGATCGAGAAAATCTCGGAAATGGCGCTGCGGCTCGGGCTCGGTCAGGATTACGATCTGCCGATGACCAGCGTGTCCGAGGGGCTCATCCCCACCAAGGAATGGAAGCGCAAGGCGCGCGGCGAGGACTGGGTGATCGGGGATTCGATCAACGCCTCGATCGGTCAGGGCTTTGTCCTCACCTCGCCGCTGCATCTGGCGGTGATGACCGCGCGCATCGCCACCGGGCGCAGCGTGATGCCACGGCTGATCAAATCCATCGACGGGGTCGAGACGCCCAGCGGCGCGGGCGAGGATCTCGGGCTCAACCCGAACCATCTGCGCGAAATCCGCCGCGCCATGTTCGCCGTGTCGAACAACAAACGCGGCACCGCCTATCGCAGCCGCATCGAGGAAGACGCCTATCGCATGGCCGGCAAGACCGGCACCAGCCAGGTCCGCAACATCACCGCCGCCGAACGCGCGCGGGGCGTGACCAGCAACAAGGACCTGCCCTGGGAGCGGCGCGACCACGCGCTGTTCGTCAACTATGCCCCGGCGGACAATCCGCGCATCGCGGTGGCGGTGGTGATCGAACATGGTGGCGGCGGCTCGACCGCGGCGGCGCCGGTGGCGCGCGACATCACCTTGCAGGCGCTCTATGGCGACACGCCGCCGCTCGCCGCCTATCCGCAATCCGACCGCAGCCGCATCAAGGCGCAGCAGGAACGGCTCCAACGCGAACGCGAGGCGCGCGACGCCAGCGTGAAAGACCGCGCATGAGGCCCGGACGATGAGCTATCTCGAATATACCGTCAAACATGTGCCCTCGGGGCTCAGCAAGCTGTTCTACCTAAACTGGGCGCTGATCCTGTTGGTGACGGCGGTGGCGAGCATCGGCTTCTTGATGCTCTATTCGGTGGCGGGCGGCTCGTTCGATCCGTGGTCGATGGCGCAGATCAAACGCTTTGCCCTCGGCTTCACCCTGATGATCTTTGTCGCCATGGTGCCGATCTGGTATTGGCGCTCGGTCTCGATCGCGGCCTATCTGCTGGGTCTCGCGCTGCTGATCGCGGTGGAATATGTAGGCTCCGTCGGCATGGGGGCGCAGCGCTGGATCGACCTTGGCTTCATGCGATTGCAGCCTTCGGAGCTGATGAAGATCGCGCTGGTGATGGCGCTGGCGGCCTATTACGACTGGCTTCCCGTCAAGCTCAAATCGCGGCCTCTTTGGGTGCTCTTGCCGGTGCTTCTGATCATGCTGCCGGTCTATCTCGTGCTGACCCAGCCCGATCTCGGCACCGCGATCCTTCTGGTGACGGTGGGCGGGCTCATCATGTTTCTGGCGGGGGTGCATTGGGCCTATTTCGCGGTGGTGGTTACCGCCGGGGTGGGGCTTGTCACCGCCGTGCTCAAATCGCGCGGCACGCCCTGGCAGCTCTTGGAAGATTACCAATATCGCCGCATCGACACGTTTATCGATCCGAGCAGCGACCCTCTGGGCGCGGGCTATCACATCACCCAATCCAAGATCGCGCTCGGCTCGGGCGGCTGGACCGGGCGGGGGTTCATGCAGGGCACGCAATCGCAGCTCAACTTCCTGCCGGAAAAGCACACCGACTTTATCTTTACCACGCTGGCCGAAGAGCTGGGCTTTCTCGGGGCGGCGTCGCTGCTGGCGCTCTATGCCTTGATAATACTCTTTTGCATCATTTCTGCGCTGCAACAGCGCGATCGCTTCTCTTCCTTGCTAACCCTCGGGTTGGCCAGCAATTTCTTCCTTTACTTCGCGGTCAACATGTCCATGGTCATGGGGCTTGCGCCGGTGGTCGGGGTGCCGCTGCCCTTGGTGAGCTATGGCGGCTCGGCCATGCTGGTGCTGATGATCGGCTTTGGCCTTGTCCAGAGCGCCCACGTCCACAGACCAAGGTAAATTCATGTCCGTCAATATTCTCTTCGCAGGCCATTCCGACCGGTGGCCCGAGTATCAGCCGCATTTGCAAGAGGCGCTTGACGCCGCCGGAATCGCGTCCAACCTCGCCTGCGATATCGCCTCTGACGAGGTCGATTACGTCATCTATGCGCCGAACGGCCCGATCGAGGATTTCAGCCCCTTCACCCGCGCCAAGGCGGTGCTCAACCTCTGGGCCGGGGTGGAACGGATCATCAGCAACGAGACGCTGACCCAGCCGCTCACACGGATGGTCGATGCCGGGCTGCGCGAGGGGATGCGCGAATGGGTGACCGGCCATGTGCTGCGCCATCATCTCGGCATGGATGCCCATATCGTGAACCCCGAGCGGGAGTGGCATCATGTGCCCGCGCCGCTGGCCCGCCGCCGTCCGGTGACCATCCTTGGTCTGGGCGAGCTGGGTCAGGCCTGTGCCGAGCCGCTGGTGAGCCTCGGCTTTCCGGTGACCGGCTGGAGCCGCAGCCAGAAGGAAGCGCCGGGCGTGCGCTGTCTGGCGGGCGACGCGGGGCTGAGTGAGGCGCTCACCGGGGCCGAGATCGTCGTGCTTTTGCTGCCGCAGACCCCGGCGACGGAGAATATCCTCGATGCCGAGCGGCTGGCGCTTTTGGCCCCCGGCGCGGTGGTGATCAACCCCGGCCGTGGCCCGCTCATCGATGATGAGGCGCTGTTGGCGGCGCTCGACAGCGGTCATCTGGGTCATGCCACGCTCGATGTGTTCCGGGTCGAGCCGCTGCCCGAGGATCACCCGTTCTGGTCGCACCCCAAGGTCACCGTGACGCCGCATATCGCGTCCGAGACCCGCGCCGATACCGCCGCCGAAGTCATCGTCGAGAACATCCGGCGCGGCGAGGCGGGCGAACCGTTCCTGCATCTGGTGGATCGCAAGACCGGCTACTGAGCCTAGCGCAGGCGCGGCGGGCGGTCGGGATCACGGCCCGGCGCCGGGCGGGCGGCAGGATCGCGCGCCGCGGGCGGCTCGGGCAGGTCGAACCGCAGCCCGTGCCGCGCCAGCGCCGCCGCCATCGCATCGGAGGCGCGAAAGAACCCGACCTCAAGCGCCGCCGCCTCGAGCCCGGAAAAGACCAGCGCCTCGCGCACCGCTTGGGCGAGCGCCTCTTCCGCCCCCGGCAGCGCATCGACAAAGCCCAGAAGATGCCCGCGCGCGCCGCCTTCAAAGGCCACGCCCACCAGATAGGCCGAGGGCGCGAGCCCCGCCGCCGAGGCCAGCCGCGCGTCGAGCGCCGGCAGCAGCGCCTCGGGCAATCCGGCGGGCGGCATGAGTTCCTCGATCCGCGCCTCATGGGCCTCGGGCCCGCCGGCGAGCATCTCGGCCAGCCAACCCATCGCCTGCGCATCGAGCAGCATGGCCGAGGGCGCCACATCGGGGTTGAGCGCGAGGCCAAGCCCCTGCCCCGCGAGCATCGCGGCCAGCGCCCGCCCGCTCAGCCCCACATAAGGCACCTCGCGCCCGGCAAATTCAGCGAGCCGCGCCTCGCGGTCAAAGCCCAGCACATAGGAATGGCCCTCGACCTCGAAGACCTCGGGCGTCACCGCATCGCCCGCCTCTGCCTCGGCCCCGAGCATGAGAAACAGCTCGGTCGCCGCCAGCACCCGGTAAAACGCCATGGCGGCGGTGTCGTCCTCGGGCGCGGCCTGCATCAGCCCATGGGCGCGGTCCAGTTCCGTCTCGCTCATTCCTGCTCTCCTTCGCGCGGGCCCAGCACCTGCGCCACCCGGTCCCGCAGCACCGGCAGCAGCTCGGTCTCGAACCACGGGTTCCGTTTGAGCCACGCGGTATTGCGCCAGCTCGGATGGGGCAAGGGAAAAACCTCTGGCGCATGGGCGCGCCAACCGGCCACGGTGTCGGTCACATTGCTCCGAACCCCCAGATGATGGCGCTGCGCATAGCCGCCGACCAGCACGGTCAGCGCCACATCGCCCAAATGCGCAAAGACCCGATCATGCCAAGTCGCGGCACAGATCGGCGGCGGCGGCAGGTCAGAGCCCTTGGCGTCATAGCCCGGAAAGCAGAACGCCATGGGGATGATGGCGATCCGGTCGCGGTCATAGAATGTCGCGCGGTCGAGCCCCAGCCAGTCGCGCAGCCGGTCGCCCGAGCGGTCGTCGAAGGGCAGCCCGCTGTCATGTACCCGGGCGCCCGGGGCCTGCCCGGCAATCACGATCCGGGCGCCGGGGCGAAACCACGCCACCGGGCGCGGGCGATGGCCGGTCGCCGTGGCGGCAAAGCGGTCGGCGCAGATCCGGCAGGCGCGGATGTCAGTCACAAGCGGGTCCATGGTCCCGGCATATAGCGCAGCTGGGCGGCATTCACAGCCCGGCGCGCTTCTTCTGGCCACAAATATCCTCGGCCGCAGGCCGAAATCATTTCAATATTTCAACAATTCTCGAAATAACGATTGCCCGACTCGCATCATTTCTATAATTCTAGAATCATGAAACAAACTGACCCCCTCTCCCCCGACCTTGCCCGCGCCGCATCGACCTTTGCCGCGCTGGGCAGCGAACAGCGACTGGCGGTGCTGGGCACGCTGGTGCGTGCCGGGCCCGACGGGCTCGCCATTGGCGAGCTTGGCGCGCGCAGCGGCATCACCGGCTCGACCCTCACCCATCATATGAAAATCCTGGCCCAAGCCGGGTTGGTGAGCCAGCAAAAGCAGGGCCGTTCGATCATCTGCGCCGCCGTCGCCTATGACGAGCTGCGCGAGTTGTCGCAGTTTCTGCTGCGCAATTGCTGCGCCGACCGCGAGAGCTGCGCCCATGCGGGCGCAGAGACTGACATTGACCCGTTTATTGACCCGCAAGGACATTCCCATGGCTGAGACCACCGCCTCCCCCGCCCCCGGCAGCTGGCTCAGACGCGTTGACCGCGTTTGGCTCGCCATTGCCGCGATCCTCGCGCTGGTTGCGCTGTTGGATCCGCCGCAGCTTGTCCCGACGGTCAGTTTCACCGCCAGCTCGCTCGCCCATACCGGGATCTTCATCACCTTCGCGGTGCTGGCCGTGGCCTGGCTCAAGGCGACCGGGGCCGAGAGCCTCATCGCCCGCGCCTTTGAAGGGCGGCAGGTGCGGATGATCTTTCTCGCCGCCGTGCTGGGCGGGCTCTCGCCCTTTTGTTCCTGCGAAGTGATCCCCTTCATTGCCGCGATGCTGGCGGTCGGTGCGCCTTTGGGGGCGGTCATGGCCTTCTGGCTCGCCTCGCCGCTGATGGATCCGGCGATGTTCCTGATCACCTCGGGCACGCTCGGCTTTGATTTCGCGCTGGCCAAGACGCTGGCGGCGGTCTCCATCGGTCTCATGGGCGGTTTTGCCACCATGCTCGCCACTCGCACCGCGCTTTTTGCCGATCCGCTGCGCAAAGCGCCGCAGACAGGCTGTGGCGGCTGTTGCTCGGGCAGTGCCAAACCGTTCCAGACCAAGCCCCAGTGGCGGTTCTGGCAGGAGGCCCCGCGCCGCGAGACCTTTCGCCAGACGGTGGTCGAGAATGCGCTTTTCTTGCTGAAATGGCTGGCGCTGGCCTATGTGCTGCAATCCCTGATGCTCGAATACCTGCCGGCGGAATGGATCGCCACGGCGCTCGGCGGCACGGGTCTTGGCCCGATCCTGATGGGCGCGCTGGTGGGCGCACCGGCCTATCTCAACGGTTATGCCGCGGTGCCTCTGGTCGATGCGCTCTTGTCGCAAGGCATGAGCAACGGCGCGGCCATGTCCTTTGTCATCGCCGGTGGCGTGAGCTGTATCCCCGCCGCCATCGCGGTCTGGGCGCTGGTCAAGCCGCGCGTTTTCGCAGCCTACCTCGGCTTTGCCCTCATCGGTGCAATTCTCGCGGGCATCGGCTGGCAGCTCGTCGCCTGATCCACGCGCAATTGCCGCAAATTTGCACAGCAGAATGGCCGCCATTGCGCGGCCATTCGGTTGCTCCCCGCCCGCAAATCGCATAATCCAGAGGGAACGCGAAATAAGGGACGAGAAGGGGAGCGCATGTATCGAGTTTGGAATTTCCTGGCCGATTATTCATTGCTGTTGATCTTTGGTGCGGTGACCGCGCTGATCTGGGCAAATGTCGATGGCCACAGTTACCACGCCTTTGTGGATTTTGTGATCTGGGACCATGCGCCGATCGGCCATCTTCATGATGGTCACCGCACGCTCACCCTGCATTATCTTGTCAATGATGTGCTGATGGCGCTGTTCTTTGCCATTGCCGCCAAAGAGGTCTGGGAGGCCGTGATCCTCGAGAACGGCAGCCTGCGCGGCAAGAAGGCGGCAACCCCGCTTTTCGCCACGGCGGGCGGCATGTTCGGCCCCATCGGCGTCTATCTCGGTCTGGCCATGATCATGGGTTCGGACACCTATAACGCAGTCGCCAACGGCTGGGCCATTCCCACCGCCACCGACATCGCCTTTAGCTATCTCGTGGGCCGGATCGTCTTTGGCGCGGGCCACCCTGCGGTGCGGTTCCTGCTGTTGCTGGCGATTGCCGATGACGCGGCGGGGCTGATCATTCTGGCGATCTTCTACCCGTCGGGTGATCTCGCGCCGGAATGGCTCTTGCTGTCCTTTGGCGCGGCGCTGGCGGTGTTCGTCCTGTTCAACTGGCTGCCGCGCCGGATGGACCGTGGCCGCCCCGAGCGGCCGCATTCGACCCGGGTGCGCAAGGCGCTTGGCGGTCTGCCCTATGTGATCGCGGGCTGCATCAGCTGGTACGGCTTCATGCAATCGGGTCTGCACCCGGCGCTCGGGCTGCTGCCGGTGGTGCCGGCCATTCCCCATGCCGACCGCGCCTTTGGCATCTTTGCCGAGGCCGAAGAGCATCTGCATGACCTGCTCAACGTGCTGGAACATGCGCTCAAACATCCGGTCGAGATCGTGCTGTTCTTCTTTGGCCTGCTCAACGCCGGGGTGGAATTCTCGTCGATGGGCGATGCCACATGGCTCGTTCTGGCCGGTCTCATCATCGGCAAGCCGGTGGGCATCCTGTTCTTTGGCTGGCTGGCGGCGAAACCGCTCAAGCTTGGCATACCGGAGGGCATGCGGATCATCGACCTCGTGGTGATCGGCTTTGTCGCGGCCATCGGCTTTACCGTGTCGCTCTTTGTGGCCTCGGTGGCCTTTGACGCGGGTCCGGTGCAGGATGCGGCGAAAATGGGGGCGCTGTTCAGCTTTGCAGCGGCGATCCTGTCCATCGTCGCGGGCAAAGTCTTGCGCGTTCAGAAGATGGACGGCTGAGACCGCAGCCCCACAGTGATCAAAAACCGGCGCTGCGGCGCCGGTTTTCCTTTGCGTTACGGCATAATTTCGCCTTGGTTCTTTGTATATGATAGGATCAGCCCAGCCGGGCCCTGCCTTGGCATGGCGACAGTTGGTTAATAAAACCCCGTTAAAGAGGGTGAGTAGAGCAGTTACCGGAGCCTCTGATGCTCGAGTTTGACAATGTGAGTAAATCCTTTTGGACAGGCACCCAGCGTAAGGTGATCCTGGAAAAGGTGTCGTTCCGTGTCGAGCTTGGCCGCTCGATCGGCATTCTCGCGCCCAATGGCACCGGCAAGACCACCCTGATCAACATGATGGCCGGGCTTGAAAAACCCGATGAGGGCGAAATTCGCCGCGGCTGCCGGGTGAGCTTTCCGCTGGGCTTCATGGGCGGGGTGGTGAACCGGATCTCGGCCATGGAAAACAGCCGCTATATCGCCCGGCTCTATGGGCTCGACCCCGATTATGTCGAGGCCTTCTGCCGCTGGATGTGCAATCTCGGTGAATATTTCGACCAGCCGCTCGGCACCTATTCCTCGGGGATGCGGGCGCGCTTCACCTTTTCCTTGCTGCTGGCGCTCGATTTCGACATCTACCTGATTGACGAAGGCATGCCCAACTCGACCGATGTCGAGTTCAACCAGAAGGCCGGCGAAATTCTCAAGGAACGGCTGCGCACGACGACGGTGATCATCGTCTCGCACCAGCCCGCGACGCTCGAGAAATTCGCCACCACCGCGGCCGTCCTGATGGATGGCCAGCTTCATATGTTCGACACCTTGGAAGAGGCAAAGCAGCTCTATGACTACGAAACCCAAGGCTAGAAAATTCCGCATCCGCCGCACCGCCCAAGGCGCCCCCAGCCTGCGCGACCCGGCGGGGCAAAGCGATGCGCCCGAGGCCGGGACCGTGCCGCCGCGCGCCGAGGCCAGCGCCCGCAGCGGCGGGCTCGGCCAGGCGGCGAGCGCGCCGGGGGCCGGGGCCAGTGCGGCCGCCGATCCGGCCGCCGGGGCGGAGCCGGGCGCGGCCCGCGCCGGAGAGGTAAATTCCGCGCAGGAGATGCGCGCCGCCACCACCATCGACGAGATCCGCCAAGAGGGGCTGACGGGGCGGCAATTGCGCATGGCGCGGCGGCTGGCGCAGAAACACGGGCTTGCGCCGACATCCGATTTCGACGCCGTGCGCCTCTTGCGTCAGCGCGGCATCGATCCGTTTTCGCGTGGCACCATTCTCGAACTGGTGAGCAATGACGAGGGCAAGGTCGAGAATGCCGGGCATGGCACCGCCTCGGACGAGGCCAAGGTGCAGCTGCCGCAGACCATGCCGATGAGCAAGCCGAACCTGCCCTCCACCGATCTCAGCCCGGCCGAGCGCCGCGCCGAGGAGATCGGCCGCATTCAAAAGGACATCGCCCGCCGCCGCCGCCGCAAGCTGGCGCTGCTCTTCTCGCGGCTCGCGGCCTTCGTGTTCTTGCCGACCCTGCTGGCGGGCTATTACTATTATGCGGTCGCCACGCCGATGTATACGACCAAGTCGGCCTTCCTCATCCTCTCCGCCGATGGCGGCAGCGGCGGTGGCGGGCTCGGCGGTCTGCTGCCAAGCCAGTTTGCCACCTCGCAGGATGCCATCGCGACGCAGGATTACCTGCAATCCAAGGATGCGATGCTGCGCCTCGATGAGGATGCCGGGTTCCGCGATGTGTTCTCGGCCGAGTATATCGACCCCATTCAGCGGCTCGACCCCGAGGCCACGACCGAGAGCGCCTATTCGATCTACAAGAAATACGTCAAGCTCGGCTATGACCCGACCGAGGGCGTGATGCGGATGGAAGTGTCGGCCCCCGATCCCAATATCGCCGCGCAGTTTTCCCGCCGCCTCATCGATTATGCCGAGGAACGGGTCGATCATCTCAGCGCCGAAAAGCGTCAGGATGCGCTCAAGACCGCCAAGCAGAGCCTTGCCGACGCCAAGGAAGAACGCCGCGAGGCGCAGCGCCGTCTGGTGGCATTGCAAGAGGGCACGCTGCTCGACCCGACGGGGCAGATTGCGGCGATCCGCAACCTGATCGCCAATGTCGAATTGCAATTGCAGGACAAGCAGCTCGCGCTCAACACGATGCTCGCCAACACAAGGCCCAACGCGGCCCGGCTGGCGGCGCTGCGCAGCGAGATCACCGTGCTCGAGGCCGAGCTTGCCAAGCAGAACGCCCGGCTCAACGACGCCACCGATGGCGGCGACTCGCTCGCCTCGCAGACCGCCGAGATCAAGATGGCCGAGGCCGATCTTCTGACCACCGACATGGTGCTGCAGGCGGCGCTCGAAACCATGCGGCAGAGCGATATCGAGGCCAACAAACAGGTGCGCTACCTCACCGTGTCGGTCAATCCCGTGCCCTCGCAAGAGGCGTCCTATCCGCGCTCTTTCGAGAACACGATCCTCGCATTCCTGGTGTTCTCAGGGATCTATCTTCTGATCTCGCTCACCGCTTCCGTCCTCAGAGAACAGGTATCCGCCTAATATGAAAACCATCTCCTTCGCCGGGCTCGACATCGGCAATGACCGGCCGCTCACCGTGATTGCCGGCCCTTGCCAGCTTGAAAGCGCCGACCATGCCCAGATGATCGCCGGTCGTATGAAAGAGGCCTGCGCCGCGGCGGGCGCGCAATATGTCTTTAAGGCGAGCTTTGACAAGGCGAACCGCACCTCGGTCAGCGGCAAGCGCGGGCTTGGCATCGACGCCGGTCTCAAGGTGCTGAGCGATCTGCGCCGGGCGCTCGATGTGCCGGTGCTCACCGATGTCCATACCGAGGCGCAATGCGCCCCTGCCGCCGAGGCGGTGGATATCCTGCAAATCCCGGCTTTCCTCTGCCGTCAGACCGATCTTCTTTTGGCGGCGGGCAACACCGGCGCGGTGGTCAATGTCAAAAAGGGGCAGTTTCTCGCGCCCTGGGACATGGAGAATGTGATCACCAAGATCGAAAGCACCGGCAACAAAAAGATCCTGCTCACCGAGCGCGGCACCTCCTTTGGCTATAACACGCTGGTGGCCGATATGCGCGCCCTGCCCCAGATGGCGCGCTCGGGCTATCCGGTGGTGATGGATGCGACCCATTCCGTGCAACAGCCCGGCGGTCAAGGCGGCAGCAGCGGCGGCCAGCGCGAATTTGCGCCGGTCATGGCCCGCGCCGCCGTGAGCCTTGGCGTGGCGGCGGTGTTCATCGAGACCCATGAAGACCCCGATCGCGCGCCCTCGGACGGGCCGAACATGATCCCGCTCGACCAGATGCCCGCGCTAGTCGCCTCGCTCATGCGGTTTGACGCGCTGGCGAAATCCGATCCGATCCACCTTTGAAAACGAGCATATTACAGTGACCAAACCCCTTGCCGAAGTCACCCCGAACAGCTGGTCCTTTCTGCGCGACGCGATGATCGCGCCGACGGGGTTCCGTGAATATGACGCGCGCTGGAAATATCCAGAGGCGATCAATCTGCCGGGGGTGACGGCGCTCGGCCTCGGGCTTGGCACCCAGATGCGTCAGCGCGGCATCGACCCGGTGATCGCGGTGGGCAATGACTATCGCGACTATTCCCTGTCGATCAAGAACGCGCTCATTCTCGGGCTGATGCAGGCCGGGATCACCGTCAAGGACATCGGCCCGGCGCTGTCGCCGATGGCCTATTTCTCGCAGTTTCACCTCGATGTGCCGGCGGTGGCGATGGTCACCGCTTCGCATAATCCGAACGGCTGGACCGGGGTCAAGATGGGCTTTGACCGGCCCCTGACCCATGGCCCGGACGAGATGGCCGAGCTGCGCGACATCGTGCTCGAAGGGCGCGGTCAGCCGCATCCCGGCGGCGCCTATGAATTCGTCGATGGGGTGTTTGATGCCTATCTCGACGATCTGGTCGGCGATTTCCGCCTGACCCGGCCGCTCAAGGTGGTCTGCGCCACCGGCAATGGCACGGCTTCGGCCTTTGCGCCCAAGCTCTTTGAGCGGATCGGGGCCGAGGTGGTGCCGCTGCATTGCGCGCTCGACTACACCTTCCCGAATTACAATCCGAACCCCGAAGCCATGGAAATGCTGCATGACATGTCGGCGGCGGTCAAAGCCTCGGGCGCCGATCTGGCGCTTGGCTTTGACGGCGATGGCGACCGCTGTGGCGTGGTGGATGACGAGGGCGAAGAGATCTTTGCCGACAAGGTCGGCGTCATCATGGCCCGCGACCTGAGCAAGCTCTATCCCAACGCCACCTTTGTGGCGGATGTGAAATCCACCGGGCTTTTTGCCAGCGATCCCGAGCTGCAGAAAAACGGCGCCAAGGCCGATTACTGGAAGACCGGGCACAGCCATATGAAGCGGCGTGTCAAAGAGCTCGGCGCGCTGGCGGGGTTCGAGAAATCAGGTCACTATTTCCTCGCCGAGCCGGTGGGCCGGGGCTATGACTGCGGGCTGCGGGTGGCGGTGGAAATCTGCAAGCTGATGGACCGCAACCCCGACAAATCCATGTCGGATCTGCGCCGCGCCCTGCCCCGCACCTGGGCCACGCCGACCATGTCGCCCTATGCCGCCGACACCGAGAAGTACGACATTCTCGACCGGCTGGTGGCCAAGCTGGTGGCCAAGCATGAGGCGGGCGAGAGCCTCGCCGGGCGGCCGATCAAAGAGGTCGTCACCGTCAATGGCGCGCGGGTCATTCTCGACAATGGCAGCTGGGGTCTGGTGCGGGCGAGCTCGAACACGCCGAACCTCGTGGTGGTCTGCGAAAGCAGCGAGAGCGAGGCCGAGATGCGCGCCATCTTTGCCGATATCGATGCGGTCATCCGCACCGAGCCGGGCGTTGGCGAGTACGATCAGACGATCTGAGTGAGATTTGGGCGGCGGCGCGGTCGCGCCGCGCCACTGCCCTTGGCTTAGCGCCGTTGCAGCACTTGGAAGGCGGCCGAGGCGGCCCAACCGGCAAAGATTGCGATGGCCAGCGACATCAGCCCGTACCACAGCGGGTTTTCCCGCGACAGCGTATAGAGCCAGCGTTCCATCCCGACCTTGCGCACCGCGATTTCCGTCTCATAGCGCGACACGACCTTGCCGCCCCGGGTGAGGAAGATGCGCGTCTTGTATTCGCCCTCGGTGAGGTTCGACGGCAGGCGCACCGAGGTCCGGAACAGCGTCTGCTCATCCACCGCCACCCGGCCTTCGCGGAGCTGATAGGCGTTGTTGTTGCTGCGAATGCGGATCAGCGCATCGGCGAATGTCGCCGTGTCCTTGAGCCCATGCAGCGCCCCCGCAGAGCGGATGACGCGCGGGATCGAGATCTGATAGCGCAGGTCTTCGCCGGGGCTCAGCACCTCTTCCAGCGGGCCGGAGGTGGCCACCGCGTAAAAGCTCGGCGCGCCGTCAATCTCGAGACTGTCGGTGTTGACCCAGATGCCCGCCACCCGGTCCTTGCGGCGGATGGTCACCGGCACGTTCGGTCCCGAGACCGTCACCAGCACTTCGAGAGGATCGCCCGAGGGGATCGGCACTTCGCGTTTGACCGCGCCAAAGACGAGGATGTCCGAGCCCTCGAATGTGGCGGTGATCGCCACCTTGTCCTTGCTCAGGCCGAGCACCACCTCTTCGGCGGCGGCAGGGCCCGACAGGGGACCGGCGACCAGCAGGAGGAGAGAGAACAGCAAAGACCGCATCAGTGCCCCCCGCCTGTGCCAATGGAATAGAGCTCGGACGGTTCAATCAGCAGATCGAGCGCCAGTTTGAAACAGACCGCCAGCACCATCATCGCCAGCAGGATGCGAAGCTGTTCGGCCTTGAGCTTGGTGCCGATGCGGGTGCCGATCTGGGCGCCGATGACGCCGCCCACCAGCAACAGAACCGCCAGCGCGATATCGACCGTATAGTTGGTCGTCGCGTGCAAGAGCGTGGTGAAGGCGGTGACGAAAATGATCTGAAAGAGCGAGGTGCCCACAACCACCTTGGTCGGCATGCCGAGCAGGTAGATCATCGCCGGTACCATGATGAAACCGCCGCCAACGCCCATGATCGCCGCGAGGATACCGACGCAGACGCCCACGATCAGCGGTGGGATCACGCTGATATAAAGGCCCGAGGTGCGGAACCGCATCTTGAACGGCATCTTGTGGATGAACGTGTGTTTCTTGCGCTTGGGCGGCGGCCCGCCCGCCCGCGATTTGCGGATGGCGCGCAGGCTCTCAAAGAACATCATCCCGCCGATGATGCCGAGGAAAACCACATAGCACAGCTTGACCAGAAGATCGACCTGACCCATGGATTTCAAGTAGTTAAAGAGCACCACGCCGACCGCCGCGCCGCAGAGGCCGCCGACGAGAAGGACGGTGCCCATCCTGAGATCGACGGTCTTTCGCCTGAAATGCGCCAAGACGCCGGAAAAGGACGAGGCCACGATCTGGTTGGCTTCGGTCGCCACCGCCACCGCTGGCGGAATGCCGATGAAAAACAGCAGGGGTGTCATCAGGAACCCGCCGCCGACACCGAACATGCCCGACAGGATCCCCACGATCCCTCCCAGCCCCAAAAGCAGGAAGGCATTGACCGAAACTTCGGCTATGGGAAGGTAGATCTGCATGGGTTCTCGTAGCGCCCTGCCGGATTTCTTGCAAGGGAAGAGGCCCGCCCAAATCATTCAGGCCTCATCATTTTCCGGCAACTGGACTTAAACGGGCCGAGGGTTGGCCCTATGACGTCTCATTAATTTCAGAGGTGGCCAGCCGATAGGCCGCAAACAAGAAAAATGTGCCGAGCCCCGCCTCGATCCAGCCCCGCGCCCGGCCATAGGCGCGCCGAATCGGACCGGCCGAGAGCAACAGCGCCCAGGCCCCGTGACAAGCAAAGCTGATGGCAAAGGCACCGAGGACGAACAGCGCCACGATCCCCCCGCCGCCGCCCGCCGTGGCCCCCACCGAGGCGATGGCGAGCCAGAACACCACCGCCTTGGGATTGGTGACCTGCAACAGGAATCCGGCGAGGAAATGCCGCCCCAGACTGCGCGGCGCGACCTCGGCCGCGTTGATCCGCGGCGGGCTGAGCGCCTTGCGCCACGCGCCCCAGGCCAGATAGGCGAGATAACCCGCCCCGAGCCAGCGCAGAAGCGTCATCGCCCAGGCCGCCTCGGCCAAGAGCAGCCCGACGCCGATCAGCGTGCCGAGATTGAGCATCACGCTGCCGCAGGCGATGCCGGTGGCCGCCACCAGGGCGGGCGCGCGGCCCTGCCCCGTGGCAATGCCCAAGAGCATCGCCACCGCAGGCCCGGGCGACGAGGCCGCGACCAAAAGGATCGCATAGGCCGCGGCAAAGCCCGGCAAAAAGCTTGGTAAATCGCTCAAATCTCGAGATCCAGCGCCAGTACCAGCGCATCCACCGCGCCGCCCGCGCGCGGGTAATAGCCCTTGCGGCGGCCACAATCTGCGAACCCCGCCGCACGGTAGAGCGCAAGGGCCGCGTCATTGTCCTCGGCCACCTCGAGAAACACCCGCCCGATCCCGGTCTCGCGCAGCCGCGCCAGACCCTCGGCCAGCGCCCGCGCCGCCAACCCCTGCCGCCGTGCCGCCGGATCGGTGGCCAGCGTCAAAAGCTCGGCCTCGCCCGCCGCCTCGCGAAAGAGCGCAAAGCCCCGCTCCTCGCCCGCGAGGATGATCCCCGGCTCGGCCAGAAGCGCCGTGAACTCGGCCTCGGACCAGCCCCGGCCGCTGCCCTCAAAGGCGCGCGCGTGACAGGCGGCCAGCGCCTCAGCCGAGATCATCGACGATCTCGGGCGGCGCATCCCGTGGCGGGGCCGCATCGGCGGGTTTGACATAAAGCGGCACGGGCGCGGGCGCGGCCTCGGCCCGGGTGGCGATGCGGGCGATATGGCTTGCCATCTCTTGCGGCTCGGGCAGGCCGCTGGACCCCGGCAGATCCTCTGCGGCGCAAAAGACCGGCGCGCCGTCGCGCCATGTATAGGCCTGCCCTTGCGGCGCAGGAATGGCGGGGATGGCGTCTGACCCCTCGGCCTCGGCGATGATCTCGAACCCGCTGACCCCGATGGCCGGAATGTCGAGCGCCAGCGCCAGACCGCGCGCCGCCGAGACGCCAATGCGGATGCCGGTGAAATTGCCGGGCCCGACGCCGACGCCGATCCGCGCCAGGTCGCCCCAGACATGACCGGCCTCGGCCAGCACCTCTTCGAGCAGCGGCATCAGCCGTTCCGCCTGCCCCCGCGCCATCGGCTCGGCCCGCATGGCCAGAACCCGGTCGCCCAGCAGCAAAGCGGCCGCGCAATGCGCGGCCGATGTATCAAATCCCAGAACCAGAGGCTCAGACGGCAACGGGGCGCACCTCGGTCACTTCGGGGATGTAATGGCGCAGCAGGTTCTCGATGCCCATCTTGAGCGTGATCGTCGAGGACGGGCAGCCCGCGCAGGCGCCCTGCATATGCAGATAGACGACGCCGCGATCAAAGCCGTGGAAGGTGATGTCACCGCCATCCTGCGCCACGGCAGGCCGCACGCGGGTGTCGAGCAGTTCCTTGATCTGGTTGACGATATCGCCATCCTCGCCGGTATGTTCGGCATGGCCCGACTGGGGATCGCCCGCCGCGTCGAGCATCACCGGCTTGCCGGATTGGAAATGCTCCATGATCGCGCCGAGAATGGCGGGTTTGACATGGTCCCACTCGGTGCCCTCATCCTTGGTCACGGTCACGAAATCGTGGCCAAAGAAAACGCCGGTCACGCCCGCGATCTTAAAGATGCGTTCGGCCAGCGGCGACTTGCCCGCGGCCTCGGCGCTCGGGAAATCCGCGGTGCCCGCGTCGAGCACGGTCTGCCCCGGCAGGAATTTGAGCGTGGCGGGGTTCGGTGTGGATTCGGTCTGAATGAACATGGGCGCGGTCCTCTGGTGGCTGATCCAGATATGCGCCCGGACCCGGCCAGTGTCAAGATTTGGAACGATTCTAAAAACCCTGCGCGTGCGGGACGGCTGCTGGATCAGGTGATCGCCTCGAGCCGCTCCTTGCTCAGATCACCCGGCACGATGGTGATCGGGATGGGCAGCGAGCCCGAGCTGCGCGACAGCTGTGTCACCAGAGGCCCCGGCCCCTTGCGATCCGTGCCCGCGCCCAGCACCAGCACGCCCACTTCGGGGTCGTCCTGCACCTGTTGGATGATCTCGGTCACCGGCTCGCCCTCGCGGATCACCAGCTCGGGGTCGATGCCCTGCTTGTCGCGCATCCATTTGGCATAGACCTCGAAATGCGCCTCGATCCGCTCGCGCGCCTCCTGACGCATGATGTCGCCAACGCCGATCCAGTGATTGAACTCTTCGGGCGGGATCACCGCCAGAATTTCCACCCCGGCCTGCGTATGGGCCGCGCGCATCGCGGCGAACCGCATGGCGTTCAGGCATTCGCGGCTGTCATCCAGCACCACCAGAAATTTACGCATATATCCTCATCCCCTTAGACCGGCCAATCATGGCGCATGGGCCGGGGCGGCGCAACTGAAACGATCAGGTCGCGCGCCCGGGCCCGCCCGATCAGGCCGCCAGCCCGCGCCCCTTGAGCAGCGCCTCAACCCCCGGCAGCCGCCCCCGGAACGCGGTATAGAGCGTTTCGGCCTCTTCCGAGCCGCCGCGCGACAGGATGTTCTCTTCGAGCGCGCGGGCGGTGGCGGGATCAAAGGCGCTGCCGGCCTCTTCAAAGGCGGCAAAGGCATCGGCATCCATCACCTCCGACCACATGTAGCTATAGTACCCGCTGGAATAGCCGTCGCCGGCAAAGACATGGGCGAATTGCGGCGTGGCGTGGCGCATGGTGATCGCCTGCGGCATGCCAAGCTCGGCCAGAACCTCGGCCTGTTTCGCCATCGGATCGGCGGGCGGCGCGCCTTCGTGAAAGGCGAGATCGACCAGCGCCGAGGCGACATACTCGACCGTTTGGAACCCCATGTCGAAATTCGCGGCCTTGAGCACCTTGTCGAGCATCTCTTTCGGCATCGGCGCGCCGGTCTCGACATGGGTCGCAAATTCGCCGAGCACCTCCGGCACTTCGAGCCAATGCTCATAGAGCTGGCTCGGCAATTCGACGAAATCGCGTGCCACATTGGTGCCTGACAGCCGCTCATAGCGCACATCCGACAGCATCTGATGCAGCGCATGGCCGAATTCATGGAAGAGCGTGCGCGCGTCATCATAGCTGAGCAGCGCCGGGTCCGATTTGGCGAAGTTGCAGACATTGATCACCACCGGACCCTGCACCTGCGGCACCTTGGCCTGACCGCGCATCGCGCTGCACCACGCGCCCGACCGTTTCGAGCCACGGGCAAAGTAATCGCCGATGAAGACCGCCACATGCTGCCCCCCGCGCTTCACCTCCCAGGCCCGGCAATCGGCATGGTAGAGCGGCACGTCGAGAGGCGAAAATTCGAGCCCGAACAAGCGGTTGGCACAGGCAAAGGCCGCCTCGATCATCCGGTCGAGCTGCAGATACGGCTTGAGCGCCGCATCGTCGAGATCTTGCTCGGCGCGGCGGCGTTTCTCGGCATAGTAGCGCCAGTCCCAGGGCGCCAACGCCCCGTTGATCCCGTCCTCTTGCATCATCGCGGTGAGACGCGCGGCATCCGCCTCGGCCTGCGCCTTGGCGGGCTCCCAGACCTGCATCAGGAGATCGCGCACCGCCGCCGGTTCCCCGGCCATCTCGGTTTCGAGCTTGAAGGCGGCAAAGCTTTCATAGCCCAGCAGCTTCGCCCGTTCTTCGCGCAGCGCCAGCGTCTCGGCGGCAATCGCGCGGTTGTCGGTCTCGCCGCCATTGGCGCCGCGTGCCTCCCAGGCGCGAAGCGCCTTTTCGCGCAGATCGCGGCGCGGGCTATATTGCAGAAACGGCACGATGAGCGACCGCGACAGGGTGATCACCGGGCCATCCGCGCCCTTTTCCGCGCCGGCCGCCCGCGCCGCCTTGACGACGAAATCGGGCAGCCCGTCGAGATCCTCTTCGCCGAGCTCCATATGCCAGCCCGCCTCATCGGCGAGCAGGTTCTGGGTAAAGCTGGTGCCCAGCTCGGCCAGCCGCTGCATGATCTCCTTCATGCGCTGCGCCTCGGCCCCGGTGAGCGCCGCGCCCGCCCGGATGAACCCGCGCCGGGTGAGATACAACAGCCGCGCCTGCTGCGGATCGAGGCCGAGCGCCTCGCGCCCCTGCCAGAGCGTCTCGACCCGGCCAAACAGCGCCGCGTTGGAATAGATCTCGCTCGAATAGGCGGCGAGCTTGGGGCTGAACTCGCGTTGCAGCGCCTGCCGTGTCGCGTTGCTATCGGCCCCGGCCACGGTGAAAAACACCGACAACACCTTGTCGAGCGCCCCGCCCGCCTGTTCCAGCGCCTCAATCGTGTTGGCGAATGTCGCGGGCTCCGGATTGTCGGCGATGGCCGCGATCTCGGCCCGGGCCTCGGCCAGCGCGGTCTCGAACCCGGGGGCGAAATGCGCGTCCTCGATCCGGTCGAACGGCGCGATCTCATGGGCTGTGTCCCAGCTCTCAAGCAGCGGATTGGTCATCTTTGTCTCCTGTTGTGCCGCCGCAGACCGGGCAATCATCCCGGCGCGACAGGCTGAATTTCCGGCTCTCGCCATAGAGCGCGTCATAGATCAGCATCTCGCCGCGCAGGGGCGTCCCCGCCCCGGTGATATGTTTCACCGCCTCGCCCGCCATCATCGCGCCGATCACCCCCGGCAGCGGCCCGATCACCCCGGCCTCGGCACAGGAGGGCGCAAGCCCCTCGGCCGGGGCCTCCGGAAAGATGCATTCGTAGCAGGGCCCGCCGGCGCCGGGATCAAACAGGCTGAGCTGCCCTTCCCATTGCGCAATCGCGCCTGAAATCAACGGCTTGCCTGCCGCCACAGCGGCCCGGTTGACCATATAGCGGGTGGCGAAATTGTCGGTCCCGTCAAGGATCAGATCATATTCGGCAAAGAGATCGGCGGCGAAATCCTCTTCGAGCCGCCGCTGATAGGGCCGGACCTCGACATAGGGGTTGAGCGCGCGCATCGCCTCGGCGGCGGCCTCGACCTTGGGTCGGCCAATATCCTCGTCGCGAAAGATCACCTGCCGCTGCAGGTTGGAATTCGACACCTCGTCATGGTCGATGACGCCGATCCGCCCGACCCCCGCCGCCGCCAGATAGGTCAGCACCGGCGCGCCGAGCCCGCCCGCGCCGACCACCAGCACCCGCGCCGATTTGAGCCGCTTCTGCCCCGGCCCGCCCAGCTCGCGCAGCACGATATGGCGCGCGTAGCGGTCAAGCTCCGCCTCGCTGAACGTGGGTTTTGCGGCCTGGTCCTCCGGCCCCTGCGCCGTGCGCCGCTTGAGCGCGCGCAGGATCGCGGCATAGCCCGCCACCAAGAGCGCCAGCCCCGCCAGAATGATCCAAGGTGCCGCCGTCTCGCCGGTGGCCTGCCGCAGCCCGCTCGTCACAGGCAAGGTCAGGTGCAGCAGCACCACCACCGCCCAGATCAGCGCCACCAGACCCCAGCGCAAGCCCGCAGGCCAGCCGAGCCAACGCCCCGCGCCCCAGACAATCCCCATCAGGATCAGAACCGACAGCATCAGCCGACCCCGGTCGAGCCAAAGCCGCCCGCGCCGCGCGCCGTCTCGTCGAGACGCTCGACAAGGGTCAGCCGCGCCTGCACCACCGGGGCCAGGATCATCTGCGCGATCCGGTCGCCATGGCCCACATGAAACGGCGCGTCGCCCGCATTCATCACGATGACGCCGAGCGGCCCGCGATAATCGCTGTCGATCGTGCCGGGGCTGTTGGGCAGGGTGATCCCATGTTTGAGCGCCAGCCCCGAGCGCGGCCGAAGCTGCACTTCATAGCCCACAGGCACCGCCAGCCGCAGCCCCGTCGGGATGAGCGCCCGCGCCCCCGGCGCGATCTCGACCCCGTCGCGCGCATCGGGGGCAAAATTGGCCCGCAGATCCGCCCCCGCCGCGCCCGGCGTTTCATAGCCCGGCAGGCCAAGCGCCCGATCCGCGCCCTCGTCCCACATCACCTCAAGTGCCACGGCCTCGCTCACGCGCCTCTCCTCACCGGGTGAGATTTAACCTCTACCCTTTTGAATTTCATGTCTTATCCGCGCCAATCGCCTCGGCAATCCGGTCTGCCAGACGCGCCGCGACCTGGGCCTTACCCATGCGCGGCCAGTTTTCGGACCCCTCGGCATGGATGAGCGTCACGGCATTCTCGGACCCGCCCATGATGCCGGTCGCATGGCTCACATCATTGGCCACGATCCAGTCACAGCCCTTGCGCGCCCGTTTGGCGGTGGCATTGGCGATCACGTCATCGGTCTCGGCGGCAAAGCCCACCACCAGCCCGGGCCGCCCCTCGCGAAGCGCGCTCACCTCGGCGAGAATATCGGGGTTTTCGGCAAATTCGAGCTGCGGCAAACCGGTCTTGGTCTTCTTCATCTTGCTGTCGCTGGCGCTGGTCACACGCCAATCGGCCACGGCGGCGGCAAAGACCGCGGCCTCAACCGGCAGCGCCGCCAGGGCCGCGTCGCGCATCTCGCGGGCGGTCTCGACCCGCTGGACCGTGACCCCCGGCGGCGGCGGCACGCTGGCCGGGCCGGTGACAAACACCACCTCGGCCCCGAGATCGCGCAAGGCGGCGGCAATCACCGTGCCCTGCGCCCCGGAGGACCGGTTGGCGATATAGCGCACGGGATCAATCGGCTCATGGGTCGGGCCAGAGGTGACCAGCACCCGCCGCCCCGCCAGAGGCCCGCCCGCCAGCGCCGCTTCGACGGCGGCCGCAATCTCGAGCGGCTCGGACATCCGGCCCGGGCCATATTCGCCACAGGCCATGTCGCCCGCATTCGGCCCCACGACCCGCACCCCATCGCCTTGCAATATGGCAAGGTTGCGCTGGGTCGCCGGATGCTCCCACATCCGCACATTCATCGCCGGCGCCACCAAGACCGGTGTGTCGGTGGCCAAGAGCAGCGTCGAGGCCAGATCATCGGCATGGCCCTGCGCCATCTTCGCCATGAGATCCGCCGTCGCCGGGGCCACCACGATGAGATCGGCCGAGCGCGACAGCTCGATATGGCCCATCTCGGCCTCGTCGGTCAGGTCAAAGAGATCGGTGAACACCTTCTCGCCCGCCAGCGCCGAGACCGACAGCGGCGTGACAAATTCCTGCGCCGCACGGGTCAGCACCGGCGTGACCGAGGCCCCCCGCTCGCGCAGCCGCCGGATCAGGTCGAGCGATTTGAACGCAGCGATACCGCCGCCCAAGATCAACAGGATACGCTTTTGCGAAAGCATCAAAGGCTCCTCATGGCAATTGCCCTGAACCTATGGCGCGCCCCGTCTGGACACAAGAGCCAGAGCGCCCGGCCCCGCCTAGCGAAACGCGGCGCAGGGATCGTCGCGCTCCGCCGCCGGGCTCAGCCGCAGCGCATCGAACACCCCTTCGGGCGGCGCGGGTTGCCCCTCTTCGGGCTGCCCCAGCGCAAAGAGCGTGACCTCCGGCATCCGCGCCCGCAGATAGGGCCAGAGCCCCCAGTCGCGCCGCGCATGGCCATTGCCGGTGATCACAGCCACCGGTGCGCCCTGCTCGGCGAGCGCCTCTGCCGTGGCCCGCGCCAGCGCCGCATCGCGCAGCCGCTGCATCTCGACCATCGCAGGCAGCATCTCGGGCGGCAGCGCGTTGCAATGGGCCTCTTGCTGCATCGCCTCGCGGGCCTGCTGCTCTGCCGCGTCCAAAGGCTGATCCAGCCCATAGCGCGCGGCCTCGGCGCCAAACACCGCCGCCGCGCCCTCTGTCATCGCCGCCCGCGCCGCGTCACGCGGCACATGGGCGCCATAGATCGCTGCCTCGGGGGCGGCGGCAATGATCGGATAATACATGGAAAAATCGGGCCAGCCGCTCGCGTCCCAATCAAGCACCTCGCGCAGACGCGCCTCATCGCCGCGCAGCTCGGGTGTGATCCGCGCCGCCTGCTCGGCGCTCAGCATCTCAAAAACGATCGCGCGCGGCGCCAGTTCGGCCACCCGCCGCGCCTGTTCCGCGTGGTGATGGGGATTGTCATGCAGCTCGCCCAAAACGACCACATCCTGCGCCCGCAACGCAGGCGCAGTCAGGGTCAGGACAAGGCTGGAAAGGGCAAGCGCCCGGGCGGCAAATGTGAGAACCTTCATGCGAGAAGGTTCTGCACCTCCGCGCCTTCGCGTTCAAGCCGTTTGCGCATTTTCACCAGCGCCGCCGCCTCGAGCTGACGCACGCGTTCCTTGCTGAGGCCAAGCTCTTCGCCAAGGCTCTCCAGCGTCCGCACCTCTTCGCTGAGCTTGCGATGCCGCAGGATGAACCGCTCGCGGTCATTGAGCGCCGCCAGCGCGTCGCGCAGCCAGAGCCGCAGCACCCGCTGATCATGATCCTCTTCGACCATCTCTTCGGCGCGCGGCCCGTCATCCTCGAGCGCATCAATCCATTCGCGCCCCTCATCCTCGGTGGATTGCGTGGCGTTGAGCGACAGATCGCTGCCCGAAAGCCGCCCCTCCATCATCTCGACATCGCGCAGCGGCACGCCGACTTCAGTGGCGATCATCTCGCGCAGCTGATGCCCGTCGAGCCGCGTCCCCGACGCCTCGGCCTCGCGTTCGATCTGGGCGCGCACCCGGCGCATGTTGAAGAAAAGCGCTTTCTGGCTGCTGGTCGATCCGGTGCGCACCATGGACCAGTTGCGCATCACGTAATCCTGAATGCCCGCCTTGATCCACCACACCGCATAGGTCGAAAACCGCACGCCGCGATCCGGGTCGAACTTGTCGGCGGCTTTCATCAGGCCAAGCCCCGCCTCCTGGATAAGATCGTTGAGCGGCGCGCCATAGCGGCGATATTTACTGGCCATCGAGATCGCGAGCCGCATATAGGCATTGATAAGACGGTGCAGCGCCTCTTCATCGCGCTGGTCGCGCCACGCATAGGCCAGCGCCAGCTCGGTCTCTGCGTCGAGCAACTCGGCGCGCATTGCCCGGCGTGACATCGAGGCGGTTTCCGAAATATCCAAAGCCATGACTTTCCCTCTCTGCGGCGGGTGCTTGATCGACACCCTTTTTCAGGTAATGCAGTCAGAACGCATTCGGTTCCCGCCCGAGGAGGAGAAATATCATGTCAGCACAGCTTCCCGGCGTCTCGCTGGTCCTTGGCGGCGCCGCCTCGGGCAAGACCGCCTTCGCCGAAACCCTGGTCACCGGCACCGGGCGCGAACGTGTCTATATCGCCAGCGCCGAGGCCCATGATGACGAGATGCGCGCCAAGATCGACGCCCATCGCGAGGCGCGCGGTCCGGGCTGGCACACGGTCGAGGCGCCGCTTGACGCGGGCCGCACCTTGGCGGCCATCGCGGGCGACCGGGCGGTGCTCTTCGATTGCGCCACCATGTGGCTCAGCAATCATATGATGGCGGGCACCCCGCTCGACGAGGCCGAGGCCGAATTGATGGCCGGTCTCGCGCTCTGCGCCGCGCCGGTGGTGATCGTCTCCAACGAACTGGGCCATTCCGTCGTGCCCGAGAACCCGCTCGCCCGCCGGTTTCAGATCGCCCAGGGCAAGCTCAATCAGCGCCTCGCCGCCCGCGCCGATCTGGTGGTCCATGTGGTCGCGGGCCTGCCGCAGCTGCTCAAGGGCCAATTGCCGTGAGCCGGCTCTTTCTCGTGCGCCATGGCCCGACCCATGCGCGCGGCTTTGTCGGCTGGTCCGACCTGCCCGCCGATCTGAGCGACCACGCCGCCCTCACCCGGCTCGCCGATCACCTGCCCCGCGAGGCGCTCATCATCTCCTCCGATCTGGGCCGGGCCAGCGCCACCGCCGACGCCATCGCCCGCGACCGTCAGCGCCTGCCCCATGACCCTGCCCTGCGCGAGATCAATTTCGGCGCATGGGAGCTTCGCGCCCATGACGAGATCGAGGACCAGGACGCGCTCCGCGCCTATTGGGACCAGCCCGGCGACACCGCCCCCCCCGGCGGCGAGAGCTGGAACGCCGTCTCGACCCGGGTGAGCGGCGCGGTCGATGCGCTGATTGCGGCCCACCCCGGGCGCGACATCGTGGCAGTGGCCCATTTCGGCGTCATCCTGACCCAGCTGCAACGCGCCCTGCGAATCAGCGCCTATGACACATTCGCCCATCGCATCGACAATCTCTCGGTCACCGAGCTGCATGTCGCCACGCCGCACTGGCAGGCGGCGGCGATCAATCACCTGCCGTGATCATCGCCCGCACAAACCTTCGCTATGCGCCGCGCAAAACCGGCGCTAAGCTCCTGACATGACATATGATCTCTTCATCGGGGACCGCAGCTTTAGCAGCTGGTCCCTGCGCGGGTGGCTCATGCTCGAGAAATTCGGCCTCCCCCATCGCATTCACATGGTCGGGCTCTATTCGGGCACCATGGCCGAGGACCTCAGCGATCTCGCGCCGGCGCGTTTCGTGCCGGTGCTGCGCGACGAGGCGGGCATCGTCATCGGCGACAGCCTCGCCATGGCCGAAACCCTCGCCGAGCGCCACCCCGAGGCCGGTCTCTGGCCCAAAGACCCCGCCGCCCGCGCCCTCGCCCGCTGGCTGGTGGCCGAGATGCATTCCGGCTTTACCGCGCTGCGCGGCGATTGCCCGATGCAGCTCTTGCATCAATGGCAGGGGTTCGAGCCGAGCGAGCTGGTGCGCGCCGATCTCGACCGGATCGACAGGCTCTGGTCGCTCGCCCGGGCGCGCCATGGCGCCGGCGGCCCGTGGCTCTTTGGCGACTATTCTCTGGCCGATGTCTTCTACGCGCCGGTCGCCGCCCGTATCGCCGGCTATGACCTGCCGGTGAGCGATCTCGCCCGCGACTATGTCAAAACCGCGCTGGCCGATGCGGCCTTCCGCCACTGGCGCGCCGAGGGGCTCAAGGTCCGCTATGACCCGATGCCCTACGCCCGCGACCTGCCCTTCACCGACTGGCCGCAGGCCGCATAACCGCCCAGAGTACTGCCTAACGCGACGCCCGGCCTAGCCCGCCGGGCGCACCGCCACCAGCGTGGTATGGGCGCTGCTCCCCTGACCGAGCCGCGAGGTGCCGATATCGCGGGTGAGCACATTGGGATTGCCAGTGCGGCTCACCGCCCCTGGCGCCCCGTCGAGCCACGCCCCGGTGGGCAGCGACACCACCCCGGGGCGGATATCCTCGCTCACCTCGGCCCGCGCAAGGCAGGCCCCACGCGCATTCACCATCTCGACGATCTGGCCCTCGGCAATGCCCCGCGCCGCCGCGTCCCGAGGATGGATGAGCACCCTCTCGGGCCGTGCGCCCTCGACATCCTGCAATGCGGCTTCCAACTGGCTGTGCAGCTTGTCACCCGGCTGCGGCGACACCAGATGCAGCATCTCGCCCCGCGTCTCGGAGCCGAGCCATTCCTCCGGCGGCATCCAGGTCGGATGGCCCGGGCAATCCTCATAGCCAAACCCGGCAATCCTCTCGGAAAAAATCTCGACCTTGCCCGACGGCGTCTTGAGCGGCGCGGCGGCGGGATCGGCCCGGAACGCCTCGAAGGGCGAAATCGCATGTTCGTCCCCGGCGATCGGCAGCTTGACCCAGTTCTCTTCGCGCAGCCGGTCATAGTCGGGCATCTCGATCCCGTCCTCGCGCGACATCTCGACGAACTCGGCATAGAGATGACGCAGCCAGCCCTCGACATCGCGCCCCTCGGTAAAGGCCTCGCCCTGCCCCAGCCGCGCGGCGAGACCTGCGAAAATATCGTAATCATTGCGCGCCTCGCCCAGCGGCGGGATGAGCTGCGGCATCGCAAAGAGATACTCATCCATATTGGCCCGCGCGATATCCTCGCGCTCATAGGGCGTGGTCGAGGGGAACACGATATCGGCCCGTTTCGCGGTGGGCGTCCACCACGGCTCATGCACGATGATCGTCTCCGGCGCGGCCCAGGCCCGGTCGAGCCGGTTGAGATCCTGATGATGGTGGAACGGGTTGCCGCCACACCAATAGACGAGCTTGATGTCGGGATAGGTCCGATCCTCGCCATTGAACTGATAAGGCGCGCCGGGGTTGAGCAGCATATCGGCAATCCGCGCCACCGGGATCACATCCGCCACCGGGTTCTCGCCCTGCGGCAACGCCAGACCGCGGAGCCGCTTGGCCGCCACGCCGACCCCGCCAATCGCGCCATAGCCATACCCGACGCCGCCCCCCGGCAGACCGATCTGCCCGAGCATCGCCGCCAGCACCGCCGCCATCCAATAGGGCTGTTCGCCGAACTGCTGCCGCTGCAAGGACCACGACACGGTGATGAGCGTCCGCGTCCCCGCCATCCGCCGGGCCAGCGCCCGGATCTCGTCCGCCGCGATGCCACAGATCGGCGCCGCCCAATCCGGCGTCTTGGCGACCCCGTCGCTCTCGCCCAGAAGATAGGGTTTGAACCGCTCATAGCCGCTGGCACAGCGCGCGAGGAAATCGTGATCCGCCAGCCCCTCGGTCTCGAGCACATAGGCCAGCGCCAGCATGAGCGCGGTATCCGTCCCCGGCACCACCGGCATCCAGTCGCTGCCCTCGGGCCCATCGCCCCGCTGCGGCGCCACCAGCACGAGCTTCATCCCCTGCGCGATGAACCCTTCGCACCAGCCCCGCGTCTGATGCCGCGTCACCCCGCCCATATTGACCTGAGAATTCTTCGGATTGATGCCGCCGAACATCACCAGCGTTTCGGTATGATCGCGGATCGTGGGCCAGCTGTTTTGATAGCCATAGGTGAGCTTGAGGAAATTCTCGCCGAGAACATGCGGCATGATCGCCTGCGCCGCCCCGGTCGAATAGCTGCCAAAGGATTTCACATAGCCGCCGATGCAGTTGAGAAACCGGTGCACCTGGCTCAGCGCATGGTGAAACCGCCCCGCCGAGGCCCAGCCATAGGAGCCGCCGAAAATCGCCTCATTGCCATGGGCATCGATCACCCGGCGCAGCTCTTCTGCCGCCAGATCGAGCGCCTCATCCCAGGGCAGTTCGACATAGTCATCGGTGCCGCGCCCGTCGCGCCGCCGCCCCTCGAGCCAGCCACGCCGCACCGAGGGCCGCAGCACCCGGTTCGCGTGATGCACCGCCTGCGGCAGGATGTTCGGAATCGGCGACGGATCGGGATCGGCGGCAAAGGGGGCCACATCGACGATACGGCCGCCTTCGGTGGTTACGTCAAAGGCGCCCCAATGGCTGGTGGTGGTGCGGGTCTGTCTGTCGCTCATGGCGTCCTGTCCTCTGTGCCGCCCGCCACCGCTTGCACGCAGCGGGCCGCCCAGAACTGGCACCGGTTTCATGCTATCTCAAGCCCTAAAATGTACCCCACACATGGGCACGCCTACCTCTTCACACAGAGGCAAGCACCCGGTCCACCGCCCGCCCCAGCGCGTCGAGCGCACCGTCAAGCTCGGCCTCGCTGGCAATGAACGGCGGCGCGAGCAGCACATGATCACCCTGCCGCCCATCCCGCGTCCCCGCCATCGGGTAACAGACAAGCCCCTCGTCAAACGCCGCTTTCTTGAGCTTGCCCGCCACGCCCAGCGCCGGATCAAAGGGCGTCTTGCCGTCGCGCTCGGCCACGAACTCGATCCCCCAGAAAAGACCCCGCCCGCGAATATCGCCGACATGGGGATGCTGGGCAAACCGCGCCCGCAGCGCCGTCTCGAAATACGCGCCCCGCGCCTGCACCTGTGCCACCAGATCCCGGTCGAGCAATTCCTGCAGCACCGCAAGCCCCGCCGCCGCCGCCACCGGATGCCCCAAATAGGTATGCCCATGCTGGAAAAACCCGCTGCCCCCGGCAATCGCGTCATAGATCGCCTTGCTGCAGAGCATCGCGCCAATCGGCTGATAGCCCGCGCCAAGCCCCTTGGCGATGCAGAGAATATCGGGCGCGATCCCCTCCGCCTCACAGGCAAAGAGATGCCCGGTCCGCCCCATGCCGCACATCACCTCGTCGAGGATCAAGAGCACGCCATACTTATCGCAAATCTCCCGGATGCGGGCGAAATACCCCGGCACCGCCAGCACTGCTCCAAGCGTTGCGCCCACCACCGGCTCGGCGATAAAGCCCATGACCGTCTCCGGCCCGAGCCGCAGGATCTCCGCTTCAAGCGCATCGGCCGTGCGTTGCCCATAGGCCTCAAGGCTCTCGCCCTCGCGCCGCTCGGCATACTCATAACAGGCGTCGATATGGCTCATCTCGGTCAAAAGCGGCGCGAACTGCGCCCGCCGCCAAGCGTTGCCGCCCGCCGACAGCGCGCCGAGCGTGTTGCCATGATAGCTCTGCTTGCGCGCGATGAGATGCCGCCGCTCCCCCTCGCCCCGCTCGAGGTGGTACTGCCGCGCCAGCTTGATCGCGCTTTCCACCGCCTCCGACCCGCCCGAGACGAAAAACACCCGGTCGAGATCACCGGGCGCGTGGGCGATGAGCAGATCGGCCAGCGCCTCGGCCGGCTCGGAGGTGAAAAAACCGGTATGGGCAAAGGCCAGCCGCTCCACCTGCGCCTTGATCGCCGCCACAACCCGTTCGTTGGAATGCCCCAGACAGGACACCGCCGCCCCGCCCGAGCCGTCGAAATAGCGCTTGCCGCTGGCATCGATGAGGAAACAGCCGTCGCCGCCCACCGCCACCGGGTTGTCGCTCTTGCAATGCCGGGGAAATACATGGCTCATGATTTGTCTCCTTCGATCGTTTGCAGCAACCGGCGCACCGAGGCCGCGTTATCCGCATGGGGCACGCCCTCGGCATCCACCAACGCGTTTTCAAACCCCACCCGCAGCGCGCCGCCCAGCCGGGCCGCCTCTGCCAGACAGGCATGTTCCGCCGCGCCAAAGGCGCAGATCATCCAGTCGCCCACCCCCGGCAGCGCCTCCAGAAACGGCGCAATCCCCTGCGGTGTCGGGGCCGGGCCATCCTCATAGCGGCCAAGGACAAAGATCACGCTCTCCTGCCCCGGCCGCACGGTGCCCCGCGCCTGCCAGTCGCGCAACAAAGCGGCATCCGCCGTGTCATAGAGGATATGCTGTATCTCGATCCCTTCCGCCGCACAGAGCCCATAGAGCCGCTCGGCAAGCTCCGGCGCCCGCGCCATCTCGCGCACCGAGACCGAGGCCCAGCCTGGCCGCAGCGCCTCGAGACAGGCGAGCTGATCCGCCACCTCGAAAACCCCGGCCGATTCCGTGGTGATCTGCACCCGCATCTCCGGCAGCACCCGCGCCATCTCGGCCAGCGCCTCGGCATAGAGCCCGGGATCGAGCGCATGCCGCCCCGCCGCATCGCGCACATGCAGATGCAACGCCGCCGCGCCCTCGGCATGACAGGCCGCCGCCGCGGCCACCGTCTCTTCGATGCTCACCGGCAGGGCGGGATGATCCGCCTTGCCGCGCCGCGCCCCGTTCGGGGCCACCATGATATATGGTTGCTTCATGGCTCAGCCTTTCATCCATTGTCCTTCGGGATCGACCAGCGGCCCCCGCGTCACTGTCGCATCAAAAAGCTTGCGCGCAATATCCACTTGCACCCGCGCCCCAGAGGCGAGCGCCCGCCACACATGCGCCAGCGCCACGGGCCGGCCCACCCGGTGACCAAAGGCACAGGTGGTGGTCTGGCCGATGAGCGCGCCGTCGAGATAGATCGGCTCATGGCCCAGCGGATGCGCCTCCACATCGTCGAGCGTCAGCGAGATCACCCCGTTGACCGCCCCCTTGGCGCGGCGCGCCTCCAGCGCCTCGAACCCGGTGAACCCGCCCGCTTTACGGCAGGCAAATTCGAGCCCCGCCTCGATTGGCGACACATCACTGTCGAGCTCATGCCCCATGGCGCAAAAGCCTTTTTCCACCCGCATCGCCGTCTGCGCATAGAGCCCGGCAGGCACCGCCCCCGCCGCGGTCAGCGCGGCATAGAGGGCCGGCGCGTCCGCCGCCGCCACGGTCAACTCCCAGCCCGCCTCGCCGACATAGGACAGCCGCGCCCCGCGCAGCGCGATGCCCGCCAGCGTCGCCATCCCATGTTTGAAATAGCCAAGCTCGCACAGCGCCTCGCCACCAAGGGCACGGGCAATCTCCTCCGCTTTCGGCCCCATCAGCCCGAGCACCGCCCAGTCTTCGGTCACATCGCTGACCGAAACATCGAACCCCTCGCTGGCACGGCTGAACCAGGCCAGGTCCCGTTTGATCGCATTGGTGCCGGTGAACAGGCGATAATGATCCTCCGCCAGCCGCTGCGCGGTGATGTCGCTCTCGAAGGTGCCCCGCGCGTTGAGCACGGCACTATAGATCACCGACCCCGGCTTGCGCCCCATATAGCCCGCACAGGCTTGCAGCAGGAAGGCCTCGGCCTCCGGGCCGCGCACATCGATCTTGCCAAAGGGCGAGGCGTCGAAAATCGCGGCCACCTCATGGGCGGCGCGCACTTCGGCGGCGACATTGCCGAACCAGTCGGGCCGGTCAAAACTCATCCGCGGCTCGGCGGTCTTGTTGAAATAGAGCGGCCGCTCCCAGCCATAGACCTGCCCGAAATGCGCCCCCGCCGCCCGGTATTCGGCGTCGAGCGGCAGCGCCCGCAGATTGCGCGCGGTGGCGAGCTGACGCCCGGGATAGGCGATCTCGTAATGGGTGCCGAGGATTTCGGGCGCCCGCGCCATCAGATGGTCGAGCGAATTGAACACCGGGGCAAAACGCTTGGCATCCGCCTCGCCAAGATCATAGGCGGTGTGGCCATGCACGATGCAATGCGCCAGGTTCATCCCGGCGCCGCCGCCCGAGGCCATGCCGACCGAATTGAGCCCACAGCCGAGAAACAGCCCCCGCGTCTCCGCCGTCTCACCGAGCATGAACATGCCATCGGGGGTAAAGCTCTCGGGCCCGTTGAGCAGCATCTTGACCTCGGCCGTCTCCAGCGCCGGCAGCCGGTGCAGCGCATTCATCATCATCGGCTCGAAATGGTCCCAATCCTCGGCCAGAAGACCGAATTCGAAACTCTCGTCGAGAATGCCGGGCGCGATCGGCTTGCCCATCGGCTCGAAACAGCCCACCAGCAGACCGCCGCTGTCGTCCCGGATATAGAGATGGTTGTCATGATCGCTGAGCGTCGGCGTGTTGCCGACAATGCCGTCGATGGGCTTGGTCAGCAGGTAGAAATGTTCGCAGGCCAGCGCCGGAACCTCGGCCCCCGCCATCGCCCCCGCCTCGCGCGACCAGAGCCCGGTGCAGAGCGCAATCGCATCGCACATGATCGTGCCTTGGCTGGTCTCGACCCCGACGACCCGGCCGTTCTCGGTCAGGATGCCGGTGACGCCCGTATCCTCGAAAATCTTCGCGCCAAGCCCCTTGGCCGATTTGACCAGCGCCGCGCAGACATCCGAGGGCGACACCCGCCCGTCATCGGGCGACCAGACCGCGCCGATCACATCCTCGGCATTCATCAGGGGCCAGCGTTCCTTGGCCTCGCCCGGGCTGATCGAGCGTGCATCGATCCCATAGGCATGGGCCAGCGCCTCTTGCCGCAGGATATGGGTGAGCCGCCCCTCGCTGGTGGCAATCGACAGGCTGCCCTTCTGAATCCAGCCGACATTCTGCCCGGTTTCCTGTTCGAGCTGCGCATAGAGATCGACGGAATACTGGATCATCCGGGTCAGGTTGCGCGAATGGCGCAGCGCCCGCACCTGCGCCGCCGAATGCCATGTGGTGCCGCTGGTGAGCTTGTTGCGCTCGACGAGCACCGCATCGGTGACCCCCATCTTGGCAAGGTGGTAGAGCGTCGAACACCCCATGATGCCGCCGCCGATGACGACGACCGAAGCGTGCGAAGGTAATGCGGCCATGTCGGATAATCCCATTGAATTCATGTGTGCGGGCCACCGCCTATCGACCGACCCGGATTGCGTGTATTTACCCTTGATCGGATTACAAATCCGGTCAACTCTCACATAAAATAACAGATGTTATGAATACTCGAGACCGCGAAAGGCGACGATTCCCATGGACCCGGCCCAGAAAACCCGAACGATTTCAGCCCTCAAGGAGGCGCTCCCCGACCTCTCGCCACGGCTGCGCATCGTCGCCAAATACATCGTCGACCATCCCTCGGACTTCGGGCTCGACCCGATCCGCGAGACCGCGCGCAAATGCGGGGTGAGCACCTATACCCTCGTGCGCATGGCGCGACGCATGGGGTTTGGCGGCTATGAGGAGCTGCGCGAACCCTTCCGTCAGTCGCTGGTGCTGTCCAATGTTCTGGTCGAACGGCCCGGCTGGCTGGAAGAGCTGCGCGAACGCGGCACGCTCGGCCGGGTTCAGGCCGATGCCGCGCTCAATTCCATGGCCATCGTCCAGCGCTCGCTGCATCAGCAATCGCCGGCCCAGATGGAACGGGTCGCCGCCATGCTGCTCGAGGCGCGCCATGTCTATCTCACCGCCGTGCGCGCCAGCTATGCGCTCGCCTATTACTTCCATTATGTCGGGCGTATGGCCCTGCCATCATTGCAATTAATTCCGCGTCACATGAACAGCGCCATCGACGAGCTCAACTACGCCAGCGACCAGGACGTGATGATCGCCATCACCTTCACCCCCTATTCGCGCGAGACCATCGAGGCCTGCAAATTCGCCCGCGCCAAGGGGGTCAAGCTCATCATGCTCTCCGACAGCGATGTGATCTCGCCCGAATTCAGCGCCGATGAAACGCTCATCGCCTCGGTGCTCTCGACCCATCATTTCGGCTGTTACTCCGGCGCCTCGGCGATTATTGAGACCCTTCTCGCGCTGCTCGTCGAACAGGGCGGGAGCGACGCGGTGCGTCGAATCAAATCGTATGAGGACTTACGGATCAACAACAACGCCTACTGGATCGCGCAAAAAAAACATTAGTTTTCAGGTGACAATGAAAATAACTTCATCGACCCTCGCAAGACGCAATCCAGTCGTGGATTCGAGTGACGACTTCAGGGAGTAACCAAACAATGCACATCAAACACACTGTCTTTGGCGCGCTGACCGCCGCGGCCCTCGGCCTCGTCGGCACGGTAGCCGCTGCCGAACAGCGCTTCATCACCATTGGCACCGGCGGTGTCACCGGCGTCTATTACCCCACCGGCGGCGCGATCTGCCGTCTGGTGAACAAGGGCCGCAAGGAACACAACATCCGCTGCTCGGTCGAATCGACCGGCGGCTCGGTCTACAACGCCCGCACCATCCGCCAGGGCGAACTCGATTTCGGCGTGGTTCAGTCGGACGTGCAATTCGCCGCGCTGCAAGGCACCGGTGCCTTTGCCGAGGACGGCGCCTTCGACGGGCTGCGCGCCCTCTTCTCGGTCCACCCCGAGCCGATGCATGTGATGGCCCGCGCCGACAGCGGCATCACCGACACCGCCAGCATGAAGGGCAAGAAGGTCAACATCGCCAACCCCGGATCGGGCACCCGCGTTCTGGCCGAAACCCTGCTGAAATACGAAGGCATCTCGCCCGATGATTTCGCCCTCGCCGCCGAGCTGAAATCCTCCGAGCAATCGGCGGCGCTCTGCGATGGCAAGATCGACGCCACGATCTGGGCCGCCGGCCTGCCCAACGGCTCGAGCCAAGAGGCCACCTCCTCCTGCGAGGTCACGATCATCCCGCTGCAAGGCGAAGGCATCGACAAGCTGCTCGCGGAAAACCCGGCCTATGCCAAGGCGACCATCCCCGGCGGCATGTATCCCGGCAACCCCGACGACATCCCGTCCTGGGGCCCCAAGGCGACCTTCGTGACCTCCGCCGACACGCCCGATGACGTGGTCTATGCGCTGGTCTCGGCGATCTTCGAAAACTTCGAGGATTTCAAACGCCTGCACCCCGCCTTCTCCAATCTCGTCGAAGCCGAGATGATCAAGGACGGTCTCACCGCGCCTCTGCACCCCGGTGCCGAGAAATACTATCAGGAACGCGGCTGGAAGTGAGCCGTGCCTGCTAGGCAATGATCTGGCCTTGGGCGCCCTCGCCGGTGCCCGGGGCCTTTGCGTTTCAGATAACAAGTAAAAAAATGGGAGAGGGACATGGGGAAACCGCTAGATAACGGCACCGGGGATACCGGGCCGGACGACACCAACCTCGAAGATTTCGTCGCCGACAGCGACACCGGCGGACGCCAGCCACAGGACGCATTCGGCCGTGCCGCGCTCTGGTATATCCCGCTGGTCTGGTCGCTCTATCAGCTCTGGATTGCCTCGCCGCTGCCCTTCATCCTCGGCGTTGGCGTGTGGAACGACACCCAGACCCGCGCCATTCACCTCGGCTTTGCCGTGCTCTTGGCCTTCCTCGCCTTTCCCGGCCTGAAATCGAGCCCGCGCCACCATATCCCCGCCGTGACCTGGGTCGTGGCGATCATCGGTGCGCTGGCCGCCTCCTATCTCTTCTACGCCTATAGCGGCGTCGCCGCGCGTTCCGGCGCGCCCAACACCACCGACATCATCGTCGCCGTGATCGGCATCGTGCTGCTGCTCGAAGCGGCCCGGCGCTCGCTCGGCTTCCCGCTGATGGGGGTGGCGCTCTTCTTCCTCGCCTATGTCTTCTTCGGCTCCTGGTCGGGCCTGCCCGAAGTGGTGCAGTGGAAGGGCGCCTCGCTCGAAAAGGCGATGTCGCATATGTGGCTCACCACCGAAGGCGTCTTCGGCGTGGCGCTCGGCGTCTCCTCGGGCTTTGTCTTTCTCTTCGTGCTCTTCGGCGCGCTGCTCAATCAGGCAGGGGCCGGCAATTACTTCCTGAAACTCGCCTTCGCGGCATTGGGCCACCTGCGCGGCGGCCCGGCCAAGGCGGCCGTCATCGCCTCGGCGGCGACCGGGCTGATCTCCGGCTCGTCCATCGCCAATGTGGTGACCACCGGCACCTTTACCATCCCGCTGATGAAAAAGGTGGGCTTTCCCGCGACCAAGGCGGGCGCGGTCGAGGTCTCGAGCTCGATCAACGGCGTGCTGACCCCGCCGGTGATGGGGGCCGTGGCCTTCCTGATGACCGAATATGTCGGCATCTCCTATGTCGAGGTGGTCAAGACCGCCATCGTCCCGGCGGCGATCTCCTATATCGCGCTGGTCTATATCGTCCATCTCGAAGCCCTCAAGATGGGCATGACCGGCACCAGCCGGATGCACCCGCTCAAATTCATGCTCGGGGCGATCTTCATCATCGCCATCTCGATCGTCATCGCCGGCGGCACGCTCTTTCTCTGCGGCGTGATCGTCGATGTGATGCAATCCCTGCTGGGCGAGGCCTCGACCTGGGTGATCGTGGTGCTCATGGCGGTGGCCTATCTCGCCGCCGTGCGCTTTGCCGCCAAGGGGCCCGATCTCGACGCCAGCGCCGAGAGCATGGAATCGCTGCCCCCCACCGGCGAGATCTTCAAGACCGGCATCCATTACATCATGCCGATCCTGCTGCTCATGTACCTGCTGATGATCGAGCGCAAATCGCCCGGCCTCTCGGCCTTCTGGTCCTCCATCGCGATGCTGGTAATCCTCGCCACGCAAAAACCGCTCAAGGCCTTCTTCCGCGGCCAGACCGACGTCATGGCGCGGCTCCGCGAAGGCTATGACGACATCACCGAAGGCCTGATCATCGGCGCCCGCAACATGATCGGCCTCGCCGCCGCCATGGGCGTCGCGGGCATTATCGTCGGCGCCGTCACCCTCACCGGCATCGGTCAGGTCATGGCGGAATTCGTCGAATTCCTCTCGGGCGGCAATCTGCTCGCGATGCTGTTCTTCGTGGCGCTGATCTCCATCGTCCTCGGCATGGGCCTGCCGACCACCGCGAACTATATCGTGGTCAGCTCGCTGATGGCCGGGGTGGTGGTAGAACTCGGCGCGCAGAACGGGCTCATCGTGCCGCTGGTGGCGGTGCATATGTTCGTCTTCTACTTCGGGATCATGGCGGATGTGACGCCGCCAGTGGGGCTGGCAAGCTTTGCCGCCGCCGCGATCTCCAAGGGCGATCCGCTGCGCACCGGCTTTCAGGCCTTCTTCTACTCGATCCGCACCGCGCTGCTGCCCTTCCTGTTCATCTTCAACACGGATCTGTTGCTGATCGACGTCGGCCCCTACAAGGCGGTGTTCATCTTCGTGGTGGCCACCATCGCCATGCTGCTCTTCGCGGCGGGGACGATGAACTATTTCCTGGTGCGCTCGCGCCTCTGGGAAAGCGCGGCGCTGCTCCTGGTGGCCTTCACCCTGTTTCAGCCGGGCTTCTTCCTCGACCGGCTGCAGCCTGAATTCGCCACCCGCGCCCCGGGCGAGATCTTCACCCTGGCCGAACAGGCCCCCGATGGCGCCTCGGTGCGGGTGCGCCTGATGGGCGAGGACCTCAACGGCGACCCCGTGGATGCGCGCTACCTGCTGCCGCTGGGCGAGGCCGGCGGCGATGGCGCGACCCGCCTCTTCGACGGGGCCGGGATCGAATTCCGCGAGGAAAACGGCGATCTCTTCGTCGACAACCTCAACTTCGGCGGCCCCTCGGAACAGCTCGGCATCGACTTCGACTGGCAATTGGCCGAACTCGAAGTCCCCGCCGACCGGGTCTACAAGGAGGTCTTCTACCTCCCGGCCCTGCTGCTTCTGGGCCTCATCGTCCTGCTGCAGCTGCGCCGCAAACGCCACGCGCCGGAAGGAGTTCCCGCATGACCAAACACATCCTCTGCGCCGTCGATCTGTCGCATATCGACACCGAAGACAAACTGCTGCGCGCCGCCGCCGATCTGGCCAAATTCTACGGCGCCTCGCTGAGCGTGGTGAGCGTGGTGCCCGATTACGGCATGTCCATCGTCGGATCCTATTTCCGCGATGGCACGATGAAAGAGGCGGTCGCCGCCGCCGACCAGCAGCTGCATGACTTCGTCCGCGACACCCTGCCCGATTTCGGCCGGGTGCAACATATCATCGAGGTCGGCACGATCTATGAAATGATCCTCGGCGCGATCAAGAAGTCCAAGGCCGATCTCGTGGTGGTGGGGGCGCATAAACCCGACCTCATCGACCGGCTGCAAGGCCCGAACTCGGCCCGCGTCGCGCGCTACGCGCCGTGCTCGGTGCTGGTCTACCGCGGCTGATCCACCGCCCCACAACCGCAAAACGCCCGGCGCCTCTCAGGCTTCCGGGCGTTTTCTTTTGCCGCGCCTTCTTCTGGCCAGATACATGCCGGGGGAGGCCGCAAGGCCGGGGGCAGCGCCCCCAGACCCTCAGCTCCGGATGCGATAGCCGGTGCGGAAAATCGCATAGACCGCCAAGAGGCACAGCCCGGTGAAGATCGCGATCGCCGCAAGGCTCGCCGCCACCGGCACATCCGCCATGCCAAAGAACGCCCAGCGGAACCCCGAGACGAGATAGACCACCGGGTTGAAGAGCGTCACGGTCTGCCACGCCGGCGGCAGCATCGAGATCGAATAGAACGCGCCGCCAAGAAACACCAAAGGCGTGATCACCAACAGCGGGATGAGCTGCAATTGCTGGAAATTCTCCGCCCAGATCCCGATGATGAAGCCAAAGAGCGAAAACGACACGCAGGTCAGGATCAGGAAAGCCAGCATCGCGCCCGGATGCGCGATCCGCAGATCGACAAAGAACCACGCGGTCAGCAGGATCACCACCCCGATCATCAACGCCTTGGTCGCCGCCGCCCCGACATAGCCGATCACCACTTCGAGGAAATTCACCGGCGCCGACAAGAGCTCAAAGATCGTGCCGATGAATTTCGGGAAATAGATGCCGAAACTGGCGTTGCTGATGCCTTGGGTCATCACGCTGAGCATGATCAGCCCCGGCACGATGAACGCGCCATAGCTCACCCCCTCCACCTCGGAAATCCGGCTGCCGATGGCCGCGCCGAACACCACGAAATAGAGCGTGGTGGAAATCACCGGCGACAGCAGGCTCTCCATCAACGTGCGAAAGAACCGCTTCATTTCATAGACATAGATCGCCCAGATCGCGTGCCAGTTCATGCCCCGCCCTCCTTGATGAGCCCCACGAAAATATCCTCAAGACTGCTCTGCGTCGTCGCCAGATCGCGCAGCCCGAGCCCCGCGGCGCTCAGATCCTGCAAGAGCCGGGTGATCCCGGTCCCCTCGCCTTGCGTGCTATAGGCATAGATCAACGTCTCGCCCCCCGCCCCAAGCCGCAGATCCCACCGCGCCAGCGCCTCGGGCAGCGCCGCCACCGGCTCGGTCAGCTCGATGGTCAGCTCCTTGCAGCCCATCCGCCGCATCAGCGCCGCCTTCTCCTCGACGAGCAGGATCTGCCCGCCATTGATCACCGCCACCCGGTCGGCAATCGCCTCGGCCTCTTCGATGTAATGGGTGGTCAGGATGATCGTGACGCCCTGCGCCTTGAGCTCCGCCACCACGTCCCACATGTCGCGGCGCAGCTCGACATCGACCCCCGCCGTCGGCTCGTCGAGAAACAGCACCCGCGGCTCATGGCAGAGCGCCTTGGCAATGAGCACCCGCCGCTTCATCCCGCCCGATAGCTCGCGAATCCGGGCATGGCGCTTGTCCCAAAGGCTGAGCTGACGCAGGATCCGCTCGATGAGCGCCTCATCCTTGCCGTAGCCGAAAAGACCGCGCGAAAACCGTACCGTGTTGATCACCTTCTCGAACGGCTCGAGCGCCACCTCCTGCGGCACCAGCCCGATCATCGCCCGCGCGCCGCGATAGTCCTCGACCACGTCAAACCCGCCGACCCGCGCCGTGCCGCCCGTGGGCTGCACGATGCCACAGAGCGCCGAGATCAGCGTCGTCTTGCCCGCCCCGTTGGGACCGAGCAACGCCAGTATCTCGCCCTCTTCAATGGCGAGATCGACACCCTTGAGCGCCTGAAACCCGCCCTTATAGGTCTTGGTCAGACCCGAAACCTCTACGATCGCCGTCATGGCCCTGCTCCTGCTGTGTTGCCAAAGGCCTAAGCCATCCGGTCGATGCGCGAAAGAGAGGATGTCGCAGGGATCACCGTGCAGCCCTGCACAGATCCCCCCTGCTGATCCCACCTGTCAGCAGCCTCCCTTAGGCCCGCTCAGACCCGGGCCGCCAGACCCCGCCCACTTGCCGCGTGACAGCCCCGCCACCCCCGCCTAGTGTGACCGCGAAAGGAGCCCCCATGCACAGCGACGCGCCCAACCCCGCCATCGGCATCGCCTTCATGCTGGTCGGCATCACCGCGATCTCGGTCAATGACATGCTGATCAAGTTCCTCTCGGGCGGCTACCCGCTGCATCAGATGGTCTTCACCCGCTCCGCCATCGGCATCCTCTTCAGCCTCGCGCTGGTCCGCTACGAAGGCGGCTGGCACATCCTGCGCACCAAACGCCCCGGTCTGCATATCCTGCGCGGGCTGATGATCGTGACGGCCAACATGTCCTTCTTCACCGCGCTGGCGGTGCTTGATCTGGCGGAAACCACGGCGATCTTCTTTATCTCGCCTTTGCTGATCACGCTCTTGAGCATCCCCTTCTTGGGCGAAAAGGTCGGCCCCTACCGGATCGGTGCGGTGGTCGTGGGCCTCATCGGCGTGATCATCGTGACCCGGCCCTGGGCGGGCGGCGCGGAACGCGATGCGCCCTTCTTCGTCTATCTCTTGCCGGTGATTGGCGCGCTCGCCTATGCCATCACCCAGCTCCTGACCCGCAAGCTTGGCGTCACCACCCGAGGCTCGGCCCTCGCGGTCTATCTGCAAGGCATGTTCCTGATCGTCGGCGCGCTCTTCTGGCTCGTCGCGGGCGATGGCCGCTATCACGACATGGTCGAGGCCGAGAGCCTGCGCTTTCTCCTGCGCCCGTGGATCTGGCCCGAGGGCAATGACCGCTGGCTCTTCCTGACGCTGGGGCTTGTGGCGGGGGTGGTGGGCTATTCCATGTCGCAGGCCTATCGCCTCTCGAACGCCGCCACCGTCGCGCCCTTTGAATACACCGGCCTGCCGCTGGCGATCTTCTGGGGCTTCATGATCTTCGGCAATCTGCCGGGGCTGAGCACCAGCCTCGGCATCGCGCTGATCCTTGGCGCGGGGCTCTTCGTCTTCCTGCGCGAACGCCGTCTTGGCCGCCCCATCGCCGCCGCGCGCCGCACGCAAAAACGGCTCTGAGAGGTCTCACAGGGGCACCGACGCGATACCGACGTGTTACCGCCGCGCTGCCGATGCCCCGTTTTTCACAGGATACCGCCGCCTCAGACGAGGCTGCTCACCACGAAAGATTTGCGGATATAGCGCGGCACATGCCACTCCATCTCGAGCCCCGCCTGCATCACGAAACTGTCGCCCGCCTTGACGGTCCGGGTCTCGCCACTGGCCAAAACGGTGATCTCCGCCTCGCCCTCGAGGATGTGACAGAACTCGGTATAGCCCTCCATGGTGATCCGAAACCGCCCTTCGGTACAGTCCCACTGACCGAATTTCGACCCGGTCTGCGCATCGTCACAATAGAGCCAAACGCCCTCTTTCGCCTCGCCAGACACGAGCCGCTCGGTCGTCGGTTTCGTCACCTTTTCCACCTCGGGCTGCCCGAAAAGGACAAAGGCAGGTGCTGTCGCTTGATCTTTCATCTCACTGGTTTCCTTATGTAAATTGCGGGCCTACCGCGTTTCCAGATAATCCATCATCTTCATCGTCCAGATCGCCGGCCCCATGCCGAGCCGCTTGATCCCGCGCCAGGGCACAGGCCGGATCGGCGTCACCGGAAAGGCCAGGCTCTCCGCCGGCGCGCCAAGCGCCCGCTGCGCCAGAACCCGTCCCATGACCGACGACAGCGCCACGCCGCGCCCGTTATAGCCAAACCCCGCCAAGAGCCCCGGCTGCGGCTCATGCAGATGCGGCAGGTGATCATCGGTGAGCGCGATATGCCCGCCCCAGCGATACTCCCAGCGCACGCCCTTGAGCATCGGATAGACCCGCTCGGCATCGCGCCGGAGCCAGTCGAACCCGGCAAAGACATCCGGCTTCACCAGCCGCCCCATGCTGCCATAGATCATCCGGTTGTCCGGCTCTCTGCGGCCAAACATGATGACCCTGCGACTGTCGGAAATCGTGTGGCCTTGCGGTAGTATCTCATTGATAACACTGTCTTCCAGCGGTTCACTGGCGATCTGCACCGGCGTCGCGGGCAAAAGCGAGCGGCGCAACCCCGGCACCAGATTGCTGCTATAGGCATTGGTCGCCACGATCACCATCGGCGCCCGCACCACCCCCTCTTTGCTCCGCAGCTCCCAGACACCGCCAGAGGCCCGGCTGAGATCCGTCACCGGGCTCTGGCCAAAGATCCGCGCCCCATGCCGCCGCGCCGCCTCGGCAAAGCCCTGCGCCAGCATCAAAGGCTGCACCGCGCCGCCGCGCGGGCTCACCACCCCCGACCGATAGGCCCGCGTGCCCGCCATCGCCCACAGCGCCTCGCCCTCGACCAGCTCGAACTCCGCGCCCATCGCCCGCCATTCCGCCACATCGCGCAGCGCCGCCTGATGCGCCTTGGCCGAATGGATCACCCGGAGCCAGCCGTTTTGCCGCGCCTGACAGTCGATGCCATGCCGCGCGATCGTGTCAAAGAGATCATCCGCCGACGCCAGTGACGCCTCCGCCAGCCGTTCGAAATGCTGCGGCCCGAGCAGCTTGCGCAGCTGTTCCGGCCCGTTGAACGGCATCATCGGGTTGACCTGCCCGCCATTGCGTCCAGACGCGCCCCAGCCGACATCGCCCGCATCCACCACCACCACGTCGCTGCCCACCTGCGCCAACTCCAGCGCTGCGCGCAATCCGGTGAACCCGGCCCCGATGATGGCCACATCGGCCCGTTGCTCTCCCTCGAGCCGGGGACTCGGGGCGACAATGGGCGCGGTGGCCCGCCAAAGCGACTCTGGCCAGGGGCCTGCGATCCGGGGCGCTGTCATGATGGCCTCTCACATTACGGAACTCCCCTATCATTATGTGAGAGCTACCGGCTTTGCGTCAAGCCTCTTCCTCTTCCGGTGCCCAGCCGATCTGCTGCGAGATCCGCTTGACCCCGTCGAGCAGATCCCCCGCCCGCGCGATCACCGCCTCGGGGCTCGCATCCCGGTCTAGAGACCACAGCGACACGGCCGCGATCACATCGCCTTTTTCGTCCCGAACCGGGGCCGCCATGCCGGTGATCTGCAGGAACTCTTCGCGCAGCGCCGTGCCATAGCCCCGCGCCTGCGTCAGCAGCAGATCGCGCTCCACCTGCTGCCGCGAGGTGAGCGTATATTCGGTATATTTATCATAGGTGATCTGCCCCAGAAGCTCGTCCCGCCGGGCCGGGGGCGCGAAGGCCAGAAACACCTTGCCCGCCGCCGTACAATGCAATGGCGCATGGTCTCCCGCCCGCGCCGCGAGCCGGATCGGCACATGGTCTTCGGTGCGCAGATAGAGGATCGAATTGCCGTCCAGAATGGACAGCGCCGCATTGAGCCCGGTCACGTCATTGAGCCGCAGCATCTCGTCGCCCGCGAGCTTCTGCAGATCGATTCGCCGCCAGGCCGAACGCGCCCATTGATGCAGCCGCGTCCCCGTCCGATAGGTGCGATTCGCCGTGTCATATTCCGCCAGCCCCTCGCTGATCAGCACCGCAAGGATGCGGTGACAGGAGGATTTCACGAAGCCCGTAGCTTCGACGACTTCGGAAAATTGCATCGGCGTTTTTGCGACGGACAAAACATCCATCACCTTGGCGCATTTGCTGACGATTGAACTGCTTGGTGCTTTTGCCATGACATCGACCTCCCGTAATACGGAACTACTGGACATATGATTTCCTGACAAGTGGGTATTTAATGATGCCAGTTTTACGATTTCACTGCTCAAGTCGCCCGGCGTCTGCCCCAACGGCATTGACGGCGCTAACAGCGACAAACTAATCTCGCCCATCGGAATAGCATTCCGCAATGCGAAATAACAGATCGGGTCCTCCGGTGCGTGCCATGCGGCACAATCATCGGGCAAGCCCAACAGGAGAGAGAGAATTAACATGAAAAAATTGATGTCCGCCCTCGTGGCCGGCACGGCGCTGACCCTGTCGATGCAGGCCACCACCGCCCAAGCCATGGAAGAACTCACCGTCGGCTACTTCCTCGAATGGCCGATGCCCTTCCTCGCCGCCAAGGCCGATGGCTCCTATGACGAAGCCCTCGGCATGAAGGTCAACTGGGTGAGCTTCGAGACCGGCACCGCGATGAGCGCCGCCATGGCCTCGGGCGATGTCCAGATCTCGGTGAGCCAAGGCCTGCCGCCCTTCGTCGTCGCCACCTCCGGCGGCCAGGACCTGCAGCTGGTCGACGTCGCGGTGAGCTATGCCGAAAACCAAGGCTGCGCCGTGCGCAAAGACCTCGAAATCACCAAGGATTCCGCCGGCGAACTGGCGGGCAAGAAAGTGGCCGTGCCGCTCGGCACCGCCGCGCATTACAGCTTCATCCGTCAGATGGACCATTTTGGCGTGCCGCTCGACAGCCTGCAGATCGTCGACATGCCGCCGCCCGAAGGTGGCAACGCGCTCGCCCAGGGCGCCGTTGACTTTGCCTGCGGCTATGGCGGCGGCTGGGCCACCATGCGCGAACATGGCGACGTGCTCCTCACCGGCGCTGAAAAGCAGGAAATCGGCATTCTCGTCTTTGACGTGACCTCGGTTCCCGCCGCCTTTGCCGCCGAAAACGGGGACACTCTGGCCAAATTCCTCAAAGTGACCGCCGACGCGAACAGCGCTTGGAACGACGGCAAGAGCGACGAGATGCTGGCCGTCATCGCCGAGCAATCGGGTATGGATCTCGAAGCCGCGCGCAGCGCGATCGGCACCATGTCCTTCCCGACCATCGAAGAGCAGCTCTCCGAAGCCTGGCTCGGTGGCACCGCTGCGGGCTTCATGAAAGGCGTCGCCGATGTCTTCGTCGAAGCCGGCTCGATCGACTCGGCTCTGGACAGCTATGAAGGCGCGCTCAACATCGAGCCCCTGAAAGCCGCCCAAGGCATGTAAGGCCAAACCCACCGGCACCGGGTCTCCCGGTGTCGGTGACACCCCAACATACGGATGCGGGGGCCGCCTCGCCCGGGACGACTATAAAACGGAAACAGGTGGGGCCTTTATGACCGGACTTTCCATAGAAAACCTTTCCATGCGCTTCGAGCTGCCCGACGGCAGCGCGGTCCAGGCGCTCAAGAATGTATCGCTGCACCTCAAAGAAGGTGAGTTAATGAGTGTGCTCGGCCCCTCGGGCTGCGGCAAGACCACGTTGTTGAATATCGTGGCTGGGTTCCTTGCGCCCACCGAAGGCAAGCTGGTGATGAACGGCCACACGATCTCTGGCCCCGATGCCGAACGCGGCATGGTGTTCCAGAAGGGCGCGCTCTTCGAATGGATGTCGGTGCGCGAAAACGTGGGCTTTGGCCCCTCGATGAAGGGCATGCCCAAATCCGAGAAAGACGAGATCGTCAATCATCTGCTCGATGTCGTGGGCCTTCAGGACTTCAAGGAAAAGGCCGTCTACGAGCTGTCGGGCGGGATGCAGCAGCGCGTGGCGCTGGCCCGCTGCCTCGCCAATGACCCGGACGTGATCTTGATGGACGAACCGCTCGGCGCGCTCGACGCGCTGACCCGCGAAAAGATGCAAAGCCTCGTGCTCAAGCTCTGGAAAGAGACCGGCAAGACGATCATCCTCATCACCCACTCGGTGGAAGAGGCGCTGCTCTTGGGCGAACGGCTGGTCGTGATGGCCCCGCGCCCCGGCCGCATCCACAAGGAATACCGCCTGCCCTTCGCAGAGCTCGGCGTCGGCGCCGATCTGCGCGAGGTCAAGAAACATCCCGATTTCGGCCCCAAACGTGAGGAAATCCTCTCGATGATCTGGGACATGGAAGAGGAAATCATGGGCCGCACGGAGAATGCAGCATGACCGGGTTTTTCGTTCTCGCCATTTATGTGGGCATTTTCGTCGGCGCCTATCTGATCGTCACCAAGGTGATCCAGCGCGCCACCCTGCGCGACTACACCTCGCTCAAGACCGTGACCTTCGGCGATGAAAGCGCCGTGCGTCCGAACCGGGCGGCCGGGATCATCTCGATCTTCACCATCTTCTTCATCTGGGGCATGTTCACCGGCTCGAGCCTGCTGCCCCGCTTCCTGCACGCGCCCGCGCCTTTCGTCGGCACGGCCGAGTTCACCTACACCGCCGAGGCCAATGGCCAGCGCGATGACGCCACCGTCACCGTGGTGGTCTATCCGCGCGACGAAAAGGTCGACGCCCCCGAGGTCGATCCCGGCGACGGCTTTGCCAAGAACGATTCCGAGGCCATGGCGCAATGGCGTTCCGGCCTGATCCGCGTCGATGCCAATGACGAGATCAGCAAGAGCGACGGCGCCGAAGTGGTGGCCATCAACGGCCAGCCCATCACCCGTGGTGGCACCGTCAAGATCGACAGCGGCACGGTCACCCTCTCGGACAAGGGCACGCCCAACTACGCGCCGAGCCGGGGCTGGCAGATGGAGCCGCTCTACCTGCCGCCGCCCGAAGAGGTCTGGACACGCACCATCCGCGTGCTCGACGAAGGCTTCCGCAACTTCACCCTCTGGGAACATCTCGGCTATTCGCTCTTCCGCGTGGTCGTGGGCTTCTTGATCGGGGCGCTGGTCGGCATCCCGCTGGGCTATGCCATGGGGCTGAGCAACTGGTTCCGCGGCTGGTTTGACCCGATCGTGGAATTCATGCGCCCGGTGCCGCCGCTCGCGCTGATCCCGCTGGTGATCATCTGGTTCGGCATCGGCGAGGCGGGCAAGATCATCCTGCTCTTCCTCGCGGCGCTCTGGATCATGGCCATTGCCGCCCGCTCCGGCGTGTCCGGCGTGGCGATCTCCAAGGTGCATGCCGCCTATTCGCTCGGTGCGAGCAAATGGCAGATCATGCGCTATGTCATCATCCCCAACTCGCTGCCCGAGATCTTTACTGGGGCGCGGGTGGCGATGGGGGTCTGCTGGGGCACCGTCGTGGCCGCCGAACTGGTCGCCGCCGAACAGGGCGCCGGCATGATGATCATGGTCGCCTCGCGCTTCCAGAACACCGATATCGTGATCCTCGGGATCATCCTCATCGGGGTCATCGGCTTTGGCATCGACATGCTGATGCGCTGGGCCGAACGGGTGCTCGTCCCCTGGAAGGGCCGCAGCTGATCCGCTCGGTATCACGAGACAGCAAAGGCGGCCCCCGGGCCGCCTTTATTATGGGCCCGTCCCCCCGATTTTGGGCACAGTCGCAATACCGACGTGTTACCGACGCGCTGCCGACAGGCCATTTTCGCGGATTTGCCCCTCAGGCCGGTGCCCCGTCCCAATCCCTGAGCAACGCCCGCAAATGCCCGACAAAGCTCTCCGCGGCGATCGACCGCTCGGATTGCGCATGGAAGATCGCGGAAATATCGAAGGTCAGCTCATGGCTGAGCGGCCTGAGCCGCAGGCTCGGCACCGGGTGGTTAAAGGCCGTGTATTCATCCACCACCACCGCCCGCCCCAAGGACGCCGCCAGATAGGGCGCCGTGAACAGCGAATGCCCCATGATCTGCCGATCAAACGACAACCCCCGCTCCGCCAGCGCATCTGACAGGACCCGCCCGATCGGCCCCCGCGCGGTGAGATTGACCGTCGGCCGGTCGCAGAGATCCGCCAGATCAATCTCGGCCTTCTCCGCCAGATCCCAGCTCTCGGGGATCAGCGCCATGAGCCGCCCCTCCCCCAGCTTTTCCGACTGAATATCCGAGGTGAACACACCACCCGCCGCCAGCCCGATATCCACCTGACCATTGCGCAAGACCGAAAGCTGTTGCGACAGAATGCCGGTGTTGACCGAGAAATCCAGCGCCGGCATGTCCCGCAAAAGCCGCAAAATGGCCTGCGGGATGAAATAGGGCATCATCAGCGTCACCCCCATCACCGCAAGCCGCATCCCCGAGCCCTGCCGGATCGACGCCACCCGGCTTTCCAGCCGCGAAATCCCCTCGTCGAGAAACCGGCTGCTGTCATAGAGCGCATCCGCCGCCTCGGTCGGGACAAGCCTGCCCTTGTCCCGCAGAAACAGCGTGAGATTCATCACTGCCTCAAAATCGTGCAAATGCCTGCTGACCGTAGGCTGAGACAAAAACATGTCCCGCGCCGCCTGCGAGATCGAGCCCGCTTTGTACACCGCGCAAAACACCTGCAAACGTTGAAGAGTCACGCCTTTCATAGGCCGATTTCCCTATGCATCCATAGTAATATGCTATGGGACTACCAAAAGTTTTCTATTTTGTCATGCGCCACTTCCTCGCAGGCTCAAGCAACACTTTCCCAGGTCTGGATCCCACCTTGCCCGTCTCCTTCATTCTCTTCGGCACCGCCGTCGCCCTCTTCGCCGGAACGGCCATCGCCTATCTGATCGGCGCCTCGGCGATCCTGACCTTCGTCGCCGTCGACAAGGCCCAGTTCATCGCCGTGCTGCCCCAGCGGCTCTTTAGCCAGCTCGACAGTTTCGCCTTCCTCGCCATGCCGCTCTTTATCTTTGCGGGCGATTTGATGAACCGGGGCGGTGTCGCCGCCGCGCTGATCGATTTCTGCATGTCGCTCTTCGGGCGGCTCAAAGGCGGGCTCGGCCATGTGAACATCGCCACCTCGGTGTTTTTCGCAGGCGTCTCCGGCTCGGCCACGGCGGACGCCGCCGCGCTTGGCAATTCCCTCGTCCCCGAGATGGAGCGCCGCGGCTACACCCGCGAATATGCCGCCGCCATCACCGGCGCCTCCTCGATCATCGGGCCGATCATTCCGCCCTCGTCGATCATGATCTTTTACGGCGCGCTGATGGGCACCAATGTCACCGCGCTCTTTGCCGCGGGCATCCTGCCGGGCCTCCTGCTGGCCGCGGTGCTGATGGCGATGAACGCCTATTTCGCCCATCGCGACGACCATCCCGGCGGCAAGGGCATGGACCTGCCAGCGCTCTGGCCGTCCTTCCGCCGCGCCGTCCCGGCGATGCTGCTGCCGGTGATCATCCTCGGCGGCACGCTCTTTGGCATCATGACCCCGGCCGAGGCCGCCGCCGTTGCGGTGCTGGCGGCGCTGCTGATCGGCATCGGCTATGGTCAGCTCAAATGGGCCGACATCCGCGAGAGCCTGGTGCGCACCGGCGTGATGCTCGGCGGCGTGTTCATCCTGCTCTGCGCGATCTCGACCTTTTCCTATATCGCCGCACTCCTGCAATGGCCGCAGGCCATTCAGGCCGTGGTCGAACGCTGGGGCCTTGGCCCGCTCGGCTATCTGATGCTGATCAACGTGATCTTTCTCGGCGCTGGCATGGCGATGGACGTCAAGGCCGCCGTCGCGCTCTTTGCGCCGATCTTCGTGCCCGCCGCGCTGCTCATGGGGATCGACCCGGTGCATCTCGGCATCGTGATCTGTTTCAACATCACCGCCGGGCTGCTGTCGCCTCCCTTGGGCGCGGTGCTGCTGATCCTGTCGACGGTGGTCAACATGGATTACTGGCGGCTGATCCGCGCCACTTTGCCGTTCTTCTTCGTCGAAGTCCTGATCCTCATCGTTCTGACTTTCGTCCCCGAAATATCCCTCGCACTGCCACGCGCGCTGGGATTGCGCTGACCCCGAACCAACAGAGAGAGAAAGAGAAAAAATGAAACTGCTCAACACTTTGACCGCCATCGGGCTGACCATGATGACCGTCGCCCCGCTGCAGGCCGCAGAGATCAAGATCGCGATGAACTCCGTTGACGATCCCACGGTGAGCGGCGAGGCCGCCTTTGCCCAAGGCTTTGCCGCCGCTCTTGAAGGCACCGATTTCACCGTTGAGATGTACCCGTCCAACACGCTGGGCAAGGAAAAAGAACGGCTCGACCAAGTCGCCCAAGGCCTGCTCGAGGTCAATCTCGCGGCGGCGTCGACCGTCTATTCCATGTCGCCGCTGCTCAAGGGCGTGATCCTGCCCTTCTATTTCGCCTCGGATGCCGAAATGGATGCGACCATCGAGGCCGGCAAGCTGATGGATGAGTTCAACAAACCGCTGGTGGAAAGTGGCATCCGCCTCGTCGGGCTGAACTACATCGGCACGGCCATGGGCATCCACAATTCCAAAATGCCGATCAGCACGATGGACCAGATGGCAGAGCTGCGGTTTCGCGCACTGAACCCCGAACAGATCAAGCTGCAAGAGGCCATCGGCAGCAGCGGCACCGTCATCGCCTGGGCCGAGGTCGCCAACGCGATCCAGACCGGCGTCGCCGACGGCTATTTCAACCCGCCCAGCTCGGCCATCCGCAATGGTCACACCTCCTTCCTGAAATACTACACCCCCGCAGATCTCTGGCCCTCGTCGCGCGCCATCGTGATCTCCGAGGATTGGTATCAGACCCTCTCGGACGAAGAAAAAACCCAGATCGACGCCGCCGTTGACGCGGGCCTCGCCGCCAACCGCGACTGGGTGGCCGAATGGTCGACCTCGGTCACCGAGAAACAGGTCGAGCTGGGCGTGACCATCACCCCGCTGGCCGAAGGCGAACGCGACAAGATCATCGCCGTCGCGAAACCGCTCTGGTCCGAGACCCTGACCGCCGAACAGCTTGCCCTCTGGGATCAGGCCAAAGCCGCGGCCCAGTAAGCCGCTCACGAAAAGGACGCGCGCCATGACAGGCAAGATACAAACCACAGTTCTGCGCATCAGCGGGGCGATCGACGTGGTGGCCAGCATCATCACCTCCTTCGCGATCATCGTCTTGGTCGCTGCGGTGCTGTTGCAGGTCGTGGCGCGCTATATCTTCCAACAGCCCCCGCCCTATACCGAAGAGCTCGCACGCTATGCGATGATCTGGGCGGGGCTGATCGGCGCCAGCATGGCGTTCAAACGCCGCTTTGACCCGGCCTTGATGAACGGCGTGAAAAACGGCCCGCCCTGGATGCAGGTCGCGGCCGAGATCATCCGCTCGGCGGTGGTCCTGACCTATCTCGTGCCGATCCTGATCTATTGCTTCTACGGCCCCGGCCTCAACCCGGCGCGCAGCTTTCTGCTCCGCCACAGCAAGACCATGGCCGAGGCGCTGCCCATCACAACCGTCTGGGTCGCCATCGCCGTGCCGCTGATGATCCTGATCATCCTCGTGCATCTTCTGGCCCGCTGGTGCGGCGACGGCTGGGACACGCGCCGCGCCGCACCCGACTGACCTGCCCAGACTGACCGGCCCAGACTGACCCGGCTGACCCGACCACCATCACGTGACCCAAAGGACCTGTCCCATGCAGGCTGATCTGATCCTCCACGGCGCCGAGATCATCGACGGCACCGGCGCCCCGCGCTACGCCGCCGATCTCGCCGTGCGCGATGACCGCATCACCGCCATCGGCGATCTCTCGCGCTGGCAGGCCGGGCGGCGGATCGACGGCACCGAGCTCATCCTCGCGCCGGGGTTTATCGACCCGCATGTGCATCACGACGCCGCCGTCCTGACCGATCCCGACATGCCCTTCATGGTCAGCCAAGGGGTCACCACGATCATCAACGGCAATTGCGGCTTTTCCATCGCGCCGATCACCACCGAGACCGCCCTGCCGGTGCAGCTTCGGATGATCATCGGCGACGCCCTGCCGCGTTTTGCCCGCTATCGCGACTATCACGACCGGCTGGTGCAGGACCCTCCGGCGGTCAACACGGCCTGCCTCATCGGCCATTCCACGCTCCGCGCCAACGCCATGGCCGATCTCGATCAGCCCGCCTCGCCCAGCCAACTCTCCGCCATGTCGCAGCAACTCGAATGCGCACTGGCCGAGGGCGCCATCGGCCTCTCCACCGGCACCTTCTACGCCCCCTCCCGCGCCGCGCCTCTGGCCGAGCTGACCGCGCTCGCCCGCGTTGCCGCCGCCGAGGGCAAGCTCTACGTCACCCATATGCGCGACGAAGGCGACCGCGTCATCGAGGCGCTGGAAGAGACCTTTGCCGTCGGCCGCGACGCCTGCTGCGACGTGCATGTCTCGCATCACAAATGCGCAGGCCTGGCCAATCACGGGCTCTCGACCCGCACCCTGCAGATGATCGAAGACTACGCCGCCGCGCATCGCGTCGGGCTCGACACCACGCCCTGGATCGCCTCTTCCACCGTCCTCAACTCGGGCCGCCACCGGCAGGCCACCCGCGTCATCGTGGCCGAGAGCGAGACCTACCCCGACATGGCCGGGCGCGACCTCGCCGACATCGCCGAGGGTTGGGGCTGCGATCTCGACGCGGCGGTCGACCGGCTGATGCCCGCCACGGCGATCTTCTTCATCATGGATGAGGCCGACGTCCAACGCATCCTGAGCTATCGCCAGACGATGATCTGCTCCGACGGCATCTCCGGCGGCAGCCACCCCCACCCACGGGTCTGGGGCACCTTTCCGCGCGTCTTGGGCCATTATGCCCGCGACCTCGGGCTCTTCTCTCTCGAAGAGGCGGTGCAACGCATGACCTCCCTGCCCGCCGATCGCTTTGGCCTCGGCGGACGCGGACGCATCAGCATCGGCGGCTTTGCCGATCTGGTGCTGTTCGACGCGGCCACGATCCGCGAAGGCGCAACATTTGAAACCCCCATTCGACCCGCCGAAGGCATCAGACATGTCTTCGTCAATGGCCGCGAGGTTTGGGCCGAGGGCCGTTCCACGGGCCAACGCCCCGGCACGGCGCTGGTCAAGACCGCCCCCGGCCGGGTCGTCTCAATATCGGACAGAAGGAAAGACCAATGAGCTACGATGTGATCCTCAGAGGCGGCCATGTGGTCGACCCCGTCAACGGGCTGGATGAAATCACCGATATCGCCTTCAAGGACGGCAAGATCGCGGCCCTCGGCGCTGACATCACCGGCCCCGCCAGCCGCGAAGAGGACGCAACCGGCCTGCATGTGCTGCCCGGGCTGATCGACTCCCATGTCCATGTCTCGGGCTGGATGGGCGGCGCGGCGGGGCACAACATGCTGGCGCTGGCAGGCGTGACCACCGCGCTCGACATGGCCGGGCCGATCGAGAGCGTGATGGACATCGCCGCCGCGACCGGCACCGGGCTGACGCTGGCCTGCGTTGACTATGTGCGCCCCGGCCACACGGTGAGCACCACCAATCCCCAGATGGACGAGCTGACCGAGGCGCTGGCCAAGGCCCGCCGCGCCGGTGCCGTCGGCCTCAAGGTTCTGGGCGGTCATTTCCCGCTCACCGCCGAGGCCTCGGCCCGGGTGATCGAGCTCTGCGGCCGCGAAGGCGCCCATGTCGCCTTTCACGCCGGCACGCTCGACACACCGCAGAACCTGCGCGGCCTGGCCGAGGCTTGCGAGCTCGCCGCCGGCAACCCGCTCCACATGCCGCATGTCAATTCCTACGCCCGCGGCTTTGAAGGCCCGCCGCTTCTCGAGGCGCAACAGGCGGCCGACATGCTGCTCGACTATCCCAACATCTGGTCCGAGAGCTATCTCGCCCCGATCAACGGCAATTCCGCCAAATGTTCCAACGGCATTCCCGAAAGCGTCGCGACCCAGCGCAACCTCAAGGCCGGTGGCTTTGCCGCCAACCGTGACGGCCTCGCCGAGGCGATCCTCGCCGGCTGGGCGCATATCCACGTCTCCCGCGATGGGCTGACCCGCCTTGAAACCGGGCCCGAGGCCCTCGCCGCATGGCAAGAGGCCGAGACCAACATCGGCATGAGCTTCTACGTCAACCCGTCCGAGACCACGATCCCGCTCGCCATGCTGAAACGCCCCGACGGCAGCTTTGCCATCGACGCGCTCGCCACCGATGGCGGCGGCTTGCCCCGCAACGACCTCTGCGAACGCGGGCTGGCGCTGGTCCATCTGAACGCGCTGACCCTCGCGCAATTCGTGCAGAAAACCTCCATCGCCCCGGCCCGGATAATGGGGCTCGGCACCCGCAAAGGCCATCTCGCCCCCGGCGCCGATGCCGATGTCACCGTGATCGATCTCGACGCCCGCCGCCCGGTGATGAGCTTTGGCTCCGGCAAGCCCATCCTCATCCGCGGCGAGGTCGTGGGCTCGGGCACCACGATGATCGTCCCGCCCGAAGGGCTCGACGCCGCCACCTCCCGTGGCCTCACCCCCCTCATCGCCGCCCCCGGCAGCTTCCACCCCACCCGCCATCCCGCCCCCAACGCGGGTTAAGCGACGCGCGACACGCCCAGCCGGGACCGGCTGGGCATGTCCGCCATCTGACATTTTCCAAAAAACTCAAAGCCTTCAAAACCGCTCCGCAGGCAAAGCCTCCGGCAAAACCTCTGCCACTCACGAGCCCAAGAATTGCAAGAGCTTTGCCCGATCGACTTTCGACCTGTGGCGCTTGTCCATCGGAATTTTCTTCAGATGGAGCACGTCTGACACGCCAAAACCCTGCGCCAAGTGACGCCACTCTGTCAGTTGGCCCTCGTCACCTTCAATGCACAAGACAGGATCTCCATCGAGGCAGATGAGTGCGCTCTGCTGGACCCCTGACCACTGCCGTGCGGCGACTTCGACCGCGAAGGGAAACATGCGCCCCCCCGGTGTTTTCACATCGCTCCCCAACCGACCCCAGAGCCACAACCGCCCCTGCGCGTCCAGCCGCCCCGCGTCGCCCGTGCGATGCCAGATCGTGCCGCCGTCCCTGATCTTGTTCTCCTCGGAATGCGCCGGATCGAGATAGCAATCATTGACATGATCCCCCGCCACCTGAACTTCATCGTCCCGAATGCGGAGTTTGATCTGCGAAACCGGCCGCCCGACAAGAAGCCCCATCCCCGCAGCCATATCCCGCAGGTCACGATCCGTGATGTCGCGCGCCTCTAGATGGGCAATCGGTTCGGCTTCGGTCGAGCCATAGACACAGACCACCTCCAGACCCGGCTTGCCGAGAAGCCTCTCAATGAGATCCGGAAAGACCGGCCCGCCGCCGGTGAAAACCCTGTGCACCGACCCAATACCCTCGCAACGCGCCAGCGTCTCGCACAAGGACGGCGGGATCAAAAGCCGCGTCACCTGCTGCTGCGCTATCCAGCCCGAGAATTGCTCGGGCGAGAGCCGATCCAGCTTGTTCATCTTCCAATTGGGCAAAACAGTCGTGCGTCCCGCCGCCAGATTAATCAGGGTAAACACCGGAAACGCGACCAGATCCCGCTCGGCCTGATCGCTCTCCAGAACCGGCGCGATGGCGTCATGCTGCGCCATGAGAAATGCGTGACTGCGCGGTATGGCCTTGGCCTGCCCTGTGGTGCCCGACGTAAAGGAAATGAGCGCCGTATCCGCGTCCTGCACCATGGCGACCGGCTGATCGCCCGGGGCGCCGCCGGGAAGCAAGAGCCGCAGCCGCATGAGCTCTGGCACCACGAACCCCAGAAGCGCGAACAATCCCGCCGCGCAAAAGGCCTTGGGCCGGGTCGTTCTCGCAGCATGACGCAACCCTGCGAGACCCATCGCGGGTTCTGGCAAAACCACCGTCGCCCCCAGAGACCACAAACCCGCCAGACTTGCGTAGAGATCAGCGTTGACCGGCATCGCCAGCAAGACGCGATCGCCATGGGCAATCCCTTTGCGCCGCCATTTTCTGGCAAACTGCTGCGCCCGTATCTGCAACTCACGATAGGTAACCTCGCGGCCGTCGCCGCCAATGATCGCTGTCCGATGCGGGTGCCGTTCAACCGCCGCTGCAAACTGGTCCAGAAGATTAGCCATCCAGACGCAGCCCCAACAATTCATACCGCCGAAACACCGTGGCCCCTTCGGCAACGCTGCGCTCGGCGGATTGGTTGTCATCATGGATCAGCGCGTGAATGGCCGTGTCAAACCCAAGCTGCAGCGCGGATTTGTGAAAATGACTGGCCAAATGGCGCCCCGCGCCTCGCTCTAGACTGGCATAGGTCTTCAGGATGGCGGCAGAGGGGTTCGGCCCTTCCGCATAATTGGGAATGCCAAACAGAAACCCCGCCAGGGATCCATCCGGGCGACGGGCAAAAAAGATAAGCTCGCGCTTCAGCATCGGCACCACAGGCATATACATCGCCAGAAAATCGCTCTCGGAAATCGGCTTGTAAAAGGCATTTCCGGAAAAGGCTTCGACCGAAAGCGCATAAACCTGCCGGAACAGCGCTTCGGGGTTGCGCCCGTCCCAGGCCTCGACTTCAAACGCCTCACGTGCGGCCGGGGGCGCCTGCGCCGTTTGCGCCAGGGCGACCCGCGCCGAGAAATACTTGCTGATGACCGAAAACCCTGCCGCGCGAAACAGCTCGGCCTCATGCGGCTTGTGCGTCGGCTCCATCAGAAAGGCGGCAGACCCGTCGCTCTCGGACACGACCCGATAGCTGTGCCAAGTATCCCCGGACATCGGACCGATGACCCGATCCCCCCCAGCATCCCGGATGTGCTCAATCGCCCTTCGCAGAACCTCTCGCCCCGCCTCCGGCGTCTCGCAGGAGAAATCGCCAAGCGTCGCGCTCGGCGCGCCCTCCCACTCGGGCCCCTCCAGATACACAGTCAGCTTGGCCCCCTCGGTCCGAATGATATGCGTCGTCATGAGATACCTCCACCGACAATCCCGACGCCGGCCTCCCCCAGAAAGGACCAGACGTAAAAGCCCAGCGGCGGCAACAGCGCCAATAGCCCGAGCTTCGCCACACGATTGGTTCGAAACATCTGCGAAAACACCGACGGCACAACAGCCATGATCGCGAGCGAGACAAGCGACAGCGCGGTCAAAGGCTCGGCCCAGTTGGAAAAGTCAGAGTTCTGCGACACCGCCCAGCTCCGGATCAGGAACAAAAGAGTGGCGGCCAGAGGAATCGCGACCGTCAAGGCGCGCCGCGCCACCGCGATGAACCCCATGGCCAACCCCATCGCGCTGAGCCCGAAAAAGCCGACCCCATCGAGCCCCGTCGCATGCCCCGCCGCAAGCCAACCAAACCCCAAGAGCCCCAAGGCCGCAACGACATCCAGCTCGGGGAATTTGCTGTCACACGGCGACGCAGTCCGCGCCCAACCATGCGCCGCAAGCACCATGATCGGCAGAAGAGTGTTCTGAAACTTTGCCGCCGCCAATAGCAAGAACACCGCCACGACATAGACCCGCGTCGTGTGTTTGCTCAGGTTGACCAGGCTCCCCACCACGCCGAAACTGGCCAGCGAGACCAGGAACAAAAGAGTCAATATCGCCAGCTCCGCCACGGAGCTGTCATAATGCACCCTCAGAAAAATCAGCAGGCCAAGCGGCAGGAACAGGTTGTCAAACCCGCGCCAGCTTTGCGCTTCGACCAATGTGCCGAACGCCGCAACCATCAGGCACAACATCAAGATGTTGAGCGGCGGCAAGCTCGACAAGAACAAGAAGCAGATGATCGCAACCAGCAGTGTGATGACGAAAAACACCACCGACCCCTCGAGGCTCTTTTCGCCATCCTCCACCACATAGCGCTTGGTGCCATAGGCTGTCCCGGCCAGCGCGGCGGCGGCATCGGCCAATGTCAAAACGGCGATCGGAAGCACGTAGAACAGGGTGTTTTCACCGGCCACGAGAAAGCAGATCCCGACGGACAACGCCAATAGGAAATCCCCGTAGGACCTGCGCTCCACACTGTGAAGCGTGGCCCCCAGTCCCTGCGAAAACCGGGGCAGACGTAGGATCAGCATCACGACCATCGTCACCCCGATCAGCATGTAAACCGGCCAGCCCTGCGGAAAAATCCACGGCAGAGCCAGCGTAAAAAGCCCGGTCCCCACATGCATCAGCTTGCGCTGCACCTCTGCGTTCAGGCCGACCTGTCGTGCCACCCGCCGGACCACGGCCATCAATCCCAACAATGCCGCAACACAGGCCAAGGCCAGCAGGATCGGGGGCGCTACGCTCACGCACGCACCTCTTCGACGACAAAATCTGAATAGAAAAATGCCATATCGCGCGCCTTCAGCTGATCCTCGATTCTATCAAGCGTTTCAACCGCACCGCTATAGGCTTTGGGCACCCGGCGCGGCGCCATCATGTTCCAATAGACCAGACGGGCCTTGGGCGCGGCCGCCGACAGAACCGATCCATAGACCGCTTCAAACGTCTCGGGCGACATATATTCAAAGATATCAGACAGGTTGAACCCGTTGGCTTTTTCGCCGGTCGAGACAAAAGCCTCCAACGATCCCGGCCGGATATCGAGACGATCGAGCCGGGCGCGGATCGTGTCAAAATGCTCGGCCCGCCACGCCATCGGCAAGGCCGCGCCATGGGTGCCCTTCAAAATCCAGTGCAGATAGGGGTTTTGCGACGGATCGGTCGCAACCCCTGCATGGCGAATGCGTCGCGCCACATGCTGGGCGGGGCTGCCCTCGACATGATCGAAAAACGCCTTGTCGCGCCCCATGCGTCCCATCACGAACCGCGAAAAGAACATATTGAGCAAGAGCCGCCATCGGAACGTGTTGAACCGCGTCTCAAAGAAGGCTTCGCGCGCCTCTGGTGTGCGCGGGGTAAAGACCTCATCAATCCTGCGCCGGGAATGCACCAAGGGCAAAAGCCACGTGCGAAAGATGCGAAAATACCGCTCGAACTTGCCGATGCCACCGATCCCATGACGGCTCACCTCGGGAATAAGCCCGGTCCAAAAGGCATGCGTCTCTGCGTCAGCGCCTTGCAACGCCCGCGCCAGCAATACCGCGCGCCGCCTGCTCGGCCGCGATCCGGTCAGCTCCAGAAACTCGGGATGTGTCAGGGCCCGGTAGGCCCCGATCCTGAGCCTCAAACAGGCGATCTGCGCCGGCGACAGATCAACCACCACCACTTTCGCCGGATCAAGCGTCAGCATGGCGAGCGCATTATCCCCCGCCGAACAGATCGACACCAGCGTGCCCCCGGCGCAATCGCCCAACGCCTCGGTCAGAACATCCGCATCTTCCCACAGCTGGGCATAGCGGATGTGATCGAAATCTGCCTTGCCTTCGATTTCACTCCGCCCCATCGCACCGCTCCACCTTGCCGCTTGCCCCGTCCACCGACAGGTTCTCGCCATCCTTGATCCACTGGGTCGCCCCTTTAAGGCCCACGACACAAGGAATACCCAACTCGCGCGCCACAATCGCCGAATGCGACAAAAGCGATCCCCGCTCCACGACAATGGCCGACGCGTTCGAAAACACCGCGATCCAGCCCGGATCGGTGTGACGCGCCACGAGGATATCCCCCGGCTGCAGCGCCTCTGTCCGCGGATCACGGATCACCCGCGCCTTGGCGGTCACCTGACCCGCCGAACAGCCGGTGCCGGTTTTCACCCGCTCCGGATCCTCCTCGCCCCCCTCGGCCTCGGCCCAGATCGGCGCAATGGCGGGGCCGCGGATCTCTATCCGCTCTGGCGGGTCCGGACGTCGGGCGGCAGCCGCATCTTCGCCCTGACGCTGTGCGACGATAGCCCTGAGATCGGGCGACAGGCTGAATCCTTCGACCGCCCCCAAGACTTCGGAGGTCGTCAGGTGGAACACGTCACGCGGTTTGGCCAGCAACCCCCGCGCGGCAAATTCGCGGCCGATGCCTAGAAACACACGTCTGGCATGGCCAAAGATACGGGTGCGTTCAAAGCGCAGGTTCTCGCGGTCCCGCACCCGCGCCTTGGCCCATCCAACGATCCATTTGGCAAGCTGCCGTTTCAACGGATTGCCGGGGAAGAGCGCCCTCCAGTCCGGGTCGCTCCCCGCATGCCGCGGGCCTTCGGGACGGGCGGCGCTGGCCGCCACAGCCATCAGCAGGCTGCTGGGGTCATCGCGCAACGGGATGCTTTCGAGCTTGAGCTCCTCGGTGCACCGATCCCCGAACTTCTCCAGATAGGACCGGATTTCCGCCGCGATCTCAGGATAGGGCGCAAGGGTCTCCACCCTGCACTCCGCGCCAAGCTGATCCGCGACCCCGGCCTCGCGCACCATACGTGCCATATGGGCAATCCGCTGCGCCGGCTCGGCCGAGACGATATCCCCCTGGCCGATCATGACATCATTATGCAGCAGCGGCCCCCTCTCGCCCAACCACCTCTGCAGCAGGTTGCGCGAGGCCCCAAACGCGATCATGCACAGGAAATCATTGACCAATGGCGCGTCCCAGCGATCCAAGAGCGTGCTTTCGATATGGCGATACTCGGCCGCGAGCTCGGTCGCATTCGCCGCCTCGATGTCGAAATCGCGCTCCAGAACCCTGTTCAACCGCGCATAGAAATTGCGCCGGGTCCGCGGCAACCGCACCGCCTGCCAGATCAGGCCGCCCGCCACCGCAACCAGCTTGCCATATTCCAAAACCTTGCGCGCGCCTGTGACCGGAGCCGGCCCAATTGCCTCGGTGATCTCGCGCGGCATGGGCTCGGACACGCCCATCATCGTTTCCATATAATCGCGGTTGAGCGAAAACCCCGGCAAGAGCGCCAGCGCCCGATACCAATTGACCAGATTGTAATAGACGCGCCCATCCACGCGTCCGAGAAGATTGTCAAAGATCGCCGCGTTCTCCGCGACCGTTTTCTCTGACACACCCAGAAGCCGCACAAAGGCGCGATAGACCCGCGCATAGACATGCAGGGCAAAGGAATAGGTCAGCGGGCTGACCATGCCCGGATAGCTTTCGACGATGTTGGAATTGTCAAAAATGGTGAGCGCCTGATCCGGCAGCGGCTCCGGCCGCAGCTCGGTGGTGATGGGCCGTGCCTGCAGGATGTGCAGCCCCTCCGCATCGAAGGCCCATTCGATGTCTTGCGGCGCGCCAAACGCCTCTTCCGCCCGCCGCGCCAGCACGGCGATCTGTTGCGCCTGATCTGCCGTCAAAACCCGTGGCGCGGCGTGCCCAGATTTGGCCGCGCCAGAGGGATCGATGGTCCAATCCTCGCCGTCCACCTCTCCCGCCACCAAGGCATCCCCCAAACCTTCGACCGCAGACACAACAACCCGGTTGCGCTGTCCCGACACCGGATCCGCCGAAAAGGCCACACCGGCGGCCGTTGCCGCGATCATCCGCTGCACGATGATCGCCGGGGCTTCGGCCTCGCCCCCGGATTTGACCGCACGATAGGTGGCGACTGTGTCCGCAAACCCCGATTGCCAGACCTGTTTCGCCGCCTGCAACACCTTGCCGCCCGCAACATTCAGCACCGTATCGAACTGCCCCGCATGGCTGTGCTCGGCACCATCCTCGGCCCGGCCGGAACTGCGCACCGCATAAGGGCCCGGTCCCAGCACATCGAGCGCCGCAGCAAGCGCCTCGCGCAACCCCGAGACCGCGATCGGCCCCGCCTTGCCCGCCCGAAACGCGGCATCGCTGATGACAAAAAACGCCGGCGGATTGAACCCGTGACGCGCCAACTGTGCCAGCGCCGCGGCTTTGCCGCCCACCACGCTGGGATCAACCGCCTCGGATTGTGGAACGATCACTCTCATCAGAAACCTCCGACCAAAAAGGGGAGAAACCCCGCGGTGGCATAGCAAAAGAACACCCAAAGCCCCGCGACGGTATCCATCCTCTCCTGGGCCTTGGGGCTCGGCGCCCGCATATAGCTGCGCGCCGCAAGACCACAGGGCAGGACCGCCGCGACCCCGACCCCAAGGGTCAGCCAGCCCACGCCCGTCGCAAATCCCGTGGCCACCAAAAACACCAAAGACAGCGCCACACAGCCGAGCCAGAGCGTCGCGGCGCGGCGATACCCCCAGAGGCCTGAATAGCTGTCGACCCCGTCGATCTCATTGTCAGGCGACCAAAGCTTGCGCCCGATCTCAAGCACACAGCCATTCACGAAGGACAGCGTCAGAAACAGCCACAGCTCTGCGGCGGCCCCTCCGGCGGGTCGCCACTCGATGCTGGTCAGCAGCAGATCGATTAGCGGCATGATCGCCATATGGCTGACGAGATAGAGAACCGGCCGCGCCTTGAGCCACGCCGGCACCCCGAACTCCGCCGTCATCGCCGCGAGCCAGACCCACACCAGCAAAAGACACCACAGAACCGGGGGCGACCACGCCCAAACAGCGGCAACAGCCAACGGCAGGGTCAGCAGCCCAAGCCCCAGCACCTCCGCCGGGGACACCAGCCCCCGCGGAATTGGTCGCTCGGGGCGATAGCGCCGGTCGTCCTCGGCATCCTTGAACTCGTCGCACACGCGCATCTGGAAAAACAGCGCCATCGCCAGCACGAAGCCCACCACAAAGGCGGGCCACTCGGGCAATGGCCGATCGGCAAGCCGGGCCGAGACACAGATACTCGCCGCAGAGAACACCAGCAAAAGCGGCACGGTCTTCTTCAGCGGAAAGCGTTCGGATTGATAGATCCACAGGCGCGCCAGCAAAGTCATCTGTGGCGGGCCAAGCTCTCATGGGCCCGGGTGAAATGCCCCGCAGCGATGGCCGCAACAATCGAAATCTCGCCGCAAAGACACAGCGCGGCGGCCACCTCGGCGAGGGCCGTCCCATGACCCGCGCCCTTCAGCCCGAGAATGTTCAACGCCGCGCTCTGGCTGGGCAGGCCGGTGCCGCCGCCCACCGATCCCACAAGGATATTCGGCAGCGTCACCGAGCAGAAAAGATCCTCGCCCCGGGGCTCCATCCGCGTCACCCCCACCGCGCTTTCGGCGACGCAGGCCGCGTCCTGCCCGGTCGCGATGTAAAACGCGGCCAACCCGTTGGCATAATGCGCCTGCGCCCCCAACTGACCCGAGAGATGCGCCCCGAGATTGGCCACCCGCCCATAGGCGAGCATGGCCTCCACGCTGGTGCCAAGCGTCTTTTCCACGACGCCCGCGGGCAGGGTGACCGAGGCGCTGACCTTGCGGCCCCGCCCCGTCACCATGGCCAGCGCCGAGGCCTTCTTGTCGCCCGAGAAATTCCCCTCGATATACCAGCTCTCAATGGGCACGGGGCAGTCCTTGGCAATCGCCCGGCACAACGCATCGGTCGCGATGGTCACCATGTTCTGCCCCGCCGCGTCGCCGGTGGTGTAACGGCAGATCAGAAAGACGATATTCGTGTCGATGAACGGCTCGAGCGACACCAGCTTGCCATGCCGCGTCGTGGCCTCCGCCACCGCCTGCAGGGCCTCGACATTGCCGACCACCCAATCCACGAACTGACCCGCCTGCAGCAGGCTTTCAAACACAAAGGCCGGCGTCCGCAACACCCCTTCATATAGCACGGCCGTGCTGACCCCGCCTGCCCGCCCCGCGGCAAAGGCCCCGCGCGCATACGAGGCCACAAGCGCGGCCTCGGTCGTCGCCAACGGCACATAGAAATCGCCATTGGCGTTCATCCCGTTCAGGCGCAACGGCCCGACAAGGCCAACCGGCACTTTCACCGTTCCTATGAAATTCTCGATATTGGCGCTGTAGGTCTCAGACGCCGCAACCGTCGCCGGATCTGCGATCTCCGCTTGATCCGCCTCGCTCGCCTTGGGCTTCAGATGCTCCCAAAACCGCGCAACCGTCTTGCTGTCAGCCGTTCGAGACGGGCGCAAGGGCAAGAGCCCCTCGCCCTTCGGGGACATTTGCTGAGGTGTGCGGTCAACATCATAGCGCGCTTTGATACGCCGCAACATCTCCCGCACATGAAAGGGAATAATCAAGACGCAACTCCGCAAAACCACGATACACACCAACCGCAGATGAACGCCTGCGCTGGCTCCACTCTACCAAGTCGACCTGCAATATCCAGCGAATACATCCGGTTGGCACCTGCCCCCGATCCGCCCCTTGCACTGGCCCGCCCTTCTGACGGTCCCTCCGCGGACCACGCCGGACACGCAAAGTCGCGGGAATTATCCTTATATTTCAATAATTTGAAACTTACTCAAGAACGCGCCTGTCCTTGGCGCGTTGATCGACCTGCCGGTAGGTTACTCCGGCTCCCGTCAGCCCCGTGTCTTTGTCAGGCCAAGAGGCGCGCAAACCCCGCAAGCGACCCCATCAAAGCCCACACATTGCATGCATAGGTCATGACACAGGAGCGTCGCGAAATGACAACTCGGGCCTGAGCTAAGAGGCTAATTGTGCAATCTGTGAGATATCGCCCGGACAGCGCCGCCACCTAAACTTCCAGAGTGCGGAAGGTTTATAGTGGCGGACCGAGGAGGATTCGAACCCCCGACCCCTTGATTCGTAGTCAAGTACTCTATCCAGCTGAGCTATCGGTCCGTAGGGCAGGCATCTACCGATAGTGGCCGGGCATTGCAAGGGGCGGCGGGCGAGAAATTTGGATTTTTTCTCAGACCGGCGCCAGCGCGCCTTTCGGCAAGGTGATGAGGAAAATCGTGCCCTCCGCATCGCTGCGTTCGAGCTCGAGCGTGCCGCCATGACCACGGATCAGCTCGGACGAGATCGACAGGCCAAGCCCGGTGCCGCCCTTGCGCGTGCCGCCCTGGAACGGCGTGAAGAGATGCGTGCGCGCCTTCTCCGGCAGGCCCGGCCCGGTGTCGCAGACCCGCAGGAACCACGCATGATCATCCTCCTGCGCCTCGATGCGCACCTCGCCCGCGATGCCCTCGGCACCCATCGCCTGCCGCGCGTTGCGCACGAGGTTCGACAGCACCCGGTGCAGCTGTTCCGCATCCGCCCGCAGCTCGAGCGTCGGCGGCACGATCTCGCGCAGCTCGATCGGCTCATCCGCGCCAAGCGCCAGCCGCTCGCCGAGCATCACATCCTCCACCAGATCCGCCAGCCGCAACATGGTGAGCCGTGGCGCGGGCTCCTCCGCCTTGCCAAAGGCCAGAGTCGATTCACACAGATGCACCGCCCGCGTGATCGAATTCACCAGCTTCGGCGCAAGCCGCCGCACGGTCGGGTCCTCGCTCATCTCGATCCGGTCGGTAAAGAGCTGCGCCGAGGTCAGGATATTGCGCAGATCATGGCTCACCTTGGCCACCGCCCCGCCGAGCTGGGCCAGCCGCTCTTTCTGGCGCAGCGACTGGGTGAGCTGCACCTGCATCACCTGCAGCGTCTCTTCCGCCTCGCGCAGCTCGATCACCCCGGCCGAGGGCGTGATCACTCCGCGCACATCCTCGGGCGCCTGCGAATAGGTCTTCATACTGCTGACCACCCGCTTGATCGGCTTCACGATGAACCGCCGCACCGCAAAGAAGAGCATCATCGCCGTGATCACCGAGATCACCGCCGACAGGATCAGGATGCGCAGCCCGTAATCGATCATCGCCATCCGCAGCTCGCCGGTGTCCATCGCCACCTCAATGAGCAGCCCCGCCATATGCAGAGGCTCGCCGATGACCCGGATCACCTCCGGCTCGGGCTTGGCCAGCCGCATGAGCGCGTCGCGGATCAGAACCATCGCCGACGGGTCGCGCATGTCGAAAGTCTTGGAAATCGGCGCCGGCACCGGCGCGTCGAGGATCAGCTGCCGCGCCTCATTGCGGCGCAGCACGATGTTATAGACGCCCGCGTTCTGCAACAGCTCTTCCTGCAGATCCTCGTCAATCGCGTCATTGGCCAGTAGCGCCAGCGAGGCGATCTGCGACCGTTCCAGCCGCGACAGCAGGTAATCCTCGCGGAACCGCGCCACCGAGGGCACGAAGATCAGGATCTCGGCCAGCATCACAAAGATGGTGGTCAGGATCAAAAAGCGGCCAGACAAAGAGTTCAGCATGGGCATTCCGGGTGCGGGTCTCGGCCGCTCTTATACGCGCGCCCCCTCACGGCAGCCAGCGTTGAACCGCGCCAACCACCCGTTTGACCATCGCATTTTCGAACAGGCGGGGCGAGAAATACGCACCGGCCGCCCGCTTGTTGATCTCGCCAATCGTCGGATAGGGCGCGACCATATTGGCCACATGTTTCATCTTGAGCCCATTGGCGATGACCAGTGACCAGAGGCTGATCAGCTCGCCCGCCTGATGGCCCACGATGGAGGCACCCACCGGCCGCCCCTTGACCACCATCACCTTGATGAGCCCCGTCGTCTTGCGCTCGGCAATGGCGCGGTCATTGTGATGATACTCGAACCGCGCCACCTCGAGCGCCGCGCCATGCGCCTCGCGCGCCGCCGCCTCGGTCAGGCCGACCTGCGCAATCTCGGGGTCGGTATAGGTCGCATAGGGGATGTGATCCGTCCGCGTCTTGGCCGGCAGACCAAAGAGCGCCGAGCGAATGACGATCCCCGCGTGATAGCCCGCCACATGGGTGAATTGCAGCCCCCCCGCCACATCGCCAATGGCATAGACCCGGCGATTGCTGGTCTTGAGGCTGGCATCAACCTTGATCCCCGCCTTACTGGTCTCGATCCCGGCCTTGTCGAGGTCGAGCCGCTCGATATTCGCCTTGCGCCCCACCGCCATGAGCAGATGCGAGCCCTTGAACACCCTTCCATCCTTGGCCTCGATCTCGATCGCGCCGGCCTGCCCTCGCACCTCCTGGGCGAGCGCCTCTTCGGCAATCTCGATCCCCTCGGCCCGCAGCCGGTCGAGGGCAATCGCCGCCAGCTCCGGGTCATCCTTGCCGAGCGCGCGCGCCCCTTCGATCACCGTCACCCGCGAGCCGAGCCGCCGATGCGCCTGCGCCATCTCCATGCCAATCGGCCCGCCGCCCACGATCAGCAGATGCTCGGGCTTCTCGCGCATCTCAAAGAGCGTCTCATTGGTCACATAAGGCACGCTCTCAAGCCCCGGAATCGGCGGCACCAAAGGCGATGATCCGGTGGCAATGACGATGCGCCGGGCACGGATCACATGTTCGCCCGCCTGCACTTCATCGGCCGAGAGAAACCGGCCATACTCGCGGATCACCTTGACGCCGAGGCCCTCGAACCGCTCCTGACTGTCGACCGGCTCGATCTGGGCGATCACGTCGCTCACATGGCCCATCGCAGCACCATAATCGACCTGCGGCGTCACATCCGCCACGCCATAGCGCGCTGCGTGGGCCTGGGCCTGGGCCGCCTTGCCGCTGGCAATGAGCGCCTTTGACGGCACACAGCCATAGTTGAGGCAATCGCCCCCCATCTTATGCCCTTCGAGCAGGATCACATCGGCGCCCATCTGCACCGCCCCCGCCGCCACCGACAGCCCGCCAGAGCCCGCGCCAATGACCAGAATATCCGTTTTCAAACGTGCCATGTCACTCACCTGCCTTGCGGCCGCGCAGGGCCTTGATCACGATGGGCAGCGCCGCCAGCGCGCTCAGCCCCAGAAGCGGCGCAAGGATCTGCGGCTCCCACAAGAGGCTCAGATCCGGGCTCTCGCCGCGGTCAAACACCTCACCCAGCCCGACCCCGATCCAGGTAAAGACCAGCGCCCCGGGAATGATCCCAAGCACCGTCGTCAGGGCGAAATTGCGAAACTTCACGCCGACCAGCGCGGGCAGCAGATTGGCCACAAAAAACGGCACCGCCGGCACCAGCCGCAACAGGAACAGCACGCTGATCTCGTTTTCCTCGAGCCCCTTGCGGAGCTTGGCCACCGTGCCCTCGCTCGCCGCCATCTTGGCGGTCAGCGCCTGACCGAGGCCAAGCCGCGCCGCCCAGAAGATCGCACAGGCCCCGATCGAGGCCGCGACCACATTGAACAGCGTCCCGAGCACCAGCCCAAAGAGAAACCCGCCAGTGACCGAGGCCACCGCCGCACCGGGCAGCGAAAACGCCACGATCACGATATAGAGCGCCACGAACCCGCCCGCGAGCAGCAGGAAATGATCATCGCGAAACGCCAAGAGCGCCTCGCGGTTGTCGCGCAGCGTGTCAAAGCTGAGATAATCGCGCAGGGTAAACGCGCCGAGCACCGCCACCCCAAGGATGAGCGCCAGAGGAATATGCCGGGTCCAGCCCCGCTTTTCCGCCGCTGCATCGGCTTTCGTTGTCACCTTGTCCATGTCCCGTCTACCGCCTTTCAATGGCTTTGCCTCGTGCAGTTACTACATGCGTGGAACCGGCCGCCGATGATAGGTGCCTCACGCGGGGTTGAACCGGGGTGATCCCCGGAGCGAGACGAAAGGCGAAAACAGGGGCAAAACACTGGTTTAATCACGCCCCTCTTAAAAATTTGTAACATCTCCCGGTCAAACTGCCATATTTTTGTTGCGAGCGCCCTGTCGGGGGTTTGACTTGCCGCAAGACCCCCTCTATAGACCGGGCTTCGAGTTACATGAGAGCGATCCGCGATTCCCGCGTGGTCCGCCACGATTATCGGAGACGGAGCGATGAAACGCACCTATCAACCCTCGAACCTGGTTCGCAAACGCCGCCACGGGTTCCGCGCACGCATGGCCACCAAAGCTGGCCGCAAGATCCTGAACGCACGTCGCGCCCGCGGCCGCAAGTCGCTCAGCGCATAATCTGACGCGACCGACAGGTTCTGACGACATGACACCGCCGGAGGCCCCCGACTGTAATGCGGGGAACACGCCCCCGGCGGTTTCGTCATGTCTGCGTGTCCTCCAGACCCGCAGCCAATTCCTCGCCGCCGCCCGCGCCACCCGTCAGGGCACCCGCTCGATGCTGGTGCAGGCGCGCAACCGCCGCGACGACGACCCCGCCATCGGCGTGGGCTTCACCTGCTCCAAAAAGGTCGGCAATGCCGTGGCCCGCAACCGCGCCAAACGTCGTCTGCGCGAAGCCGCCCGCGCCGTGCTGCCCGATCTGGGCCGGCCGGGCTGGGATTACGTGCTCATCGGCAAGGCCGAGGACACCGCCGCCCGCCCCTTCGAGGCGCTCAAGGGCGATCTCGCCTTCGCGCTGTCGAAACTGCACCGGTCCTGATCCGATGAGCCCGCTCGCGCGTCTCGTCGCCCTGCCCGTCCGCGCCTATCGTCTGCTGTTTTCACCCTGGGTCGGCCATGGCTGCCGCTACCACCCGACCTGCAGCGCCTATGCGCTCGAGGCTCTGGAAAAACATGGCGGTCTCAAAGGCGGCTGGCTCATGCTGCGGCGCATCGCGCGCTGTCACCCCTGGGGCGGCTCGGGCGTCGACAACGTGCCCTGAAGGGCCGTCACGACCCCCCAAATTCCGCACTGTCGCTTTACCGACGCAAGACCGACGTTTGACCGACCCGCCAATTCAGGCCTCAGCCGACGTCCGTCCGGCCCCGCCGATCCATCCGCAGCGCGGCATAGAGAACATGGTTGCGCCAGCGCCCATCGATCTGCAGATAGCTCTGCGCCACGCCCTCATATTTGAACCCGCATTTCTCCAAGAGCCTGCGCGACGCGGTGTTTTCCGGCAGGCAGGCCGCCTCGATCCGGCTCAGGTCGAGCCGGTCAAACGCGTAATGCACCACCGCCTCGATCGCCTCGCGCATATAGCCCTGACGGGCATGGCTCTGCCCCACCCAATAGCCCAGCGTCCCGGCCTGCGCCGGACCCCGCCGGATATTGTCGAGCGTGATCGCCCCAAGCAAAACCTGATCCTCGCGCCGCACCAAGAAAAGCGGCATGGCCGAGCCATTGTTGACCGACCGCTGCGCCCAATAGACCCGGCTGTGAAACGCCTTGCGCGTCAGGTGATCGCGCGCCCAGGCGGGCTCCCACTGGGTGAGAAACTCGGCGCTTTCCCGGCGCAGCGCGGCCCAGGGCAGATGATCGGCCATGACAGGCTGGCGCAAGGTCAGACGCTCGGTCTCGATCTTTATCTTGCGCCGCGCCATGAACATCAGGCCGCACGCCTTTGCTGCAGAGCCTCCAGGCTCGGGGCTTCCGCCACCGGCCCATAAAGCGCCAGCGCCGCCGGCGCCTCGGCCGCCGTCTCTTCGGCAAGCCGTCGCACATCGTCGAGCGTCACCGCGTCAATCCGCGTGATCACCTCGTCGAGCGGCGGCACCCGGCCCCAGATCTGCACCATCCGCGCCAGCCGTTCGGCGCGGTTCGACGGGCTCTCGAGCCCCATCAACAGCCCCGCTTTCATCTGCGCCCGCGCCCGTTCGATCTCGTCGGGACGCATGTCCTCTGCGGCACGTTTGAGCTCGTCAATCGTGATCTCCGCCAGCCCCGCCAATTGCTCGGCCGAGGTGCCCGCATAGATCGTCATCATGCCGGTATCGGCATAGGCCCCCGCTGAGGCATAGATCGAATAGCAAAGCCCGCGCTTTTCGCGGACCTCCTGAAAGAGCCGCGACGACATGCTGCCGCCCAAGGCGGTGGCATAGATCTGCGACGCATGGATGCGGCTATCGCAATAGTTCGGGCTCTCAAAGGCCAGCGCGAAATGCGCCTGTTCGAGCTGCTTTTCATGGCGGCTCTCACCGCCTGCGAACTTGGCCGGGCTGATCGCCTCGGCCTCGCCACGGGTCATATCGGCAAAGAGCGCCTCGGCCTGTTTCACCAGCGCGTCGTGATCGACCGCACCCGCCGCCGACAGGATCATCTGCTGCGGCTGATACTGCTCGGCCACGAACCGTTCGAGATCGGCCCGGTTGAAACTGCGCACCCGCTCTTCGGGGCCAAGGATCGTCCGACCCAGCGGATGATCCGGATAGGCCTGTTCCTGCAACCAGTCAAAGATCACATCATCAGGCGTGTCGAGCGCCTGACCGATCTCCTGCAAGATCACCCCGCGCTCGATCTCGATCTCTTTCGGATCGAACACCGGGTTGCGCAGAATATCCGCCACCACATCAAGAGCCAGCGGCACATCCTGCTTGAGCACCCGCGCGTAATAGGCCGTGACCTCGCGGCTGGTGTAGGCGTTGATATAGCCGCCGACATTCTCGATGGCCTCGGCAATGTCGAGCGCACTGCGCGTCGCCGTGCCCTTGAACGCCATATGCTCAAGGAAATGCGCGATGCCGTTCTGCTCGCGATGCTCGTTGCGTGCCCCCGCCAGAACCCATATGCCGATGGCCGCGGATTGCAGCCCCGGCATATGTTCTGTGACGATGCGAAACCCGTTGGAGAGTTCGGTCAGTCTGACGTTCAATTCCCGGTCCGTTCCCTGATCAGTGCCTCGATCGCGCCAAGGTCGTTGCCGACCCGCGTGATCCGTTCCGGCCGCTCATACAGGTCCGACATATGCGGAGGCAAGGGGGGCCGGACACCGCTGGCCGCTTCCACTGCGTCAGGGAACTTGGCCGGATGCGCCGTCGCCAGCGTGATCATCGGCGTGCCCGCCTGCCGCTGCCGATCCGCCACCGCCGTGCCAATGGCACTATGCGGACACAGAAGCTCGGCGCTCTCGGCCTGCTGACGGGCGATCTCAGCGCGGGTCTCGTCCTCGCTCACCCGGTCGCTGTCATAGCTCTCGCGCAGCGCCTCGCGGGCGCCCTGGCTCACGCTGAACCCGCCGGATTTGAGCTCGTCCATGAGCTGTGCCACCGCCGCCCCGTCGCGGCCATAGGCCTCGAACAGCGCCCGCTCAAAGTTGGAGCTGACCTGAATATCCATCGACGGGCTGATCGACGGGATCACCCCATCGGGCTTGTACTCGCCGCTCTCGAGACAGCGGTGCAGAATGTCGTTCTGGTTCGTCGCCACCACCAGCCGCTCGATGGGAAGCCCCATGCGCTTGGCGATGTAGCCTGCGAAAATATCGCCGAAATTGCCGGTGGGCACAGTAAAGCTCACCTTGCGATGCGGCGCGCCGAGGCTCACGGCGGAGGTGAAGTAATAGACCACCTGCGCCAGAACCCGCGCCCAGTTGATCGAGTTCACACCGGCAAGCCCCACCGCGTCGCGGAACTCGAAATCGTTGAACATATCCTTCACACGCGCCTGGCAATCGTCGAAATGCCCATCCACCGCCAGCGCATGGACATTGTCCTCCGACGGCGTCGACATCTGGCGGCGCTGCACCTCAGACACCCGGCCATGCGGATAGAGGATGAACACATCCACCGCCTCAAGCCCGCGAAACGCCTCGATCGCCGCGCTGCCGGTGTCGCCGCTCGTCGCGCCCACGATACAGACCCGCTTGCCAGACCGTTTGAGCGAAAACTCGAACAGCTGCCCGATGAGCTGCATGGCGAAATCCTTGAAGGCCAGCGTCGGCCCGTGGAACAGCTCCAGCAGGAAATGCCCCGGCGCGAGCTGCTTGAGCGGCGCGCGCGACGCCACGGCAAACCCGTCATAGGCCCGCGCGATGATGCCGCGAAACTCCTCGTCGGTGAAAGCGTCGCCCACATAGGGCCGCATCACCCGAAACGCCACCTCCTCATAGGGCAGCCCCTCGAATGCCGCGATCTCGTCCGGGCTGAGCGTCGGGATCGTCTCGGGCAGATAGAGCCCCCCGTCCCGCGCCAACCCGGTTAGCATGGCCTCTTCGAAACTCAGCGTCGGGGCCGTGCCCCTGGTCGAGATATATTTCACCGTATCGTGCCCTTGTCTGGACGCCTCTGGCGCCACAGGAAGTAAACGGTCATCGCGGCCCAGATCACGGCCAGCGAAAACCAAGTGATTGCATATTCCAAGTGATCGTTCGGGATGCCCGAACTGTCCAGCCCCAGCGGCGTCGCCAGCGGTTCTGATTGCGACACGGCGCGCGCCACGACCAGAATCGGCCGGGTGTCGAGATGCGCCGCCATCGCCTCGACATCGCGGGCAAACCAGATCCCCGCCCCGAGATCCGGCTCGGGCGTATAGCCATCGACCTCGTCAGGCCAATGCAGATTGCCCTGCACCGTGACGCCCTGGGCCGCCACCGGCGCGGCCGTCTCGCGCACCGGGACAAAGCCGCGATCGACCATGATCCGCCCCGCCTCGGTCTCCATCGCGGTGATATAGCGATAGCCCGCGCCAATCTGCTTCTGGCTCACCAGCACGCGAATGCTGTCGCCGGTGAGATCGCCGGTCACCGCCACCGGCAGGTATTTGTCGCGCGCCGGATCCGGCACCTCGGGCAACGCCCCGGGCTCGGCCCCGATCCGCGCGTCGATCTCGGCCAGCACCGCCTCTTTCTCGGCCAGCCGCCGCACCTGCCAAGTCCCCAGCGACAACAGAATCGCCACCCCGACGATCCCGAACAACAGCGGTATGATCTGCTTGGCTCGCATGGCACCCCCCGGTGCATTTCATCCCTTGAAATGGAAAGTGCGGAGGCTTCCCCCCGCACGTCCCGATATCTTGCGTCAGCTCATGCGCCCGCAGGCGCGCCGCCTCAGCCGCCCCAGATGTAGACAGCCAGGAACAGGAAGAGCCAGACCACATCGACGAAGTGCCAGTACCAGGCCGCCGCTTCGAACCCGATATGTTTCTCGGGGGTGAAATGGCCGCGCGTCAGACGGATCAGGCAGACAAAGAGAAAGATCGTGCCGATGACCACATGCGCGCCGTGGAAGCCGGTCGCCATGAAGAAGTTCGCGCCATAGATATTGCCCGAGAAGCCAAAGGCCGCGTGGCTGTATTCATAGGCTTGGAACGCGGTAAAGATCACGCCGAGACCGATCGCGATGATCAGGCCCCATTTCATGTCCTTACGGTTGTTCTCATGGACCAGCGCATGGTGCGCCCAGGTCGCCGCCGCACCCGAGCAGAGCAGGATCAGCGTGTTGATCAGCGGCAGGTGCCACGGATCAAAGGTCTCGATCCCTGCGGGCGGCCAGACGGCATCCTTGAGCGGGCTGTCGGGACCCATCGGATAGATGGCATGCTTGAAAAAGCTCCAGAACCAGGCCGCAAAGAACATCACTTCGGACATGATGAACATGATGAACCCGTAGCGCAGACCGATCCGCACCACCGGGGTGTGATCCCCGGCGCGGCTTTCCTTCACCACATCGGCCCACCAGCCGAACATGACGTAGAGAACGCCGACGAGACCGATCAACAGCATCCAGGGGCCGTGATCGTGGAAGAAGAGAACTGCCCCGAAGAGCATGACAAAGCCAGCGACCGCGCCGAGGAACGGCCAGATCGAGGGGCTCAGAATGTGATAGTCGTGATTTTTTGCATGTGCCATTTAGGTATCCCTCGCATGAAGGCTCAGTTCACGTTTTTATATTTTTCGCCGTCCTGCACAAGGGCTGCTTGCGCCTCGGGCAGGTCGATTTCGTAGAAAGTATAAGAGAGCGTGATCGTATGCGTGTATTTCGCATCGCGGTCGGTCACGATCTCCGGGTCCACGAAGAAGCTTACCGGCATCTGCACCCGTTCGCCGGGTTGCAGAACCTGCTCCTCGAAGCAAAAGCAATCCACCTTCACGAAGAAATTGCCTGCTTCATAGGGCGTGACGTTATAGCTCGCCTGCCCTGCCACCGGACGGTCGGTGGGATTATACGCCTCGTAAAAGGCCAGCCCGTCTTCGCCGATGCGCAGCTCCATCTCGCGCGCCATGGGTTTGAACTCCCACGGCATGCCGCGCTCTTTGCTGGCGTCAAAGCGGATCTTGATCGTCTGGTCGAGCATCTCGGTCGACCCGGCATCGGCGACATTGGTCACCCCGCCAAAACCGGTGACCCGGCAGAACCAGTCATAGAAGGGCACCGAGGCCCAGGCGAGACCGCCCATCATGATGACCACGCCGACCAATTGGGCCACTGTCTTTGTCTTCGGATCCATCGCCATCACTCGGTCCTTTCGATCTTTTCGGAATTTGGCACGCTGAAGTCTTCGTTGGTGACCTTGGCGATGGTCAGCCCGAAAATCAGCGCGACAAAACCGCCCAGAACCAGCCCAAGGCCAAGGTTCCGGCTGAACCGGCGTTTGTGCATTTCATGGTCGCGGCCAAGCCCCATCTCACCAGCCCCCAAGGCCGAACCGGCCAAGCATCGCCTCGGCGAGGATCGCCAGGAAATGACCAAAGAGATAAAGGAGCGAGAGGGCGAAAACCCGTTTTTCCGTGCGATATTGATCGGCCTGCGCGGCCTCTTCGTCGCGCCGCCAGATGTCCCACGCGCCCTTCAGGAACGCGAGGTTGAGCAGTACCGCCACCGCCATATAGATCGGCCCACCAATCGAGGTGACGCCCACCGCGAGGGCCACGGGCACCAGCAACAGCGTATAGACGAGGATATGTTTGCGGGTCGACTTGCGACCATGGGTCACGGTCAGCATCGGCACGCCCGCATTCTCGTAATCCGACTTCATGAACAGCGCCAGCGCCCAGAAATGCGGCGGCGTCCACATGAAGATGAGCGCGAACATCAGCACCGATTCGACGCTGATCCCGCCGGTGGCCACGGCCCAGCCGATCATCGGCGGGAAGGCCCCCGCCGCGCCACCGATCACGATGTTCTGCGGCGTCCAGCGTTTGAGCCACATGGAATAGATGACGACATAGAAGAAGATGGTGAAGGCAAGGATCGCCGCCGCCATCAGATTGGCCGCCAGCGCCAGCATGATCACCGACATCACCGCCAGCGTGATGCCAAAGCCAAAGGCCTCGCCTTCGCTGACCTTGCCCGCCGGGATGGGGCGCGACTGGGTGCGTTTCATCACCCGGTCAATATCGGCATCCCACCACATGTTGAGAGCGCCCGACGCGCCGCCGCCCACGGCGATAAAGAGGATCGCGGCAAAGCCCACCACCGGATGCACCGGCACCGGCGCGGCCAGCAGCCCGACAAAGGCCGTGAACACCACCAGCGACATGACCCGCGGCTTCAGCAGCGCAAAGTAATCGCCAAAACCGGCCTCGCCGGTCCCGCTCTCGCTGGCATGTAGGCTTGCGTCGCTCATTCAGCTCTCCGTCGTGACGGCGGCGCGCCCCATCCGGGCCGAGGCCTCGGGGCGCGCTTGCCTGCCGTATCTCGTCTGGCCGCCGCGCATCCGGGTCGCGGCCACCCCTCGCTTGGGATGGCCCCCGCTCCGATGCGCCCGCGGCGCGTGCTTACTGGGCCGAAGCCACGTCATAGCCCGCGGGCGTGCCGGCATATTCCTCGATCGCGCCCTGCAGCCACTCTTCATAGGCCTCTTCGCTGACCACTTTGACGGTGATCGGCATATAGGCGTGGTCCTTGCCGCAAAGCTCGGAACACTGACCGAAATAGACGCCTTCCTTCTCGGCCTTGAACCAGAGCTGGGCCAGACGGCCCGGCACCGCATCCTGTTTCACGCCAAAGGCGGGGATGGTCCAGCTGTGGATCACGTCGGCCCCGGTCACGGTCATCACCACGGTCTTGTTGACCGGCACGACAACGGCAGTGTCGGTGGCCAGCAGGAATTCATTGCGGCTATAGCCCGCCTCTTCCAGCGCCGCCTCGACCTCATCGGTCAGAACATAATTGCCCACGGTGGCCGGCTGACCAATCATGTAGCTGTCAAAGCCGAACTCGTGGTCGGTGTATTCATAGCCCCAGTACCACTGATAGCCGGTGACCTTGATGTTGATCTCGCCCTCGGGGATCTCCTGCTGCTTGAACAGCACCGGCAGCGAGTACGCCCCGATGAAGACCAGCACGATGATCGGGATGATCGTCCACGCCACTTCGACCGGCGAGTTATGGGTAAAGGTCGCGGGATTCGGGTTGCGGCGGCGGTTGTAGATGAAAATACACACCCCCATCAGCGCCACCACGAACAGAACGATGGCGGTGATGATCACCAGAAGCATACTGTCGAGGTCGTGAATATCGGTTGCCAGCTCGGTGGCGGCTTCCTGAAACCCGATTGCGCCCGGCGTCGGTGCACCAATGATTTCAAGCCCATCCTGGGCCACGGCGGGAAGAGCGGTCACAGCGGCCAGCCCGGCCAGCATCTTGGAGAAAAGTCGCATTCATGCACCCTGATCGGTTGTCTCGTATGTCATCTCAACGGGGCTTTTCGACGCGCCGCGCCGGAATCCCATTGTTTCAATGCCGGTTAAAACCATATTCTGCCCCCACAGACAAGAAAGACCATTGCGGCAAAGAGACGCTTTTTCGCTCCGCCCCGTAAAACTTGGGCTTTTTCGCCCGCGCCATGCCGCGCCGGATGGCCCCGACACAGGAAATACCCATGACCGACACGCCCTTCCGCCCCTTCGAGACGCAGATCGACCGCGAAACTGCCCTGCAATCGCTGCGCCGCGCGACCGAGGGCGCCGACGATGGCGAATTGTTCCTCGAACGCCGCCGCTCCGAGGCGCTGGTCTTTGATGATGGCCGGGTGAAAAACGCCAGCTACGACGCCTCCGAGGGTTTCGGCCTGCGCGCGGTGCGCGGCGAAGTGACCGGCTATGCCCATGCCACCGAGCTCAGCGAAGCCGCCATCGCCCGCGCCGAAGCCACCGCCCGCCTCGCCGTGGGCGACGGTGGCGGCACCCTGGCTGACGCGCCGCGCGCCACCAACACACATCTTTATACGGACGCCGATCCCATCGGCGGCACCAGCTTCCCGGTCAAGCTCGACACGCTGCGCGAGATCGACGCCTTCGCCCGCGATCTCGATCCCCGCGTGGTGCAGGTCTCGGCCTCCATCGCCGCCAGCCTGCAAGAGGTGGTGATTCTGCGCCCCGACGGCCATGAGGTGAGCGACACCCGCCCGATGACCCGGGTCCAGGTCTCTGTGATCGTCGAAGAAAACGGCCGCCGCGAAAGCGGCTCGGCGGGCGGCGGCGGGCGCATCGGGCTCGACGGGCTCATCGCGCCCGAGAACTGGCAGGCCAAGGCCCGCGAGGCGCTGCGCATCGCGCTCGTCAACCTGCGCGCCGAACCGGCCCCGGCGGGGGTGATGGATGTGGTGCTCGGCCCCGGCTGGCCCGGCATCTTGCTGCACGAGGCCATCGGCCACGGGCTCGAAGGTGATTTCAACCGCAAGCAAAGCTCGGCCTTCGCCGGTCTCATGGGCCAGCGCATCGCCGCGCCCGGGGTCACCGTGCTCGATGATGGCACCATCCCCGAGCGGCGCGGCTCGATCACCATCGACGACGAAGGCACCCCCTCGGCCAAGAACGTGCTGATCGAGGACGGCATTCTCGTGGGCTATATGCAGGACCGCCAGAACGCCCGGCTGATGGGCGTCGCCCCCACCGGCAATGGCCGCCGCGAGAGCTATGCCCACGCCCCGATGCCCCGGATGACCAACACCTATATGCTCGGCGGCGACAGCGACCCCGCCGACATCCTGGCCGATCTCAAGGACGGCATCTATGCGGTGGGGTTCGGCGGCGGTCAGGTCGACATCACCAATGGCAAGTTCGTCTTTTCCTGCACCGAGGCTTACCGCGTCAAGGATGGCAAGGTCGGCGCCCCGGTCAAAGGTGCCACGCTTATCGGCGACGGCGCCACCGCGCTGCAGCAGATCCGCGCGCTGGGCAATGACATGGCACTCGATCCCGGCATGGGCAATTGCGGCAAACAGGGCCAATGGGTCCCCGTCGGCGTCGGCCAGCCCACCGTGATGATCGGCGGGCTCACCGTCGGCGGCTCGGCCACCTGAGACAAGCCCGGACCAGCCGCGCAAGTGGCCCGGGCAGCACCCGTCCGCCCCCCCCCCCAAAGCCCGGAACAAGGTGCGCAGCACCGCCGGGCAGCGCCCGACCGCCCCCCGGGCGGGCGCTTCTGCACCCTCCTTCTCCCAATCACACCTCAGATGACCCGGCACGATAAACTGCCCAGCACACCCGATGCCGATGCCCCCCCGCGGTCGGGCCCCGCCCTCCGCTCGCCCCCCATCGCAGGGCCATCCCCAAACTTTCCCCAATCCATCGCGAAATTTCTTGGAACGCTTTACCGGGCATTAACCAACCGTGCGCTACACCTGTCCTTGCAACTAGGCGGAGGCACGATGGCCGTGGACATACATCCTTCCACTCACCCCCCTCTCCCACCCACCACGGAAGATGCGCGGTTGTCGTGGCTTCGCCTGTTGCGCTCTCGCAGGGTCGGTATCACCACATTCTACCGGCTCCTGGCGAAATTCGGCACCGCCGAGAACGCGCTCGCGGCGCTGCCTGACATTGCCCGCGCCGCCGGTGTCACCGATTACATCCCCTGCCCCGAAGGCGTCGCCCATATAGAAATGCGCAATGCCGCCCGCCACAAGGCGCGGTTTCTCGCCATCACCGATGCCGACTACCCCGCCGCGCTGCGCGACATTCCCGATCCGCCGCCCTTTCTCTGGGTCACCGGCGACATCTCCGTGCTCTCTCGCCCGATGATCGCACTGGTCGGCGCGCGCAACGCCTCCTCGCTCGGCATGCGCATGTCGCGGGCATTAGCCTCTGATCTGGGTCGTGCCGGCTATGTCGTGGTCTCCGGCCTCGCCCGTGGTATCGACACCGCCGCCCATCGCGCCGCGCTCGACAGTGGCACCATCGCCGTCATGGCGGGCGGCGTCGATGTCATCTACCCGGTGGAAAACGACCGGCTCGCCGTCGATCTTCTGGCCCATGGGCTGCGCCTGTCGGAAAATGCCATGGGGCTCGCCCCGCAGGCCCGCCATTTCCCCCAGCGCAACCGCTTGATCAGCGGGCTGGCCCGCGCCGTCGTGGTGGTCGATGCCGCCGCCAAATCCGGCTCTCTCTTGACCGCCCGCAATGCGCTCGATCAGGGGCGCGAGGTGCTGGCGGTGCCGGGCCATCCCTTCGACGCCCGCGCCGCGGGCTGCAACATGCTCATCCGCGATGGCGCCCGACTGGTGCGCGATGCCCGCGACGTGCTCGAACTTCTGACCGAGGAGGCCCCAGCCCGCGCCGCCACGCCCGAGCCCCCCACACCTGATCCCACTATGGCCCCCGACATCCCCGCGGCGCCGCCCGAAAAGCGCGGCCTGCGCGACACCGCGCAGCTCCACAGCCAGATCCTCAACCGGCTCGGCCCCTCGCCGCTGCCCGAGGATCAGCTCATCCGCGACATGGGTCTCGGCGCCAATGCGGTGGCCCCCGCGCTCGTCGATCTCGAGCTTGCGGGCCGCATTCAGCGGCAGGCTGGCGGGCTTTTGTCGCGCAATTCCTGAGCCGCCTGAGGGGCGAAAATCCCCACAGTCGCTTTACCGACGCGATACCGACGTCCTGCCGACCCGCCATTTGGCGGGTCGAAAACCGTCAAAAACACCCGCATTGACAAAGCCCCCCCTCGCGACACATGTTCCGCCGCCACAGCCCATTCCATGAGTCGAAAGGTTAATTCATGCCCGTTGTTGTCGTCGAATCTCCGGCCAAGGCCAAGACAATCAACAAATATCTGGGCTCGGATTACACCGTTCTGGCCTCTTACGGACACGTCCGCGACCTGCCGCCCAAGGACGGCTCGGTCGACCCCGAGGCCGATTTCGACATGAAATGGGAGGTCGGCAACGACAGCAAGAAACATATCAAGGCCATCGCCGACGCCCTCAAGGACGACAACGCCCTGATCCTCGCCACCGACCCCGACCGCGAAGGCGAAGCCATCTCCTGGCATCTCGAAGAAGCGCTGCGAAAACGCAAGGTTATCAAGAAAGACACCCCCGTAAGCCGGGTCGTCTTCAACGCGATCACCAAAGCCGCCGTGACCGAGGCCATGCAAAACCCGCGCGAAATCGACACCGCGCTGGTCGACGCCTATCTCGCCCGCCGCGCGCTCGATTACCTCGTGGGCTTCAACCTCTCGCCGGTGCTTTGGCGCAAGCTCCCGGGCGCCCGCTCGGCCGGGCGTGTGCAATCGGTCTGCCTGCGTCTCATCGTTGAACGCGAGATGGAGATCGAGGCCTTCAACGCCCGCGAATACTGGTCCGTCAAGGCGCTGCTCGGCACCCCGCGCGGTCAGGAATTCGAGGCTCGCCTCGTCACCCTCGCCGGCAAGAAGCTCGACAAATACGACATCGAGAACGCCACCCAGGCCGAGCTCGCCGTCCAGGCCGTCTCCTCCCGCGATCTCTCGGTTCAGTCGGTCGAGGCCAAGCCCGCCTCGCGCAACCCGTCCGCCCCTTTCATGACCTCGACCCTGCAGCAAGAGGCCAGCCGCAAATTCGGCATGGGCGCGCGCCAGACCATGAGCGCCGCCCAGCGTCTCTACGAGGCCGGCCACATCACCTATATGCGGACCGACGGCATCGACATGGCCCCCGAGGCGGTCACCGCCGCCCGCGACGCGATCAAGGACCGCTATGGCGCCGAATATGTCCCCGGCAGCCCGCGCATCTACAAGAACAAGGCCAAGAACGCGCAAGAGGCCCACGAATGTATCCGCCCGACGGATATGACCCGCGACGCCGCCGCGCTCAAACTCACCGATGCCGATCAGCGCAAACTCTATGATCTGATCTGGAAACGCACCCTCGCCTGCCAGATGGAGAGCGCCCGCCTCGAACGCACCACCGTCGAAATCGGCAGCCAGGACGGCCAGGTCGGCCTGCGCGCCACCGGTCAGGTCGTGCTCTTTGACGGCTTCCTGCGCGTCTATGAAGAGGGCCGCGACGATGATGTGACCGAGGATGACGACAAGCGCCTGCCGCAGATCGCCCAGGGCGATGCCATGGCCAAACGCGACGTCACCCCGGAACAGCATTTCACCCAGCCGCCGCCGCGCTACACCGAGGCGACGCTGGTCAAACGCATGGAAGAGCTCGGCATCGGCCGCCCCTCGACCTATGCCTCGATCGTCACCACGATTCAGGAACGCGAATATGTCACCAAGGACAAAAACCGCCTGATCCCCGAGGACAAGGGCCGTATCGTCACGATCTTCTTGCTGAATTTCTTCCGCAAATACGTGGGCTATGAATTCACCGCCGATCTCGAAGAAGAGCTCGACGTCGTCAGCGCCGGCAATGCCGATTACAAACAGGTGCTCGCCCGCTTCTGGCGCGACTTCTCCGTCGCCATCGCCGAAACCTCGGAACTGCGCATCACCGAAGTGCTCGACGTGCTCGACGCCGCGCTCGCCCCGACGCTCTACCCGCCGCGCGAAGACGGCTCCGATCCGCGCATCTGCCCGCTCTGCGGCGAGGGCAAGCTGCACCTGAAAACCTCGCGCTCCGGCGGTTTTGTCGGCTGTGGCAACTACCCCGAATGCCGCTACACCCGCCCCATTGGCGGCGAGGCGGGCGACAATGGCGACCGGGTCCTGGGCGAGGACAATGGCGACGAGATCAGCCTGCGCTCGGGCCGGTTCGGCCCCTATGTGCAACGCGGCGAGGCCACCGAGGAAAACAACAAGAAACCGCCCCGCGCCTCGCTCCCCAAGGGCTGGCAACCCGCCGAGATGGATCTCGACAAGGCGCTGCTGCTGCTGAGCCTGCCGCGCGAAGTCGGCCCCCACCCCGAAGATGGCGAGCTGATCGAGGCCGGCATCGGGCGCTATGGCCCCTTCGTCAAACATGGCCGCACCTATGCCAATCTCGAATCCGTCGATGAGGTCTTCACTGTCGGCATGAACCGCGCCGTTGAAGTGCTGGCGCAAAAGGCCGCGCGCGGCGCCGGGCGCGGGGCCGCCGCGAAACCGCTCAAGGAACTGGGCGAGCATCCAGAAAACGGCGGGCCGGTGAATGTGATGCCGGGCCGCTACGGGCCCTATGTCAAATGGGAAAAGGTCAACGCCACCATCCCCAAAGAGATCGAGCCGGAACAGGTGACCATGGAGCAGGCGGTGGCGCTCCTCGCCGAAAAAGCCGCCAAGAAGGGCACCCGCAAAAAGGCAGCCCCCAAGAAGGCAGCCGCGAAAAAGCCCGCCGCCAAGAAAACCGCGGCCAAAAAACCGGCCGCCAAGAAACCTGCCTCCAAAAAGGCCGAGGCCGACTAACCGGCCCAGACCGGCCCAATCGAGGCCCATCACAGCCGCCAAAATATCACGCGCCCGGCCCCTAAGCGGTCGGGCGCCGTCATATTCAAGATCGCGCATTTGTGATCGCCCCTGACCTAGCTTCTGCCGCCCATCCCGTCCAGACAGGGCAAAAAACCAGAGCAGAAGGAAAGATCATGACCAGAAAACACCTGACTCGCCGCCTGGTTCTGGGCGGCCTCGCCAGCGGCTTGACCGGCGTCCTCGCGGCCCCGGCCCTGCACGCCGCCCCCGCGCCCACCGTGCTGGCCCCCACCGGCACGCGCCGCAACGCGTCGAGCTTTACCATGCAGGACTGGCGCGACCATTTCGACACGCTCGACCAGGGCGCCATCGTCGCCGACACCGGCAGCCGCGCGCTCCATTACTGGAATGCCGATGGCTCGGATTACCGGATCTACCCGACCTCGGTGCCGATGACCGAAGAGCTGACCAAGCGCGGCTATACCAAGGTCGTGCGCAAACGCGTCGGCCCCGACTGGACGCCCACGCCGAGCATGGTCGAACGCAACCCCGAGCTCAAATACATGCCCCCCGGCCCCGACAACCCGCTGGGCACCCATGCCATGTATCTGAGCTGGCCCGCCTATCTCATCCACGGCACCCATGACACGCGCAAGATCGGCCGCCGCTCCTCGGATGGCTGTATCGGGCTCTATAATGAAAAGATCGAAGAGCTCTATGCGCTGGTGCCCATCGGCACCCAGGTCCGCATCATCTAAGCGAGATTATCCCGGCTTTGGCCCCGGCGGCACCCCGCCGCCGGTCGCCCCATCCGGGATGGTGGCCGCCCGCGCGCCCGCCCGGCGCTCGCGCAGCATGAGATACACGCCCGAGGCGATGATCACCACGGCCCCCATGAGCGACCAGCCATCCGGCGCCTCGCCAAACACCGCCCAGGCCAGCACCATCCCCCAGACCAGCGCCGCATAGCGAAACGGCGCGACAAAGCTCACTTCGCCCATCTGCGCCCCCCGGATCACCAGCACGAAGGCAAGGCAGAGCGCCGCGCCCGATCCCGCCGCCGCCCCGAGCGCCCGCAGGCCCAGAGGCCGCCACTCCCCGCTGAGCCAGACCAAGGCGCTGGCGATCCCGATGATGGCCAGCGTCGACAAGAGCGCCACATGCACCGGGCTCACCTCGCGCGCGATGCCGCGCGTCACCACATCGCGCCCCGCCATACAGGCCGTGGCCAGCATCGCCAGCAGCGCATGGATCTGCAACGTCTCCGCCCCCGGCCGCACCACCATCGCCACGCCGATCACACTCACCAGCGCCGCCGCGCTACGATGCGGACCGGGCCGCTCGCCATAGGCCAGCATGCCGCCCAGCATGAGGAAGACCGGCAACAGCTGATTGACCGCGATCGCCCCCGACAAGGGCATATTGACCAGCGCCAGCACCCAAAGGCTCAGCCCGCAAGCCTCGAACGCCACCCGAAGCCGCACCCGCCCCCGCCGCGCCAACGCCCAGAGCCGCGCCGGCGTCGCCACGCCCCCCAGAAAGGGCGAGAGCAGCGTCAGGAACACCAGCGCCGCGAGGCTCCGCAACAGCAGCGCCTGCTGCCAAGTCACATATTGACCGAGCAGTTTGACAAAGGCGTCATTGCTGGTGAAGCAAACCATCGCCAAGGTGATGAGCAGCGCGGCGCGCAGATTGTCGGTGTGCATTCTTGTCCCTCCGGCGGGCGAGTGTGGCCAGCCTCACCGCAACTGTCCAGCCACCATCGCCCCGTGCGAGGGCGCAGAGCCCGTGGCGTAGAAATACCTAGCCACCGCGCGCCCCGTTGACAGGCTGGCCACCGCTCGTCACAACCCCTCCATCTTACATGAGAGAGGAGAGTTTCGTGGGCAAGATCTATGGCTCTGCCGCCGAGGCGCTGGATGGGCTGCTCTTTGACGGCATGACGATTGCCGCGGGTGGCTTTGGGCTTTGCGGCATTCCCGAACTTCTGCTGAGCGCCATTCGCGACGCCGGCACCAAGGATTTGACATTCGCCTCCAACAACGCGGGCGTGGATGATTTCGGCATCGGCATCCTGCTGCAGACGCGGCAGGTAAAGAAGATGATGTCCTCCTATGTCGGCGAGAACGCCGAATTCATGCGTCAGTATCTTGCAGGCGAGCTCGAGATCGAGTTCAACCCCCAAGGCACCCTGGCCGAGCGCATGCGCGCCGGCGGCGCGGGCATCCCGGGCTTCTACACCAAGACCGGCGTCGGCACCGAAGTAGCCGAAGGCAAGGAACACAAAGAGTTCGACGGCGAGACCTATATTCTCGAACGCGGCATCTTTGCGGATCTGAGCATCGTCAAGGCCTGGAAGGCCGACGAGACCGGCAACGCCATCTTCCGCAAGACCGCGCGCAATTTTAACCCGCCCGCGGCCATGTGCGGCAAGACCTGCATCATGGAGGTCGAGGAAATCGTCCCCGTCGGCAGCCTTGACCCCGATGCCATCCACCTGCCCGGCGTCTATGTGCACCGCCTTGTCCAAGGCACGCATGAAAAGCGCATCGAGCAACGCACAGTACGGGAGGCCTGATCATGCCCTGGGACCGCAATCAAATGGCCGCTCGCGCCGCACGCGAGCTCGAAGACGGCACTTATGTCAATCTCGGCATCGGCATCCCGACCCTCGTGCCGAACTTCATCCCCGACGGTGTCAGCGTCACGCTGCAATCGGAAAACGGCATGCTCGGCATGGGCCCCTTCCCGGTGGCGGGCAGCGAGGATGCTGACCTGATCAACGCCGGCAAGCAGACCATCACCGAACTGCCCGAAACCGCCTATTTCGACAGCGCCACCAGCTTTGGCATGATCCGTGGCGGCAAGATCGCCATGGCGATCCTCGGCGCGATGGAAGTGGCCGAAAACGGCGATCTCGCCAACTGGATGATCCCCGGCAAGCTGGTCAAAGGCATGGGCGGCGCGATGGATCTCGTCGCCGGTGTCGGCCGCGTGGTGGTGGTCATGGACCACACCAACAAACATGGCGACAGCAAGCTGCTCAAATCCTGCACCCTGCCGCTCACCGGCGCGGGCGTGGTCAACCGCATCATCACCAACCTCGGTGTGCTCGATGTGGTCGAGGACGGTCTCAAGCTCGTCGAGCTCGCAGATGGCGTCTCTGAGGACGAGTTGCGCGCCGCGACCGAGGCCACGATCCTCTGAGCCGATATAGAGAGAATGACAAAACGGCCCTCCGCGCGGGGGCCGTTTTCATTTGGGCACTTATGGTGGACGCCTGGATTTACTGCGCCGAGGCCAGCGTCAGCGCACAGCCATCGGTGACGAATTGCGGCCGCGTCTTGCACAGCCCCCGCGCCACCTCGAACGCCGCCAGAACCTTGGGCACATAATCGAGCGTCTCGGCATAGGGCGGCACGCCCTTGTGGCTCTTCACCGCGTTCTCGCCCGCATTATACCCCGCCAGCGCGAGGATCGGATCGCCCTTGAACTCGGTCAAAAGCCAGTCGAGATAGGCCACCCCGCCGCGAATATTCTCGCCCGCGTCGAGACTGTCCTTGACCCCGAACCGCGCCGCCGTGTCGGGGATGAGCTGCATCACCCCCTGCGCGCCCGCGCTGCTCACCGCATCGGCCCGGCCACCGGATTCCACCGCGATCACCGCCAGGACCAGCGCCGGCGACACCTCCTTGCCAAGCGTCGACATCAGGATCTGCGGCCCATAGGCGGCGGCGAGCTTTTGCAGATGCTGCAGCCGGAACTGCGGCGCGACCTCGCCCGCCGGCGGCTTGCTCAGCCGCAAGAGCGCCGTCTCGAACCGCAGAAGCGTCTCTTCGCTCACCCCCGTGGGGACACCATCCCAGAACCATCCGTATTTGCCCCGCGCCGTCGCCACATCCGGCACGGCGGCCTGCGCGGTCCCGCCATCGGCCCCGGCCTCGCCTGTGCTTTGCGCGGGTCGGGGCGACGGGGTTTGCGCCGCAAACTCTTCGGGCGTGATCCGCACGTCGATCCGCTTGCGCGTGCCGGGTTTGGGCGGCTTGCCCATCTTAAAGGTGAATTCTGGAAACGGCGGGGGATCCTTGGCCCAGACAGGGGCGCTGTGCAGAAAGAGACCTGCTGCCACCATCAAAACCGCCCGGCCTGCCATCCGAGAGAGATACTGCATGTTCACTGCCCATCTTTATTTTTGGCCAAAGTATCACAGAATCCCGTCAATTGCGCCAGCTTCGGCGACAATTGCACCGATTGATTCTGCTGCTTCACCATGTTTTCCGGGTGTTACACCGCGAAGCGCAAAAAAGTTTATAAAAAATTTCCGTTATACTTCAAATAATTAACCCCTTTACCCGCAATTAATTCTGGCTGCGCGAAAATTGCACGAATCGCGCCCAATTCCCGCCCGATTTCGCTGGCTATATCTCCCCATACCGCAGCCAAGGTCGTTTAGAGAGAGGCGGCCAAGACGGTGGAGCGGTTGTTAACTTGAGATTACATGATCCTTTGGAGGGACGACTAATGACCAAATTCATCAATGCTTTCGTGAAAGACGAAGACGGTGCCGTGACTGTTGACTGGGTCGTGCTGACCGCAGCCATCGTGGGCCTTGGTATTGCAGGCGTTGCCGCTGTCAGCGACGGCGTGGACGAGCTGGCCGGCCGTATCAGCGACGGTGTCCAAGCCGTTGACGTTGAAGGCGCACCGGCAGCCGGCGGCGAAGCTGAATAATCGCTCGCCGATACGACTTGAGAAAGCCGCGAACATCCTGTTTGCGGCTTTGCTCGCCCCCAGACTTCCAAGTTGCAGCGTCGCCTGACGTCGTGTCACAACGAGGCCCGCAAGGAACAGTTCATCATTTGCTTCGCCGTTGCACATCGTAATGCTGCCGAACAAAGGATGAGTGCCATGAAAACGCTCCTTAGAAATTTCCTAAAATCTGAATCGGGTGCGATCACCGTCGATTGGGTTGTTCTGACAGCCGCAATTGTCGGGCTTGGGCTGGCCGCCGTGGCCAGCGTCCACAACAGCACCAACGGCCTGTCCGAGAGGGTGGGCAACGCCGTGGCGATCAGCACGCTCGGCACCGAGGGCGAATAACGCCGCCAGAACTTCACGATCCGAGCGTGGTTTCGCCACGAACGGCTTCTAAACTGAACGCAACCCCGGCCATCAATCGTGCAGTAATGTGTGCGCCGGGAGAAAACGGGAAAGGAACGCCCAATGCGATTGGTATTTGGATTGGTTTTGATCGTCGGCATCGGCCTGGCGGGATTTGCCGTTTACATGGCCAAAGCCGTGATTCAGGGATATCGGACAGAACTCAACAGCGCGCGCGCGGCCAATCAACCGGCGATCAAGACCGTTGACGTCTATGTCGCGAAACGCGCCCTCGCCTATGGCGACCGGCTCACCAAGAACGACGTCGTTCAGGTGAAATACCCGGCCCGCGCCCTTCCCGAAGGCATCTTCCAAACCGCCGAGGATCTTTTCCCCGAGGGTGAAAAGGAATTCCGCACCGTTCTGCGGGCGATGGAGAAATACGAGGCGCTGCTCGGCGTCAAGGTCACGGCCCCCGGCGAAGATGCCGGCATCCTGACCAAGCTTGAGCGCGGCAAACGGGCCTTTGCCATCAAGGTCGACACCACCTCTGGCGTCGCGGGTTTCCTGCGTCCCGGCGACCGGGTCGATGTCTATTGGACCGGCAACACCGGCCGCGGCGGGCTGCGCACCGAAGGCGACAGCACCGGCGACGTGACCAAGCTCATCCTCACCGGTGTCGATCTGATCGCCGTGGATCAGTCGTCCAACGACGAAACCACCGGCGCCATTCTCGCCCGGACCGTGACCGTGGCCGTCTCGCCGCAAGAGGTCGCGGCACTCGCCCAGGCTCAGGCCACCGGCAAGCTCACGCTCTCCCTTCTCGGCACCAAGGAAGACACCGTCGCCGAGGTGATCGAGGTCGACCAATCCTCCCTGCTCGGCCTGCAACAGGTGCAAAAGCAGGTGCAGGCCCCCGTCGAACAGGTCTGCACGATCAAGTCGCGCCGCGGTGGCGAAGTGGTGGTCACAGAGATCCCCTGCACCAACTGATCGGCTCACAGAGCCACAAGAATTCAGGGCGTTCCTCACGGGACGCCCTGTTGGTTTCACGTAGCATTCCTGCAACGATTGCCCGTACAAAGCGGGAAACATGCAGCATTTTCCTTTGTTCCTTGATAAAAAATGCGAATTAGCGCAGTCTGAGCGCAATACTGGGCAAGAAGACCCACATAACTGAGGCGTGATCGGAAGGCAGGTCACAATGAAAATTAAGAGTATTTGCATCGCGGCCCTATTGGGGGTCGCCATCTTTGCAGGGCAAGCACCCTCGCCGGTGTCCGCAGAAAATCTTCACGTGGTGCGCAAGGGCGCATCGCGCGACATCAGCGTTTCCATGAACCGCGCGATCGTGGTCGAGAGCGATGTTCCCTTCGCGGAACTGAGCGTCGCCAACGCCTCCATCGCGGATTTCTCCACATTGTCGGATCGCACGATCTACCTCCTCGGCAAGGCCCCCGGCCGCACGACGCTGACCCTTCTCGACGAGGCCGGTCGGCTGATCACCAATGTCGAAGTCCATGTCAGCGCCGATATTTCCGAATTCAAGGAACGGCTCCGGCAAATCCTGCCCAATGAGAAAATCGAAGTGCGCACCGCCAATGACGGGATCGTGCTCTCCGGCGTGGTCTCCTCGACCCCACGGATGCAGCGCGCCCTCGACCTGGCCCAGCGCTACGCCCCGGAACGGGTCTCGAACCTGATGTCGGTCTCCGGCAAACAGCAGGTCATGCTCAAGGTCCGCTTCGCCGAGATGCAGCGCAGCGTCTCCAAGAGCCTCGGCACTTCGCTCTTCATCGACGGGCTGAACGGCAGCGGCATCGGCGGCGCGGTCTCCACCAATGGCATCGGCAGCTCGGCTCAGACCCCCATCGGCGTTCAGCCTGGCACCGGCACCGCTGGCACCAACAACGGCGCCGCCTTCATCGGTCTTAACGCCGGGTCCGCCCAAGTGGGCATCCTGATCCAAGCTCTTGAAAGTAAAGGGCTTGTTCGCACCCTCGCCGAACCGAACCTCACCGCCCTTTCGGGCCAAGAGGCCAATTTCCTCGCCGGTGGCGAATACCCGGTCCCGGTGGCCCAGGAAGAAGGCGCCATCGCCGTCGAATTCAAACCTTTCGGCGTGCAGCTTAACTTCGTGCCCTATGTGCTCGACGACGAGGTGATCAACCTCGAGATTGCCGCTGCCGTCTCCTCCATTGACCCGAGCAACGGCTATAGCGACGGCACGATCACCATCGCCGGTTTCCGCACCCGCTCGACCTCGACCACCGTATCCTTGCGCGACGGCGACAGCTTTGCCATCGCCGGGCTCCTGCAGGATGATTTCGAGGACACCAACGGTCAGGTGCCATGGCTCGGCGATCTGCCGGTGCTTGGCGCCCTCTTCCGCAGCGCCAACTATCAGCGCTCGCAGACCGAGCTGGTGATCATCGTCACCGCCCATCTGGTCACGCCGACCCGGGGCGAGGCGCTTGCCCTGCCCACCGATCGGGTGTTGCCCCCCTCCGAGGCGGATCTCTTCCTCAATGGCCGGGTCGCCCGTCAGGTGCGTAACTCCAAAGGCAGCGTCGGTGAAGTGGCTAAGCAGGACTTCAACGGCTCCTATGGCTATGTGATGGATTGATGAGGGGAGAGGGACAATGAAACACACCACAACTTTCCTCGCGCTACTGGCATTGGCTGGCTGTGCGGCACCGGGCAGCGACGTCTACCGCTCCTATCACAGCGAGGCGGGCGCCCTCGTCGACACCGGCAGCTTCGGCAACGCCACCATGCAAAACCAGCATGCGATGACCAACGAGGGGGCCTATGTCTACAACCTCTCGCATCGCTTCGCGAACGAGGTCGCCACGACCGTCAACTTCGCCTTCAACTCGGCCCAGCTCGACGCCGGCGCCCGCGACACGCTGCGCGAACAGGCGCATTGGATCCGCCAATTCCCCGAGGTCCGCTTCCGCGTCTATGGCCACACCGACAAGGTCGGCTCGCATGGCTATAACAAGGCCCTCGGCATGGCCCGCGCCCGCGCCGTGGTCGCCTATCTCGCCAGCCAAGGCATCAGCACCTCGCGGCTCGAGGCAGTCGCCTCCTTCGGCGAAACCCAACCGCTGATCGTCACCGAAGGCCGCGAACGCCGCAACCGCCGCACCGTGACCGAGGTCAGCGGCTTTGTGAGGTCGAACCCGATCATCATGGACGGCAAATATGCCGAGGTGGTCTATCGCGAATATATCAAGAGCGCGGTCTCCGACGCGAGATGGACCGTCGTTGGCGACGCCGCCTCCTCTGGCAGTTCAGAGTAACACAAACAAGTTTCTCCCTGCCCGGCTTGTCCGGGACACCTAAAAGCCCGCCGCGCCTAGGCGGGTTTTTCTTTGTCTCTAATGACCGCACAATTACGGTTTTTTAGCCCTAATGTTGCCCAGATTTTCACCGACATTCCCCTAAGCCAAAGATGCGCCCGCCCCTTAATTCGTGGGCGTATCGGGTCAGGAGAATCGCCGAACATAACGGCGGCCTGATCACCACGTCGCCAGGCGCGGCACTGAATAGGACGAATACGGCATGACGAGTAGTGCGATGCAACAACCAGAACCGAGCCCAATCGTCGCCTGCACGATTAGCAGGGACGTGCGCAACTTTGATCTGCTGATCGAGGACATGGAAACCGTCATGGGCGAAGCCTGGGGCGATCTTGGCTTTCACGAAGCCTTGGCCTTTCTCAATCAACCGGATGCCAAGGCACTTGAATTCGTGGCCATCGCCATTGACGAGACGGACGAGAGCAATCTCGAAATGATCTCCGACATCATCCGTCAGGCCCGCGGCCGCAACATTCAGGTGATCCTCATCGCCGATGATGTGAGCCCGATTGCCCTGCACTCCCTGCTGCGTCAGGGGGCCGATGAATTCGTCCCCTACCCGCTTCCCGAGAACGAATTGCAGGCCGCCATCGAACGGCTGCGCAAACCGGCCGAACCCGCCCTCAATACGACGAACAACGCGCCCACCGCTTCCGGGCGCGATGGCGTGGTTATCGGGGTGCAGGGCATCGCCGGCGGCACCGGGGCCACCACGCTCGCGGTCAACCTCGCCTGGGAGCTGACGCTCACCGACAAGAAAAACCCGCCCAAGGTCTGCATCCTCGATTTCAGCCTGCAACAAGGCAGCGTGTCGACCTTCCTCGACCTGCCGCGCCGCGAGGCCGTCTATGAAATGTGGTCCGACACCGAGACCATGGACGAGGATATCTTCCGCTCGGCCCTGCAATCGCATGAGGACAGCCTCTGGGTGCTTACCGCGCCGCCCGACATCCTGCCGCTCGACCTGATCAGCCCCGAGGATGTGAGCCGGGTGCTCGAGCTGGCCCAAAGCCTCTTTGACTATGTCGTCATCGACATGCCGACGGCGCTGGTGCAATGGACCGAAACCGTGCTCACGGCATCGCAGATCTATTTCGTCACCATTGAAATGGACATGCGCTCGGCCCAGAACACGATCCGGCTCAAACGCGCCCTGCAGGCCGAAGAGCTGCCGATGGAACGACTGCGCTACTGCCTTAACCGGGCGCCGAAATTCACCGACCTCAACGGCAAGTCGCGGATCAAGCGCCTGTCGGAAAGCCTCGAGATTGGCATCGAACTGCAATTGCCCGATGGCGGCAAGCCGGTGACCCAGGGCGCCGACCACGGCCTGCCGCTGGCGGCCTCCGCCCCCAAGAACCCGCTGCGCAAGGAAATCGCAAAACTGGCCACCTCGCTCCACGAGCTTGGCAAAGCCGAAGCCGAGGCCGCCTAAGCCGCGGTCCTGTCCGAAGGATTGAACGATGTTTTCGAGATATAAAAAGAACGGGGCCGAGCCCGCAAAACCCGTGATCCCCGCGGTCAAAGCCGAACCGCAGAGCGCCGCCGCCGCGCCCGCCCCCGAGGTCAAACCCTCGCTGCGCAAACCCCTGCCCGCGAGCTCGGCCCAGGCCGCGCCGCAGGACAAGGAGCGCAAGCGCAAGGAACGTCTCGGCGAGATCAAACTCGAAATGCACCGTTCGTTGCTCGACAACCTCAACCTGAGCGCGCTGGAAACCGCCTCCGAGGCCGAGCTGCGCGCCGAAATCGGCGCCATCACCGGCGAGGTTCTCGAAGAGCGTTCGATCATCCTCAACCGCGAGGATCGCACCACGCTGGTGCAAGAACTCTATGACGAGGTGCGCGGCCTTGGCCCGCTTGAAACCCTGCTCAAGGACGACACGGTCAACGATATTCTGGTGAACGGCCCGCATCAGATCTTCGTCGAACGCGAAGGCAAGCTCCAGCTGAGCGACGTCACCTTCAAGGACGAACGCCACCTGCTTCGGATCATCGACAAGATCGTCTCGGCCGTGGGCCGCCGCGTCGACGAATCCAACCCCTATGTCGACGCCCGTCTGGCCGATGGCTCGCGGTTCAACGCCATGGTGCCGCCGGTCGCGGTGGACGGCTCGCTCGTCTCGATCCGGAAATTCAAGAAAGACAAGCTCGGCATCGACGATCTGGTGAAATTCGGCGCCTTTTCCGAGGAAATGGCCGCCTATCTGCAGGCCGCCGTGGCGACCCGGCTCAACGTGATCGTGTCGGGCGGGACCGGCTCTGGTAAGACGACGACGCTCAACGCGCTGTCCTCCTTCATCGACAATTCCGAACGGATCCTGACCATCGAGGACACCGCCGAACTTCAGCTCCAGCAGACCCATGTCGGCCGGATGGAAAGCCGCCCGCCCAACGTCGAGGGCAAGGGCGAAGTGTCGCCGCGCGACTGCCTCAAGAACGCCCTGCGGATGCGTCCTGACCGGATCATCGTCGGCGAGACCCGCGGCGAGGAAGTGATCGACATGCTGCAGGCCATGAACACCGGCCACGACGGCTCGATGACCACGATCCACGCCAACAACCCGCGCGACGGCATCAGCCGTCTGGAAAACATGGTTGCCATGGCCGGTATGGAAATGCCGCTCAAGGCCGTCCGCTCGCAGATTTCCTCGGCGGTCAACCTGCTGGTGCAGGCCTCGCGTCTCCAGGACGGCTCGCGCCGCATGACCTCGATCACCGAGATCACCGGCATGGAAGGCGACGTCATCTCGATGCAGGAGGTCTTCCGCTTTCAGCGCGTCGGCCTCACCCCAGACAACAAGATCATCGGCCATTTCACCGCCACCGGCGTCCGCTCGGCCTATTCCGAACGGTTCCGTCTCTGGGGCTATGACCTGCCGCCGTCCATCTACGAACCCACAAAGGCGGGATAACCCCCATGACCCTCAGCATCGAACCCATCATCTACGGCCTGATCTTCGTCGGCGTGCTTGTGCTGGTCGAAGGAATCTATCTCACGGTCTTCGGCAAATCCATCTCACTCAACAGCCGCGTCAACCGCCGGCTCGAGATGCTGGACAAAAACGCCAACCGCGAAGAGGTCATGGAAAAGCTGCGCAAGGAAATGCAGCTCCACCTGCGCTCGCGCCGCATCCCGCTCTATGCGATCCTCGCCACCAAGGCCCAGAAGGCCGCCATCGCCTTCTCGCCGAAACAGCTCATCATGCTGATGGTGCTGCTGAGCATGGTGGCCTTCGTCGGCCTGACCTTCGGCACCGCCACCTCGCTGCCCGTCCGCATCCTCGCCTCCATCGGCATCGGCGTCAGCGCGATCTTCATGTGGATCTCCTCCAAGGCCAAGAAACGCACCGCCCGGCTCGAGGAACAGCTCCCCGACGCGATCGAGCTCATGGTCCGCTCGCTGCGCGTGGGTCACCCCTTCTCGGCCGCGATCTCCATCGTGGCCAATGAGGTCTCCGACCCGCTCGCCACGGAGTTTGGCATCATCGCCGACGAGGCCGCCTATGGCCGCGAACTGGGCGAGGCGCTCAAGGACATGGCCGAGCGGCTCGACATGCAGGATCTGCGCTTCCTCGCCGTGGCCGTCACCATCCAGCAGCAATCGGGCGGCAACCTCGCCGAAATCCTCGACGGCCTGTCCAAGGTGATCCGCTCGCGGTTCAAGCTCTTCCGCCGCGTCAAGGCCATTACCGCCGAGGCCAAATGGTCCGGCAATTTCCTCTCCGGCTTCCCGCTGATGGCCCTCATCGGCATTCAGCTCATCGACCCCAATTACTATGACGAAGCCATGGAACACGCGTTTTTCATCCCCGCGGCCATCACCGTCGGCGTCTTTCTTGTCCTGAACCTGATCGTCATGCGCGGTCTGGTGAACATCAAGGTTTGAGGAAACTTACCCCATGTCACAACTGAACGATTTCCTCACGGCAAACCTGGGCGAATTTGGCCCGCTGATCGCCGTCGGCACGCTCGGCCTGCTCTTGATCATGATCACCCTGGTGCTCATGATCAATCAGCCCGAAGACCCGCTCGACAAGCTCAAGAAATCGCAAAAACAGCAGGGCCTGGAAACCAAGGCCAAGCTGCGCTCTGGCTCGCGCAACGAAAAGCTCGACAAATATGCGAACTTTCTCGAACCCCAGGACGAGAAGCAGATGTCGGAGATGCGCAAGAAGCTCCTGCAAGCGGGCTATCGCAATCGCGACGCCGTGCGCTACTACCATTTCGCCCAATTCGCCCTCGGCCTCGGGCTTCTGGTGGTGGGCGTGATCTACTTCCTGCTCTTCGTGCAGGGCCCGGACACCACCACCACCCAGACCATCCTCTATATCCTCGTGCCCGGCGCCATCGGCTATCTCGCGCCGAAATACTGGGTCACCAAGCGCCAGCAACAGCGCCAGGAGGAAATTCAGGACGGCTTCCCCGACAGTCTCGACATGATGCTCGTCTGCGTCGAGGCCGGGCAATCCATGGACCAATCCATCGTCCGCGTCTCCGAGGAAATCCGCGCCTCCTACCCGGCGCTGGCCGATGAATATCAACTCGTCGCGCAACAGATTAAAGCCGGCCGCGACAAGGCCTCGGTGCTCAATGAAATGGGCGACCGCTGCGGCGTGCAGGACATCTCGTCCTTCGTGACCGTGCTGGTGCAATCGCAAACCTTCGGCACCTCGGTGGGCGACGCGCTGCGCGTCTACGCCGCCGAGATGCGTGACAAAAGGGTCATGCGCGCCGAGGAAAAAGCCAACAAAATCCCGACCAAGATGACTTTGTGCACGATGGGGCTTACCGTGCCCCCATTGCTGATCATCCTTGTCGGCCCCTCCGTTCTCGGCATCATGGATCTGATGACCATGGGCACGGGTCTCTGACCCCCGCCCCGGGCGGACCGATAGGCTAGACTGGCACAGGCTGGACCGGTAGACGGTGGGAATGACAAAGACGGCTCTTGCTCTGGCACTGCTCATCGCCCTGGCCGGGTGCTCCGACAGCACCCTGCCGGAGGACCCCTTTGCACCCGGCGTCGCCGACAGCGGCCATTCCACCGACCCGCTCACCGTGGCCCATCGCCTCGTGCGCGCCCAGGAATACGAGCTGGCGCTGCAGGCCTTCTCCCGCGCCGCGCTCAAGGACGGGATGACCCCGGAAATCATGGCCGGCATGGGCACCGTCAATCTCGGGCTGCGCCGCCTCGGCCAGGCCGAAACCCTGCTGCGCGACGCGATCAAGGCCGAGGACGCGGTGCCGGAAACCTGGAACAACCTCGGCGTCGTGCTGATGGAGCGCGGCGAAACCGCCGAAGCCTCGCAAATCTTCCGCCACGCCTATGCGCTCGACAATGGCGAAAGTGACGCAATCCGCGATAATTTACGCTTGGCCCTCGCCAAGCTTGACGAGGCGGTTTATGATCCTGACACAGAGCAAGAATATAAAATCGTGCGACGCGGCAGCGGGGATTTCCTGATCCGCAAGATACGATAACGAGGCAGTAGCAGTAAGAGGACGCAGAAAAATGCGCCACCCTATCCTTGTTTCGCTGTGCATCCCGGCACTGGTGGCTATGGCTGCCTGTGAAAATACCGGTGAGGATGCGACCCGGTCCTTCAATGGCGTGAACGTCATTGACGAAAGCAATCTCAACGATGTCATGCTGACCGTCGGCGACCCGAACGAGGCGGTCACCTATTTTCAGCGTGCCACCGGCGAACAGCCCGACCGCATCGACCTGCAACGCGGGCTGGCCATATCGCTGATCCGCGCCGGCCGCCACACCGAGGCCGTCTCCGCCTGGCAAAAGGTCGTGGCCCATAAGGACGTCACCGATGACGACCGGGTGGAACTGGCCGATGCGCTGATCCGCAACGGCGACTGGAAAGCCGCGGAAAAGACCCTCAACACCGTGCCGCCGACCTTCGAGACCTTCAAACGCTACCGGCTCGAGGCGATGGTCGCCGACAGCAACAAGGACTGGAAAAAAGCCGACAGCTTCTATGACACCGCCGTCGGTCTCACCACCACCCCGGCGGGCGTCATGAACAACTGGGGCTATTCCAAGCTCACCCGCGGCGATTACGCCGATGCCGAACGGCTCTTTGCCGATGCGATCCGGCTCGATGGCAAGCTCTTCACCGCCAAGAACAACCTGATCCTCGCCCGTGGTGCGCAAAAGAAATACACCATGCCGGTGATGCCCATGTCGCAAGCCGAGCGCGCCGAGCTGCTCTATTCCCTAGGGCTCACGGCCGTGAAACAGGGCGATGTCACCATCGGCAAGGGGCTCTTGCGCGATGCGGTCGACACCCATCCCCAGCATTTCGACGCCGCCGCCCGCAGCCTGACCGCGCTGGAAAACTCCTAAACCCTGTCGCGCGGGGACACCCTCCCCCTCCTCCGCGCGCCCCACCCCGTCACTATCTGGCACCCACCACGATCTGAGCTGAGCCACCGCAACACCGGCTTTCCCGGATCACAGGACATCGCCATCGCGCCAGGAGCCGAGCCATGGAGATCACTCAAACAGCCGCGACGTGGTTTTTCCCCTTCGCCCTGCCCATCTGCCTCTGGGTCGCCTATACCGACCTCAAGCTGATGAAGATCCTCAACCTCGCCGTTCTGGCGCTGATTGCGGTTTTTGTTATCATCGGCCCCCTCGCCCTGCCCTTCGACGCCTATCTCTGGCGCTATGCGCATTTCCTGGTGATCCTAGCCCTTGGCGTCGGGCTCAACGCCGCCGGTCTCGTCGGCGCGGGCGACGCCAAATTCGCCGCCGCCGCCGCGCCTTTCGTGGCGCTGGGCGACATCCGGCTCCTCCTCGTCATCCTCGCCTTCACCCTCGTCGCGGGCCTTGCGGCGCATCGGCTCGGCAAACATACCCGCCTGCGCAACCTCGCCCCGCATTGGGAGAGCTGGCACCGCGAAGGCAAATACCCGATGGGGCTGAGCCTCGGCGGCGCGCTGGCGATCTACCTCGGCCTCGGCTTCTGCTACGGCGCGTGAGGCCCGCGCTCAGGGCGAATTTCACCACAGTCGCTTTACCGCCGTCATACCGACAGGATACCGACCCGCCATTTTGGCGGGTTTTTCCTGTGCCGTGCGCGTCCCTTTGGCGGATTTGGCCACTGTCGCTTTACCGTCGTTATACCGACAGGATACCGACCCGCCATTTTACCCCGCTCCGCCCCTCCCCGGCCCAACGGCTTCCTTAATATGTCCTCATTTTGCAGGCATACCGGACCCAAGTTCGGACAGGTCATGGAACCCCAATCATGAATATGGAAGTCACCCAGCAAGGCGTGCAGCCCCCCCCGCCGCCCAACCGTATCGAAGAGATGCGTATCCCCGTCGTCATGATGCGGGACATCTTGCTAAAAACCATGTTTCGCAAGAACTTAGACCTCGTAACCGACATCTCCGAGGCGATCTGCCTGCCCCGCGCCGTGACCCAGGAACTGGTCGATATGGCCCGCAGCCAGCTGCTTCTCGAGGCCACCGGCACGCTCAATGCCAACTCGGGCAACGAGATGGGCTATCAGCTCACCGACGCCGGCAAGCAACGCGCCCTCGACGCCCTCGCCCAGTCCGAATATTTCGGCGCCATGCCCGTCCCCCTCTCGGTCTATTCCGAGCAGATCAAACGCCAATCCATCCGCAGCATTCAGATCACCCGGCAGGAACTGACCTCGGCGATGGGCCATCTCGTGCTGCCCAACAACCTGCTCGATCAGCTCGGCCCAGCGGTCTCCGCCGGTCGCTCGATCCTGATGTACGGCCCGCCGGGAAACGGTAAATCGAGTATTTCCAACGGCATACGTGACGCGATGGACGACAAGATCTATGTCCCCCGCGCCATCGAATATTCCGGTCAGGTGATCACCGTCTATGACCCGATTGTGCATTCCAAGGCCGAGGTCGAGACCGACGACCCGAACTCGCTCCGCCGCCGCCGCACCTTCGACACGCGCTATGTGCGCTGCGAACGGCCCACCGTGATCACCGGCGGGGAACTGACGCTCGACATGCTCGACCTCGTCTACAACCCCACCGCCCGCACCTATCAGGCCCCGCTTCAGCTCAAGGCCACCGGCGGCATCTTCATCGTCGACGATCTTGGCCGTCAGGCCGAACCGCCGCAGAACCTCGTCAACCGCTGGATCGTCCCGCTCGAAGAGAGCAAGGACATCCTCGCCCTGCAATCGGGCGAGAAATTCGAAGTGCCCTTCGACACGCTGGCGATCTTCTCGACCAACTTCCATCCCAATGAAATCTTTGATCAGGCCGCGCTCCGCCGGATCTTCTACAAGATCAAGATCGACGGGCCTAACCAGGCAGATTTCCTCAAGATTTTCGCCATGGTCGCCAAGAAAAAGAAGATGCCGCTGAGCGAGCCTGCCCTCGTGCATCTGCTGAAAAAGAAGTACCCGACGATCAACAATGTCTATGCCAACTATCAGCCGGTCTTCCTCATCGACCAGATGATTTCGATCTGCGAGTTCGAGGGTATCCCCAATCAGATGTCGCCGGAACTGATCGACCGGGCCTGGGCAAACATGTTTGTCAAGGACGAGGCCATCGTGCGCTGATCGCGCGGCATTTTTTGCAAGAAAATCACCGGGCGGCGCATTACATATCTCGGCATGACCGAGCTCGCGCCGCCCTTTTCCACCTTCTTCACCGCCCGCGGCTGGACCCTCCACCCGCATCAGCGCGACATGCTCGCCCGCGCCGACGCCGCCGCGCTGCTGCTTGTCGCGCCCACCGGCGGCGGCAAGACGCTGGCCGGATTTTTGCCGACGCTGGTTGAACTTGGCCCGGATCCCGCCGCCGGGTTGCACACGCTCTATATCTCGCCGCTCAAGGCGCTCGCCGCCGATATCCGCCGCAACCTGCGCCGCCCGGCCGAAGAGATGGGGCTCAACATCCGGATCGAGGACCGCACCGGCGACACCTCCTACACCCAGAAACGCCGCCAGCGCGCCGACCCACCTCATATCCTGCTGACCACGCCCGAAAGCCTCGCGCTCTTGACCTCCTACGAGGACGCGCCGCGCATCTTTGCCGGGCTTCAGCGGGTGGTCATCGACGAGGCCCATGCGCTGGCCGAGTCCAAGCGCGGCGATCAGCTCATGCTAGCCCTGTCGCGGCTCGAGGCGCTCTGCCCCGGTCTGCGCCGCGTCGGTCTTTCTGCCACGGTCGAGGACCCGCCCGCGCTCGCTCGCTTCCTCGCGCCGCATCCCGCGCCTTGCGAGATCCTTCTCGCCGATCCCGGCCCCGACCCCGATATCGCCATGCTCGACGTCGACGCCGCCCCGCCCTGGGCTGGCGGCGGCGCCGCTCATGCCATCCCCGCCGTGCTCGACGCCGTGCGCGCCCACAAGACCACGCTGATCTTTCACAACACCCGCGCGCAGGCGGAAATTTTCTTTCATAATCTGTGGCTTGCCAATGACGATGCGCTGCCAATCGGCATCCATCATGGCAGTCTCGACCGCACTCAGCGCGAGCGGGTCGAAGCCGCCATGCAAGAGGGCACGCTGCGCGCCGTCGTCTGCACCGGCAGTCTCGATCTCGGGCTCGATTGGGGCAATGTCGATCTGGTGATCCAGATCGGTGCCCCCAAGAACGTCAAACGGCTGGTGCAGCGGATCGGGCGCGCCAATCACCGCTATAACGCGCCTTCCAAGGCCCGGCTGGTCCCTGCCAACCGCTTTGAGGTGATCGAATGCCGCGCCGCGCTCGAGGCGGTGCGTGCCCACGATCTCGATGGCGCGCCGCGTGGTCCCGGCCCGCTCGACGTGCTGTGTCAGCATATCCTGATCAGAGCCTGCTCCGGCCCGTTTGACGCCGACGCGCTCTTTGCCGAAGTGACCCGCGCCGGTCCCTATGCCGATCTCATCCGCGCCACGTTTGACGACTGTCTCGAGTTCTGCGCCACCGGCGGCTATGCCCTGCGCGCCTATGACAAATGGCGCCGATTGATGCAGCGGCCCGACGGGCTGTGGCAGCTGCGCGACCCGCGCAGCGCCGCGCTCATCCGGATGAATATCGGCACCATTCAGGATGCCGATCTGGTCAAGGTTCGACTCAAACGCAACCGGGGCGGCAAGCCGCTGGGCGAGGTCGAAGAGGCCTTTGCCGCCTCGCTGTCGCCCGGGGATACCTTTCTCATCGGCGGTCAGATCGTGCGCTATGAGGGGCTTCGCGAGATGGTGGTCGAGGTCTCGCCCGATGCCGCGCGCAAACCCCGGCTGGCGGTGTTTGGCGGCACGAAATTCGCCACCTCGTCACAGCTCAGCCAGCGGATCCTGACCATGCTGCAGCAAGACAGCTGGCCCGATCTGCCGGAATACAGCCAAGACTGGCTCCGGCTGCAGCGCGAGATGTCCCGCCTGCCCGAGCCCGGTCGATTGCTGATCGAGAGCTTTCCCCATGACGGGCGCGAACATGCCTGTGTCTACGGATTTGCCGGGCGCAATGCGCAGCAGACGCTGGGGCTTTTGCTGACCAAACGGATGGAGGATCTGGGCCTCGATCCACTGGGATTTGTGGCCACCGATTACGCGACGCTGATCTGGGGGCTTGAGCCGCTGACCGATGCCGCGCCGCTGCTCGACATCGCGTCTCTGCGCGACGGTCTCGACCATTGGCTGATGGGCAATGCGGTGATGAAGCGCAGCTTTCGCGGGGCGGCCACCATTGCCGGGCTCATCACCCGCAACATGCCCGGCAATCGCAAGAACGGGCGGCAGGCCACCATGTCGTCGGATATTCTCTATGATACCTTGGTGAAATACGACCCCGACCATTTGCTGTTGCGGATCACGAGGGACGAGGCGATGCGCGGCCTTGTCGATTTTGCCCGGATCGAAGAGATGGCCGAGCGGGTCGCAGGGCGGATCGATCTGCTGCGCCTCGACCGGATCTCGCCCTTTGCCGCGCCCTTGCTTCTCGAAGTGGGCAAGGTGCCGATCAAAGGCGCCGCCGAAGAGCGTCTGCTCGGCGAAGAGACCCATCGGCTTTTGGTCGAGGCTGGTCTGGATGCGCTCTGATTCCTGCCTGCTGGATTGCGCATCCGCTCTCTTGCAATTTCCGCGCAGGCCCGCCAAAGAACATTGCATGAACGGGCATGCATTCACCTTGGCGGGAACCGATCTCATCGCGCTGGCCAGTGGCGCGCTCTATTGGCCTGCGCAGGACATGCTCTGCATCTCGGACCTGCATCTCGGCAAGGCGGCGCGGCGCGGGCGGCTCGGTCAGGCGACGCTGCCGCCCTATGAGACGCGCGACACGCTGGCGCGGTTGGGGGCGGTGCTCGGCCATATCGCGCCCCGCACGGTCATCTGCCTCGGCGACAGTTTCGACGATCCCGAGGCGGCGCGAGAGCTGAGCGATGCCGATGCTGAGACGCTCAGAGCCCTGCAAAACGGACGGCGCTGGATTTGGGTCGAGGGCAATCACGATCCCGGGCCGCTCGGTCCCGCGGGAGAGCATATGCCGGATCTGGAGATGGGTGCGCTGCGGTTTACCCATATCGCCACCCCGCAGGGTTCGGGCGAGATATCGGGCCATTATCACCCAAAGGCCACGGTACGGAGCAAGGGGCGGGCTATGTCGCGCCCGGCCTTTCTGATTGATGCGACGCGGGTGATCCTGCCCGCCTTTGGCACCTATACCGGGGGCCTGCGCTGTTCCGATCCTGTCCTCGCCCGCCTCATGTCACCCGATGCCATCGCGGTGCTCACCGGGGCGCGGGCGCTCTGCCTGCCCATGGGCCGCGCCTAGCGGCTAGAGGATACCCGCCGCTTCAAGATCGGGTTTGTATTTGCGTCCAACCGGGATTTCATCGCCATTGGTGAGGCGGATCACAATTTTGTGAGGTGTGAGTTTCAACACCTCTTGAATGGCTACAAGGGTCACCCAATGCGACCTATGTGCGCAATAGCCCTTTTGCGGATCGGTTTCCCCAATCGCGTCGATGAATCGCATCCGCAAGCGGTGGCTGTCATGTTCGGTCACCACCTCGACGAAATGCCCATCGGCAGACAGGCGTAGAATTTGGCCATGCAACTCTTCGGGGAGCCGCTGCATGAGCCGCGGTTGCGGCGTTTCAATCTCCTCAGCACTGCGATCCTTGAGCTGCGACTGACGACGAAACTCAGGCGTGAGGCGGCGCATGATGACGAGCACCGTAGTGACCAGTAGCACATACCAGACCGCCACAAGAAAGGCCGGCTCAGGATTGCCGTTCAGCTCGGCCACAAAACCCCCGACCCACCACACAAAAGGCCCAAACAACGCAACCGCTAGCCCAACAGCGACCAGTTCGAACCGCGTCTTGTCCTGCGGGCGAATGAACATCATCGTGACCACCCGAATGAGATGGTCGCCCAGGATCGCGACAGTGACCACCGCGGTCCAAAATTCCAGCCGCATCAGCGACGCCATGGCGATATAGGTGCCAAAGGGACCAGCGGCCCAAGTCACCAGGATCAGACTGGCCCATGGGCTCACCGTTAACGGCGACGACAAACTGCCGAAGATCTGTGCGAAGACGTTTCTGACATGATCTCGGGTTGGTAAACTCAAAGCGAACCTCTTTCTCGGACATTACAACCCTGACAGGCAATTGTATATTTTTCGTAGACACGACAAGGACTTCTGTCAGTTTGGACGGTAAAAGAGCTTATCAATCGATTGGCGGGAAAACAAAAATGGGAAATTCAGAAGGCTGGTCCCCATCGCAGATCAGCAAGATCCAACGCAGCTTTGCGTCGCAATCCCTCATGGCGACATTGGGCGCACAGCTGAGCCGGGTTTCCAAGGGGGAAATCGAAATCACCTGCCCGATCCTTGAAGGCAGCCAGCAGCAGCACGGCTTTGCCCATGCCGGGCTCACTTTTTCGATAGGTGACAGCGCGGCGGGCTATGCCGCGCTCAGCATCATGCCCGAAGAGGCCGAGGTGCTCACCTCCGAGATGAAGATCCACCTGCTCGCCCCGGGGCGTGGCGATGTTTTGGTGGCGCGTGGCAAGGTCATCAAACCGGGCCGCCGGCTGGTCATCGCGCAGGCCGATATCTTTGGCGTGACCGAGGGTCAGGAAACCCATGTGGCCACCATGCTCGGCACGCTGGTTCCGATCCTGCCAAAGTAAAACCCCGATGCGTGCACCGGGGTTCTAAGACGTCTCAATTCAGGTCGGGATTGTTCAAGCGGTGAGCCCTTCGGGCTCGGACAGCTCATTCGACCGGCAGCACGCGGTGACCGTATTGGCCAGCAGGCAGGCGATGGTCATCGGCCCGACACCACCCGGCACCGGCGTGATCGCCCCGGCCACCTCTTTGGCGCTTGCGAAATCGACATCGCCCACGAGAACATTCTTGCCGTCGCGCTCGATCCGGTTGATGCCTACGTCGATCACGGTGGCGCCTTCCTTGATCCAGTCGCCCGGCACCATTTCAGGGCGGCCCACGGCGGCCACGACGATATCGGCGCGGCGCACCACCTCTGCCAGATCCTTGGTCCGGCTATGGGCGATGGTCACGGTGCAGCTGTCGCCCAGCAGAAGCTGTGCCATCGGTTTGCCCACGATGTTCGAGCGGCCAATCACCACCGCATTCATCCCCGAGAGCGACCCATGGTGATCGCGCAGCATCATCAGGCTGCCCAGCGGCGTGCAGGGGACCATGCTCTTTTGCCCGGTGCCGAGTAGGCCGACGTTCGAGATGTGAAAGCCGTCCACATCCTTTTCCGGGCTGATCGAGTTGATCACCAGATCTTCGTCCAGATGCTTGGGCAGCGGCAGTTGCACAAGGATGCCATGCACGCTGTCATCATTGTTGAGCTTGTCGATCAGGGCCAGCAGATCGGCCTCGGACGTGTCGGCGTCGAGCTTGTGCTCGAAAGAGTTCATGCCCACTTCGACGGTCTGTTTGCCCTTCGAGCGGACATAGACCTGGCTGGCCGGATCTTCGCCCACCAGAACCACCGCCAGACCGGGGGTGATGCCATGCTCTTCCTTGAGCCGCGCCACATGGCCCGCGACCTTTTCGCGAATGGTGGCGGCGAAGGCTTTGCCGTCGATGATCTTGGCTGTCATTTCAAACTCTCCTTGCGGCGCGTGACCGCCGTGTACTCTGTTCGCTGTGTGACCTCAGGCGCGACCCGCCTGAGGTGAAGTTCCAAAAATCCGGCGTCGCAATGACAATCTCCCTGCCGCCACGAGGGCGACAGGGAGGTCGGTATGTCAGCCGAAGGATCGCGGCATCAGAAGAGGCCTTCGATCTGCCCCGCATCGTTGAGGCGGATCGCCTCGGCAGAGGGCACGCGCGGCAGGCCGGGCATGGTCATGATCTCACCGCAGACAACCACGACGAAACCGGCACCCGCCGAGAGGCGCACTTCGCGCACCGGGACCGAATGGCCGGTGGGCGCGCCACGCAGGTTCGGATCGGTCGAGAAGCTGTACTGCGTCTTGGCCATGCAGATCGGCAGCTTGCCATAGCCCTGCTCTTCCCAGAGCTTGAGCTGATCGCGGATCTTCTTGTCGGCGAGAACCTCGTCGGCGCGATAGATGCGCTTGGCGATGGTTTCGATCTTCTCGAAGAGCGGCATGTCGTCGTCATAGATCGGCGAGAAGTTGGCATTGCCCGCATCCGCGACTTCGACAACCTTGCGTGCCAGATCGGCAGAGCCTTCCGAGCCCAGTTCCCAGTGACGCGACAGGACGGCCTCGGCGCCATGCGCCTTGACGAAATCCTTGACGGCCTGGATCTCGGCGTCGGTGTCGGTGACGAAATGGTTGATCGCCACGACCACCGGCACGCCGAAGGATTTGACGTTCTCGATGTGACGCCCGAGGTTCGGACAGCCCTTCTTGACCGCTTCGACATTCTCAGCGCCAAGATCGGCCTTGGCCACCCCGCCGTTCATCTTCATCGCGCGGACAGTGGCCACGAGAACCACGGCAGACGGTGCGATACCGGCCTTGCGGCACTTGATGTTCATGAACTTTTCAGCACCGAGGTCGGCGCCAAAGCCTGCCTCTGTCACAACGTAATCGGCCAGTTTCAGCGCCGTGGTGGTGGCGATGACCGAGTTACAGCCATGCGCGATGTTGGCGAAGGGGCCACCATGCACGAAGGCCGGGTTGTTTTCGAGCGTCTGCACGAGGTTGGGCTGCATCGCGTCCTTGAGCAGGACGGTCATTGCGCCTTCGGCCTTGATATCACGGGCGAACACGGGGGTACGGTCACGACGGTAGGCCACGATCATATCACCGAGACGACGCTCGAGATCCTTGAGGTCGTTGGCGAGGCAGAGGATCGCCATGACTTCGGAAGCCACGGTGATGTCAAAGCCGCCTTCGCGCGGGAAGCCGTTGGCCACGCCGCCGAGCGACACGTTGATCTGACGCAGGGCGCGGTCGTTCATGTCGACAACGCGACGCCATTGCACCCGACGCACGTCGATCTCAAGCTCGTTGCCCCAGTAGATGTGGTTGTCGATCATCGCCGACAGCAGCGAATGCGCGCTGGTGATGGCGTGGAAGTCACCCGTGAAATGCAGGTTCATCTCTTCCATCGGAACGACCTGCGCATAGCCGCCACCGGCCGCGCCACCCTTCATACCAAAGTTCGGCCCGAGCGACGCTTCGCGGATGCAGATCATCGCTTTCTTGCCGATGTGGTTCAGGCCATCGCCCAGACCCACGGTGGTAGTCGTCTTACCTTCGCCCGCCGGGGTCGGGTTGATCGCGGTCACGAGGATCAGCTTGCCGTTCTTGCGGTCCTGAACGGAGTTGATGAAATCCTGGCTGACCTTGGCCTTGTCATGGCCATAGGGCAGCAGATGCTCGGACGGAATGCCAAGCTTGTCGCCGATCTCTTGGATCGGTTTTTTAGTCGCCTCGCGTGCGATTTCGATGTCGGTTTTGTAACCCATGCTGGTCCCCTTCTTTGGCCAAGGCCGATGTCTCTCTGGCGTCTGATAGCGACTCTGCCTTGGGTTCCAGCACGGTTTTCCGACATATATCACCTTGGTTGCGGCGATAGCGGCTGAAATCGTTTCCCTTCGGAAACAATTTGATCGCTTACCAGCGCTTCGCCTCGGCGCTGAGCACCCCGTCGAGCGGCGCCCAGACTCGCTGATCGGGGATGAAAAGCCGCAGCGCATCACCGACCCGAAGCCGCCCCTCGCGCTCGACCCAGGCCGTCACCCCGCGCCGACCGCGGGCAGCTGGCAGGAAGGTCTTGCCCTCACCGGGACGCGCCGCTTCGATCTCGCGCGCAGGGAGCTGACAGGGGCGGTTCTCCATATCGATCACCAAGGTGACCCCATCCTCACCCTGCAGCCGCGACGACGGCGGCACATGGGTGAAATCAGGGATACCTTCGATCAGGATCGACACGCCGAGCCATTGCGGGTCGAGCTCCTGGCCGCCCATCGTCTCGCTGATCGCGGCGACCTCTTCGGCAGACAGGATCGAGAACTGGCGCACATTGCGAATGTCCGTGCCGCGCGGATGCATATCCTTGACCCGCACACAGGAGGGCCGGGTTTCGCCCCAGTGACGGCCTCGGGTGTCGCCGCCATAGTGCGCCTCGATCTCTTGAACCGGGCTGGCGCGCACGCCGTCGCTCTCGGGGCGGTCGACACAGCCGAGCCAAGTGATACGGGCGATAAAGTCAGTGGCGGCAAGGGCGGGCATAGGCGTCTCCGGTGACAAGGGAACTGCCGCCAACCTTCCCGCCCGATGTGATCAGGTCAACGCAAAAGCGGCGCATAACTGCACCGCTTTCATCAGAAATATACTTACCTCAGACCGTGAGCGTGAAGAACAGCCGCCGGAAGGGAAAGAGCACCGACCCATCGGCGCGCACCGGATAGGCCACTTGCATCGCCTCTTCATAGCGGCGGATCAATTCGGCCTTTTCGTCGGCCTCCAGCGCGTTGAGCACGGGGCGCGCATAGGTGCTCTCGGTATAGCGGCGCACGGGATGGCTGCCTTTTTCGGCCACGAGGCGTTGATAATACTCGGTTTCCCAAAGGCGGAACCGGCCCATTGGCGCCAGCAGCTCGTCATATTTCTGCGGTGCCATGACCCCCGGCGTGCCCATCTTCTCGATCCGGTTGGGGAACATCTCTTCGCTCAGCGACAGCCACACGCGATGGGAGGGCGCCTTGTTCTGATGCGGCATCTGCACCGCCAGCGTGCCGCCCTTCGCCAGCATCTGCGCCAGACGCGGCAAGAGCTTTTCATGCTCGCCCACCCAATGCAGTGCCGCATTGGAGAAGATCAACCCCGGCGCGCGGCGCGGATGCCAATCCCGGATATCGGCCTGCTGCAGGCTGGCATAACAGCTCGCGGTGCGGGCTTTTTCGAGCATCGCGGGCGAGGCATCGACCCCGACGATCGACCGGCCCTCAGCCCGCGCCTTGAGAGCGGGGCCGAGCTGACCATTGCCACAGCCCAGATCGATGACATCCCCGGCGGCCATCTGGCCCACCGCGTTCAGCAAATCGAGACCCGGGCGCAAGCGGAGATCCCGGAACCGTTCATAGGCACCGGGATTCCAGTCAGGGCTATTGGCCATACCGCTCACGCAGAGGGCTCGGGCTCGAGCCCGCCGTCACCGCCACGCGGGGTCTTCGGCTTGGTTTTCGGGATCGCGGTGACCGAAGGCGCATTGCCTTCGTCCGATCCGTCATCCTCGTCATCGCTGAGATGCGGCGGCTCGCCGCGCATCACGCGCTTGATCTCTTCGCCGGTCAGCGTCTCGTATTCAAGAAGGCCCTGCGCCAGACGTTCGAACTCTTCCTCGTTTTCCGAGATGATCTTGAACGCAATGTCATAGCCGTCATCGATGAATTTCTTCACCTCCTGCTCGATCAGCTCCTTGGTATGGGCCGAGACCGAGAGACCGGCAGTGTTGCCGCTATAGCCTTCATGGGCTTCGGCATAATCGACGTTACCGACCTTGTCCGACATGCCATAGCGCAGCACCATGGCCCGGGCGAGCTGGCTCGCCTGTTGAATGTCGCCCACCGGGCCCGACGACACGCTGTCGGCACCGTACTTGAAAATCTCGGCCGCCTTGCCCGCCATGGTCATGGCGATGCGCTGATGCAGCTCGTCCTTGAACATCTGCAGCTTGTCGATCTCCGGCAGGCTCATCACCATACCCAGAGCGCCACCGCGCGGGATGATCGTCGCCTTATAGACCGGATCGCATTTCGGCAGTTTCAGACCGACGATGGCATGACCGGCCTCGTGATAGGCGGTCTTTTCCTTCTGGTCCTGCGTGAGAACCATCGACCGTCGTTCGGCCCCCATCATGACCTTGTCCTTGGCCATCTCGAAATCGTCCATGGTGACGAACCGCCGTCCGATCCGCGCCGCCATGAGCGCCGCCTCGTTCACGAGGTTGGCCAGATCCGCGCCCGAGAAGCCGGGCGTGCCGCGCGCGATGATGCGCAGATCGACATCGGGGCCGAGCGGCGTCTTGCGGGCATGCACGCCGAGGATCTTCTCGCGGCCCTTGATGTCGGGATTGGGCACGGTGACCTGACGGTCAAACCGGCCGGGACGCAGCAGCGCCGGGTCCAGCACATCCTTACGGTTGGTGGCCGCGATGATGATCACGCCTTCATTGGCCTCGAACCCGTCCATTTCGACCAGCAGCTGGTTGAGCGTCTGTTCACGTTCGTCATTGCCGCCGCCATAGCCCGCGCCACGATGGCGACCCACGGCGTCGATCTCGTCGATAAAGACGATGCAAGGCGCGTTCTTCTTGGCCTGTTCGAACATGTCGCGGACACGGCTCGCACCGACACCGACGAACATTTCGACAAAGTCAGAGCCCGAGATGGTGAAAAAGGGCACGCCCGCCTCGCCCGCAATCGCCCGCGCCAGAAGCGTCTTACCGGTGCCCGGAGGGCCCACCAGCAGCGCGCCTTTGGGGATTTGCCCGCCAAGACGGCTGAATTTCTGCGGGTTGCGGAGAAACTCTACGATCTCTTCGAGCTCTTCCTTGGCCTCGTCGATCCCGGCCACATCGTCAAAGGTCACGCGGCCATGTTTCTCGGTGAGCATCTTGGCCTTGGATTTGCCAAATCCCATCGCGCCGCCTTTGCCGCCGCCCTGCATCCGGTTCATGAAATAGACCCAGACCGCGATCAACAGAAGGAAGGGGGCAAGCGTCAGAAGGAAGGCTTGGAACCCGGATTGTTCCTGGCTTTCGGCCTGAACGGGGATGCCCTTTTCGATGAGAAGCTTGGTCACTTCGGCATCTTCCGGCTTAATCGTCATGTAGTTGACGCCAGCATTATCCTGAAAGCGCACGGTCTCACCATCGAGCGTGACTTCGCTAACGGTGCCTTCATTGACCGCCGAGACGAACTCGGAATAGGCCAGAGGCTTGCTCTGAAGTGTACTTCCGGTACCGCTGAACAGGTTGAACAGCGCCACTACCAGCAGGAACAGAACCAGCCAGAAGGCGATCGTGCGTGCATTGCCCAAGGCAAATCTCCCCAAAACATATGTCGGCCCCGCATCTAGCACAGGGGGCATAGGTCTTAAATAGCAATCCTGCCGGGTTGTTCAATGCGACAGAAGCGTGTCATTCAAATCCCGCCGCGACCGGAGGCATTCCGCCGACCATCCCTCGGATTGCCCCAGCCCGGCCAAGGGCGCCGCGATGAGCTGTCCGTTGCGCCAGACGGCGGGCGATGCGATCAGGCTCGCCGCGGGATAGCCTGCCTGCCGCCGATCCGGACAGAGCGCCAGCGACGCCTCTCCGAGCGCGCGGATGCGATCCTCTGGCTCAAACGGGCCGGAGACCTGCCAACGACCATCCCAGAGCGTGCCGGCACTGGCCTCGAGATCGGCCACGGCAGCCCATTCCCGGGTGATCCGAATGTAATCGCGACGCGGGATGATGCGGCAGCCATGCAATGTCGTCGCCTCGTCGCGCTGCAGCGCCTCAAGCAGTGCCTCGACCGCCGCGCCGCGCGCTGGATAGCCATGGCCGGAGACCCAACGCAGCGCCGCTTGCAAGATGCGCCTTTGGATGTCCTTGCGTTCCTCACCCCATGCCTGCGCATCAATGACCAGATCGCCCGCATCGAATTGGACCAATCGCTCTGCGGCCTCTTGCGCCACATGGCCGATGGTCTCGCGCGCCTCCCGCAGATAGCCCGCCACTTTGGCCAAGGCTTCGACCTCGACGCCTGCGCTCTCCAGCGCGGACAATGCCGCACGTGTCCGCACCCGGGCGTATTGAGGATCATCATTGCTCGGGTCATCGGCCCAACCGATCTCTCGCTGCCGCAGATAGGCCCGAAGGCTTTCGCGCGAAACGTCCAAGAGAGGCCGGTGCAGGGTCATCGCACCACGTGTGGTCCGCGCGCCCATGCCGGCCAGCCCGTCGAGCCCCGCCCCGCGCGCCAAACGCATGACAAGGGTTTCCGCCTGATCATTCTGGGTGTGCCCCAGGATGAGATCGTGAATTTCGTGGCCCAGCGCCCAGTCGGCCATCAGATCATATCGGGCGCGGCGGGCCGCGTCAGACAGGTTGCCCTGCCCGTCCCAGCCCTGCCAAACGAGACAGTGATGCGGCAGAGCGAACTCGGCACAAAGCCGCGCCACTGCTTCCGCTTCTTGGGCCGATGCCGAACGCAACCCATGGTCCACGGTGACGGCATGTAGGGAGATCTTGCGCCCTTTGGCCCAGTCCTTCAGCCCAAGTAGTAGCGCGGTGGAATCGCTTCCGCCCGAAACGGCGACAGCCATCCGGGCGGGAGAACTCTTAGAAAAATGGGCCTCTAACGCGTCGCAAAGCAACGCCTGAGGTTGGCTCATGAACAGCCCAGTTCGGCCATTGTCCCCTGCGCCTCGGCCACGGCGGGCGACCCGGGGTAGCGTTCGCCCACTTCGGTCAGCGTGACACAGGCCTCATTGGTCTGGCCAATCCGTCCCAATGTGCGCCCGAGACGGTAGAGCGCTGTCGAGGCGGCCGGGCCCTCTCGATCCGCCGAGAACGTGTCGAGATAGGCCCGCGCGGCTCCCGTCAGATCGCCTTCGGCCTCAAGTGCCTGCCCACGCAAGACCCCCGCCTGCCCGCTCAGCGGACCGCCGGGATAGGCCGTCTGAAAGGCCGAAAACAGCTCGGCCGCCTTGGCCGTGTTGCCCGCGTCCAGCTCGGCCTTGGCCCGATCGAAATCGGATTGTTCGCCAATGGCGAGCTCGGTCTGAGCTTCGCCGGTGGCAGCCGTGCCGCCACCAAGTGCCACAGCGCCGCCGGTGCTGCCTTGGATGGCCTCACCGCCCAAGGTCGAGGTTTCGCCGAGCTTGCTCACGTCGCCGCCCTCAAGTTCGACCAAACGAAACTCGAGATCGCCGATCCGGTTGGTGCCGTCGCTGACCACACGGTTGATGCGCAGCTCGAGCTCTTCGGTGTTGGCCGTGAGCCGCTGCAGCTCGCTCTCGATGGCGTTGACGCGCGCGATGACCGAGCCGCCGCCGGTGGCGGTGGCCGCCCCGCCGGTCGTGCTCAGCTCGCGCTTCAGCTTCTGGATTTCGACATGCAGCACGGTAAGCTCTTGCCGAATATCGGCCAGCGTTTCAGTCCGGGACTGCGCCCCGACCGCCACAGGCATCGCTATCAGGACGACACATGACAGGATAGTCCAATACCGCATTTCTCAATCTCCCGTTCGGCTTAGACGCCCGCGCCGGCCGAAATCACCGTGACCGACCGCCGGTTTTGCGCATAGCAGCTTTCTTCGCTGCAGATCTCGATCGGGCGTTCCTTGCCATAGCTGATCACCTTGAGACGGGTCGACGGCACGCCTTGGCTGATCAGGTATTCCTGCACCGAATTGGCCCGCCGCGCACCGAGCGCGAGGTTGTATTCGCGCGTGCCCTGCTCATCCGCGTGACCTTCGATCAACGCGTCATAATCGGTGTTGCGCAGCAGCCATTGCGCCTGACCGTTGAGCGTCTGCTGCGCGGTCGCGGTCAGCGTGTGCTGATCAACCGGGAAGAGGACGCGGTCCCCGACTGTCTGGCTGAAATAGGCGGGCGAGCTTGGGTCCGATGCCGAGCCCGCAATCACGCCCGAATTGGCCCCTGTGCCGTTGAGATCGACAGTGCTGTCCCCGAACCGGTCCGGGCTGGAACAAGCTGCCAGAAGCAGACCTGTCCCGAGGATCATCGCCTTTTGAAACGTCTTCATTTTAGTGCCCCGCTCGCGTTTGTTGGTCGTCGGTGTGGTTTTCATCTTGCCTAAGCCCTTATCTATCACAGCCCAAGCTTTATGGGAATCGTCATGCAGGTCCCGGCGAATTATTGCAAAGGCGACCAGCTCGGGTCGCTCGCGCCGCCCGGTGTCTGGACCTGCCGCAGGTTGCGCCCGGTGATATCAACGGACCACAGCCGCGACTGCCCCTGCGCCCCTTGGGTTTCACGGGTGAACATGATCACCCGGCCATTCGGCGACCAGGTCGGCCCCTCGTCGAGGAAGGACGCGGTCAAGAGACGCTCTTCTTCGCCATTCACCCGCATGACACCGATATGGAACCGGCCCTTGGATTGCTTGGTAAAGGCGATGTAATCACCACGCGGCGACCAGACCGGCGTGCCATATTGGCCGGTGCCACCGCTGATCCGCCGGGCTTCGCCACCCTGAGCGTTCATCACATAGATCTGGTTCGTCCCGCTGCGATCGCTTTCAAAGACGATCTGGCGGCCATCGGGGCTAAAGCTCGGGGCCGTCTCGATCGACGGCGCATTGGTCAGGCGCTGGCTCGCCCCCGTCGCAATGTCCATCGTATAGATGTCGGTGTTGCCGCCCTGGATCAGCGAATAGACCACCGTGCGACCATCCGGGCTGAACCGCGGCGCAAAGCTCATCGTGCCATCTTGGCTCTCCAAGAGGCGGCGGCTCACGCTTGCCACGTCGAGAACATAGACCCGGGGAAAGCCGCTCTCATAGCTTGTATAGAGCACCCGGTCGCCCGTGGGCGAGAACCGCGGGGCAAGCACGATGGACGAGCTATCGGTCAGGTATTTCAGGTTCGCACCGTCGTAATCCATGATCGAGAGACGCTTGGCGCGGTTGTCCTTGGGCCCGGTCTCGGACACGAAAACGACGCGGCTGTCGAAATAGCCGCCCTCGCCGGTGATCCGGCTATAGACCTGATCCGCCACCTTATGCGCGATCCGCCGCCAGCCATCGACCGTGCCGACAAATTGCAACCCGCTGCCGAGCTCTTGGCCCGCGAACACATCCCAGACGCGGAACTTGGCCGTCACCCGGCCCGTTCCGTCGACCGCCACGGCACCGGTCACAAGCGCCTGAGCGTTGATGGCCTTCCAATCGGCAAATTGCACCGGGCTCGAAAAGCTGGTGACACGGCTGATGAACGCGTCTTGGGAAATCTCGCGAAAGAGCCCGGTGCCCGAAAGATCGGCCGCCACGACCCGCGCGATATTGCGCGACAGTTCCTCGGCAGCGCCGCTTTCGGGGACGAAATCCGGCACGGCAAAGGGCATCGGTTCGATCACCCCTTCCTTGATTTCGAGCCGCAGGGGACCGTCCTGGGCCTGCAGAGCCGGAGCCTGAAACGCCACCAGACAGGCCAGCGCGAGTGTCATCATGCGATACATCATTTGATCCTCATATTCTCCGGGTTGAAGGTCATCTCGATGGTTTTCCACTGACCGTATTTCTCAATCGGCAAGTTGAACCCACGGCTGCCACAGCGAATGATCGCCCGGCGCGCCGCCTCAAAGGCCTGCCCCGCCGCAGCAGCGCTGCCGCCGCTTGATCCGATCATCTTGATTGACCCGTTTATCGGTTTGCTGTCTTCGCCCATATCGACCGTCACCACCACCGTGGTGCCGAGCGCCTCGGTGCTGAGCGAGCCCACGTTCCAGCACGACTGCACCGCCACGCGCAGCGCGTCCTTTTCGCCACCCGTCAGGGGCGGCCCGCTTGGCGCGGTGTCGGGCGCAGGCTCACTTGCCTGCCCCAAAGCCGCAGCCAGCGCGTCCTGCACCGCGGAATTATCCGTCTCTGCGGGCTTCGGCGTCGCCGGTTTCGGCGTTTCGGGCTGGGTTTCCGGTTTGGCCTCAGCGGTTTGCGTGGGCCGCTCGGGGCGCGTCTTGGGCCGCATCGACGCGGTGGGGGCGATGGGCCCACCACCCTCTTCGGCCTCGGTCACAATCTCGGTCGCGGCCTCTTCGGGCGCGGTCGCCTCGGCTTCCTCGCGCTGCGTCGTGGCTGTGTCATCTGCCACAACCTCTTCGCGCACGACATCGTCGACGGCCGTTTCCGGCTCAGGCGGGGCGACCTGTTCCGGGGCCACACGGGGGGCCGGGCGCGGCTTGGGGCGCAAGGATTTCTCGGGCAGCAGAACAGCCGTGTCCTGCGGCGGGGTCGGCAGGACGGGGGCCGTATCCTCGACCTGCGCCTCAGGGCGCGGCGTCGGGGCGGGCGGCTCCGGCGTCGGGTCCGGGGTGATCGGTTCAGCCGGTGTCGGCGGGGTCTGTGCCGTCTCCGCATCCGTCTGTGACGAGAGCGCCGGTGTCGGCGACTCGACCGTCTCGGGCGGGGTCGGCTCGGTCACGGAAGACGCTGCATTGGGCGCGCGTTCCGCCGCCATCAACGCCTCGAACTCCTCTGTCGAAATAGCCGTCACCTGGGTCACCTCAAACGGGATCGGATCGGTGTTGAACGCACCGCCAAAGAGCAGCCAACCGATCAACACGGTATGCCCTGCCCCTGATATAATCTGACCCGTGTTCATGGCGGTGGCCATCAGTTGCTCGCATTATCCAGCGTCGGACCACCAGCATCCGTCACGAGCCCGATATCGTCGAACCCACCCCGGTTGAGCGCACCCATGACCTGCACGACATCCGCATAGGGCACAGCTCCATCGGCGCGCAGGAAGACCTTGCTGCCGTCACGCTCTGCCGCGATGGCGCGCAGTTTGCTCACCAGCTCGTCACGGGCCACTTCGGTCGTCTGGATCATCACGACGCCCTCGGCCGTGATGGTAATCGCCAGCGGCTCTTCCTGTTCCCCGGCAAGGGCATTGGCGGCGGTTTTCGGCAACTCGACCGGCACGCCTACCGTCATCAACGGGGCGGCCACCATGAAGATGATCAAGAGCACCAGCATGACGTCGACAAAGGGCGTCACGTTGATCTCGGCCATCGGGCGTGACCGGCCGCGCCCACGGCGTCGGCGGCCACCACCTCCGGTTTTTTGAACCACACCCGCGCCCATGGCTCAGCTATCCAACTGACGGCTGAGAATGGTCGCGAACTCGTCGGCGAAGGCCTCGTAGCCTGCGACGATCCGGTCCACATCCGCGCTGAGCTTGTTGTAGAAAATCACCGCTGGGATCGCGGCGAGAAGGCCGAGCCCGGTCGCAAGAAGCGCTTCGGCGATACCCGGTGCCACGACGGCGAGGTTGGTGTTCTGTTCCTCGGCGATGCCGATAAAGGCGTGCATGATCCCCCAGACGGTGCCGAAGAGCCCGACGAAGGGCGCGGTCGAGCCGACCGTGGCGAGCACCGACAGCCCGCTCTGCAAATCTTCGCTTTCCTTGACGATGGCCACATCCATCGACCGGTCGATCCGGGCGGTGGCATTGGCGATCATCCCGCCATCATTGCGGTGGCTGCGGCGCCATTCGGTCATGCCGGCGGCGAACACCCTCTCGGATTGTCCACTGGCCTCGGTGCCGATCTCGTCAAAGAGCTCATCCAGAGGCTCGCCAGACCAGAATCGCTGATCGAAACGTTCGGCCTCGGCCCGGGCCTTGCGATACATGATGAGTTTTTGAATGATGATCGACCACGCCCAAAAGGATGCGATGATCAACATCAGCATGACCAATTTAACAACAATCGTTGCTCGCGCGAAAAGCGCCCACATGGAGAAGTCCATCTCCTGTGCCAACGCCAGAGTTTCTGCTTCCATCTGCCTGCTCTTTTTGTGGTGGCCGTTTTTTATTTGGCCTTGTTTTGCAGGAAATCTAGCGCAGTTTCACGGGGAAAGCCAATAACAAGCGCATCATGCGCGGCAAAATACCGTTCTTAGTGCAGCAGCAGGCGGATATTCGCCGGGAGACGCACGGGCTGGCCGGCGTCACTGATGCAGACGATCGTCACCACGGCCGAGAAGATCAGGTCTTCGCCGCGCATGACTTGTTGCTCCATCATCAGCCGCGCGCCGGAGACGGAGAGGCAGCGGGTGAGGACCTCGAGCTGGTCGTCGAATTTCGCGGCCATGAGGTAATCGGCCTCGACGCGGCGGACGGCGAAGGCGATGCCGTCTTCCTTCATTGCGACCTGATCGACGCCGAGACCCCGGACCCAGTCGCTGCGGGCGCGTTCGATGAATTTGAGGTAATTGGCGTGGTAAACGATGCCGCCCATGTCGGTGTCTTCATAGTAGACACGGACGGAAAAGCGGTGTTCGTCGCCGGGGCGAGAAAGGGTAACAGATTGTAATTGCTTGGTCATTTACGTGCGCTGCCTCCGGATTCTGCCGCGTCATTCGTCTCGGCGCTCAGCTCATAGCCGCTGATCAGGTTCTCGCGCATGAGGCGCTGGGCCAGGGTGCCTTTGGGCTCGCCGATCTCGGCCAGATAGGCGTCGAGCGCGGCGGCGTAGGACCGGCTGATCGCCACGGCCTCCTCGGCGCTAACCGGTTGAAAACGCAAGGCATCCCCGGCGCGAAGCTGGGTCAGACGGTCGGTGTCGCATCCCAGAATCGTAGCGATCTTGGGATAGCCGCCGGTGGTCTGGTGATCGGCCAGAAGCACCGTCGCCACCCCGTCGCCCGAGACCTGAACAGAGCCGCGGGTGATCGGCTCGGACGGGATTGAGAGCGCCTCGGAGAGGGTCAATTCCGGCCCCGAAAGCCGCACACCCATCCGGTCATAGGCGTCGGTGAGGCGAAATTCCTCCTGTCGGTAAGACGACAGTATTGCGTCGGTAAAGCAACGGTCCTGCGGACCCATCACAACGCGCATCGGATCGGCCATGTTTCGCAGCTCTGGCAGGACGATCTGACCATGCCGATCCTCGCGCAGCTGGGCGTTTTCCACCCGCAGCCGCTGTCCGGTCTGCAGCTGCCCGCCGCCGAAGCCAGAGGTCGAGTGAGTCGCCGCATGACCGAGCCAGCGCTCGGCCTGCAGATCGCCCGCAAAGGCGAGATAGGCCCAGCTGCCCTGCTTGCCGGGGCGGATGCTGAGCCTTTGCCCGGCCTCGATCTCGAACACGGTCCAGCCGCTGAGCTTGGTGCCGCCGATCTCGATCTGAAAATCGCCGCCCGCGAGCGCGAGCGAGAGCCGGCCCGACACGCATTCGAGCTGTAGCCCGCCCATCGAGACCTCGATCACCGTGGCGTCCGCCGCCGCCCCCAGCGCGGCGAGCGCGGCGCGGTAGGCGAGCCGATCCATCGGGCCGGAGGCCGGAACGCCAAAGCGCATGTGACCGCGCCGCCCGGCGTCCTGAAAGCTCACCAGCGGACCTGCGAATTGCACCCGGAACTCTGCGTCGCTCATGTCGCATCCTCCCGATAGCTCGCATCGAATTCAGCGCGGTCGATGCGGCGGAACTTGATCCGGTCGCCCACGTCGAAAAGAAAGGGCCGCGCCGGGTCGTTGCAGAGCACCTCGGTCGGCGAACGGCCGATGATCGACCAGCCGGTCGGCATCTTGAGCGTGGTGACGAGACATTGCGGCCCGGCGATCAGCACCGCGCCACGCGGGATGCCGCGCACCGGGGCCGGTTTGCGCGGGACGCGCAGCGCCTCGGGCACGCCGGAGAGATAGGCATAGCCCGGCGCGAAACCATACATGCCGACGCGGTAATCGCCGGACAGGTGTAGCGCGATGGCCTCTTCCTCGCTGATGCCCCGGGCCTCGGCGACCGCCGCGAGATCGGGGGCGAGATCGGCGTCGTAGCAGACCGGCACCTCATGCAGCGTGCCGGCGTTGTCACGCACCTCAGCGCGTTCGGCACAGCCTGTGATCTGCGCCTGCAATGTCGCGTGATCCGTCACCAGCGGGTCAAACTCGACCAGCAGGTTGACGAAGGCGGGCACGGTTTCCTGCACGCCTTCGATCCCGGCCGCCGCAATCGCCTTGTCCAGCGCGACCACCTGCGCGCTCAGCGCTTCGCTCACCTCGGTGCCGAGCTGCACCATGAGCGCGTGATCGGCCACGGGAAGGAATGTCAGCTCTTGCATGGTCAGCCCGCCGTGAAGGGGGCAAAGGCCACGCCTTCGGCCTCGAGCCGGGCGCGGATCTGCTGGGCCATGGCGACCGCGCTAGGCCCGTCGCCATGCACGCAGATCGATTGCGCCTTGAGCGGGATCGGATCGCCATCGACCACCGGCATCAGCCCGGTCTTGAGAAAATCGAGCAGCCGCTCTGCCGCCGCGTCCGCGTCATGGATCATCGCCCCGTCAGAGCCGCGCGGCACCAGCTGACCGTTGCTCTGATAGCCCCGGTCGGCGAAAATCTCGGAATAGGTGGCGAGCCCCAGCTCGCGCCCCGCCTCTTCGAGACAGGTGCCCGAGATGGCCAGCAAGGCGAGATCGGGATCAATGGCGTGGACCGTGCGGGCGATGGCCAGCGCCACCTCCTTGTTGCCCGCCGCGAGATTGGCCAGCGCGCCATGCGCCTTGACGTAATGCACCTTGACCGGGACGAGCCGCGCCATCGCTTGCAGCGCGCCGATCTGGGCCGCGACCATGCGGCCGATTTCGGCGGGCTGCATCGGGATCACCCGGCGGCCAAAGCCCTCGCGGTCGTTATAGCCGGGGTGCGCGCCGACATGAACGCCACGGTCGGCGGCGGTCTTGAGGGTTTGAAACATCGTTTCCGGGTCGCTGGCATGGCCGCCACAGGCGATATTGGCGCTGTTCACCAGCTGCAGCATCGCCGCGTCATTGCCCATCTGCCAGGGGCCGAAACTTTCGCCCAGATCCGAGTTGAGATCGATCTTCATTCTGTCATCCACCATCCGTCACGCGAGCGCGCCGCGCCGCCGGTCGCGAGCACGCGTCTCTCATGCGCCCAGAGTACGGGCGGGCCACGGTGAAGGCAACGGGGGGCGGGGCTTGGTTTCGCGCTGGGCGCGGTCAGTCGCGGATGTCGTCGATCTTGATCCCGCTGGCCACGATGTCATCGGCAATGGCCTGTCGCGCCGCCGGGCCGTCGCCGCGTTTGAGCGCGTCGATCACGGGGTAATGGTGGCGGACGAAATCATCGGCCTCGGCATAGCTCGCCCAGCTGGCGATCAGCGGCGCCATGCGCAGCCAGAGCCGATCGAGGATTTCGGCGGCGACCTCCATCCCCGACAGCCGGTAGAGATGGCTGTGGAAGGCGCGGTTATGCGACAGGGCGAGATGGGCGTCGCCCTCGGCAAAGGCGGTGAGGATCGTGTCGTTCAGCTCTTCGAGACGGGCGATGTCCTGTGCGGTGGCGCGGGCGGCGGCGGCCTCGGCGGCCATGCCTTCGAGCGTCACCCGCAAGAGCCGGATTTCGGCCAGTTCCGCGCCGCTCAGATGCGGCACGCGGATTTCGCGCGGGCTTGGCATTTCGAGGGCGCGTTCCATCACGAGTTGCAGCAGCGCATCGCGCACCGGCGTGCCGCTCACCGCCATCTGACCGGCGATCTCGCGGATCTTGACCTTGTCCCCGGGGCGGAAATCGCCGTTGAGAATAGCCTGCCGGATCCGGTTATAGACCGTTGTGCCAAGGGTTTCCTTGCTGACCGCCTCGAACTCAGGCATGTCGCTGCCCCTCTGGGTCCGGCTGTGCTCTCATATCGGAATTTCCTATCTAACCCTATAAGCCGTGCGAATATATCCAAGACTTCCCGCGCAGGGAACCGTCAAACGCCCTCACCCGATCCGCGCCTCGATGAGGAAGGGGCCGGGGGTGGCATAGCTCTGCTCGAGGAGCTGCATCAGCGTCTCGGCATCCTCGGCGCGGGCGGCGGGCACGCCAAAGCCCCTGGAGAGCGCCAGCCAGTCGATGGCGGGGTTTTGCAGGCTCATCATGTCCTGGGCCAGCGGTCCGGGGGTCGGCACGCCGATATTGGCCATTTCGCCCTTGAGGATCTCATAGCTCTGATTGGCGAGGATCACCGTGGTCACGTCGAGCCCTTCGCGGGCCTGGCTCCAGAGCGCCTGCAAGGTGAAGAGCCCGCTGCCGTCGGCCTGGACCGAGACGACGCGCCGGTCGCGGGCGCCCATCGCCGCCCCGAGCGCCAGCGGCAGCCCGTTGCCAATCGCGCCGCCGGTGATCTGTACCCAGCTGTGCGGCGGGCCATGGGTCGTGGCGGGCATGACTTCGCGGCCCTGGGTCAGCCCCTCGTCGCAGATGATGGCGTGCTCTGGCAGGGTCCCGGCGATGGCGGCGGCGACGCTGGTGGGGGTGATCGCGCCGCTGGGGCGGGCGGTTTCGATGCGTTCGGTCACGCGGTAGGCCGTGGCCCCGGTGCCGAGCCGGTCGGCCAGCGCCTCGAGCCCGGCGACGGCATCCATGCCGGCCTCGCTGAAGCGGTGGAGGGTGCAGCCTTCGGGGACGACGCTGCCGGGCGTGTCGGGATATGCAAAGAACGAGGCGGGCTCGTCCGTGCCGACCAGCAGGATATGTTTGATATGGCCGATGCGGGCGCGGGCGAGGCCGGGATCATAGGGGATGCGGGCGATGTCGACGCGGCCTGCGCCTCGGTCGTAACGGGGGCCGTTCACCGGCGCGAGATATTCGACATGGGCGAGGCTTGCGAGGCGGCCCAGCGCGCGGGTGCCGGCCTCGCTCAGCGCCGGGCCGGTGGCGAAGATCAGCACCGGCTCGCCACGCTCGATGATAGTGGCGGCCTCGGCGATGACCTCGTCGGCCACGGGGTCGAGACCGGGGACCTGCGGCGCGGAATTGAGCGGTGCGGGACCGGGGCCCCAAGCGAGATCGGTGGGCAGGACCAGTGTGGCGATGCCGCCCTTGGGGCCGGAGGACGCCGCGATGGCCTCGGACACGTCGCGGGCGATGTCCTCGGGGCGGTCGATCTTGCGCACCCAATCCGAGAAGGGCCGCGCAATGTCGACCACATCGGAGGTCAGCGGCGTGTTGAAGCGCACATGGTCGCGCGCGTGATCGCCCACAATATTGAGCATCGGCGTGCGCGCCCGTTTGGCATTGTGGAGATTGGCCAGACCATTGGCGAGCCCCGGCCCGCAATGCAGAAGCGTCAGCGCCGGTTTGCCCGCCATCCGGGCATAGCCATCGGCGGCGCCAGTCACCACGCCTTCGAACAGGCAGAGCGAACAGTCGATGCCGCCGACCCGGTCGAGGGCTGCGAGAAAATGCATCTCGGAAGTGCCGGGATTGGCGAAACAGCGGTCGATCCCCGCCGCCGTCAAAGATTTCACAATGGATTCAGCGCCGTTCATCGCAATCGCCTTTTCAAATCAAATATCATGAGACCCGGCGGGGCGGCCCGCCGGGCAATCCTGTGGCGCTCAGCCGGTGGCGCGGGTGCGGCGCAGCGGGCTGTCGTCCTTCCAGCCGGGCACCGCCGCCAGAAGCGAGCGAGTATAGTCATGGCGCGGCGCGGCAAAGACTTCGGCGGTGCTGCCCGCCTCGACCACGCCGCCCTGATGCATGACGAGGATACGGTCGCAGACCTGCGCCGCGACGCAGAGGTCATGGGTGATGAAGATGATCGACAGGTTGAACATCTCGCGCAGCTTCTGAAAGAGGTCGAGCACCTGCGCCTGAACCGACACGTCGAGCGCCGAGACAGCCTCATCCGCGATGAGGATTTCCGGGCGCATCATCAGGGCGCGGGCGATGCCGATCCGCTGCCGCTGGCCGCCGGAAAACTCATGCGGGTAGCGGTCGAGGCTCGAGGCATCGAGCCCCACGGTTTCGAGCAATTCGCGCGCATAGGCGAGCGCCTCTTGCTTGTCCTGACCCTGTGCCACCGCGCCTTCGGTGAGGATCGTGGCGATCTTGCTGCGCGGGTTGAGCGAGGCGTAAGGGTCCTGAAACACCATCTGGACGCGGTTGCGCTGCGCCCGCAGCTCGCGCGAGGCGAGCGCGCCCCAGTCGAGATCGCCAAGGCGGATCTCGCCTGCGTTAGGCTCCATCAGCCGGGCGATGCAGCGGCCGGTGGTCGATTTGCCCGAGCCGCTTTCACCAACGATGCCAAGGGTTTCGCCCCGTTTGAGATCAAAGCTCACCTTGTCGATGGCGCGGACCTCGCGTTTCGGGGTGAAGAAGCCGCCGCTGGTGACAAAGGTTTTCTCCAGCCCGGTGACCGAGACCGTCACCTTGTCGGCGCTCAGGTCGCGGGGCGCGGGCGGGATGAGCGAGGGCACGGCGTTGATCAGGCGGCGGGTGTAATCGGTCTGCGGCGCGCCGATGACATCGGCGGTGGCCCCCTGTTCGACGATCTCGCCCTGCCGCATGACGATCACCCGGTCGGCAATCTCGGCCACGACGCCGATGTCATGGGTGATGAAGAGCACCGCCATTCCGTGTCTGTCCTGCAGGTTGCGCACCAGTTTGAGGATCTGCGCCTGGGTCGTGACATCGAGCGCGGTGGTCGGTTCATCGGCGATCAACAGCTTGGGCTCGAGCGCCAACGCCATGGCGATCATCACCCGCTGCCGCTGGCCGCCAGAGAGCTGAAACGGATAGGCGCGCAGGATCTTGGGCGGGTCGGGAAGACCCACCTCTTCGACGAGCTTGAGCGCCTTGGCCTCACGCTCTTCCTTGCTGAAGGCGCCATGGGCCTCGAAGACCTCGGCGATCTGATCCTTGATCCGCATCAAGGGGTTGAGCGCGGTCATCGGTTCCTGAAAGATCATCGCGACCTCGGAGCCGCGCATCTGGCGCTTTTCCGCATCCGAGAGCTTGAGCAGGTCGCGCCCGCCCATTTCGATCGTGCCGGACACCGGGGTGAGCCCCGGCGGCAGCAGGTTCATGATCGTGTTGGCGGTGACGGATTTGCCCGAGCCACTTTCGCCGACGATGCAGAGCACCTCGCCCGCCGCCACGTCGAACGTGATGCCGGTCATGGCATGGGGCCGGTCGGCCCCTTCGGGCAGGGCGACGCTCAGGTCTTTGACAGAAATCACCATGGTCTCACCGTCCTTTCCGCGCCAGACGCGGGTTGAGCGCATCATTGAGCCCTTCGCCGATCAGGTTCAGCGCCAGCACGGTGAAGAGGATGGCAAGCCCCGGAAAGACGCAGATCCACCACGCCTGCCGCAGCACGGTGCGTCCGGCGCCGATCATATAGCCCCAGCTCATCACATTGGGATCGCCCAGCCCGAGGAAAGACAGCGCGCTCTCGAGCAGGATGGCGCTCGCCACCATGAGCGAGGCCAGCACGATGATCGGCGAGATGGCGTTGGGCAGGATCTGACGGAAGATGATATTCATCGGCGACAGGCCCGACAGGATCGCCGCCTGCACATATTCCCGAGATCGCAGCGACAGGAATTCGCCGCGCACCAGACGCGCCACCGGTGGCCAGCTCACGATGGAGATGGCGAGGACGATGCCGCTCAGCGAGGGTTGCAGGATGGCGACGATGACGATGGCCAGCGCAAAGCTCGGGATGGTTTGAAAGAACTCGGTGAAACGCATCAGGATGTCGTCCCAGATGCCGCCGAAATAGCCCGCGAGCGCCCCGATCGGCAAGCCGATCAACAGCGCCACCAGCGTCGAGACCAGCCCGACGATCAGCGACACCCGCGCGCCATGCGCCAGCCCGGCGCCAATGTCGCGGCCGAGAACATCGGTGCCAAAATAGAACCCGTCGAGCGCCATTGGCGGCTGAAACGGGCGCTGCACCATGGTCCAGGGCGATTGCGGATAGATGAACGGGGCGATGACCGCGACGATCACCACGATCGACAGCAGGATGAGACCGGCCACCGCGCCCTTGTTGCGGAGGAAGTTTTTCATAAACGCGTTCATGTGTTCAGCTCGATACGGGGATCGACCAGCAGGTAGATGAGGTCGGTGATCAGGTTGAAGAGGAGGACCATCGCCGAAGAGATCAAAAAGACCCCGAGCAGCACATTATAGTCGCGCTGCAACAGCGCATCGAACATCAGCCGCCCGATGCCGGGCCAGGCAAAGACCGTTTCGGTCAGCACCGCGCCGCCGACGATCTGTCCGGCCTGAAGCCCGGCGAGGGTCACCACCGGCAGGATCGCGTTGCGCAGGATATGGCGGCGGGCGATGCGCCCTTCCGACAGGCCCTTGGCGCGGGCGGTCTTGACGAAATCCTCGGCCGCGGTTTCGAGAAAGGAGGCGCGGGTCATGCGGGCATAGATGGCGGTGAAGAAGAGCCCCAGCGTGGTCGCGGGCAGCACCAGATGATGCGCCACGTCGAGCCAGTAGCGAAAGCCTGTCAGCTCGCTGCCGATGCTTTCCATCCCGTAGGACGGGAACCAGCCGAGCTGTACCGAGAAGAGAAGGATTGCCATGAGCGCCACCCAGAAGAGCGGCGTGGCATAGAGCAGGAGCGCCGCCACGGTGATCGCGGTATCGGCCCATTTGCCGACGCGAACCGCCGCCATGACGCCTGCGACCACGCCCAGCACGATCGACAGCACGAAGGCCGCGCCGGTGAGCAGGAGCGTCGCGGGAAGCCGGTCCATGATGAGATCCCAGACCGGCGCGTCCTGCCGGTAGGAATAGCCCATGTCGAGCTGCAGCAGCCCGGAGATGTATTTCCAAAGCTGGATATGGAAGGGCTGATCGAGGCCGAATTTTTCGCGCAATTGCTGCAGGAAAAGTTCGTCAGAGGCCCCCGCCTCGCCCGCCATGACCGCCGCCGGATCGCCCGGGGCCGCGTGAATGAGACAGAAGTTGAGGATGACGATGGCGAAGAGGATGACCGCCGCCTTCGCAAGCCTCATGAGAATATATCGCAGCGTTTGCATGGGTCCGCCTGTGTTGGGGTGGCCCGGACGGATGTCGCCCGGGCCGTGGGTCAATTACCGAAGGGCTCAGCGGTCGAGCCAGGCGTCCTTGAACCCGTCGTTCACGCCGATGGCGGTGGTCACGAGATCCTTGACGTCGCAGCGGTAGATCGTCGGGAAGGACAGTTCGAGCAGCCAGGCCGCGGCCACGTCTTCGACGATCTGGGCTTGGGCCTTGGTGTAGAGCTCTTGGCGCTCGGCCGCGCTGGCCTTGAGGGCCGCATCGGCAAAGAGCTGATCCACCTCGGCATTCTCATAGCCCGAAACGTTGTTCCAGGGGCTGCCCTTGGCGATGTTGGAGGAGATATAGCTCCGCCCCACGCCGAGCGCCGGATCGCCATATTGGTAGAGATAGGTGAAGCCGAGATCGAAATCCCAATCCGAGAGCTTCTGGTTCCAGCCCGCCACATCGGTGGCGACGATCTCGGTTTTTACACCAACCGCGTCGAGGTTCTGCTTGACCGCTTCGGCCCAGCGGTTCCAGGTCTCGCCATAGGGCAAGGGCAGGATGCGCACCGGGGTGCCGTCATAGCCGACGTCGTCCAGAAGGGCCTTGGCCTTTTCGGGATCGAACTCGTATTTTGCGACGTCCGTGTCGTAGAAACGGGTCTTGGACGACACCGGGCCATGGGCCACTTCGGCATAGCCGTTCCAGATCACGTCCTTCATGAACTCGCGGTTCATCGCATGCATGAGCGCCTGACGGAATTTCGGCTTGGCGGTCCAGCCTTCGCGGTTGTTCACCCACATGAAGGAATGCGGCGCGAAGAATTCCCAGCCCTCGGTGGTGGTGCAGACATTGTCCATACCGGCAAGGCGCGGCACGTCGAAATTCTCGACCGAGCCGCCGGGCAGCACGTCGATCTGGCCGGTCTCAAAGGCCACGGCGCGGGCCGCCGCATCGGGGATCACCTGCCAGTAAATCTCGTCGAGATAGGGCAGACCGTCGATGTAGTAATCCTCGTTCTTCACGAGATGGATATAGCTGCCCTTCTTCCATTCCTGAAACTTGAACGGGCCGGTGCCGATGGGCGTGGCATTGGCCGGGTTGTCCTTGAAGCTGGTGCCTTCGTAGATGTGCTTGGGCACGATCGGCATGGTGCCCGCCTCGAACATGCCGAGGAAGGGGCCGAAGGGGTTTTTCAGCTGAAACACCACGGTTTCGGCATCGGGGGCGGTGATGCTCTCGACATGTTCGAGACCGACGCGGAACCGCGCATGGGTTTCGCGCAGAAAGACATCGGCGGAGAACACCACGTCATCGGCCGAGAAGTCTTCGCCATCATGCCATTTCACGCCGCTGTGCAGCTTGAACGTATAGGTGAGCCCGTCGTCCGAGACGGTCCATTCCTTGGCGAGCGACGGCTGCGGATTGAGATCCTTGTCGTAGCGCAGCAGGCTTTCATAGATGTTGCCCGCGACGTTCTGGGTCGGGCCGTTCTGGATCAGCCCGAGCATCAGCCCCGGCGGTTCCGGCTGGACGACGACATTGATCCGGCCGCCCGATTTGGGCTCGGCCATTGCGGCTGTCGCCACCATGGCGGCGCCGATCAGGCCGGAAAGAAGTGCTTTCTTCATGGGTGTTTTCTCCTGTTGGTTCCCCGGTGTTTCCCGGTTTTTAACTTTGTGGCGAGCGGCCAGTTGGACCCTCTTTGCCAAGGCTGGCAAAGCCGGGATGGCGCCCCTGCGCACAGCGTAGCCCCCTTGATGCAACATGCAACACGATTCCTTGGGCGGGTCCGTGAACGGGCATCCGCGTCACGCCGACACGCCTGCAGAACAGGCACCCCCAAGGAAAGATGCGAGGTTTTCACTCAGTATTTCAGAGACATAACCGCCCTCCTGGCAATAGACCGTAGGAAGACCGAGCCCGGCAATCGCCGCGCCGATGCGGAAAAATCCGCCCGTTGTGACCGACGCGCCGGCATAGGGATCGGCCTCTGACGCGTCGAGCCCGGTGGCCACGACGAGCGCCGTGGGCGCATAGAGCGCGATCCGATCCAAGGCCGCATCAAGGCTGCGCATATAGAGATCATCGCCGGTCGCGGGCGGCAGCGGCAGGTTGAGATTATAGCCCTCCCCCACACCCGCACCGCGTTCGCAGGCGTGGCCCCAATGGAACGGGTAGAACTCGGCCGGGTCGCGGTGGATCGACACGGTGAGCACATCAGCGCGGTCGTAGAAAATCCCCTGGGTCCCGTTGCCATGGTGGATGTCGATATCGAGGATCGCCACCCGCGCGTGACGGGTCCGCAAGGCCTGCGCCGCGATGGCGGAATTGTTCAGAAAGCACGAGCCGCCCGCCATGTCGCCATAGGCATGATGCCCCGGCGGCCGACAGAGCGCATAAGCCTGAGGCGCGCCCTGCATCACGATCTCGGCCGCGGTCAGCGCCGATTGCGCGGACCTGTAAGCCGCCGCAAAGCTGCGCGGCCCGATGGGACAGTTGGTGTCGCTCATATGCCAGCCGGTCTGGCCGACGACGCTTGTCGGATAGGTTGCGGCATAGTGGTTGGGGTGAATATTGGGCACCACTTCGGGACCGGGATCGCCGGGAAGCGCCTGCCAGCGGTCATAGGCCGAGGTGAAATACTGCAGATATTCCGGCGAATGGACCGCCGCAATCGGCCCCATGCCGAAATCCTGTGGCATCTCGACCGGAAGCCCGAGCTGGGCCAGCCCGGCGAGCAGATGCTCTGTCCGGTCCGGCGAATCCCTGCTGCGCTCGACCCGGCCTTTGACGAGGAAAAACGATGGGTCATGCCCGGCCTGATCCGGATGGTAAATTGCCCGCAAATCCTTGGCTTTCTTGTTGAAACATTCATCCCCTGCCGCGGCAGCGCGCGGCAATTCCCGAACAGGCTGCACGATCCGTTAACCCAATGCAATAAATTTGTTGTGTGTTATATCTTATTGGCTAAGGTCGGATTGTCACCGCCGGTCATCGACTCGGCGCGATCAATTGTCATTTCAAGAAAGCCCTTGTTTTACAGCGTCGGGGATGACGCGTCGCAAGGCTCAGGGAGGCCAAAACATGTCCGTCAACCCAAACTCTATCGAGGCGCGCGACGTCGCCTATCACATGCACAGCTATACCAATGCCCGCACCCATCAGGCGAATGGCCCGGTGGTCATCGACCGTGGCGAGGGGGCCTATGTGTTCGACAGCACGGGCAAGAAGTATTTCGAGGCCATGTCGGGCCTGTGGAGCGCGGGGCTCGGCTTTGGCGAAGAGCGGCTGGTCAAGGCGGCGAGCAACCAGATGGCCAAGCTGCCCTATTACCACAATTTCAATTCCAAATCGCACGGGCCGGCGATTGATCTGGCGGAAAAGCTGATCAGCATCGCGCCGGTGCCGATGAGCAAGGTGTTCTACACCAATTCCGGATCGGAGGCGAATGACACGGTGATGAAGCTCATCTGGTATCGCTCGAACGCGATGGGCAAGCCGGAGAAGAAGAAGATCATCAGCCGTCAGCGTGGCTATCACGGGGTGACCATCGCCTCGGCGAGCCTCACCGGTCTGCCCAACAACCACCGGTCCTTCGACCTGCCGATTGCCAATGTGCTGCACACCGGCAGCCCGCATCACTATCGCGACGCGCAGGACGGCGAGACGGAAGAGGCCTTTGCCAGCCGCCGTGCCGAGGAGCTCGAACAGATGATCCTCGCCGAGGGGCCCGAGACGATCGCCGCCTTTATCGGCGAGCCGGTGATGGGGGCTGGCGGGGTGATCGTGCCGCCCGCGACCTATTGGGAAAAGATCCAGGCGGTGCTGCGCAAGTATGACATCCTGTTGATCGCCGATGAGGTGATCTGTGGCTTTGGCCGCACCGGGCAGATGTTTGGCAGCCAGACCTTCGGGATCGAGCCCGATATCCTCGTCATGTCGAAGCAGATCACCTCGACCTATTTCCCGCTCTCGGCCTTCATGATGAATGAGCGTGTGTTCGAACCCATCGCGGATGAGACGAACAAGATCGGCGTGTTGGGCCATGGGTTTACCGGTGGCGGCCATCCTGTCGGCGCGGCGATTGCGCTCGAAACCCTCGCCATCATTGAAGAGCGCGACCTCGTGGCGCGGGCGCAGGAGTTGGGCGCGCATATGCAGTCGAGACTGCGCGGGCTCTCCGATCATCCGCTGGTCGGTGAAGTACGGGGCGTCGGCATGATCGCGGCGGTCGAGCTGGTCCTCGACAAGGCAGCCAAAACCGGCGGCGAGACCCCCGGTGCACTCGGGGTTCAGGCCAATCGGCAGCTTGAGGCCAAGGGAGTGATTTCGCGCAACATGATGGATGCGATGGCGTTTTGCCCGCCGCTCGTCTCGGCGCAGGCGGATCTCGATTTCATGGTCGACACGCTGGCCGAGACGCTCGACGAGATGCAAGCAGCGATGTGACGCGACGGGGGCGCGCGCCACGGCGGCGCCCCCTTCCCCGGTCACTTCCTCCGGGCCATCCCCCCTTGCCCGGCAGGCGCGCAGGGCATAGGTCATTTGCAACGGGGCCCAACAGGACATCTGGACATGACGGCGCAAGCGGACAGACCCATCGTCGCGGTGACCGGCGCGAGCCGGGGCATCGGACATGCCATGGTGAAGGATTTCCATCAGGCGGGCTGGGAGGTATTTACCCTCGCCCGGACGCCGTTTTCCAAGGTCTGCCCCTGGGCCGAGGGCATCGTCAAACATATCGAGGTCGATCTGTCCGATCCGAGCTCGATCCTAGCCAGCTGTGAGGATCTCAAATCGCGGCTGGGGGACCGGGGGCTCAACGCGCTGGTCAACAATGCGGGGATTTCGCCCAAGGATGACGCGGGCGGCAGGCTCTCGGCGATGGAGACATCGCTGGCGACCTTTCAGCAGGTGCAGATGGTGAACCTTCTGGCGCCGATGGTGCTGAGCCAGCAGCTCCTGCCGTCGCTGCGCCGGGCGCGCGGGGCCATCGTCAACGTGACCTCTATTGCCGGTACGCAGATCCACCCCTATGCCGGTGCGGCCTATGCCATTTCCAAGGCCGGGCTGTCGGCGCTGACCCGCGAGCTGGCTTATGAGCTGGCCGAAAGCGGGGTGCGGGTGAATGCGGTGTCGCCGGGCGAGATTGCCACCTCGATCCTGTCGCCGGGGACCGATGAGCTGGTCGAGCGGCATGTGCCGATGAAGCGGCTCGGCGACCCCAAGGAAGTGGCCGAGGTCGTGACATTCCTGTGCAGCGCCAAGTCCTCCTATGTGAACGGCGCGGAAATCCCGATCAACGGCGGTCAGCACCTCTGAGCGCCCCTGATTCTCTGGCGAATTGCCGCACTCTGCCCTCCTAGCAGAGGGGGCAAACGCCCCTATGCCGTGAGATCATCAACGCCAAATAAGCGGTTGTGAAGATGCGCAAATCGCCCCCAGACGTCGGGGCGCAGAGCGGGTCGCACCTGTGCTGCGCCCGCCAACCCACTGGATTTTTTCGGGATTTTTCGATAGACTGAGGGATAGGGGAAATTTTTTAGGTAGTATCGCTATGAAGAAATTCATTCACATGGCGGCTGTTCTTACGCTGCTCGGCACGGGCAGTGCCGCAAACGCAGAGACCATTCCATCGCCATATAGCACGCTCGACGGGCAAGAGGTCATCTCGCTCTACAGCGACAAGACATGGCCTTGGAGCAAGGGCCACGCCTATTTTGGCCCGGCCGGTCAGTTTCAGGCCACCACCGGACCGCAGGACAGCGCTACGGGGCGCTGGTACGCGACCTCGAACGGCAAGCTGTGCTTTGCCGGGGAGTGGACGAGCGGCAGCACGTCATCACCGTCGAAACGCTGCTGGCAGCATGTGCGCGACAGCGATGGGCAGCTCTGGCAGGCCCCGGTCGGCGGCACTGGCCAACGGTCCAACTGGACCCGGTTCGACAGTGCCGAGATGCTGATCGACGGCAATCCGCGCAAGCATCTCTACATGACGGCCAGCGGTCAGCGCGAACGGATCGTGGCGACGCGGCTTGCCGCCGATGATCTGGCGCGGCTCTATACGGATCGGACCTGGCTCTGGGACGAAGGCTATGCCTATTTCGCGCCCGGTGGCGGGCTCACCGCCGCGATGGGGCGCGAGTCCTATGGCGAGGGGCGCTGGTTCACCAATGCTAAGGGGCATCTGTGCATCAATTCGACCTGGCACAGCCCACAATATGCGCCGCGCAGCTCGACGCGTTGCTGGCTTCATGCGCGCGATGCCGAGGGCAATATCCATCAGACCGATGCCGAGGATATGACCGCATGGTACAGGTTTGACCCGAAGGCGAAGCTGCGCCACGGCAATCCCAATGCGCGCCAATTCGCGGCGATCAAGACCCGGCTGTCGCAGTAACGCGCCGGGTCAGCCGGGCAGTGATTATTGGCGGGACGCCACCTGGCGACCGCCAAGCCGCCCGACCACCCTATCGAACCGTTTGCCCGTGGGCGTCGGCGATAGATCGTCTGAGACCAGATTGATCTGTGGCACCGTGCCCTTCCAAGGATAGGGGTTGGCCGCAAACCAGGCGTGGCGTTCGACAAAGGGCAGAGCTTCCATCATTTCAATCGCCGCCTGTGCGAAATCGGCGCTTTGACCATAGCTGACCGAGCCGGGGCGTGACCAATCGATGAGTGCAAACTCGGTCACCCAGATCGGCCGCCGGTATTCGCGATGCACCGCCTGCAGCCAGCGCCGGAATTTCCCCACATCGCCATCGCGGGAATAGTAATGGACCGCCATGAAATCGACGCGCAGCCCGCGCGCCTCGACCTGATCCATGAAGCGGCGCTGCCATGATCCAGGGCCAAGCGTGCCGTCCTGGGTCGTGGCCGGGCTGCCGAGACGCACGCCCTTGGCCATCAGGCGCGGCCAGAGCGCCACCGCCCGCTCAACCGAGAGCCCCGCCTGATGTTTGCCACTGCGCCCGTCCGGTTCGTTGAAGCCAAGAAGCGCGCGCACCGGGCCGGAGGCGCGGATCGGTTTGCCGACATCCTTGGCACTATGGATCATCGGCACGAATTCGACCTGCCGCGAGCGGCGACCGGGGGCATAGAGCTGATCCGCGCGCCAATTGTAGTACCAGCCGAGGCCCGGGCTCTGTTCGATCCAGTCGAGCATCGTGTGGCGGGAGTTTTCCCAAGCCCCGACGCCCGCCTTCTGGGCCAGCGCCGCACCGGTTAGGCAGGCGTATATCAGGAAGGCAGTGGTGATCTGGCGCATCTCGGTCCCTCGGCTCTGTCACGCCAAAGGGATGCAGGGCTGCGGCAGGTGTATCTTGCCCCAAAGCCCGCGGCATGTGCTGTCGCGGGCATGGGTTTGTGTGTACTTTCTTCGGTTTACCTGCTCGTAACCTGCCTGACCCCTTGGCCTAGCTCCTTTGATGATATATAGATACTCCTATACGCCGCAAGATATAGGCGCCCCTTGCCGAGAATCGCGCAAGATGTTGCCACTCCCCTAGGCAACGGGTCGTAAATCTATGTTGGGTGGCGCACAGGAAACCTATTTCGGGTTGAGACGCCGCTGCGCGACTCGACCTATAGTTGTATTTCCGGCCAATTTTGCCCCATTTTCAACAAATTGATTTGACGGCGTCACCGGGCCGCCGCCTAATTAAGTCATTGTTATAACTTTCTAGAACGAACGAGTGCTTGGGGTTCAATTCATAATAATTGGCGTGGGCGGCCAGTCACCGCAGGGTTTAGATAGCGGCTAGGTAACATCTTCGAGCAGGCGCTTTAGCTAGAACTTCGCGAGGGGGAAGCGATGCTCGGTTTTGATAAGTCACACCATGGCCAGACGGCCAGCTATACGAAATATGATATTGGCCAGATGCGGCGCAGCGTGCTCATCACAGGCGGCGCCGGTTTTCTCGGCTCGCAGCTCTGCGATGTCTATATCGCGCGCGATTACCGGGTGATCTGTCTCGACGATCTGTCGACCGGGCGCCTGGCGAATATCGGCCATCTTCTCGACCATCCGAATTTCGAATTTGTCGAACAGGATGTGATCGAGCCATTTCAGCCCTCGGGCTGTATCGACCTGATTTTCAACATGGCCTGCCCGGCATCGCCGCCGAAATATCAGCGCGATCCGATCCATACGTTCAAGACCAATATCCAGGGCGCGGAAAACATGCTGCGCCTCGCGCATAAACATGGGGCGCGCATCCTTCAGGCCTCGACCAGCGAGATCTATGGCGACCCCGAAATCTCGCCGCAGAGCGAGAGCTATCATGGCAATGTGAACACGCTCGGCCCGCGCTCTTGTTACGACGAGGGCAAGCGGGCGGCGGAGACGCTGTTCTATGATTTTCGCCAGCAATATGGCGTGGATGCGCGGATCGCCCGCATCTTCAACACCTATGGGCCGCGGATGGACCCGGGCGACGGGCGCGTGGTGTCGAATTTCGTGACCCAGGTGCTGCGCGGCGATGACATCACCATCTATGGCGATGGCTCGCAAACCCGGTCCTTCTGCTTTGTCGATGACCTCATTCAGGGGCTGTGCGCGCTGATCCATCTGCCGAAACCGCCGGGCCAGCCAGTGAACCTCGGTAATCCGGAGGAATTCACCATCCGGGAATTGGCCGAGATCGTGATCGAGGAGACCCACAAGGACGCGCGGATCGTCTACAAGGACCTGCCCGTCGACGACCCACGGCAGCGGCGGCCCGACATCAGGCTGGCGCATCAGATGCTCAACTGGCGTCCGCAGTTCACCCTGCGCGAAGGCCTCCGGTCCACGATCCCCTATTTCATGGCCGAGCTGTCGCGCAACAGCGCGCCCAGCCCGATTGCCGCGCAATGACCCGGCCGCCCGTCATAGTCACGGGGGGCGCCGGATATATCGGCAGCCACACCTGTAAGGCCTTGGCGCAGCGAGGCTATCTGCCGATTGCGGTGGATGATCTGCGCACCGGCCATGCGGATGCGGTGCGATGGGGGCCTCTCGAACAGCTCGATCTGGCCGAGACCGACAGGCTCAGCGAAGTGATTGCCCAGAGCGGCGCGCGGACCGTGATCCATTTCGCCGCCAGCGCCTATGTCGGCGAGTCGATGCGCGAGCCCTTGCGCTATTACACGAATAACGTCGCAACCACCGTCTCATTGCTTCGCGCGATGGAACGATGCGATGTCACGCGGATGATCTTTTCCTCGAGCTGTGCGACCTATGGCATCCCCGACCGGATGCCGATCGCCGAGTCCACATCTCAGCATCCGGTCAATCCCTATGGGCGCACCAAGCTCATGTGCGAAGAGATCATCCGCGATCATTTCAACGCAGTCGGCGGGCAATTCGCCCTGCTGCGCTATTTCAACGCCGCCGGGGCCGACCCGATGGGCCAGCTGAGCGAGCGGCACGACCCCGAGACCCATCTGATCCCGCTGGCGCTTATGGCGGCGGCGGGGCTGCGACCACCGCTCGAGGTGTTCGGCACCGATTACGACACGCCCGACGGCACCTGCATCCGCGATTACATCCATGTCAGCGATCTGGCGCGGGCGCATGTCTGTGCGCTCGAACATCTCAGCAATGGCGCGGGCGCGCTGGCGCTCAACCTCGGGACGGGCGAAGGGCTCTCGATCCTCGAGATTGCCGATGCGATCGAGCGCCTGACCGGGCGTCCGATGCCCTGGACCCCCGCGCCGAGACGGGCCGGAGACCCGCCCATCCTCGTGGCCGATCCACGCGCCGCGCGGGAGGTGCTGGGCTTTTGCCCGAGGCTGTCGGATATCGACACGATCCTGCGCCATGCCGCGCCGCAGTTCGGGCTGGAGGTGCAGCATGCGCGCGTCGCCTGACACCATGACAGCCGCCCCCCGGCAACGGCAGCGCGATCCGCGCTTTACCCGGCCGCTGCTCACCGGGGCGAAACGGCTGAAATACGATGTCATGGCGCTTGGCTGGCTGGTGGCCGCGATATGGTTCTGGAACTGGTGGTTTCAGCCGGAGCATATCCTGCCCGGCGCGAGCTATTGGATCGTGACTGCCTGTTTGGGCTGGCTCTTTTTCCTGCAGGGGTTTTTCGTGACGGTCATTCGCAAGGCGCGGGTTCCCGATGGCCCGCCCCCCGATCCTGCCATAACGCGGGTCGCCATGGTGGTGACCAAAGCCCCGTCCGAGCCGTTTTCGATGGTCCGCCGCACGCTTGAGGCGATGCTCGCGCAGGACTATCCGCATGACACGTGGCTCGCCGATGAAGACCCGCAGCCTGCGACCATTGCCTGGTGCGCGGCCCATGGCGTGCGGATTTCGACGCGCAAGGGCTGTGCCGCCTATCACCGGGCGGAATGGCCGCGGCGGACGCGCTGCAAGGAGGGCAACCTCGCCTATTTCTACGATCATTACGGCTATGAGCTGTATGATGTCGTCTCGCAGCTCGATGCCGATCACGTGCCGCAGCCCGGCTATCTCACCGAGATCCTGCGCGGGTTTCGCGATCCGGCCGTGGGCTATGTCAGCGCGCCGTCGATCTGTCGCCAGAACGCGGGCCAGAGCTGGGCCGCGCGCACGCGGCTTTTCACCGAGGCCGCATTTCACGGGATGTTTCAGGCGGGCTATAGCGGGGCCCTCGCGCCGATGTGCATCGGGTCGCATTACGCGGTGCGCACCAAGGCACTGCGCGAGATTGGCGGGCTCGGGCCAGAACTGGCCGAGGATCATTCCACCACCATGCTGATGAACGCGGGCGGCTGGCGCGGGGTGCATGCCCTGGATGCGATTGCCGAAGGCGACGGCCCGGCCACCGCCGCCGATCTCTGCACGCAGGAATTCCAATGGTCGCGCAGCCTCTTGTCGCTGCTTTTGCACCACACGCCCCGCTACCTTGGTCAGATGCCGTGGCGGCTGCGGGCGCAGTTCCTGTTCTGTCAGCTGCTCTACCCGCTGTTCGCGCTGTTCATGACGGCGTTTTACCTGCTGCCCATCGCGGCGGTGATCTTTGACATCCGCTATGCCGATGTGACCTATCCCGCCTTTCTCGGGCATATGGCGCTGCCGCTGCTGATCCTCGTGATCATCGCCTTTGCGATCCGGGCCGATGGGTTCTTTCGGCCCCGCGATGGCAAGGTCATTGCCTGGGAAAAGGCGCTCTTCATGGCGCTGCAATGGCCTTGGGTTCTCTGGGGCTGCGTCATGGCAGTGCGCGACCGGATCGGCGGCGGGTTTGTCGATTTCCGCATCACCCCCAAGGGCGAGGCGGTCGAAGCGCAATTGCCGCTGCGGGTCACCCTGCCCTATGCCGCGCTGGCGCTGGGCTGTCTCATCCCCGTGCTGCTCTGCGCGGAGGTGACGCAAGCCCGGGGCTTTTACATGCTGACCCTGATCAACGGCATTTTCTACAGCCTGATCGTTGCCACCATCGTGTTTCGCCATCTGCGCGATCATCGGCTGCGGCCGCGCGATCTCTTGGGGCATCTCGCCTTTCCACCGCTGCTCGCCGCGCTGATCGTGGCGGCGGTGGGTTTGCGCGGCGAAGACGGGCTCTTTGCGCTGGCTTACGGCGTCGCGCCGGTCGGCATTGTCGATCACCATTATGTCGTCGCCGGCGCCGGGATGGGAGACCCCGGCACCGTGCGGTTCGAATGGAATCTTAACTGGGTGTCAGACCTTGTTTCTGGCAGAAAGGAGTAAACCATGACCCGTTTCATGCACCATATCGTCAGATGTACCATCATGGCAGGCTCGATGACCCTGCCGCCTCTGACAAGTTTTGCAGCACCTCCGGGCGATCTGCCCTTTGGGGTTTATGACCCCCATGGCGATTTCGCGGATGATCCCAATGTGCAGATTGAACATCTGTTTCTGCCTTGGGAGGATGTCTATCTGCCCTCGCTTCTCGAGGCCGATCAATATGCGCGGGACCGCAACCGGTCGGTGCTCGTGACCATCGAGCCCTGGACCTGGACACGGTCGGATCGCAACACGCCCGCCGTGCTGCAGGCGGGGATTTCCGATGGCAGCTATGACGCGAACATGTCGTCGATCTGCGGCATGCTCAACCAGTTCCAGAGCCCGGTGACCGTGCGTTGGGCGCAGGAAATGGAGGATGGCTCGGGTCAGTTCATCTGGGCCGATTGGGAGCCGGAAACCTTTATCGCCGCCTATCGCCGGATGGTCGATGTCTGTCGCACCGAGGCGCCCGAGATCGATTTCATGTGGTCGCCTCTCGGCCTGGAAGGGTTCGAGGATTACTTTCCCGGCAAGGATTATGCCGATGTGGTGGGCCTGTCGGTCTTTGGCCTGCAGCCCTGGGAAGAACAGGTTCTTGGCACCGCGCAGAGCTTTCGCGACATTCTCGTGCCGCGCTATGAACGGGCGCTGCAATTCGGCCTGCCCATCGTGGTGGCCGAGGTCGGCTATTCCGGCAAACAGACCTATGTCGAGACATGGCACAACGACCTGCGGCAGGATCTGGCGGATCTGACCGAACTGCAGGCGGTGATCTATTTCAACCAGCAAGAGGTCTATCCATGGCCCGATGGCTTTGGTCTGCCGAATTGGCAGGTCAACAAGAATGTCATCCTCGAAACCGCGATGGGGCAATAATTCGCCCCCTCGCCCCGCCCCACGGGCGGATTTCGGCCGGTCCCCGAGGGGATCGCGGCCCCGGCTTTCCATAACATCTCAGATCAGCCATGAGGCCCGGATCGGTTGCACCCCTCTCGATCTTGGGGACGAGAGCGCGGCCGGTGCGGCCAATGGTGCGGTGCCATCCTGTTGCCTCCAAGACACGCGGGGGAGGCTTGGTGCAAACCGGATTAGGTCATCGATCAAGAGTTCATTAAACTAACCCATGTAGACACGTTCAGGCCCGCCAGCACAACGAGTTGGCCAAACGTCAGGCAAACAGGCAAAGGAACGGATATGTTTCGCGCAAACCTCGGAACCGCGCTTCGCGGCTCTTGCACCCTATTCACGGCCCTCATCATCCTTCACAGCGCACCGAACGCGGCACAGGCGCATTCCGAAAAGACGCGCGCCGCAACCATTTCGACCAAATCGGCAGAGCGGACACCGGCCCGGATCAACCTGCTCGCAGGTCCCCGCGCCGCCAAGCGGACAACCATTCGCGCCTCGCAGGTCGGCAATGGCAGCTATATCTGCTCGCCCGCCGGGTTTGGCCGCAAATCGCGCTGCTACAGCAACTAAGCGCGACTGATCACTCGGGACGCGCACCGGCTTGCAGCCGCGCGAAGAGGCGCAGCGCGTGGCTCGGGTCTTGGGACATGGCGGGCATGACCGGCGCATAGCCTGCGGCGATCAGACCGGCGATCTCGGGGCGCAGGATCACCCGATCCGTATCGGGCGCGATGGCCAGCGGCGACAGCGATTGAAACGCCGTGTCGGACCAGAGCAGCATGATCTGCACCACCTGGCTCAGCGCCAGGGTTTCGGCCGGCATGTTCGACAGCGCCTCATCCATCCGCAGAAAAACAAAGCTCGCCCGAATGGCGCCATCCTTGTCGAAACGGAACATCCGGTATTGATTGGCCCCCGCCCCCTTGAGCCGCGCGACCAGCGGCGTGAGATCGGGCACCAGCCGGTCGAGATCGGGCACCTCGAGCAGCTCATCCCAATCGCGGAAGAAGAAGAACATGAGATTGCTGCCAAGCTCGGGATCGGTCTCGGCCATCTGGTGACCGGCCAGCGTCACCACCGCCTCGAGCGCGCCCTTGACCACCTCGAGCGTGGCATCCTCGACGCCAAAGACGATGGGCGCGATGGGTCGCCCCCAACGCGCGAAGAGGTAGCTGCCGTCGGAGCGGGTGAAAAGCCGGGCGATGTCGTCATGTGTCATGGCGCCCTGCTACAAAGTCAGCCCGCGCCGCGCAACCCCTTGGGCGGAACCGGGAGCGGGACCTCGCGTTGACTAGGCGCGAAGAGACAGCCCCGGCGGAGACCCCACGTGACGCGACATCTGAGACCATGGCTCTGGCTCATCGCTGCGCTGGCGATGCTGGCGGGCTGCTATTTCCCCGATGATCCGAAACACACGCTCGCGACCATCGAGCGTCACGGCGTTCTCAAGGTCGGGGTGCTGGCCGAGCCGCTGCCCGAAGCCGATGCCAAGGCAATCGCACGCTTCGCCGAGAGCCTCGGCGTGCGCACCGACTATGTCAGTGGCCCAGCCCATGCGCTGCTCGCCGGGTTGGAAGAGGGCAATATCCATCTGCTGGCAGGCGACATTCCCGAGGACACGCCGATGGCAAGCCACGCGGCGCTGAGCAATCCCTATCCGCCGCGCGTTATACTGCCCGGACGGTCGGAGAAGCGTGTGCTGTTGCTGCGCAAGGGCGAGAACCGGTTGCTTCTGCGGCTCAACCGTAGCCTGAGGGAGGCCGGGCAATGAGTGATCGGCCGCCGCTGCCCCCGCATATCCGGCAGAGCCTCGACCGGGCGCGGCGGCTCGAATGGTGGACGTTGGGCTGGCTCGTCAGCATCGTGGCGGTGATGGCCTTCGTGATGGGGTCGAGCCAGGCCATGCAGGCCGCCTGGATCGAGGATATGCTGTCGCTCCTGCCGCCAATCCTCTTTCTTCTGGCGGTGCATTTCGAAGGCAAACCCGCCTCGCCCGCCTATCCCTTTGGTCTCGACCGGCTCGGGTCGCTGTGCTTTTTGCTGGCGGCCGGGGCGCTCACCCTGATGGGCGGTTATCTCATCTATGACGCGCTGCATGTGCTCATCGCCCAAGAACATCCGACCATCGGCAGCGTCTCCCTCTTTGGGCATGAGATTTGGCTCGGCTGGCTGATGATGGCGGCGCTGGCCTATTCGGTGGTGCCGCCGGTGATCCTTGGCCGCAAGAAACGCGCGCTGGCGCCGGAGCTGATGGACAAGGTGCTCTTTACCGATGCCGAGATGAACGCGGCCGATTGGAAAACCGGGCTGGCCGGGATCGTCGGGGTGATCGGGATCGGCTTTGGCATATGGTGGGCGGATGCGCTGGCGGCAGGGGTGATCGGGGCCGATATCCTGCGCGATGGCCTGCGCGCCTTGCGGATTTCGGTGGCAGAGCTTCTCGATGGCGCACCGCGCGAATTGAACTCGCCCGAGGTGTCCGAGGCCGTCGCGAAAATCCGCGCGGCCGTGCCCGTAGACCGGCCCGTGCGGGTCCGCGAAACGGGGCGCTTCCTGCATGTGGAGATCGCCGACGATCAGGACACTGCCCCGTCAGACGCGTTTCAAACCAAGGCCTTGGGCAAGGATGGCTGGCGCATCGTGAATGTCACCGGCCCCGCCCCGCCGGACATCCGCAAGGACGCGCGCCGCGACGACGAATAGCGCCAAAAGCCCGCCGGTTACTTGCCGAAGAGATCCGTGCTGCCCCGCGCCACCGGCGGGGCCAGCCCGAGATGGGTCCAGCCGCCTTGGGCCAGCATCCGGCCGCGCGGCGTGCGCTGAATGAGCCCCTGCTGCAGCAGGAAAGGCTCGATCACCTCTTCCAAAGCGTCGCGGCTTTCGCTCAGCGCGGCGCTCAGCGTTTCGATCCCCACCGGGCCGCCTTGGTAAGCCTCGGCGATGAGCCGCAGATAGCGCCGGTCGGCCCCATCCAGCCCGAGATGATCGACCCCGAGCCGGGTCAGCGCATTGTCGGCCAGCGCCTTGGTGATCTTGCCATCGCCCTCGACCACGGCGAAATCCACCACCCGGCGCAACAGCCGCCCGGCGATCCGGGGCGTGCCGCGCGAGCGGCGGGCAATCTCCATCGCGCCGTCGCGTTCGGCGGGCACTTTGAGCTTGTCCGCGTTGCGCCAGACGATCTCGTTCAGCTCCTCCACCGTGTAGAATTGGAGGCGCGTCGGGATGCCGAACCGGTCGCGCAGCGGCGTGGTCAGCAGGCCGAGCCGCGTCGTCGCGCCGACCAGCGTGAAGGGCTGCAGCTCGATCCGCACGGTGCGCGCCGCCGGTCCCTCGCCGATCACGAGATCGAGCTCGAAATCCTCGAGCGCCGGGTAGAGCACCTCTTCCACCGCCGGGTTGAGCCGGTGAATTTCGTCGATAAAGAGCACATCGCGCGCCTCGAGATTGGTGAGGATCGCCGCCAGATCGCCCGCCTTGGCGAGGACCGGCCCCGAAGTCATCCGAAAGCCGACCCCCAGCTCGCGCGCCATGATCTGTGCCAGCGTCGTCTTGCCAAGCCCCGGCGGCCCGTGAAACAGCGTGTGATCCATCGCCTCGCCACGCTGGCGGGCGGATTGGATAAAGATGCGCAGGTTCGAGCGGGCCTCGGCCTGACCGATGAAATCCTCGAGCGCCTGCGGACGCAGCGCGCGGTCGAAATCCTCGGCCATCGGTTCGGGGCGCAATGTGGGATCGGGTTCGCTCATCTCCGGTTATCCCTGTGGTGCCAAGAGCTTGAGCGCGGCGCGGATGAGCGCGGGCGTCTCCGCCTCCGGCGCGGTATCCGCGGCCTGGGCCACGGCGCTTGCCGCCTCGCCCGGCGCATAGCCGAGATTGCTCAGCGCCGAAAGCGCCTCGGCCTGGGCCGATTGCGAGGCCCGGGCGGGCGTCGGCGCGGCGGCGGCGGCGCGCGGGGTCTCGATCACCTCGTCCTGATCGTCAGGAGCGGACATTGGGGCGGTGGCGGCCCCGGCCCCCATCGCCATCACCTGTGGTGCTTTGTCCTTGAGCTCATTCACCACGCGCTGAGCGGTCTTGGGGCCGACGCCCTTGGCCGCCTTGAGCGCGTTCCAATCGCCGAGATTGATGGCGCGGCTCACCCCTTCGACCCCGAGAGTGCCGAGAATGGCGAGCGAGGCCTTGGCCCCGATGCCCTGCACCCCCATCAGCAGGCGGTGCCATTCCTTTTCAACGAGGCTGGTAAAGCCGAAGAGCTGCAACAGGTCCTCGCGCACCAGAAGATCGGTATAGAGCGCCGTATGTTCGCCCACCGGCGGCAGCGCCTGCAATGTCCGGTCGGAGCAATAGACGAGATAGCCCACCCCCCGCACATCGAGCAAAACGTGATCCTCGGCGCGGTAATCCACCCGACCTGCCAACCGTCCGATCATGCCTGTACCCTTCCTGCTTCGCGCAATTCCTGTCCGCCCCGTGTATAATGCGCGTGGCAAATGGCAATGGCGAGCGCGTCGGCGGCGTCCGGGCTTGCCGGGTTGGCGCCGGGCAGTTGCATCTTGACCATATGGGCGATCTGACCCTTGTCGGCATGGCCGACGCCGACCACGGTTTTCTTGACCCGGTTGGGGGCGTATTCGCCGACAGAAATCCCCGCCTGCGCGGGAACCAAGAGGGCGATCCCCCGCGCCTGACCGAGCTTGAGCGTCGCCACCCCGTCCTTGTTCACGAAGGTCTGCTCAATAGCGGCCGTGTCGGGCGCGAAGCGCGCGACAATCTCGGTGAGCTGGATGTGCAGGGACAGGAGGCGCTGGGCGAGATCGTCGCCGGTCGAATGACAAACACCGTTGGCCACATGGCTGAGCCGGCTGCCAGAGACATCAATGACGCCCCATCCGAGGTTCCTCAGCCCAGGGTCGATCCCGAGTACGCGCATGCCTGCCACCCTGCTCTCTTGGTGTTTTGTGTTTTCTCTCGCATAGCACGAAACAAGAACAAACGCCAAGCACCATCGCAGCGATGACCCAAGCCTTGCCCCGGCTCGGGTCCTTCTGTGACCGAAAGGATGCACATTTTTTAGGCAGGCTTCTCGGGGGCCACGCGGGGCCTTTGGCAGGCGGCGCGCCAGAGCCCTTTTATACAAGGCCATGGGCGTACAAACGATCCATGCACGCACTGCATAAGGACTATGCAATTTGCACAGTTGTTACATTCCGCGCCACCCCCTAAATGGCGCCTTAGCAACAGACAACATAATACGCTCCGATAGAAGGAATGGCCCCATGGCTGCAATTGAAATGACCCGCCCCGTCGCTCACCGTCCGCTGGCCCGCCTGATGGAACGCCTGAGCGCTTGGAATGCCGCACGCGCCACCCGCGTTGCCCTGTCCCGCCTCAGCGACCGTGAGCTTGAAGACATCGGTCTCGAGCGTGGCGACATCCACAAAGTCGCCTACACCCGCTAAGACTGGGTTCAGGCGTGGATGCGCCTGTGCCACATGAACAAAGACCCTACGCCGCACTGGCGCAGGGTCTTTTTTAATGCCCTGAGAGATGGGCCAACGCACTGTCACATCTTGAGAGAGATGCTGGAGGGTGAACTTTTAGAAATACGGGGCCACGTTGCGGGCGACCACTTCGGCCAGGGGATCGGGCTGCATCACAAAGGCGCCGATCTGCTCTTGCAGCGGGCCCTGGGACATTTCGCTGATCCGCTGTTCATAGCTCGCCTCGCCGATCTGCGCGATCACCAGCCCTTTGAAGGCGAGAAAGCCGACCACGATCAGCGCCAGGCTGCGCCAGGGAAAGCCGATTTTGCGGCGTTTGGGTTTGAAGACGATGAGACCATCGCGGCCAACCTTGCAGGAATATCCCCGTGCGAGTTTGGCGTGTTTGCGTTCCACCGCCTTGAGCCGGTTGGAAAAGCTGTTCGTTGCATCGGACATAGCAGCATCCTGAAATCCGGCCCCCACCGGTTCAGAGACAAAACTAGGTTGGAAATGTGGCAATTTCGGGGCAAGCGCCCTGAAATAGCTCTTATTTATCGGAGATTTAGGCTTACTTTTGGAGGATTAGCGTCGTCCATTCACCAATCTCGGTCCGCTGGACCAAACTGTTTCCAAGACCTTCATAAACCGCCACGACCTCATCCGCCTGCTCGTTGAGAATCCCCGAGAGAATCGCATAGCCGCCGGGCAGACGCCGCTCTGTCATTTCCGGCGCGAGGTCGATCAGCGGGCCTTTGAGGATATTGGCGAAGATCAGATCGAACTGGGTCGCTTGCAGGGTTTCATGGTCGAACCCCATCGCCTCGAGGCAGTTGACCCGCCCCTCGAGGCCATTGGCCGCGACATTGGCCTCGGCCACCTCGACCGCCACCGCGTCGATGTCGCTGGCCAGCATCACACCGGGCCAGATCCGCGCCGCCGCCATCGCCAGTACCGCCGTGCCACAGCCGATATCGGCCACGGATGTGCCGACAAAGCCCTGATTGGCCAGATGATCCAGCGCCTGAAGACAGCCCTGCGTCGTGCCGTGATGCCCGGTGCCAAAGGCCATGGCGGCCTCGATCAAGAGCGGCTCGGCCCCGTCTGGCACCTTGTCGGCATCATGGCTGCCATAGACAAAGAACCGCCCCGCCTCGACCGGGGTCAGCTCGCGGCGCACCTTGGCGACCCAATCCTGATCCGGCACTTCGGAGACGGCAAAGGGCTTCGCCCCATAGGCCGCCGCCAGCAGTTCGAGCCCGGCGATATCGGGCTTTTCGATGAAATATCCGCCCACTTCCCAAGTGCCCGAGCCATCTTCGACCTCGAACACGCCAACGCCGGTGGGCTCGGGGTCGAGCATCTCCATCGCCTCTGCCAATGCCTCGGCGGGCTCTTTTCCAGTGAGGGTCGTGAGGGCGGTATAGGTGGACATGACGGGCCTCTGTCAGAGTTATTCTGCGGGGCGGACCAGCGGGTTGGTCAGCCTTGTTTCATTGCCGATAGCCGGATGGCGCGGGATAAGCAACGCCAGCAAGAGCGACACTGTCGCCATCGCGGCCGCCAGAATGAACACGGCGGCGGGCGACACGAGCCACAGATAGCCCAAAAGCGCGGGCAAGAAGACGGCGGCGATGTGGTTGATGGTAAAGGCCACGGCAGCGGTGGGGGCGATGTCGGCGGGATCGGCGATTTTCTGGAAATAGGTCTTGAGCGCCAGCGCCAGCGCGAAGAGCAGGTGATCCACCACATAGAGCACCGCCGCGAGCAGCACGCCCCAGCCGAACATGTAGATGCCGCCATAGGCGAGGAAGACCAGCGCCAGCCCGGCATATTCGAAAACCAGCGTGTTGCGTTCGCCGAACCGGGCCACGGCCTGGCCCATCAATGGCGCGAAGATCATGTTGGCGACGAGGTTGATGAGGAAGAGCGCGGTGACTTCATGGACGTCGAAACCGAACTTCTCGACCATCATAAACCCCGCAAAAACCACGAAAATCTGACGTCGGGCACCGGCCATGAATTGCAGCGCGTAATAGAGCCAGTAGCGGCGGCGCAGGATCATCTTCTTGACCTGCGGGGTGGGCGATTCAAACTGCGGGTAGGCGAAGAGGGCAAAGAGCGCGACCAGCGCGGTAAAGCCGCCCGAGGCCATGTAGACGATATTATAGCTCAGCCCGAGCGTGTCCCAGAGCGCCACGATGATCACATAGACCACCAGCGTCGCCGCCGAGCCCGCCGCCACCAGCCAGCCGAGCAGTTTGGGCGCGCGGACCTTGTCGAGCCATTGCAGCTGAAGCGACTGGTTGACCGTCTCGTAATAATGGAAGCCGATCGAGCTCAGCATGGTGATGGTGAGGATGCCGCCCATGGTCGGAAACCAGGCGGTGATGGCGGTCGCCGCCCCCAGAAGAGCCAAGGAAACAAGGCCTAGGACCTGTTCGCGCATGAAGATGATGATGGCGATGACCCCCACCGCCAGAAAGCCCGGGATCTCGCGCACCGTGTGCAGCCAGCCGATGTCGGAGCCGTCGAAGCCGGCGACTTCGATGGTGAAATTATTGAGCAGCGCCGACCAGGTGGAGAAGGCGATGGGCATGGCGGCGGCCATCAGGAACAGAAGGGTCACGGGCCGGCGCCAGAAAGGCAGGTGGCGGGCCTCGCCGAGGGGGACGATCTGGGTCATGGCAATGGCTTTACGCCCAAACACCGGGCTTGGCGAGAGGCTTTGGCGCCAAGCGGCGGGCCGGGGGATTTGGGTATTTGACACCAGAAAGAGGCCGGAAATGGCGCATCGGTGACACGTCGGTATTACGGCGGTATCGCGACAGTGCAGATTTTGGCCCGGATCGGCGGGGTCAGCAGGCGCGTCAGTAGAAGCTTTGCGGGTCGATATCGACGCTCATCCGCAGGTTGGGACCGGGGCGGATCTGCGCCACCCAGCGCGCCACCGCGCCTTGCAGCGCCGCGCCTTTCGGGGCCTTGACCAGAAGCCGCACCCGATGACGGCCGCGCACCCGGGCGATGGGGGCGGGGGCGGGGCCATAGACCTGCGCCCCGATGGCGCGGATCGGCGCATCGCCACGGGCCAGCGCGAGACCTGCGTCAAACGCCTCTTGCGGGTCAGGCGAGGACAGCACGATCCCCGCCATGCGACCATAGGGCGGCACGCCCGCCGCCTCGCGTTCGCGGGCCTCGGCCCGCCAGAAGCCCTCTTCGTCGCCCGAGAGAATGGCGCGGATCACCGGGTGTTCGGGCTGAAAGGTCTGGAGGAGCGCGGTGCCCGGTTTCTCGGCCCGGCCAGCGCGGCCCGCCACCTGACGCATCAGCTGAAAGGTGCGTTCGGCCGCGCGCAGGTCCGAGCCCTGCAGCCCGAGATCGGCGTCGATGACGCCCACCAAAGTGAGATTGGGGAAGTTATGCCCCTTGGCCACCAGCTGGGTGCCGATGACGATGTCGGCGCCGCCCTGCCCGATGGCGGCGATCTGTTCCTTGAGGGCGCGGGCCGAGCCGAAGAGATCCGACGACAGCGTCGCCACCCGCGCATTGGGGAAAAGCGCCTGCGCCTCTTCAGTGAGCCGTTCGACACCGGGGCCGACCACCGCCAGCTTGCCCTCGACCTCGCAGGATGGGCAGGCCTCGGGGATCGGGGCGGTTTCGCCGCATTGGTGGCACATCAGCCGTTTCAGAAACCGGTGCTCGACCATGCGCGCGTCGCAATCGGGGCAGGCGATCTGATGGCCGCAGGCCCGGCAGATGGTCACCGGGGCATAGCCGCGCCGGTTGAGAAAAAGGAGCGACTGTTCACCTGCCTCGATGCGGCGCAGCACCGCCGATTGAAGGCTGGGCGAGATCCAGCGGTTCGACGGCAGGGTTTCGGCCCGCATGTCGATGGCGCGCAGTTCCGGCATGACGGCGGGGCCAAAGCGGGCGGTGAGATCGAGCCGCGCGTATTTACCGGCCTCGGCATTGGCCCAGCTCTCGAGGCTCGGAGTGGCGGAGGCGAGCACCACCTGCGCGTCACAGATCGAAGCGCGCAGCACCGCCATGTCGCGGGCATTATAGAGCACGCCATCCTCTTGCTTGTAGGAGCTGTCATGTTCCTCGTCGACGACGATGAGCCCGAGATCGCGGAACGGCAGGAAAAGCGCCGAGCGCGCGCCCACCACCACCTGACAGCCGCCCTGCCCCACCATTTTCCAGATCCGGCGGCGTTCGGTCATGGTCACGCCGGAATGCCATTCGGCGGGCTGCGCGCCAAACCGCGCGCCGATGCGGCGCAGAAATTCCTCGGTCAGGGCGATTTCCGGCAGAAGCACCAGCGCCTGCCGGTTCTGGCGCAGACACTCGGCCACCGCTTCGAGATAGACCTCGGTCTTGCCCGATCCGGTCACCCCGCGCAGAAGCGTCGTGCCATAGCGCCCGGCGCGCAAGCCCTGCGCCAGATGGGCGGCGGCGCGGGATTGATCCTCGGTGAGCTGGGCGGCGGGCAGGCCGGGATCGAGACGCGGGAAGGGCAGATCGCGCGGCGTGTCCTCTTCGGCCACCGCGCCGAGCTTGACCAGCCCCTTGACCACGGAGGAGGTGACGCCAGCCTGATCGCTCAGCTCCTTGAGGGTGAACGAGAGCCCGCCATAGTCGCGCAGCACCTCGAGCACGCGGGTGCGGGCGTCGGTCATCCGGTCGGGGGTGGCGTCGCCCAGCCGGTAGACCTTGCGCATCGACGGCGGGTCGGAGAGCCCCGGCGCGCGGGCCGCGAGCCGCAGCATGGCGGGCATCGGTGTCAGCGTGTAATCGGCGGCGCGGGTCAGAAACTCCTGCATCTCGGCGCGCATCGGCGCCACGTCGAGCACCCGCAGCACGGCGCGCACCTTGGAGAGGTCGAAATCACCGCGCCCCCGGCCCCAGACCACGCCCAGCACCTTGCGCGGCCCGAGCGGCACCTCGACGAAAGCGCCCAGGTGACAGCCGCCGTCGGGTGCGCGGTAATCGAGCGTGCGATCGAGCGGCTGGGTGGTCAGCACCGCGATCAGCTCTCCTCCGTCAAAATATCCGGGGGCGTCGGCATATCCGGGGGCGGTTTGCGGCAAATTATCCTCGTCTCCTGCGGGTGATCGGGCCGCCTTCGGGGTTTCGGCAGGCTGCACCATGAGGTACACGGGATGCAAAGGAAACGCCAATCCATGAAGGGGGCCGTTATGAAATTTTTCGTCGATACCGCAGAGGTCGATCAGATTGCCGAGCTGAACGATCTCGGAATGGTGGACGGGGTCACCACCAACCCGTCGCTGATCATGAAATCCGGGCGCGACATTCTCGAAGTGACCAAGGAGATTGCCGGGATGGTAGAGGGCCCGGTGAGCGCCGAGGTTGTCGCCACCGAGGCCGATGACATGATCGCCGAGGGCCGCAAGCTCGCCCAGATCGCCGAGAATATCGCGGTCAAGGTGCCGCTCACCTGGGCCGGGCTCAAAGCCTGCAAGACGCTCTCGGATGAGGGCAATATGGTCAATGTGACGCTGTGCTTTTCGGCCAATCAGGCGCTCTTGGCGGCCAAGGCGGGAGCCACGTTCATTTCGCCCTTTATCGGGCGTCTCGACGACATCAACCTCGACGGGATGGAGTTGATCGCCGACATCCGCCAGATCTATGACAATTACGGCTATGACACGCAGATCCTCGCCGCGTCGATCCGCACCGTGAACCACGCCTATCAATCGGCGATGATCGGGGCCGATGTGATGACCGCGCCGCCGAAAGTGATCAAGCAGATGGCCGAGCATGTGCTCACCGATAAGGGGCTCGAGGCGTTCATGGCGGATTGGGCCAAGACCGGTCAGAAGATCCTCTGATCGCGCCCAAAGCGCGACGATTGCGATGCGATGCGCCCGGTCCCCTCAGGGGGCCGGGCGTTTCCATTTCGGGCAGAGGTTGAGGCATAGGTTGAGGCACGAGGCCGGGGCAGCGGGGCAATTTCCCGGGGGGCGGGACCAGAAAACCCTTTAAAAATTCGGCCCGAGAGGCGATAAGACTAGGCAAATACGGCAATGAAGACCGAGGCAGATATGAGCAGCACCCCCCGCATGGACGAACCCTTGCGCGAAAAGATCATGACGCAACCCGATGTGATTCTTGACGACAAGGAGCTTATGCGGGCGTTGATCGCGGCGAATGAGCGGGCGATGGGCGGCAATATCGTCGATCTGCGCGGCATCGCCATGGATCGGCTCGAGACGCGGCTCGACCGGCTTGAGGACACCCATCGCAGTGTCATCGCCGCCGCCTATGAGAACCTTGCCGGCACCAATATCATCCATCGCGCGATCTTGCGGATGCTCGACCCGGTGGAGTTCGAGTGTTTCCTGCGCGATCTTGGCGGCGATGTGGCCGAGATCCTGCGGGTCGACAGCGTGCGGCTCATCCTCGAATCGGCGCAGAATGACAATGACCCGAGCGTGCAGCGCATGGGCGATGTGCTCTCGGTGGCGGAGGTCGGGTTCATCGACCGCTACCTCGCCGACAGCCGGAGCGGGCCGGGGCGGATCGTCACCTTGCGGCAGCTTTCCGACGCGGATGCGCGGGTGCATGGCGAGCGGGCAGCGTTCCTGCGGTCCGAGGCCTGTATCCGGCTCGATCTCGGGCAGGACCGGCTGCCGGGGATGCTGGTGCTGGGGGCGGAAGATCCGCATCAGTTCACGCCGCAGCAGGGCACCGATCTTCTCACCTTCTTTGGCGGCGTCTTTGAACGTGCGATGCGGCGCTGGCTGTCATGATGTCGCCCGCCGCCCGCGATGCGTTGCAGGGCTGGCTCGACATGTCGCGCGCGCTCAAGGGGCAATCGGAGAACACGATCGAGGCCTATGGACGCGATGTGGCGGAGTTTCTCAATTTCATGAGCCTGCATCTCGGCGGTGAGGCGGGGATCGCCGCGCTGGGCCGGATCAGCGTCACCGACATGCGGGCCTGGATGGCGCAGATGCGCAGTGGCGGCGAGGTCGGGCCACGGTCGCTGGCGCGGAAACTGTCGGCGGTGAAATCCTTTATCCGCTGGCTGGCCGAGCGCGAGGGGTTCGATCCCACCGCCGTGCTGTCGATGCGGTCGCCGAAATTCACCCGCAAGCTGCCCCGGCCGCTTAGCGCGGAGCATGCCCGCGAGGTGATCGCGACGGCGGGCCAGCAATCGAGCGCGCCGTGGATCGGGTCGCGGGACATGGCGGTGATCACGCTGCTTTACGGCTGTGGGTTGCGGATTTCCGAGGCGCTGTCGCTCACTGGCGAGAGCCTGCCCTTGGGCGAGATGCTGCGCATTCGCGGCAAGGGCGGCAAGGAGCGGCTGGTGCCGGTCATCGGGGCGGCACGGGCGGCGGTGGCGGAATATGCCAAGCTCTGCCCCTACCCTCTCGACGAGAACGCGCCGCTCTTTCGCGGGGCGCGCGGCGGGCCGCTCAGCCCGCGGATCGTGCAGAAGGTGGTGCAGCAGGTGCGGGTGCAGCTTGGCCTGCCCGCCAGCGCCACGCCCCATGCCATGCGCCACAGCTTTGCCACCCATCTGCTCAACGCCGGGGGCGATCTGCGCACCATTCAGGAATTGCTCGGCCATGCGTCGCTCTCGACCACGCAGGCCTATACGGCGGTGGACACCGCGCGGCTTCTCGAAGTCTACCGCGCCGCCCATCCCAAAGCCTGATTGAACCGCCCGGCGTTTTGCGGCAAGAAAGCCCAATGACAGATCGTATGAAGGCGCTGAGCGTCCATTTTTTCACGGCCACCGGTGCGGTGTTTGCCATTCTCGCCATGCTGGCCGCTGTGGACGGGAAATGGAGCCTGATGTTTCTCTGGCTCGTGGTGGCCTTCGCGGTGGATGGGATCGACGGGCCGCTGGCACGCCGCTATGACGTGGCGCGCAACGCGGCCGAGTTCGACGGTGTGCTGCTCGATCTGATCATCGACTATCTCACCTATGTGTTCATCCCGGCCTTTGCGCTGTTCAAATCGGGGCTCTTGCCCGGCTGGACCGGCTGGTTCGCGATCATCGTGATCACCTATGCCTCGGCCATGTATTTCGCCGATACGCGGATGAAAACTAAGGATAATTCATTCTCTGGCTTTCCCGGCTGCTGGAACATGCTGGTGTTGGTGATCTTTGCGGTCGAGCCGAATTTCTACATCAGCCTGTTTCTCGTGGCGACGCTGGCGTTGGCGATGTTCCTGCCGCTCAAATTTATCCACCCGGTACGCACCGAGCGCTGGCGCAAGCTGTCGCTGCCGATGGCGCTGGCCTGGACGTTTTTCGCGGGCTGGGCGGCCTGGGTCGATTTCCACCCCGAAAGCTGGGCGCATTGGGGGCTTGTCGTGACCTCGATCTATCTGGTCTTCGTCGGCATCGTGCAGCAGATCGTGCCGGAGCGGCGCGGGTAAGCATCAGCCGGGTAGCGACGTGCCGGGGGACGGCGATGTCCCCTGTCGGCATGGCACTTTATCCCTGAGCATTTCGTAGACCCTCGCAACCTTGTGCCGAGCTTGGCCAAATCGCCGTGCCCGGGGACGGCACGGCGATGCGCGGCCGGCCAAAGGCCCTATGCTCCGCGCGGGGTTTCCCTCAGATCAACAGCCCCGCCGCCCCTTCGTGGCGCAGGAGCCAGACCTTGGTCTCCACCCCGCCCTTGGCCGAAAACCCACCCAGAGACTTGGCGCCGAGCACCCGGTGACAGGGGATGATGATGGCGATGGGGTTGCCGCCACAGCCCGCGCCGATGGCTTGGGCCGGTGCGCCAAGCTCGCGGGCGAGATCGCCATAGGTCAGGGTGTCGCCAAAGGGGATGGCCTGCATCCGGGCGCAGACGCGCTGTTGAAACTCGGAGGCCTCGACGCGCAGCGGCAGGTCGAACGCCTGTCGTGTGCCGGCGAAATAGGCGTCAAGCTGGGCCTCGGCTTCGCAGAGCTCGGGCGTGGTGTCGCGCGCGCCCTGGCGCCAGTCGAGCGCGGTGATCGCGCCATCGCTGGCGGTGAGGGTGATGGGCCCCAAGGGCGTCTGGATCATGCGTTCAGCCATGCGGCCACATTGGCCCCGCATGGGCGGGACAGGCAACCCGGAACCTGCGGTTTAGAGCGATCTAAAGCAGCTCAGCCCGTGGCTCAGGCGGAATGCGCGCCGTCGGCCAGACCTTTGACGAAGTCGAGCACCTCGCCGACCGGCTTGCCCTCGGCCATGGCGCTCACGATGGCGGAGCCCACGACCGCGCCATCGGCAACGCTCGCCATTTCGCGGCTCACCTCGGGGGTGCGGATGCCAAAGCCGATGATCACCGGAAGATCGGTCGCCGCCTTGATCCGCGCCACTTCGGGCGCGACGTCGCTGGCCTGCGGCACGGCGGCCCCGGTGATGCCGGTGATCGAGACGTAATAGACAAAGCCCGAAGTGTTTTGCAGCACTTTCGGCAGGCGTTTGTCATCGGTGGTGGGGGTCGCGAGACGGATGAAGTTCAGCCCGGCCGCCTGGGCGGGAATGCAGAGCTCTTCGTCCTCTTCTGGGGGCAGATCGACCACGATGAGACCGTCGATCCCGGCCTCTTTGGCGTCGGCCAGAAAGCGATCGACGCCGCGGTTATAGATCGGGTTGTAATAGCCCATCATCACGATCGGGGTGCTGTCGTCGCCTTCGCGGAACTCACGCGCCAATTGCAGCGTGCGGTCGAGCGTCATGCCGCCTTCGAGGGCGCGCTGACCGGCGAGCTGAATGGTCGGGCCGTCGGCCATCGGATCGGTGAAGGGCAGGCCCAGTTCGATGATGTCGACCCCGGCGCCCGGCAGACCTTTGACCAGCTCGAGCGAGCGGTCGTAATCGGGATCGCCCGCCATCACATAGGCGACAAAGGCTTTCTTGCCCTCGACCTTGAGCTGGGCGAATTTGGCGTCGATACGGGTCATGGCGGTCATCCTTCAAAACGTCGCCCTCCTTTGGCGCATAACGTGGGTGAATTCAATGGTCCCTGCGGCGCAGGCGGTGCAATTTGCGCCATATGGGCGGGGTCTGTGGCCTTGCTGCGCAAGTTCCGGTCCCTATCTGGGCCAATGACTGGACCAGCAACGGGGCCAGTATGAGGACCAGTAACGGGGCTTGTATCTGGGGCCTTGCGGCCCTAGAAGCGGCCCGTCGCTAGGAAAGGTGCATCATGGGCTTTAAGATGGGGATTGTCGGGCTGCCGAACGTGGGCAAATCGACGCTGTTTAACGCGCTGACGAAAACCGCCGCCGCGCAGGCTGCGAATTTTCCCTTTTGCACGATCGAACCCAATGTCGGTGAGGTCGCCGTGCCCGATGCGCGGCTCGACCGTCTGGCCGAGATCGCCGGCAGCCGTCAGATCATCCCGACGCGGATGACCTTTGTCGATATCGCCGGTCTCGTCAAAGGCGCGGCACAGGGCGAAGGGCTCGGCAATCAGTTCCTGGCCAATATCCGCGAAACGGATGCGATTGCCCATGTGCTGCGCTGTTTCGAGGATGGCGATGTGACCCATGTCGAAGGCCGCGTTGATCCGGTGGCCGATGCCGAGACCATCGAGACCGAGCTCATGCTCGCCGATCTCGAGAGCATCGAGAAGCGGCTTCAGAACATCATCCGTAAGGTGCGCGGTGGCGACAAGGAAGCGGTGCAGCAGCAGCGCCTTCTCGAGGCTGCCAAGGCGGCGCTCGAAGAGGGGCGCCCGGCCCGCACCGTGGCGGTGGATGACGACGATATGCGCGCCTGGAAGATGCTGCAGCTCTTGACCACCAAGCCGGTGCTCTATGTCTGCAACGTCTCTGAGGAAGAGGCCGCCACCGGCAATGCCCATTCCGCCAAAGTCGCCGAGATGGCCGCCGCGCAGGGCAATTCGCATGTGGTGATCTCGGCCCGGATCGAAGAGGAAATCAGCCAGCTCGACGACGAGGAAGCGGCGATGTTCCTTGACGAAATGGGGCTCACCGAGGCCGGGCTCGACCGGCTGATCCGGGCGGGCTATGAGCTGTTGCATCTCGAGACCTATTTCACCGTGGGCCCCAAGGAGGCGCGCGCTTGGACCATCAAGACGGGCACCTCGGCGCCCAAGGCGGCGGGTGTGATCCATGGCGATTTCGAGAAAGGGTTCATCCGGGCCGAGACCATCGCCTATGATGATTTCGTGAGCCTCGGCGGCGAGCAGCCGGCCAAGGACGCGGGCAAGATGCGGGCCGAGGGCAAGGGCTATATCGTCAAGGATGGCGATGTGCTGCACTTCCTGTTCAACACCTGATCCCCCCGTCGCAGCGAGAGGTTAACAAGGCCGGGCCAAGCGTCCGGCCTTTGTCTGTGAGACGTCGGTATTGCGACGGTAAAGCGACGGTGCGCATCTGGCGGCGCGCGCCAAGTCTTAACGCAGCGCCTGTCAGCCGTCCGGCCCCCTGCCCTGCCCCAATCTGGCACATCGGCAAGAGATCGAAAAATCGTCCAGATTGCCCCTTGCCCCCCCGCGCCATGGTCGATAAACACGCCAGCGGAGCTGTGGCCGAGTGGTCGAAGGCGCTCCCCTGCTAAGGGAGTAGGCCCGGAAGGGTCTCGTGGGTTCGAATCCCATCGGCTCCGCCATTTCCCAGAGAAAAACCTTTCTCTTAGGTGAGATGGCGCTAATTTTTCCTTATATTCAAAGGCCTTAGTAGATACCGCATTTACCTCGCGCGTGCTGTGGGACGCCGTGCCCTCTCTCTATCGGCCGATATTTTCCGCAGCGGGTCACACAAAAATCGCGCTACATTCAGTGTAACACATTGGAAATGAGCTATTTTTTACGATCTCGCGGCTTGTTTCTCTGGCGTAAGCGCGATTTCAACTTGGGGCCTTATTATTTCTATCTCAACGTAAGCTCGTGCTTGAGGCTCTCCTTAAGCCTCCTTGGCCAGCCCGAGGCTTCCGGTCGAAAAGGGGGCTAGTTCGTTCACAGCTACCATCAACGGCCACAAACAAACCCGTATCGAAGATACTCCTCCTCTGGAACCTACGCCCCCAACGTGTGATTGTCGCATCGCTTACGGTTCTCGATCCACCGAGCGACAACGGCCTTGTCCGACAGCTTTTAGGTTGCGCTGAAGGGAAATCAATCCGGCCATCAGGCGCGGATGTCTGGCGGGCTGGCCGGTCGGCGCCGAAGAGAACCCGGCCCACCCACCAGTTCCAGTTGATCAGGCCCGCAAGCTACACCAACTCGTGGCGCAGGCCGATCTCGTCGACGAGGCGCAGCCTCTGAAGATCATCCTGCTCAGAGGCGGGATCACGACGTTTCATGCTGGACCTAACATTGCAAGGTTTCGAATACCCGACTACGAAACCCTGCGCTGGGCCATGAGTAAAATCACCAGTTTCGCCAACACTATCAGTATCATACGAGTTGTTCAGGCCGAACTATTTACACGTTTGCTCAATTGGAATGTATGGGCGTGTTTGAACCGCTAATGGGTTAACGAAAATGCTGGGCGGCGGCCCCCGGTGGTGGAGATATCTAACAGCGTTTCACGGTGCGTCGCCGGCGAGAACGACCTCGAGCGCTCCAAAGACGGCAGTTTTTGAGTAGTGAATGTCGAACCAACGACGCGCGGCCTGCCCCATTGCGACTCGCTCACCGTCACTAAGGGCACAGAAACGCTTCAAAGATTTTTCTAGTTCCCCCACGTCTTCAGCGGGGGTAACAAAACCACCTCCACTGCGCTGAATTATGCGCGCCCCTTCGCCATTGAGCATGGCAATAATTGGCCGTCCGCAAGCCATGTAGCATTGCACCTTATAGGGAACGGTCAGCGAGAATATATCTTTGTCCTTTAGGGCGACGATCAAAGCATCTGCGTTGGCAAAGAAATTGGGCATGCGATCTTCTGGATGGCGTCCCAAAAATGTGATTCTGTCCTCAAGCTCCTTGTCGAACACGCGTGCTTTGACGTTCTCCAGATTGCGGCCAGACCCAATAATATAGAAATGTGCGTCCATTCCATCATCAAGCCGAGCGAATGCATCAATCAGCCCTTCGATATCCTGGCTCTCTCCAATATTGCCGGCGAAGACTAATTTGAAGCGGCCCGCTTGCATCAACTTCGTCTCGTCCCAGTTCGGATCAGGATTTAGCGGCACATATGTTTCAGGGGCAGTATTGGGTAGCACGGCTATTTTTGCAGCGGAGACGCCGAACCGCTCTATTCTCTCGGGAAAGCCCGCACTTTGAACCAGAACTGTGTCGGCTTTGCGGTAAAGCCAGCCGCAGATCCATGACAGGGGGCGAACTAAGAGCGGATTTCTGAGACCCAAAGTGAGGGTTAAACTCTCAGGCCATAAGTCTTGCACCCAATAGACGCATCGCGCGCCATACCGGGCCTTTATAACCAGCCCGACAAAGGCCTGAAAAAGAGGAGACGGCATCGATACAAACACCACGTCCGGCGGCGTTTGCCCTCTGTAAACCGAAAACGCCCGCAGACTTCCAAAAAAAGGAAAGGCGACATAGTTGAGCATTAAGCGTAGCTTGCCTTTGCCTCGGGCCACAGTCCAAGCCCTATGCACGCGCGCGCCATTCCACTCTTCTGAAGCGCGCGTTTTATTCGAATAGCCGTCAAAAAATTTGTCCTGACCGTAATTTGGGACACAGCAGATCACATCGACAGAGTGACCTTGTTGGACTAGGTGCCTGACGATCTCGTTGTTAGAAAACTGCTCTGGATAAAAATACTGAGAGACGAAAGCAATTTTCAGAGCCTGACATGCGTCTCCGTTGGTGCTCTTGCTACGTGTCACGGGTCTTGTCCCCCTGACCGCTACCAGTCGCTGTTGCTAGGATGATTTTCAGCTCCAATGGTAGCGAGCGCAGCGCTATGTACTCGGCATCGGATTGGGCAAGTGCCTTGGGCGTGCTCATGTCAATATTCCGTATTTGGGACAGTCCCGAGATACCGGGGCGGACATCAAGCACACCAAGCGAGCGCCGAGCCTCTATCAACTCGATCTGCGTGGGTAAGCATGGCCGAGGACCGATCAAGCTCATGTCGCCTTTCAGAAGATTGATTATTTGCGGGAGTTCATCGACTTTTGTCTTGCGCAGTAACTTTCCTATCTTGGTAACTGATGTGTTAGTCAATTCATGTGTTCCGGCCTGTTTGGTGTCTTTCTTCATTGTGCGGAATTTATAGCATATGAACGGCTTTCCATGCTGGCCGACACGTTGTTGGGCAAAAATACCAGGCCCTTCCGATGTCAGCTTGACCGCCAACCAAACAATCGCGATGAGCCACCAGAATAGAAGCCCTACCGTAGCCGCGAACACTAGGTCCATGCCGCGTTTGCATAGAGTAAAGGCCGGATTATCGCGCTGCTGATCCGTGAGAATTTTCCGCTCTGATCGAGGGTCGTTCACAGCATTCAATATCTCATCAGCCAACCGCCGCGCTTGCAGCGTCGGGCGGAGCGCCCCCAGTATTTTCAATAGGGCGGGCCGCACGGGTGTGGGAAGCTTGGTGACGATGGCAAGATTGCCAGCCAATTCAGTGCCATAGACAGCTGCCAATTGGTATATTCGGAGCGCCAAGCTGCACTGGTCTTCCAACAGTTTCTCTGCGGCCATCTTAGACGTTGCATAATGGCTTTTGCTCGCTGTTTCAGGTCGGGCATGGAGCGAAGAGGCAAAGATTAGTTGCGCAATACCCGACTTCTTGGTTTTTCTCAGCACATCGCGCAACAGGCCGACATTGACGTTATGGAAGGTCTCGGCGCCCCCATCCGCATCGTTGTTCTTGGCCGCCAGATGCAAGACGGCATCTACTCCTTCTGCCAAGCTGTCCCAAGCGTCATAGTCCCCGCTCGCGCATTCCGGATAGTGGGCACGAAGCGCAGCCACATCGCGGCTGATCAATACAAGCTCGGCTCCACTCGCGCGCAGATGTGGGATGATTTGACTTGCAACAAAGCCGGAAGCGCCGGTGATCAGTATTTTCACGGGAGAGTCCTCAATGTTCCCGAATCCCGTCCCAGTGATTGGACAGCCGCGCTGTCCCTAGGATAAGATTGGTCACCCGCTCAGCGGTATTGGAGACACAATAATCGGCGGGCACGGGATGCGCGCGCCCTTGGGATTCACAGTCCGCAAATCCGCGCGTGATGGCTGCAATTCCATCAAGGATCGTGTCCGGATTCAGTCCTGTCATGATCAGGCTGCCAACATCCAATCCCTCGGGCCGCTCAATGGCGTCGCGGGGGGTGAGCGCGGGAAAGCCGAGAATGGAGCTTTCTTCTGCGATCGTGCCGCTGTCGGAAATCGCGCAGAAGGCCCGCATTTGGAGCTTGTTGTAGTCGTGAAAGCCGAACGGCTTCATCCATTGCACGCGGTCATCGAAAGTCATCCCGCTCAGCTCATCCAGTCGTTTTCTGGTACGCGGATGGGTCGAAACAATGAGCGGCATATCATACTTTGTGGCAATGCGGTTCAACGCATCGACCAACGCAGACAGGCGAATTACACTGTCGACATTCTCCTCACGGTGCAAGGAAACGATGAAATAGCCACGATCGTTCAGCCCAATCCGCGAAAGAACATCCGAAGCCTCGATCCGCTCGCGGTAGTGATCAAGCACTTCGCGCATCGGCGAGCCGGTCAGGTAGATGCGGCGATGCTGGATGCCTTCCGACAACAGATGCCGGCGCGCGTGTTCGGTGTAGACTAGGTTGAAGTCAGAGATGTGATCCACTAGCTTGCGGTTGGTCTCCTCGGGAACATTCCGGTCAAACGAGCGATTGCCAGCCTCCATGTGGTAGACCGGGATTTTCATGCGCCGCGACATCATGGCTGAAATCGCTGAGTTGGTGTCACCCAGAACCAGAACCGCGTCTGGGCGTTCCTCGGCCAGCACTTTCTCGGTTTCTGACAGGATTTTGCCCAGCGTCTCGCCCAGTGTGCCGCCGCCGGTGCCGAGGAAATGGTCGGGCTTGCGCACGCCGAGATCTTCGAAGAACACCTCGTTCAGCTCGTAGTCCCAGTTCTGGCCGGTGTGGACGATCACGTGGTCGGTGTAGTCGTCGAGGCGTGCCATCACGCGGGAAAGGCGGATGATCTCGGGCCGGGTGCCGAGAATGGTCATGACTTTTAGGCGTTTCATTTTAAAACCTTGTCGGCAAAAGTGTCAGGACTGGCTGGGTCGAAAAGATCGTGCGTCCAGAACAGTGTCAACAGTTCGGTGTCCCCGACGTTCTCGATCGAATGGGTGTGCAAGCTTGGCATATCGACGGGTGCCGGGGCGGTGCCCGACACACGATACTCCCAGACCTCGTCACTCAGCACCTTGCGGATGCGGATCACCGCCTCTCCCTGAACGACCAGGAAACGTTCGACCTTGTTAAGGTGAAAATGGTCGCCGCGGGTTACGCCCGGTATGGTCGTCGAGAGAAAGGTCTGTCCGCCGCCGCCGCCCTTCACCGCTTCGAACAGCGTGCCGCGGGTATCCGTGCTGAGCTTCAACGGTCGCGGAAACCCGTCCGGATACAGCGCCGCGCGATAGCTGTTGAATAACGCGACGGTGAACGGATCCTGGAGATCGGGATAGATATTGCCCTGGTAGTCGGAGTGAAAACGCCACAGGAGATCAAAAAGCTCTTTCACCGCGATATCGCGCGAGGCAGGCCTAAGCGTGCCGGTCTGGCCCTCGATGATCGCCTCCAGCGCCGCTTGCGCGGCGGCGCCCGCGTGTAGGAGCGAGACCCGCCCCTCTGGGTTGATCTCAGGGGTTTCCCCCGCGATCACGGCCTCGATGAAGGTCGCCGTGACGTTGTTGTAGCGCGGGCGGGCGCCTTCACCAAAGATGTGTGGCAGCACCAGTTCGGAATAGCGACCACCGATCCCCGACAGTATTTCACCTGCGATCCGCTTCGACCGCCCGTAGGGTGTATCACTAGTCGCGTGTGTGGAGTTGGCGTAGACAACGTGCGGACGGCTTTTGGTGATGCTGCATGCCTCGGCAAGGCGTCGCGCGATGGTCGGGTTCGCGGCCTCGACTACGTCGTCGGGCGCCCGGTTCACGCCTGCAAAATGAAGCACGGCATCGGCACCGGTGATCGCGGCGTGCAGCGCGGCATCGTCATCGAAACCGGAGTGGTCCAGCATCACAAGATCGTAGGGTGTCGCAGTTCCCTTGAACTGGGCCGCACAGTTTGCGGCATGTACCCTAACAGCGGCGTGCCAGCCGATTAGGCCCCCGGCGCCAGTGATTACTATTTTCATGCCTCCGCATTCCATGCAGCCAGTTCGGCCTGGACTTCAGGCAACGACAGCAGTAGGGCCTTCACGCCCTCGACATTGAGCCGCTGGGTGTTGTGCGAGTGGTAGTCCTCGTGGTGGACGGTCTCGTGTTCGCCTTCGCTGAAATAGGCCTTGTAGTTGAGATCCCGTTCGTCCATCCGGATACGATAATAGTCGCCCATGTCCTCAGACTGTGTGAGTTCCTGTGCGGTAGCCAGGGTTTCATACAGCTTCTCAGCATGGCGCCAGCCAATTTCCTCGACGGGATGGTTGGGCACGTCGAACAGCTCTAGGAGCGCTGTGACCAAGTCCTTGATGGTTGAGGCCGCGGCCTTGCGAATAAACAAATCACCCTGACGTGCGTAATTGAAGGCGTGATGCACCAGCGCGACCGAGTCCCGCAATGGCATCAGGAAGCGCGTCATCTTGGGTTCGGTTACGGTGATGGGCTCACCTGCCTTGATCTGTCGGATGAACAGCGGAATCACCGAGCCGCGCGAATACATCACGTTGCCATAGCGCACCATGGACACGGTGGTGACGGCATCGGAGCCTATGGCACGGGCCTGCGCCTGAGCCAACTTCTCCATCATCGCCTTGGACATGCCCATGGTGTTCACAGGCAAAACTGCCTTGTCGGTCGAAAGGCAAACAACCGATCGGACATTCTGGTCCACTGCCGACCGTATCACGTTTTCTGACCCCAAAATATTTGTACGGACCGCTTCGATCGGAAAGAATTCGCATGAAGGCACCTGCTTAAGTGCCGCTGCGTGAAACACGCAATCGACGCCGGACATCACCCGTTCGACACTGTCGCGATCCCGGATGTCACCGATGTAGTAGCGGACATTCGCATGGCGCAGGGTCGTGCGCAGCATGTCTTGTTTTTCCTCGTCGCGGCTGAGGATGCGCACCTCGGGACATCCCTTGTCCAAGAGGTCTCGCAGCATCGTCTTGCCGAATGACCCCGTGCCACCGGTAATCAATACTGACGAAGTTCGAAGTTCAAATTCTGAAGTCATTCCTTATCCTTTCAAACAGGTACTGTTCGATAGACATGGGTAGTCCCCGATACAATCTGTGTAAAAAAGCTGCCTGAACGCCGAAAACCGCGGACAGCGGTAGGCTTTCCATGAATTATTCATTAGAAGCACCCATTATTTCGAACAGCGCCCGGTTGGCGGCCAGCGCTGCATCGACATTTCTCAGCCCGGCAGCATATGCCGCGATAGCGGCTTGCCGCGCCTGCCAGTCGGCTTCCGACTGCCAAGCCACGGCCTCAATGGCCGCGGCGAATGCCTGCTGGTCGGACAGGGGCAGGTCCCAGCCGAGCCCCTGTTGCGCGAGCCCGCGCCACGGGGTCTGGTCAGAAATAAGCAACGGCAGTCCGGCCTGCAGCGCCTCAGCTATGACGTGGCCGAAGTTTTCTCCTCGGGTGGGCAGGAAAAACAGATCGTGCCCGGCCAGACTGTCATGCACCTGTTCGGCCAGAATCGGCCCGTGCTCTGTGACCGAAACATTCGGCGGCAATGCATCGATGGCGCGGGCGCAACGGGCCCAATAGGTGGCATCCTCGCGCGGACCGAAAATCGAAAACGCGACTGGCGCGCGGACCCGCTCCAGCACTTTCAACGCAAATAAGAGGTTCTTCATCGGCGCGATCCGCCCCAGAAAGGCAATGCGAAGCGGGCCGCCGCCGCGATCGGCGTGTGCTGGACGGGGCGCGGCGGCGGCCCGCGGCAGAACCGGTGCGATGCGAATGTCAGAGGCCACATGCGCCATGGTGCGGCGAATATCTTCAGCTTCGGCCTCGGATGAAGCCTGCCATATTAGCCCCCTATGCAGACCGAGCAAGCCGCTCGCGGCGCGATATGCGCGTTTCTTCCCCACTTTCAGCGACAACGCGCCGCTGGAGAATTCGCCACGCGGCGCGAGCACCACCTGAGAGCGCGGGGCCAGCCCCAGACGCTGTGCCAGCAGCGGCCGAGTTGTGAAGCGCGGGTCCAGAAAGCTGTTAAGGTAGAGTACGTCATGCGGTGTCTCACGCAGCAGCCGAGCCAAAGGATGCAGGCGAAGTTGCTTCGGCGCTAAGTAACATACCTCAGCCTTGCCGACCCTGTACCAGCGGCCCGGCTCTATGTCGCGATAGGGCTGGGTCTCGCCGAAATCGCGATCGGCAGTGATGATGCGAAACTGGTATTCATCCCCCAGATGCTCTACCAGATTGGCAGTGCTTCGTACCGGGCCGCCGGCCTTGAACCCCGGAAGATAGGCCGCAACACTGATCAGGATCGTGCGCGTCGTCATCACTTTTCAGGGTTGAGCATTCTGATAACACGCGCCGGCACACCGGCAACTAGCGCATGATCGGGCACTTCGCGTGTCACAATGGAGCCGGCCGCGATAACCGACCCCGTGCCTATCCGCCCGGCGCCTTCAACAATCATTGCCCCGCTGCCAATCCAGGCTCCTGCACCGATAACCAGAGGCGACTTCGCGGGAATGGATTTAGGGTCGAGCCTATGGTCGTGAGTATAAACCTTCGCGTCTTCCGAGACGACAACGCCATCCTCCAGAACAAGCCCGCCACTGAAATCGAGCCGCGCCCGGCGTCCGATTATACAATCGGACCCAATCTCGCATAGCGAGCCGGATAGTTCGCTGCTCAACTCCACACCGGTCGCGACGGTAGTGCCCGCGGCGATTCTGATACGGCCCGGATGCCGGATGGTCACACCTCTCTGTATCTGCGTACCCTTGCCGCAAAATCCCAGATTCTGGCTCCAAAGGGCAGATACAAGCCTGTCCCCGATCTGCTTGAGCACCACACCAATTGCAAGCACCAGCGCCCCTGGCAGACCCGCCAACCGGCCGTTCCAGATCTTGTCATGACTCCTCATGCAACGCCTCCTGAAATGCATCGAAGTGCGATGGGCGTGTGGCCAAGACGTCTAGAACCGTCAGGCGTGCGGCATCAGACATGGCCTGCATCTGAGCCCGGTCTCGGCTCAGCCGTAAAATCGCCTCCACTATCCCTTGCGGGTCCTTTACATCAAGACGGATGCAATTCCGTCCGTCCTTCATCAGCGAGGGGATCCCGCCAACGAAAGTTGTCAGGATAACGCAGGACTTAATCATTGCTTCGTAAAGCACGCGCGGAAAACCCTCGTGATGGGTCGGTAGAACAAAGACATCGGCCCATTCGTACAGCGACATCAGTGTGACTTTCTGGTCGATCAGCCCGGTCAGCCGCACCGGCGGCGCGTCAGGCCCGGCCAGCGTCTCCGCCAACCCTTTGTAGAGTGGCCCACCGCCTACAAGCTGCGCCTCGAAATGAAATCCCTGCCGGTGCAGGATACGCATGGCCTCAATCAGTTCCGGAATGCCTTTTTCTACCTCGAGCCGGCCGGTAAAGAGTATGCGCAGGGGCCGGTCGCCGCCAGCCCGGAAATCCCGGCTCAGCTGATCCTCAGCGCTCAGATCCAGCATCGGTGCGATCGGAATCGTCCAGCTCTGCTGTACCCCGGCTCGGGTCTCCATCCCCGCTACGGTGCAGACAAAGGCAGCGCGCCGCAACAGCTGCGCATCTGCGTCGGTATCGGAAAACTGCGCGCCCCTGAGATAGACACCGAAGCGCTTGCCGAACATCTGGCACAGCCGCCCGAAAAGCCGCGACCACGACCCCGGGAAGAAAAGATAGACGAAATCGGCCCGAACCAGTGCCACAAGCCCGCGCAGCATTGGCAACGGCCTGTTCTTTGCCAGTTGCAGCGAGCTTATCTGACCCTTGGGAAGAACACCGTCGTTGAGACCGGCCTCGGAAGTGTCATGCACAAACGGTTGCGCCAGTGTAATGACATGACCGTGTCGGGCCAGGTCCGTCAGGAAATTGGCGGTGTGACGATTCACATAATGGCGGTTTGCAGGGCCGAGCCTGGTGAACCCGTTTCCAACGATCATTATACGCATGTTTGGTTACTCCCAAGCATTGATCCCGCCGGCAAGCTGCCTTTCAGCGGCGCCACGGTCTGATAGCGGTGCAATATAAGTGAAATCGAAAGCGGCGCCCAAAAGATGGCGTAAATATAAGCATCGGTACCCAGCCCAAGGAACGCGGCGAACAACCCGGTTGCCAATAGGAATGAAAACCGTTCTGTCGATTTCTCTGAGAGCTCGAAAAGGAATGTCAATACGAACCCGATATAGAGGAAAAAGAAAATGATCCCTCCATGAATATAAGATAGGATAAACGCGTTATGCGGCAGTTGTTCTATCTCCACTTGCTGCAGCAATGTCGAGGTGCTGTCCAACCCAAACCCAAAAAACGGCACGTCTAGAGCAAGATAACTCCCCCAAATCGTATCCCTTCCCGCAGTCGCGTCGGTTGCGCTAGATAGCTCAATGGTGGCGAGGATTCGACTATAAAAACGTTCGTCGATTTCGAAACTGGAAAATACGGCAACGATGATTCCGACAAGAATCAGGGTCACGGCCAGCAAGCGCAGAAAGAAAGGAATGAAATTCCGCAAGATCTTTATGCGCCCGTTCCACAACCTGATCGATCTATATGACTTCAGGCAGGCAGTCAGGCCCAGTGCAATAATCAGCGCTATCATCGCGTTCCGCGACTGTGAAAGTACCAGCGACACCACCAAAATCGGGACCGACGCGGACAGCACCAACCCGCTGATCCGCTTCTGTCCATAAAGCCAGCCCATCAGAAGCAGCGACGTCGCTAGGTTCGAACCGAATGTCGTGGGATTGTGCTCCGCAGCGAAGGTTAACCGCCCAGCGTAAAATATCTCACCCGCAAAGAACAGCTGCAGGGCATAGATAGCTGAGGCCACGCTGCCGAATGAGAACCATCTGGCGGCCACCACCGGAGCCTCCGGCGCAATTGGTAGGGCAAGCAGCAGAACAAAATAGGGGATCATCATCGTGAATAGCCGGATATACCCCGTCAGTATCAATTCGATATTTGTTGAGAAAATGCTCACAGGCGCAATAATCGTAATAGAGACAAGAAATAGTGCGATAGATATATTGAGTCGGGGCATCCGTCCGCAGAATAGCGTCAACAGAATCAGAGAAACAAACAAAACTCCGAACAATAGCGCGTGAGCGGAAAAGGGCGCGTGAAAACGATAGATGAAGAGCATCGACAGCGGCATGAAGAAGAAGGAAATCGCCGTTAAGGTCTCAACACTCTTAGAAAGCATCTTCAGAACTTCCTTCCCGACACAAAGTAATAAATCGCGCTGCAATCGACATTAAGCACTCTTTTGGCGCCCCACCAGTACATGAGGTGCAGCACCGTCGTCGTCAGCGCGTTCGCAATCGCGGCTCCTATCGCTCCCCAAAGTGTAATCAGGACAAAGTAGGTCGGCAAACTGAGGCAGGTGGTCATCACGAGCATGTGCATTGCCTTGCGCTCATGCCCGGTCATCATCAGAACCGAACCGACAGAGCCCAAAGTCGCATTCACTGTTTGCCCGGTGGCCATGATCAGAACCAGCGGCCAAACACCTCTGAATTCGGCGCCAAACACAATTGAGATTATGCTTTGCCCCCAAAAGATCATGATCGTGACAAGCGTCAGCATCACCGCTAGGCTCACCGCCGAAACCCATGAGGCCAGTGACTGTAAATGTTCTCGATCCCCGGAATAATGCGCCCGGGTCAACCGAGGCTGAACGACCGCGATGATCGCCACCTGCCCGAACATCAATAAATTGGCGACCATAAAGGCAATCCGGAACAGAGACACATCTTCCGAAACCGAAAGCATACCAAGTAACACAGCCCCCAGATTTACATTCAGAACCTGGATCGCGCTGGACGTCCCCATCGGGATTATCGACATCAGCCAGACGCGCCAATGCCCAGTATTGCCCCGTACCCCAGACAGACCATCGGGGGCTAAAACAAACAGAATCGTCGCCCCGACGGTGAAACTGATAATTGCGACCACGACATGCAGGGTCATCGCAGTTTCCGGTCGGACATTCTCAAGAACTAATGTTGCGGCGATCAGAAATACAGCCAACAGCACCGGCCGCAGGACCAGATCAGGAAACTGGCCGTAAATCACGTGGCCTAGACCTTTCAGCGCCGCGGAGCGAAGCTCCGACAAGGCGATAAGCGGGATCAGCGCCAAGCCGACGAGAAATGCCTTCTCCTGGTAGCCTAACAGAAGCGCCGCCACCGTGGCGCCGAGAAAAACCGCCGTGACGCCGCCAAACAGCGCGATGAGCGAGGCCCATTTCCAAAGCCCCTTCATCCCGGCGAAATCCGGAATGGAATCGAATTTTGCAGTCTCCCGCAAGACCAGCATCGGCAAACCGGCCTGAACCGGAATCGCGAGCAAGGCGATGCTCGCATAGGCGAAGACATAGATGCCATAGCCTTCGGCCCCGAGAATCCTGGCCAGCAGGATGGTGGTTGCCAATCCCGCGGCCAGCGCGCTAACCTGAAGCCCCGCGCTGAACAGACCTGTTCGCACTGGTAGATTAACTTTCATCGACAAGCCGTTTTTACCACCGGTTTCACTGTCCCGGGCGCCAAAGTGCGTCTTTTCACCCGCGAAGGCACGTATTCCGGATTCTGACCTCTGACTAGGTGAATGCCCCAGTGTTCCGGACGTGAAACGATGCGGCAGAAAGGATGGTGTGAGAAGTGGGCGGACCTGCGCGAGAGACAGTATCGCCATCGCCGACCGTTAGAACGATGCCCCATATTCGCGTCTCCAAAATTCGAAAATTGCTAGGCAAAAAAGGTGACCGTGAACAGGACGCCCCGCATTGACCCCCGCGAACAGCGACTGGACTTCTTTCCGGTCGAAAAGCGAATCCGCGTCGAAGAGCACATCCTCGAAGGCACTCTTCCAGGCCCCCCCGCGCAGCCAAGTTCCCAGAGGAAAGCCAAACCCTTGTTTGCGTGTCTTATCAAAGGTTGGCGGCAGCAGCTTGGAGCTAAGCTGCTTGAGAATGATCTTGCGGTCCATCGGGCTGGCCTTGAGGCGCGAGGGCACACAGCGGAAAGCCAAATCGATGACCGAGGGATCAAGGAACGGCGCCCGTAATTCGAGCGAGTTCAGCATGCTCGCCCGGTCGATCTTAACCAAGATATCCTCGGGCATGTAGTTCTTGAAATCGAACCGCGTAATGCGCTGCACGCCGTCGGCGACGTCCGGCACCCGGGAGCTGCGGAAGTCCTCGGCAAAGGTACTATTGTCCACATGACCTTTCAGCAACCGCGCCCGTTGATACCGGCCGAAATAAGGTGCGAAGACCGGCAGTTCGTGGCGCAAGTCAAAACCGATCATAGAGAGATAAGCCCGCCCCTTCATGCCCAGCGACATATGGCGCTGGGCCAGTGCGCTTACCGCGCGGCGTGGTCCAACAGGAATGCGGCAGAAAAGGTGCTGCAGTTCCGCCATGCGGCTGGCAGAATAATAGCCACCGAACAGCTCATCGCCGCCATCGCCGCCCAATGCGACCTTGCAATGAGTCCGGATCGCCCGCGACACCAGATAAGTTGGGATCATTGAGGAGTCGTTGACTGGCTCGTCATACTGGCGCGCCAGCAGCGGCAAAAGATCCGGCGTCGCATCGGCCGCGTCTAGGACTGTATGATCGGTGTTGAAATGATCGGCGATCAGTTGCGCATACGAGGTCTCGTCATAGGCGCGATCGTCAGGATTGCCGACCGTGAAGGTTCTTAGTCGTGGCGCTTCGCGCGCGGCTAGTGCCGTAATAATGCTGGAATCCACCCCACCGCTGAGCAGCACGCCAGCCGGCACATCGGCGACCAGTTGCCGTCCAACCGCGGCCGACAGCCGCCGCTCCAATTCCTCAAGAAGCTCAATATCGTCGCCGCCGAAGGCATCGGCGTCATAGTCGGGAAGGTCCCAGTAGCGCCAAACCCTGACATCACCACTCGCGAGGTCAAAGGTCATCGCATGCGCCGGCGGCAGCTTTTTCACGCCGGTCAGAATACAGCGGTCTCCCGGGATGTATCCAATCGACAGATAGACATCGAGAGCTTCACGGTCGATCCGGCGCTCGAAGGCTGGATCGGCCATCAGCGCCTTCAGCTCCGATGCGAAACGCAGCTCGCCATCCTTCAGCCGATAGAACAGGGGCTTCTCCCCGGCCCGGTCGCGAGCCAGAAAAATGCGGTTGTGTGCCATGTCATGAATGGCAAAGGCGAACATGCCCTCCAACCTAGACAAGCAATCCTCACCCCAGGCCTTGTAAGAGGCAATGATCACCTCAGTATCGGAACTGGAGCGAAACGCGTATCCTCGCTCCTCTAGGATCTGTTTAACCGCTCGGTAATTGTAGATTTCGCCGTTAAAAGTGATCCGGACGCGTCCTTCTTCGCAGACCATAGGTTGGTGCCCGCCGGGCGAAAGGTCGATGATCGCAAGACGCCGGTGGCCAAAGCCGACAAGGCCATCATTTGAATAGTATTCGCCAGCGCTGTCTGGGCCGCGATGCTCCATCATATCGCGCCCGACTCGCAGCCAGGACCGATCCGAAGGCCGCTGACTCGCGGCGAATCCCACTATTCCGCACATGGCTGACCGCTCATCCCGATAACGCATGACGAAAAAACAAACCAGCTGCGGAAGAGCGGTTGCACGCGGCGATCCTGCTCGGAACCGATCACCTCTGTCATAGCCTTTGATCCACCGCGGCCCGCGGCAAAACGTATTTCAGATCGAACAGTACGCTGTTAGATTTGCCTAGGGCACGGATCGCATCGGCCCCCATCTCCGCGAACTGCTTATGGGCCACAGCCACGATAATTCCATCATACGCACCCAGCTGCGGCGCATCAATCAGATCCAACCCGTATTCGTTCGCCGCCTCGGCCGGGTGGACCCAAGGATCCCAGACATCAACCCGTGCCCCGTAATCACTAAGTTCCGCAATGACATCAACCACCCGCGTATTGCGCAGGTCGGGGCAGTTTTCCTTGAAGGTGAGTCCCATGATCAGCACCCGCGCGCCCAGGACGTGAATGCGTTTGAGCAAGAGCCCCTTGACCAGCTGACCCGCCACATAGGCGCCCATGCCATCGTTCAGCCTGCGACCGGCGAGAATGATTTGCGGGTGATAACCGATCGCTTCGGCTTTCTGTGTGAGGTAATAGGGATCGACGCCGATGCAGTGCCCCCCCACCAAACCGGGACGGAAGGGAAGGAAGTTCCACTTAGTCCCCGCCGCCTGCAGCACCGCCTCGGTGTCGATGTCCATGCGATTAAAGATCATCGCCAACTCGTTGATCAGTGCTATATTCAGGTCGCGCTGAGTGTTTTCGATGACTTTGGCGGCCTCGGCCACGCGGATGGATGGGGCCTTGTGGGTCCCCGCCGTCACGATCGATGCGTATAGATCGTTGATTAAATCCGCGACTTCGGGCGTCGAGCCCGAAGTAACCTTAGTGATAGTGGTCAAGCGGTGGGTCTTGTCGCCCGGATTGATTCGCTCTGGGCTGTAGCCCGCGAAAAAATCCGTGTTGAAGGACAAACCCGATACGCGCTCTAGGACAGGTACGCAGTCCTCTTCGGTTGCCCCGGGATAGACGGTAGATTCATAAATCACCACATCACCGCGCTTGAGTACCTTGCCGATGATTTCCGACGCCTTGATCAACGGCGTCAAATCAGGACGTTTGTAATCGTCGATGGGCGTCGGGACTGTGACGATAAATGTGTTGCATCCCGCGACGTCGGAGAGGCTCGATGAAAACCGAAGATGCCCTGCCTCTGTCAGCTCATCGTCGCTGACTTCAAGCGTCGAGTCATGCCCTGCTTGCAAAGCCTCGATGCGTTTAGTGTTGATGTCAAAGCCGACCACCGGCCGGTGTTTGCCAAATTCCACCGCAAGGGGAAGCCCGACATAGCCGAGGCCGATGACGGCAATCTTGGCGTTTTCAAGGGATAAGGATTGCATATTGACCTCAGACATTGTAATAACTCCGGTACCAATCGACAAAGTGCGCAATACCGTCTCGAAAATCTGTTTGCGGACAATATCCCGTTAGGCTTTGTAGAAGAGAAGCTTCCGCCCAAGTCGCGGGCACGTCACCCATCTGCATCGGCATGTAATTGCGGATGGCCTTCTTGCCGAGCACATCCTCGATCGCCTCTATGAAGTCCAGCAGCTTGACTTTGTCCGAATTTCCGATGTTCACCACTCGATAAGGTGCCACCGGAGACAGGCTGTCTCCCTCTGGCACGACGCCATCCTCGCAGCGCTCTGGCACCGCGTCGATCAAGAGCCGGATGCCGCGCACGAGGTCTTCAACGTAGGTGAAGTCACGATACATGTCGCCATGGTTGTAGATGTCGATCGGGCGATCCTCGAGGATTGCGGCAACGAATTTGTAGAGCGCAAGATCGGGGCGCCCCCATGTGCCGTAAACCGTGAAGAAGCGAAACATTGTGGTCGGAAGGTCCCACAGATGCGCATAGGAGTGCGCCATGCTTTCATTGGCCTTCTTCGTCGCGGCGTAGATCGTAAGCTGCGTATCAGCCTTCTCGGTTTCCGTGAACGGCATCTCGGTGTTGGCGCCGTAGACCGAGGATGTCGATGCCATGAGCAGGTGATCCACTTCTAGCCTGCGGGCCGCTTCCATGACATTGAAGGTTCCGATGACATTGGAGTCGAGGTAAGCGCGGGGGTTTTCTAGGCTATAGCGCACCCCTGCCTGTGCTGCGAGGTGGACGATGACGTCTGGCTGGAATTCGTCGGCGAGCTTGTCGAATTTATCCTGATCCTCCAGCATTCCTTCTGTCGCAGAAAAGGCGGAGTTTTGCAGCAGCATCCCATGGCGTCGATGCTTTAGGGTGACGTCGTAGTAGTCGGTCATCCCGTCATAGCCGTGCACCCGAAACCCCTCTACCAACAGAAGCTTGGCCAGATGAAACCCGATGAATCCGGCAGTCCCGGTGATGAGTACTTTGCGCTGCTTCACTTCGGGCACACTCCATTAAGCTTTGTTGAAATGGTAGTCGCCTCACCATTTCCCAACTCCGAACTCAGCGCCTCGATCTCTTCCCTCAACGCCTCGTATTCTTCCATCTTCCGCACTAGAAACGCGCGCGTTAGCGCTGCCCTCCGCGCGATGCCTTTCGGTGTCAAAGCGTACGCATACCGCCGCTTATCTTCTGCCGCTGTGAAATTCCCTAGCTTCACCAGCCCTTTGTCGATCAGGGCGTTCAGCACGTAGTGGATCCCGCCGACACTGACGCCAACCGCCTCAGCCAGTTCACGCTGGGACATTTCAGGGTTTTCTTGAAGAAGGCGCAGCACGCGAAAATGCGTGTCCTCCCGCAGCTTGGTACGCTTGCTGGTCATTTTGGGATTTTCTCAGGCTACCGCACAAGGACTGCCCATGGGGCGCCTTGTTAGATGCAATGGTGATGATGAGAATAGATTCCACATCGCTCAGATTTGAGCGGTAGCAGATGCCGCGCGCGCCAACAAGCGAAATTTCAGAGTTCAAGAGGTTTTCGTCACTTCGGACGATGAAGTAGCGAACGACCCGAGTCGTGCAAGCCTAGCCAGAGAGGACCCTCACTCACGTTGAGGGCATCAGCAGGCATTCAACCGCGCCACCAATAGATAGACTGAATATGTAACAAGTTCTCAAATGAACGACTTTATCAGCGCAAGCCTAGTTCATGGCTGGCGCTCTTTGTCGATACCTAGCGGGGCGTAGTGGTTGCTCCATGAAACTCGGCCCCATGTCGCAAAGGGAAAAGTCAATTTGGAAAATCTCCTGCAATCTGACCCCAGGCAAACCCTTCACCCGAGTCGGCCACTCCTCACCTGGTCAGACGTCGAACTACTGTCGTCTTTCGCCAGTTGGGCTTGTGCTGCCGCTTCGGCGGCGCTTGGGCTATCTTTCCGCTCGGCCTGTTCCACTGCTTCCTCCATGCTGATTGTGTTCAGCACCAGCTCGAACCGTTCAAGGTTCTCGGACGCATGGGTCACGCGCGCCGCGGCTCATGCGTGCCCACCCGGATATGGGCAGATCCTCGTTAGGCTCCCTGGCCTCGCGCCACCAAAGAGTCTGGCTCCACTCTGGCGCGGAAGGGGCGGTTGGGAGATCGAACAGCGTCGCTGGCCTCGACCGCGCGAATTTGACACGCAAAGGGGCTGGCCTCTCTGCGCAGCCGCTTTGAGCTTCCATAATGCTGTTGGGTCCGATCGCTTTGATGCCCGAGAATTTGCGCCACCGCCTCGGGAGAGTGGTTCGATGTCCCGCGAAGGTCCGACGCCAAAGCATGACGGAACACGTAGGGTGTCAGGTGCTTGCGCATGCGTGGATAGGCCTGTTTGCCGATGCGGCGACAGAGCTTGCCTAGCCGTTGGGACACCCTGCGGCTGCGTTCCACCCTCGTCAGTGGCTTGCCTCCGGCATCAAAGCGCGGGGTCTTTAGGCGGAAGAGGAAGCGTTGACCAGGATACTTCAGAGCTGTCTCCGCCAACCACTTCGCCATGGGAGTCTGCGCGCGGAGGTGAAGATGGCGGTGGGTCTGGCCCTTGCCTGCTGTGCGCCGGGTCTCGCTGCCGCATTTGGCGCCGCGAACCGTGATGATGAGGCGTTTACCATCGGGGCTTGCCCATATGCGGACCCCATGCCTGTCACTGAGCTCGCTCGGGCGCGCACCCGAAACCATCAGGATGGCCATGGCTGCTTTCTCGAACGGGCCTATGTGGCGGTCCCGGCAGACCTCCTGCCAAAATCTCAGACGCCAGCAATAGTCCGGATCGTCAGATCGCTTGCGCCGTTCATGAATGCGAAGGGCTGTGAGCGTGGCGTAGGCCCCGGAAGATTGCTTCTTGCGGATCGCTTTGGGGGGCCTGACGGTCTTTTGCGGAGGCCCGGCTGCAGCCCTTGGTGGAACCTCAAGGAGAAATCTGGTCATCTTAAGGACCCCAGCAGTGAGAGGCTCGTCGGGAGCATCTTCATCGGAGACAGGCGTCAGGTTGAGATCGGGAAAGAGGTCTTTGATCAGCGCTTGCCGCCGGTCCGATCTTGGCTCGTTTGCCAGCGCCCAGCGCAGGAAAGAAGGCAGCTGCTCAAGCAAGTCATAGGATCCCAGACGCGTCAGCGCCGTGCGGAAATCCTGCCTTTGAGAGGGGCTCTTCCAGTCTTCGCGTTGGTCTCGATCCAGAAAGGCCAGGTATGCATCGCGGGACCGGTGGGTGCGCGCCAAGGCGGCGGCCCGTTTGCCATAGGCTTGCCAGCTCCCAGTGGCCGCTAACTCTGATGGGGTGCGATCGGACAGGGCATTGACGGCCAGATCGACTGCTTGGCGCACCCGTTGCAGGTCCTCGATTGTGAGCTCAGGACAGAGCGCTTTGCCTAGCCTCTCGCAAAGAGAATACGGGGCGTCCTCCATCCTCATTGGGCGGGCCCCTTGCTGCAATTTACATTTGGCGGCGACAAGCTCTGTGTCGCGGGCTGCGCTGCGTCGAAAGAGAGTAGATGTCCATAGTGATCACCCTCTCGAACAGCACCATGATCATCCCCCTCTGAGGGGCCGAGGTAACAGGAATGTTGAGTTTGGTAACGGGAATATGGAGGGCGTTCATTCCGTGTCCTCATCTCTCAAAGCTCCCTAGTCAGAAGCTCGAGAACGGCCACATAAAGCGGACGATCGGCATGTGTCCTGTGCTCGTGAAGGGAAAGCCGCAGGCCAATATGCGCGTGCCAGATGGCTCCGGATAGAAGCGCCACGTCCGTTCCAGCCTCGAGGGGTATGAGCTTTAGAGCCCGGCTGAATATCGGGGAGCCAAGGCGGGCCTGCCACAGAGCCTCTGATCGCTCGTCCTTCTGCGGGTTTGGCACCCGCATAATCTGAACCCGCAGCGGGCGCTTGGGAGGGTCCAGTAGGAAATCGCAGACCCATCCCTGCGAGGTCTCATTCAAGACACCAGTGTAAAAGGGTCGCTCAAACCCCGCGACAGCTAGCTCGGCAAGTTTGCCGTTGATCTCGCGACGTTGTCGTTGAACGCCTTCTCGGATCTTCTCTGGGTCAGAAGTCCAATTGTGGTCTTGTGGCCGTTGTTGAAGTTTGCGTTGGGGGTTCTGGACCATCGATTATCGCTCCGCGTTTTGTGCTGCGGAGGAGGTAACTGATCGTGATTAAAGGGAAATAAAAAGGGCCATAAGGTCACCAATTCGACTACGTCATATAGACTTTGTACCGTCATCAAAGTTTCACGTTTATTGAGAAAATAGACTTGCCATCGCTCAATTTTGAGCGATATGTGGGGCCGTGCTGTTTTAACGAGGACTCAGAATAATGTACCATGATTGCCGTGAAAATTGGTTTCTGGCCCAAGTAAAACCGAACTGCGCCAACATCGCGGACAAGAACCTCAAACGGCAGGGGTTCAAAACCTTCCTCCCGCTCGAAGAAGAGACACGCCAGCGCAATGGCAAGTTTGTCACTGCCATGCGGCCACTATTTCCCGGTTATATATTCGTGGCATTCGATGCGGCTCGCGGATTCTGGCGCACGGTCAACTCAACCTATGGCATCACGCGCTTGGTGAGCTTTGGCAATGAACCGACAGCGGTTCCGCTGGATCTAGTCTCGTACCTGATGCAGCGTTGCGATGCGAAGGGCAAGCTGTTGCCAGCGACGCGTCTGTCGCCCGGCGATAAAGTGACATTGACAACAGGGCCCTTCGCCAATTTTGTGGCAGAGGTGGAAAAAATCGCGCCGGACCGGCGCGTTTGGGTCCTGATGGACATCATGGGTGGCCAGACCCGCGTTGCGGTCGGGGCGGATCAGCTCCGGGCGGTGTAAACCGAAGTACCTGCGAAGCCTGATCATTGATTACGGATCACCCCAGCGGTCCCAATGATCCTTAGGCCAATCCCCTCAGCCAGAGGCAAAGGGGATTGAAATACAGCGCCACTCAAGTGAGCCGCCCCCTACCCGTCCTGACGCAGGCCAGCGGTGGCTTTTTGCATCGCGAGGATGAGCGCGTCGCGGCGGGCCGACAGCACGGCAAGGGTGTCGCCGCGTGCCTCGTCATTGACGCCGCGGATCAGGGTTTCGGCCACCTCCGGGGTCAGTTGAACCTGTCCCAGATCGTCCCACCAGCCGTTGAACGTGTCGCTGAAATGGTCGCAAAAGGCGCGCAAGCCGCCCGCACCCGCGCCCAGATTGAAGAGCATCGTCGGCCCCATCGCCGCCCAGCGCAGGCCCGGCCCGGCCCAGACCGCCTTGTCGACATCCTCGACGCTGGCCACGCCTTCGACCACGAGGCTGATCGCCTCGCGCCAGAGCGCCGCCTGCAGGCGGTTGGCGACATGGCCGTTCTTTTCCTTGTTGAGCCGGATCGTCACCTTGCCGACCGCGCGATAGAACTCTTCGGCCCCGGTCACCGCCTCGGGTGCGGTGCGCTCGTTGCCCATCACCTCGACCAGCGGGATGAGATGCGGCGGGTTGAACGGATGGCCCAGCACAAACCGCGCGGGATCGCGCCAGCCGCCCTGCATCTGGCCCAGCGTCAGCCCCGAGGCCGAGCTCGCCACGATGGCGGCGGGATCGAGCGCCGGCTCAATCTCGGCAAAGATGGCCTGTTTGATCGGCAGGCGTTCGGGCACGTTTTCCTGCACAAACCCCGCGCCTGCGACCGCCTCTGCGGCGCTTTGGGCAAAGGTGATCGCGTCGGGGCGGCCCTCTGTGGTCAGCCCCAGCTCGGTCAGCGTGGGCCAGGCCGTCGCGATATAGTCGCGCACCGCGCGCTCCGCACCGGGGGCCGGATCATAGAGGGTGACAGAGCGGCCGGAGGCCAGAAACAGCGCTGCCCAGCTCGCGCCGATGACGCCGCCGCCGAGACAGGCGGTATGTGAAAAATCCATCAAAACAACCCCGGTTGCAAAGGGGAGGCCGCCGTCAGGCCGCCATCCACGGTGAAAAACTGCCCCGAGACGAACCGCGCCTCGTCCGACGCGAGCCAGACCGCCATGGCGGCGATGTCCGCCGGTTCGCCAAAGCGCCGCGCCGGGTGGCGGCGGATCGCATCGGCGCGCGCCGCCTCCGGGTTCTGGGCGAGGTCAAACCCCGCCTCGAGCATGCCGGTGTTGATCCAGCCCGGACAGATCGCGTTGCAGCGCAGCCGCGGCCCGTGATCGACCGCAATCGAGCGGGTGAGCCCATGCACGAACCCCTTGGACGCGTTGTAAAGCGCCATGGAGGGATCGGCGTGATTGGCCGAGATCGACCCCATGTTGAGGATCACCCCGCCGTCGCGCAGCACCGGGATAAAGCCCCGGCAGGCGTTGAACACGCCCCGGCAATTGGCCCCGATCACCAGATCCCAATCGGCATCCGTGCTGTCGGCCACGGTCTTTTCCACCTGCACGCCCGCGTTGTTGACGAGAATGTCGATGGCACCGGCCTCAGAGACCAGCTGTGCCACCTGCGCCGCGTCCGAGACATCCGCCGTCACCCAGCCACAGCCCTCGGGCAGCCCTTCGGGCCGTGCCCCCCGGCCACAGGTGATGACCTCTGCGCCCTGGTCGAGAAAGGCGTCGACGATGCCGCGCCCGATGCCCTGCCGTCCGCCGGTGACGACCGCCCGTTTCCCCGCGAGCCGCATCAGTGGGCCACCATCACATGGCGCACCGACGTATAGGCGTCGAGCGCGTAGATGCTCATGTCACAGCCGGTGCCCGAACCTTTCATCGCGGCCCAGGGCATTTCCGGTGTCGGCACGCCATGGGTGTTGACCCAGGTCATGCCATAGCGCAGCTGCGAGCTGAGCCGCATCGCGGCCGAGAGATCGCGGGTCCAGACCGAAGAGGCGAGCCCAAAGGGCGCGGCATTGGCGATGCGAAGCGCCTCGTCGGCATCCTTGATCCGCGACAGGGTGACCACCGGGCCGAAGACCTCGGAGGCGGCGATCTCGGCGTCATTGTCGACATTGGCAACGACGGTCGGTTGATAGAAATACCCCGGCCCTTCGCCCGAGGCGCCGCCGGTGGCGATCTCGGCATTGCTCCGCGCCCGGTCGATGAACCCCGCCACGCGGTCGCGCTGCACGCTCGAGACGATCGGTCCCATCTCGGTGCCCTCGGCGCGCGGCGCGCCGATGCGGATCTGGCCGACCTGATCGGTCACCGCCTGCAGCACCTTGTCATAGACCGAGGCCTCGACCATGAGGCGGCAGGGCTGGGCGCAATCCTGACCGGCGTTGAAAAAGCTGCCATAGCGGATGGTTTCCGCCAGCGCGCCGATGTCGGCATCCCCCAGCACGATCACCGGGGCCTTGCCGCCCAGTTCGAGATGGACATGGCGGATCTGACGGCTCGCGGCACGCATCGCGGCCATGCCGGTGGCGGGCGAGCCGGTGATCGAAATCCCCTCCATGCGGGGATCATTGATCAGCGCGTCGCCCACCGAGGCCCCGCCGCCATGTATCACGTTGAGCACACCGCGCGGCAGCACATCGGCCAAGAGATCGGCCAGACGCAGCGTGGCGAGCGGGGTGATTTCCGAGGGTTTGAGCACCATGGTGCAGCCCGCCGCCAGCGGCGCGGCGATCTTCCACGCGGCCATCATCAGCGGGTAATTCCACGGCGCGATGCTGGCCACCGGCCCGATAGGATCGCGGCGGATCATGCTGGTGTGACCGGCCACATATTCGCCCGCAGCCGAGCCACCCATCGTGCGCGCGGCCCCAGCCATAAAGCGGAACGTGTCGATGGTGAGCGGCATTTCCTCGTCCCGCGCCATCGGCCAGGGCTTGCCCACGTCGAGGGTTTCCAGCTCGGCCAGCTCTTCGATATTGGCCTCGATCACATCGGCGATGGCCAAAAGATGCGCCGCCCGTTCCGATGGGGTCGAGAGGCGGTAGCTCTCGAAGGCCTCATGGGCGGCGCGCGTGGCGGCCTCGATCTGCTCTGGCGTGGCCTCGGCCACCTCTGCCACCTGCCTGCCGGTGGCCGGGTCAAGCACCGGCAGCGCCGCGCCCTGCCCCGCGACCATTTCGCCATTGATCAACATGTCTGTCTGCATCTCGCCCCCCATATAATCCTTGTCGCGCCCTTAGAATGAAACCTGATCGCCGCCCTTGAGCCCGAGCCGCGCGCGCGCCTGCTCGGGCGTGGCGATGTCGAGACCGAGGCTTTCGATGATGCCACGGATCTTGGTCACCTGATCCGCGTTGGAGCGGGCGAGCTGCCCCGGCCCGATGTACAGACTGTCCTCGAGCCCGACGCGGACATTGCCGCCAAGAAGCGCCGCCTGCGTGGCAAAGCGCATCTGATGCCGCCCGGCGGCCAGCACCGACCATTCGTAACTGTCGCCAAAGAGCCGTTGCGCCACCCCGTGCATATGCACGAGATTGTCGAGATCGGCCCCGACCCCGCCGAGAATGCCGAACACCATCTGGATGAAGAACGGCGGCTTGACCCAGCCCTGATCAATCACCCAGGCGAGATTGTAGAGATGGCTCAGGTCGTAGCATTCAAACTCGAACTTGGTACCATGGCCATCGCCCAACTCGCGCATCGCGTATTCGATATCGGCGAATGTGTTGCGGAAGATGAAATCGCGGGTCATGTCGAGGAACTCGGGCTCCCAGTCATGTTTCCACTCGCTGTATTTCGCCTTCATCGGGAAGATGCCGAAATTCATCGACCCCATGTTCATCGAGGCCATTTCCGGGCTGGCCCGGAGCGCGGCGCGCAGCCGGTCTTCGCGGCTCATGCCGAGGCCGCCGCCGGTCGAGACATTCATCACCGCGCCCGTCGCCTGCTTGATGCGTGGCAGGAACTGCATGAAGAGATCGGGATCGGCATCCGGCTGGCCGGTTTCGGGGTTGCGGGCGTGCAGATGGATGATCGACGCCCCCGCCTCGGCCGCGCCGATGCTCGCCTCGGCGATCTCGCTCGGGGTGATCGGCAGATGCTCGGACATGGTGGGGGTGTGGATGCCGCCGGTGGGCGCGCAGGTGATGATCACCGGGTTCGGTTTGGCCATGGTCGCGGTCCTTGTCAGAGTTTCATCTGTTGCACTTGCGCCGAGAGCCCGCCGTCGAGCACCCAGAGCTGACCGCTGGCATAGCGGGCCTCGTCGGAGGCGAGCCAATTGACGAGATTGGCGATGTCGTCGGGCGTGCCATAGCTGCGCATCGGGTGCACATCGCGCACCGCCTGTTGCAGCTCGTCGATGCCCTTGCCGCCGCCGCCCGAACCATCGCCGGTGAAAAAGCTCTGCAGCATCGGCGTGTCGATATAGCCGGGGCAGATGGCGTTGACGCGGATGCCTTCGGGGCCATGATCGCAGGCCATGGCGCGGGTCAGCGCATGGACCGCGCCCTTGGTCGCGCAATAGGCGGCGAGGCCGGGATCGGCGATGAACCCGTCATAGCTGCCAAAGTTGATGAGGCTGGCGGTGGTGCCACCCTGGGCCGCCGCCCGCATCAAGGGCAGCGCATGTTTCGAGGTGAGAAACGTGCCGGTGACATTGACCGCAAAAGACCGGTTCCATTCCTCGAGCGTGGTGTGCTCGATGGTCTTTTCGATCTCGATCCCCGCCGCGTTGACGAGAATATCAAGCTTGCCCGCCGCGTCGCGCACCTTTGCCATGGCGGCGATGACCTCGGCCTCGTCCGCCACATCGAGCCGCAGGAACTGCCCCGGCGCCGTCCCCCCGCCGAGCGATCCGCCCTCGTTCAGATCGGCGGCATAGACCGTCGCGCCTTCGCGCATCAGCCGCGCACAGATGGCGCGCCCGATGCCGCCGCGCCCGCCGGTCACCAATGCGACCTTGCCTTCCAACATCATTTGTCTGTCTCCTTCAGGGGCGGGTATCTGTACCGCGCCGCCGCCACCGTCCAATCCATGTGATTGCGGACATATTCCTGGCTCGCATCGCGCGGCGGGTTGTAATCCCAGCTCTCGCCGCCCGCCGCCTCCATCGCCGCATGAAGCCGGCGCCGCGAGCGTTGTGTCGCGATGATATCAGCCCGCAGTTTCTCGCCATCCCAGCGCCCGGCCACCTCTTCGGCGAACATGCGGGCGCGGCAGGCGTAATCCGGGTCCTCGACCCGGTTCACCCGCTCGCCGGGATCGACGGAGAGATCATAGAGCTGTGGCGGGTCGCCATCGCAATGGATGTATTTGAGATCGCCGCGCCGGATCATGAACACCGGCCAAGCGGTCATTTCGGCGCAATATTCGCTGATCGCCTCGTCCTGCGGGTCCTCTTCGCCGCGCGCAAGTGGCATCAGGCTGCGCCCATCCACCGGCTCGCCCAGCACGCTCTCGTCAGCGCCGGCAATCTCGAGGAAACTCGGCAGAAGATCGATGAGCGAACAGGCGTTGGCCGCCGCGCCCTGCACCACCCCCGGCCCCGCCATGATGAGCGGCACCCGCGCGGAATGCTCGAAAAAGTTCATCTTGTACCACAGTCCACGCTCGCCCAGCATATCGCCATGGTCGGCGGTGACAATGACCACCGTGTTGTCGAGCTCGCCGATCTCATCGAGGGTTTTCACCAGCGCGCCGATCTTGCTGTCGAAATAGCTCACATTGGCGAGATAGGCGCGCCGCGCCCGGATCACCTCGTCGCGCGACAGCGGCACATAAGAGGCCTCGATCCCATCCATGAGCCGCCGCGAAAACGGGTCGTGTTCCGCCAGCGGCAGCACCTCGGGCAGCTCGATCTCGTCATCGGAATAGAGATCCCACCATTCGGGCCGCGCCACATAGGGATCATGCGGATGGATGAAGGACGCCACCATGCAAAACGGCGCTTCCTGCCCCGCCGCCCGGTCACGCGCCCGGTCGATGAGCCAGCGCCGCGCGGCAAATTCCACCTCGTCATCGTAATCGGTCTGGAACGTGGCAATGGCACAGCCGCTTTCCTTGACGGTCTGCATGTTGTGATACCATTTGTCGATCCGCTCGTCCGGGGCCTCCCAATCCGGGGTCCAGGCGAAATCCGAGGGGTAGATATCGGTGGTCACCCGGTCTTGGAACCCGTGTTTCTGGTCGGGGCCGACGAAATGCATCTTGCCCGAAAGACAGGTGCGATAACCCAGCGCCGACAGGTAATGGGCAAAGGTCGGCACCGTGGCGCGGAACTCGGACGCATTGTCATAGGCGGCGATCCGGCTGATGAGCTGTCCCGACATGAAGGCAAAGCGCGACGGCGCGCAGAGCGGCGCGTTGCAATAGGCCGCGTCGAACCGCATGCCGCGCGCCGCCAGCGCATCCATATGCGGGGTCTTGGCCACCTGATGCCCATAGGCGCCGGTGAAATGCGGCGCGAGCTGATCGGCCATGATCACCACGATATTGGGACGGCGCGGCGCCGCCTTGGCGGCCGCGCTCATCGCGCGGCCTGTTCAGCAGCCCGTTTTGCCGCCTGAGCGTAGGCGTCGAGGACGAGCCCGTGGAAATGATGCACCGCATGTTCCGATTTGCCCGAACCGCTGGGATCGCTGACGATCCGGCCCTGGGCAAAGGCGGGGGTGTTCATGCCACGCTGCACGCTCTCAACGAGGCTGATGTCCTCGACCTGCAGCACCTCGTCGAGATAGCGGATCGCATCGCGTTCCATCGCATCCGGCTCCGGCGTCTCGAGATAGAAATCATAGGTCTCGAGCGTCTTGTCCGGCCCCACCGGGATGATGTTCAGCACGATCATGCTCGACCGGCCGGGATAGCGCATGAGACAGGTCGTGGGCCAAAGCCACCAGACCGCATGCGTTCGCACCGTGGCGTTCGACACGTCATAGGCGCTGTTTTCGCCCTGCCCCGCCTCGGCCATATGCGAGGAGTAGATGCCGTAGGTGGTCACCTTGTAGGTGTCCATATCCACCAGATCGCAGAAATCCTTATGTGCGGTCGGGCAGTGATAGCATTCGAGGAAATTGTCGACGACATTCTTCCAGTTCGAATTGATCTCATAGGTCAGCCGATGCCCGAAGGTGAGCTGATCCACATCCGGGGCCCAATGGCGGATCTCGGTTTCGAGATTGCCCGATTGCTCTGCCAGAGGCGCGGCGTCGCGGTCGAGATTGACGAAGACAAAGCCCGCGAATTCAGTGACCTGCACCGCGTCGAGGCAGATGTCCTTGGGGTTGAAATCCTCAAGATGGTCGGTCTCTGGCGCGCGCACCAGCTGCCCGTCGAGCTTGTAGACCCAGGCGTGATAGGGGCACATGATCCGCGTCGTGTTGCCCTCGCCGCGAAGCAGCTCATGTGCGCGGTGTTTGCACACGTTGTAGAAGGCGCGCAGCACGCCGTCGCGGTCACGCAGCACGGCGACCGGCTGACCGGCGACCTCAATGGCGATATAGGCCCCCGGCTCGCGCAGCTTTTCGACATGGCAGACCCATTGCCAGCTCCGCCCGAGGATCGCGGCGCGGTCGGCCTCAAACCATTCCTGCCGCGTATAGGCATCGGCCTTGAGCGACAGCGACCGGCCCGCCTCTGGCGCATAGCCCTCGCCGATCCGGGCGAACGCATCCTTTGATGGCATTTCGAACATGGCAGCCTCCCGAGCTTTGCTGTGGTCGCGGCACCGCATCCCGGGTGCCCAATGATCTCAGCATCCTCTCAAACGGCACGGCAAACTACACTTGGATCGCCGTCCATTTATCCTAATTCGACGTGCACACTCATTTTTCGCGGCTCGGACGGTGCATCGGCCAGGCGCGAAACTCAAAGGGCACGCGGCCTTCGACCCGGTCCTGGCGCGGTGGCAGGCCAAACCTCTCCTTGTAGGAGCGCGAGAAATGCACCTGTGTCGAGAAGCCCGAGGCGAGCGCCACCTGCGCCAGCGGCATCTCGGTCTGGGTCACCAGCCCGCGCGCCCGGTCGAGGCGAATGTCGCGATAGTAAAGCGCCGGGGTCTTGCCCACATAGGTGCGAAAGAGCCGTTCCAGCTGACGCTGCGACAGGCCGGCGCGGTCGCTGATCTCGGGCAGGCTCAGCGGTTGTTCGAGATGGCGCTCCATTTCGGTGATGGCGCGGCGCACCGAGACCGGCGCGCTGTTGCCCAGCGGCTCGAGCGCCTCGACATTCTGCTGACTGCCCGCCGGGCGCACGCTTTGATGAAACACATAGCGGGCGGCGGCATTGGCGATGTCGTCGCCATGGGTGCCACGCAGGATGTTGAGCGCGAAATCCACCGCCGCGCTGCCGCCGCAACAGGTGATCCGATTGCCATCATAGACAAAGAGATCCTCGGTCAGCTCGCAATCCGGATACATCTCGCCAAAGGCGTCGATATGTTCGTAATGTACCGTCGCCCGCCGCCCGTCTAGAAGCCCCGCCTCGGCGAGGATAAAGGCCCCGGTGTCGAGCCCGCCCAAGGTCGCCCCTTGCCGCGCCCAGCGCCAGAGCGCGCTGTGCAATTGCGGGCTGCGATTGGCCTCGGGCGTCCAGCTGCTCGACACGATCACCATGTCGGGCGCAGTCTCGGCCCGCGCCTCGCGCAGCTCAGAAAGCGGCCTTGTGTCGATAACCATGCCATTGCTCGCAGGGCAGGCCCCGCCCTTTTCCGAGACGATCTGCCAGCGCACCAAGCCCCGGCCTTCAAGGTAATTGGCGGCGCGGAACGGGTCGAGAAACCCGGCGGTGGCGCTCATGTTGAAATGCGGGGTGAGCAGCACCAGAAGATTGAGCGTGCCACGGTTGAGCGGGTCCATCTGTCGCCTCAGGTTCAGTTTTCGGGGACAGTTAACCTTATGCGACATGCCGCCTCGCTGTCACGCGGTTTGGCGCGGCGGGCCTTATGGGTATTTGGAACCAGAAAGAGGCGCGCGGTCCGGAGAAGGATCGCGCGCCGGACTTGGCAGAGTTTCAGGCCTTTTGCCGGGCGTTGTCGGGGTCCCAGACCGGCGCGTCATGCAGTGTGAGTGCGCGGCGTTCGCCAAGCACCACCACCTCGAGCCCCTCGGTGATCTCCGGCGCGACATAGGCAAAGGCGAGGCTCTTGCCAGTGGCATGACCATAGCCACCCGAGGTGCAGACGCCGACGACCCGGTCGCCCTGCATCACCGCCTCGCCGCCATAGATATCGCAATCCGTGGCAGCCACCTCGCCATAGACGAGCTTGGTCACGATGCCCTCTTGGCGAACCTTCTCGGTGGCCGCGCGGCCGATGAAATCGCCCTTGTCAGATGCATAGAACCTCTGACAGTCGGCCTCGATCAGCGTGATCTCATTGGTGAGCTCTGCCGCATAGCCGCGATAGGCCTTTTCCATGCGCAGCGAATTGACCGCCTGCACGCCGAAATCGGCGATGCCGTGCTCTGTGCCCGAGGCCCAGATCGCATCGTAGAGACGCGCCAGATCGGCCATGGGCGCGTGCAGCTCCCAGCCAAGCTCGCCCACATAGTTCACGCGCAAGGCGCGCACCGGGATGCCCGCGATCTCGATCTCCTGACCCGATAGCCAGCGGAAGCCCGCGTTGCTCAGATCAGCGTCGGTCAGCGGCGCCAGCACGTCGCGGGACTTGGGCCCGGCCACCACCAGCATGCCAAAGCGGTCGGTCACATTGCTGATCTCGACATCCGCGCCTGCGGCAAGGCTGAGCTGATCGCGCGCCATCCGTTCGGTGCCCGCGCCCGAGAGCACATAGAACCGGTCGTCGCCGAGACGGGTGATCGTCCATTCGCCCTCGATCCGGCCATTTTCCGACAACACATGGGTAAGCGTGATGCCGCCCTGCTTGCGCGGCAGCCGGTTGGCGGTGAGCCGGTCGAGCAGCGCCTCGGCACCGGGGCCGGAGACGTCGAACTTGGCAAAGCTCGACAGGTCCATGACGCCCACCCGCTCGCGCACGGCGCGGCATTCCTCGGCCACGATGTCAAAGACGTTGTTGCGGCGGTATTGCAGCTTTTCCTCGAACCCGTCGGGGGCGAAATACTTGGGCCGCTCCCAGCCATAGACCTCGGTGTACACCGCGCCCTTGGCCTTGAGCGGCGCGTAGAGCGGCGTCACCCGGCTCGGGCGGCCGGCATGCACCTCGCGGCCCGGCAGCGGGGTTTCGAACATGTTCTCGTAATCGTCAAAGCTCTTGGCGCGGGTATAATCCGGCGTGGCATAGGCCCCGAAGCGGCGCGGATCGACGCAATGCATGTTGATCTCGGCATCGCCATGCACCATCCATTGCGCGAGATATTTGCCGGTCCCCGCGCCCTGCGCGATGCCGATGGCCGAGCCGCAGCATTGCCAGAAATTGCGCAGCCCCGGTGCAGGACCGACCAGCGGGTTGCCGTCGGGCGTGTGCGGGATGGCGCCGTTGATGATCCGCTTGATTCCGGCATTGGCAAAGATCGGCATCCGTTCGAGCGCCTTTTCAAGCCAGGGCGCGATCCGGTCGATATCGCCCTCGAAAAGCTCGTTCTCGCTGTCCCATTCGGGAAAGCCGCCGCGCCCGGCCCAGGCTTCGCGGCTGCCGTGATGTTCATAGATGCCCACGAGCCCGGCCTTTTGTTCCTGCCGGTAATAGCCCGCGGTGGCCGGGTCGCGCATCACCGGCAGCTCGAAGTCGCTGCCGGCGAATTCCGCCAGCGGTTCGGTTACCAGATATTGGTGTTCCATATTGGTGATCGGCGTTTCGACACCGACCCGTTTGCCCACCTCGCGGGCATAGCAGCCGGCGGCGTTGACCACATGCTCGGCCCGGATGGTGCCCTGATCGGTCACCACGTCGAACTCGCCCGAGGGCAGAACCTGAATATCGGTGACGCGGGTGCGGCGGATGATCGTGGCCCCCATCTGCCGCGCGCCCGCCGCCATCGCGTTGCAGGCGCTCGAAGGGTCCACATGGCCATCCATATTGGTATAGGCCCCGGCGAGGATGCCGTCGGTCTCGAGCCACGGGTTAAGCTCCTTGATGCGCTCCGGCCCGATGACCTCCATGTGAAAGCCGACATTTGCCGAAAACCCGGCCACATGGCGGAACCAATCCACCTCTTCCTGCGTCGTCGCCAGCCGGATACCGCCACAGCCATGCCAGCCCGCGGGCTGGCCGGTAATCCCTTCCAGACGCGGGTATAGCGTGTTGGAATAATGGTGGATCTTGGCCATGTTGTAATTGCTGATAAAGCTCGGGCATTGGCCCGCCGCATGCCAGGTCGATCCGCTGGTCAATTCGCCCTTCTCGATGAGCAGGACATCTTTCCAGCCTTCTTCGGCGAGGTGATAGGCAAGCCCGACCCCCATCATGCCGCCCCCGACGATCACGACCTTTGCATGTGATTGCATGAGCAAATTCCTTTCTTGAGATTACCAGATGCCATTGCCGGCCCGCATCCGGTCTCTGGGCAGAATGATGTTGAACGCGTCGCGCAGCTGCCGATCCACCGCCTCGGGAATATGGTTCGGGTAATGGTCGGCGAGAATGGCGCTGACCTGATCGCGGGCGATCTCGCGGGCGTCGCGGGCGCCGGCCTCTTCCCAAGCGCTGATGCTACGGCGGTCGGCGATCTGCGGGTAGAGGTAATCGGTTTTCATGCGGGTGTAGGTCTGGGGATGGCCAAGGTAATGGCCCTCGCCCAAGACCACATCGCGGATCACCTCAAAGTTTACCGTGTCCTCATTGACCTCGACCCCCTTGACCGTGCGCAGGATCGCGCCAAGCAGATCATTGTCGAGCGCATAGCTCTCGAAACTCGTGCCCATGAGGCTGCCATGCATGCCCGCGCTTTCATGGATCATCGACGCCCCGGCATGGGCGGCGAGCGAGATCGTATAGCCCTTTTCGCCGCCCGACTGCATATCCGGCAGCTTGCTGTCGGTCATGCCCGCGGGCACCGAGTTCGGCAGATCATAAAACGCCGCCATCTGGGCACAGGCCGCCGACAAAAGCGCCTGTTCGCCCGAGCCCCCGGACATCGCACCGGTGCGCAGATCGCTCACAAACGGCCAGGTGGCAAAGATACCGCGGCAGTTCGGGTCGATGATGTTGCACAGGATGAGCCCCGCCAGCACCTCGGCACAGGCCTGTGCCACGGCCCCGGCCAGTGCGGCGGGCGCGGTGGCCCCGGCTTGCCCTGCGGCGACCAGGAGGATCGGCATCCCGGCCTCGACCGCCGCTTCGAGCGCGTCACAGCTCTCGGTCGCAAAGCGCATCGGCGGCACCACGTGACAGCAAACGGCGGTACAGAAGGGCCGTTCGCGGAACTTGTCCTCGCCCCCGGCCACTGCGTCGAGCATCGGCATCACCGCGCGCACGCTGGCGCTGTCGGTATAGCTCACCGCGATGGATTTCGTCGTGCCCGAGAGGCAGGCATAGGTGGTGTTGATGTCGAGATCGAGAATGGTCTTTGTGTCGCGCGCCACGACCGAGCGGTGATACCAGTGGATATTGTCGAGCCGGTCCACCAGACGCGCGATGTCATAGAGATCGGCCACGGTGCTTTCGCGATACTTGCCGCTGGCGAAATCCATAATCGTCGGCGCCGCCCCGCCAGTGCCGGCATGGACGCGCTGACCGCCGATCTCGAGATCATGCGCCGGGTCGATCCCGTGCAGCGTGAACTTGCGCCGGGTGCGGGCGATCACATCCTCGACGAGCGCCCGGGGAAAGCGCAGACGCCCCGCCCCATCCACCTCGCAGCCCGCCGCAACGGCGCGGGCCTCGAGGCTGGGGGTGATCTGCGACAGGCCGAGATCGGCCAAGAGATCGAGCACCAGCGTGTGAATACGCTCGACCTCGGACCCGGTGAGTGGCCGGTAGCGGCCCCCGACCATGCCGGGGCTGATCGGCGGCAGGGCCGGTGTGGTCTCGGGCTTGCCGCGACCTCGGCGGTTCGGTTTGCGGGGGGCAGTGACTTGCATGGGGGACCTCGCGGCGTTTTCCTGCCCCAGTAGCCGCCGAATCTGCCCCTTTCTCAAACGATCATTTTGAATGCAACGCATTCCCCTGGATCATCCGAAACTCATTCCATCCCGTCGCATTCCTCAACCATCCATTGCAAAAATGCCGCGACCGCCGGGTCGGCGGCCCGGGCGATGGATGCCCCGATGTAATAGCTACAGCTTGTGACAAGCGGCGTATTGAAGAGACAGACCAATTGCCCCGAGGCGAGCATCGCATCGGTGATATAGCTCCAGCCGAGCGCCACGCCGCGCCCCGCCTCGGCCCCTTGCAGGACCATCGGATAGCTGTTGAGCCGAATGCCCCGCCGCACCGGCTGGCCGGTCACGCCTTGCTGCACCAGCCAGACATGCCAATCGACCGCGCCCCAGATCGTGCCGCCGCCATCGAGATGCAAAAGCGTCTGATCGAGCAGATCACTCGGGCGGCGCAGCTCGGGATGGTTCTGCAGATAGCCCGCGCTGCACACCGGATAGACCCGCTCGCCAAATAGCCGCCGCGCCTCGACCCCCGGCCAGTTGCCAGCGCCAAAGAGCACCGCCACATCGGCATCATCCTTGGCCAGATCAACGAGCTGATCGGTGGCGAGAATGCGCAGATCGATCTCGGGATAGCGGTCCGCGAAACGCTCCAACCGGGGCATCAGCCAATAATAGGAAAAGGCCACCGAGGTGGCGACGGTGATCTGCGGCGTATCGCTGGCGCGTCGCAGCCCATTGACCGCGAGCGCAATCTCGTCGAGCCCCCGGGTCACCGCCTCGAAAAGATCGCGCCCCTCTTGGGTGAGCTCAATCGCGCGATGTTTGCGCAGAAAGAGCGCCCGCCCCAGATCCTCTTCAAGCGCGCGGATCTGCCGGCTGACCGCGCTTTGCGTGAGGCAGAGCTCGTCCGCCGCGGCGGTAAAGCTCATCCGGCGCGCCACCGCCTCGAAACTGTGGAGCTGCGACAAGGCAGGCAAAGCGTATTTCCGCAAAGAGGCTCCCCCTCGGCATCGGCAATACGAGCGAGCCTATCTGCCAATGGGTTCACGGGCCAAGCGAGAACTCACCCTATAGGCGTAATTTTTTATCGCGCGCCAAAGTGTCCCAATAAAAACCCATTTCGCCAAAACACGGATAGCGAGTTAAAGGGCGCGCCCCTCATCTTTTGATTGATCAACAGCCCCGAAAGCATCTCCTTTTTCAAAAGTCCTTTTAACAGGGCCACCCATCCCAATCCCGAACTATGGCAAAAAGAAACAGCCCCCCGCAGCGATTGCGAGGGGCCGCTCTCTATCTTCTCAGGTCTCTCGGCTGGAGGACAATAAATCTCAGATCGCGAAATCTTCGATCTTCGCACCTTTTTTCACCGCGTCCTGAATCCAGTTGGGCTTACGCCCCCGGCCGCTCCAGGTTTGCGAGGCATCTTTAGGGTTGCGGTATTTCGGCGGCAGCTTGTCTTTGGCTTTCGCTTTGGACTTGCCCGAAACCAACTCCGAAAACTCGAAACCACGTTTGGCTGCCATGGCTTTCATTTCGGCCAGAACCTCTTCGCGTTCTTCGACTTTCTTACGGGCGATTTGTTCGTCGATCTCCTTGCGCATTTCCTGCAGCTCGGCGACGGACATCTTGGCATAGTTCGGCATTTTTCTATTCCTGCTTGAATGTGCGTGTACGCACTAAATCTAACAGTAGAATTAAATAAGCAAGGAGGATTCGTGAAATAAATTATTTTTACGTCTACGGGAATCGGGAATTAATGCCTCGCCTTCACATTATTCCACACTGAATAAACCCCTGGGTCGCACGGTCCCATTGCGCTCACTCTCTCCTTTTTGACACCGGCTTTCCCAAAGAAAAACAGCCCGAAAACAAAAACGGGCCGCCCCATGGGACAGCCCGCGCCTGCAAATTCATAAGATGGGGTTAACGTATCTCGGCGCTATGCCAAACATTTTTGATGGTGAGATAACTCTCGAGCCCCTCGGTGCCGCCTTCGCGGCCATAGCCGCTGGCCTTGACGCCGCCAAAGCGCGTTTCGGGCAGCGACGCCTCAAGCGTGTTGATCGACAGGTTGCCAACCTCGACCTCATCCACCAGCCGCGCCATGTAATCGGCCCGGTTGGTAAACCCGTAGCCCGCCAGACCATAGGGCAGCGCATTGGCGCGGGCGATGGCCTCGTCGAGCTCCCTCACCGGGTTGAGAATGGCGATCGGACCAAGGGGCTCTTCCTGCATGATCCGGGCGCTGTCGGGCACATTGGCCAGCACGGTCGGCGCAAAGAAATAGCCCCGCTCCCACATCGCCGCCCCGCCAAAGCGCAACTCGGCCCCCTTGGTCACCTCATCCTCGACCAGCGCCGAGAGAACCGGCACCCGGCGATCATTGGCAAGCGGCCCCATGCCGATCTCGACGCCGGTGCCGCTCGATGAGGGCGGGCGCTATGGCTATACGGTCATGGGCGATCTCGGCTTTCACGTGCTCGACCTGCAGGACCCGGCCAATCCCAAGGCGGTCGGCAGTGTCGATCTGCCGGTCAATGTCGGCGGCGTCGAGGGCGACAATATCGACGTGACCCGTGTGCAATCGCGCGGCATCGTGCTCGCCAATGGCTATCCGATGAATGAGGATTGCTACGAGCCCTAAAAGGACATCTTTGTCATCGACGTCAAAACGCCCGAGGCGCCTGAGATCATCTGGGTCCTGCCGCGTCCGACACCGCCCGCAGAGGCCCCCTATACCGACTTCTGCCAGCGCCGGGGCAAGTTCGGGCCGAAACGCCCCTCGCCCTTCTTCGCGCCAGGTCACGCCGATGACAATCTGGCGATCTACCCGTTCAACAACGCGGGTGTGCAGGTCTTTGACATCTCGGCCCCGAAAAACGCCGAGATCGTGGCCTATTTCACTTCGCCGATGACCGATGACCTCGACGACCCGCGCTCCTACATCACCCCGGTCGAGAGCGTCTTTGTCGAATGGGACCGCCACCTGATCTGGGTGATGGCCAATTCGGGCATGTATCTGCTGACCTCCGACGCGCTCGGCACGCCACAGTTCGACCTCGCCGGGATCGCCGGCAACTGATCCCACACCGTGAGCGGCCTCACCGCCGCTCACGGGTTGTCACGCAGAAGGCTTGACTTATTGCCGCCAATCCCCCACATGGGGCCTGTGCTGCGCTGCCGCGTGAGTATGCCGCGCCCCGAGATCGGGCGCATCAGCACATCTTCTCCAGTTCCCATTCACGCAGGGTTCTCTTGGCCATGGCCGGGTGCCGCGGGATAAGCCTGCGCATTCGAGGTCACGGTTCACCCTGTCGCGTGGCGCATGAAGCGTGGCGCGAAACTTGCTCCTGCGGGCCGTTGGCGTCGTGGTGGGCGCTATAAAGGAATAAACTTGTTCGATTTTGACATGCTCGGTCTCGCACCGGCCCTTAATGAGGCGCTGACGCGCGCCGGTTTCTCTGAACCCACTCCGATCCAGAACCAAGCGATCCCGCTTGCGCTCGAAGGTCACGACATTCTCGGCCTCGCCCAGACCGGCACCGGCAAGACGCTGGCCTTTGGCTTGCCGCTGATCAACCACCTGCTCGCAGAGCCCGGCAAACCGGCGCCGAAAACCGCCAAGGCGCTGATCCTCGCGCCGACCCGCGAACTGGTCAACCAGATCGCCGACAGCCTGCGCAACCTCACCGACGGCACCAAGCTGCGCGTCGCCACTGTCGTGGGCGGCCAGTCGATCAACCGTCAGATCACCTTCCTCGCCCGTGGCACCGACATTCTCGTCGCCACCCCGGGCCGTCTCATCGACCTGATGGACCGTCGCGCCGTCGATCTCGGCTCGGTGCGCCACCTGGTGCTCGACGAGGCCGACCAGATGCTCGACCTCGGCTTCATCCACGCCCTGCGCAAGATCGCGCCGCGCCTCGGCACCCCGCGTCAGACAATGCTGTTCTCGGCCACCATGCCTAAACAGATGGAAGAGCTGAGCCGTGCCTATCTCGAAAACCCGCGCAAGGCGCAGGTTTCGCCCCCGGGCAAGGCCGCCGACAAGATCACCCAATCGGTGCATTTTCTCGAAAAACCCGCCAAACCGTCGAAACTGCGCGAGATTCTGTCGCGCGACATGGGCGCGCTGACACTGGTCTTTTCGCGCACCAAACATGGCGCGGAAAAGCTGATGAAAGGTCTCGTGGCCGACGGCTATAACGCCGCCTCGATCCATGGCAACAAGAGCCAGGGCCAGCGCGACCGCGCCATCAAGGCCTTCCGCGCGGGCGAGATCAACGTGCTGGTGGCGACCGATGTTGCGGCCCGCGGCATCGACATCCCCGGCGTCGCCTATGTCATCAACTACGACCTGCCCGACGTGCCCGACAATTACGTGCACCGCATCGGCCGCACCGCCCGTGCCGGCCGCGAAGGCGAGGCGATTGCCTTTTGCTCCTCGGAAGAGGCCGATCTCCTGCGCCAAATTCAGCGCCTGATGAAAATCGACATCCCCGTCGCCAGCGGCACCCTGCCGCAAGGCGCGGCCGATGAGGCGCGGGGCGCGAAACCCGGTGGCAATCGCCGTCGTGGCGGTCGTGGCGGCCCTCCTGCCGCCAACCGTGGCGGCAAACCCGCCCATGCCAAGCCCGGCGGCCAGTCCAAGGGCCGACGCCCTCGCCGCCGCAGCGCCGCTGCCAGCTAAGCAACAGCTCGGCTACAAAAGAAAGACCCGGCCGCCCTCGCGACCGGGTCTTTTCTTTCGTCAAATCAATAGGATCAGGCGGCGCTGACCGCGTTTTGTTCGAGATCGCGACTGTCCATCCGGGCAATCGCCGCCTTGGACGCGCGGCAAAAGTTGAGCTTCGGCGTCGGGTTGATCTTGAGCGCCGACCCCATCACCAGATCGACCGGCACATCCTGCACAAAGCCCGATGTCTCCACCAGTTTCCGCAGCGTCAAAAGCAGCGCATCTTCCATCTTGGTCAGGTTCCGCGTCGGCGCATGATGCGACGAGCACAGGAACACGCCATTGCCCATATGGGTCATGAACACCTGTTCGGGCGCAAATTCCTCGCTGATCGCCCTAGCGAACATCTTGAGGAACTCGAGGAACTCATCCGAGCTGGTGAGCTCGAACACCCGCGAGATATACTGTGCCTTGATGGCGGTCAGATGGATCTTGGCCTTGTCCTCGCGCGCCGCCTGTTCGAGGTAATTGCGGAAAACCGGCAGCGCCAAGAGATTGTCGCCGCTCACATGTTGCTCTTCATCGACCATCACCGGCGGCATGTCCTTGGACTTGCGCACGCTGGCACGGCCCACGGCGGGCTGACCGACACTGTTTTGCAGCGCGAGATAGCTGTCGAGCGCGGCACGACGTTCCTGCACCAGCGCATGGGCGACACGGATCCGGGTCACCACTTCGACAAAGGCAAAGGGCTTGGTCACATAATCGGTGGCGCCGGCGGCAAAGGCGCGTTCGACGACCGCTTGCTCCATATGTTTGGTGATCATCAGGATCGGCGCGTTGCGATAGCGGTCGAGACGGCGAATATCGGCACAGAGCTCGATCCCGTCACGCTCAGGCATATCAATGTCGAGCAGCACGCAATCATAGGCGATCGACGTCTCGCGCAGCATGTCAAAGGCACGTTTGGCAGAGGTCTCCAGCGTCACATGCTCATGCCCCGCCTGCGCCAGGCATTCGCCCAGAATATCAAGTGCTATTGGATCATCGTCGACTGCCAGGATTTTCATGATGCCACCTTCGTACACAGCTCGTTTCTCTCAAGGATCATCACCGCCAGAGGTGGTGCGCCCTTCTCCCATAGATTGTTAAGCATAAACTTTGTCGAAATTAAGGAGCGTAACTTTCCGAACTCTGAGCAGGCGTATTTTCGCCAGTCGTGACATTTCCCGCCCCTCCCGCCAAAGAACGGTCGCTTTTGGCGGCCAAGCGGCCAACACCCCCCGGTTGCCGATCTTCTTCTGACCAATTCGCGTCGCGATCCTGCCCCATTGATAAATTTATCCTTTTAATCCAATGGGATAGATTTTGACGCATTTTTTCGGATTTTTTTCACGATGCCAGCAAAAAGCCAAACTCGCTTTTTATACATCTCTAAGATGAGTAAGTGAAACCATGCCTTGGGAGGCACAACATGCGTATCTTGTTGGTCGACGACGATCCGATTTTTACCGAGTTGCTGCTCGCGCATTTGGGGCATCAAGGCCTGACCGATGTGGAAACCGCCACCTCGGCCCATGCCGCTTTGCAACTGGCGGATCAGGCGCGGCTTCCCTATGAATGCCTACTGCTCGACATTCAGATGCAAGGCATGGACGGGATCGAGCTCTGCGCCGAGATGCGCCGCCGCGACGACTATCGCAACGTGCCGATCATCATGATCACCTCGGGCGACCCGGCCCGATATATGAATAATGCCTTCGCGGCCGGCGCTACCGATTTCATGCAAAAGCCACTCAACGTGCCGGAACTCATCGGGCGCATGAATATGGCAATGATGCTGGTTGACTCCTTGAAAAAGGAACGGATGAGCCGCGAAACCATCCGCGAGATGGTGAATCGCCCTTCCGCGCACGACCAGTTCGACCCGTCCGAGCGGTTCACCTTCTCCGAAGTCTCCGGCATGGTCGATTTCTTTCAGCTCGAAAACCGCATCCTACGAATGCAGAGCGGCCTCTACGCGCTGAGCCTCTTCCGCATTCAGGTGCAGGATTTCGGCACCCTCGGGCGCTATTCTGACCGCAGCGAGATGCAACAGCTCCTGCATGCCATGAGCACAGTCATCACCCATTCGGTGAATGAGAAGAACCTGCTCATCTCCTATCTGGGCCATGGCCGGTTTGCGATCTGCGTGCTGGGCCGGACCCCGATCGTCCTGCCGCTGCTGCAACTTAAACTTGCCGAAAACATCGAAGCGGTGAGCGACCTGATCCCCGATCTCGGCGGCCGCAAGGTCACGCTCAAGGTCTCGGCTCTGTCGTCGCGCCGCATCCTGTCGACCCAGGCCGCGCTCGACCTGCTCGAACAAGAGATGCAGTCCGTCAGCGTGCTCGCCGACACCGAGCTGCCGCGCGTCGAGGCGATCGAGGAAAACATCTTCCGCAAGGCCAAGCTTCTGGGCGAACGGCCCCGGCCTTTGCTTCTGGGGTGATCAGGCGCTGTGGCGCAGAGCGGGCTGTTGCCGGTCCTTGTAGGGCTGCACCACATTCATCAGCGCCGCCTGCGTCCGGTCGCCCGCGATATTCATCTCGGGCCCGAGCGGCGTCGCCGTCATTCCGATGCGCTTCATCCATCGGCTGAAAACCGCCGGAACAATGCCGATCACCGCCTCTGCGCCCAGCGCACGGGCCGAGGCCGCCATATATTCGAGCAGGATCTTCTGCACCAAAAGCCGCCGTTTGCCATCCACCGAGGGCGCCACAAAGAGCCGCGTTGCCTCCCAGATGTCATCCCGGCAAGGTGCCTCGACAAACAGCACATCCGCCGGAATATTCTCCAACAGCCCGCGCTGCGCGTCGCGCAACATATAGGTGTATTGCCCGCATTGCGCCGTGGTTGGCGTAAGCCGCATTCCGGCAAGAATACGACCGTATTCATGGATCACCACCCAGCGGCTCAACGGCGTGTCATATTGGTCGAATTCCATCCCCTCGGACTGCGGCAATTCCCAGCCTTTCATGTCTATAAAGACTTCGCGCCGCACCTTGAGATAGTTGACGAACAGGTTGCCATGCTGGTGAAGGTTCGCAAAAGACAAGGTAGTGCCTTGAATCTCCGAACTCAATTCATGCGTCGGCAGGATAAACTCGGGCTCTGCCTTCGGGGTTTTCGGCGGCTCTGCACGAAACCGGAACGGTGTCAGATCCTCCTGAGGCACAAGTTCGGGGAACCGGGAAGGTGCCGGTCGCATCCGTGTATGCCGTGAAAACAAGCCCATAGTTTTTCGCCTTGGTGATTACGATTCGATAAAATCACAGGTTGAATCTAAACGCCACAGTTTTGCCTCACAAATGCGGTAAACAGGATATATTGAGTTGGTACAAATGCCTATTAGATAATCACCAACGCGGAGTTGGCCTCAATAATTGGCCCATCTGTGCGTTTAAAAGCGGTAGCGTTTAATGGATTTTGCGTCCTTCAACTGGTCGAAACGGCGAGACACACGGTCGATCTTTCTCCTGACCTCTCAGATGAAAGACTACGCCCGCGTTGGCACCTCGCTGTTCTGGCAGCGCCAGATGATCTATGCCGCCGCCCTGGGGCTCGAGGCCTATTATTACAGCTGGCAACTGGCTCTTTTGAACCTCGCGTTGATGATCATCTCCGAGATCTACGACTTCGCCTGCTTCCGCAAAGTGCTGCGGATGAACGCCCGCGATATCAAATCCGCCCGCAAATATATCAAGCTGATTTACCTCGGCACCGCCATCAGCGCGGCCAATATTTGCATCTATGCTTTAACGGTCGCGATTCTCCAGGGGCACACCACCCACTTCCTGTCGATGTTCATGCTCTTCGCCGCAGCACTCTTTGCCTCGATGAACAACCACCAGTTGATTCCGATCCTGATCTTTCGACTGGCCATCTATGGCGCGACCTTCCTCTTCATCCCGATCTACGACATCTGGGCGACCAATGCCCCGGTGACCTCGGATCTCTGGATGCAGCTCTTCACCAGCCTCTTCGTGATGTTCTTCATCATCGACTGTAGCCGCGTCTCCTCCGGCCTTTACCGGCGTACCCTGCAACAGATGGCCGATTTGCAGACAGAGCACGAAAAGACAAAAGAGGCCTCCGCCGCGAAATCCGAATTCCTCGCCACGGTGAGCCATGAACTGCGCACTCCGCTGACCTCGATCAAGGGCTCGCTCGATCTGATCGCGGCCCGCGCGCTCGGCGAAATCCCCCCCAAGATGGAGCCGATCCTGACCATCGCACAGCGCAATTCGACCCGGCTCAACGCGCTGATCAACGATCTTCTCGACCTCCAGAAAATGGAGGCCGGGCGCATGGACTACTTCATGGAAGAGCTGAACGCAGCCGAGTTCCTCGAACAATCCATCGCCACCAACGAACCCTTTGCCCAGCGCTTCGACGTCACCTTCGAACTCGAACCGACGCCGGCCAACCTCTTCATCACCTGCGACGCGAGCCGCCTCGACCAGGTGCTGTCGAACATCCTGTCGAACGCGGCCAAATTCTCAGAAACCGGCAGCACCGTCTCGATCCGCAGCGATGTCGTGGGCCAGATGCTCCGGGTGAGCGTGATCGACCGCGGCGTCGGCCTGCCCGAGAACGTCAAGCAAAAGGTCTTCGACGAATTCAGCCAGCTCGATTCCTCGGACAAGCGCAAGGTCGGCGGCACCGGCCTCGGCATGAACATCTCCAAGCGCATCATGGAAGCCCATGACGGCCGCATCGATTATGTCAAAAATGAGGGCCCGGGCACGACCTTCTTCATCGAACTGCCCCTGGCAAATGTGGGCAAATCGGCCGAGATGCCCCTGGCACGCGGACGCAACCTCCGCTTGAGCGCCTGACACCCAACTCTCCTAAAACTCCCCTGTCTTTGAATGACTACGGTTCGGCCACAGTTTCGCCGAACTCCTATGGGAATCATTAGTGTAGTAACTGGTGTTCTTTGGATGACGTGGAACTCTCCGATAAAAGGCAAAAAAACTATGAGAATTCTCGCGGTAGATGATGACCCAATCATCCTGACGCTCCTTGTCGAGGTGCTTCGGGCTGCAGGCTTTACCAACGTCGTGACCGCCGAGTCCGGCGCCGATGCGCTGCGCGCCATCAACACGACGAACACGGCCTTCGACTGTTTCCTGCTCGACATCCAGATGCCCGAAATGGACGGCATCGAGCTGGTGCAAAAGATCCGCGGCTACAAAGCCTATGAGGCAACGCCGGTTCTGATGATCACCGCCATGTCGCAGCGCAAATATATCGACGCGGCCTTCGCGGCTGGCGCAAGCGACTATATCACCAAACCCTTCGAGATCGGCGAAGTCCACGCGCGGCTGCGCCTCGTGTCGTCGCTGGCCGAAACCCGCCGCGCCGGGGGCATCCCCGAACATCACGAAGAGATCGCCACCGATCGCCCCGTCGATCTGGCGCGCCGCGTGAAACTGCATGATGTCGATGGGTTCATCGATTATCTGGCGATGGAAAACTATCTGCTGCAGGTGTCGCGGATCTCGCTCATCGGCATGCGGACCTTTGGCGTCATCATCCCCGAGATGAAGCGCGTCCTGGCTCATTCGACCCCCTATGAATACGAATCCGTGGTCGCCGATATGGCCGAAGCCATCTCTGACACGCTCAAGCCGCAATCCTTCTTTGCGGCCCATGCGGGCGGCGGCGAATTCATCTGCGTTCTGCTGAACTGCAACTCTTTCGACGGCGATGATTTCAATCACCGCCTGAACGAGACGATCACCGAAATGGATCTCCATTACAGCAACGGCGCACCGATGTCGCTCCGCGCCGTGGTGGGGGATGATTTCTCGCTCAAGCTCAAATCGCCCAAAGGCGTGTCGCAAACCCTCGTGCAGGCGCTCGCCGCCGCCGAAATGGTCGAACGGCAGCCGCAGCGCAAAGAGCCGCAGAAATCCTCGCTATTACAATTGTTCGGCTTCGGTTAACCTCTCCGAAAAAGACCCGGAGGACAGGTTGCTGATGCAGGCACAAGACGCGTTTTCCGCGGGGTTGCAAAAGGTGCGATCCCGCTTCCTCGAACAATTGCCGGAACAATCCGCGATGATCCGGGACATCTGGGCGCAGGTTCAAACTGCCCCGGACAAGCCCTCGCCGATCCTGCCCGATATCGGGCGCATCGCGCATCGCATCGCCGGCACCGCCGCCACATTGGACTTTCCCGAACTGGGCCGCCTTGCTGCCACGCTCGAAGATGCGGTGACCGAGGCCCATGATCGCCCCGGCGGCATTGCCGCGCTCACCGCGCCGGTCACCGCCATGTTGCAGGAAATGGCCCGCGCCGCAGAGACCGAGACCGGGACCAATACCGGAGCGCACACGGAAACGGGGCAGGCCTGACCGGCCTGCCCCGCTGATCCGCGCGCTGGGCGCAGTATTACCCGGCTTTCTGCCAGTTGTATTTTTCGTTCACCTTGTCCACCGGCGTTTTCGCCAGGTGGTTGGTGTAGTTCGACATGATCTTCTGGCTATAGCCGAGGATCACTTCGAGAACCTGCTGCTTGGTGAACCCCGCATCGAGGAATGTCTGCACGGTCGCATCGTCGAGGAAGCCACGCTCGCGCACCAGCGCCAGGGTGAAATCGCGCAGCGCCTCAAGACGGGCGTTGGGCAGCGGCGTCTCATTGCGCAGCGCTTCGGTGATCTCGGCATCGACGCCCATCATATTCGCGATGGCGGTATGGCCGGGCACGCAATAGTGGCATTCGTTCTCGACGTTGATCGCCTGCCAGACGACGGTCATCTCGTCCTTGTCAAAGCTCGAGTTGACGAAGAGCTCATGCAACTTCTGGTAGCCTTCCAAGAGGCCCGGCGCTTCGGCCATTACCGCATGCAGACCGGGAACCCGGCCAAAGGCGGCTTTGGATTTCGCCAGAAGCGGCTTGGAGGCGTCGGGGGCGGTGGTTTCGTCGTGCAGGGTAAATTCAGTCATGTCAGAGGCTCCTCATCTGTGCCTTGGGTGATTGTCTCCCCCGTCATGTGCCTATTTTTGAGTGATCACTCAAGTCTATTTTTGAGTGATCACTCAAATGTGAGCTGAAAGCCGCAAATCGGCCAAGACAAACCCCGTCAGGCTGGCTATGGTGCGTCCCCAAAGCCGGAAAACCGGCACCGTCGGGTTACCGACGCAATACCGACATGTTACCGACCGGCGAAAATTATGGCACGTTCCCCCTCTTACAACCGCGACGCGGCGCTCGACACGGCGCTCGATCTGTTCTGGAAGAAGGGCTATCACGCCACCTCGCTCAAGGATCTCGAGGCCGCGCTCGCCATGAAACCGGGCAGTATCTACGCCGCTTTCACCAGCAAGGAGGCGCTCTATCTCGCCGCGCTGGAACGCTATTTCACCCGCAACCGCGCCGCGCTCCAGACCTTGTTTTCCGAGGCTGACGCGCCCCTGAAGGCCCTGGCCGACCATCTCCGCGCCACCGCCCAGAGCCGCCGCCCCACCGCCCCGAGCCAAGCCTGCATGCTGGTCAAAACCATCCTCAGCGCCACCGCCGACGACAGCGCCCTCGCCCAGGCGGCCCAAGGCTACATGACTGAAATGTCAGGTGTTTTTGCTGCAGCCTTTGACCGCGCCCGGGACTTGGGCGCGCTCCCGCGCGAGGCCGACACCGCCCGCCTCGCCCGCCGCTATCAGGCCAATCTCACCGCGCTTCGCATCGAAGCCGAGAGCGGCACCGACCCCCAGGCCCTCGCCGATCTGGCCGAAGACATGGCCCGCGACATCGAGGCCCTCGCCCAACCCGCCTGAGCCTATTGCTCGGCCCCGTCATCCTTGACGGCAAAGGGTTTGAGCCCCTCGTGCAGCTTGTCGAGAAACAGCTTGGCCGCGATACCCAAGGGCTGCCCGCGATGGGTGATCACCACCATATCGTGATAGATCGGCGGATGAAATTTGCGCCAGACCACCCCATCCTTGAGATCCGCCTTGCCATTCACCGGATCGATGATCGACACATCCCCCCCGGCCGCCACCATATTGCGCGCAAGCGCATAAAAATAACTGGTACAGCTGCGTTCATAGACCGCATCGGCCCGCACCATCTGGTCCTCGAATTGCCGGTCGACACTATGGTCCCCGGTCACCCCGATCACCCGCCGCCCGCTCAAAAGCTGCGGCGTGATCACCTCATGGCTGGTCAGCGGATCGTCCTTGGTCATCACACAGACGCATTCCATCCGCATCTGCTCACCCTCGAGCCCCGCCACCGGCATCGGCGCGTCGATCAGCCCGATGTCGACCTGACGGCTCGCCACCATCGACGCCACCCTCCGCGACGACCGCACATGAAGGTTGGTCCGGATACCGGGGTTTTCCTTCTGAAACTCGGCAATGACGCGCGGCAACATATTGACCGACATCGCCCCGTTGGTGGCCACCGAAATCGCCCCCGCCGACCCGGCCCGGATTTCATCCGCCCGTTGATCGATCCGGGTCAGCGCCGCCAGCCCGTGACGGACCTCTTCGCGCAGCAAGACCGCTTCGCGTGTTGGCGCAAAGAAGCCCCGATCCCGGTGAAACAGTTTCATTCCAAACTCTTCTTCGAGCTTGCCTAAGGCCACGCTAACGGCGGGTTGAGAGAGGTTGAGGCGCAGCGCCGCTCGGGACACGGACCCGGCTTCGAACAGGGCGTTGAACACTTCGAGGTGGCGTATCTTCAATCGCATAAGGCTTCCTAGCAAACAGTATTAATAAATCGAATGGAGGTATTTTCTATATTCAATTGCCTAATCAATGGTTCATTTCTAACACTGAGTCGCACCGGCTGCGACCCAAACGTAACTGCTGCCACTATTTCAAAATTTAACAAGATACTAGGAGAGCCCGGTTGGCGACGACAATGAAAATCTCGTGTAACGGATCCGTGTGGGCTCAATCCTGGACCGACCGCCCCTATTGGATTGATGGCGAAACGGCCCTGCCAGACATGGCCGAACGGCCTGATACACAGGCCGATGTGGTGATTATCGGCGCGGGCTACACCGGGCTCAACGCGGCGATTGAGACGGCGCAAGCGGGACGTAAAACCATCGTGATCGACGCCCAAGACGCGGGCTATGGCTGTAGCACCCGCAATGGCGGACAGATCAGCACCAGCATCAAACCCTCGCTCGCCAAGCTCAGCGCCCGGTTCGGCCCAGAGCGTGGCCGCGCCATCCGCCGCGAAGGTGAAACCGCGCTGCAATGGATCGAGGACCGCATCGGCAGCATCGGCATCGACTGCGATTTCGACCGCCCCGGCCGCTTCCACGCCGCCCACACCCCACAAGCCTATGATCAAATCGCTCGCGAAGCCGAACAGCTCGGACGCGAAGAAGGGATCGAGGCCCGCGCCATCCCTGCCGCCGAGCAGCACGCCTATCTCGGCAGTGACGCCTATTTCGGCGGGGTCCTCTTTCCCAATCACGCCTCGATCCATCCCGGCAAATATCATCGCGGGCTGCTCCGCGCGGCGCTGGCAGCGGGGGCAAGTCTCGTGCCGCATTGCGCCGCCACCGGGATCACCCGGGTGGCGGGCGGCTTTGAAGTGCAGACCGAAAAGGGCAAGATCCACGCCCGCGATGTGATCGTGGCAACCAATGGCTATACCGGCGCGGCAAGCCCCTGGATGCAGCGTCGGGTCATCCCCATCGGCAGCTATGTGATCGCCACCGAACCGCTGCCCGCCGAGCTGATGGACCGGCTTTTTCCGCAAAACCGCATCGCCAGCGACACCTGCAAGGTGGTCTATTACTACCGCCCCTTGCCGGACCGGACCCGCGTCCTCTTTGGTGGGCGCGTCTCGGCGAGCGAGACCGACCCGGCGGTCAGCGGCCCCAAGCTCTACCGCGACATGTGCCGCATTTTCCCTGAACTTTCGGCCTATCGCCTGACCCATAGCTGGGTCGGCATGGTGGCCTATACGTTCGACGAGCTGGCTCATACCGGCACCCATGACGGGGTGCATTATGCCATGGGCTACTGCGGCTCGGGCGTGTCCATGGCCAGCTATCTCGGCATGCGCATGGGGCAAAAGGTGCTCGGCCTCGCGGAGGGAGAGACCGCGTTCGACAACCTGCCCTTCCCGACCCGCCCGCTCTATGCGGGCAAGCCCTGGTTCCTGCCGCCGATGGTGGCCTGGTACCGTTGGCGGGACCGGATGGAATATGGCCGCGCCCAGCGCACGCTCGGCCAATCCTAGAGACAACCGGCGCGGATCATCGCCACCGCGCCGGGACAATCCATAGCAAGGCGAGACCCCCAAGGCCCAAAGGGCCGGGGCAAACCGAAAAGCAAGGGAGTGCTCAGAATGACGAAACATATCAAAACCACTTTGGCGCTGGGCCTGATGGCCAGCACCGCCCTGACCGGCGCGGCACTGGCGCAGGACAAGACCGTGACCATCGCGTCCTGGGGCGGATCCTATCAGGAGGCGCAGAGCAAGGCGCTCTTTGAACCGGCCGCAGAGAACACCGGCATCGAGGTCAAACAGGAAACCTATGGCGGCATGTCCGATGTGCGACTGCAGGTCTCGTCAGGTCAGGTGACGCTCGACATCGTCGCCAGCGGCTCTGGCTCGGCCTCGCGCGCGGCGGCCGAAGGGCTTCTTGAGCCGCTCGATTACGATGTGATCGACGTCTCGACCTTCTACCCCGGTCTCTATTCCGACTATTGCATCGGCGGCGATGTGTTCTCGGTCGTGGCCGCCTGGAACACCGACACCTATGGCGATGCCGGCCCGCAGAACTGGGCCGATTTCTTTGACACCGAGAAATTCCCCGGCACCCGCGCCTATCGCGGCACGGTTTCTGGCGCGCTCGAACCGGCGTTGATGGCCGATGGGGTCGCGCCCGAGGACGTCTATGAGGTGCTGAGCTCGGAAGATGGGATCGAACGCGCGCTCGACAAGATCCGCGAGCTGAAACCCCATATCGCGGTATTCTGGTCCTCTGGCGCGCAGCACGCGCAGCTCATGAAAGACGGCGAAGTCGACATGACCACCGGCTGGAACGGGCGGTTTGACAACGCGGCCAAGGATGGCGGCAAGGTGTCTTATACGTTCAATCAGGCGCTTTTGGACTATGATTGCTTTGCGATCCCGAAAGGCGCGCCCAACAAGGACACCGCGATGGAGTTTCTCGCCGAGATTTCCAAGGCGGAATACCAAGACGACCTGCCGAAATACATCACCTACGGCCCGACCAACAAGGCCGCCTATGAGACAGGCGAGATCAGCGCCGAGGTGGCTGCCTCCCTGCCCTCCTCGCCCGAGAACGCGGCCAAACAGCTTCCGATCTCGCTCGACTGGTATGCCGAGTGGGAACAGGTGGCCGCTGAGATGTATCAGGAAATGCTGACCGAGTGAGCCACGGCCATGGCAGCACGGACAGGCGGGCGGCCCCAGCGCCGCCCGCTGCGACTGACAGGAAGGGACAGGATGAGTAGCCAAGTGACCCAGGAGGCGCTGCCGATCACGGTGCGCAACGTGACCAAGACCTATGGCCGTGTCCATGCGCTGGACGATGTGTCTCTCGATGTAAAAAGTAGTGAGTTTCTGACACTTCTGGGCCCTTCCGGGTCCGGCAAGACGACGCTTCTGATGGTGCTCGCGGGCTTTACCCGCCCCGATCAGGGCAGTCTCAAATTCGGCGACCGCGAGATGATCCGCACCCCGCCGCATCTGCGCGATGTCGGCATGGTGTTTCAAAACTACGCGCTTTTCCCGCATATGACCGTGGCGGGCAACGTCGCCTATCCGCTCAAGCTCCGCCGCACCCCGAAGGCCGAGATCGCCGAACGGGTCGAGAGCGCGCTCGAGACCGTGCAGCTTGGCGGCTATGGCGAACGTCGCATCGATCAGCTCTCGGGCGGGCAACGGCAGCGCGTCGCGCTTGCACGCTCCATCGTGTTCGAACCGCGCATCCTTCTGATGGATGAACCGCAGTCGGCGCTCGACAAGAAACTGCGCGACCGGATGCAGATCGAACTGCGTCACCTCCATGAAAAGCTTGGTATGACAACGGTTTACGTGACCCATGACCAGCGCGAGGCGCTGACCATGTCGGACCGGATCGCGGTGGTCAATCATGGCCGCATCATGCAGCTCGCCGATCCCCAATCGCTCTATGAGCATCCGGAAAACAAATTCGTGGCCGATTTCATCGGCGACAGCACCTTCTTGCCGGTGCATCGCGAGGGCAGCAGCATCGTCGCCGGCGGCACCGATCTTACCGTCACCCGCCCCGTGCCTGACGCCGAGAAACATCTCCTGATGCTGCGCCCCGAACGCGTACGGCTCTTGACCGGCCCGGCCCCCGAGGGCGTCAACGCCTTCGAGGCGACGGTCACCGATCTGGTCTATCAGGGCGAAAGCTATCTGCTCTATGCGAGGCTGCGTGATGGCACCGAGATCGCCGTGCGCGGCGCGATCCGCAGCGAGACCTTTGCCGAATTGCCGAAACCCGGGGCTACCGCACAGCTCGGGCTCGACGCCGCCGACACCGTTCTCATTGCCGATACGGAGGGCTGAGCCATGGCCGTGACGGATATGAATGCCGCCGGGCTGCGCCGCGACGAGCGGCTCGAACGGCTGCGCCTCTTCGGGCTGGCCTCGCCCGCGCTTTTGCTTGTGCTGGTGATCCTCGTGATCCCGGTGGGCTGGCTTTTCTATGTCTCCTTCATCGGCGCGGACGGGTCGTTTTCGCTCGAGAATTACGAGCGGATGATCAAGCGCAAATCCTATGCGCGGATCTTCTGGACCACCTTTCAGGTGAGCCTTCTGACCACCGGGCTGTGCGTCCTCATTGGCTATCCGCTGGCCTATTTCATGTCACAGCTGCCACGGCGGCTCGCCAATCTGTGCATGATCACGGTGCTCCTGCCCTTCTGGACCTCGCTTCTGGTGCGGACCTATGCCTGGCTCGTCTTGCTGCAGAAAAACGGGCTGGTGAACAATTGGGCCATCTCGCTCGGCCTCTGGGACGAACCTTTGAAGCTTGTCCATAATCTCAACGGCACGCTGATCGGCATGGTGCATATCATGCTGCCCTTTCTCATCCTGCCGACCTATGGCGCGATGACGGCGATTGACCGCGACTACCTCAAGGCCGCATCGAACCTCGGCGCCAGCCCGCGCCGCGCCTTCTGGACCGTGTTTCTTCCACTGTCGACACCGGGGCTCTTTGCCGGGGCGCTGATGGTCTTCATCCTCTGCCTTGGCTTCTTCGTGACACCCGCCGTCCTCGGCGGCGGCAAGGTGATCCTGGTCTCGATGAAGATCGTCTCCAATATCGAGCTCTTCGTGAACTGGGGCGCGGCGAGCGCGCTTGGCGTTGTGCTCATGGTGCTCACGGTCGCGGTGCTCTGGGTCGCGTCGCGCTTTCTCAATCTCGACCGCATGACAGGAGGAGACCACTGATGATATCCTGGCTCAGATCCCCCGCCTCGGAAACCCAGATCACCCATGGTCAGCGGCTCTGGCTCTATATCTTTGCCATCGTCACAATGATCCTTCTAGTGTTGCCGACGCTCATCGTGATCCCGATGTCCTTCTCGGATTCGCAATATCTCGAGTTCCCCCCCGAGACATGGTCGCTGCGCTGGTACGAGCATTACTTTGCCTCCGAGGAATGGATGCAGGCGACGCGCACTTCGTTCAAGGCGGCCTTCTTCACCATGCTGGTGGCCACGCCCATCGGCGTGCTCGCGGCCTATGGGCTGCACGCCTCCAAGGTTCCCTTTATCCGGGCCTCTTTCGTGCTCTTGATCACGCCGATGATGGTGCCCGTGGTGCTCATCGCCATTGGTGCCTTTTATGCCTATGTGAAACTGCAGATCCTCTACACCATGCTCGGTCTGGTCCTCGCCCACAGCCTGCTGGCCATTCCGCTGGTGGTGATTGTCACCGGCTCGGCCCTCAAGGGGTTTGACACCAATCTCGAAAGTGCCGCGCGGTCGCTCGGCGCGCCGCGCTGGAAGGCCTTCCTGACCGTCACCCTACCGCAGATCCGCTTTGCCGTGGTGACGAGCGCCCTCTTGGCCTTTCTCACCTCCTTCGACGAGGTGGTGATTGCCATGTTCGTCTCTGGCGGCGACAACCCGACCCTGACCCGCAACATGTTCAACGCGCTGCGCGATCAGATCGACCCGACAATTGCCTCGATCTCGACCCTGATGATCGTGGTGACGACCCTGATGATGGCTCTGGCGCAGATTTTCGGCCAGCAGCGCAAACCCTGATTTCGGAGACCAGAATGATCAGCCTTGAAACCTTTGCCGACAAGCCCACGACCCTTACTCCGGGCCAGAAAGAGGCCTCTGCCGTGCTTTGGACCTCGGCCGATGACAGAACCAAGATCGGCGTCTGGGAATGCACCCCGGGCCATTTCACCGCCGACCGCACGGCGGCGGGCGAATATTGCCATATCATCTCAGGCACGGCGACGCTCACCAATGCCGATGGCAGCGGCAGCCGTGACATCGGCCCCGGCGATCTTCTGGTGCTGCCACAAGGCTGGCAGGGCGAATGGGTGCTGCACAGCCATATGCGCAAGCTTTTCGTGATCAGCGCCTCTCCGGTCGGCTAAATGTGCCGAAAATGTGCTCAATGGAACACATATAGGCACTCATTGGGCCATTTGTGCAAAAAATAGAGAGGCCCTAAACGCGCCCTATGTTACCCAACGTCGCAACAAAAACTTGGGGAATTCTAATATGTTGCGCACAGCTTTCAAAACCCTCACCCTTTGCCTCGGCATGGGTGGCGCCACCACGGCTCACGCGGGCGACGCCTATTTCGGCTTTGATGCGATTGCCGCATTGTCGACGACGGATTTCGGCGGTTTCAACACCGCTGGCACCTTTTCCAACAATGATAGCCCCAACGATACGATCAGCGGCGTGGCCCTGCGCTTCGGCATGCGCGACCAATGGACCATCGGCAACCGCAGCGTCACCCCCGAGATCGAGTTCACATGGTTCGACGACACGATCACCTCGGCGAGCTTTCCGGGCCTGCCCGCACCAACCTTCTTTTATACCACCTCGGTCGAGAGCTACCGCCTCGGCGTGAACCTCTGGACCCCCTTCCATCAAGATGAGCTCTGGCGTGCCGAACTCGGCGCCGGGGCCGGCGCGGTCCATCGCAAGATTTCGACCAATGATACGGTGGTTGCGGGCCGCAAAGATGACACCGCGCTTTATGGTCAGGTGGGTATGCGTTTTCTGCGCAAAGTCTCCGCCCGTGGCAGCCTGTCGCTGAGCACCATCTACAGCTTCACCGACAAGACCAGCGTTGCGCTGGACGGCGGCGCCAGCGGCAACCTGTCGCTCAAGACCAATCGTCTGGAAATCGGCCTCGGCTATCAAGTCAATCTCGGAAAATAACCGTGGGGGTCTGGCCCCTGAGCATGTAATCCAATTCAGCCCCGGGCGCGCCAAACGCTCGGGGCTGATGTCATTTCAGGGTCAAACCTGCATCAACTTAGCCAAGGCTCACGCCCCAGTCGCACCGCGCAGCACATCCCGGAGCTGATCCGCATCCAATAGCCCCTCTTCGGCGGCGATCTCCGACAGTGGACGCCCCTCGGTCTGTGCCCGCTTCGCCAAGCCCGCCACCTTCTTGTAGCCCAGCGCGCGCAGAAACACGGTGGACACGGCAAAGGATCGGGCAAGGTTTTCATAGGATCGCGCCTCATCCACCTTGAGACCGGCGATGCAGCTCTCGGCAAACTGCGGCAGCCCGGCGGTCAATAGCGCCATCTGCGTAAACAGCGCCTGTGCCATGGCCGGCTCGAAATGGTTGATCTCCATCTGCCCCGCCTGCGCGGCCAGCGACACGGTCAGATCCTGCCCCTGCACGATCATCGAAATCTGCTGGATCGACATCGGCATCACTGGATTGACCTTGCCCGCCATGATCGACGAACCCGGCTGCACCGCCGGCAAAAGGATTTCCCCGATCCCCGACGCCCCATCGCTCGACAGGATCACCAGATCGGCGGCGATCTTGGCGCAGGCGGCGGCGAGATTGCGGAGCTCGGCCGACATCCGGGCAAAGCCATCAGCAGATTGCATCCCGTCGAACGCATTGGCGGCACAGTCGATCTCGAGCCCAAGGCTCTCGCTCAGCGCCTCTTCGATCACCTCGCGATAGCCCTCGGGCGCCCCGAGCCCGGTCCCAATCGCCGTGCCCCCCATCGGCACGGTACAAAGCCCGTGCACCGCCCGTTCCACATCCTGCAGCGCCCGCGACACCATGCTTGCATAGCCCCCGAAGAGCTGTCCGTAGGTCATCGGTTGGGCCGCCTGCATGCAGGTCCGCCCGGTGCGCAGAATATCAGAGGTCTCGCGCCCCTTGGCCTCGAGCGCCTTGATCAACAGCTGCGCCGCTTCCTGCAACGCGGGCCAGGCCAGCACACAGGCGAGCTTGATCCCCGTCGGCACGCAATCATTGGTCGATTGCGCCAGGTTGACATGGTCATTTGCGGTGACGCCGCCGGTCGCGTCCTGTGCCAGCCCCATGATCTGATTGGCGCGCGCCGCGATCACCTCGTTGAAGTTCATATTCGTCGAAGTACCACCCGACCCTTCGGCCAGCGGCACGATGAACTGATCCCAATGCGCCCCGTCCCGGATTTCGTCACAGGCATCGGCAATCGCATCGGCATGGCGGTCGATCAGCGCGCCGACGCTCTGATTGGCCCGTGCGGCGGCTTGCTTCACCCCAGCCATCGCCCGCATGAAATAGGGATAATCCGCGAGCGTCGGGCCAAAGCCCTTGAAATTAGCGGCGCCCCTCGCGGTGTTCGCCCCATAGAGCGAGGTTTCGGGCACGTCTAGAGTGCCCATGCTATCGGAAACCTGACGCATGTCATTCTGTCCTAATTTGCAGCGGTGGAACTCTTAGAGAACTTGGCTGAGGAATTCGCGCGTGCGCGGGTCCGTCGCTTGATCAAAGAAGGTGGCGGGCGGGCCGGATTCCACGATCACACCCCGGTCCGTGAAATAGACGCAATCGGCGATCTCGCGGGCAAAGCCCATCTCATGGGTCACGAGGATACAGGTCATGCCTTCGGCGGCCAGATCCTTGATCGTGTTGAGCACTTCTTTCACCGTCTCGGGATCGAGCGCGGCGGTCACCTCGTCAAAGAGCATGACATCGGGGCTCATGGCGAGCGACCGCGCGATGGCGACCCGCTGCTGCTGACCGCCCGAAAGCTCGCCGGGATAGGCGTCTTCCTTGCCCTCGAGCCGCACCTTGCGGATCAGGTCGCGAGCGCGCTGCTCGACCTCGGCCTTGTTCTGGCCGAGCACCTTGATCGGCGCCATCATCACATTCTGCAACACGGTGCGATGCGGGAAGAGATTGTATTGCTGAAACACCATCCCGACCTTCTTGCGCAGCGCAAGCTTGTCGAGCTTGGGGTCGCTCACCTCGATCCCTTCCACGGTGATCGAGCCGGACTGAATATCATTCAGCGCGTTGATACAGCGGATCAGCGTCGATTTGCCAGAGCCGGACGGGCCGATGATACAGATCACCTCGCCCTTCTGGATATCCATCGACACGCCGCGCAGCACTTTGACCTCGCCAAAGGATTTATGCACGTCTTTCAAGGAAACGATCGGTTGATCTTCGGTCCAGGACATGGGTGGCTCCTGATTAGAGTTTGACGGAGTATTTGCGTTCCAACCGGCGCGTCAGCGCGCTGATCGGGTAGCAGTAAAGGAAGAACCAGCACAGGATGTAGAGATACATCGGAATGAGCAGGTCAACGCGGCCCTCGGCACTCAGTGCGGCCCGGGTCAGCGCCATCACATCATTGACGCCGACAATCGACACCAGAGGCGTGGCCATGGTCAGCACCGCATAGAGGTTCATCCACGACGGCAGCACGCGCTTGATGGTCTGCGGCAAGATGATCTCGCGCAGGGTCTGGCCACGGCTAAAGCCGAGGGATTCCGCGGATTCCCACTGTCCCGTCGGGATCGAGAGGATAGCGCCGCGCATATATTCGGACATATAGGCCATCACCGGAAGCGACAGGCCGATCACCGCCTTCACCCAACCGGGGAAGGGGATCTTGGTGCCGAAGACCTCGATCTGGAACGGGATGAGCAGGATGCAGTAGAACAGCAGCACCAGCCAGGGCGAGTTGCGGAAAAACTGTGTGATGACCCAGGCCACCTGCCGCACCGGGCGCAGCGGCGACACCTGCAAGATGCCGAGCCCAACGCCGAGCACCGTCCCGATCGCCATGGACAGGATCGAGATCAGCACGTTGAAGCCAAACCCTTTGGCCAGCGTCGGCGTCCATTCGAGCAGGATCGCTAAGGCCGACCGGCCCGGCGTCGCGTCTTGCGCAAAGGCCGGGGTGATCAGCGCGGCAGCCAGCGCCAGCACGAGGATCGACGCCGTCCAGACATTGAACAGACGGTCCTGTAGGGGCAGACCCTGCGGCATGCTCCGCAGCGGCAACAGAACCGGCAGATGGCCTTTGACGGGCGGGGTTTGCGAGTGTGTCCAAGCCATGATTATCTCCCGTATCCCGGAATGCGCAGCGCCTTTTCCCAGCGGTGCAGCACCCAGACCAGAATGGCCACCAGACCCACATAAGAGATCAGCAGCACGTTCATCATTTCACGCACATTGAGATCCTCGGACCAGATCTGCGCCGACACATAGAGAAGTTCGGGCACCGCGATGGCATAGGCCAGCGTTGTGGTCTTGACGAGGTTCACGAGATTGGTGCCCAGCGCGGGCAGCGAGATACGCACCGCCAGTGGCAGCACGATGTCGGTATAGATTTGCAGCCGGGTGTAGCCCAGCGCCTCGGCCGCCTCGACGGTAGATTTCGGCACGGCTTCGATCCCGGCGCGAAAGATTTCCACATTCAGCGCCCCGGCAAAAAGCGACAGCGAAATGATCGCCCAGCCGAAATTGCCGATGAGCGGCTGCGGCAGGCCATTGACGCCGGTGATCCGCAGCACGGTGCCAATGGCGAAATAGAAGAAATAGAGCTGCACGAGCGGCGGGGTGTTGCGGAAAAAGGCGACGAAGAACCCGACCAGCACCCGCAGCGTCTTGGATTGCGCGCCCTGCACCGCGGCGCCAATCGCCCCGATGATCAGCGAGAAGAAGATCGACACAACCGCAAGCTTGGCGGTCATCCAAAGACCGGCAAGATACCGGCCACGATTATACTCGTCGCTGACCACCGCCAGGTTAAAAAACCAGTCGGGCCACAACCAGTCCAAGATGCTTGAATAATCCATCTACGTCCGCTCTCGTCTCAAAGTAGAACCGGCGGCAAGCCGTGCCGCCGGTTCAGGTCTGTCAGGACCGCGCTTATTGCAGCGCGTCGTGCTGTTCCTGCAGGAAGGGGCTCGGCGCGATGCCATTGGCCTCATTCCGCTCGATCAGGAAGCCCGATTTGTGCCAATCGGTCACGATCTCGCTCATCAGCTTGCCATAAGGCGCGTCCAGCTCTTCGAGCGGCACGGCGATCGACCAGGCTTGCGGATCTTCGGTCGGGAAGGGCATCTCGAACTCGGCCCATTGCTCGTCCGAGGCGAGCTGCGATTCGATCCAGGTGTTGTCATAGAGGAAGCCGATGCAGCTGCCGTTCTTGAGCGCCGAGGTCACTTCGGGAATGCCTGCAAAGGCCACCAGGTTCGGACCGTAAAGCTGCGTCACGCGCTTGTTGTAATAGGAGCCCTGCAGCGCGCAGACATCCTTGCCGCGCAGGTCTTCCCATTCCTTGAGACCAACCGCCTTGGGCGCCAGAACATTGGTGCCGCCGGCATAGTAGTTGGGCTCGATCATGCCCACGACTTCGCGGCGCTTAGGGTTGTCGCCCATGGTCGCGATGATGAGGTCGATACGGCCCTGGCTCAGGAATTCCATACGGTTCGAGGCCACGACGGGCACCAGCTCGACCTCAACGCCGAGACGCTCTGCGACGTCACGGGCCAGGTCGATTTCCAGACCGGCGAGCTCGCCGTCGGAGGTGAGGTAACCCCAGGGTTTGTAATCTTGTTTGACGCCGACAACGATCTTGCCTTCGTCTTTGATCTCTTGCAGCTGATCCGCCTGCGCGGTGGTGCCAAACGCAGCGATTGCAGCGCTGGCAATGACGGTTTTCCATGCGTGTTTCATGATGAACTCCTCTGCTGGACGGGCGGCTCCGGCGCCCATGGGCCATGACCTGATCAAGCTCCTATCAGGGTCTGGCATGGCTTGTCCTATAGTTAATAAATTCCAAATGCCATAAAATTTTTGAAAAAGTTCATGTGACCTTTTTGATGGCAAAGTGACCCGGCTACGCCTATGATTCACACAGGGGGAAAACGACTTGGAACTCTTGAAAAATATAGGCGACGCCCTGCCCGACCTGCCGCGCAAGCTCGCACGGGCCGCGCGTTATGTGCTGGACCGGCCGGACCATGTGGCGCTCGGATCGATGCGCGCCGTGGCTCAATCCTGCGGCGTCGCCCCCACCACGATGCAGCGACTCGCCCACGAGATGGGCTTTGACAGCTACGACAAATTCCGCGCCGTCTTTCAACGCGAACTTGTCGGTCACGGCTTCGGTGCCAAGGTCGACGCGCTCCAGGATAATTTCAGTGATCTGTCACAGGGCAAGCTCGCCCTCACCCATCTCGAATCGGTGCGCGAGAATCTCGATTCTCTGCAGGCCAGCCTGAACGGAGCCGCAGTCGAGGATTTCGCACGCAGCCTGCACCACAGCCGCCATTGCCATATCATCGCCGGCGGCACGCTGAGCTGGCTCGCCAGTTTCATGGAGGTCAGCGGCAGCATGGCGCTCTCCAACCTCGTGACCCCTGCCGGTCCCGCCGTCGACAGCACCGAACGCATCGCCCATATTGGCCCCGAGGACATGCTGCTCGTCATCTCCGTGTCGCCCTATGCGAAAGAGACCATCTCGGCGCTGGAATATGCCCGCGATCGCGGCGCGAAAAATTATGCGGTGACAGACCGGCCCAGCTCTCCGGTCGTGCCGCTCTGCCGTCATGCCTTTCTCGCGCCCACGACAAGCCCGCATTACTACCCGTCGCTGGCAGGCGTGGTGAGCCTCGTTGAACTCCTGCTCGCCACCGCCGCCGCGGCGGGCAACACCGCCTCACGCGACCGGTTGCGGACGATCGAAGACATCCGGTCGGCCAACCACCACTATATCGACTGACCGGCCCGCGCGGCTCTCAGTCCAACCGCCGCAGCAGATACTGACCATAGCTGTTCTTGGCGAATTTCTCGGCCCGCGCCCGCATCTCATCGGCGCTGATCCAGCCCTTGCCATAGGCGATCTCTTCGGGACAGCCGACCTGCATCCCCTGCCGCTCTGAGAGGGTGCGGACGAAATTCCCGGCATCAAGCAGGCTGCCATGGGTCCCGGTATCGAGCCAGGCAAACCCGCGCCCCATCCGGTTTACCGCAAGACTGCCCTCGTCGAGATAGCTCTCCAAAAGCGATGTGATCTCGAGCTCGCCCCGCGCCGAGGGCGTCACGTTGCGGGCCCGCTCTGACGCGGTGCCATCGAGGAAATAAAGCCCCGTCACCGCATAGTTCGACGCAGGCTTTGCCGGTTTCTCGACAATCGACACCGCGCGATACTCGGCATCGAACCCTACCACGCCATAGCGCTCGGGGTCAGCTACGTGATAGCCAAAGACCGTGCCGCCGCTCTTGCGCGCATCCGCCTCGGCCAACACTTCGGGCAGGCCATGGCCGAAAAAGATATTGTCGCCCAGCACCATCGCCGACGGCGCCCCATCGAGAAACTCTTCAGCCAGGATATAGGCTTGGGCAAGCCCATCCGGAGACGGCTGCACGATCCATGTGAGGTCGAGCCCCCAAGCCGAGCCATCCCCCATCAGCCGCTGAAACTGCGCCTGATCCTCAGGCGTGGTGATCACCGCGATCTCGCGTATCCCCGACAGCATCAGCACCGACAGCGGATAATAAATCATCGGCTTGTCATAGATCGGCAAGAGCTGCTTGGAGATGCCGAGCGTGATCGGATGCAGCCGCGTGCCGGTCCCCCCGGCGAGAATGATCCCCTTGCGGGGCTGTGTCGTGCCGCTCATCTCTGCCGCTCCTTCAGATCGTCTAGAACTTCGGCCAGGCCAACCCGCCAATCGGGCCGCGCAATGCCAAAAACCGTCTCCGTCGCCCGACAATCGAGCCGGGAATTGAGCGGCCGCTGCGCCGGGGTCGGATAATCCGAGGTGGGAATATCCACCACCTCACAGCTGATCCCCGCCTGTGCGAAAATCTCGCGCGCGAAATCGGCCCAGCTCACCTCTGGTATGCCCGAAAAATGATAGGTGCCGCTCTGCCCCGCGTCAGCACACAGCGCCTCGGCGATCCGCAGGCAGGCCGCCGCAATGGCCCGCGCGGGCGTCGGCCCGCCGATCTGATCCGCCACGATGGTGAGCCTGTCCCGCTCTGCCCCAAGCCGCAGCATGGTCTTGACGAAATTCGCCCCATGGCTCGAAAACACCCACGACGTGCGCAGGATCACATGCGGCCCGCCCGCCGCGCTCACGGCGTCTTCCCCGGCGAGCTTGCTGCGCCCATAGGCGTTCTGCGGCGCGGTCGCATCCTCGGGCGCATATTGTGCCACGCCAGAGCCTGCAAAAACGTAATCGGTCGAGAGATGCACAAACGGCACGCCCATCGCCGCGCATTCCGCCGCGAGCAGCCCCGGCGTCGCGCCATTGACCTGCTGCGCCAGCGCCTCGTCTTCTTCGGCCCGGTCCACCGCCGTATAGGCCACCGCGTTGATCACCGCCTCGGGCCGCGCGCGTTTGAGCGCCGCCAGCGTCGCCAGCGGATTGGTGAAATCAGCCGCGTCCCGGCCAAGCGCCACAATCTCCCAGCCCTCTGGGGCCCGGGCTTGTACCTCCCGCGCCACCTGGCCAGTTTGACCCAAAAGCGCGATTCTCATGCCGCCCCCTCGGCCCGGCCAAGCCGCGTCCCCACGCCCTGCCGCTCCATGAGCGGCCGCCACCACGCCTCATTGGCGAGATACCAATCCACCGTGCGCGCGATGCCTTCCTCAACCGTCACCGACGGCCGCCAGCCAAGCTCGTCCCGGATGCGCCGCGCGTCGATCGCATAGCGATGATCATGCCCGGGCCGGTCGGCCACAAAGGTAATCTGCTCGGCATAGGATGTGTCCTTGGGCCGCCGGTCGTCGAGCACCGAACAGATATGCCGCACGAGGTCGATATTGCGCCGCTCGCCCTCGCCGCCGATGTTGTAACTGCGCCCAACCGCGCCCTTCTGCACCACCTGCAAGAGCGCCTCGGCGTGATCCTCGACATAGAGCCAATCGCGCACATTCGCCCCCGCGCCATAGACCGGGATTTCCCGCCCCTCGAGCGCGTTGATGATCACCACCGGCACCAGCTTTTCGGGGAAATGATAGGGCCCGTAATTGTTCGAACAATTCGTCATCACGATGGGAAGCCCATAGGTCTCGTGCCACGCCCGGACGAGATGGTCCGACGCCGCCTTGGAGGCCGAATAGGGGCTGCGCGGATCATAGGGCGTGTCCTCGGTAAAGAGCCCCTCATCGCCGAGCGAGCCAAACACCTCATCGGTCGAGATATGGTGAAACCGAAACCCCTCGGGCCGGCCCTGTCGCTCCCAATGTCCGCGCGCCGCCTCGAGCATATTGCAGGTGCCGGTCACATTGGTTTCGACAAACTCCACCGGCCCGTCGATGGACCGGTCGACATGGCTCTCGGCGGCAAGATGCATGACCGCCTCGGGCGCATGATCGCGAAACACCCGGTCAAGTGCGGCGCGATCGCGAATATCGACATGTTCAAAGCGATAGTTTGGGCTCTGCGCCGCCTCCGCCACATTGTCGAGACAGGCGGCATAGGTGAGCGCATCGAGATTGATGACCTCATGCCCCTGCGCCACCGCGCGGCGCACCACGGCCGAGCCGATAAACCCCGCCCCGCCGGTTACCAAAATCCGCATCTCACCCCTCCCATACGAATGGCGTGTCGAAAGCGGCAAAGCTCTGCGCCGCGCGATCCTTGTCCGACAGCACCGCCGCGGATGCCTCGATCCCCCAGTCGATGCCGAGATCGGGATCATCGAACCGCACCGCGCCATCGCATTCCGGCGCGTAGAAATCGCTGCATTTATAGATCACTTCGGTGTCCGGCTCTCGCGTCACGAACCCGTGCAGAAACCCCGCCGGGATGAGCAATTGCCGGCCATTGTCAGCGCTGAGCTCAACCCCCACCCATTTGCCATAGCTCGGCGAGCCGCGCCGCACATCCACCGCCACATCATAAAGCGCACCACGCCCGCAGCGCACCAGCTTGGCCTGCGCATGGGGTGGCGACTGAAAATGCAGCCCCCGCACCGTGCCCACATCCCGCGACAGCGAATGATTGTCCTGCACAAACGCGATCTCGATCCCCGCCTCTTCCATTACCCGCTGATTCCAGCTCTCGCTGAAGAACCCGCGCGCATCGGCAAACCGCCGTGGTGTGAGGATGAGAACCCCGGGCAAATCCGTCTGAGTAATCTCCAAGACAAGCTCCTAAATCAAAGACCTTCCCACCCCGCCACAGCCTGCCCCGCAGACCCGGACAAGGCTACGCCTTAGGTGTTAATACATTGTCGATGCTCGGTCTATTGCTACCGCCCTATGCCGGGACACCCAGCCCTTAGAACCCGCTCACCTCAGGAAGCCATGTCGACAGCACCGGCACAAAGGTGATCGCCAAGAGCGCCAGCGCCAGCGCGATAAAAAAGGGCGGCATCTCACGGATGAGCGACGAAGGTTTGAGCGCAACGGTGGACGAGACGATGAAAATCAGGCTGCCCACCGGTGGCGTCGTTAGCCCTAGCGTCAGGTTGACGATCACGATGATCGCGAAATGGTTTGGATCAATGCCCAGGGCAAAGCTGATCGGCGCAAGGATCGGCACCAGGATCATCACCCCCGGCAGCGGGTCCATGAACAGGCCAAAGACGAGCAACAGCAGGTTCACCGCCAGGAGGAACACGATGGGCGACAGGTCCCAGGCGATGATCGTCTCCGCCAGAAACTGCGGAATACCCTCGATGATCAGGATCCAGGCAAAGGCCCGCGCCGCCCCAAGGATGAGCAACACCGCCGCCGAGGTCAGCGCCGCGCGCAGGATGATATCCGGCAGATGCCGCAGCTTGAGCGAGCGATAGACGAACATCCCCACGATGAGCGCATAGAAAACCGCGATGACCGAGGCTTCGGTCGGGGTAAAGACACCAAAGCGGATGCCGCCGACGATCAAGAGGATCAAGAGCAGCGCCGGCACCGCGTAAAAGGCAATCCGCGCGATCTCCGCCATCCCCGGCATCGGCGCGCCCGAGGCATAGCCGCGCAGATGGCTCATCCGGCCATTGGCGATCAGAACCGCCAGCGTGATCACCAGCCCCGGCAAGACCCCCGCCATAAAGAGCGAGCCGACCGAGACATTCTGATCCTGCATCGCATAGATGATCATGGTGATCGACGGCGGGATGATCGGCCCCACCACCGAACTGGCGATGGTCAGCGCCCCGGCATATGCCCGGTCATAACCACCCTTTTCCATCATCCGGATCATCATCGTGCCCGGCCCCGCCGCATCGGCCAACGCACTGCCCGAAATCCCCGCGAACATGGCCGAGCTCACCACATTGGCGTGCCCCAGCCCGCCGCGCAGATGCCCGACCAGCGACTGCGCGAGACGCAGCACCGCCTGGGTGATCGCGCCGCCGGTCATGATCTCGGCCGCGAGGATAAAGAACGGCACTGCCAAGAGCGGAAAACTATCGAGCCCCGAGAACATCTCTTTCACGAGAACGATATTGGGATAGGTCGACCCGAAACTCACCGCCGCAAAGACGGAAATCGCCATGGCAAAGGCCACCGGCACGCCAAGGGCCAGCAAAATGAACAGGCAAGGAAAGAGGATCTCAGCCACTGGCAGCTCCGGGCATCGTGTCAGCCGTGCCATCGTCGCTCGCGCGGCTCTTGAACTGCCCCGCTAGAATAAAGGGCCGCGCGATCAGGCACAGATGCACGATCAAGAGCGAAAACCCCACCGGCATGGCGGCATAGACATAAAGAAATGGCAGGCGCAGCGCAGGCGTGACCTGAAACTGCATCCGCTGGGCATATTGGATGCCGACATGCACCATATAGCCGAAAAACAGCAAGAGCCCGAGGGCCAGCACCGCGCGCATCACCTGCTGTCCCCGAATGGGAAGCTGTTCCTGCAGATTGGTGATCGCCACATGCCCGCCATAGCGCAGCGCAAGCCCCGCGCCGCTGAACGTCATCCAGATCATCAGATAGCGTGCCGCCTCATCGGCCCAGCTGAGCGATTGCCCGGTGACATAGCGCAGCCCGATATTGGCCCCGACGATAAGCGTCATCGCCCCCAGCATCGCGATCAAGGCCCAGCCGTTCAACAGCACAAAGAGATGTTCCAGTCGTTTCACGCCATGGCCTCGTCAGCTCTGGGGAATGGGCCGGCACCCCATAGGACGCCGGCCCCAATGGGTCACTCGAAATTGACGATCGAGTCGACCAGATCCTTGCCATAGGTCTCGTAATAGCCCTCATAGGCCGAGGCGATGGCCTCTTGGAACTTGGCTTTTTCTTCTGCCGACAGCGCGTTGACCTTCATGCCGCGCTCCTTGAGCGTCTCGACGCCCGAGGTCTCGACAGTGTCGACATAGCCGCGCATCGCTTCGACACCGGCCGCTGCCGCCTTTTCAAACGCCGCTTTCTGTTCGTCGTTGAGCCCGTCCCAGAACGGCTTTGACACCAGCAGCATGGCGGGCGAATAGACATGGCCAGACAGCGTCAGATATTCCTGCACCTCGTCGAGCTTGACCGATACGATCACCGAGAGCGGGTTTTCCTGCCCGTCGATCACGCCTTGCTGCAGCGAGGAAATCACCTCGGGCCAGGCCATCGGCGTCGGCGCCGCGCCCATCGCGTTGAACGCCGCCAGATGCACCGGGTTTTCCATGGTGCGGATCTTCAGGCCTTCAACATCCGCCGGGGTCTCGATCGCATTGCGGTTGTTGGTGATATGGCGAAAGCCCTGCTCGCCCCAGGCCAGACCATGCAGGCCGACGGCGTCGAACTTGGCGAGGATCTCCTGCCCGATCGGCCCGTCGAGAACCGCCCGCGCATGGCTCAGATCCCGGAACAGGAAGGGGATGTCGAACACGCCGGTGTCCCCGACGAAATTGGCCAGCGTCCCCGACGAGACGATGGTCGCCTCAACGGTGCCGAGCTGCAGCCCCTCGATCACTTCACGCTCGCCGCCAAGGCCGGACGAAGGGAAATGCTTAAAGCTGAACTGATCGCCGGTCTCGGCCAGCAGAACTTCTTCGAACTTGGCCGCCGCAACGCCGTAATGGCTGTCGGGGGCGAGCGCGTAACCGATCTTGATCTCGGTTTCGGCAAGGGCCGGCAGGCCCAGCGCCGCGAATGTCCCGGCAGCGGCCAGAACGCGCAGATTGAATGTCATGGATAGTCCTCCCAATGAATATGTCATCTAGTACACAAGCTGATTTTGCGGGGCAAGCCCGCCTCAGCCGATCCCTCTAATCGTTCGCCTGCACACGAAACAGGTGAATAAGCTCTGGCAGGTAGGCGCCGCCCTCTCCGGCCTCGATGGGCGCGGCAATCGCCTGCGCCACCCCGTCGGCAATCGTCGTCTGGGCGCCCGCCGCCTCGGCCATCGCCCGGAAATAATCGATATCCTTCTGCGCATTACTGATCGCGAAGGGAAGCCCGTTGCGGTCGCCCTCGGTGATGTAGGGCGCCAGCCGGTCGAGCGCGGCACTCGCGCCGCCGCCCGCGCCCAGCACCTCGGCAAAGGTCCGGCCATCGATACCGCTGTCCGCCGCATGGGCCGCCGCCTCCGCCAGAAGCGTCATAAAGCCGATAGAGACGTAATTGTGCAAAAGCTTGAGCTGATGCCCCTGCCCCAGCGCGCCCACATGCACCACCTCTTCGGTAAAGGAGGCAAGCACCGGCCGCACTTGGTCGAGCACCTCCGCCGCACCGCCCACCAAGAGGTTGAGCGTGCCCGCATGGGCATGGTTCGCCGTCCGCGTCATCGGCGCGTCGAGATAGGCCCCGCCCGCCGCCGCAACAATCTCGGCCATGCGCCTGGTGGTCTCGGGCAGCGAGGTCGAACAATCGACAATCACCGTGCCGGGCTTGAGCCCCGCAAGCAGCCCGCCCTCGCCGGTGACCACCGCCTCGACCTGCGGCGCGCCGGTGACACAGAGGATCACCACATCCGACGCCGCCGCCACAGAACCCGCGCTGTCATGGCGTGTCGCGCCAAGCCCGATAAGCTCATCCACCGGCTGGTTGCCCGGATGATCCAGAAACCCGAGGGCATAGCCCCCCTTGCACATCACATTGCGGGCAATCCCATGGCCCATGAGGCCGACGCCCACGATCCCGATTGTCATCTCTCGTCCCTCCTCGACCATCACATCACTCGGCATTGATCCAGATCGCCTTGGTGTCGAGATATTCCTCGACATGCTCGCGCCCGCCTTCGCGGCCATAGCCCGACATCTTGACCCCGCCAAAAGGCACCGCCGGGTCGATCGCATGGTACATATTGACCCAGACCGACCCCGCCTTGATCCGATGCGCCAGTTGATGCGCCGTGCCAAGATGGGTCGAGAAGACCCCGGCGGCGAGCCCATAGGGCGTCGCATTGGCGCGCTCGACCACCTCGTCCAGCGTGTCAAACGGCAGCGCCGAAATCACCGGCCCGAAGATCTCTTCGCGCGCGATGGTCATCTCGTCGGTGACGCCCGCGAACACCGTCGGCTTGTAGAAATGACCGTTCTCGAACGCCGCCCCCTCGGGCGCCGCGCCGCCGGTCATCACCTCCGCGCCCTCGCGCCGTCCGGCCTCGAGATAGCCGCCAATCCGCTCGGCCTGCCGTGCCGAAATGATCGGGCCGATCTCGGTCTCTTCATGGATACCATGGCCGAGACGCAGTCCGGCAGCATACTCCGCCACCCGGCGCACGAACTCATCATGAATTTCCCGCGCCACAAAGAGCCGCGACCCCGCAATACAGATCTGCCCCGAATTGGCGAAAACGGACATGGCCGCCACCGGCACCGCCTTGTCGATATCCGCATCGCGGCAGACGATCACCGGGGATTTCCCCCCGAGCTCGAGCGCCACCCGCTTGAGATTGCCGGTCGCCGCCCGCGCGATGGCCTGCCCTGTCGCGGTCGAGCCGGTAAAGACGATCTTGTCGACCCCGGGATGCGCCGCAAGCGCCGCCCCGGCATCGGCCCCATGACCCGTCACGATGTTGAGCACCCCATCAGGAAGCCCTGCTTCCTGCATCAGCTTGGCGATCAACAGCACCGTCAGCGACGCCTCTTCCGAGGGTTTCAGGACCACAGTGCAGCCGGTGGCCAGCGCCGGCCCGATCTTCCAGATCGAGCCCGCAATCGGTGCGTTCCACGGGATGATCGCCCCCACCACGCCCACCGGCTCGCGCACGGTCGAGGAATAGATCTCGCCGGGGAAGGAATTGGGAATGGTCTCGCCATGAATGGCCACCGCCTGCCCCGCGTAATAGCGCAGCATGCCAAGAACCCGACGACTGTTGGCCAACGTGCGCTGAATGGGCATCCCCATATCGAGCGTATCCGACAGGCAGAGCGTCTCCCATTCCGCCTCGAACCGCTCGGCAATGCGCAGCAACAGCGCCTGCCGCTCGAACGGCGTGAACTTGGCCCAGGGCCCCTCGAACGCCGCCCGCGCCGCCGCGACGGCCGCGTCAATGTCCTCGGCCCCGCCCTTCGGCACCGTGGCCAAAAGCCCGCCATCAGCCGGGTTGCGCGCCTCCATCACCTCACCCGATTGCGCCGCACACCACTTGCCACCAATCACCATGGGGCGAAAACCCCCGTCATAGAGCTTTGCCGCGCGCGCCTGCCAATCCGTCATATCTTTCCCTCGCCTAAAGGATGTTTCATAGGGGTCAGCGCGTATGTGCCTCAGGATGCGACGGGGTACAATGGGGCCTTATGCCGAACAGAGCCAGCGCCGGGCGACTTGCTGCCGGGAAAGCTGACCTCACAGCAGGGAACGACCCGACATTCAAATGCTCTGGCAAAAAACCTCGCTTCTGGTCAGAATGCTTCGGATCACGGCGTGCCCTTGGCTGACCCCGTGACGAGGTCAGGAGAAGTGGCGCATGTCGAAACACCCAGCTGAATTGAAACCGACCGCCACTGGAACGGTCGCCAAGGCGATGCAGATCCTGACCCTGGTCACCGCCCCGCCCCGGCATTTCTCGACCGTGACAGAGATCGCCGAAGAGCTCGCCATCCCCCGGCCTACGGCCACCCGTCTCGTCAACAACCTGATCAAGCTTGGCATGCTCAAACGCGAAGGCGGCGGCAAGAAAATCATCGAAGGCGACGATCTGGTCGGCCTTGCCAGCGCCGCACTGACCGGATCTGCGAGCCGCGGACCGCGCCATGAAATCCTGCATGAGCTGGTGCTGGCCACCCGCGAGACCGCGAATATCGGCACGTTGGTCAACGGTCAGGTCGTCTATCTCGACCGGGTCGAGGCGCTCTGGCCGCTGGCCTTCCGCCTCGAAGTTGGCAGCCGTGTGCCGCTCTATTGTTCAGCACTGGGCAAGCTGGTGCTGGCGATGATGCCCGAGGTGCAGCTTGCCAAATACCTCGAAACAGTGGCGCTGCGCCCGCTGACCCAAAACACGATCCAGACCCGGGACGCGCTCGCCAAAGAGATCGCACAGATCCGCAAGGACGGCATTTCCGTCGACCGCGAAGAATGTTTCGAAGGGGTGATCGGCATCGCAGTGCCGGTGATCGCGGCCCCGCCCACCATCGGCCTCGCCCTCGTCGCGCCCAGCAGCCGCCAGACCCCCGAAGGCCTGCGCCAATTGGTTCCGCTGATGCAGGATGCGGCCAACAGACTAGCAAAATGCTACAGCCCCGAATGAGTTGAGCCCCCGCTTTCCGCCCCATCCCCCCAATTTCTGTCGCGACTACATGGGCTTGCGCCTATGCAAAAGAAACGTTGACTTATGTCCACTATGTGATCAACTATTAATCACATAGTGGACATGCTAACGACTTGGGAGGGGAGTTGCATGAGGGAGGAAACGGCACGAGATCTGCCGCCCGGCTTGCGAGCAAGGGCGCAGACGCATGGCCCGCAGAGCGGGACGCACGCATCATGACCCGGCTTTTGAACAGGTGGCATGACGCAGAGCGTCTGGCGATGCTCTGGCTCTACGCCTTCATCACCGTCACCATCATCATCGAGGTGCTGCGGCGCTTCGTCTTCGATTTCTCGTCAATCTGGGGCGAAGAGGCGGCACGCTACGCCTTTATCTATCTGGTCTGGATCGGCGCCGCCGTCGGCGTGCGCAACCGCTCGCATATCAGCTTCTCGATTCTCGTCGACATCCTGCCCGCCCGGGGCGCGGCGACCTTTTCGATCTTCGGCAATCTGGCCGTCATGACCTTCGCAGGCTTCGCGCTCTACTGGTCGATCGAGCCGGTGTTGACCTCGCTCAAATACGGATCAGTCTCCGAAGGGCTGCAACTGTCGCGCGCATGGTTCCTCGTCGCGGTGCCGCTTGGCTTCACCTTGGTGATGCTGCGCGCCATCGAGGCGACCATCGCGGACATCCGCGCCTTCGCCTCCAATCGCCGCCCGCCCTCGGGCGAAAAGCTCTTCGATTAAGGATTTCAGATGCTCTATGGTGGTGTAGAAACGACGCTCGAGCTTGGATGGGATGTCATCGGCCCGCTCCTGCTGTTGCTGGTCCTCTTCCTGTTTTCGGTCCCCGTCTGGGTCTCGCTTGGCCTGACCGCGCTGGTCATGCTCTGGTCCACCGGGGTGCTGCCGCTCTCGCTTCTCGGCGAAAGCCTGTTCAGCGGCGTCGACCATTACGCCCTGATCGCCATCCCGCTCTACCTGCTGACCGGCGACGCGCTGGTGCGCACGGGCCTGTCCAAGAAACTGCTCGATTTCGCCGAGGCCACGATGGGCTCGCTGCGCTCGGGCATGGGCACGTCAACGGTGTTGGGTTGCGGATTTTTCTCGAGCATCTCGGGATCGGACGCCGCAGGCTGTGCCGCCGTCGGACGGATGACCTACAGCCGTCTCGTCGAAAAGGGCTATCCGCCCAGCTATGCGGCGGCCCTCGTCGCCGCCGGCTCCTGCACCGGTATCCTGATCCCGCCCTCCATCGCCTATATCATCATCGGGATGATCCTCGGCATCTCTGCCGCGAGCCTCTTTGTCGCGGCCATCGTGCCCGGCGTGCTGGTGCTCGTCTCGATCATGATCACCAATATCATCCTGAACCGCATCCATGGCTATGAGAACAGCAGCAGCACATTCTCCTTCCGCAACTGGCTCGCGGCATTGTGGAGCGCGAAATTCGCCCTCTCCATCCCGCTGATCATCCTCGGCGGCATCTATTCCGGCATTTTCACTCCGACAGAAGCCGCCGCCGTGGCCGTGGCCGTCACCCTGATCATCGGCTTTGCCAGCGGCACGCTCACCATGGCACAAGTGCCCGCGATGCTGTGGAGCTCGGCCAAGGTCAACGGGATCATCGTACCGATCATCGCGGTCGCCCTGCCGCTGGCTCAGGCGCTGGCGCTGGTTCAGGTGCCTCAAGGCTTTGCCCAATTCATCCGGGGCATCACCGACGATCCAAATCTGACCATCCTGCTGATGCTCGGGGTTTTCATCATCGCGGGCTGCGTGATGGAGGCGACACCGAACATCGTCATCCTCGCCCCGATCATGTTCCCGCTCGCGCAGGAAATCGGCATGAACGACATCCAGTTCTGCATTTTCCTGATCACCTCTCTAGGGGTCGGCTTCATCACACCGCCGCTGGGGCTCAATCTCTTCGTCATATCCTCGGTCACCGGCGACTCTATCCTGTCGGTCGCGGGACGCTCGCTGCCTTACGTCTTCTCGATGCTGCTCGTCGTCCTGCTGATCGCCTTCGTCCCGGCCATCTCGACATGGTGGATGTGATGCACCCAACCCCTTTTCAACGCGCTGATTCAACAAGAGGCCTCCTATGACTTCCGAACCTTCTTCGCCCTTGGCCACAGATCAATTCGCCGCCAAGCTCGAGCCTCTGACGGTCGACACCCCCTGCTGGACCCTGACCACGGACGAAACCGATCTGCGCGCCGTGCCGGTGGCCGAACTGGCGCGGATGCTTGAACAGCTTTTTCTCATCCGCCATTTCGAAGAACGTCTGCTCGAGCTGAGCAAAGAAGGCCTGCTACACGGCCCGGCCCATGCCAGCATCGGCCAGGAAGGCGCCGCCGTCGGCCTGATGTCGGCCCTGACCTCGGGCGACAAGATCAACGGCACCCACCGGATGCACCATCAGTTTCTGGCCAAGACGCTCAACCATGCGCTGGTCGCGGAATATGATCCGCTCGATCAGGGCTTTCCGCAGGCCGCCCAAGAGGTGGTGTTCAAAACCTACTCCGAAATCCTCGGTCTCAAATCCGGCTATTGCGGTGGCCGTGGCGGCTCGATGCATCTGCGCGAACCCGAGGCAGGCGTGCTTGGCTCCAACGCCATCGTCGGCGGCAACATACCCCATGCGGTAGGCTATGCGCTGGCCGACAAGATGCGCGGAGAGCGAGCCATCTCGGTCGCCTTCTTCGGCGATGGCGCCATGCAAATCGGCACCGCCTATGAGGCAATGAACCTTGCCGCGCTCTACACGACCCCGACCGTCTTTGTGGTCGAAAACAACCAATATGCGGTCTCGACCCATGTGTCAGAGCAGACCCGCGAAACCCGGCTAAGCCTGCGTGGCCTCGGTCTCGGCATCCCCTCGATCAGCTTCGACGGCATGGATGTCATCGCCGCCCGCCGCGCCATGGAAACCGCCCGCAAGATCATCGAGACCTCCGGCGGACCGGTGCTGCTCGAGGCCCGCACCTATCGCCACCTGCACCAATCCGGCCCGCTCAAAGGCAGCGCCTTCGGTTATCGCGACAAGGCCGAGGAAGACGCCTGGCTCGCCCGCGATCCGGCCACGACCCTACCCCAGCAGATCCTGCAGGCTGGCCTGCTCAGCGAGGCCCAGATCGACACGCTCCGCAGCCGGGCCACCGCCGCAGTCGATGACACTCTGGACCGCCTGATCGAAGGCAGCGGTAAGGACCGTCGTCTCAAACCCGATCTCTGGCCCGATCCTGCCACTGTCGAATATGGCATCCGGGGCGACCTCTCGGAACTCGCGGACAAGCGCCATCTCGAAGAACGCGACCTCACCGCCGAAACCGGCGTCGAGGCGAAATTCCACGATGTCATCTCCGAAGTCATGCTGCGCAACATGGAGAAATTCGACGGGCTTTTCGTGCTCGGCGAGGATGTCCACCGGCTGCGCGGCGGCACCGCAGGCGCGACCCGCGGCATCGCCGAGCGCTTTCCCGACCGTCTTCTCGGCACGCCGATCTGCGAAAATGGCTTTACCGGCATGGCCCTTGGCGCGGCGCTCAATGGCGCGCGCCCGGTGGTCGAAATCATGTATCCCGATTTCTCACTCGTCGCCGCCGATCAGCTCTTCAACCAGATTGCCAAGGTGCGCCACATGTTCGGCGGTGACTTCCCCGTGCCTGTCGTCGTGCGCAGCCGCGTCACCCAGGGCACCGGCTATGGCTCGCAGCATTCGATGGACGCCTCGGGGCTCTTCACCCTCTATCCGGGCTGGCGCGTTGTCGCCCCCTCGACGCCGCATGATTATATCGGACTTATGAACGCGGCCATCGCCTGCGACGACCCGGTCCTCGTGGTCGAATATAACGAGCTCTTCCAGAACAAGGGCCAGGTCCCCACAGGCGATTGGGATTACATCATCCCCTTCGGCAAGGCCCGCATCGCTCGCCCCGGCACACAGGCGACCATCCTCACCTATGGCCCGATGGTCGAGATCTGTACCAAGCTCTGCGACAGCACCGGGCTCGATGCCGAGGTGATCGATCTGCGCACGCTCGACCCGCTCGGTCTCGATTGGGACACGATCACCGCCAGTGTGGCCAAGACCAACGCGCTTTTGATGGTCGAACAGACGACACGCGGCACCTCCATCGGCTCGCGGGTGGTCAACGACGCCCAGCGCCGCCTGTTCAACCATCTCGACTATGAAATCCTGCATGTGACCGGCACGGAATCCTCCGCCGTGGTCTCCAAAGTGCTCGAAGAGGCGGCCTTTGCCCGCCCCGCCGATGTCGAAGCCGCGCTACGTCAGGTCATCTCGGACCGCCATCCCGCCCTGCAAGGAGCCTCCGCATGAGCGTCGCCCATCTCATAGAGCGGGTGCATCACACCGCCCTCTGCGTGCAGGATTTCGACCAAATGTACGATTTTCTCACCGGTTTCCTCGGCTTCGACACCGAGGGCGCCAAGGCCGAACGCGACGCGCCGGAACTGGCAACGGTCACCGGGATGACCGGGGCCCATATCCTCTGGGCCCTGCTGCGCAAAGGGTCGCACCGGATTGAGCTTTTTCAGTATCTCGCCCCGGCGGGCAAGACGACGCCCCCGGCCCAATCCGACACCGGCTTCACCCATCTGGCCTTCAGCGTGAGCGATGTCGACGCCATCCATGACGCGGCCGTCGCGGCAGGCCATCGCCCAATCTCAGCGCCGCAAGTCATGCGCGGCGGCGTGAGCCGCGTCTTCTACCTGCGCGGCCCCGAGGACATCGTCGTCGAGTTCATGGAATTCGCCGACCGGAGGAACGCCTGATGACCTATCTCCCCCTGCCTAAGGTTCCCGCCCGCCGCGTCGCTTTCATCGGGCTCGGCACCATGGGAAGCGGCATGGCCGCCCGGCTCGTCGCCGCGGGCCATGAGGTGCGCGGCGTCGATATCGACAGCGCCCGCCTCGCGGCCTTTGCAGAGGTGGGCGGGCTTCCGGCCGCCTCGGTGGCCGAGGCCTGCGACGGGGCCGAGATCATCATGACGATCCTGCCGCGCGACACCCATGTCCGCCAAATCTGCCTCGGGGCGGGCGGCATCGCCGACAGCGCCGCCCCCGGCACGCTGATGATCGAGATGAGCACGATCTCTCCCGAGGCCAGCCTCGACATCCACGACGCCCTGAGTGCCAAAGGGCTGCGCGTGCTCGACGCCCCTGTCGGCCGCACCCCCAAGGACGCCCAGAACGGCGCGCTCCTGATCATGGCGGGTGGCCGCGCCGAGGATTTCGCCGATGCCGCGCCGGTGTTCGCACCGATGGCCGACAAAATCGTCCATCTCGGCCCCAAGGGCAGCGGCATCCGCATGAAGATCGCCAACAATTACATGTCGATGGTCAGCATGGTGCTCACCGCCGAAACCCTCGCCATGGCCCGCAAGGCCGGGATCGACACCGATGCCGCGGTCGAGGTCCTGCAAAACACCACCGCCGGACGCGGGCAGATCAACGTGAACTACCCCAACAAGGTGCTGCGCGGCGATGTCAGCCCGGATTTCCCCCTCGCGATGGGAGCCAAGGACATCTCGCTCGGGGTCGGGCTCGGCAAGAGCCTCGGCGTGCCGCTCTTTCTCGGCGCCAATGCGGGCGAGCTCTTCAACCTCGCCGCCAGTCAGGACATCCGCGACTGGGACTGCACCGCGATGCTGGTGCTTATCGAACGGCTTACAGGGCTGCCCGACCGCGCTCTCGCCCAAGACACTGACCAGAACAAGGACAAGGAAGGCTCGTGATGACGCAAGACAGCCGCAGAACCGCGCCGCATCGGCTCATCGGCCTCGCCGCCACCGCCATCTTCGCGGTCTTCGCAGGCAATATCATTCTGGCCAAGATTTCCGCCGAGATGGGGCTCTCCATGCCCCGCCTGCCCGCCCGGACCGAATTCGCGCTTTTGCTCGCGGCCACCGGTCTCGGCGTGCTGTTTCTAATCAAAGAAGAACGCAGAAAGGGATGAGCCCCGGCCAGTTTTGACCAAGCCATTTCTGACACTGCGTCACCCCCCATCGCAACAGAGGAGGACCCACGATGGATCCGGAAAAGACACTTACAGACACCCCAAGCAATGAAGACCGCCGCAACTTTCTCAAGCTCGCCGGCACCGCAGGCTTTACCGTCGCCGTGGCGGCCGTAGGTGCCGGAACGCTTGGCGTCGCCCCCGCCGAGGCCCAGACCGCCAAGGAAGAGGCCGATCGCGAGGCGGCGGCAGAGCATGTGATGACCATCGCCACTGCCTACCGTCTCGGCACGACGCGGACCTTCCCGGTGATGCAGCTGCATCTCAAGGAAAACATCCAGAACGCCAGCCGTGGCAAGGTCTATGTCCGGCTCGTGCCCAATGGCTCGCTCGGGGCTGGGGCGGCACTGGCCGAAAAGGTGCAAAACGGTACCATTCAGGCGGCCCAGCATTCGATGGCCAATTTCGCGCCCTTCGCGCCCGCCGTCGACATCATCAACCTGCCCTTCTGGTGCGGCGAGAACCAGAAATTCGTCAATCTCGTGACCTCCGACATCTGGAAGGCCGAGGTCGACGCGCGCGTCGCTGCAAGCGGCTTCAAAGTGCTGCTCTATCAGCCGGTCGATCCCCGCACCGTGAGCCTCCGTCGCGGCCTGCGCGATGCGCCGGTTAAAACCCCCGAGGACATTCGCGGCCTCAAATTCCGCGTGCCGGGCTCCAAGATCCTCGCCCAGACCTACAGCATGCTCGGCGCGAACCCGACGCCCATCGCCTGGGGTGAAACCCCCTCGGCGCTGCGTCAGGGCGTGGCCGATGCGCTCGACCCCAACACGATGGGTCTCAACCTCTTCGGCTTCAAGGATATCGTGGAACACGTGACCTTCACCCGCACCGTGCCCGATGGCGGGGTCTATTCCTGCAACATGGGCTGGCTCGAAGGGCTCGACACCGACACGCGCGAAGCCGTCGAATGGGGGGCGCATATCACCTTCCTGCAGAACCTCGCCCAGGTGCCCTCCTCGCGCAACTACGCGATCAACGAGATGTCCGCCGCCGGGGTGAATTTCTACGCCCCCACCGAGGACGAACAGGCCCAGTGGATCGAGGCCGCCGGCGCGCAAAAGCCCGAATGGGACGACGTCAAGAAAGAGCTCGTGGGCTCGCTCGCGACCTTCGACAAGCTCAAGGAAGCCGCTGACAATTTCGGCGGGCTCTACGTCCACGACGCTTGATCCCCACGCATATTCTCCGGGCCCTCGCGGCCCGGAGACCCCCACCATCCCCGGCTCTCAGAAGGTTTCAGATGCCCAGCAAAATCACCATGCCCCGGCTAGATCAATCCATGGAGGAAGGTCGCATCGCCAGCTGGACCCGCTCCGAAGGCGACGCCGTGAAAACGGGGGATGTCCTCTTTGAGGTCGAAACCGACAAGGCTGCGGTCGAGGTCGAAGCCGAAGCAGACGGCTATCTGCATCATATTCTCGTAACCGAAGGCGACACCGCCCCGGTCGATGGCATTGTCGCCTGGATCTATGCCGAAGGCGAAACCCCGGGCGAGCCACCGGCGCAAACCGCCGCCCCCAAAGCTGCCGCCGCCCCTGAGCCAACGGCCCCGCAATCAAGCGCCCCACAAGCGATCGCACCCACGCCTGCCCCGGCCCCGGCCACCGCAGAGCTCGGTCGCGCAGCAACATCCCGTCGCGCCATCACCCCCGCCGCCCGCCAAAAGGCCGCCTCACTTGGCCTAGACGTCTCGCGCCTCACCGGTCGCGGCCCAGGCGGCCGCATCCAGATGAGCGATCTGCTGCAAGCGCCAGCCCAACCCGCCGCCCCCATGCCCATGGCCGAGAGCGCCACGCCCCCCGTTCTGCCCGAGGCCGAACCCGGCGATCTCTTCGTGCAATCCACAGGCGCGGGCGACCGTCTGCCAATGGTCATGATCCACGGCTTTCTCGCCGACGCGACAGGCTGGGAGGCCTTGGCCGCACCGCTCTCCAAAACCCGCCGAATCCACCGGATCGAACTGCCCGCCCACGGCCGCTCACCACGCAAATCGATCAGCAATTTCGCCGATCTGGTCTCGCTGCTCCGCCGCAGCTTCGACGATCTCGGCCTCGAACGCTGCCATCTCGTCGGCCATTCCCTCGGCGGCGCTTTGGCCCTCGCCCTCGCCGACACGCGCCCCCGGCAGGTGGCGAGCATGACGCTGATCTCTCCCGCCGGGCTCGGCCCCGAGATCAACGGCGACGCCATCACCGGGCTCGCCCGTGCGTCGCGCAGCGAAAGCCTCGGCCCCTGGATGAAACAGCTCACCGCGGACCCCGACGCGATCAGCTGGTCCTTCGTCCAAGCAGCCGCCATGGCCCGTCGCGACGAAAGAAAACGCGCCGCCCAACAGGCCATGGCGCAGGCTCTCTTTCCCGATGGGGTGCAAGGCTTTGACCTCAACGCCGCCCTTGGCCGCCTCGATATGGAGACGCGGATCATCTGGGGCCGCGAGGATCAGATCATCCCGTGGAAACACGCGCTCCGCGCCCCGGGGACCATCTCGCTCAACCTCTTTGAACGCATCGGCCACATGCCGCATTTCGAAGCCTCGGACAAAATCCTGCCCTTGCTTGACCGCCTCTCCTGACGCGGCCACCATATCCCTTTCCCAAACACGGAGCCTCCCATGAGTTCGAAAACTGCCCTCATCTCTGGCGCCAGTGGTGGCATCGGGGCCGCCGTGGCACAGCATCTGCAGGCCGAGGGCTGGTCGCTGTCGCTCGGTGCGCGCCGCGTTGACGCCTTAGCCGAGGCGTTTCCAGACGCTCATGTCACCCACCATGACGCGATGCAGCGGGACGAGGCCGCCTGGGCCAGCGCCGCGCTCGACCGGTTCGGCCGGATCGACGCGGTGATCTGCTCGGCCGGGGCGATGATCGCCCGCGACCCGCTCGAGATCGACGACGCCGAACTCAACCAGATGTGGGAGATCAACGTCAATTCGCCGCGCCGCCTCGTCAAAGCCTGCTGGGACCCGCTCGCCGCCTCCGGCTCTGGACGCGTCGTGATCCTCGCCTCACTCTCCGGCAAACGCGTGCGCTCGCCCAAGGCCGCCTCTTACGCCATGACCAAACACGCCGCCGTCGCGCTGAGCCATGGCATCCGCAAGACCGGCTGGGATCTGGGCATCCGCTCCACCGCCATCTGCCCCGGCTTTGTCGACACCGACATGGCCCGTAAGGTTACCGATTTCCCGCCCGCTGACATGACCCATAGCGCCGATATCGCCAAAATGGTGAGCCTCGCCCTGACCCTGCCCAACACCGCCTCGATGGCCGAGCTCTCAGTCAACTGCACCGCCGAGGATCAATACTGAGACCGCAGGACCCTATCCCACAGCCTTGCCCGCCTGATCCATGATCCAATCACAGAAAATCTGCGCATCTTCTCGATCTCGGGTCATGTCCATCAGGTAGTAATGATCGCGCACCACCTCCTTGCACCCCGGCACCCGGATCAATGATCCATCGGCGAGGTAGGGATCGACCAGCGGGTTGCCCGCCAACCCGACACCCTGCCCGGCAATCGCCGCCTGCAGCATGTTGATATAGGTGTTGACCACGACGCCGCTGCCCTCGGGAGGCGGCTCGAGCCCGTTGCTGCGAAACCAGCTCGGCCAGCGCGCGCCGGGCCGGTAGATCCCCGACAGATGCAGCAAATGTTCCTGCAACAGGTCCGACGCCTGCGTGAGCCCCGTCCGCGCCGCATAGCGCGGGCTCACCACCGGAAAGACCTTCTCTTGCAAGAGCGGCCGCACACGCCCCTCGCGCGGCTCGGTTGCGGAATAGCGCACCGCCACATTGATCCCCTCCGCCGCAAGATCGAGCATCCGGTCCGCCACCACAAGGTCGAGCTCGATCCGGGGGAAACGGTTGCTGAAATCCACCAGCCGAGGCATCAGCCAATAGGTCGCAAAGGCCGAGGTGGTCGTCACCGACAGGCGCGTCCCCTTCGCTGCACCGGCCACGCTCTTTAGCGCATCGGCAATCTGATGCAGCGCCGGATTGACCTCGGCCTCAAGCGCCCGGCCCGCCTGTGTCAGGCTCAGCCTCCGATGCTCACGATTGAAGAGTCGCGCCCCGAGGCTCTCTTCAAGCTCGGCAATCTGGCGGCTGACCGACACGCGCGACACGCCAAGCTCTTCCGCCGCTCGCGTAAAGTTGAGCTTCCGGCTCGCCGCTTCAAAGGCGATCAGGTGTGGAAGCCTGTTAAGGGATTTGCGTAGGTTTACCATAACACCCTGGTTAACACGAACGCTCGCATTTTGGAACTTCACAGATGACCAAGACTCACCCAAAATTGCTGAAAAATTGGAAAAAGACCGGCAATGATCGATCGACACTAGGGAGACCGCCACTCATGAAACATATCACCTCGCTTACGCTATCCACCGTTCTCGGCCTCGGCCTGATCACTGCCGCCCCGGCTACAGCCGCCGAATTGCCGGGCCAAGGCGTCACCGTGTCGCCCATCAAGGGCAGCCCGGCCAATGCCTGGTTTCAGCACAAGATCGTCGAGCAGGGGCTTGAAACGCTTGGCTATGAGGTCGAACCGACGCTCGAGGCGGATTTCCCGGCCCTGCATCTCGCCGTGGCCTCGGGCGACGCGGATTACACCTTCAACAACTGGAAACCGCTGCACGATGATTTCTTCGAGAAATCGGGCGGCGACGCGGTGATGACCCGCGTCAAGGCGGCGATCACCGGCGCGGGCCAAGGCTATTACATCGACAAGGCCACCGCCGAGGCCCATGGGATCACCTCCATCGCGGATTTCAAGGACCCCGCCATCACCGCGCTCTTTGACAGCGATGGCGATGGCCGCGCCAACCTCTCGGGCTGCAACCCCGGCTGGGGCTGCGAACTCGCAATCGAGGATCATCTCGACGCCTACGACCTGCGCGACGCGGTGCAGCACGACCAAGGCAGCTATTTCGCGATCATGGCCGACACGATCACCCGCTACAACGAAGGCGGATCGATCTTCTACTACACATGGACACCCAACTGGATCAGCGATGTGCTCGTTCCCGGCGACGACGTGGTGCAGATCGGCGTGCCCGCCTCCGACGACAGCCCGACCCGGCAGGCCGACGGGTTCGACCCCGGCTTTGCCTCCAACGATGTCTATATCGTCGCCAACAATGACTTCCTCGCCGACAATCCGGCCGCCGCGAAATTCTTTGAACTGGTCGACATCCCGATCGCGGCGGTCAACGCCGCCCAGGTCAAACTCCGCGATGGCGAAAACACGGTCGAGGATTTCGAACGCCACGCCGCCGACTGGATCACCGCGAACCAAGAGCTCTTTGACAGCTGGATCGCCGAAGCCACGGCCGCGGCCAAGTAAGTCTCCCTGCGACTGGCGGGCGCGACCCCGGTCGCGCCCCTTTTTCTCGAAAGGTCCGGGTATGGAAAACCCCCAAATCGAATGCCGAGGTCTGTGGAAGATCTACGGGCGCCGCGCCGACGAGGCCATGCAGGCGGTGCTCTCCGACAATCTGAGCAAGGCCGAAGTGCGCGACCGCTATGACTGCGTGCTCGGCGTCCGCAATGCCAGCTTCAACGTCCAGCGCGGCGAAATTTTCTGCATCATGGGCCTGTCCGGCTCGGGCAAATCCACCCTGCTGCGCCATGTGAACCGGCTGATCGACCCGACCTCTGGCGAAATCCACGTCGCGGGCCGCCGGGTCGACACGATGGACGAAGCAGCGCTGCTGCAACTTCGCTCGGAAACCATCGGCATGGTGTTTCAGCACATGGCCCTCTGGCCGCATCGCACGCTGGGACAGAATGTGGGCTTTGGCCTCGAGGTCCGCGGCATCGGCCCCGCCGAGCGCCGCGTCGCCGCCGAAAAGGCGCTGGCGGCGATGGATCTCGACGGCTGGATCGATCACTACCCCGATCAGCTCTCCGGCGGCATGCAGCAACGCGTGGGCCTCGCCCGCGCGCTGGCGGCAGATCCCGAAATTCTGCTCATGGACGAACCGTTCTCGGCGCTCGATCCGCTCATCCGGCGGCAGCTTCAGGATCAGTTCCTGAAACTCTCCCGCCACCTCAAGAAGACCACGCTCTTCATCACCCATGACCTCGACGAGGCGATCCGCATGGGCGACCATATCGCGATCATGAACGATGGCGAGATTGTCCAGATCGGCACCCCGGAAGAGATCGTCACCAATCCCTCCGACGCCTATGTCGCCGAGTTCGTCAAAGGCATCAGCCGCGTGCATCTCGTCCGCGCCGAGAGCCTGATGGAGCCGCTCGAAGGCCGCGCTCCTACCTCCAAACAGGTCGCACCTGATGCCGAGCTGGCCCAGATCATCGATCACTTCATGGACGATCAGTCCCCCGTCACGGTGGCAAATCCCGACGGCACTGCGGTCGGGATGATTTCGATCAAAACCGCGCTCGGCGCGCTGCGCGGCTAGGAGACAGACATGGATATCTGGAACATTTTCGACACCGAATGGGTGCCGGTCGGCGACTGGGTGGAAATGGCGCTGCAATGGGTCGTGACCCATTTCCGCTTTATCTTTCAGGCGATCAAAGTGCCCTTCGACATCGTGCTCACCGCGCTCGAAGACGGGCTCACCGGCGCGCCTGATCTGCTCATCCTCGCGCTGATCGTGCTCATCTCCTGGCAGGCCGGCGGGCGCAAGCTCGGGCTCATCGCCGCCGCCTGCATGACTGCCATCGGCCTGATGGGCGCGTGGGAGGCCAGCATGACCACGCTCTCCATCGTGCTGACCTGTGTCGTCTTCTGCGCCCTCATCGGCATTCCGCTCGGCATATGGGCGGCCCGCAACGACCGCTTCTGGTTCGTGCTGCAACCGCTGCTCGACCTGATGCAGACGATCCCCTCCTTCGTCTATCTCGTGCCCATCGTGATGCTGTTCTCCATCGGCAATGTCTCGGGCGTCATCGTCACCTTCATCTATGCCCTGCCGCCCGTGGTCCGACTGACCAATCTCGGCATCCGGCAGGTGCGCGAAGACATGGTCGAAGCCGCCCGCGCCTTTGGCGCCACACGGCGGCAAACCCTGATCAAGGTCGAACTGCCCCTCGCCATGCCGACCATCATGGCTGGCGTGAACCAGACCATCATGATGGCCCTCTCCATGGTGGTCGTTTCCTCGATGATCTCTGTCACCGGCCTGGGTCAGATGGTGCTGCGCGGCATTGGCCGCCTCGACATGGGGATCGCCACCGTCGGCGGGCTCGGCATCGTCTTCCTCGCCATCGTCATCGACCGCGTGTCGCAAAGCTTTGGCATCTCCTCGCGCGACCGCGGCCATCTCAGATGGTATCAGACCGGCCCCGCGGGGCTCTTCTACTCTCTCTTCACGAAAGGCGGCAACAAGTGACCGATCGGCCCAATATCCTCTTCTTCCAAGTCGACCAACTGACCGCCTCTGCGCTCCGGGCCTATGGCGACAACATCTGTCACGCGCCCAATATCGACGCTCTGGCGGACAAGGGCGTGGTCTTTGAAAACGCCTATTGCAACTTCCCGCTCTGCGCCCCCTCGCGGTTTTCCATGGCCACCGGTCAGCTCGCTTCGCATGTCGGCGCCTATGACAATGCCGCCGAGTTTTCGGCCGAAATTCCCACCTACGCGCATTTCCTCCGCGCCGCAGGCTATCAAACGGCGCTCTCTGGCAAGATGCATTTCATCGGCCCGGATCAGTTCCACGGCTTTGAAAAACGCCTGACCGCAGACCTCTACCCCGGCGATTTCGCCTGGGTGCCGAACTGGGGCAACGAAGGCAAACGCGACACCAACGATCCCCGCGCAGTGCGTATCGCCGGCATCTGCGAACGCTCGGTTCAGATCGACTATGACGAAGAGGTCACCTTCAAAGCGGTCCAGCATATCTATGACATGGCCCGCAACGACGACGACCGCCCGTTCTTCCTGCAGGTCTCCTACACGCACCCGCATGAACCCTATCTCTGCCGCAAGGAATTCTGGGATCTCTACGAGGACTGCGACATCCCCCTGCCGCGCGTCCCCGCCCTGCCCGAAGAAGAGCACGACCCCCACGCCGTGCGCCTGCTCAAGGATTTCGGCATGCTCGGCATCCAGTTCAGCGACGATGACGTGCGCCGCGCCATCCGCGCCTATTACGGCTCGATCAGCTATATCGACAGCCTCATGGCGCGGGTACTAGATGCGCTCCGCGCCACTGGGGCCGAAGACAAGACGCTCATCGTCTTCACCTCGGACCATGGCGAAATGCTGGGCGAGCGCGGCATGTGGTTCAAGAAACATTTCTACGAAAAATCGCTGCGCGTGCCGCTGATCATCTCGGCGCCCTGGATGTCACCGCAACGGGTGCGCGAACTGACCTCGCTCGTCGATCTCGTGCCGACCTTCAACGCGATTGCCGAGGCCCCCGCCGAGGCCGAGCCGCTCGAAGGCACCGATCTTCTCTCGCTGATCGATCGCGGCAACCCCGCGCCGACACGCGCCGTCTATGCCGAATACCTCGCCGAGGGCACCCCGGTCCCGATCTTCATGATCCGTCGCGGCGCGTATAAATACATCGCCTCTTCCGAAGACGGCGAGATGCTCTTTAACCTCGAGACCGACCCAGAGGAGCGCAGCAACCTTGCCGGCGCGCCCGATCTGGCCGAGACCCTCGCCCGCTTCCGCGACGAGCTTCGCCAAAAATGGAATGAAGAGACCCTGATCCGCGACATCAAGCTAAGCCAGCAACGTCGCATCCTGGTCCGCGCCGCCATGAACCAAGGCACCAAACGCCTCTGGAACCATGATGAGGACGAAAACAGCAAGGTCATCTGGTATCGCGGCGAACAGGGCTACAATGAATGGGCTTTCGACTATATCTAAGCCCTTAACTCCGGCCCCGACGCACCCCTTGGGGCCGGACATCACAGGACAGCGCCCGCGCCCGGGCACGCCCTCACTGCGCCAGAACAGCCGTCACCGAAAAAACATTCGACGGCGGCAGCACCAGATCGAGCCCGAGCTTGCAGCAGACCGCCAGCACGATCATCGCCAGCAGGATGCGCAGCTGCTCGGCCCGCAGCAAGAGACCGATCCGCGCCCCGATCTGCGCCCCGATCACGCCGCCCACGATCAACAAAACGGCGAGGACGCTGTCCACCGATTGGCTGCTATAGGCGTGCATCATCGTCGTATAGGCCGACACGAACAGGATCTGGAACAGCGAGGTCCCGACCACCACCTTGGTCGGCATCCCGAGCACATAGATCATCGCCGGCACCACGGCAAAACCGCCCCCGACCCCCATGATCGCCGACAGCACGCCGACGAAAAACCCGACCAGCAGCGGCGGAATGACCGAAATATAGAGCCCCGAGGCGCGAAACCGCACCCGAAACGGCATCGCATGCACCCAATCCCGCCGCGTCCGCTTGCGCCGTGTCTGCGGCCCCTGCTTTTGCGCCTTGCGCAGCGCGCTGAGACTCTCGATGAACATGAGCGCCCCGATGAGCCCCAGGAAAACCACATAAAACAGGTTCACCAAGAGATCGACCTGCCCCAGAGACCGCAGCAGGTTGAAGATGTAAATCCCCACGGTCGAGCCCAGAAGCCCGCCAATCATCAAGGCCAGCCCCATGGGAATATCCACCGTCCGCCGCCGCAGATGCGCGAGAATGGCGGAAAAAGACGCGGCCACGATCTGATTGGCCGAGGTCGCCACCGCCACCGCCGGCGGGATGCCGATGAAAAACAAAAGCGGCGTGATCAAAAACCCGCCGCCCACACCAAAGATCCCCGACAACAACCCGACCATCAATCCGATCGACAACAAAAGCGGCCCGTTGACGGACACTTCAGCGATCGGAAGATAGATTTGCATGGCACTCGCCTATGTCTGATCGTGATCAACGCGCAAACGCGCGTGCCCGTCTCTTGTCACGAAACGTCCACGCTGACCACCCTTGCGGCCCTGCATGACCACAGGATGGACCGGCACGCGATCACACCCCGTAATACTCCCGATACCAGGCCACAAAGCGCGCCATGCCGTCGCGGATATCGGTCTGGGGGCGGTAGCCGGTGAGCGCTTTCAACAGCTCGGCATCGGCATAGGTGGCATAGACGTCGCCGGTCTGCATCGGCATGTAGTTGCGCACCGCCTTGCGCCCGGCGGCGGCCTCGATGGCCTCGATGAAATCCATCAGCCGCACCTTGTCGGAATTGCCGATATTGACCACACGGTAGGGCGCGGCGGGCGACAGGCTATCGCCTGCGACGCGGGTCTCCTCGCCGCCCGGCACCGCATCGATCAGCCCGCGAATGCCGCGCACCAGATCGGTCACATAGGTGAAATCGCGCCACATATCGCCATTGTTGTAAATGTCGATCGTGCTGCCATCGAGAATGCCCTTGGTGAACTTGTAAGGCGCCATATCGGGCCGCCCCCAGGGGCCATAGACGGTAAAGAACCGGAACATCGTGGTCGGCAGATCATAGAGATGGGCATAGGAATGGCCCATCGCCTCATTGGCCTTCTTGCTCGCGGCATAGATGGTGAGCGGCGTGTCGGCCTTGTGGGTCTCGGCAAAGGGCATCTCTTCATTGGCGCCATAGACCGACGAGGTCGAGGCCATCAGCAGATGATCCACCTTATGCCGCCGCGCCGCCTCCATCACGTTGAACGTGCCGACGACATTGCTCTCGATATAGGCGCGCGGGTTCTCGAGGCTATAGCGCACCCCCGCCTGCGCCGCGAGATGCACGATCACATCGGGGGCAAACTCATCCACCACCGCGTCAAACCGCGCCTGATCTTCGAGCATGCCTTCGCAGGCGCTGAAAGCCTTGTTCTGGTTGAGGATCGCATGCCGCCGCTCCTTGAGCGTCACGTCATAATAATCCGTCATCCCGTCATAGCCCTGAACGACGAACCCCTCGTCGAGCAACAGCTGCGCCAGATGAAACCCGATGAACCCCGCCGTACCGGTGATCAAGACCTTGCGCTGCGCCATGCCATACCTCTCTTACCACAACTGCCGGGGCTGCGGCCCCATACCTCTGACATCCCCCAAGCCCCGCTCTGATGCAAGGGGAGGCCCACGCAAAAGGCCGCAGGATCTCTCCCACGGCCTCTCAATCGCTGCCTGACGGCGCTTATTTCTTCAGGTTGGTCCAGATCTGGTCATAGACCTTCTGGGTTTCCTCGTCACAGACCTCGATGAACGCGCCTTTGCCGGCCTCGGCGGGCGGGTTGCTCTCGGGCTGGGTCGAGAGTTCGGGATCGAGGAACTCCTTGGTGCCCACCACGCCCGAGCTGTAGCGCGCATAGTTGGTCACCGCCGCGATATTCTCGGGCTCGAGCAGGAAGTCCATGAACTTGAGCGCATTGTCGCGGTTCGGCGCATCCTTCAAGAGCACGACATTGTCCATCCAGACCACATAGCCCTCTTTCGGGAAGGCATATTCCACATTGGCCCCTTCCTGACGCGCCTTGGCACCGAACCCGTCATAGATCTGGCCCACCGCCGCATCGCCGGACACCAGCACCTCTTTCGCCGTGTCACTGTTGAACGACGCCCAGTGCTGCTTGGCCTCTTGCAGCATCGCGTTCAGCGCCTTGAGCTGCTCGCGATCCGTCGAACATTGCGGAATGCCCATATGCAGCGACGCCATGGCGATCACTTCGCCCTGACTGTCGAGCATGTTGATCTTGCCCGAGAGCTCCGCCGGCGGGTTGAACAGGATATCGGTGGTGTTGATATCGCCCTTATAGACGTCGCGGTTCACCATGAAGCTGGTGGACCCCCACTGATAGGGGATCGAATGCTGACGACCGGGGTCAAAGCTCGGATCGGCCCATTCTTCCTGAATGTTGCCCTTATTGGCGAGCTCGCCCTCGGCGATGGTGTCGAGCATCCCCTCACCGGCCATGATCTTGACCATGTAATCGCCCGGCACCGCCACGTCATAGGTGCCAATCGCCCCGGCCTTGAGCGACGCCAAAAGCGCCTCGTTGCTGTCGAACGTGTCCATCACCACTTCGATGCCGGTCTCTTCGGTGAACTTCTCCAGAAGCTCGGCCGGCATATATTCGAACCAGTGATAGACGACGACCTTGCCTTCGGCCTGCGCCGCCTGCGCCCCAAGCGCCAGCGCCATGGCCGCCGCCGCGGTGAATTGTGTCAGATGTTTCATGTCTTACTCCCTGTTTTATACGTTGGTTCAGGTCTTCTTGTCGCTCTTGCTGACGAAATAGGAAATCGTGACCATCAGGATCGACAGCGCCAGAAGCATGGTGGAAATCGCCATGATATTCGGCTTGATCCCCTGTTTCACCGATCCGAAAATCGCCGTCGGCAGGGTCTCGATCCCGGCCCCTTTGACGAAATTGGTGATGATGAAATCGTCGAGGCTGATGATGAAGGCCAGAAGATAGCCCGAGATGATCCCCGGCACCATCATCGGCAAAAGGATGCGGGTGAAGGCCTGCCGCTTGGTCGCATAGAGATCGAGCGCCGCCTGCTCATAGCTGTCCTCGATCCCCTGCATCCGCGCCGCGATGGGCATATAGGCAAAGGGGATGCAGAACGCGATATGCGCCAGCAGGATCGAACTATAGCCCCGGGTGAACCCGATCGAGTTGAAAAAGATGAGCGTCGCCACCGCCGTCACGATCTCGGGCACCATGAGCGGCATCGAGATGAGGCCAAAGCTCACCGTGCGCAGCCGGAACCGCCCGCCACGCACCATGGCGGTCGCCGCCAGCGTGGCGATGGTGGTCGACACCGTCGCGGCAATGATGGCGATGGTGAAACTGTTCCACGCCGCAAGCTTGAACTTCTCCGCCTCCGGCCCGGTGAACACATCCGCGTACCAGCGCAGGCTCACCCCTTCCCAATTGGTGATCGAATTGCTGTCGTTGAGCGAATAGATTGTCACCACCAGAAGCGGCGCGTAGAGCACCACGAGGCACAGGATCGTCACCGGCAGGAACCCCGGCACATGTTTGATGTCGAAACGCCGCCCCATCACGCGCCCCCCTTCTCGGCCCGGGCCTGCTGACGGGCAAAGACGATCAGAATGATCAGCACCATGCTGAGCAGGATCATCGACGCCGCCGCCCCAAAGGGCCAGTTGCCCGCATTGCCCTTGAACTGTTCCTCAATGAGCGACCCGATCATGAAATTCTTGGCCCCGCCCAGAAGATCCGGCGCAAGGAAACTGCCCAGCGACGGCACAAAGACAAGGATACAGCCCGCGATCACCCCCGGCTTGACCGCCGGCAACAGGATGCGCCGCAGCGTGACCCATTTGCCCGCATAGAGATCCGACGCCGCCTCGCTCAGCGCGAAATTATAGCGCTCGACGCTGGCATAGATCGGCAGCACCATGAACGGCAGGTAGCTGTAGAAGAGGCCAAGCTGCACCGCGAAATTCGTGTTCACGATATGCAGCGGGCTGTCGATCAGCCCGGTCCAGAGCAGGAAATCATTCAATGGCCCCTGATCGCGCAGCACAAACTTCATCGACACCGTCCGGATGAGCAGGTTCACCCAATAGGGGATGGTGATGAGAAACACCCACATCGGCCGTACCTTCTCGGGCCGCGTGGCGATGAAATAGGCGGTCGGAAAGCCGATCACGAGGCTGAGGATCGTCGCCGCCCCCGCCTGCCAGATCGAGCGCCAGAAGATCGTGATATAGGTCCATTCGATGCTCGGCGGCTCGTCGCCAAACAGGCCCCGATTAAAGAAGAACTGATCATAGGCGTCGAGGCTGAATTCCCAGATCACCCCGCCGCGGAATTCCTTCGTCAGGAAGGAATAGACGAGCATCATCAGAACCGGGATCAGGATGAGAAAGATCAACACCACCCAGGACGGCAGCAGCAGCCAATGCCGCGCCTCGCGATAGGTGTCGGTGCGGGCGCTGCCGCCGCTGGCCGCTCCCCCCGCCATCAATCCGCCAGGAGGCGCGCGGCCCCCTGCTCCATGTTGATATGGGCGATCTGGCCGGGCTCGAACACCCGTTTGTTGCCGCGCTCCGAATTGGAACTGCGCACCGAAATCTGCACGCCGCCATCCAGATCGAGAAGCGTCTGAATATCGGTGCCCACGAACATATTGGCCCGCACCCGACCAGCGAGGCTCTCGGGCCCTTCCGCCCCTTCCGAGAGATAGAGCCGCTCGGGCCGCACCGACATATGCACCTTGGCGCCTTTGCCGACACCCTCGACCGCATCCACGCTGAGCTGATGCCCCCCGCCGAGATGCACCTGCGCCCGGCCCGCCTCCACCGCGTCGACCTCAACCTCGAGAAGGTTGGTCTCGCCGATGAAATCCGCCACGAACATATTGCTTGGCCGCTCGTAGATATCGCGCGCATCGCCCAGTTGCTGCAGCTCGCCCGCCGACATGACCGCGATCCGGTCCGACATGGTGAGCGCCTCTTCCTGGTCATGGGTCACGAAAATAAAGGTGATTCCCGTCTCGCGCTGCAATTCCTTGAGCTCGAACCGCATCGCCTGCCGCAGCTTGAGATCGAGCGCCGACAGCGGCTCATCCAGCAACAGAACCTTGGGGCTCGGGGCCAGCGCCCGCGCCAGCGCCACCCGCTGCTGCTGCCCGCCCGACAATTGCGAGGGCTTGCGGCTGGAAAACTGCGACAGCTGCACCAGTTCGAGCATCTCGCCCGCCCGCTTGCGCGCCGCCGCCTTGCTCTCGCCCTTCATCTCGAGGCCAAAGGCCACATTGTCGAGAATCGTCATCATCGGAAACAGCGCGTAGTTCTGAAACACCGTGTTGATCGGTCGCCGGTTCGGCGGCAGCTTCTCGATCTCGTCGCCAAAGAGGAAAATCTCGCCCTCGGTCACATCCTCGAACCCGGCGATCATCCGCAAAAGCGTGGTCTTGCCACAGCCCGACGGCCCCAGCAGCGTGAAAAACTCGTTGTCGCGGATCGACAGCGAGATCGTTTTGAGCGCGGTGAAATCGCCATAGCGCTTCACGGCATTTCGTATGTCAATCGCGTTGATCCGGTCGTCTGTCACTTGCATCCCTTTCCTGCGGCCCGCCTTCTGGCCACCTCTGCCACGCCCCGGCGCCCTGCCCAAGCAAAGCGCCATCGCACCGGAAAACACTAAGTCCGGTTTCGTCACATGCGAAGAACGCGTTACCTTACTGGTCCTTAGGCAGAGGCTAATCAGTCAGCCCGCTGGCCAAAGCTGAACCTTTGCGAGCGAGGCTGAAGAGCTGTGATGCAAATTTGTGCAGAGGGCCTGAATTTTGGGACAAGCCCGCCCCGGGACCGTGGCCGACTAGGCTTTCGACAGATCGAACGCGACATTGCCCAGCCCGGAAATCTCCGCCCGAACCTGCGTGCTCGCGTCAAACATCTCGATCCCGGTGAGCGTGCCGGTGATCACCATCTGTCCCGGCTGCAACCCGCTGGCATGGTCGCCCACGCCCTCGATCGCCATCTCGAGCGAGGTCAGCGCCGACCCATTGGGCAGCGCCACCTCGCCCTGCACCAATGGCTCCCCATTGGCGACAAGCGACACCTCGACCGAGTGGACATCATCCCCCGCCCAATCCGTCACCTCACTGCCGATCACCAGCCCATACCCGGCCTGCATATCCGCCAGCTTGTGCAGCGGATGGCCCAGCGGCTCGGCAATCCGGGAGGTCACCAGCTCCATCACCACATAGGGCGTGAAATACTCCGCAACCCGGCTCCGCTCATAGCCCGCCAGCTCCCGGTTCAGGCGAAACCCGATCTCCAGCTCGACACCGATAGAGCCTTTGAACGGCACCGCCGCCCCCGCCGCATAGGTATAGACCTCGGGGATCGGCGCGATGATCGGCCGCCCGGGCTCATAGCGCCCGACCTTGAACCCGGACACCGCCCCAAGCTCCTCTTGCACAAGACGCTGCACCTGCAACGCCGCCTCATAGCTGAACGCCTCGGACGCCTGAAACGTCACGGGCAGGCCAGTTTGCCGCGCCGTCATCAAAGACTGCGCCAGCGCTCGGATCTCATCGGGTCGGGTCATATATGGTCCATCAAATTGAGTTCAGCCGCCCCACCGGGCGGCCCCTATGGTCACAACATCAGACAGCGCTGCCCTCACGGGGCCTTGGCGTCCTCCGCCTCTTCATTGTCATCGAGCCATTGCCGCACGGTCTCGAGCTTGTTCTCCAGATGCTTCTTGAGAATAGCCGAGAGCCTCGCCCCATCGCGCCGCTCGAGAAAGGTCATGATCTGCTCATGCTCCTCGGTCGCCTGGGTCCAGCGGTCCATAGTCATATTCGCCACATAGCGCGCCCGCCTGACCCGCGCCGCCAGCGAATTATACTGCGCCGTCAACGTCTTGTTCCGCGCCGCGCTGAGGATCGCCTCATGGATCTGCTGGTTCACCGCGAAATAGCCCTCAAGGTCCCGCTGCTCGAAATACTTGAGCATCTCACGATGCAGCCGCCGCACATTGCCGATCTCCGCATCCGAAATATGCTTGCACGCAAGCTCCCCCGACAGCGCCTCCAAGGCCCCCATCACCGGGAACACATCGTCGATATCCTCCTTGGTGATCTTGCTGACCCAGGCCCCACGGTTGGGCTCGAGATTCACCAGCCCGTCAATCGCCAACACCTTGAGCGCCTCGCGCAGCGGCGTGCGCGACACGCTATAGAGCGCACAGAGCTCCTTTTCCGGCACCCGCGTCCCGGGCAGCAGATCACCGACCACGATCAATTCCCGGATCGCCTCGGTGAGCTCTTCATGCAGCGACCGCCGCCGAAAAACCTCACCCTTGCCATCGCTCAGGGAACTCGTCTGATCTTCCGGGGTCATCGCCACCTCCGCCCACTTGATAATGCGTTCAAAACTCATTTTGCATTCACTATAAACCGGGACTCCCCTTCAATCAAGAACACTATAACCCTGTAAATAAGGGCAATTCTTGTCAGTTGACAGATGGCGACTCAAAATGCATTCATTATTCAAACACGAGATTCTAAGACCTGACGGCCCGAACAGCGGCACCGTCGAAACCGGAGGAGAACACAATGCACAAGGCAGGGCGCCATTTTCTACAGATCCCGGGGCCAAGCCCCGTGCCAGGCCGCGTGCTGCGCGCCATCTCGAAACAGACGATGGACCATCGCGGCCCGGATTTCGCCGAGGTCGGCCTCACGGCCATCGCGGGGATGAAGACCATCTTCAAGACCAAGCAGCGCGTTTTCATCTACCCCTCGTCGGGGACCGGCGCCTGGGAGGCCGCGCTGGTCAACACGCTCGCCGAGGGCGACAAGGTCGTGATGTATGAAACCGGCCATTTCGCCACCCAGTGGAAGAAAATGGCCTCGAAACTTGGCATCGATGCCGAGTTCATCGAAGGCGACTGGCGCAGCGGCGCCGATGCCGACCGGATCGAGACCCGCCTGCGCCAAGACACCGGCCACGAGATCAAGGCCGTCTGCGTCGTCCATAACGAAACCTCCACCGGTTCGGTCTCGCCGATTGCCGAAGTGCGCCGCGCCATCGATGCCGCCGGTCACCCGGCGCTTTTGATGGTCGACACGATCTCGGGCCTCGCCTCGATCGACTTTCAGTTTGACGCTTGGGGCGTCGATGTCGCGGTCTCCGGCTCGCAAAAGGGGCTGATGCTGCCCCCCGGCCTGTCCTTCAACGCCGTCAGCGACAAGGCGTTTGAGTTGTCCAAGACCGGCGGCATGCGCCGCTCCTATTGGGACTGGCAGGACATGGATGCCATCAACGGCTCGGGCTACTTCCCCTACACCCCCGGCACCAACATGCTCTACGGGCTGAACGAAGCCATCGCCATGCTGCACGAGGAAGGGCTCGACAATGTCTTCGCCCGCCACCAGCGCCATGGTGCCGCCACCCGCAGCGCCGTGCGTCACTGGGGGCTCGAAGTGCTCTGCCGCCAACAGGGACAGGAAAGCGGCGTGCTCACCGCCGTGCTCATGCCCGAAGGCCATAGCGCCGACGCCTTCCGCGCCACCACCTTGCAGCATTACGACATTTCGCTCGGCAACGGGCTGTCGAAAGTGGCGGATCGCGTGTTCCGCATCGGTCACTTGGGCGATTTCAACGATCTGACCCTCGCCGGCACCTTGACCGGGGTCGAGCTCGGCCTGCGCAAATCCGGTGTGCCGCATACCGAAGGCGGGGTTGCCGCCGCCATGGCCGTTCTGGAGACGACCCAGTTCGACACGGTCGCGGCCGAATAATTTCGCCCCAAGGGCGAGATCGCATTCCGGCCACTGACATTTGGCCGGGCTTCATCGGCCACCGCAGAGGAGAGCGGTGGTCGCGCATTCAAACAGGGAGGAAGACATGACAATAATGAATTTCAAGGCACTCGGCGGGGCGACCATGGCGCTCGCTCTGTCGATCACCACGGCCATCGCCGGGGATTACCCGGACCGCACCGTTGAGATCATCCACCAATACGGCCCCGGCGGCGGCACCGATCGCTTTATCCGTGCCATCGGCGAACCGATGCAAGAGGCGACCGGCCAAAGCGTCGTGCCGATCTCGATCAAGGGCGGCGGCGGTGTTCCCGCCTATGTGTCCTTCCTGCAGCGCCCGGCCAATGGCTATACCCTGGTCTCGCTGAGCCCCGATGACGTGATCAACCACGCTCTGGGCCGCATCGACCTCTCGTCGGTCTACCCGCTGGTCCGCATCCAATATGACCAAGGCATGCTGCTGACCTCCAAGGACAGCCCGCTCAAATCGCTCGACGACATTCTCGCCGCCGCCAAGGAAAACCCCGGCGGGCTCAAGGTCGGCGTCACCGGCTCGGCAGGGTTCGACGATGCGCTCGTCGGCCAGTTCAACGCAGAGGCCGGGATCGAGCTGGAAACCGTGCCTTTCGGTGCTGCCGAAATGGTCTCCAACACGCTCGGTGGTCACATCGACCTGATGTATGAGGAATACGGTCCCACCTGTGGCCTCATCGAATCCGGTGATCTGGTGCCGCTCGTGCTCTTCTCGGATGAACGCCTGCCGGAACTGCCCGAGGTGCCCACCGCCAAGGAAAACGGCTATGACGTGACCCTTGGCCGCTGGCGCGGCTTTGGCATCCGCCCGGACACCGACCCAGAGATCATCGCCAAGCTGATCGAACTCTTCCAAGCCGCTTATGAAGACCCCGGCTACAAAGAGGTCGAAACCCAGAGCGCGCTGCAATACCGCTCTGAATTCCTCGGCCCGGATGAATTCAAAGCCTTCATGGATAGCGAGACCGAAGCCTTCTCGAAGATCATGAAAGATCTTGGCTACTGAGCACGCGCGATGCGGTCCGCCCATCGGCGGGCCGCAGACCAATCGGGGAGGGAAAAATGATAAGTAAACTATCGGAAATCATTGTATTTCTAGGACTGACACTGGCATCCATCGCGCTCTGGTTCAACGCCGACGCCCTGCCAACGTCGAAACGCTACGCCCAGGTGGATTCGGATCTCTGGCCCAAGATCGTCTTTGGCGCGCTGGCCATCTGCTGCGCCATCCAGATGATCAAGGCCGTGTCCAAGGCGCTCAAGGCGCAGGCCGAAACCGAGGCCACCGGCACGGGCAAGGCCCAAGGCTACTACCTGCGGCTCGGCCTGATCTCGGCGCTGGTTCTGGGCTATTTCTTCGCCCTGAATCAAATCGGCTTTCTCTTTGCCACCGTGATCTTTCTCTGGGCCGCGGCCTGGGTCCTGCCCTACCGCAACCTCCTGGCCAAGCTGCTCTTCGCGCCGCTCTTCACCGTGATGCTCGCCCTCTTCTTCAGCTACGCCCTCTCCCTGCCTCTGCCCCGTGGCGAAGGGATTTTCTACGACCTCAGCCAATCGCTCTTCTGAGCCGCAGCCCCGGAGACCTAAAATGCTAGACGCGTTCGCTTCCGCCGCCGGGTATATGCTCGGCAACCCCATGTGCTTTGTCCTGATTGTCTTCAGTGTCGCCTGGGGCATCATGTTCGGCTCGATCCCCGGCCTCACCGGCATCGTCGGGGTCGCCCTTCTGATCCCCTTCACCTTCGCCTTTGACCCGATCGAGGGCATGCTGCTGCTCGGCGGCGTCTATGTCGGCTCGACCTTCGGCGGCTCGATATCCGCCATCCTCTTCAACACCCCCGGCTCTCCCGAAGCGGCCTGTACCTCGCTCGACGGCTATCCGATGGCGAAACGCGGCGAAGCGGGCAAAGCCCTCGGCATCGCCCTTGCCGCCTCGGCGGTCGGCGGCATCTTCGGCACCTTGGTGCTGATGTTCGCGGCCCCGCCCCTCGCCCGGCTGGCGCTCGAGTTTGGCCCGGCGGAGTACTTCGCCCTCGCCGTGCTCGGCATTACCGCCATCGCCTCCATCGGCGGCGGCTCACTGGTCAAAGGCCTGATCGCCGGGCTGCTCGGCCTCGCCGTCGCCACCGTTGGCCTCGACCCGCTGACCGGGATCGCGCGCTTCAACTTTGGCAACCCGATGCTCCTCACCGGGGTGAGCTTCATCGGCGCCATCATCGGCATCTTCGCCCTCGCTGAAGTGATCCAACGCTTTGCCGACGGCCCGACCGAAGCCAACGCCATGACCGAGGTCTCAACCAAGCTCCCGAGCCTCGCCGAATTCCTCGCGACCAAGGCCACCTTGCTGCGCTCGTCGGTCATCGGCACGATCATCGGCGCCCTGCCCGGCGTTGGCGCCACCACCGCCGCCTTCATCAGCTATTCCGAAGCCTTCCGCTGGTCCAAACACCCCGAGCTCTTCGGCAAAGGCTCGGCCGAAGGCATCGCCGCGCCCGAATCCGGCAACAACTCGGCGGTGGGCGGCTCGATGATCCCGCTGCTCGCCCTCGGCATCCCCGGCTCGGCCACCACCGCCGTGATGATCGGCGGGCTGACGATCCATGGCATCGTGCCCGGCCCGATGCTGATGCAGAACAACTCCGACCTCGTCTATTCGGTGTTCATCGGCATGATGCTCGCCAATATCCTGATGCTGGTCTTCGGCCTGCGCGCCGCCCGCGTCTTTGCCCTCGTGCTGCGCGCGCCCTACCCGCTCGTCGGCCCGGCCATCGTCGTGCTCTGCATGACCGGCGTCTTCGCGCTCAACAACAACGTCTTCGATGTGGTGATCATGCTCACCTTCGGCGCCGTCGGCTTCTTCCTCAAGAGCTTCGGCCTGCCGGTGGCGAGCTTCATCATCGGGCTGGTGCTCGGCCCGATCGCCGAAGTGAGCCTGCGTCAGGGCCTGATCCTCGCGGATTACGACCTGATGACCTTGGTGAGCCGCCCCATCGCCGGCACGCTTCTCGCCCTGTCGGCCCTGTCGCTGGCCTATGGTCTCTGGGGGCAGTTCCGCGCCCGCAACGCCACGCCCAAGCCGGTGACCGAGGCAGAGGCCAAGGCCCAGACCGACCCGGCCTAAGCCCCGGCACCCCCCCCTCTTAGCAAGGCACCCCAAGGGCCCACCCGCCCGGTGCCTTGCCCAGATGATCGAGAAAGACCCATCCGATGAACGCTCCAAATCTGAACCGCACCCCGCCCGCCGCACAGGCCGTCAACCGCGCCCAGGCCTTCGAGGCCGCCCTGACCAAATCCCTCGAAGGCGAGGTCGATTTCGGCCTGTTCACGCGCGGTCGCTACGCGACGGACGCCTCCATCTATCAGATCATCCCGCGGGGCGTCGCCTTCCCCAAAACCGTGGCCGACATCGAGGCGGCGCTGACCATCGCCGCCGACCATGACGTGCCGGTGATCGCCCGGGGCGGCGGCACATCGCAAAACGGCCAGCCCATCGGGCACGGTCTCATCCTCGACATGTCGCGCCATTTCAACGCGGTGCAGGACTACGACCCCGAGGCGCGGCGGATCACTGTACGTCCCGGTATGGTTCTCAACACGATGAACGACCGGCTGCGCCAGGACGGTCTCTTCTTCCCGGTCGAACCCTCGACCGCCTCACGCTGCACCATCGGCGGCATGTGCGGCAACAACTCCTCGGGCGCGCGGTCGCTGCGCTTTGGCAAGACCGCCGACAATGTGCTCGCCATGGAAGGCCTCTTGCATGATGGCGAAGGCTTCCGCCTCGACGCAGCACCCCTCGCCGACCATGCCTCGCCCCGCATGCGCGAGATCATGGGCGGGCTGATCGAGCTCGCCGACAGCCACCGCGATCTCATCGAGGCCAATTTCCCGAAACTGCAACGCCGCGTCGGCGGCTACAATCTCGACGAACTGCTGCCCGCCGCGCCGAACCTCTCGCATCTGCTGGTCGGCTCCGAGGGCACGCTCGCGATCAGCACCTCGGTCTCGCTCCAGCTCTCGCCGCTGCCCGCCCATCGGGTGATGGGGGTCTGCCATTTCCCCGATTTCCGCTCGGCCATGGCCACGACCCAGCATCTGGTGGCGCTCAACCCTGTCGCGGTGGAACTGGTCGACAACAACGTGCTGGTGATGGGGGCCGACATCCCGGCCTTTGTCCGCACCATCGACGACATCACCAAGGGCACGCCCAATTGCCTGCTGCTCTGCGAATTTGCCGGCGACGATCTCGACAGCCTCAAGACCGACCTCAAACGGCTCGATCACTGCATGGCTGATCACGGCTTTCCCGATGCGGTGGTCGAGGTGATCGAACCGCATCGGCAAAAGGCGGTCTGGAGCGTCCGCGAAGCCTGTCTCAACATCATGATGTCGATGAAAGCCGAAGGCAAACCCGTCTCCTTCATCGAAGACTGCGCCGTGCCGCTGGAACATCTCGCCGATTACACCGACGGCGTGACCGAGATTTTCTCGCGTCACAACACCCGTGGCACCTGGTATGCCCATGCCTCGGTCGGCTGTCTGCATGTCCGCCCGATCCTCAACATGAAGACCGAAGAGGGCGTGCGCGTCATGCGCAGCATCGCCGATGAGACCGCCGATCTGGTCAAGCGCTACAAAGGCTCCTTCTCCGGCGAACATGGCGACGGCATCTCGCGCTCGGAATATATCGAGCCTCTTTTCGGCGCTGAGCTGACCCGCGCTTTTGAGGCGGTCAAGGATCGCTTCGATCCCGACAACCGCCTGAACCCCGGCAAGATCGTCCGCCCCCTGCGCATGGATGACCGCGCCCTGATGCGGTTCAAACCCGATTACAAAACCGCCCTGCCCGCCGAACCGGCGCTCGACTGGTCCGACTGGGGCGGCTTTGGCGGCGCGGTCGAGATGTGCAACAACAACGGCACCTGCCGCAAACTGTCGGGCGGCACCATGTGCCCCTCCTACCGCGCCACCCGCGACGAACAGCACCTGACCCGCGGCCGCGCCAACACCCTGCGCCTGGCCATTTCCGGCCAGCTCGGCCCCGACGCCATCACCTCCAAGGAGATGAAGGAAACCCTCGATCTCTGCGTCTCCTGCAAAGGCTGCAAGCGCGACTGCCCCACCGGCGTCGACATGGCCCGGATGAAGATCGAAGTGCTCCACCATTATCACAAGCGCCACGGACTGCCGATGCGCGACCGGCTGATCGCGCATATGCCGCGCTATGCGGCTGTCGCCTCGAAACTGTCGCCGCTCTTGAACCTGCGCGACAAGATCGCCCCGCTTGCCAAGCTCTCCGAGCGCCTCCTCGGCTTCTCGGCGAAACGCACCCTGCCGCAATGGCGCCGCCCCTGGTCGCAGCCCGGCACGCCAGCCACGCCCAGCGATCTGCGCAATGATGGCCGCGATCTCGTGCTCTTTGGCGACACGTTCAACCGCTATTTCGAGCGCGAAAACCTCGAGGCCGCCGAACGCGTCCTGACCGCCGCGGGCTACCGCCTGCACCGGGTCGAGGTCAGCGGCTCGCGCCGCCCAATGTGCTGTGGCCGGACCTATCTCGCCTCCGGTCAGACCGACGCCGCCCGCGCGGAACTGACCCGCACCCTCACCACCCTGCGCCCCTTCATCGAGGCCGGGGCCCGCGTCGTCGGGCTGGAACCCTCCTGCCTCTTCACCTTCCGCGACGAGATGACCGCGCTGCTGCCCGCGTCCCAGACGGATTTCATCAAGGACAAGACCCTGCTCTTCGAGGAGCTGCTGGCTCAGGACATGGACCGGTTCGCCCGCACCCTGCCCCTGCGCGATGCCGCAGGCACGGTGGCCCATGTCCACGGCCATTGCCACCAAAAGGCCTTTGGCGCCATGGGCGCGGTCGAAACGATCCTGCGCCAAGTGCCCGGTCTCGAGGTCCGCATGATCGAAAGCTCCTGCTGCGGCATGTCCGGGGCCTTTGGCTATGCGGCCGAGAACTACGACATCTCGATGAAAATGGCCGAGGCTTCGCTGCTGCCCGCCGTCCGCGACGCCGGCCCCGACGCGCTCATCGTCGCCGATGGCACCAGCTGCCGCCACCAGATCCACGACGGCTCTGGCCGCGAGGCGATCCATGTCGCCCGCCTGCTGGAGGCGTTTCTGACATGAGATTTATCGCATCCCTTTCCACCGCTTCATTTCGGGAGCTTTCGTCATGAGCCTGCAAAATCCGACATTCATCCCTGGCCCCACCAACCTCCCCGAGGTTCTCCGCAAGGCCTGCGACATGCCGACGGTCGACCACCGGTCGCCGCTCTTCGGGGACATCCTGCGCCCCGCCCGCGCCGGCGTCCAACAGGTGCTGAAAAGCCGCGACGCCGAGATCCTCATTTTCCCCTCCACCGGCACCGGCGGCTGGGAAACCGCCCTGACCAACACGCTGGCCCCCGGCGACACGGTGCTCGCCGCCCGCAACGGCATGTTCAGCCAGCGCTGGATCGACATGTGCCAGCGCCATGGGCTCACCGTCGAAATCGTCGAAACCCCCTGGGGCGAAGGCATCCCCGCCGACCGGTTCGAAGAGATCCTGAGTGCCGACAAGGCGCATAAGATCAAGGCCGTGCTCGCCACCCATAACGAGACCGCCACCGGCGTCCGCTCCGACATATCCGCCGTGCGCCGGGCGATGGACGCCGCCGGCCATCCCGCGCTCCTCTTTGTCGACGGCGTGTCCTCCATCGGCTCGATGGATTTCCGGTTCGACGACTGGGGCGTCGACATCGCCGTCTCGGGCTCGCAAAAGGGCTTCATGCTGCCCGCCGGGCTCGCCATCCTCGGGCTGAGCCCCAAGGCCATGGCCGCCGCCGAGACCGCCACCCTGCCCCGCGCCTTCTTCGACATCCGCGACATGAAACGCGCCTATGACAACGCGGCCTACCCCTATACGCCACTGGTCGGGCTGCTCAACGGGCTCAACCTCTCGACCAAGATGCTGCTCGACGAAGGGCTCGACAACGTCTTCGCCCGCCACCGCCGCATTGCCGATGGGGTGCGCGCCGCCGTCGCCGCCTGGGGCCTGCCGCTCTGCGCCGCCACGCCCGACCTCTATTCCGACACGGTGAGCGCGGTGCGCACCCCCGAGGGCGTCGACGCCACCGAGATCGTGCGCCGCGCGGCCGCCGATTACGGCGTGGCCTTCGGCGTCGGCCTCGGCCAATTGTCCGGCAAGGCCTTCCGCATCGGCCATCTGGGCAGCCTGACCGACGTGATGATGCTCTCCGGCCTCGCCACGCTCGAAATGTGCATGGCCGATCTCGGCCTCGGCATCCGGCCCGGCTCCGGGGTCGCCGCCGCGCAGGATGTCTACCGCAAATCCCAAACACCCCAGGCAAGAGAGGCCGCCGAATGACCAAGCACGAGATGATCATCCCGACCTATGACGACATGCTCGCCGCCCATATGCGCATCGCCCCCCATATCCGGCGGACCCCGGTGCGGGTCTCGCAATATCTCAACGAGCTGACCGGCGCGTCGCTCTTCTTCAAATGCGAGAACTTCCAGGAACCCGGCGCCTTCAAGGTGCGCGGCGCTGCCAATGCGGTCTTCGGCCTGACCGACGATCAGGCCAAACAGGGCGTCGCCACCCATTCCTCCGGCAACCATGCCTCCTGTCTGAGCTATGCCGCCATGCTGCGCGGCATCCCCTGCAATGTGGTGATGCCCCGCACCGCGCCCCAGGCCAAAAAGGACACCGTCCGCCGCTACGGCGGCAAGATTACCGAATGCGAGCCCTCGACCTCCTCGCGCGAGGCGACCTTCGCCCGTGTCCAGTCCGAGACCGGCGGCGATTTCGTCCACCCCTATAATGATCCGCGCGTCATCGCCGGTCAGGGCACCTGCGCCAAGGAGCTGATGGAACAGACCGACGGGCTCGACATGGTGGTGGCGCCCATCGGCGGTGGCGGCATGATCTCCGGCACCTGCCTGACGCTCGCCACCCTCGCCCCCGATTGTCAGGTCATCGCCGCCGAACCCGAACAGGCCGACGACGCCTATCGCAGCTTCAAGGCCGGTCACATCATCGCCGATGACGCGCCGAAAACCATCGCCGACGGGCTGCTGGTGCCGCTCAAGGATCTGACATGGCATTTCGTCTCGAACCACGTGTCCGAGATCTACACCGCGTCTGACGCGGACATCATCGACGCGATGAAACTGATCTGGAAACACCTGCGCATCGTGATGGAACCGTCGAGCGCAGTCCCCCTCGCCATCATCCTCAAAAACCCCGAGGCGTTTCGCGGCAAACGCATCGGCCTCATCGTCACCGGCGGCAATGTCGATCTCGATCGCCTGCCCTGGCTGGCCTGACCCCCATCGCATTCACAAGGAGCTATGATATGAAAGATACTATGGATTTCGCCCAATATGACGTGGGCTACGACATCCCCGCGAAACCGGGCATGGACGAGGCCGACATTCAGACGCCCTGCCTCGTGCTCGATCTTGACGCGCTCGAACGCAACATCAAGAAGATGGGCGATTACGCCAAATCCCACGGCATGCGCCACCGCGTGCATGGCAAGATGCACAAATCCGTCGACGTGGCCAAGCTCCAGCACGAGCTCGGCGGCGCGGTCGGCGTCTGCTGCCAAAAGGTCTCCGAGGCCGAGGTCTTTGCCCGTGGCGGCATCAAGGACATTCTCGTCTCGAACCAGGTCCGCGACCCGGCCAAGATCGACCGCCTCGCGCAGCTGCCGAAATTCAGCGCCCGCGTCATCGTCTGCGTCGACGACATCGACAACGTGGCCGAACTCTCGGAGGCCGCGCAGAAACACGGCACCACGCTCGACATCTTCATCGAGATCGACTGCGGCGCGGGCCGCTGCGGCGTGGTCACCACCGAGGCGGTGATCGACATCGCCAAAGCCGTCGACGCCGCCCCCGCCCTGCGCTTTTCCGGCATTCAGGCCTATCAAGGCGCGATGCAGCACATCGACAGCTATGAGGCCCGCAAGGAGAAACTCGACGTAGCCATCGCCATGGTCCAGGACGCCGTCGACGGGCTCAAGGCCGAGGGCCTCAGCTGCGAACTGGTCTCCGGCGGCGGCACCGGCTCTTACTATTTCGAATCGAACTCGGGCGTCTATAACGAGCTGCAATGCGGCTCCTACGCCTTCATGGACGCCGATTATGGCCGCATCCTCGACGCCGATGGCAAGCGCATCGACCAGGGCGAATGGGAAAACGCCTTCTTCCTGCTCACCCAGGTGATGAGCCACGCCAAGGCGGACAAGGCCATCTGCGACGCCGGCCTCAAGGCGCAATCCGTCGATTCCGGCCTGCCGGTGGTCTATGGCCGCGACGATGTCGAATATATCAAATGTTCCGACGAACATGGCGTGATCGCGGACCCCAAGGGCGTGCTCAAGGTCGGCGAGAAGCTGCGCCTCGTGCCCGGCCATTGCGACCCCACCGCCAATGTCCATGACTGGTATGTCGGCGTCCGCAACGGCAAGGTCGAAACCGTCTGGCCGGTCTCGGCCCGCGGCCGCGCCTACTAACCCCTTTTCGAGACGGACGGTCAGGCCCCGATGGGGCCTGAAAGCCGCCCGCATGCCGACCACCGTCCACCCCTGGCATGCGGGCGCACGACATTCCTACAGGAGCTCCCACGTGCTGATCGTACCCGAACGCCAAATCCCCGATCTTTTGACCCGCAGCGCCTCGTTCACCGCGGTGGAAAAGGTCTTTGCCGCCATGGCGGCGGGCCAAGCCTATAATTTTCCGGTCATCCGCGAGGCGATCGGCCACGAAGACGCGCTCTATGGCTTCAAAGGCGGGTTTGACCGCGACGGCCACACTCTCGGCCTCAAGGCGGGCGGCTACTGGCCGCACAATCTCGAGAAACGGGGGCTGATCAATCACCAATCCACCGTCTTCCTCTTCGACCCGGACAGCGGCATGATCTCGGCCATGGTCGGCGGCAATTACATGACCGCCCTGCGCACCGCCGCCGCCTCTGCCGTCTCCATTCAGCATCTGGCGCGCCCGGATGCCAAGGTCATCGGCATGATCGGCGCGGGCCATCAGGCCACCTTTCAGCTGCGCGCCGCCCTCGAACAGCGCCCGTTCGAAAAGGTCATCGGCTGGAACCTCCACCCCGAGATGCTGCCCAATCTCGCCGCCGTGGCCGAAGAGGCGGGCCTGCCCTTCGAGGCGGTCGAACTTGACGGCATGACCGAGGCCGATGTGATCATCACCATCACCTCTTCCTTCGCGCCGAGCCTGCTCGCCCAGCATGTCAGCCCCGGCACCCATATCGCCTGCATGGGCACCGACACCAAGGGCAAGCAAGAGCTCGAGGCGGCGCTGCTCGGCTCCGCCACCGTCTTTGCCGATGAGATCGACCAATCTGTGACCCTTGGCGAGGCCCAGCACGCCATCGCCGAAGGTCTCATCAGCCGCGACGACATCACCGAGATCGGCGCCGTGATCAACGGCACCCATCCGGGCCGCAGCAGCGCCGAAGAGATCACCCTTTTCGACGGCACCGGCGTCGGGCTGCAAGACCTCGCCGTCGCCGCCGCCGTGGTCGATCTGGCCGTCGAGCAAGGCGTCGCGATCGAGGTGGATTTCTAGGGGGCGGCTCCCGGGCCCTCCCCCCGGCCTGCAAAGGTTAACGCGCCCGTCCCAATCCGGCCAAACCGGCCCGCGCGATACTGTCGCTTTACCGACGCAATACCGACGCGTTACCGAAAATCCCGAAATCCATGGTTAACACGCAAACGGCCCCCAATTTGGGGGCCGCCGCTTGGGTGGGTCCTGTCAGGGAATTCAGGTGAACCACCACCGCTCGATGCAGCGCTCGCCATCCATGTCCCAGTTCGAGGCGAACCCTTCGGGAAGGCCAACATTGTCTCTGGTTCCAAAGACATAGGAGGCAAACATCGGCGCGATGAGCCCGCCATCCATGTTCACCAGCTCCTGCATTTCATAATACATCTGCCGGCGTTTTTCCTCGTCGAGCTCGGCCCGCGCCGTGACCAACAGCTCGTCAAACCGCGCATTCGACCAGCGCGTCCCGTTCCACGGCACGCCGCTCTCGTAAGCGGTTGAAAACATGAGATCCTCCACCGGTCGCCCACCCCAATACACGGCGGTAAACGGCTTCACATTCCACACATCCGTCCAATACCCATCATTCGGCTCCCGCACCGGCACGATCTCGATCCCAGCCTTCGCCGCCGAGTTCTGATAGAGCACCGCCGCATCCACCGCCCCGGCAAAGGCCGCATCCGCCGCCGACAGCTCGATCTTGACCTTGTCGAGCCCCGCCTCCTTGAGGTGGAACCGCGCCTTATCGGGATCATATTCGCGCTGCGGCAAGTCCTTGTTAAAAAAGCGTTGTCCCTGCCCGATCGGATGGTCATTGCCGACCACCCCATAGCCAAAGAGGATCTTGTCGACCAACTCCTGCCGGTTGATCGCGTATTTGAGCGCGAGCCGCAGGTTGCGGTCGGTATAGGGGTCCGAGGTGCACATCATCTCAAAGGTGAAATGCTGCGTGCCGGGCACCGAATGCACCTTGATCCCCGGCGCCTGTTTGATCCGCTCGATGGTCTTGAGATCGAGCTTGTCGATCGCATCCAGATCGCCGGTCAGCAACCCGCTCTGCCGGGCATTGGCATCAATGATTGCCAAGAGCTCGGCGGAATCGAAAAACGCCCTGTTTTCAAGGTCCCAATGGTCATCATTGCGCGACAGATCGGCCCGAATACCCGGCTCGAAATTGTCGAGCTTATAGGCCCCGCACCCCACCCCGGTTTTCCAATCGACCTTGCCATCCTCCGACATGCCGACGGGGATGTGATAGTCGCTGAGGGTAAAGGGGAAATCGGCATTGCCGGAGGTCAGCTCAAACACCACCCGCCCCGGCCCATCGGCCCGCACATCCGCAAGCGACGACAGCAAAGGCTTCGCCGCCGAGGTCGAATCCTCGCCCCGGTGATGGTTGATCGAGGCGATCACATCCTCCGGGCTGACGGTCTTGCCATTGTGAAAGGTGAAATCCTTGCGCAGATCAAACACCCAGGTCTTGCCGCCATCCGCCGCTTCCCAGCTTTCGGCCACGCCGGGCACCAGGCTGCCATCAGGCGCGACCTCGGTCATATAGCCGTGGAAACTCTGTAACAGGTTGACCATATAGCCATTTTCGGCGGTGCCCGGGTTCATCGTATCGGTGGTCTGACCATGGCCCTTGCCGATGCGGATCGTGCCGCCCCGCTTGGGCGCGGCCGCCACCACCTGATCGGCGACGCTGCTGGCGGCGGCGGCGCTGATGCCCGTCGCCACCACCGAGCGCATGAATTGCCGTCGGCTCATGCTGCCCGTGGCGAGGCGGGCCTTGAGGCTTTCCAATGGATGTTTCATCGTGCGTAACTCCCTGTTTTATGGTTATTTTACTGTTGCACTGTGAATATCGGGGCGTGACTACCCCGCGGCACGGCGCAGCGATTGCGCCATGCAGTGAATGCCGCCGCCCATCATGGTGAACATCGACATATCCGGATCATAGACCGTGAAGCCGTTGGCGCGCAGCTTGCCGATCAGATCCTTGCTCGCCGCCGGGGCGAGCACGCGATCATTGCCAAAGGACATCACATTACAGCCGAGCGCCATCGTGTCCTTGAACCCCACCGGCACGATCTCGATCTTCTTGGATTTGAGCCATTCGACCACATGATCGGGCGTCGTCTCGAGGCAGACCGCCGCGCATTTCGGCGCGATCATGCAGACCATCAGGTCGATATGGACATAATAGGGGTCGATATAGGCGTAATGGACTTCCCAGCCCTCTTTCTCGACCCAGGCCCCGATCTGCCGCGCCGACACTTCCTCGCAGCGCATGCCGGTATAGCCGATCAGCACCGCGCCCGGCTCGATGATATGGAAATCGCCACCCTCGAAATTGCCGGCGCTGACCATGTCATAGATCGGAATGCCCTTCTCGAGATAAAAGCGCAGCGCCGCCGAATACTCGCCCCGCCGCCGCGGGTTGGCCATCTGGGTGATCACCGCGCCCCAGGGCGTCATAAAGCTCGAATCGCGGGCATAGACCCCGTATTTGAGATGCTCATCGGCAGGCAGCGTATGCACCGTCACCCCGCCATCGGCATAGGCTGACAGCATCTCGTTATATTGCGTCACCGCCGTCGCATGATCCCACGCCCGCTTGTTGAGCGCGGTATCGCGATAGATCGAGCTGAAGGCGGAATTGTCCATGTGGCCAAAGGTGTCCACCGGCCCCAGCAGCACATCCGACAACACCCCATATTCGCTGTCGATCCCCCAATCGCGCAGCGCGGTCGTCCCGCCTTCGGCGGCACGGTTGCGCAAAGGCGTCAGGGCGGTCATGGCATCCTTGGGCATGGGATTTTCCTTCCATCGCAAATGTTCAGTCTTGCGAAACAGGCTACAGGTGAGTTGCGCTTGTGGATAACGAATAAGTATACTGACCTAGATGAATCCATCTCACCAAAACCCGCGGAACCCGAAAAATCCGACATCCCCTCACCCCCGCCAATCCCCGCCGAAACGCCCCGCACAGCCGCAGAAATTTTCACCTGAGATCAGGGCCTTTGCGGCTTTGGGGTCTGGCACCGCTTTCGGCGCTGGCGCATAGTGTCGCCACCATGAGCCGTGCCTGCCTCGAGAAAAAGCTTGAGGTAAATATATTTTAGGCACATAATTTTTAACCATATACCAAATAGGCGATGGCCGATCCCGGAACCATCGCCAGCAACGGGAGACCAAAACGATGAAACGGACGCTTCTCGCATCCCTGATGGCGGCCACCTGCCTCACTGGTGCCGCCTCTGCCGCCGAAGACAAGATCAAGATCGGCCTGATCTACACCCTTTCCGGCCCCGCCGCCGCGCTCGGCGAACAAGGCCGCGACGGCTTTTTGCTGGCCGCAGACCAGATCGGCAAGATCGGCGGTCTGGAAACCGAAATCATCGTCATCGACGATGAGCGCAAACCCGACCTCGCCGCCAGCAAGGCGCGCGAACTGGTCGAACGCGACGAGGTTGATTTCGTCGTCGGCCCGATCTTTTCCAACATCCTGATCGCGATCCACAAACCCGTCACCGAAAGCGGCGCGATCCTGATCAGCTCGAACGCAGGCACCTCGAACTTCGCCGGCAAGGACTGCCACCCGAATTTCTTCGTGACCTCCTATCAGAACGACCAGAACCACGAGGTCATGGGCGCCTATGCCGAGAAACAGGGCTATCAGAACGTCTTTCTCATGGCCCCCAACTATCAGGCCGGCATCGATAGCCTGAACGGCTTCAAACGCTCCTATTCCGGCGGCGTCGCGGGCGAGGTCTATACCGAACTCGGCCAGCTCGACTTTTCCTCGGAACTGAGCCAGATCGCCGCCTTTCAGCCCGACGCGCTCTTTACCTTCATGCCCGGCGGCATGGGCGTGAACCTCGTCAAGCAATACAATCAGGCGGGTCTCGGCTCGATCCCCTTCCTGTCGGCCTTTACCGTGGATGAAACCACCCTGCCCGCGACCCAGGACGCGGCCGTGGGCTTTCTCGGCGGCGCCACCTGGGCCCCCGACATGGACAACGAGGCGAACAAGACCTTCGTTTCCGGCTATGAAGAGAAATACGGCCATGTCCCCGGCACCTACGCCATGCAGGCCTATGACGCGGCGCAGCTGATCGACAGCGCCGTGCGCAAGGTCGAGGGCAATCTCGAGGACAAGGACGCTCTGCGCGCCGCCCTCAAAGAGGCCGATTTCGCCAGCCCGCGCGGCGATTTCACCTTCGGCAACAACAACTACCCGATCCAGGATTTCTATCTGGTCAAGGCGGTCAAACGTGAGGACGGCAAATACGCCACCTCCATGGTCGAGCGTATCTTCGACGACTACCAGGACAATTATGCCGCCGAGTGCGACATGAAGTAACCCTGACCCTGGACCCAAGCCGCGATCGGAACATTCCCCGATGACAAACCTGTTCATCCTGCAACTTATGAACGGCCTTCAATTCGGCGTCTTGCTGTTTCTGATCGCGGCCGGTCTGACCCTGATCTTCGGGATCATGGATTTCGTCAATCTCGCCCATGGTGTGCTCTACATGGTGGGCGGCTATCTTATGGCCACTTTCGTGGCCCTGACCGGCAGCTTCACCATGGGGCTGCTGCTCGCCCTGCCCACCGCGCTGGTGGTGGGTCTGGCGCTCGAATATTTGGTGATCCGAAAACTCTATCACCGCTCGCATCTCGATCAGGTGCTGGCCACTTTCGGCCTTCTCATGATCATCACCGAAGGGGTCAAGATCCTCTGGGGCAGCAGCCCGCTCTCGGTGCCGATCCCACCGCTTCTCGATGGGGCGATCCCACTCATCGGGCAGGTGAAATACCCGATCTACCGTCTCGCCATCATCGCCACCGGTCTGGCGGCGGCGGCCGGTCTCTATCTCATCGTGAACCACACGCGCATCGGCATGCTGCTGCGCGCCGGTGCGACCAACCGCAACATGGTCGCGGCCCTCGGCGTCAATATCTCGCGGCTCTTCCGGCTGGTCTTTGCCTTTGGCGTGATGCTCGCCTGTTTCGCGGGCATGATGGTCGCGCCGATCCTGTCGGTCGACACCGGCATGGGCGAAAGCATCCTGATCCTGACCTTCGTCGTGGTGGTCATCGGCGGTATCGGCTCGATCCGGGGCGCGTTTCTCGGCGCGCTTCTGGTGGCCACGGTGGACACATTGGGCGGCACCTTCGGCCCGATCCTGCTGCGCATGGTGTTTGATCCCGCCACCGCCTCGCAGGTGGGCCGGACCCTCGCCCCGATGCTGGTCTATATCCTGATGGCCATCATCCTCTTTGCCAAACCCGCGGGCCTCTTTGGGCGCAAGCCGGTATGAGTGACATGACCACACCTCCGACGACCCGCCCCGCCCCGCGCCTGCGTGGCCGCACCAAGGCCGCCCTCGTGCTCTTTGTCCTCGCGGCGCTGCTGCCGGTCTTTGCCTGGGCCACCAATGATCCCTATCTCGTGGTGATCGGCACCCGCATCCTCGCCTATGCCATCGCCGCCATGGCGCTCGACCTGATCCTCGGCTACGGCGCGATGGTGAGCTTTGGCCACGCCGCCTATCTTGGCTTTGGCGCCTATGCCGTCGCGGTGCTGAGCCGCCATGGCGTCACCGACATCACCCTGCATCTGCTCGCCGGCATCAGCCTCTCGGCGGTCTTCGCGCTGATCACCGGCTGGATCTCGCTGCGCACCCGCGGCATCTATTTCATCATGATCACCCTGGCCTTTGGTCAGATGGCCTATTTCTTCTTCGTGTCGCTGTCGTCCTATGGCGGCGACGACGGGGTGACGCTCGACGCGCGCTCGACGGTGCTGGGCCAGCCCTGGCTCGAAAACGATCAGGTGCTCTATTACACGGCGCTGGCGCTGTTGATCGGGCTCTTTACCCTCTGCGCCCGCATCGTCACCTCGCGCTTTGGCCGCGTTCTCACCGGCACCCGCGAGAACACCACGCGGATCGAGGCGCTGGGCTTTGCGCCCTTCCGCTATCAGCTCACCGCCTTCGTGATCTCGGCCTGCATGACCTCGGTCGCGGGCGTCATGCTCGCCAATCAGGCCGAATTCATCTCGCCCGCCTTCATGTCCTGGCATGTCTCGGGCGAGCTGATCGTGATGGTGGTTCTCGGCGGCATCGGCAATCTCACCGGGGCCATCGGCGGCGCCTTCCTCGCGCTCATGCTCGAAGAGCTGCTCAACATCTTCACCGAACATTGGAAGCTCTTCTTCGGGGTGATCCTCGTGCTGGTGGTGCTCTATTCACCCGACGGCATTTCCGGGCTCTTGCGCAAACTCAAGCTGGGGGGCGAGAAATGAGCGGTCTCTCGGTACGCAATCTCAACAAATCCTATGGCGCGCTGCGCGTCACCCATGATCTGTCGCTCGAGATCCACCCCGGCGAGCTGCACGCGATCATCGGCCCCAATGGCGCGGGCAAGACGACGCTGATCACCCAGCTCTCCGGTCAGTCCCCCTCGGACAGTGGCGAAATCCTCTTCGACGGGCGCGACATCATGCGGCTCTCGATGCCGGAACGGGTGCATCTCGGCCTCGCCCGCTCGTTCCAGATCACCTCGATCCTGCCGAAATTCACCGTGCTGGAAAACGTCGCCCTCGCGGTGCAGGCCAAGGACGGGTCGAGCTTTCGCTTCTTCCGCGCCGTGGCCCACGAGGCCCGGCTCAACGCCCGCGCGATGGAGTTCCTCGCCCAGGTCGGCCTCGATCAGAGCGCCGATCTGCCCGCCAGCGCCCTTTCCCATGGCGATCACCGGCGGCTCGAACTGGCCATGGCGCTGGCCAGCGAGCCGAAACTCCTGCTGCTCGACGAGCCGCTCGCCGGCACCGGCGGTCAGGATGCCGAGGCGCTGGTCGATCTGCTCGCCGCGCAAAAGGGCCGCATCACCATCGTGCTCATCGAACATGACATGGGCGCGGTGTTTTCGCTCGCCGACCGGATTTCGGTGCTGGTCTATGGCGAAATCATCGCCACCGGCACGCCCGAAGAAATCCGCAACAACGCCGCCGTGCGCGCCGCCTATCTCGGCGACGAAGAGGCCGAGGAAATCCCATGCTGAGCGTTGAAAACCTCCGCGCCGCCTATGGCGAAAGCCAGGTGCTCTTTGGCGTGAGCCTCGAAGTGAACGAAGGCGAGGTGGTGACGCTTCTGGGCCGCAATGGCATGGGCAAGACGACCACCGTCAACACCGTCTTCGGCCTGCTCAAGCCGCGCGACGGCCGCGTCTCGGTCGATGGCATCGACCTCACCGGGGCCGAACCGCATCGCGTCGCCGAGGCCGGGCTCGGCCTCGTCCCCGAAGGCCGCCAGATCTTCCCGACGCTCACCGTCACCGAAAACCTCATCGCCACCGCCCGCGCCCGCGGCCCCGGCCCGGCGAAATGGACGCTCGAGCGCATCTTCGACCTCTTCCCGCGCCTCAAGGAACGCCGCCGCAACATGGGCAATCAGCTCTCGGGCGGCGAACAGCAGATGCTCGCCATCGGCCGTGCCCTGATGACCAACCCGAAACTCGTGGTGCTCGACGAGGCGACCGAAGGCCTCGCGCCGCTGATCCGCCAGGACATCTGGTCCTGCCTCGCGCGGCTCAAGGACGAAGGCGAGGCGATCCTCGTGATCGACAAGAATGTCGATGCGCTGACCCGGCTCGCCGACCGCCATGTGGTGCTCGAGAGGGGCAATGTGGTCTGGACCGGCAGCACGCCCGATTTCCTCGCCACCCCGGAGATCAAGGAACGATTTCTTCAGGTTTGAACCGATAACAGAGAGGTAATTGAGATGGACATGACTGCCGGCGTGACCCGCGCCAATGAGGGTCTTGAGAACATCAGCTGGAACATTCTCGGCCAGACCTACGTGCCGAAACAGCATTCCGAGGGCTCGCTTTCGTGGCACGCGACCCTGCCCAAGGGCACCTTTGTGCCGCCGCATATCCACCCGACACAGGATGAGTTCATCTATGTGCTCGAAGGCCGGTTCGATCTCATCCTCGACGGGGCCAACACCCATGCCGAACCCGGCGATCTGGTGCGCATGCCCAAGGGCATCCCGCATGGCATCTTCAACAAGACCGACAGCACCATCAAATGCCTGTTCTGGGTCTCGCCGAGCCAGCGGCTCTTTGATCTCTTCTGGGCACTGCACAATCTCGGGCCCGAGCCGAACCCGGCCGAGGTCGTCGCCATCTCGGCCCAGCACGAGGTCGACTTCCTGCCGCCCGAGGATGTGTAACCGATGAAGGTTATCATCGCAGGGGCCGGGATCGGCGGGCTGACAACGGCCCTGATGCTGCACGCCCGCGGCATCAAGGCCGAGATCTACGAGGCCGCCCGCGAGGTGCGCGAAGTGGGGGTCGGCATCAACGTGCTGCCCCATGCCATCCGCGAGCTCGACGCGCTGGGCCTGCTGCCCGCGCTCGACGCGGTCGGGCTGCGCACCCGCAAGCTTTCCTACCTCACCCGTGACGGGAGCGAAGTCTGGTCGGAACTGCGCGGTCTGCACGCAGGCCATGACGTGCCGCAATTCTCGATCCATCGCGGCCGGCTGCAGAAACTGATCTATGATGCGGTGATCGACCGGCTCGGCCCGGACGCGATCCGCACCGGCTGCCGCCTCGCCGGCATGGTGCAGGACGAGGCGGGCGTCACCGCCCATTTCTCCGACAATCACGACGGCGGCGCGGGCACCACGGTGCGCGGCGATGTGCTCATCTGCTGCGACGGCATCCATTCGGCGGGCCGCCGCATGTTCTACCCCAAGGAACCGGGACCGAGCTGGCAGGGCGTCATGATGTGGCGCGGTGCCGTCGATTGGGACGTCTGGGACGACGGTGAGAGCATGGCGATCAGCGGCGGCCTCGGCGGCAAGCTGGTGCTCTACCCGATTGCGCCGCCCAAGGATGGCAAACAGCTGATGAACTGGGTGGTGAACATCCGGGTGCAAGATCCCGAACTGTCACCGCCCCCCGCCAGCAACTGGTCGCGTCAGGTGCCGCTCTCGCTGGTCCTGCCCTATGCCCGGCGCTTTACCGTGCCCGGCTGCGATATCGAGGCGCTGGTGCGCGCAACGCCGAGCATCTTTGAATATCCCATGGCCGACCGCGATCCGCTGCCACGCTGGACCTTTGGCCGGGTCACGCTCTTGGGCGATGCGGCGCATCCGATGTACCCGGTGGGCTCCAATGGCGCGAGCCAGGCCATTCTCGATGCCCGCTGCCTCGCCGATGCGCTGGCCCGCGCCGAACATCCGCGCGCGGCGCTCTGGAGCTACGAACAGGACCGGCTGCCGAAAACCGCAGAGGTGGTGCGCAACAACCGCTCCGGCGGGCCCGAGGGCGTCATCGACGCGGTCGAACGGCTCGCCCCGGCGGGGTTCAAGAATATCGATGATGTGCTGAGCTATGAGGACCGCGAGGCCATCGTCGGCGGCTATGCCAAGCTGGCGGGCTTTGGCAAGGTCACCCGCGTCGAAAAGACCGGCTGAACGACGGGCGCGGGCGGCTCACACCGCCCGCAGCACCAGCGACACGCCTTGGCCCACGCCGACGCACATGCTGGCCAGGCCCAATCTCCCATGCCCCGCCGCCAGATCGCGCGCCAGAGAGCCCACAAGCCGCGCCCCCGACATCCCCAAAGGATGGCCAAGCGCAATCGCCCCGCCATTGCGGTTGATATGCTCCGCCCGCCAGTCGAGCCCGAGCTGATCCAGCACCGCAATCGCCTGCGCCGCAAAGGCCTCGTTGAGCTCGATGAGATCGAACGCCTGCGCCGTGATCCCGAGCCGCGCACAGAGCCTCTCGGTCGCGGGCACCGGGCCGAGCCCCATCACCCGAGGCGCAAGCCCCGCGCTCGCCCCGCCCTCGATCCGCGCCAGCGGCGTGAGCCCATGCCGCTTGACCGCCGCCTCCGAGGCAAGGATCAGCGCCGCCGCCCCGTCATTGACGCCCGAGGCATTGCCCGCCGTGACCGTCCCGCCCTTGCGAAACGGGGTCGGCAGCGACGCCAGCTTCTCGAGGCTCGTCTCGCGCGGATGCTCGTCGCGATCCACCTCCACCGCCGCGCCCTTGCGCTGTGCGAGGCTCACCGGCGCGATCTCCTGGGCGAACCGCCCCGAGGCCTGCGCCGCCAAGGCCCGCTCCTGGCTTGCCAGCGCAAACGCGTCCTGATCGGCGCGCGACACGCCACAGGCCTCGGCCACGTTCTCGGCCGTCTCCGGCATGCTGTCGATCCCGTATTGCGCCTCGATCGCCGGGTTCACAAAGCGCCAGCCAATCGTCGTGTCGTAAATCTCGGCCCGCCGCGAATAGGCGGCCTCCGCCTTCGGCATCACCAAGGGCGCGCGGCTCATGCTCTCGACACCGCCCGCGACGATGACATCGGCCTCGCCCGCCCGAATGGCCCGCGCGCCGGTCATCACCGCATCCATCCCCGACCCGCAGAGCCGGTTGAGCGTCAGCGCCGGCACGCTCTCGGGCAGCCCCGACAAGAGCACCGCCATCCGCGCCACATTGCGATTGTCCTCGCCCGCCTGATTGGCACAGCCAAGGATCACCTCATCCACCGCCGCCCAGTCAAACTGCCCCTGCCGCGCCATCAGCGCCCGGATCGGATGCGCCGCCAGATCGTCGGTCCGCAGCCCCGCCAGCGCCCCGCCGTAGCGGCCAATCGGCGTCCGGATATAGTCGCAGACAAAGACCTCAGCCATGCCCTAGCCCCGCGCGATCTCGGCCGTGGCCTCGATCTCCAGCAACGCCTCATCCTCGACAAGCCCCGCCACGATAAGCATCGACATCGCCGGGAAATGCCGCCCCAGCACCTTGCGGTAAACCTCGCCCACCTCGCGCTGCCGGGCGAGATATTCCGCCTTGTCGATCACGAACCAGGTGAGCCGGGTGATATCGCTCACCTGCCCGCCCGCGGCCTCGACCACATCGACGATATTGCGCAGGGCCTGCTCCATCTGCCCGATGAAATCATGGCTCTCGAACACCTGATCCGCGGTCCAGCCGATCTGCCCGCCGACATAGAGCGTGCCGTTTTGCGACAGCACGCCATTGGCATAGCCCTTGGCCGGTTTCCAGCCCTCGGGCTGGACAATCTCATGGGTCATCTTGCTCTCCAATATAGGGTAGAAATCTCTCGCGCAGCGGCCCATCCCATGGCGCGGGCCGCCCCTCAGCATCGACATGGACAAGGGTCGACCGCGCCGTGAACCGCGCCTCCTCGCCCGCCCGCGCCCGCAGCTCGAAACTGGCGCTCGTCCGGCCGAGCCGCATCACCCCGAGGCTGATGTCGAGCATATCGCCATGCCGCGACGGCGCGTGAAATTGGGCCTCGGTCTGCACCGTCGGCACCCCGGCGGTGACCAAGAGCCGCTCGAACGGCAGGCCAAGACATTCGGCGAAAAAGCTCTCGACCACATCGTTCATCATCTCGAAATAGCGCGGATAGAAAACGATCCCCGCCGGGTCGCAATGTTTGAACATCACCTTCTGGGTATAGTGGAAGAGACGCGCGCTCATGACGTGCCCGCCGCCGCCTCGGCCTGCTGCTTGAGGATGAACCGCTGGATCTTGCCGGTGGCGGTCTTGGGCAGGCTGTCGCAGAACTTGACGCTGCGTGGGTATTTGAAGGGCGCAATGCTCGCCTTCACATGGTCCTGCAGCGCCTTGATGGTCTCGTCGCTCGCCGTCGCCGGATCGCAGAGCACCACATGCGCCTCGACGATATGGCCCCGCGCCACATCCGGCGCGCCGATCACTGCGCATTCCGACACCAAAGGATGCGCCAAAAGCGCCGCCTCGACCTCGGGCCCCGCGATGTTATAGCCCGCCGAGACGATCATATCATCATTGCGCGCCGCGAAATGAAGCCGGCCGTCCGCGTCCATCCAGAACGTGTCGCCGGTGATGTTCCAGCCGCCCTGCACATACTCCGCCTGCCGCGCATCGGCGAGATACCGACACCCCGTCGGCCCCCGCACCGCCAGCCGCCCGACCTCGCCGCGCGGCAGCTCCTGCCCCTCGGCATCAATCACCCGCGCCTCATAGCCCCGCACCGGCAGCCCGGTACAGGCCGGCGTGTGATCCTCGAAATGGTTCGACACAAAGATATGCAGCATCTCGGTCGCGCCGATCCCGTCGAGCAGCGGCTTGCCCGTCTTGCGCATCCAATCCTCATAGACCGGCGCCGGAAGCGTCTCGCCCGCCGACACCGCCGCGCGCAGCGACGACAGGTCCGCCCCCTCCTCCATCGCCGCCAACATGGCGCGATAGGCGGTGGGCGCGGTGAAACAGACCGTCGCCTTATACTTCTGGATGATCTCGATCATATTCGGCGGCGACGCGGTCTCGAGCAGCGTCGCCGTCGCCCCAAAGCGCAGCGGAAACACCGCCAACCCGCCCAGCCCAAAGGTAAAGGCCAAAGGCGGCGAGCCGACGAACACATCCTCCTCCGTCACGCCCAGAACCTCCGCCGCATAGCCATCGGCAATGATCATCAGGTCGCGGTGAAAATGCATCGTGGCCTTGGGCGTGCCCGTCGTCCCCGAGGTAAAGCCCAACAGCGCCACATCATCCTGCGCCGTCTCGACCGCGTCGAACCGCACCGGCTTCTCCAGCGCCATCCGGTCGAGCTCGGCCTCGTGGTTCGACGTGCCATCGAACCCGATCACATGTTTGAGAAACCGGCTCTCGGCGGCACAGGCCTCCATCTCCTCCATCAGCCGCGTGTCGCAGAGCGCGTGACTGATCTCGGCCTTGTCGACGATCTTGGCCAATTCCCCGGCCCGCAGCATCGGCATCGTGTTGACCACCACCGCCCCCGCCTTGGTCGCGGCGAGCCAACAGGCCACCATCGCCGGATTATTGGCCGACCGGATCAGCACCCGGTTGCCCGGCACAACGCCCAGATCCTCGACCAGCACATGCGCCAGACGGTTGGTCCAGTCGGTGAGCTCCTTATAGGTCCGCCGCCGCCCGTTCCCGATCAGCGCGGTGTGATCGCCAAACCCCTTGGCCACCATCGCATCGGTCAATTCCACCCCGGCATTGAGCCGCTCGGGATAGTCAAACCCCTCGAGCAGCAGATCGGGCCAGCTCTCTTCGGGCGGCAGGTTATCGCGGGCGAACGTGTCGAGATGCGCGCTTGCCATCATCATGCCGATCCCTCCCGCCCTATGCTGCCGGGACAGACCCGGCCAAATAGATTCCGTCTCATCGAGACCTCTCCTGTTGCTACGTCTCCCCGCCGCCGCGCCGCGCCTTCTGGCGTCTCATCGCGAGAACGGGCCGTTTACCCTGCGCCTACCGCGCGTCGAGCGCCTGCCGCGCGATGATCACCCGCTGCACATCCGACGCCCCCTCGTAGATGCGCAGCGCCCGGATCTCGCGATAGAGCCGCTCCACCACCGCGCCCGACCGCACCCCGTCGCCGCCATGCAGCTGCACCGCACGGTCGATGACCTTCTGCGCCTGTTCGGTGGAAAAGAGCTTGGCCATCGCCGCCTCGCGGGTGACCCGCGCCGCGCCGCTATCCTTGGCCCAGGCCGCCCGATAGACGAGCAGCGCGCTGGCATCGATATCGAGCGCCATATCGGCAATATGCCCCTGCACCATCTGCAACTCGGCCAAGGGCGCGCCCTGCACATGGCGTCGGCTCACCCGATCAAGGCTCTCGTCAAGCGCCCGGCGCGCAAAGCCCAGCGCCGCCGCCGCCACCGTCGACCGGAACACATCGAGCACCGACATGGCGATCTTGAACCCCTCGCCGGGCTTGCCGATCATGGCACTCGCCGGAATGCGGCACTCGGTGAAACGCAAGGTTGCCAGAGGATGCGGCGCGATGGTCTCGAGCCGCTCACTCACCTCGAACCCCAGCAACCCCGCAGGCACCACAAAGGCCGAAAGCCCCTTCGCCCCCGGCATATCCTCACTGCGCGCAAACAGCGTGTATACCGACGCGATACCGCCATTGGAAATCCAGGTCTTTTCGCCGTTGAGAATGTAGTCATCGCCATCGCGCGTCGCCGTCATGGTCGAGTTCGCCACATCCGATCCCGAGGCCGGCTCGGTCAGCGCAAAGGCCGAAATCGCCTCGCCCCGGCGCACCAGAGGCAGCCATTCCTCGCGCTGCGCCCGGGTCCCGAAGAGCGACAGCGCCCCGGTGCCAAGCCCCTGCATCGCAAAGGAAAAATCCGCCAGCCCATCATGCCGCGCCAGCGTCTCGCGGATCAGGCAGAGCCGCCGCACATCGAGCCGCCCGTCGGGCTCTGCCGGGTCCACGGCGGCATGGTTCAACCACCCCGCCTCGCCCAGCGCCGCCACCAGCGCCCGACAGGCCGCATCAGTGTCGCCATGGTCGATCCCGCCCAGCTCGGACGCCGCCCAATCGTCGAGCTTTCGCGCCATTTCAGCATGTTCAGGCTCGAAAAACGGCCAGGAGAGAAAGCTCTGATCCGCCATCAATCGCCCTCGAACACCGGGGTTTCCTTGGCCACAAAGGCCCGGTACGCCCGCTCGAAATCCGCCGTCTGCATACAGATCGCCTGCGCCTGCGCCTCGGCCTCGATCGCCTGTTCAATCGACATCGACCATTCCTGCGCCAGCATGGTCTTGGTCATCATATGCCCGAAATTCGGCCCCCGGCCGATCCGTTCGGCCAACTCCCGCGCCGCCCCGTCAAGGGCATCCGCCGCCACGACCCGGTTGTAAAACCCCCAGGCCGCGCCTTCCTCGGCGCTCATCGACCGCCCGGTATAGAGCAGCTCTGCCGCCCGCCCCTGCCCGATGATCCGGGGCAGGATGGCACAGGCCCCCATGTCACAGCCGGCAAGCCCGACACGGGTAAAGAGAAAGGCGCATTTCGCCTCCGGCGTGGCAATCCGCAGGTCCGAGGCCATGGCGATGATCGCCCCGGCGCCGACACAGATCCCGTCGATGGCCGCGATGATCGGCTTGCCGCAATTGACCATCGCCTTGACCAGATCGCCGGTCATCCGGGTAAAGGCCAGCAGCTCCTTCATGCTCATCTTGGTGAGCGGCCCGATGATGTCATGCACATCGCCGCCCGAGCTGAAATTGCCCCCGTTCGAGGCAAAGACCACCGCCGTCACGTCATCGGCATAGCTCAGGTCGCGGAACCAGTCGCGCAGCTCGGCATAGCTGTCAAAGGTCAGCGGGTTCTTGCGCTCGGGCCGGTCCAGCGACACGGTCGCAATCCCATCTTCGATCTCGCAACGGAAATGGCGGACATCACTGCGCATGGCCTAGCTCTCCCGCTCGCCGAGACTGGCGACAAGCCCATCGAGACGCGCGGCAATATCGGCGCATTCATTGGGGCTGAACCCGGCCAGCATCTCGTCGATCCACGCCTCATGCGCCGCCGCCTGCGCCGCGAACTCTTCCTGCCCGCGCTTGGTCAGCCGCACCATCGAGGCCCGCCGATCTCCCGGCACCGGCACCCGCACCACCGCGCCATCCTGCGCCAGCCGGTCGACGATGCCCGTGACATTGCCGTTCGATACCCGCAGCACGCCCGAAAGCTGGCTCATCTTGAGCCCCTCTTCATAGCGCGACAGCGCCGCCATCACGTCAAAGCGCGGCAGCGTCGAGGCAAATTCCTGCCGCAGCTTTTCGCGCAGCTCGCTTTCAATGATCCGGCTGGTTTTCAAAAACCGCAGCCAGAGCCGCAGCCGCGCCTTCGACGCGGCCTCTTCAGAACGCTGTTCAGGTTGAATACTCATATTTCCCCTCCAGAAAGGCTTAACGCATGACCATTGACCGACCGCGCCGCCTCTGAACACAGCCAAAGCGCCGTGCCCGCGACCTCGTCGGTTTGCACAAATCTCTTTTGCGGATTGCCCCGTTGCAGCGATTTCGCCGCCTCCTCGGGGCTCATCCCGGTTTTCTCCACGATGGTCTCGATCGACCGCTCGAGCATCGGCGTCTCGACAAAGCTGGGGCAGATCGCATTGACCGTAATCCCCAGCGGCGCAAGCTCCATCGCCAGCGCCCGGGTGAGGCCGACAACCCCGTGTTTCGCCGCCACATAGCCCGCCACATAGGGATAGCCCTTGAGCCCCGCGGTCGAGGCCACGGCAATCATCCGGCCCCAGCCCGCCGATTTCATATCCGGCAGCGCCGCCTGCCAGGTGTTGAACACGCCGGTGATATTGACCGCCAGCATCGCCTCCAGGCTCTCGGCGCGCATCCGGGCAAAGGGCTCGCTCTCGGCCGCGCCCGCATTGGCCACCGCCACCGTCACCGGCCCGCGCTTGGCCCGCGCCGCCGCAAAGGCCGCCTGCACCGCCGCCGCATCGGTCACGTCGCAAATCTCATAGGGCAGGCCCTGCGCCTTGAGAGGCGCCTCGCGCCGCCCCAGGATGGTGACCTCGGCGCCCGCCTCGGCAAAGGCCCGCGCCGTTTCGGCCCCGACGCCTGTGCCGCCGCCCGTCACCACCACATGCCGCGCCGCGCCGCTCATACCTTGCCCACCATCTCTGCCTGCCGATCCGCCAGCCGCCACGCCTGATCGCGCCCCGCCGCATAGGGCTCGGGCCAGCTCTCCTGCCGATCGCCAAGATCGCTCGCCGCGCGCAGCGTCCAATAGGGATCCGCCAGATGCGGCCGCGCCAGACAGACAAGATCCGCCCGCCCCGCCATCAGGATCGAATTGACGTGATCCGCCTCATAGATATTGCCCACCGCCATGGTCGCGATCCCCGTCTCATTGCGGATACGGTCCGAGAACGGCGTCTGGAACATCCGGCCATAGACAGGCTCGGCCTCCGGCGTGGTCTGCCCGGCCGAGACGTCAATGATATCCGCCCCCGCCGCATGAAAGCGCCGCGCAATCTCGACGGCGTCATCGGGCGTCACCCCGGCCTCTCCGACCCAGTCATTGGCCGAGATCCGCACCGACATCGGCTTGTCCTCAGGCCAAGCCGCCCGCATCGCCGCAAACACCTCGAGCGGATAGCGCATCCGGTTCTCGAGACTGCCGCCATACTTGTCCGTCCGCACATTCGACACCGGCGAGATGAAGGACGAGATGAGATAGCCATGCGCCGCGTGCAGCTCGATCATGTCGAACCCGGCCCGCGCCGCCATCTCGGTGCTCGCGACAAAGGCATCCCGCACCGCATCCATATCCTCGCGGGTCATCTCGCGCGGCGTCGCATTGCCCGCCGACCACGGCAGGGCCGAAGCCGAGAGAATACCCCAATTCCCGGTCTCGAGAGGCTGATCCATCCCCTCCCAGCCGACCCGCGTCGATCCCTTGCGCCCCGAATGACCGATCTGGCAACAGATCTTGGCCTCCGTCTCGGCATGGACAAACCCGGTGAGCCGCGCCCAGGCCGCCTCATGCTCCGGCGCATAGAGCCCGGGACAGCCCGGCGTGATCCGCCCCTCCGGGCTCACACAGGTCATCTCGGTATAGACGAGCCCCGCACCGCCCTTGGCCCGCTCGCCATAATGCACGAGATGCCAATCTGTGGGACAGCCATCGACCGCCTTGTACTGCGCCATGGGCGACACCACGATCCGATTGCGCAGCGCCATGTCGCGCAGGCGATACGGCGCAAACATCGGCGCCCGCACCGGTGCGTCCTTCGGCACCCCGGCCGCCTCCTGAAACCACCGCTCGGCACTTTGCAGCCACGCCGGATCCCGCTCGCGCAGGTTTTCATGGCTGATCCGCTGCGACCGCGTCAGCAGCGAATAGTTGAGCTGCACGGGATCGAGATGCAGATAGCGCTCCACATCCTCGAACCATTCCACCGAATTGCGCGCCGCCGATTGCAGCCGCAACACTTCGAGCCGCCGCTCATCCTCATACCGCGCAAAACCCGCCTTGAGGCTCCCTTCCCGCGCGATATACTCCGACAGGGCAATCGCGCTTTCCAGCGCCAGCTTGGTCCCCGACCCGATCGAGAAATGCGCCGTCGCCGCCGCATCCCCCAAGAGCACCACATTCTCATGGCTCCACGCCTCACAGAGCACCCGGGGAAACCGCAGCCAGGCCGAGCCGCGAATATGGTTGGCATTGGTCATCAGAGCATGACCGCCAAGATGCTCGGCAAAGATCTCCTGACAGATCTCGATGCTCTCCTGCTGGCTCTTCTCGCCAAACCCATAGGCATCGAATGTCGCCTGACTGCATTCCACGATGAAGGTCGCCGTCTCGGCATCGAACTGATAGGCATGCGCCCAGAGCCAGCCCTTGTCGGTCTCTTCAAAGATAAAGGTAAAGGCATCGTCAAACTTCTGATGCGTGCCCATCCAGACAAACTGACAGAGGCGCTGATCCACATCCGGCTTGAACGCCTCGGCAAATTCCATCCGCGTCTTGGAGTTGAGCCCATCCGCCGCCACCACGACATCATACTCGGCCTTGTATTCCGACGCCGCGCCGACCTCGGTCTCGAACCGCATATCAACGCCAAGCTCGCGCGCCCGCTCCTGCAGGATCAACAACAGCCGCTTGCGCCCGATCCCGCAGAACCCATGCCCGGTCGACAGCATCTTCTGCCCCCGGTGATGCACCGCGATATCGTCCCAATAGGCGAAATGATCGCGGATCACGGCGGCGCTTTTGGCGTCATTTTCCGCAAGGTTATCAAGCGTCTCATCCGACAGGACCACGCCCCAGCCAAAGGTGTCATCGGCCCGGTTGCGTTCAAACAGGGTGATCTCGGCCTCGGGCTGACGCAGCTTCATCGAGATCGCAAAGTAGAGCCCCGCAGGACCGCCGCCCAATACCGCTATTCGCATCTGTCCAAGCCTCCCCGTTCGGCCCCCGGTCTCACCGGGCTTGCCGACCAGCTTAGGCCGCGCGGGTCGTTATTTCAAGCTAATATTATTTAGGCTTGAAATATATTCCCCCCGGCCCTAGCCTGATCCCATAGAGACCCGCCCAAATTGGCACATAAACGGAAGGCTCCCAAATGGCCGTCACCCTCACGCATCTGGATGACATCGCGATTGCCACGGTCGACAACCCGCCGGTCAACGCGGTCAATCACGCCGTCCGCGAGGGGCTTCTCGCGGCGCTGGCCGAGACCGAGGCCAATCCCGCCATCCGCGCCACCATCCTGCTCTGCGCCGGGCGCAGCTTTATCGCCGGGGCCGACATCCGCGAATTTGGCCAGCCGCCGAAACCGCCGCATCTGCCCGATGTGATCGACCGTATGGAGGGCGCGACCAAACCCTGGCTCGCCGCGATCCATGGCACGGCTCTGGGCGGCGGGCTCGAGATTGCGCTCGGCTGTGACTACCGCATCGCCGCCCCAAGCGCCCGGCTCGGCCTGCCCGAGGTGACGCTCGGCCTCATCCCCGGCGCGGGCGGCACCGTCCGCCTGCCGCGTCTCATCGCCGCCGAAGAGGCGCTCGAGATGATCTCGGGCGGCAAACCGGTGCCTGCGACCAAAGCGCTCGACATCGGGCTCATCGACGCGCTGGCCGAGGGCGATCTGCAGGACGCGGCGCTCGAGTTTCTGCGCGCCCGGCTCGATGCCCCCCTGCCCACGCCGCTGCGCCACCGCCAGCCCCACGCCCCGCGCGATGCCGCCGACTGGGACAAGCGCCGCCAGCGTCTGCACGCCCGCGCCCGCGGTCAGGCCGCGCCCTTGGCCGCGCTTGAGGCCATCGAAACCGCGCTCAAAGAGCCGGCCGATCTCGCCCTCGCCCGCGAACGCGACAGCTTTCTGCGTCTCAAATCCCACCCCGAGAGCGCCGCGCTGCGCCATGTCTTCTTTGCCGAACGCGCCGCCGGTCAGATGCCTCGGCTCAAAGACGTCGCCCCCGGCCCGCTCACCCAGATCGGCGTGATCGGCGGCGGCACCATGGGCGCAGGCATCGCCACCGCCTGCCTTCTGGCCGATCTCCCCGTCACCCTGATCGAACGCGACGAGGCCGCCTGCGAGGCAGGCCGCGCCCGCGTCACCGACAGCCTCGACGGCGCCCGCGCCCGGGGCCTCATCGACGCCGACCGCCATGCCGCGCTCCTGTCACAGCTTGCCACCGACACCGATTACGCCGCCCTCGCCGGTGCCGATCTGGTGATCGAGGCGGTCTTCGAGGACATGGATGTGAAACATGCGGTCTTTGCCGCGCTCGACGCCCACACGCGCCCCGACTGCATCCTCGCCTCCAACACCTCCTATCTCGACATCAACGAAATCGCCCACGCCACCGCCCAGCCGGACCGCGTCATCGGGCTGCATTTCTTCTCGCCCGCCCATGTGATGAAACTGCTGGAACTGATCGTCACCGACCGCGCCTCCGACCGAGCGCTGGCCACCGGATTTGCGCTGGGAAAACACCTCCGAAAGCTCACCGTTCCGGCGGGAATTTGCGACGGATTCATCGGCAATCGCATACTGTCGTCTTACCGACGCGATACCGACGCAATACTGCAAGACGGCGCAACGCCCTCGCAGATCGATCAGGCGATGCGCGATTTCGGCTTTCCCATGGGGATTTTCGAGATGCAGGACCTCGCCGGGCTCGACATTTCCTGGGCCATGCGCAAACGCCGCGCCGCCACCCGCGACCCCAGCGAACGCTATGTCGACATCGCCGACACGCTCTGCGAAGCGGGCCGGTTCGGCCGCAAAACCGGCCGCGGCTGGTATCTCTACGAGGATGGCAAGACCCCCATCCCCGACCCCGAAGTCGAAGAGATCACCCGCCAAAGCGCCGCCGCCGCAGGCATCACCCGGCGCAGCTTTAGCGATGACGAAATCATCTCCCGCATCCTCGCCAGCATGCAGCGCGAGGGCGAGGAAATTCTCAATGAAAACATCGCGGAACGCGCATCCGATATCGACGTTGTGATGATCAACGGCTACGGTTTCCCCCGCTGGCGCGGCGGCCCGATGTATATGGCCGGCCATCGCAACAGCTGACCCGCGCAACGAGAAGGAACGCCCCATGACCACGCAACCGACCCCCAGCCGCGACTGGGACGACGCCTTCAACAACATGGGACATGTGGCAGGCTCTGAAAAGCTCCCCGGCCAATGGCAGGCCGAGGCCACCGCCTATCGCGACGCCACCCAAGGCTGGACCTGCGACATCGCCTATGGCGACGCGCCCCGCGAACGGCTCGACCTGCTGCGCCCCGAGGGTGCGGCCCGTGGCCTCGCCATTTTCATCCACGGCGGCTTCTGGATGCGCCTCGACAAATCCTACTGGAGCCACCTCGCCGAAGGCGCCCGCGCCAACGGCTGGGCCGTCGCCATCCCGAGCTACACCCTCGCCCCCGAGGCCCGCATCTCGGAGATGACCCGCCAAATGGCCCGCGCCGTGGCCCGTGCCGCTGCCGAGATCGACGGCCCGATCCGCCTTGCCGGGCACTCGGCGGGCGGCCATCTCGTCACCCGGCTCATCTGCGGCGACAGCACCCTGCCCAGCGAGATTCTGAGCCGCATCACCGGCGTCACTTCGATCAGCGGCCTGCATGACCTGCGCCCGCTCATGCACACCGCAATGAATGACACGCTACATCTCGACCCGATCGAGGCCGCCGCCGAAAGCGCCGCCCTCCAGACCCCGCACCCCGGCCAGCACCTGACCTGCTGGGTCGGCGGCGGCGAACGCCCCGAGTTTATCCGGCAGTCACAGCTTTTGACGCTGATGTGGGACGGGCTCGACACCGACTGCCGCCTCGAGATCGACGGCGACCACAATCACTTCACCGTGCTCGAAGACCTGCGCCGCCCCGACAGCCCGATCACCCGGGCCTGGCTCAGCACCTGAAGGACCCGCTTCCAAGGGCGGCCCCTAACCCTTTGGTCCAATTCATCCGAATCGAGTGATGTGCTATAAAGTCCCGGATTTTCTTTCCATGGGGAGGGGAGAAAAATGGGACTGCGAATTGATTTAAAACGGTTTTTTTTCATACTTACATTGACCGCGATGCCGGTGCCGGGCGCCGCGCAATCCTTCGACGCACGGGACATGATCGGCCTCGGCGTCGAGATCCTGAACCAACAAAGGCGCCAGCAGCAGCAACAACAGCGGCAACCACAGCGCCAGCCCCAGACACAGCAATATCAGCAACCACAGACGACGCAGAAAACACCGCCAAAGCCCGACCCGGCCAAGGCCGCCCGTCGCGCCGAGGTGCTCGAGATGCAGGCGCATCTCAATCGGCTGGGCTATGACGCGGGGCCTGTGGATGGCATCCCCGGCGCCCGCACCCGCGCCGCCCTCAGCGCCTTTGAGCGCGATCACGGCCTCCCCTCCGATGGTCAGCTCGACGCTGCCGCCCTCGCCGTTCTGCGCAAAAGCACCGCGCCACGGCAAGAGACTTACACAGGTCAAACCTACACTGGTCAAACCTACACTGGCCAATCCGGCACCACTCAGCACACCACGCAATACGGCACCGAGCAATACACTCCGGGCCACTCAGAGACGGCCCAGGCTCCGCTCACCCTCACTCTCGGCAGCAACGGCGCCATCGACCCGCAAAGCGGCCTGCGCCTGCCCTCTCCCGCGCGCTTTGGAGAGGCTGTGCTCACCGGCTGGCCTGTCCAACGCGGGCCGCTGTCCCAGCAGACCGTCAAACTCAACCGAAGAGACGTCTCTGCCGCCGCGCTTGATCTCGCAGCCTTTGTGGATCTGCACGTGCTCAAGAGCTTTCCGGACATCATGAGCGACGAAAAGATCGCCACCGAGTATGCCCATCGCTTTCTCGGGGGCGACATGCAGGCGCGGTATCTTGGGGACTGCGGTGCGGGCTGCTATCGGCAAACGCCCTATTCGGCCTGGCTCGGCGCGACGGAATTTGAACGTCAGGCCACCTATCAACGGTTCGTGCAGGAGATCGTGCCGCAGCTCATCTCGCACGCGTCAGAGTTTCCGATCCCGACCATCGAGATCATTCAGGTCAAGCTCGGCCAGTATGACCATGCGACACAGAGCTTTCCGCTGGAGGCCGCCGGACCACGCACCGGGTATTTCGGTTTTGTGAACGCCATCGCCGCCAAATCCGGCCAGATCACCGGCCCCGATCTAAAGAAACTGCCGATGGATCCGGGCACAGCCGCAGATTTCGCCGCGCATTTCGGCCCCGGGCAACGCCTGGTCTATATCGCCTATGACACCACCGTCGGCCCCGCCCGGATCTGGCCCTACGGGGTCCACAACTATGAGCTCCCCATAGAGGTCACCGGCCTGCGCGTGTCACTCGACCCTGAATTGCAAGATGTGGTCTATGCGATCAACCCGACCGACGCGCCCGAGACCGATGTCGCGGTCCGCGACGGGGTGGTCTGGGCACAAGGCCGCGTCGCGCTTCCCGCCACCCGGTTCGAGATCGCATCGCCCGCCCCACTCAAAAACAACCTGTGGACCGCGCTCAAACCGCGGATCGACTCATTGGTCGATGTCTCGACCTTGCCCGATCACGTGATTCTCGACCGCTTGCCCGGGCTCAACCTGTCGCAGGCCGAGCTTCATCAGCTCGCCGTCACCGCTCTGGGCCGCGAGCCCTCTCCGGCAGAGTTCAACGACCTGCTGCGCGACGGTGGCCGAAGCAGCCATTTCAACGACCCGTTCGTCAAATTCCGTCTGGTCGGCGGTATCAAATCCCACCTCAGTGCCGCGCGCCCCAAGGACGAGAGTTTCGACAGTACCATCCCGCTCCGCGTCTATTGCGAAACCAATCTGCAAACCTACGATTTCGCCAAGGCGGCCTTCCCGCTCAAGCCGAATTGCGCGCGGCATTTCATGGAGATCGGCCACGAGTTGTCGCAGCTCGGGATCGCAAGCGCGGGCGGGCTGAACTTTGACGGGGCGACGATTTTCCCCTCGGCCCTGCCCATGCCCATGCAAGAGGCGGAACCTTTCTCAAGGGCCGTGGTGAAAACATTGCTCTCCTTTGAAACCGATCTGTCTCTCTCGGTGCGCCAGACCGAGGCCGGCCCGGTCCTCACTCTGGAAACGACGCCGCCGCGCAATCTGCAGTTCCACCCGCAGGCCGACCTTGCCGCCGCGGCCCAGCCCTTCGGCCCCGCGGCCGCCGGCCCTGACAGCGGGACAGGTACAGACGCCAGCCTCCGGCAATGGAACGCCAACAAGGCCGATGACATGGCGGCACTGGCGGACCTGCCGACCGAGGTTCGCGCCCTGCCGCTGGACGCGAGCCAGCTTGGCTCAGACGGGGTCTTGGGCAAATTGCATGTCACCCTCTTCAACCAGAGAGAGATGGGCGCGCTCACCCCGCTGGCGCAACGCTCGCAGCTCATGCAGCGCCGGAACGCAGACCTCGCAGCACCGCTGGGTGTCCCCCCCGATCACCTCATCTCGGTGGCCGAGAACAGCCAGCAACGCTACCCTGTCTTCGCCCTTTTGCCCGCGCCCGCCGACAGCTACCGCGTGACCCTTCCCGCAGACGGCTATGGCCGGTCACAGCTCGACCTGATCACCGAGCTCGAAGTCACCAAAGCCGTCAAACTGCGGCTGGCCAGCGATCGCGAAGCCATCCTGCTTCTGGCCCGCCCGACCATGGCCATGGCGACCGAAATCCGCAACGGGCCTGTCATCGAACGGTTTGAATTTGCCGCTCCTGACGGCGGCATCGCCACGGTCTCGCGGCTTGAGACCCCGCCGCGCTACATTCTGATGCGCAATCTTGCCGCCCGCTTTGGCATCGACCCGGCGCCCATTCTCGAGGCCAGCCTGGCGCATCCCAACGAGCTCTCGATCTATGACAAACGCGCCCGCTACGAAGATCTTCTGGCCAAGCTCGCAGAGATCCCCATCGACACCAGCCTGCCCCGCTATTGGCTGGTCGGCACGGCGCGGCTTGGCAATTACGATTTCGACAAACACGGCTATCCCATCTCCTCGGTCGCCCTCGGCCTGCCCGAATTGCAACGCCCGCTGGAGCTAGAGCCCAAGGCCATCAGCACAAGGCTCGACCAGAACGCGCTGTCCTTTCTGCCCTACGCGCGCGAGGACGCCCAACAGCTCGACGCGCGCCTCCAAGGCCAACGCACCCTGCCGATTCGGGCCTTTGTGATCCCCCTTCAGGTCACCGATAGATACAACAGCTCTCTCATGGTGAGCGCCCGCCTCGGGCACGCCGAACTGCTCGATCCGGACAGCAATCCACTGCTGCTGCAACCCGAAAAAGTTCTGTTCACCCTTGGCAACAAAGAGGACGACCCAAGCCCCAAAGGCCCCGGGCAGAGCCCCGAAGAGGTGCTCGCCAATCTGCGGGCGCAGATGCCAGAGGGCGCCAACGCGATCTTCCTGCGGCACAAGGGCGTCACCAAGGTGAGCGAAGTGTTCATTGGACCGGGCGCGCATCCGTTTCACCAAAGGGCGACGCGCGATCTGGCCATCGACTGGCCGCAGCCCCAAGACGAATATCAGGCCCATCTCTTGGTCGACGGGCTGCGTCAAAACCCCGAAGCCGTGTTGATCCTCGCCGCCACGAACCTGCTTCCCTCCCAGGCTCAGGGCACCGGCAACACCAGCGAAATCGGCAGGCTTCTGATCGCACTCGCCAATGATATCGACTTGGAAATCAGCGCCTTCCCCCCCGCCCGCGATCTGGGCGAGGTCGCGGCCAAGACCTCCTATGACACTTTGGTGGCCGGCAACCCGCCGGTGGTCCTGCTCCGGCGTCGCGGCGAAACCGGCCCCGCGACCCATCTCTTCCACCCGCGTGATCTCTCCGTCGCCATCGGCAGCGGCCAGATGTCCTATGCGATCACCACCGCCGCAGAGCTCAAGTTCGAGATCATCCCCGAGCTGCCGTTTCAATCGCAGCGGCAAACTCTGGCCGAGGCGGTGCAGAACTTTGTCGACACCCCCGGCACCGCGCTGCTGCTCTCGCCCGACATGCTGCGCAATGTCTTTCCGAAACTGGCTGATTTGGATCTCTCTGGCCGCGCTTATCCTGTCGAAGACGTCTATGTCGGCATTCCCCGCGACCATACGAAAACCGCCAGCGACTTTGCCCTCCTCGGCGTGTCCGGCAGTATGAGCGCCGAGGCCGCGACCACCGCGCTCACCCAAGAGTTCGGTCAAATTCAGAAGAGCTCGGACGACAGCCTTACCGCCGGAGGCGCCGATTGTCTTGCCGCTCTGGGGCCCGCGCCCGGCGGCACCGATCATGCGGGCATGCGCTGCATGCGGGTGACGCTCGCAGACGGTGAGGTCAGCCGCGCCACCCTATGGCAGGTCATCGAAGGCGACGTGACGGCGGCGGTGATAGATGCGCTCAAACAGCGGTTCGGCTGGTCGCCCTTCGTCACCGAAACCCGAAGCCTCGAAGGCGGCCTCTCGCGGCAAACCATCGGCTGGGGCCAGCCCATCGCCTTTAGCCGCGACGGGCTCGATCGCACCGATGCCAAGCTGCCGCCAGCCGCCGTAGAGGCAACGCTGTGGACGTCAGAGCGCTATACGACGGTCCATGTCTCGCTGATCCGTGAGCTTCCGCAAATCGCCGAGGCCGCAGCGCAGGCCCCCGAGATCAAATTCTGATCTCGGAGGCCCGAGCCACGGCCCCGGTCATCGCCAAGCCTCGTTGCCAAAGGCCCGTGCCTTAGTGGTGGTTCATCGCGATCTTGCCGACCATGCCGCCTTCGCGATGGCCCGGCACATTGCAGGCAAAGCCCATCTCGGCGGTCTCCGAGAAGGTCCAGATCACCTCCGCCGTCTCGCCCGGCTCGAGCAGCACGCTGTTGGGATCGTCATGCATCATGCCATGTTCCATCATCTTGGCATGGTTGAGCCGCTTCATCGTCATCATGCCCTTCTGGAACATGGTGCGCATCTCGTCCTTGTGGGCATCCCACATCTCATCCGTGCCGAGATTGAACTCATGGACGAGCTTGCCGACGTTCTTGACCACGAATTTGATGGTCTCGCCCTCTTTGACGTCAATGGATTTGGGGCTGTATTTCATCTCATCCATCTCGACCTCGATCACCCGGTCGACATTCTCGGCCTTGCCCGGCTCGCCAATCCCATTGGCCGCACCATGGCCCGCGCCGGCAAAGGCCTGCCCGCTCAGAAGTGCCAGCGTCGCGCCGATCCCGAAAAGAGTTCCGATCTTCATGTCTGTTCCTTTCATCTTGCCTGTACCTGAAACCTGATTTTGGCCCCTCCGTAAAAGAAGGACCGTCACGGCGGCAGGATCAACCGCGCCCGCCTCGGCGAACAGGCCCATTATTGTAACGGATTGTAAGCTTGCCTTAGCCGCCCGGTTGCGGCAGTTTCACCACGAGCCAGCTCAAGGCTCCTATGTGATCGGACCGAATGAAGCGTATCGTGTCAACATTGCGGAATTTTGTGCTGTTGCTGGCCCTGCTGGCGGCCACGGCCCTGCCGCATATGACGATGGCGCATCAGGGAGGTTCGGCCGACATGACCCATGCCGCGATGGCCCAAGACGCCCAAGACGTCATGGAAGCCGCCGCCATCCCTTGCAGCAGTGCCCATGATCACGCCGATACAGCCCGCTGCAGCCTTGCCGCGGCCCATTGTATCACCCTGCTGCCCGCCGGACCCATGGGCCCCACGACACATCGCATTGGGCGCAACGCCAGCTTTGTGATCCCGCTCATGGCCCGCAACGGCACCGCCCCCCAGATCGTCACACCGCCGCCGCGCCTCTGATCTCCTGCGCGACGCCTTTGGTCGTAAATTCTGACCCCTCGGTCTGATCCAAGACCTGCCGCGTCGCCCCCCTTTTCCAATGACAGATCACGTCCCGCAGACCCTTTGCGGCACGTTTCGATACCTCATGAAAGGCATGGAGATGATTTCCATATCCCGTTTCAAGCCGGCGCTTCTGGCCGCCGCACTCACCCTCTCGGGCAGCCTCGGCGCGCTCGCGGGCACCTATGACATCACCGTGGACAAGATCCGCATCAACACCGGCGAATTCACCAAGACCGGCGTCGGCTATAACAAGAGCCAGACGCCCACGATCCTGCGCTTCAAGGAAGGCGAAACCGTCACCCTCCGGGTCAAGAACAACCTGCGCGAAAGCACCTCGATCCACTGGCACGGGCTCATCCTGCCCTTCCGTCAGGACGGCGTTCCCGGCATCAGCTTCAACGGCATCAAACCGGGCGAAACCTTCACCTACCGTTTCCCGATCGTGCAATCCGGCACCTATTGGTTCCACAGCCACACCGGCTTTCAGGAACCCGACGGGGCCTTTGGCGCCATCGTGATCGAACCGAAAGGCGGCGAGCCGATCAAATCCCAGCGTGATTACGTCGTGCAGCTCACTGACAAACACCCGCACAATGGCAACCGCATCTTCCGCAATCTCAAGATGTCCGCCGATTACTACAACCGCTCGCAGCGCACCTTTCAGGACCTCGTCCGCGACAGCCGCGCCAACGGGCTCAAATCCACCTTGCAGGAACGCGGCATGTGGGGCCGGATGCGCATGATGCCCACCGACATCGAGGATGTGCAGGGCTTCGTGCCGCTGATCAACGGACAGAGCACCCGGCAGAACTGGTCGGGCCTCTTCAAACCCGGCGAAAAGGTCCGTCTGCGGATCATCAACTCTTCCGCCATGTCCTATTTCGACTTCCGCATCCCGGGGCTCAAGATGCTAGTGGTGCAGGCCGACGGCAACCCGGTCAAACCGGTGGCCGTGGACGAGCTGCGCGTCGCGGTGGCCGAAACCTATGACGTGATCGTGCAGCCGCGCGGCAACAAACCCTATAGCATCGTCGCCGAATCCATGGGCCGCACCGCCCTCGTGCGCGGCACGCTGACGCCCAAGCTCGGCCTCGCAGGCCCGGTGCCGCGCCTGCGCCGCAAACCGCTGCTGACCATGGCCGACATGGGCGGCATGATGGGCGGCATGCATGGTGACATGAATATGAGCGGCATGGGCCATGTCTCGTCGCAAGGCACCATGGACCACAGCCAGCATCAAATGCCAATGGAGGAAGAGATGGATCACAGCCAGCATCAGATGGCTGCCGAACCAGCTGAACCCGCCGCGCCCGCGATGGATCATTCCAAAATGGACCACTCCAAGATGGACCATTCCAAAATGACCGAAACGCCCCCCGCCGCCAAGGAAATGGACCATTCCAAAATGGGCCACGGCACCATGCAGAAGGACACCAAATCGGCGGGCACCATGGACCACGCGGCCATGGGCCACGGCACCAAAGCCAAGGGCACGATGGATCACGCCGCCATGGGCCACGGCACCAAGGCCAAAGGCACGATGGATCATGGCAACATGAACATGGCTGGCATGGACCACAGCAAAATGGACATGGGCGGCATGGGTCACATGATGCAGCCCGCCGAACCCGGCGAGTTCTACGCCCCCGGCAGCGGTCTCAAACCGGTGGCCTATAACGGCGGCAAATTCCTCTCCTACAAGGACCTCCGCGCCAGCCGTCCGCTCTACCGCGATCGCGCCCCGACCCGCACGATCGAACTGCGGCTGACCGGCAACATGGAACGCTACATCTGGTCGATCAACGACAAGAAGCTCAAGGATTCCGAGCCGATCCGCCTCAAGCTCGGCGAACGGGTGCGGTTCAAATTCGTCAATGAAACGATGATGTCGCACCCGATGCACCTGCATGGGATGTGGACCATCCTCGACACGGGCAAAGGCAAATGGGACCCGATCAAACACACCGTCAGCATCGCCCCCGGCACCACGGTCTATACCGAAACCGAGGTCGACGCGGCCGGTCAATGGGCCTTCCATTGTCACCTCTCCTACCACGCCGAAGCGGGCATGTTCCGCAAGGTCATCGTCCAATGACCCCCCGGATGACCGGCACAGCACGTGAAAGGATATCTCACATGAAAAAACTTATCGCACCGCTTCTGGCCCTGCCGCTTCTGGCGGCCCCGGCCCTCGCAGAACCGCTCCTCTGGGGCTTTCAGGCGGAACAGTTCGAATATCGCGAACGCGACGGCGAGGACGGGTTCGCCTGGGATTTCGACCTCTTCGTCGGCCGCGACGAGGGCAAATTCGTCTGGCGCTCCGAAGGCGAAATGGGGCTGAGCTCGGCCGACTACGAGGGGCTCGACAACCAGCTTCTCTATCAATTCCCGATCTCGCCCTTCTTCGACGGGGTGGCCGGCGTTCACGCCAGCACCCCCAACGGCGAACCCGACCGCTACAACGCGGTGCTGGGCGCGCGCGGCTTGGCCCCGCAATGGTTCGAAATCGACGCCGGGCTCTACCTCTCCGATCAACCCTATATGCAGGTCGAAGTGGAATATGAGGGGCTCTTGACCAACCGGCTCATCCTCGTGCCGAGCCTCGAGGTCACCATGCCGCTCAAGGATGACGCGGCCCGCAACCAAGGCGCGGGCGGCGCCACGGTCGAGATCGGCGCACGGCTGAGCTATGATCTGATCGACCGCGCCGTCGCCCCCTATGTGGGCTTCAGCTATGAGAAAAGCTTTGGCGACACCGGCGACATGCTGCGCGCCGCGGGCGAGGAAACGGACGAGTTTTCCCTCGTCTTCGGCACCCGCCTGATGTTCTGATCTCTCGCGCGAAATGGGCTCCCCGGCGGCACGCCGTCGGGGGGCCTACCCCTTGGCCACCTCCGGCAGCACCAGCACCGCGCAGAGCCCGCCGCCCGGCCGGTTTTCAAGATAGACATCGCCGCCATGCGCCCGCAGGATGGTCCGCGCGATCGACAGGCCAAGCCCCGTCCCCCCCGTCTCGCGCGACCGCGATCCCTCCAGCCGATAGAACGGGTCAAACACCCGCTCCAGCTCGGCCTCAGGCAGGCCCGGCCCCTCATCCTCGATGAGAATGCGATGCTCCCGCGCCGTCCCACAAAGCGTCACCCGTGGCACCCCGCCCGCATAGCGCTGGGCGTTCTCGATCACGTTGCGCAAGGCCCGGCGCATCGCCCGGGGCCGCAGGCTGATCCGGTAATCTTCGCCGGGGCCGATCTCGAACCCGCCGAGCATGTCCTGCCGCAGCTGCGCGAGAAAATCCCGCCCGGACACGTCTTCTCGCGGCTCCGCCTCGCTCATCCCCCGCGCATAGGCGAGCGTGGTTTCGACCATCGCCTGCATCTCTTCGACCGAAGAGATCATGCCCGCGCGCAAATCCTCTTCCTCGACCATCTCCGCCTGCACCCGCAGCGCCGTCAGCGGCGAGCGCAAATCATGCCCGAGCGCCGCCAGAACCCGCGTGCGATCCTCGATATGGCGGCTGATCCGCGTCTTCATGTCGTTGAACCGCGCCGTGAGATGGCGCAGCTCGCGCGGTCCCTTCAGGGGCAGATCAGGCTCGGCCTCGCCCCGCCCAAACCGCTCGCTCGCCGCCGCCACCTCGCGCAAGGGGCCGGTGAGACGGCTGAGCAGGAACCAAAACAGCGCCACCAGCAACAGCGCCGCGCTGATCCCGAAACTGAGCGTCGAGACCACCGGCCATTGCAGCGGCGGCCGGTTGAACCGCGTATCCACGTTGAGCCATTGCCCATCCGCCAGCGCCAGCGACAGCGTCAGCTCAAGCCGGGTGAGCCCGCCCTCGCGCGGCTCCTCCCCGGCGCTGGCCAGCGGCAGCAAATCCCCATGCGCCTCGTGCAGCTCGATGCGGATTTCCCGCGCATCCCCCTGCCCAAGGATATGCCGCATCCGCGCCTCGACGCCGCCCTCATCGCCGTGGTCAAGATGATCCACCGCCGGCGTCGCATCGATGGCAAAGCGCACCAAAGGCGAATCCGCCGCCCGCAGGATCGCGCCCCGCAACGCCTCTGGCGCCTCGTCCAGCAGATGCGCCACATTGGCCGCCCGCCCCGCCGCCTCGGCCCCAAGCGCCGCCCGCACCGCAAGGCTCCGCTCATCGACAAAGAGCCACAGGCTCACCGCCTGCGCCAGCGTCAGCGCGCCCAGCGTCAGCAGAACGATCTGCCCGCGCAGACTGTCGAACACCCGCCCCGTCACGGCAGCGGCTCCACATCCGCCGCGAGACAATAGCCGCCGCCGCGCACCGTGGTGATGAGCTGCGGCCGCATCGGGTCACGCTCGACCTTGCGCCGCAAGCGGCTGATCTGATTGTCGATGGTCCGGTCAAACAGCCCCGGCGTCCGCCCCGAGGTGAGGTCAAGCAGCTGCTCGCGGCTGAGCACCAGACGCGGCCTCTCGAGCAGCACGGTCAAGAGCTTGAACTCCGCCGTGGTCAGCGCCTCGCTCTCCTCGCGCCCATCCCAGAGCTTGCGCCGATCGGTGTCGAGCACCAGATGCCCGAACCGCAGCCGCCGCCCGCCAAAGGTCCCCCCATGCACCTCCTCGCGCGCCGTGCGGCGCAAGATCGCCTTGATCCGCGCCAGCAATTCACGCGGGTTGAACGGCTTGGCCAGGTAATCATCCGCCCCCAGCTCGAGGCCCACGATCCGGTCCATCTCTTCGCTGAGCGCGGTCAAGAGGATCACCGGCACCACGCCCTCCGCCGTCAGCCTGCGACAGACCGACAGCCCATCCTCGCCCGGCATCATCACATCGAGCACCACCAGATCGAACCGCCCCTTGGCAAGCTCGCGGTCCATCGCCGCCGCGCCCTCGGCCCGCGTCGCCCGCATCCCGTTCTTCTCGAGATAGCGCGCCACGGCGTTGCGAATGTCAGCACTGTCATCAACGACAAGGATATGTGGGATCTTGGTCATAGCGGGCAAACTATCCGATTTCGTAACGGGATGTATCAACTCTGAGAAGGAAATATGTAACCGATCTTCGCAGCGATAGCGCCCCGCGACAAAGCGATACAAACCCAGCCCCGCCGCCGATTGCCGTGCCGCGCGGCACCGACATATTGGACCTATCAGCAACACGAGCAGAAGGAGACCAACATGAAACGCAACCTGACAACAGGCCTGACCCTGATCGCCGCCCTCACCGCCGGCAGCGCGGCCCTGGCCAACACCGGCTATATCACCGGCCATCACATGAAACCCGACGCCAATGGCGCGGGCCATGCCACGGTGATGTCCGGCAACGGCTTTGCCACGCTCGACCTGAACCAAGACGGCAGTATAAGCCCGACCGAGTTCGACCAGCACCACGCCGCCATGTCGCAAGACCGGCCCCTGCCGCGCAGCAGCTCCGAACCGGGCCGCTTTCTCCCTGAGGCCGGCAACGATCGCTAAACGCGACCTACAGGCAAACACGCGGGCGGCTCTTCGCAGGGCCGCCCGTTTTGCCGTCCAGTATTCCTGACTTACTCGCTCTGCCGCCCGCCATGCAGCTCGCCCGCGGTGAGCACTGGCGAGGCATCGATATCCTGCGCATCGAGCATATCCGCCACCCGCTCGAGCGACGCCACAAGCTGCGCCTGCTCCCAATCGGCCAATTGCCCAAAGGCCCGGACATAGCGCTGCTGCAACGGATCGGGCGCATCGCGCAGCCGCCCGTGCCCCTGCGCGGTCACCACCACATTGGTCTGCCGCCGGTCGGTCTCGGAGGGCAGCCGCCGCACCAACCCCTGCGCCACCAGCTTGTCCACCAGCGCGGTTACGGTGGCCTGGCTGACCCCCATCTGCCCCGCCAGCGCCTTGGGCGTCACGCTGTCGGCCTTGTCGACGATCTGCAACACCCGCAGCTGCGCCGGGGTAAGCCCCACGCCCCGCGCCAGATCGCGCGCATAGAGCTCGGTCGCGCGCAAAATGCGCCGCAAGGCGATGAGGCTCTCGTCAAGCCGGTCTCTGGGTCTCGTATCCATAGACCATAAATGCACGAAAACCCCCTCTCCATCAACAATCCATTAACTTTGCCTAACTAAGTTTCCGTAAAGAGAAGGCAAGCGAAACCCTTAGAAATCCCCCTAAAACCACCCGCATTCCGGGCGATTTCTCCGCAAAACATGACAGTTCTACGAATTCTTTGCTTCGACTGTTGAAATATATGGGGGACTCATCTACTTAGCTTATCAAAAAATAAGAGAGGTACGACCGATGCCGAACGACACTGAAAGCAAGACCGACAGCAAGGCCCGAACGCCTGCGCCCCGCCTGCGCAAACCTGATGCGACGGACGGGGCCGATATCTGGGCACTGATCCAGGACTGCAAACCGCTCGATGAGAACTCGATGTATTGCAACCTGGTGCAGGCCGACCACTTTCGCGACACCTGCGTGCTGGCCGAAGTCGATGGCGACATCCTCGGCTGGGTCTCCGGCCATATGATCCCCGACCAAGACGCGCTCTTTGTCTGGCAGGTCGCCGTCAGCCCCCGCGCCCGCGGCATGGGCCTTGGCCGCAAGATGCTGTTCGAACTGCTCGAACGTGACGCCTGCGACGGCGCGACCGCTCTTAAGACCACCATCACCCGCGACAACGCGGCCTCCTGGGCCCTGTTTCGCAGCTTTGCCCGACAGCTCGGCGGCACGCTGAGCGATGCGCCTCATTTCGAACGCGAGGCGCATTTCGACGGGCATCACGACACCGAACATATGGTGACGATCACGCTGCCGCGCAGCCAATTGGCCCGCGCCGCCTGATCACCCCCCCACATCTCAGATTGAAAGGACGTCTCATGCCTAAGGACATGACCGACAACACGACTATTTTTGAACGCCGCGAGAGCGAAGCCCGCTCCTACTGCCGTGGCATGCCCGCCACCTTCGCCAGCGCCAGCGGCTCGCATCTGACCGATGCCGAGGGCAACAGCTGGATCGACTTTCTGGCAGGCTGCTCGTCTCTCAACTACGGCCATAACGACCCGGATATGAAATCGGCCCTGATCGACCATATCGCGGGCGACGGCATCGCCCATGGTCTCGACCTGCACACCAACACCAAGGCCGGGTTTCTCGAAGCGTTCGAGCGTCACATTCTCGAACCGCGCGACATGGACCACCGGGTGATGTTCACCGGCCCCACCGGCGCCAATGCCGTCGAAGCGGCGATGAAAATCGCCCGCAAGGTCACTGGCCGCGACAATATCATCGCCTTCACCAACGGCTTTCACGGGGTGACGCTGGGCGCGCTCGCGGCCACCGGCAACGCCTATCACCGCGGCGGCGCGGGGACCGAGCTCAAGGGCGTCACGCGCATGCCCTTCGACGGGTTCTTCCCCGGCGACACCGATACCGCCGATTTCGTCGAGGCGATGCTCAACGACAGCTCCGGCGGCGTTGACGCCCCGGCGGCGATCCTGCTCGAAACCGTGCAGGGCGAAGGCGGCCTCAATGCCGCGAGCCCCGACTGGCTGCGCCGCATCGCCAAGCTCGCCAAGGATCACGGCGCGCTCCTGATCATCGACGACATTCAGGCCGGCTGTGGCCGCTGCGGCGGCTTCTTCTCCTTCGAGAACATGGGCGTCACCCCCGACATCGTCACCATGGCAAAATCCGTCTCGGGCTTTGGCCTGCCGATGGCCATGGTGCTGGTCCGCCCGGAATACGACATCTTCGGCCCGGCCGAACATAATGGCACCTTCCGGGGCAACACCCACGCCTTTGTCACCGCCCGCGTCGCGATCGAGAAATTCTGGGCCGACGACAGCTTTGCCCGCGCTCTGGCCGAGAAGGAAACGCTGGTCCATGATGCGCTGGCCGACATTGCCGCCCTCATCCCCGACGCCCGCCTCAAGGGCCGTGGCATGATGCAGGGCGTCGATGTGGGTTCGGGCGATCTGGCGGGCGACATCTGTGCGCGCGCCTATGACAAGGGCCTGGTCATCGAAACCTCGGGCAGCGAGGACGAAGTGATCAAGGTGCTCGCCCCCCTCACCACCCCTGCGGAAACCTTCCGCAAAGGGTTCGACATCCTGCGCGAGGCCACCCAAGAGGCCCTCGCCGCACCCAATAAAATCGCAGCGGAGTAACAGACATGATCGTCAGAGATTTCAACAAGATCGTCGCCTCGGAACCCGACCGTGTGGTCACCGACGCGAAATGGAGCTCGGTCCGCATGCTGCTGGCCGACGACAACATGGGCTTTTCCTTCCACATCACCTTTCTCGAGGAAGGCTCGGAGCACACGTTCGAATACAAGAACCATTTCGAGAGCGTCTATTGCATGAAGGGCAAGGGCTCGATCACCGATCTGGCCACCGGCGAAACCCACGAGATCACGCCGGGCGTCATGTATGCGCTCGACAAACATGACCGCCACGTTCTGCGCGCCGAAGAAGAGCTGGTCATGGCCTGCTGCTTCAACCCGCCGGTCACCGGCAATGAGGTGCACCGCGAGGACGGCTCCTACGCCGCCCCCGACGAGCTGACAGAAGACGCCTGATAAAGGGCGCGCGCCACCACGGACACCGGGACGGATCACAGGAAAGGAGACGCAACATGAACAAAGTAAGTGACATCAAGAGTGACGCCAATGCGGACCTGTACCCGACCCGGCTCGCCACGGGCGAGGTCTGGCGCGACCGCGTCGATCCGGTGATCTGGGGCGACAAGACCCCCACCGATCACCTGACCCGCGACGATCTCGACCGCTACGAGCGGGACGGCTATCTGGTCAAACACGACCTCTTTGCCGATGACGAAGTTTCCGCACTGCTCGACGCCGCGCAGGATCTGCGCAATTCGGCCCCCGAACGGCTCGGCCCCAATGCGATCCGCGAACCGGGCTCGGGCGATCTGCGCACGCTGTTTCAGCTCGAGACCCATCACGATCTCTTTGACCGGCTGTCGCGCTCAGAACGGGTCGCGGGCATCGCCCGCCGCATCCTCAACGACGAGGTCTACCTGCATCAGTCGCGGCTCAATTACAAACCGGGTTTCACCGGCAAGGAATTCTACTGGCACTCGGATTTCGAGACCTGGCACGCCGAGGACGGGCTGCCCCGGATGCGCGCCCTCTCGGCCTCGGTCCTGCTCACCGACAATGACGCGCTCAACGGGCCCCTCATGCTGATGCCCGGCTCGCAGATGCATTACGTCGGCTGCCAAGGCGAAACGCCCGAGAACAACCACGAAACCTCTCTCAAGAAACAAGAAATCGGCACGCCCTCCCCCGAGGCGCTGGACTGGATGGCGAAGAAATTCGGCATCGATTACGCCGCGGGCAAGGCCGGGACCGTGATCTTCTTTGATTGCAACACGATCCACGGCTCGAACGGCAATATCACGCCCTTCCCGCGCTCCAACGCCTTCTTCGTCTTCAACGCCCTCTCGAACCAGCCCCGCGACCCTTTCGCGGCGGATGACCCGCGCCCCGAATATCTCGGCACCCGGTCCGAGATCGCGGCGCTGCGGATCGAGGACGCGCCGCTCACATAGGACAGACAGATGACCGACACGACACGACAGACCCACACGGTCGAGAAAATCGGCGGGACCTCCATGTCCCGCCTCCGCGAACTGCGCGACACGCTGCTCATCGGCACCCGCAAACCCACCGATCTCTACAACCGCGTCTTCGTGGTCTCGGCCTTTGGCGGCATCACCAACCTGCTGCTCGAACACAAGAAATCGGGCGAGCCGGGGGTCTATGCCTCCTTCGCCAATGACGACACCGCGCATCGCTGGCATGATCAGCTCGACCGCGTGGCGGACGCTATGAAAGAGGCCCATGCCGCCATTCTCGACCACAAGGCCGATCTACTCGAGGCCGACCGTTTCGTCGACGAACGCATCCACGGCGCCCGCGGCTGCCTGATCGACCTGCAACGGCTCTGCGCCTATGGCCATTTCCGCCTCGATCAGCATATGGGCCAGACCCGCGAACTGCTCTCCGGTCTGGGCGAGGCGCATTCCGCCTTCACCACCACCCTTTTGCTGCAACGCGCCGGGGTGAACGCGCGGTTTGTCGATCTCTCGGGCTGGCGCGACGAAGGCAATGCCTCGCTCGACGAACGCATCCGCGACGCCTTTGCCGGCATCGATCCGGCGAGCGAAATGCCCATCGTCACCGGCTATGCGCAATGCGCCGAAGGCCTGATGGGCGAATATGACCGGGGCTATTCCGAGGTCACATTCTCGCGGCTCGCCGCCCTGACACAGGCGCGCGAGGCGATCATCCACAAGGAGTTCCACCTCTCCTCCTGCGATCCCAACCTCGTCGGCCCTGACGCCGTGCGCAAGCTTGGCCGCACCAATCACGACGTCGCCGATCAGCTCTCCAACCTCGGGATGGAGGCGATCCACCCCAAGGCCGCCAAGACCCTGCGTCAGGCCGGCGTGCCGCTGCGCGTGACCAACGCCTTTGAACCGGACGACCCCGGCACGCTCATCGACGACCTGCCCGCCGACAGCGCCGCCGTCGAAATCGTCACCGGGCTCGACATCGTGAGCCTTGAGGTCTTCGAACAGGATATGGTCGGCGTCAAAGGCTATGACGCGGCCATTCTCGACGTGCTGGCGCGGCACAATGTGCGCATCGTCTCCAAGGTCTCGAACGCCAACACGATCACCCATTATCTCGACGGCTCGCTGAAAACGCTGCGCCGCGTGGAAAAGGATCTGGCAACGCTCTACCCTGCCGCCGAAATCACCACCCGCCGCCTGTCGCTGGTCGCCGCCGTGGGCCGCGATCTCTCGGGCCTCTCGGTGCTGACCCGCGGGCTGCAGGCCATCGCCGCCGCCGGGCTCGAGGCCATCGGTGCCACCCAAGGTCCGCGCAATGTCGATGTGCAATTCATCCTCGACCGCGACGATATGGAGCCCGCCATTCGCGCCCTCCATGGCGCGCTGATCGAAAAACCTCGGGCCCAGAGCGCACCCCAAGAGCTCTCGCACGCCGCCTGATCCTCTGGCCGCGCCTCCCCGGGCGCGGTCATCCACGCCAGCCCTGATGAGAAGGGCTTGAGATAGAGGCGTAGAAATGCCCAAATAGGCGCATCCATCTCATCTCACAGGGCGCACCCCCCATGAAAATCGGCCGCAAATGGGTCTCGCTCAACGCGCTGCAAACCTTCGAGGCGGCCGCCCGTCACGAACATATGGGCCGCGCCGCCGCAGAGCTCAACGTCACCCAAAGCGCGGTGAGCCATCAGGTCCGCGCCCTCGAAACCGCCCTGGGCATCGCGCTCTTTGACCGGCGCGGGCGGCGGATCGAACTGAACGCCGCGGGCGAACGGCTCTTGCAATCCATTCAATCCGGCTTCGACGAAATCTCCGCCACTGCGCTCTCGCTCACCGCCGATCGCTACGCCGGTCAGGTGTCGCTGGCGGTGCCGGTCTCGCTCATGGTGGAATGGCTCAACCCGAAACTGGCCGAGTTTCTCGACCTCTACCCCAACCTCACCCTCCGGTTGAGCTATTCCGACCGCGCCATGACCCTGCTGCCCGCCGATGTGGACATGGCCATCGTCTTCTCCGCCCATGTCTTTCCGGGCTTCCGCGTGACCCCCTTCATGCAGACCGAGATCTTCCCCGTCTGCGCCCCCGAACTGGCCCGTGGCGGGCTGCCGCTCGATCCCGCAATCCTGCGCAAATCGACGATCATCCATGAGGACAATGGCGAGACTTGGGCGCATTGGTTCGCCCATCGCGGGCTCGAACAATTCCGCCCCTCCCGCGACATCTACGCAGGCTCGCATCACGACGCCATGGCCTTTGCCCGGCGCGGCGCGGGCTTTGCCATGTCCGACTGGTTTCTCGGCGGCGCGACATTGCGGGCGGGCGGGCTGGTCCAGGCCTTCGGCCCCGGCACGATGAAAACCGACGGCTATTTCCTCGTGACCCGCACCACCGCCACCCCCGACAGCGCCGCCACCGCCCTCGCCGATTGGCTCCTGCGCGAAGTCTCCCGCGCCACCGAGGCCCAGCCCTAGATTTACCCCCCGGCCCCCGCCGCCTGCGGCAAGAGATAGGGCACCGCGCCCACCGGCGGCGTGTTGAGCCTGAGCCGACAGCCATAGGCCGCGCTCAGCACCTCATCACAGAGCACCTCGCCCGGCGTCCCCTCGGCCCGCACCTCGCCCCGCGCCAGCAACAGCACGCGATCCGCGAACATCGCCGTGAGGTTGAGATCATGCATCACCGTGATCACCCCGCCACCGCCATCGGCATAGTCCCGCGCCACCTGCATGATGCTGAGCTGATGACCGATATCGAGGCTCGCCACCGGCTCATCAAGGAAGAGCCAATTGGCCGCCCCCGCCCGCACCGGCTGCCAGACCTGACAGAGCACCCGCGCCAATTGCACCCGCTGCTGTTCGCCGCCCGACAGCGCCTGATAGCGCCGCGCGCCAAAGCCCGAGAGCCCCACCGCCGCCAGCGCCCGCGCCCCAAGCCCCGGATCACCGGCCGACAGCCCCGACATCAACCCGATGCGCACCACCTCATCCACCGTGAAGGGAAAGGCCAGATGCGAGGCCTGCGGCAACACCCCGCGCCGCATCGCCATCCGCGCCGCATGCTCCGGCCCCACCGGCTCGCCGCCAAGATGCACCTGCCCCGCATCGGGCCTGAGCTCGCCGGTCAGCACCCGCATCAGCGTCGTCTTGCCCGACCCATTCGGCCCGACAATCGCAGTGACCTCACCTGCCCGCGCCGTGAGACCCACCGCCCGCAGCAGAGGCCGCCCGCCGATCTCGACATCAATCTGCCGCGCCTCGACACTCATAGCCCCATCACCCCGCGACTGCGCAGCAAGATCCAGAGGAAGACCGGCGCGCCAATCAGCGCCGTCACGATCCCGATGGGCAATTCCGCCGGGCCGATCACCACCCGCGCGATCACATCCGCCCACAAGAGCAGCGCCGCGCCCAGAAGCGCCGCATTGATCAAGAGCGGCCCGTGATCCGGCCCCGTCGCCAGCCGCAGCAGATGCGGCACCACGATTCCGATGAACCCGATCACCCCGGTCATCGCCACCGCCGCGCCCGTGGCCACCGCCACCGTCAGCACCGCCAGCCGCTTGATCCGCTGCACCGGAATGCCGAGATGCAGCGCCGTCGCCTCGCCAAGGCTCAGCGCGTTGAGCGCCCGCCCGAGGCCGAGCGCACCGGCCACCGACAGGATCAACAGCGGCGCCACCGCCCCGAGCTTGGCCCAGCTCGCACCGCCGAGCGACCCGAGCTGCCAGAAGGTGATGTCGCGCAGCTGCTGGTCATCGGCCATATAGATGAGAAGCCCCATCCCCGCCGCCGCCAGCGCCCCGAGCGCGATCCCGGCCAAGAGCATCGTCGCCACCGAGGTCTGCCCGCCCCGGGTCGCCACCACGTAAAGAAGGCTCACCGCCGCCCAGCTCCCGAGGCAGGCCGCGACCGGTACAAGGTACTGACCGAATACCGTCGCAATACCGACGGGAAGCAGCCCCCCCAAAACGATGGCACTCACCGCCCCAAAGGCCGCGCCGCTGCTCACGCCGACGATGCCCGGATCGGCCAGCGGATTGCGAAACAGCCCCTGCATCACCGTGCCCGACACCGCCAGCGCCGCCCCGACCAAGAGGCCCAGACCGGTGCGCGGCGCACGAATATCCCACAAGATCACCCGCTCCATCTGGCTGATCTCGGCGCCGCTCAGCGCCCGCCAGACCCCCTGCCAGAGCGACGTGCCCGAGGCCCCGATGGCAAGGCTCGCAAGGCAGGACCCGAGCAGCAACAACCCCAGCCACAGATGCGCCCTGCGCGCCCGTGATTGGCGCAACCCGTTGAGGATCATGCCATTTTCCGTGGCCGCCACCATGACGTTAGCCCCCGTAGAGCGCGTGGTTGAGGTCCCGCACCGCCGCGCCGACCCGCGGACCAAAGCCCAAGAGCCGCAGCCCGTCCATCCGGATCACCGCGCCGCTCTCAGCAGCCGGCGTCGGCTGAAACGCCGGCAGCGCCAAAAGCTCTTGTGCCGCCATGTCATGATCCCCGCCGCGATCCATCATGAGGATCACATCCGGCCGCGCGAGGCTCACCGCCTCATCGGTCAAGGGCTTGTAGCCACTGAACCCGCTCACCGCATTGACCCCACCGGCCAGCTCGATCACCGCCTGCGCCGCCGTCTCATCACCCCCCGCCATGATCCGCCCGCCTTGCGCCGACAGCACGAAAAGCACCCGTTTCGGCGCGTCGCCGGCCCCGGATTTCGCCGCCTCTGCAGCGGCGTCCAGCGTCGCCAAAACCTCGCCCGCCAGCGCCTCGGCCTCTGCCTCACGGCCCAGCGCCGCGCCGACCATCTCGATCCGCTTCACCGTCATGTCGCGGCTAAACCCTTCGGGCAGCTCGATATAATCGACATCCGCCGCCTTGAGTAGCGCCACCACCTCGGGCGGGCCCGCGCCCTCTTCGGCAAGGATGAGATCGGGGGCCATCGACAGAACCCCCTCCGCCGACAACGCCCGGACATAGCCCACATCCGGCAGGCTCAGCGCCTCGGGCGGATGGTTCGACGTGGTGTCTCTTGCCACCAGCCGCGCCCCCGCACCCAGCGCATAAACTATCTCGGTCGCCGTGCCGCCAAGCGTCACGATCCGCTCTGATTCTGAGGCCGCCTCTGCTGCAGCTTCTGCCCGCAGCCCGGCCCCGAGGCCAATCACTGCCGCCGTCAGCCCAAGCAACGCGCCCCGTCGTGTGAACCCCCCGCGCATCATGCCACCTCCTCGGCCAGACCGGGCAGCCCCGCCACGAGACTGCGCCAGGCCGGACGGCTGTCCCGCCCTTCCTTCCCCACGCCAAAGATCTGCAGGATGAGCCCACCCTCGGCATCGAACGCCTCAAGCGACACCGCCGGGCCGCGCTGCGTCGGCTTGTCCACCGCCCAGACCTCGGCAATATGATCGAGCCGCAGATGCAGGTTGAACCGCGGGTCCATCACATTCTGCCACGGCCCCATGGGCTTGAGCGTCTGGATCGGCCCGGAATGGATCTGAATACAGCCCCGGTTGCCGACAAAGATCATCACCTCAAACCCCTCTTCCGACACCTCTTGCAACGCCACATCGACCGCCTCCGGGGCCAGCGCCCGCACAAATGGCGCACCGGCAATCCGGTAGGCCCCGAGCCGGTTCATCCGCAGCTTCGACGTGAGCCGCAGGAACTGATGCGTGTCGGTCATCCGCGCCCATTCCTTGCGCAGAATGTCGAGCTTGGCCGGCTCCGACTTTGCCACTTCGGTGGGCTGACGCGCCGCCAGCTCGATCTGCGGCGACTGATCCGCCAGCGCCAGCCGCGCCTTGAGCCCATCCCAGGCCCCGACGGTCGAACTCTCGCGCAGATGGATCTTGTGCACCGCATCCCCGGCCGCATCAAAGACCTGGATGCTGCGCCGCAGCCCCAGCTCGCTCTCGCGCTCGACCATGAACCCATGGCACCAATGCAACGGGAACATCCGCATGTCGATCTCGTCGCCGAGAACCATCGAGGCATGCTGGCCCGACCGGTAATTCTCATAGCGCCCGACGCGCTCATGCACACAGCTCTCGTTACGGGTCAGCGCCATCACCTCGCCAAGCTCTCCGGCCGCCCCCATCACCGCATCGGGATGCGGGTCGATCCGCGTCACCCCCGCGCCGCAATCCGCCGCGACGAGCCGCGACTCGGTGATGCCCAGCCGCGCCGCCAGATCGCGGTCGCGCAGTTTCGCATGCTCCGCACGCGCGGCACGGATCTCTTCAGGGGTCGGGGTCGGCATCAAATCAGCCATGTTCACCTCGTGGAAATTGGGGGTCCATGGCTGCACCGCACCCGGGTCTCGGGCGCGACGTGGCTTCCGGCGATTTTGCTGCCGGATAATTCTTGACAGTTTTAGTCTGAAAAACTAAGGCCACACAAGAGCCTTTTCTCACACCTCTGAAAACTCGCCGCGCAAGCCCTCCGCAAGCCACTCGGCCAATAACGCCCACTGGCACAACGGAAGGACAAACCATGACGCGACATGCGCGACACACACTCTTGGGAACCACGGCGCTGAGCCTGATCCTCGCAGCCGCCCCCGCCCTCGCACAAGAGGCAGGCGACGGCTTTCTCGGCACCCTCTCGCTCGGCAAGAGCAAACGCGATGTGGCCACCGACACCGCCACCGCCGTGACCGAAATCGACAGCCGCGAAATCGCCGACCGGCAGGCCGGGACCATGGCCGAACTCATCGATTCCGTCCCGGGCGTCACCCTCGTCAACGGCGCCACGGCACAGGGCTCGGGCATCAACATCCGGGGCTACGGCGCCAACAGCACCTATGGCACCGATCAAAAGGTACTCATTCAGGTCGATGGCGTCACCCGCGGCAGCGAAGAGCTCTACCGCATCGGCAATCAGCTCTTCACCGATCCCGCCCTCTACAAAGAGGTCGAAGTGATCCGGGGCACCGTCGGCTCGTTTGAATATGGCTCGGGCGTCGTCGGCGGCGTGGTGCGGCTCGAGACCAAGGACGCCTCGGATTTCACCGGCGGCACCCCCGGCTTTGCCTATCGCCAGACCTTCGAGTTTCAATCCAACGGCGCCGGCCTCACCGCCTCGAGCATCCTCGCCTGGCAGCCCACCGAGAAGCTCGAATTCCTGCTCAGCCACACCCGCCGCACCCTTGGCACCCAGAGCGATGGCGATGGCAATCTGATCAACCCCGCCGCCAATGATGTCGACGATCCCTCCTGGCTCGCCAAGGCCCGGCTCACCTTTGGCGACAATGACGAACATAGCCTGACCGCCTCGTACACCAGCACCGAGAGCACCGAATATGACGTGCCCTACGACAGTTTCGGCACCACCACTTTCGGCAATGTCGACCGCGAGGTGAACAGCGAAACCTTCATGCTGCGCTATGGCTACAACCCGCTCGGCAATGACCTGATCGACCTCACGGCGCAGCTCTCCTATGCCAATGAGGAAATCCTGCAAACCGCAGTGATCCCCGGCAACCCGCTGCTCGACGCCGATCATCAATATGAAACGACCACCCTGACGCTCAAGAACCGCGCGCGGTTTGACACTGGCGCGCTTGGCCATTCGCTCGTCACCGGGGTCGAGCTTATCAACCGCAAACGGCTCAACGCCTCCTCGGCCCCGGGCGGCGAAGACGACCGCTGGGCGGTCTTCGCGGTGGATGAGATCCAGATCGGCGAGGCCTGGACCGTGACCCCGGCCCTGCGCTACGAAAGCTCGACGATCCAGGGCTCCACCGCCCCCAATGACGGGCGCTACAGCAATGACGCGCTGATGGGTGGCCTGTCGCTGCGCTATGCCTTCGGCAATGGCTGGTCCGTCTTCGGCAGCGCCGCCTATACCGAGGTCCTGCCGCCCATCGACGATCTCGACAACATCGCCCGCGTGACCCAGAGCGAGAAATCCCGCACCTATGAAATCGGTGCCGCCTATGAGCGCCGCGATGCCTTCCGCGCGGGTGACAGCCTGTCGTTCAAGATCAACGCCTATGACACCAAGCTCTGGGATGTGACCTCCTTCGTCTCGACCACCATCGTCGGCGGTATCCCGGTCTTTACCGATCTGGACGAGATCAACACCCAAGGCATCGAGATCGAGGCCTCCTACGCGCTGGAAAACGGCCTCTATATGGATGCCAATCTCAACATCGCCGATGGCTCGGAAACCACCGCCGCCCAGATCGAACAGGACTGGCGCAATCTGGCCGCCAATTCCGCGCGCCTGACCCTCGGCAAGAAGATCGGCGAAACCTATGACTTTAGCTGGGAAGCCGTCGCCGCCGATGACATCACCGTCAATGGCGTGCGCTCCTCGGGCTATGTGACGCATAACCTGCGCGCCACCATCGCCCCGCAGAGCGGTGTCTGGGCCGGGACCGAGTTCCGCATCGGTGTCGAAAACCTCTTCGACAAACAATATCAGCCGCATCTCTCGACCCGCGCCGCCACCGGCCGCAACGTCAAGCTGACGCTGGCCAAGACCTTCTAAGCAGAAGCAAACCGGCAAAACGCCGGACAAGGAATGTGTCCCTTTTTTGCGCGGCGGGCAACCCGAGACGCTATAACCTGAAGGAAAATCAGCCGCTCTCCCGACTACTGATACCCGTCCGGGTCGTTGGGTGAGTGAAGCAATGTGCCTTCGAACGCGTCGAGATCATCCGTCATTTGCAGCCAAGGCAACTTGCTTTGCTTGTTGACGTGAAAGGTCGGCTTGAAATCCTCCGGGCGTTCCAGCGAGGCGGCATAGAGATGCATACCGCCCGGATAGTGATCCGCTTCAAACCCAATGGGCGACCCGCATGTCCCGCAAAAATGCCTGAAAACGCCCTTCGAGCTTTCATAGGTGCGAGGCGTATCACCTGTCCACTCAAAGCTCTTCTTCGGCACACCGAACCAAGCAACCACCGGCGCGGCACAGTTCCGGCGGCAGTCATCGCAATGGCAATAACAGGTCCATGTTTGATCCCCCACATAGGACCAACTTGTTTTCTGACATAGGCAATACCCGCGTGTCGTCATTCGATCTTCCTCCGACCCTCCGCGAATATAGGACGCAGGCGGGGGAAGGGTGGGATGTTTTGGGACATTCCATCGGCTAAAAACGTCGAAGCCGAGGGTCAATTCACCCTCAAACCCGCCAACCGCCTCAGCCAAGCGCACATCCTCCGAACGCCGCCCATCGCTGAGACACGCCCCGGCACCTGGCCTCGCATTCGGTTCACCCACCCTTGATGTTGATCGAATAGGACCGCCGCGCGCCCTGGGGGGGCGGCGGGAACGGGGCCGCCCGCTGCACCACCCGCAGCGCCGCACGGTCGAGCTCGGCATGGCCCGAGGATTTCGCGATCGACACCGCCGCCAGCCCGCCATTGGGCGCGATGGTAAAGGCCACCACGGCCGTGCCGCGCCGTCCGACCCGGGGCCGCGACACGCGCGACAGTTTCTTCATCACCTGACCGGGGTAATTGCTGGCCCGGGCATTGCCCGCCTCGCGGTTCTTCTGCCCCTGCGCCACGCCCTGCTGCGCCGCCTTAGCCCCTTCGCGGCCAGTGGCCGATCCGGCCCGCGCGTTCTGCTTGGCATTGCCCTGCGGCGCGCTCGCGGCCTTCTTCTGCGGCTTTGGCGCCTGCTTGACCGGCGTCTTCGGCGCGGGGGTCTTGGCCGTCTTTTGCGGCTTGGGCGGCTCTTCCCGGGTCCGCTGCTTGGGCCGGACCGAGCTTTGCGGCGCGACCTCGTCCTGCGCCTCGACCGTCTCTTGCGGCATCACCGGCGCGGCCATCTGCGGTGCAGGCGTAAGAACCGTCGCCCGCTGCGGATCATGCGACGGCGTCAGCGCCGGGGTCACCGGCTGCGCCATCTCGGGCTGTGCCTCTGGACGCTCCTGCACCTCCTGCGGCCGCTCAACCGGCGTCTCGACCGGCGTCGGCGGCACCAGCGCCGCCTGCTCCACCGGCTTGCTCATCTCCTCGGCCGGCTCGGCGCTGAGCGTCCCCGCCGCCATATCGGCAAAGCTCGACCCGATCCGCGCTTCTGCGGCCCCGGCGCCGCTCTCCACCTCCACCGGCGTCTCACTCACGAACCCCACGACCAACGTGCCATGCAGCGCCAGCGCTGCCACCCCGGCCATCAGCTTGGCCCATCTCGACGTCACGATCATTGCAGCCCCCGTTCCGTCACCACCAGCACCCGCGCGGCCCCCGCCCGGCGCAGCTCCGCCGTGAGCGTGACCAGCGCGCCCGCGTCAAGATCGCGGTCCGGCACCAGCCGCACGGCGATCTCCTCGCCCTCGGCCTCACGCCCCGAAAGATACGCCTCCGCCGAGGCCACATCCGCGCCGCGATAGCTCAGCCGGCCATCGGCATGAACCACCAGCGCATCGGGCGGCGCGATCCCGTCGAGCTCTTCGGTCTTCACCAGCTTCAACTCGGGATCGAGCGGCTGCGCCAGCGTCCCCGCCACCATGAAGAACACCAGCATCAGAAAAACGATGTTGATGAGCGCGATGGTCGGCTCGCGTTTCGATCTCTGCCGTGGCTTGATCATGACGTCCCCAACACCGTAACCGACAGGTTGCCGACGCCGCGCAGCACGCCCAGCAGGTCAATCAGCCGCTGCGCATTGACCCCGTCCTGCAGGCTCACCAGCAAGGGCTGCTCGCCCGCCTCCGGCATCTCGCCGCGCACCAAATCCTGCAAGGCATCCAGCGCCACCTCGCGCCCATTGAGGCTGAGCCCCTCGGCCCCGAGCCGCAGGAACATCGGCCGGGTCTCGCCCTGCACGGCCCCCGCGCCCGATCCCGCCGCGCTCAGCTCGACCTCGGCGAATTTGGAAAACGTCGAACTCAGCATGAAAAACAGCAGCAACAGAAAGATCACATCGATGAGCGACGTCATCGAGAGCTTTCGCCGTGCCTGCCGTTTACGCATGGCGCGCCTGTCCCGCGACGGGCCTCTCTGCGCTCGCGGCCGTGGCCTCACGCCCCTGCGGATGCAGCACCGACAGGATGGCATGATCCGCGATCACCCGCTCCGCATCCATCCGGCTCTCGAACCAGCTCAGCACCATCGACGTGGGCATCGCCACCGCAAGCCCCACCGCCGTGGTCAAAAGCGCCACCCAGATGCCCCCGGCGAGGATCGACGGATCGACCTGCGACCCCGCCTCCTGCAGCGCCTGAAACGCCTGGATCATGCCGAGAACCGTGCCAAACAGCCCCAAAAGCGGTGCCAGCTGCGACACCGTATCGAGAAAGCGAAAGCCCCGTTCAAGCCGGGCAAACCGCGCCTCGGCCTCGCTGCGCAACCGGTCGAGATCATCGGCCTGCCCCGAAAACCCCATATCGATCACCGGCGCGAGATAGCTCTTGGACCGGCCCAGCGCCGCCCGCGCCGCCGCCCGGTCGCCCGCGTCCCAGGCCGTCACCGCCTCGCGCAGCGCCTTGTGCCGCCCGACACCCGCCCGCAGAAACTGCCAGAGCTTGTAGAAGATCACCGCCACCGTGGCGATGGAGGTGGCAATCAGAACCAAAACGACCGGCCCGCCCAGATCGGCGGCCTGCATCACGGCGGATTTGACAAGCTCGATCATCCCAGCACCTCGATCTCGGTCCGCGATGTCACCTCGAGCCCCGCCTCACAGGCCCCCTCGTCAAGCGCCGCCGCCTCACAGGCATGGGCCCCGTTCACGAGGATCTGCCCGAGCCCGTCGCAGGGCGTGCCCGAGACCGAAAACTGCCGCACCCGCGGCCGCTTGGCCGGCAACTGCCCGAAATCAAACAGCGTGAGCCGATCCACCTGCCCCGTCTTGTCAAAGAGCACCGTCTCATAGACCGCCCGCGCGATATCCGCGTCATGGCCATTGATCACCACAAAGGTGAGCATACAGCCCCCCTCGCCGGATTGCGCCGCATTGAGCTCGAGCGACAGCTTGCCCTCAAGGCTCTCGTCAGCAGGCTTGATCGCCTCTTCGGCAATCGCCGCCTGCGCAAGAAACGCGGCGCTGAGAACGGATAGGATCGGGGATATACGCATCGAGGGGGCTCCGGCTGGGTGGCAGAGAAACTCTATCTGTCCCTGGCTCAGAGGCGCCCCCCTTGGCTCGGTCTTGCGAGCGGACTCACCACATTTTGGCGCCGCCTTCAATACCTAAATGAAATAGTCGGAATTATCCGCTAGTCCGGCAACCGCCCCAGAAACCCGCGCAGCGGTGCGATGAAACTCTCCGGATCCTCGATCAGCCCGAGATGTTTCTGCCCCGGCAGAATCTGACAATCGCCGCCATCGATCTCGGCGGCAATGGCCCGGCTCATCGCCGGGGTCGAGCCGCTGTCCTCCTCGCCCGTCATCACCAGCGCCGGACAGGTGATCGGCGGCTCGGGCCGGATCAGCTCGCGCACCCCATGCGCCAGAACCCAGCGATGCGCCGCATAATCCCCCGGATCATTGGCCAGCACCGTCGCCCGCACCCGCGCCACGCTCTCGGGCTGCGCGGCGCGAAACTCGGGCCGAAACCACCGCTCGAGCGCCGCATCGATGGTGGCGAACGGCCCGCCCTCGCCCGCCGCCTGCGCCTGCGCCTCGACCCGCGCCTGTAGCGCCTCACCCCGCTCATGCGGCGAATTGAGAATGCCGAGGCCGCGCACCCGATCCGGATGATCCATCGCCACCCGCCGGTTGATCATCCCGCCGAGCGAAAACCCAACAAGCGCCGCCCGCGCCACCCCAAGCGCATCCATCAGCGCAATCACCTGCTCTGACAGCGCGGTGAGGCTCGCGTCGCCCGGCGGCGTGGCGCTCTGCCCATGACCGTTGAGATCATAGCGGATCACCCGATACTCCCGCGCCAGCGCCGCGCCAATCGCCTCCCATGTCACCGCCGCCGTGAGGCCCAGCCCATGGATCAACACCACCGCCGGCGCGCCCTCCGGCCCGCTCACCTCGTAATAGGTGCCGCCCGCCCAGGGCATCAGCGCGCCACGAACATCGAGCCCAGCGGCTCGGACGAGGCATTCATCCACACCGTCTTGGGGCGGGTGTAGTCATACATCGCCTGAAACCCGCTCTCGCGGCCATAGCCCGATCCCTTCATGCCGCCGAACTCCGCCACCGGCGAAATCGCCCGATAGGTGTTGACCCAGACGATCCCGGCCCGCACCGCCCGCGACATCCGCAGCGCCCGCGCCCCGTCGCGCGTGAAAATCCCCGCCGCCAGCCCATGCTCGGTGTCATTGGCCAGCCGCAGCGCCTCGTCCTCGGTGCGAAACCGCAGGACCGACAGCACCGGACCAAACAGCTCGGTATCGACGATATGCAGATCCGGCGAGGGACAGTCGATGATCGTCGGCTCGAAATACATCTCGCCCGCCTCGGCCCGCTTGCCCCCACAAAGCACCCGACCGCCTTCCTCGACCGCCCGCGCCACCTCGCGCTCGATTGTCTCGAGCTGCCCAAGCGTGCAGAGCGGCCCCATCTCGGTCTCTTCCGCCATCGGATCGCCGATCTTGACCGCCCGCGCAATCTCGACCATCCGGGCGAGGAACGCATCCGCCACATCCTCATGCACGATGAGCCGCGACCCCGCGACACAGCTCTGCCCCGAGGCCCCGAAAATCCCCGCGACCGAGCCATTGACCGCGCTTTCGATGTCGGCATCCTCGAACACGATAAAGGGCGATTTCCCGCCAAGCTCGAGAGACACTTCGGCGAAATTCTTGGTCGAATTCATCAGCACATGCCGCGCCGCCCCCGGCCCGCCGGTAAAGGAAATCCGCGCCACCAATGGATGCGAGGTGAGCGCCCGCCCGCAAGGCTCGCCATGGCCGGTGACGATATTGACCACCCCATCCGGAATGCCCGCCTCGGCCATGAGCTTGCCGAACTCCAGCATCGCCGCCGAGGCATGTTCCGACGCCTTGAGAACCACCGTATTCCCCGCCGCCAGCGCCGGGCCGATCTTGACCGCCGTCAGGAAGAGCTGCGAATTCCACGGCACGATGGCCGCGATCACCCCCAGCGGCTCGCGATGGGTAAAGACGAACATATCCGGCTTGTCGATGGGCAGCGTGTCGCCATGGATCTTGTCGGCACAGCCCGCATAGAAATGAAAGAACTCGGCAATGTAATTCGCCTGCCAGCGGGTTTCCTTGAACATCTTGCCGGTGTCGCGGGTCTCGATCTCGCCGAGCCGCTCGGCATTGTCCTTCAAGAGCTCCGCCAGACGGCGCAGACAATGGCCGCGCTCCGTCGGTGTCATCCGCGACCACGGCCCCTCGTAACAGGCGGCATGCGCAGCGCGCACCGCCCGATCCACATCCTCTTCCGTGGCTTCAGGGATCTTGGCCCAGACCTTGCCATCGGCGGGCGAGATAGACTCAAAACTCGCGCCATCCCCGGCCGCGACCCACGCCCCATTGATCAGCATCTCAAAGCTCTGCATTCTCATCCCTTTCACACGCCTGCTGCGCCGCAGGATGTCAAAGCCCGCATCATTTGAAAAACAAAAGTTTTCGCAGGATGAATTCGAAGAACGCGAAGCTTGAACCGGCAGGAGCCCCCATGACCGTTGATCTCGACCATCTCCCCATCACCATCCTCGGCGCCGGTCTGATCGGCATCGGCTGGGCCGCGCTCTTTGCCCATCACGGCGCGCGGGTGACGCTTTGGGATCCCCAGCCCGAGGCGCTCAAGACGGCGCCGGACCGGCTCGCCAAACCGCGCGCTGATCTGACCGAGCTCGACGGTCACAGCCCGCGCGGCGACATAAGCTATGAGAGCGACCTCGCCGCCGCCCTGTGCGAACCCGCGCTCATTCAGGAAAACGCGCCGGAAAGCATCCCGGTCAAACATGCGCTCTATGCCGAGATCGAAACCCTGGCCCCGCCCGAGGCCATCATCGCCTCCTCGACCTCCTCGCTGACCTGGGACGATCTCGCCCCCGGTCTCACCGATCCGCAGCGGCTCATCACCGCGCACCCGTTCAACCCGCCGCATCTCGTGCCGCTGGTGGAACTCTACGGCCCCGACCCGGCGCGGCTCGACCGGGCCGAGGCGCTCTACCGGGCCGCCGGTCGCGTTCCGGTCCGGCTCAACATTCCCGCCACCGGCCATATCGCCAACCGGCTCGCCTCCGCCCTCTGGCGCGAGGCGGTGCATATCGTCGCCGAGGGCATCGCTGATGTCGAGGCGGTGGACCGCGCGCTGATGCACGGGCCGGGGCTGCGCTGGTCGGTGCTCGGCGCGCATATGGCCTATCATCTCGGCGGCGGCGCGGGCGGCATCGCCGGCTATCTCGACCATCTCGGCCCGAGCCAGGAACGCCGCTGGCAGGATCTCGGCACGCCGCGCCTCAGCCCGGAGGTCAAGGACACGCTCATCGCAGGCGTCGCCACCGCCTGCGCCGGGCGCGACATCGCCACGCTCGAGGCCGAACGCGACGCCGCGCTGATCGCGCTCCTGCGGGCGCGCGCCAAACCCCAGAGCCCCAAACCCCAGACATGACAACGCCCCGCCGGGGGTTGATCGCGGCGGGGCGTCCTGATGTGCGTTGGATCAGCTTACTTGATCCACTCGTTGACCACATCCATGTTCTCGGCCACCCATTCCTCGGCCACGTCACGCGGGTCGAGCTTGTCACGGCCGATCTTGAGGATCCAGCTATTGACCACTGCCGGGTCGAGCTGCATCTGGCTCAGGAACTTGGCCACCGGCGGGTTGCGGGTCTCGAGCGACTTGGAATAGGCCACGAAAATCTCGGCATCCTTGCTCGCACAGGCAAAGCTCGACGCCTCGAGCCAATCTTCCTTGTCGAGATCGACATCTTCACAGCCCTCGGTCCGCGCCGGTTCCTCGATCGCGGTCAGGTCATAGGCGGCATGCACCCATTCCGGCGTCCAGTAGTAGAACATGATCGGCTGTTCGCGCTGCACCGCGGTCTTGAGCTGCGCCTTGAAGGTCGCATCCGGCAGAACCTCGGGCTCCCAGAGCTCGGACAGACCATAGCTCTTGAACTTGACCTGCCACATGCGCGTCGATTTCCAGCCCGCATCCCCGGCCCAATACTCGCCCTTGCCATTGCCATCCTTGTCGAACATCGCGGCAATCTCGGGGTCCTTCAGATCATCCATCGAGGTGATCCGATCGGCCATATAGGACGGCACATACATCTTCTGCGTGCCGAGATAGGGCGAATTGTGGCCCACCGTCTGCGCGCCGTCGATGAACTCATCCCAGAGCGCCTGCCGGTTCGGCATCCACAGATCGGTATAGACATCGGCCGAGCCATCGCCCTTGTCCATCCCCGCCGCGATGATCGACCCGTCCGACAGACCGGCCACGATCTTCGCCTCGGAGCCGAGCGGGCCTTCGATCACCGCCTGGATCACATGACCGATGGCCTGCGCCCCGGTCCAGGTGAGATCGCCAATCGCGACCGTGGCATCCTCGGCCGCCATCACGCTCGCCCCCGAGGACAAGAGCATCGCGCCCGCCAGCATATGTGTCATCTTTTTCATTGGTGTTTTCCCTTTCCTGTTGGTTGTGCCGCCCCCCTCCGGGACGGCACGTTTGGTTGTTATTGGTTTTGCGTATTGGCCTTCTGCACCACCCGGTCGATCATCATCGCCAGCAATGCGATCCCGATCCCCGCGAGCACACCGCGCCCGGTCTCGGTATTCTCCAGCGCCTCGGTCACGATATAGCCCATGCCGCCCGCGCCGATCAGCGCCGCCACCACGACCATCGAGAGGCTCATCATCACCACCTGGTTGATCCCGGTCATGATCGACGGCATCGCCAGCGGCAGCTCCACCTTGGTCAGCAATTGCCGCGGGTTGGCCCCAAAGGCGAGCGCCGCCTCCTTGGTGTTCTCCGGCACCTGCAGGATGCCCAGCGCCGTGAGACGCACCATCGGCGGCATCGCAAAGATCACCGTGGCGAGAATGCCGGGCGGCTTGCCGATGGAGAAGAACGCAATCGCCGGCAGCAGATAGACAAAGCTCGGGATCGTCTGCATCACATCGAGGATCGGCGTGATGATCGCCTTGCCGCGCCGCGATTTGCTCACCCAGATGCCGAGCGGCAGACCAAAGACCACACAGATGATCGAGGCCGCCACCACAAGCGACATCGTGTCCATCGCCGTCTGCCAGAAGCCAAAGAGCGCGAGATAGGCCAGCGACGCGCCGACAAAGATCGCCGTGCGCGGCCCCGCCGCCCGATAGGCCACGAAGAGCAGCACCGCCATGGTGATCGGCCAGGGCGTGCCGACAAAGACCGAAGTGATCGCCCCGAGCATCCCGCGCAGCACATTGGTGATGCCGTCGAACAGGAACCCGTAGAACACCGTGAGATAGCTGATCCCGTCGTCGATGCTCTGCGACACATAGGTGTTGAGGCTGACGGGCGGCGCATCGGCGCTCGGCGCGGTGCGCTTGATCACCCGCTCGCCATTGTCGTCGCGCGGATAGCTGATCTCGTCCGGCCGGTCGATCCAGATAAAGGTCGGAAACTCGCCGATCACGAAACAGTCGAACCGATCCTTGAACGGCACCGCTTCGCCCTCGGCCAGCGCCCGATCCTGCTTGATGCAGGTCCGCTCATCCGGTGCGAACTGCGTCGTGCGATAGAGCAGCAAAGGCGCGATCAACGCCACCACCAGCAGCCCGAGCACGAGCCGCCGCATCTCGACGCCGTTGTTCACACTGTGATCCGTGCGCCATTTCTCATATTGCTTGGCATAGAACCGGTCGGCCAGCCATCCGAACAGGATGCGCCCCAGCACAAAGGTGACAATCGCCCCGATGAGATGGGTCTGCGACCAGCCTTCATAGCGCGCCACGAGATAGGCCTTGTCGGCGTTCTCAACCGCCGCATTCGAATATTTATAGACCAGCGCAAGATTCACCGCGGTGATCAGATCGATGACAAAGCCTATGACGAAGAGCCCCCAATTGCCGCGCAGCGCCGCCCAGACGAAACTGCCGATCATGGCGGTCACATTGACATGGCCCCGGCCAAGCGTGGCCTTTTGGATCTTCAGAAACACATCGGCGTAATAGCTGCCGTTTTGGCCCGCGAAATCGAGGAATGGTTTGCGAATATCGGTGTCGCTGCTCATGGTCTCACACCTCTCCCTGAATGCCGCGGAGAAGGGCGTCCTTGGTGACCACCCCCACCGGTTTGTTGTCGCTCATGATGACGATCGGGTTGTCCTGACCGACCACCCGGCCCACCAGCGCATCGAGGTCATCCTCGGGATCGGCCTGCGGACATTGATCAATGGGCGGCAGCTTGCGACCGCCCTGCTCATAGGCCTCCACCGGGCGCATCACCGAATGGGCAAAGATCAGTTTGAGCTTGGAAATCCCGGCCACGAAATCCGCGACATAATCATCGGCGGGCTGGGTCACGATCTCTTCCGGCGTGCCGGTCTGGACGATCTCGCCATCCTTCATGATCGCGATCCGCGACCCCATGCGAATGGCCTCATCAAGGTCATGGGTGATGAACAGCGTGGTCTTCTTCATCGTCTTCGACAGCGCCAGGAACTCATCCTGAAGCCCGCGCCGGATCAGCGGATCAAGCGCCGAAAACGGCTCATCCATCAGCAGGATATCGGGATCGGCCGCCATCGCGCGGGCCAGACCCACACGCTGCTGCATCCCGCCCGACAGATCGCCCGGCAACCGGTCGCCATAGCCCTGCAGGCTCACCAGCTCGATCACCCGATCGGCCAGCTCGACACGGGTGAAGGCATCGACATTGCGCAGCTCGAGGGCAAAGGCGATGTTGTCGCGCACCGTGCGATGCGGCAACAGCGCCATGTTCTGGAACACCATGCCGATCTTGTCGGCGCGCATCGCCCGAAGATCCTCGGCCCCGAGCCCGTTCACATCGACCCCGTTGATCAGGATCTCGCCGCCGGTCGGCTCGATGAGCCGGTTGATATGGCGCACCAGCGTCGATTTGCCGGACCCCGACAGGCCCATGATGCAAAACACCTCGCCTTCGCCGACTTCGATCGACACGTCCCGCACGCCGACCACGGCCTGAAACTCTTCGAGAACCTCCGCCTTGCTCAGGTTGTCCCGGCGCACCGCCGCCATCGCCTCTTCGGCGCGCGGGCCAAAGATTTTCCAGACGTTGCGCGTGACGACGACATTCCGTTTGGGTTCTGTGCTCATGCCCTCGCCTTCTCTCTCTTGGGATCGATAAAGGGCAGGTCCACCACCGTGGCGGGCAGCCGTTTCATATGCCCGTCCAGTCGTCCCACCTCCAGCGTGCCGCCGGTCTCGGCGCATTCAATCGCGACCCGCGCCATGGCAATCGCATGGCCCAGCTCATGCGACATGGCCCCACTGGTGACCACGCCGACCTGTTCGCGGCCCACAAAGATCGGATCGCCATGATGCGGCGCCTCCATCCCGGTGAACTTGAGCCCGACGAGCTTGCGGCGCGGTGCCGTGGCATTCCGCTCCAGCGCCTCGCGGCCGATAAAGGCGGGTTTCTTGAAATCCACCGCAAAGCCCAGACCGGATTCCATCGCATCGCTGTCCGGGCCAAACTCGGCCCCCGCGATCATCAGCCCGGCCTCAAGCCGCAGCGGATCGAGCGCGGCACTGCCCATCGGGGTCAGCCCGTGCTTTTCGCCCGCCGCCATCAGACCGTCCCAGATCTCCACCGCGTCATTGCGATCACAGAAAATCTCGTAGCCGAGCTCACCGGTGAACCCGGTGCGGCACAGCATGAACATCGGGCCATCGCGATCATGCAGCCGCGCCACGGTGAAGCCGAACCACTTGAGATTGTCGAGCGCCGGGCGCGACGGCTGGGTAAACACCACTTCGCGCAGGATGTCGCGCGACTTCGGCCCCTGAATGGCAAGGTTCTGCACCCGGTCGCCCAGCGACAACACCCGCACATCCAGCCCCAGCGCCTCGGCCTGCTCACGCAGATGCAGCGCCGAATTGTCCGACCCACAACACCAGCGGAACGCGGTATCTTCGAGCCGGAACAAGGTTCCGTCATCGAGAACACTGCCCCGCGCATCGCACATCAGCGCGTAAAAGCCGCGATGCTGCGACAGCTTGGCAACGTCACGCGTCATGCAATGCTGCAAGAGCTCGACGGCGTCCGGCCCGACCACGTCGAACTTGCGCAGACCCGACATATCCTGAATGGTCGCGGCCTTCTTACAGGCCCAATATTCCTCGACCGTGCCGGTGGCATCGAAATGCACCGGCATCCAAAGGCTCCGCGCCACGTGGAACGACGTGGTGAGCTTGGAGGTGCGCGGGTGAAACGCCGAATGCCGGGTCAGCTGTTCGGCATCCTCGGGATTGGCCCGCCATGAAACGGAATGTGTAATCGAACTGTCCTCCTCGTAGATGCGGACATGAATATCTGTGGGGTTCCAGCCGTTGATCGGGTCGACGTCATCGGGACAGGCGGTCGAGACACAGACCAGATCGGTCAGCGCCTCCATCACCACGTGATCGCCCGGCCGCGACCACGCCTCGTCGCTGGCGATCCGGTGGTCGGCCTGATCGATCCAGGAGTTGAAGAAGAAATTGATCGCGGGCCAGGCCTTGCGCGCTTGAATGCCATAGGGATCAAAGGCCGCGCTGATATTGTCGGAACAGTTGAGATGCCCGGGAAAGCCCCGCTCCTCATAGCCCCGCGCCGTACAGGCGAGCGCAAACGTGTCATGCCGCCCGACCGTGTCCTGACGCACCGACAACAGCGGGCGAATGTCCTGATCAAAGAATTTGTCATGCAGACCGGGCGACGGATAGGCATTGCGCGCCATGGTCCGCGACACGGTGCTGTCGATGAACCGCTCGACACCGGCATCGAGCGACGAGGCCCGCATCGCCATGAAATCCGAACATTGCTGGCCCTCGACATCGATGACCTGCACGAACTGCCCACGCTTGAGCTCATAGGCGAGCGCCGTGCCCCGGCTCACCCGCCATTCATCCACCACCTTGCCCAGCGGATCGGGCAGGATCACATCGCTGCTGCCCCCCGCCGGCGGCTGCACCCGAACCGCGAAGCGACCGCCGCCGCCTGCGCTGAGAAACTCCCGGCTCACCGGCGCGATCACGAACAGCGTCGCATCCTCGAGAACCTTGGTCACGAAAAGCTCGCCCGCCTCGGTCTCGGCATCGAAAATCTTGCAGCCCGTCGCCCCCTCGAGACTGCTGTCCCGCGACGCCGCCAGCCCCGCCATCTCCCGCGCGTCAAAGCTCTCGGGATCGAGGGTCACCTCCGCCGCCGCCCCAAGATCGAGCGCCGCCGCCGAAAACTGCCGCGCCTCAGGCCCGAGCGTCGTGACCCAGGCCACCCCGCCGCCGTCGACATTGGTGATCGACAGGATCGACCCGGCACGCACCGACATCCGCCCCGCCTCGCCCCAGCGCACATCCACCGCCATCGGGCGCGAGGATTTAAGCCCCTGGTACCGCCGGCGCGCCAGCGGGTCTGACAACTCTGTGCCAATCATTCTCATACCTCCGTGACGCTCTGCTTTCCGGCGCCGATTCCAAATTTTGTAACCGGTTACAATTTCATCCGTCAAGATAATTCTAACCGGTTACATAAGCGCAAGACATAGCTATTATAAAAACCATCGGCCTTGCACATCGGGTTTTCAGCGCGGTATCAAGGGCCTGTACGAGGGATGAGGCAGTGATGACGAGACCAGTGGGAAAGATCCGCGATGTGGCCAAGGCAACGGGCCTGTCCATCGCCACGGTGTCGCGCGTCATGAATGGCGGCAAGAACGTCTCGCCCAATACCCGCGACAAGGTGCTCGCCGCCTGCAAACAGCTGAACTACCTGCCCAACCCGGCGGCCCGCGCGCTCTCGACCAGCCGCTCGAAAACCGTGGCGGCGATCATCCCGACCATCGAACACTCAATCTTTGCGAAATATATCGCGAGCATCGAACATAGCCTCGCCCAGCGCGGCTATTCCCTCGTCATCGCCATCTCCCATGGCGATCTCGACGAGGAACTCGCCGCCGCGCAGAAACTGCTCGGCATGGGGGCCGAGGCCTTCATCCTGAGCGGCGCCGATCATCACCCCGATCTGCTCGATCTCTTCACCCAGCGCGGCGTGCCCCATGTCTATAGCTCGATCTGGCAGCCCGCCTCCGCCGCCCCCTCCATCGGCTATGACAACACCGCCCTCGCCCGCGCCGCGATGGACTATCTCACCGGTCACGGCCACCACCATATCGCCGTGCTGCACGGCCCCCTGACCGAGAGCGACCGGACCCGCGACCGTCAGGCCGGGGCGCTGGCCGCCCAGCGCGACGGGCTGACACTCGATTTCCACGAAACCTCGCTCGATGTGGCCGGGGGCAAAGCCGCCACCCGCGCCCTGCTGCAATCCACTAACAGGCCGAGCGCGATCTTCTGCTTTTCCGATGTTCTGGCGCTCGGCGCGCTCTTTGCCCTCTCCGAGGCCGGGCTGCGCGTCCCCGAGGATGTCTCGGTCATGGGCTTCGACAATCTCGACTGGTCCGGGGAAACCGCGCCGGCGCTGACCACGATCAACCTGCCCGCCACCCGCATGGGGGCCGAGGTCGGCACGCAATTGATGGATCACCTCGACAATGGCACGCCGCTCGGGCCGGTGCGCCTCGATGGAGCGATTGTCGAACGCGCCTCGGTGGCCCGGCGCGACTAACTTCCGATGGGATTGTGAGCGGCCCGCCCGCTACTCGGCGGCGCTCTTCAGGCTCGCCATGAGGTGATGGAACTTCTCGCCCTGCACCGCCACATGGTCGCGCAGCACCTGCCCCGCCCGGTCCGAATCTCCCGCCGACAGCGCCGCGACAATCGCCTCATGCTCGGCCATCGACTGCCCCATCCGACCGCGAAACCGCAGCTGCTGCCGCCGGAACGGTTTGAGCCGCTTGTGCAGCTTGGCCGCCTCCTGTTCGAGAAACCCATTGCCCGACTGGCGATAGATCACCCGATGGAATCGCTCGTTCTCGGTGTAGTAGCGATCCGTGTCATTCGCCGCCACGGCGGCCTTGCACTTGCTGTTGGCATCGCGCAGCTCGGCCAGCGCCTCTTCCGTGATCCGCCGCGCCGCGAGCCGCCCACAGATCGCTTCGAGCTCGGACATGACCTCGAACATCTCCATGAGCTCGATCGGCCCGGGCTGGCGCACGAACGCCCCGCGACGCGGGATGAGCTCGACCAGCCCCGACAGGGCAAGCCGTTGAAATGCTTCACGCAGAGGCGTGCGCGAGACGCCGAACTGCTCGGCCAATCGCACCTCGTCGAGCCGCTCCCCATTGGGATAGGTCCCGTTAAAGATGCGCTCTTCCAGAGCTTCTGCAATATTGTCGGCGCGACGCTGTTCCATGGCATTGAGTTTACGATCCCCGGAACTGAAAAGCAATCTGTATAGTTTTGTATACAAAAAAGTTGACTTGAAAAACATTATGCTCTTACCCTACGGCACGCGCCGGGCAGATGCCTGTCGTTCGATAAGGGAGGAAAACAATGTCAGTCACCTGGAAGGCCACCTTGGCCGCCGCCTCGCTCGCCGTCTCGGCGAGCTTTGCCCATGCCACCGAACTGCGCCTGTCGCATCAGTGGTCCAACGAAGACATCCGTCACAAGGTCGCGCAGATCGTTGCCGACGAGGTCGCCGCCGCGGATGTCGATCTCGAGATCAAGATCTTCGGCTCGAAATCGCTCTTCAAACCGCGCGAGCAATACAAACCGCTGAGCCGGGGTCAGCTCGACATGACCGTGCTGCCGCTGAGCTATGCCGGCGGTCAGCAACCCGCCTATAACCTCACCCTGATGCCCGGCCTCGTGAAGAACCATGATCACGCCGCCCGGCTGAGCGACTCGCCCTTCATGGAGGCGCTCGAGGCCAAGATGGCCGAAGATGACGTGATGGTTCTGGTGCACGGCTATCTCGCGGGCGGTTTCGCCGGCAAGGACAAATGCATCACCAAACCCGCCGATGTCGAAGGGCTGCAAACCCGCGCCGCCGGCAAGGCCTTTGAACAGATGCTCGCAGGCGCTGGCGCCTCCATCGCGTCGATGGCCTCGTCGGAAATCTACAACGCCATGCAGACCGGCGTGCTCGACGCGGCCAACACCTCGTCCTCGTCCTTCGTGAGCTACCGCATCTACGAACAGGTCAAATGCTATACGCCCGCGGGCGATGTGGCGCTCTGGTTCATGTATCAGCCCCTGCTGATGAACAAATCGACCTTCGACGGCCTGACCGAAGCCCAGCAACAGGCGCTTCTCGCCGCCTCTGAAAAGGCCGAGGCCTTCTACCTCGAAGAGGCCAAGAAAGAAGACGCGGCCTCGGTCGACGTGTTCCGCGAAGCCGGTGTCGAGATTGCCGAAATGACCTCCGAGGATTTCGACGCCTGGCGCGAGCTGGCCAAAGAGACCTCCTACAAGGCCTTCCTCGAAGAGGTGGCCGACGGTCAGGACCTGCTCGACAAGGCGCTCGCGGTCGAATGATCGCGGCCTCGGGGCGGCGCGCGCCGCCCCGAAATCCACACTGTCGCCTTACCGACGCAATACCGACGCGTCACCGACCCCTCATTTGAGGCGCAGCGCCACCTCCGGCGCGCCCTCACCCGCACTCAAAATTCAAGGAGGCGATCATGGCCGGACAAAGCTCTGCCGCTGCTGCCAATACGGGCAACAACACCTTCCTCAAGGCCGTCGCGGCCCTTTCCACCCTCGCCGGCTGGTACGCAGCCGGGGCCATCGTCGCCGCCGTGGCGATCACCTGTCAGATGATCGTCATCCGCTTCGTCCTCAACGGCTCGACCGTCTGGCAGACCGAGGCGGTGATCTATCTGGTGATCAGCGCCACCCTCATCGGCCTGCCCTATGTCCAGCGCCTGCGCGGCCATGTGAATGTCGATCTCATCCCGCTGAGCCTCGCGCCCCGCGCCCGCTTCGCGCTCGCCGTGCTGACCCAAGTGTTGTCGATCAGCATCATCGCCGTGATGTTCTGGTACGGCTATGACTACTGGCATTTCGCCTATGAACGGGGCTGGAAATCCGACACGGTCTGGGGCGTAAGGCTTTGGATTCCCTACCTTTCCATGCCCATAGGCTTTGGCCTTCTGCTGCTACAGCTCATCGCTGATTTCGTCGCACTCCTGCTGCGCATCGACACCCCCTTCGGTCTGGAGAACTGATCATGGATCCGCTTGTACTCGGAGGGATTGTTGCCCTCGCCACCATCCTCGTCCTCTTCTCCGGCGTCTCTGTCGCCATGGGTCTGCTCATCGTGTCGGCCGGGTTCCTGATCGTCTTTGACGGCATGCGCTCGCTCGAACTGATGCCGGAAATCCTCTTTGGCAAGCTCGACGATTTCGCCCTTCTGTCGATCCCGATGTTCATCATCATGGGGGCCTCGATCGCCTCCACCCGGGCCGGGGCCGACCTCTATGAGGCGCTCGAACGCTGGCTCACCCGGATCCCCGGCGGGCTGGTCATCTCCAACCTCGGCGCCTGCGCGCTCTTTGCCGCCATGTCCGGCTCGAGCCCCGCCACCTGCGCCGCCATCGGCAAGATGGGCATCCCCGAAATGCGCAAACGCGGCTACCCCGACGGCGTCGCCGCCGGCTCCATCGCCGCCGGTGGCACGCTGGGCATCCTGATCCCGCCCTCGGTCACCATGATCGTCTATGGCATCGCCACCGAGACCTCGATCGGGCGGCTGTTCCTCGCGGGCGTCATCCCCGGCTTCCTCTTGGTCGGGCTCTTCATGGCTTGGTCGCTCTATTCCACATGGCGCTCGGGCGATGCCGCCGTGCTCAACGCGGGCAGCTATACTTGGAAGGAACGCTTTGAGATCCTACCGCGCGTCCTGCCCTTCCTCGCGATCATCCTCGGCGTGCTCTATGCCATGTATGGCGGCATCGCCACGCCGTCTGAGACCGCCGCCGTGGGCGCCCTGCTCTGCCTCGTCATCGCCATGGTGATCTACAAGCTCTGGCATCCCGGCGCGATCTGGGTCGTGCTGCGTGACAGCACCAAGGAAAGTGTGATGATCCTCTTCATCATCGCCGCCGCCGGTGTCTTCTCCTACATGCTGAGCTCGCTCTTCATCACCCAGTCCATCGCCGAATGGATCGGCACGCTCGAGGTCAACCGCTGGGTTCTGATGCTCTGCATCAACATCTTCCTGCTGATCGCCGGGTTCTTCCTGCCGCCCGTCGCGGTGATCCTGATGGCCGCGCCGATCCTGCTGCCGATCATCCTGACCGCCGGGTTCGATCCGATCTGGTTTGCCGTGGTGCTGACCATCAACATGGAGATCGGCCTGATCTCGCCGCCCGTCGGCCTCAACCTCTATGTGATCAACGGCATCGCGCCGGACATCTCGCTCAAGACGATCCTCACCGGCTCGCTGCCCTTCGTGGCCTGCATGGTGCTGGCGATCATCTTGCTCTGCCTCTTCCCGGGGCTCGCGACATGGCTGCCCGATGTGGTGATGGGGACCGCGGTATGACCTTGCTGGCCGATCTTCTCTCGACCGTGTTCGAACGCCGCTACCGGCAGCCGGACACGGGGCGCAAGGCCACCCGACCGCTGGCCGATCTGACCCGCGATCTGGTGGGCAGCACTGGCGAGACCTCGGGCCTCGCCATGGCCGAAGACATCCTGAACGGCTATGCCGCGCTCGATGACGAGGCCAAGCTCGGGTTCTTTCACCATCTCGCCACCGAGATGAACATCGACCCCGAACAGGTGCGCAGCACGCTCGACGCCTATGAGCGCGAACCCTCTAAGGCCAGCTATCGAAACTTCATGACCGCCGCCGAACCGCGACGGCAGGAGTTGATCCGCAGGCTCAACCGTGTCCCCGGCGCGACCGAAGCGCTGGTCGATATGCGCGCCGATCTCCTGCGGCTCGGGCAGGGCACGCCCGAGCTCGAGGCGCTCGATCTCGACTTCCGCCATCTCTTTGCCTCGTGGTTCAATCGCGGATTTCTGGTGCTGCGTCCGATCAACTGGGGCAGCCCCGCGCATATTCTCGAAAAGATCATCGCCTATGAGGCGGTCCATGCCATCGACAGCTGGGACGATCTGCGCCGCCGCCTGCAACCGGCCGACCGGCGCTGTTTCGCCTTCTTCCACCCGGCCATGCCGGACGAGCCGCTTATCTTCGTCGAAGTGGCCTTGACCCAGGGCATCCCCTCCTCGGTGCAGGCGCTTCTTGCCGAAGACCGCGCCGCCATGCCCGCCTCGCGCGCCGATACGGCGGTTTTCTACTCGATCTCCAACTGCCAGGCGGGGCTTGCCAGCATTTCCTTCGGCAATTCGCTGATCAAACAGGTGGCCGCCGATCTCGCGGCGGAACTCGACGGGCTCAAGACCTTCGTGACCCTGTCGCCGATCCCCGGCCTGACCACATGGCTCGACCGCGAAAAGATCGACCATAAAAAGGCCACACCGGAACAGATGCAGGCGCTCGCCGCGCATTACCTGCTCTCGGCCAAGGGACGCGGCGATCTGCCCTTTGATCCGGTGGCCCGGTTTCACCTTGGAAATGGCGCGATTGTCCACGCGGTGCATGCCGGTGCCGACACCTCGCCCAAGGGCCAAAGCCAGTCTGGCGGCGCCATGGTCAACTATCTATACGACCTCGATAAAGTCGAACAGAACCACGAAAAATTCGCCACGACCAAATCGGTCATGGCCACGGCAGAGGTGAAATCCCTCGCGAAAACCGCCCTGCCCACCGCCAAGAAAGAAAGGTAACGCGTATGGCCAATCCTCTTTACGACCGGCTTTTTGGGGCCCATGCGGGCAAGGACACGCCGTTTTTGCACCTGCCCGACGGCACGGTCCTGACCCATAGCGCCTTTCTCGCCAAAGTGGCCCAGATCGCCCATGCCATGACCGCCCTCGGGCTCAAGCCCGGCGACCGTGTCGCGGCCCAGATCGCCAAATCGCCCGAGGCGCTGGCGCTCTACGGGGCTTGCGTGCAGGCCGGTCTCGTCTTCTTGCCGCTCAACACCGCCTATACCGTGGATGAGCTGACCTATTTCATCGACAACAGCGGTGCCGCGCTCATCGTCTGCGATGCCAAATCCGAGGCCACGCTCGCCCCGGTCGCGGCCAAGCTCGGGGCGCAGGTGGTCACCCTCAACGCCGATGGCAGCGGCAGCCTCAGCGACCGCGCCGCCGGTCAGCCCGAGAGCTTTGACACCGTCGCCCGCTCTGACGAGGACCTCGCGGCCTTCCTCTATACCTCCGGCACGACGGGCCGATCCAAGGGCGCGATGCTGACCCAGGCCAACCTTTTGTCCAACGCCGTAACACTGACGCAATACTGGCGCTTTACCGACGCGGATATTTTGCTCCATGCACTGCCGATCTTTCACACCCACGGCCTCTTTGTGGCGAGCAATGTGACGCTCCTGGCCGGCGGCGCGATGATCTTTTTGCCCAAGTTCGACCTCGACGACATGATCGCCTGGATGCCCAAGGCGACCGCGATGATGGGCGTTCCGACCTTCTATACAAGGCTTCTGGACGATGCCCGCTTTACCGGCGAACTGACCAAACACATGCGGCTTTTCATCTCCGGCTCGGCCCCGCTTCTGGCGGAAACCCATGTCCAGTTCGAAACCCGCACCGGCCATCGCATCCTCGAACGCTACGGCATGACCGAAACCAATATGAACACCTCAAACCCCTACGACGGCGACCGCCGCGCCGGCACCGTGGGCTTCCCCTTGCCGGGGGTAGAGCTCAAGGTGACGGACCCTGAAAGCGGAAAAACCCTGCCAGATGGCGAGGTTGGCCAGATCGAAGTGCGCGGTCCCAATGTCTTCAAAGGCTATTGGCAGATGCCTGAAAAAACTGCGGCCGAGCTGCGCGAAGACGGGTTCTTCATCACCGGCGATCTGGGCAAGATCGACGAGGATGGCTATGTCCATATCGTTGGCCGCAACAAGGACCTGATCATCTCGGGCGGCTATAACATCTACCCCAAAGAGATCGAGCTCGCCCTCGACGAACAGCCCGGCGTTCTCGAAAGCGCAGTGATCGGCGTGCCGCATCCGGATTTCGGCGAAACCGTGCTGGGCATCATCGTCCCCGAGAAAGGCGCCACGCCCGATCTCGACGCCATGATGGCGGCGGTCTCTCAGGCGCTCGCACGGTTCAAACATCCGCGCAAGCTCATCCTGCGCGACGAACTGCCCCGCAACACCATGGGCAAGGTGCAAAAGAACATCCTGCGCGACGAGTTTGGGGACATGTTCACCGCCTCCTGACCTTTGATTTTATCTCCCTGAACCTGGACAGGCGCATGATTGCGCCTGTTTTTTTGCCCTCATGCCTGACATAGACTGGGAACAAATTCGCGGCCCCGCGCGTTGCCGGGAAAACCGCTACGGCCAAATTTCGCCGAACGGAGAGATCACGATCTCTTGTAGTCGGGCAGGGGCTGCGATGAAATAAAAGCGGATCGGGGGACGTTGCTAGTGTTCGAATCAAAACGTATCAAGCCGGCGCTGTTGGCCGGGCTGCTGTCGGTGACGGGCAGCTTTGCTTTTGCTGTCGAACTTGGGTTCAAAGTCTCCGGTCAGGACCGCGATTTCGCCGAATATCTCAAGAGCGCCACGCTCACCAGCGATCTCAAGGACAAGGACGCCAGCACCAATCAGGATTACATGGCCGCCGCCCGTGCCGATTACGCGCGTCTTGTCGGCGCGCTCTATGAGCGGGGGTTTTACGGCGGCACGGTGAGCATCCGCGTGAATGGCCGCGAAGCCGATGAGATCGATCCGCTCTCGACGCCGCGCACCATCAACCGCATCGATTATCACGTGACGCCGGGGCCGAGGTTCACCTTTGGCACCGCCCGTGTCGCGCCGCTCGCCGCCGGCACCGAGATCCCCGAAGGCTTTGCCCCGAACAAGCCCGCGAACAGCGCGCTCGTCCCCGCCGCCGCCCGCGCCGGAATCGAAGGCTGGCGCAATCAAGGTCATGCCAAGGTCGATGTCGCCGGTCAGTCGGTCACCGCCTATCACCCCGACCGCAAGCTCAACGTCGATATCGGCCTCACACCGGGGCCGCGGCTGCGCTTTGGCCCGCTGATCCACGAGGGTGAAAGCCGCGTGCGCAGCGAGAGGATCGTCGCCATCGCGGGCCTGCCAGAGGGCGAGATTTATTCCCCCGAAGAGATGAAGGACGCGGCGGACAGGCTGCGCCGCACCGGGGCGTTCCGCTCTGTCGTGCTCAACGAGGCCGATGAGATCGGCCCCGGCAACACCCTGCCCGTGACGGTCGAAGTCACCGACACCAAGCCCCGGCGGTTTGGCTTTGGTGCCGAACTCTCGTCGCTCGAAGGCATCACGCTGAGCACCTTCTGGCTGCATCGCAACCTCTGGGGCGGTGCCGAACGGCTGCGGATCGACGGCGAGGTCAGCGGCATCGGCGGCGACACCGATGGCATCGATTATATCCTTTCGGCGCGTCTCGACCGGCCCGCGATCTTTACCCCGGACACCTCGCATTACTTCGATTTCCGCCTGCAGGAACTCGACGAGCCCGATTACAACGAAAGCAGCCTGCGCATCGGCACCGGGCTCAGCCATATTTTCAACGACAACCTGACCGGCGAATTGGGCGTGGCCTATCAATATTCCGAGATCGAGGATGATCTCGGCAACCGCACGCGCCAGCATCTTCTCTTCCCCGGCAAGCTCACCTTCGACAATCGCAACGATCCGCTCGATGCGACACGCGGCGTCTATCTTGGGCTCGAAGTGACGCCCTTCCTCGGGCTGAACGAGTCCGGCGGCGGGGCGCGGATTTACTCGGACACGCGGAGCTATTTCGCCTTGGGCCGTGACGAAGATATCGTGCTCGCCGGACGTGCGCAGCTTGGCACGGTGACCGGCGCCGATCTCGAAGATGTGCCAGCGGATATGCTGTTTTACTCCGGCGGCGCCGGCACGGTGCGCGGTCAGGGCTATCAATCGCTCGCCGTGGATCTCGGCGGCGGCAACCGCATTGGCGGGCGCTCCTTCATGGCCTTTTCCGCCGAAATTCGCGCCGCCGTGGCCCGCAAGATCGACCTCGTGGGCTTTGCCGACACCGGCTATGTCGGGCGCGATGCCTTTGGCGGCGGCACCGGCGATTGGCATTCCGGCGCCGGGCTCGGGCTGCGCTATGACACCGGCATCGGCCCCATTCGGGTCGACGTGGCCACCCCGCTCGACGATGACGCGGGCAAGTCCTTTGAACTCTACATCGGCATCGGGCAGGCCTTCTGATGCGTGCGCTCGCCCTTCTCTCGCTCATCGCCTGTCTCGGGCTGACGCCCGCCCCCCTGCTGGCCCAGGAGGAAAGCGCCCCGGCAAGCACCAGCGACCCCGTGCCCGAAGATGACAAAACCTACCTCGAAGAGCTGATCCAGGACTCGCTCTCCGGTGCGGGCCGCGAAGTGCGCGTCACCGGCTTTCGCGGCGCTCTCTCGTCCAATGCCACGCTGCAAGAGCTGACCATCTCGGATGAGGAGGGCGTTTGGCTCACCCTGCGCGATGCCTCGCTGCTGTGGTCGCGCAGCGCGCTCCTGTCGGGGCGGTTGTCGGTGCAGGAATTGACCGCAGAAGAGCTCATCATCGCCCGCCCGCCCATCTCGGAGGGCGGCGTGACAACACAGGATGCCGAGGCCACCGATTTCGCCCTGCCCGACCTGCCGGTGTCAGTCGAAATCGGACAGGTGCGCATCGACAAGATCACGCTCGAGAAACCTGTGATCGGCGAGCCTGCCCAACTCTCGGCCAGTGGCAGCCTGAGCCTGACCGAGGGCGAGGGCACGGCAGAGCTCGAAATTCGCCGCCTTGATCGCAACGACAAATTCGACTTTGCGGCCTCTTTCCAACAGGAAAGCCGGGTGCTGGCGCTCGAACTTGCCATTGACGAGGCCGAAGGCGGGCTTGTCTCCAAGCTGCTCAAGATCCCCGGCCAGCCCGAAATTCAGCTGAGTGTCAGCGGCGAAGCCCCGCTGTCCGATTACGAGGCGCGGGTGACGCTGGCTACTGACGGCACGCCCCGCGTCTCGGGGGCCATCGGCATTGCCGCGCTGAACCCCGAGGCCGAAGGCGCCGCCGCTGACTATCAGTTCACCGCCCTGCTGCAGGGCGATATGCGACCGCTTTTCGCGCCCGAGTTTCACGCGTTTTTTGGCGAGACGGCCAAGCTCGACATCGCCGGGATCAAACATGCCGACAAGCGGCTGACGCTTGACCGGCTCATGATCGACGCGGCAGCGGTGCAACTCGATGGCAATCTGCGGCTCGACGCCGAGGGCTGGCCCCAGAGCTTTGCCCTCAACGGGCGGCTGGGGAACCCGGGCGACATGCCCGAGGCGGTGCGCCTGCCGGGCTCTGGCCCTGTCACCACGCTGCAACGCGCCACGCTCACGGCGGATTTCGATGCGGCCCGTGGCGAAGATTGGCGCGCGGCAGTGACGCTCAAAGGGCTCGACCGGCCCGATCTCTCCCTCGCTGATGCAGAGATCACCGGCACCGGCAAGATCACCCGCGATGGCAATCTCGAACAGGTCACCGCCGATCTGGCGCTGGCCCTCTCCGGTCTCGCGCTGAGCGATCCGGCGCTGGCGCAGGCCGCGGGCGACAGCCTCAGCGGCACCGCCGCCCTGACATGGCAGCCCAAGCTGCCCGTCACGGTCACCGGTTTTGATCTGCGGGCAGGCGATGTCGCGGTCACCGGGCGCGGCAGTATCGACGGGCTCGCCTCCGGCTATCCCGTGGCCGGTCATGCCCGCCTCATCGCCCCGGATTTCAGCCGCTTTGCCGCCCTCGCCGACCGCCCCCTCACCGGGCGGCTCGAGGCCGATCTCGCCGCCTCGGCCAAGCTTTTGGGCGGTGTGTTCGATATCGCGCTCGTTGCGAACACCGATGGGCTTGGCATTGGTGACGACCGCGCCGATCCGCTGATCGCGCCCCCGTCGCGCGTTCTGGTCGACATGTACCGGACCCAGCACGGCACCGTTCTCGATCAACTCCGGATCGAAAACGAGGTGCTGTCGGCCCGGGCCGAAGGCGCGCTCGACGCCGAAGCGGGCGAGATCGCCGTCATCGCCCGTCTCGAAGAGCTATCGCTGACCGAACCGAGCCTCAGCGGCCCGGCCAGTTTCACCGGCGATCTGGCGTGGAAGGCCGACCGCCCGCTGCGCTTTGAAAACATGACGCTAGAGGCCGCCGGGGCCAGGGTTGCGGGGGCGGGCACGCTCGATCTGCAAGACAAGGCGCTGCCGCTCAATGCGAAACTCGATGCCACGGTCGCGGACCTGTCGCGCTTTGCGACCCTCGCCAAGCGCCCGCTAGCGGGTCAGGCCCGCGCCCGGCTCGATGGCCGGGTCGAGCTTGCCGGGGCAGACGCCCTCGGCACCTCGCGCGACATTCCGGGGCTGGCCGATCTGCCGCTCGGCACGTTCGATCTGACCCTGAACACGACGACGGCGGGGCTTGCCATTGGCGAGCCACGGCTTGATGCGGCGCTCGCCCCGGTGACCCAACTCTATATCTCGGCCCGCCGTGACGCCGATGTGCTGTCCTTGCGTGATCTGTCGCTCGACAGCGACGCGATCAAGGCCAATGGCACCGGGCTCATCAGCAGCGAAAGCGCCCAGATCACGCTCAGCGCCCATGCCGCCGAGCTGTCGCAGTTCGATCCCAAGCTCTCGGGCGAAGGCACGCTCGCCTCTGCGGTGACGTGGGAGAAGGGCGGCGCGCTGCGCATTCTCGCGCTCGAGGCCGAGGGCAGCGGTGCCAAAATCGCGGCCGAGGGCGAGGCTTTCCTCTCCGAACCGGGCCGACCCTTTGAGGGGGCGCTCTCGCTCGACGCCGCCGACCTCTCGCGCTTTGCCGGGCTGGTGGGTCAGCCCATCGCCGGTCAGGTCACACTCGACGCAGAAGGCAAGGGCAAGCTCGACGCAAGCGCGCTCAGTGCCAGCATCGACATGGAGGGCCGGGCCGTGCGCACCGGCATGGCCGAGCTGGACCGGCTGGTGGCTGGCGACATCTCCCTGACCGGCGCGGGCAGCTATGCCAAGGGCCAGGCCCCCGACCTGCAATATCTGCGCCTCGACACCGCGCGGCTCGACGCCAACGCCTCTGGCAACGGCCCCGGCCAACCCATTAGCCTGTCGGTACGGCTGAGCGATCTCGGCCTGCTTGCGCCCGGCTTCAACGGCCCCGCCACGGCCCGCGGCACGATTGCGGTGCTGGATGAAACCGGTCAGCGGATGCGGCTCGACATCGCGGCGCAAGGCCCCAACAACATCAACGCGACAATCACGGGCGATGTTGTCAACCATGGTGAACGGCTCGACATCCGGGCGACCGGCTCTGCCCCGCTCGCCCTCGCCAACAGCTTTATCGCGCCGCGCTCTTTGGCCGGGATGGTCGCCTTTGACCTGCGCGTCGCAGGCCCGCCCGCGCTCAATTCCGTTTCCGGCGAGGCGCGGCTGCAACAGGCGCGGCTGGCGCTGCCGACCCTGGGCCGTGCGGTGGAGAATATCGGCGGCGTGGTCCGGCTCAGCGGCGGACAGGCGACGCCCGACATCTCCGGCACGCTCGGCACCGGCGGCAATTTCCGGATCGGCGGCCCGATCACCCTGCGCGCGCCCTACCCCGCCGCGCTACAGATCGATCTCGCCGGACTCGGCGTGCAGGATCCGGACCTCTTTGCCACCACGGTCAATGGCCGGGTCACCATCGACGGACTGCTCACCGGCGGCGCCCGCATCGGCGGTCAGATCAACCTCGGCGAAACCGAGCTGCGCGTGCCCTCCTCCGGCGGGCTGAGCTTTGCCGACTTGCCGCCGATCAACCACGTGGGCGCCCCCGCCGCCGTGCACACCACGCTCAGACGCGCCGGGCTGAACGATGATGGCACCAGCAGCGGCAGCGGCGCGAGCGGCCCGGCCTATCCGCTTGATCTGTTGATCAACGCGCCCAACCGCATCTTTGTGCGCGGCCGTGGGCTTGATGCCGAACTGGGCGGGCGGTTGCGCCTTGGCGGCACCACGGCGGATGTGATCCCCAGCGGCTATTTCGAGCTGCTGCGCGGGCGTCTCGACATTCTGACCAAGCGGCTCGACCTGACCGAGGGACGCGTGTCGCTACAGGGCTCCTTCGATCCCTACCTGCGCTTTGTCGCGGAGACCGAGGCCGAGGATGACGTGACCGTGCGCATCCGCGTCGAGGGCGAGGCGAGCGATCCCGAGATCACCTTTACCTCCGATCCAGACCTGCCGCAGGACGAGGTCATTGCGCGGCTCATCTTTGGGCGCGGCATCGATTCCATCTCGGCCTTTCAGGCGGCGCAACTCGCCAGCGCGGTGGCCACCCTTGCCGGGCGTGGCGGCGGCGGGGTTGTGGGCAAGCTGCGCGAATCTCTGGGTTTTGCCAATCTCGACGTGACCACGAATTCCGAGGGCGAAACCGAAGTGACCGCCGGCACCTATATCTCGGACAAGGTCTATTCCGAGGTCAGCGCCGCCAGCGATGGCACGCAAGAGATCAATCTCAACTACGATGTGAGCAAGACGATCACCCTGCGCGGCAGTGCCGGAACCGATGGCGACACCGGCATCGGGATCTTCTTTGAAAAGGACTACTGACGCGGCCTAGACTGGGGCAATCGCCACGAGGTGATTGTCCCAGTTGACCGGATGCGACGCGGGCCGGGCCGTGGCCGCCGCGCCGATCACCCGGCCCGTGCCGGTGGTGAAGACCAGCCCCCGACGCCCCGCTGCCGTGCCACAAATATCCGGCTCCGTGATCTCGGCCACCCGCCGCCCACTGGTGTCGAACACAAGCGCCAGGTCGCCGCGCGGCCCGGTGATCGCGATCTCTTCGCCCGAGGCCGAGATCGCCACGCTGCCCGCATAACCGCGCATCCGCCGCTCTGTCATCCGGTCCTCGTCGGCCTCGCAGAACTGCAGCGCTTCGCCGCGTCGGTGCAACACCAGAAGCGGCGGCACATCGGCCATATCGCCCTGCCACTGACAGGCCAGCGCCACCAGCCCATCCGGGCGCAGCGCCAGATGGCGGGTCGAGAGCTGATGCCACTCGGCTGGCGGCTCGTGCTGTTCCAGCAAGTCACCAGAGAGCGACAGATAGCTCAGATTCGGGCGCATCGTCGCGAGGTTGAGCTTGGCCCGCCCGGCGTCGGGATGGGTCTCGATGCCGCCATTCGCCACCACCAGGCTCGCCCCATCCGGCATCAGCCGCAGATCATGCGGCCCGACCCCGCCCGAGGCAAATTCCGCCACCCGGCGCAGCCCGTTGCGCATGTCCCAGACGCCGATCATGCCGCGCCCCTCGTCATAGGCGTTTTCACCGGTGAACAAGAGATCGCCATCTCGGGAAAACGCGCCATGACCGCTGAAATGCCGTCCCTCGGGGGCCGACAGCTCGGCCAGGGATTTGCCGCTCTGACAGTCGATCACCAGCGCGAACCGCCCCGGCCTGCGGGCAAAGGCCACCGCCAGCGCGCGGCTCGGATGGGCCGCCGCCGCATGGCCGCGCCCCGGCAAGGGCAGCTGAAACAGCGCAGTCCCTGCGCCGCTCAGCCCAAAGAGCGCATAGTCACCCGAGGCCCGCCGCGCCGCCGCGAGGAACTCAGGACTGCCCAGCTCGGCCCAACCCGTCGCGGGCAAAGCCCCCGCCGCCAGAAGATCGCCGAGAAACCGCCGCCGCCCGCGCATCAGTCGCCATCCAGCGCGTTAAAGCCCGCCGCAATCCCGAGACGCGGGCCAAGGTCTTCGGCAAGGCCGTGGCGGATTTCCTCCACCGCCTGCTGCAGCACTTCGACATGAAGCCGCCCCTGCGGTGCGGCGACCCCGGCGAAGACCGGATCATTAAGGGCCTCAGCCTCCGCCAGTGCCTTGGCAAACGCCGCATCGAGCCCTTGCGCCACGTCGGGCGCGCCCGCCGCGAGATACCCGGTCAACTCGCGCATCGCCTCCAGCGACAGCACCACATGACGCAGCGACCGCCCCGAACGACGCGCCTCGGCACGCTGCGGCCTTGGCCTGTCGAACGTGCCCATCGGCCGTCCGAGCCGCATCGCCGAGGTGAACTCGAGCCCACCCGAAAGCGCGGTAAAGAGCTGCTGCGCCGCCTCGGCCTCTGTGCGGTAGGTGTCATTCTCGCCCGGCGCCCGCAGCCGCGCGGCATAGTCCCCGTCCCAGCCCTGCCAGATCACCGCCGCCGTCGCCGCCATATCCGCCGTCAAGGCCTGGATCAGCTGACAGCGATAGCCCGCCTGCGGGGCGGGCAGATCACCGCTGAACTCGGAATCATAGAGAAGATATTCCAGCGCATAGAACCCGCGCGCCGCGATCGACACATCGGCATAACGCGCGGCGTTTTCCGCCACCGGATCCGCCTCGGCCATCAGCTGACCGAGCGCCTTGGGCGTCTTGCTGCGCGGATCGGGCCAATAGGCCAGCGCAAAGGCGCGGCCCTCCTCCTCGGACGGGCCAAAGCGCAGATGGCTCACCTTGATCCAGTCGTCAAAGGCCTGCCCATAGGCTTGCCGTAGGGCCGCATCCTCGGGCGCGCAATGATCCTGCGCCGTGCGGGCCAAGGCCTTCGTGCTCTGGCTCAGCGCGCGAAAGCCGGGCAGGATATGCCCGTCCACCGCCCCATCAAGATCGGCCACATCGGCCAGGGCCGCCCCCGGCAGGGCGAGACAAAAGACAGCACGTGCCAGCCAGTGTTTCATATCACAAACTCTCCAGAAAGCGGATCAGCGCGGCGCGCTCATCTTGTGGCAGGGCGATGACTGCATCGCGCTGGGCCTCGGCCTCGCCGCCATGCCACAGCACCGCCTCGAGAAGCGACCGCGCCCGCCCGTCATGCAGAAAATAGCTATGCCCCGAGACCTGCTCGGTCAACCCGATCCCCCAGAGCGGCGGCGTGCGCCATTCCCGCCCCGTCGCCCGCGCCTCGGGTCGGTGATCGGCAAGCCCCTCGCCCATGTCATGCAAGAGCATATCGGTATAGGGCCAGATCAGCTGAAAGCTCTGCTCGGGCTGGCCGTCGAGCCGATGGGTGACAAAGCTCGGTCGGTGACAGCTGGCACAGCCCAGCTCGTGAAAGAGCCGCTTGCCCGCCAGCACCTCTGGGTCTGCCACATCGCGTCGGGCGGGCACACCGAGGTTGCGGCTGTAAAACGTCACGAGATCGAGCGCCTCATCGTCAATCTCGACACCCCTTATGTCACCATCGCCATGCGGGGCGCTGCGGCAATCGCCCTGCGCCTCGGTGCAATCGCCCCAAGCGTCCGGGTATAGCGTGCTCGATATGCCCACATCGCCGGAAAACGCCGCCGCCGATTGCTCTCGGATGGTCGGCATCCCGGCCTTGAGCCCGAACCGGCCAAGCATGGGGCGATCAAACTCGCGCGACCAAACGATATTGGGACGGCCAGAAATGCCATCGCCATCGCGGTCCTCGGGGTCGGCACCGGCCAGGATATCCGCCGCCGGGATCGCCTCGAGCAGCCCCAGCCCGATCATCTGCGGTGCGACACGCGGGCTCAGCATCGCGTCGGGATGGAGCGGGCCATAACCCAGCTCGGCCGCCGCATAGGTTGGGTGGCGCAGCGAGGCTGTCTCGCCCCCGGCCAGCGCAATCTCTACCTCGTCATATCGGATGTCGAGCCGATATTCCGCCCTTTGCCCGGGCAGGCCGAAATCCTGCATTTGCCCGCCATAGGTCGGCTCGGGCCGGGTCGCGAGATAGCCTTCGATCTCGTCGATCCCGTCCTCCGGCCCGCCCGGCACCGAGATGCGCAGGAACATCGAAACGGAATTGTCCTCGGCACTCTCTGGCGGATGGCCGCGCCCGTCCTTGAGGTGACAACGCTGGCAGGACCGCGCGTTGAACAACGGGCCGAGCCCGTCCGACGCCAAGGTCGACGAGGGCGAGGACACCCAGAGTTTGCGGAAAAGCCCATTGCCGAGCTTGAAGGTCAGCTCGCCCTCGAAATCCACCGTCTTGGAGGGTTGCGAAAACGCATTGGCGTCGCCCGTGTTGCGCACCGTGGCGGCACCGCCCGACAGCTCATCAAAAGGCTGCGGCGCGGTGAAATCATCAGGCGATGTCAGCACCTTGGCGATCCGCGCGGCCTCGGATGCACTGCGCGGCACGACCGAGAGATGCGGATCATCCTGCACCTTGGCCCAAGGAAAGTGCTCTGCCGTATTTTGCGCGACTGCGGCCGCGGGCAAGCCGGCGAAAAGGATCAGCAGCGCATGGCGAAGGCTAGGCATGGCAGGAACCGTTCTTGGCAGGACGCGGCACCACATGGGCGCCGCGCCGGATCCGTTTATTGGAAAACGGCCTCGGGATTGTCGAGGCTGTCGGAGCCTTCAAAGGCGATGCCATCGACCCCGAGCGCTACCACAACACGTTCGATGCTGCGGGTCTGGTCGATCAACCCGTTTACCCCGCCCATGATGAGCGCCTCGCCTTTGTCATTGCCGCGCTCGAGCATCATGTCATAGCTGAAGCCGCCGTCTGCGGCGCTCTTGAGCGCGCCCAAGGCATCCATGGTCGCCGAGAGCTTGGCCTGCATCTCGGCATCGAGTGCCGCGTCCTGAGCCGCCACCAGATCGGCGAGCGACGGGCCTTCGACCTTGCTGCCATCGACGCGGGTATAGGCGCCGAGATAGACGTTCTGGACGCCGAGACCATCGTAGTAATGGCTATTATGGGTGTTGTCGGAGAAGCAATCATGCTCTTCCTCGGGATCGTTGAGCATCAGGCCAAGGCGCATCCGTTCGCCCGCCTGTTCGCCATAAGAGAGCGAGCCCATGCCGGTCAGCATGGCCGAGATGCCGGCATCCTCGTCTGACAGTAGCGTCGCGCGGGCCGCGCCGTCGCTGGCCCATTGTGCCGCCATCCAGTCGAGATCCGAGACCAGAAGATCCGTCGCGGCCTTGAGATAGGCGGCGCGGCGGTCGCAATTGCCGTTGGTGCAGGCCTCGCCCGAGGCGAAATCGGTCCAGGGACGATTGCCCGCGCCTGCTGCGTGACCGTTGAGATCCTGCCCCCAGAGCAGGAATTCGATCGCGTGATAGCCGGTGGCGACATTGGCCTCGACGCCATCGGCCTCATGCAGCGTCTCGGCGAGCAGCGCGGGGGTGATGTCGCTGGCGTCAACCTCTTGGCCCGAGAGGGTAAATTTGGGGTTGGCCACGACGTTCAGCACGGCAAAGCCGTTCTCATCGGTGGCGCCGCCATAGGAGGCATCGACGTAATCGATGAGCCCTTCGTCGAGCGGCCAGGCGTTCACCTTGCCCTCCCAATCGTCGACGATGGCGTTGCCAAAGCGGAAAACCTCAGTCTGTTGATAGGGCACGCGGGCGTCGATCCAGGCGGCGCGGGCGGCGGCGAGATTGGCCTCGGACGGATCCGCGATCAGCGCCGCGACGGCCTCTTGCAGGGCTCGGGCGGTGGTCAGGCTGTCGCCGTAGCCGGCTGCGGCGATATCGGCATAGGTGTTGAGAACCTCAGTCTTTTCAGGGGCTTCGGCCCAGAGGGGCGCGGCGCTGGCGAGGCTGAGGGCGAGGATACTGGTGGTCGCGGTGAGACGGGTCATGGGAGGGGCTCCTGCGGTCTGCGGTGGCGGGGCCTGCCGCGTGACAGGCCATTCACGGCCCTACCTGAGTGAAATACTCGGGAAATGCAAGGGTGATTCTCGGACGCCTCCCGGGGGCCAGCCCCCGGACCCCCGGGATATTTGTCGGCCAGAAGAAACGGGGCCGCGTTTTTGCCCTCCTCAATTTTGAGTGATTGCTCAAATGGGCGGTTGAGACTCGGCGGCGATCGCTTATGTGAGAGGCAGAGCCCGCCACCCCAAACCTGCCCCGGCAGATCGGAGAGACCATGACCGAGACCCCGCTTCGTATCGACATTATTTCAGACGTGATGTGCCCGTGGTGCATCATCGGATATCGCCAGCTTCAGACGGCGCTGGAGGCGACCGGCACGGGGCATGAGATCCATTGGCACCCGTTCGAGCTCAACCCGGAAATGCCGCCGGAAGGGCAAAACCTGCGCGAGCATATCATTGAAAAATATGGATCTTCTCCCGAGCAATCGGAGCAGAGCCGGGTCCAGATGACGGCCATCGGGGCCGATCTTGGCTTTGAGTTTCGCTTTGCCGAGGACATGCGGATGCACAACACTTTTGCCGCCCATCAGCTCTTGCATTGGGCGGGCGAGATGGGGCGGAAGCATGATCTGAAACAGGCGCTGTTCGAGGCCCATTTCACCCATCGGCGCGACCTGTCGGACAGGGACGTTCTGGCCGATGTGGCGGCTGAAATCGGGCTTGATCGAGACGAGGCGCTGGCGGTTTTGGAGGATCAGCGCTTTGCCGAAATCGTGCGGGAACATGAGCGATTTTGGCTCAAGCAGGGCATCCAGGGCGTGCCGGCGGTGGTGTTTGGCAGCAAACATCTGGTGACCGGGGCGCAAGGGGCCGAGACCTATGCCCGCATTTTGACCCAGCTCACCCAAGACCAAAATACCTGAGAATCGCCACGTCGGTAACACGTCGGTATTTCGACAGTATCGCGACAGTGATGAATTCTTGTGCAATTTGAAGGCTGCAGCCCCTTTGCCGGGGGGCTGTGGCCAGAAATGCGTTGACATTATTATGTATGCACATGTCAATACGGGCCATCCAGTCACGCAATGCGACGGGCGGCGCAATCTTGCCTTATCGTCGCGGTTCAAAATGACACCGAGATCATCAGACAGGGAGTACTGACAGAATGGACAGACGCAAATTTCTCGCCGCGGGCGCGGTCGGCACCGCCGCCTCGGCCCTCGCCGCCCCGGCCATTGCCCAGGACAAGCGCCAGTGGAAAATGGTCACCGCATGGCCCAAGAACCTGCCCGGGCCGGGCGTCGCGGCACAGAACCTCGCCGACCGGATCACCACGCTTTCGGGCGGGCGGATCGAGGTCAAGCTTTTCGCCGCCGGTGAGATCGTCCCCGGCCCCGGCGTCTTTGACGCGGTGTCGGAAGGCACGGCCGAGCTCTATCACGCGGTGCCCGCCTATTGGGGCTCGAAATCAAAGGGCATCCTTCTTTTCGGATCGCAGCCCTTTGGCCTGCGCGCCGATGAACAGGTCGGCTGGCTGACCCATGGCGGCGGTCAGGAGCTCTATGACGAGATGTATGGCCGGTTCGGCATCAAGCCCTTCCTCTGCGGCAACTCTGGCCCGCAATGGGGCGGCTGGTTCAAGACCGAGATCAATTCGGTCGAAGACCTCAAGGGCCTCAAGTTCCGCACCACGGGTCTTGCCTCGGAGATGGCCTCCAAGCTCGGCATGGCGGCGCAGGCGATGAGCGGCCCGGCGATGTTCCAGGCGCTGCAGACCGGCGCGCTCGACGCCGGCGAGTTCATCGGCCCCTGGACCGACAGCGCGCTTGGCTATTACCAGGTTGCCAAGAACTACTATTGGCCCGGTGTCGGCGAGCCCTCCTCGGCCGAGGAATGCGGCGTCAATGCCGATGTCTTTGCCGAGCTGCCCGAAGACCTGCAGCAGGTGGTGAGCTTTGCCTGCGAGAGCCTCTACAACCCGGTCTGGACCGAATATGCCACCAAACACGCGCAATCGCTGCGCACGCTGGTGGACGAGCATGAGGTTCAGGTCCGCAAGTTCCCCGAGGAGGTGATTGCCGCCATGGGTGTCGCCGCCGCCGAGGTCATCGACGAGCTGCGTCAGGACGAGGACGAGCTGGTCAAGCGGATCACCGAGAGCTTTGTCGCGTACCGCGATCTCATCGGGGGTTACATGACCTATGCCGACAACGGTCAGATGAATGCCCGTGCCTCGGTGATGGGCTACTGATAGACCACAAGACAAGGGCCCCGGCGCAAGGTTGATCCCTGCGCCGGGGCTTTGCCATCAAGGGAGGGGGCAAATGGAACAGCTGGCCAATCTGTTCGACGCGATCAACCGCGTCATCGGTCGGGGGATCCGCTGGCTGGCGCTGGTGATGCTGCTGATCCAGTTCGGCATCGTCGTCGGGCGCTATGTCTTTGGCGTCAATTCCATCGCGGTGCAGGAGAGCGTGCTCTATCTCCATGCGACGCTGTTCATGCTGGGCGCGGGCTATACGCTCTTGCTCGACCGGCATGTGCGGGTCGATATCTTCTATTCCAAGCTCGGCCCCCGCGCCTGGCGGCGGATCGACCTGTTTGGGCATCTCGCCTTTCTGATCCCGTCGATGCTGGTGCTGCTCTATTGGTCCTGGCCCTCGGTGCGCAACGCCTGGGCCATTTTCGAGGGGCCGATTTCCGTCGGGGGCATCAAGGGGGTGTTCCTGCTCAAGACCCTGATCCCGGCCTTTTGCGTGCTGCTTATCCTGCAATCCCTGTCGGGCATTCTGCGCCTGCTGCGCCCTGAGGCCGACCAATGACCGAGTATCTCGACCTGATCATGTTTGCCGCGCTGATGGCGGCGATCCTCACCGGCTATCCGGTGTCCTTCAGCATTGCGGGCGTGGCGGTGGGCTTTGCCTTTCTCGGCTGGGCCACCGGGGCGATGAATATTTCTCTCTTGGGCGCGCTTGGGCAGCGGGTGTTCGGGCTCATCAGCAATGAGGTGCTGATCGCCATTCCTCTGTTCGTGCTGATGGGGGCAGTGTTGGAGAAGAGCCGGATTGCCGAGGATCTTCTCGACACGATGGGGCGGCTTTTTGGCCAGCTGCGCGGTGGTCTCGGCATTTCCGTGGTTCTGGTCGGCGCGCTTTTGGCGGCCTCGACCGGGATTGTCGGCGCCACCGTGGTGGCGATGGGGATGATCGCCCTGCCGACGATGCTGCGCTCGGGCTATGACCCGCGGGTGGCGAGCGGCATCGTCTGCACCGCCGGCACGCTCGGCCAGATCATCCCGCCGTCGACCCTTCTCATCATCCTGGCCGACGTGATGTCCAACGCCTTTCAGCAGGCGCAATATGAGCAGGGCAAGTTTTCGGTCGAAGCGCTGTCGGTCGGCCAGTTCTTTGCCGCCGCCATGGGGCCGGGGCTGGCGCTGGTGGCTCTTTATCTTCTCTATATCCTGATCCGCGGGATGATCCGGCCGCAGGACATGCCGCCTGCCGCCGCCGATCTGCCGCGCCCGGAGCGGGCCGAGGTGCTGCGCGCGGTGGTGCCGCCGATTGCGCTGATCCTCGCGGTGCTGGGCGCGATCCTGGGCGGCATTGCCACGCCGACCGAGGCCGCCTCGGTGGGTGGCATCGGCGCGCTGTTGATGACCGGGCTGCGGCTTGGCTATGCGCCGCGGCTCATCGGCTTTGGCATTCTGGCGCTGGTGGTGCTGGCGGTGCTGGTGGGCATCTTTCCGGTCAGGTTGCAGCGCAGCGATCTCGACGGAGGGCAGATGGCGCTCGGCGGGTTCTACATCCTGCTGACCATCGCGGGCGCGATCGGCATCCTCGCGGCGCTGCGCGGGGCGATGCGCGAAAAGGTGGTGCATGCGGCGGTGGAATCGACCCTGACCATGACCGCGATGATCTTTGCCACGATCCTTGCGGCCGGGGTGTTTTCGCTCGTCTTCATCGGGCTTGGCGGGGAGGACCGGGTGGCGGCCATTCTCGGCAACCTGCCGGGGGGGCCGACCGGGGCGCTTATCTTTGTGATGATCTTTGTGTTCATCCTTGGCTGTTTCCTCGATTTCATCGAGATTTCGGTGATCGTGCTGCCCCTGGTGATGCCGACGCTCATCGTGATGGGGCATGATCCGATTTGGCTTGGCATTCTGATCGCGATCAATTTGCAGACTTCGTTCCTGACGCCGCCCTTTGGCTTTTCGCTCTTTTATCTGCGGGGGGCGGCGCCGAAGGAGGTCACGACGGGGCATATCTATGCCGGGGTGATGCCCTTTATCGGGTTGCAGATCCTGGGCATCGCGCTGGTCTGGGCCTGGCCCGAGCTGGCGACCTGGCTGCCCGGCGCGATTTTCTAAAGCCTGAAACGCAACACGGCCCGGGGGATGCCCCGGGCCGTGTCGTTGTTGGTGAGCGCGGATCAGGCGCGGATGCGGGCGTTTTCGGGGTCCCACATCGGCTGATCCTCTTGCACGGTGGCGGGGCGTTTCTCGCCGTAGATTTCCACCTCGAGCTCGGTCCCCGGCACCGCCAGATCGGCGCGCACCATGCCGAGGGCGACCGAATGGCCGACCCGGTAGCCCCAAGCGCCGCTGGTGGTTTCGCCGACGATCTCGCCCTTGTGCCAGAGCGGCGACATATAGGGCGCATCGGCCTCGCCCGCATCGACCTTGAGCGTCACAAAGCCCTTCTTGCGGCCTTGCTGTTTCTCGGCCAGAAGCGCCGCCTTGCCGGTGAAGTCCTGCGGCTTGTCGAGCTTGACGAAGCGTTCGAGCCCGCCCTCGAGCAGGGTGTAATCGGTCGAAAGATCGCCCTTCCACGCGCGATAGCCCTTTTCGATGCGCAGGCTGTTGAGCGCGTACATGCCAAAGGGTTTGGCACCGGCCTCGATGATCGCGTCAAAGATCGCGGGCATGTCCTCATTGGCGGCATGCACCTCCCAGCCGAGTTCACCGGTAAAGCTCACCCGGATGAGGAAGGCAGGTTTGCCCGCCACGGTGCAATGCTGATGGGTGAGCCAACCGGCCGAGAGATCGGCATCGGTGAGCGGCGCCAGTAGATCGCGGCTTTTGGGACCGGCGAGCAGCAGCGCGTCGCGGTCGCGGGTGGTCTCCGAAACGGTGACGCCTTCGGGCACCGCGTTGCGGATCAGGTCACCGTCATGCCATTGCGCGGTGGCGGCGGTGATCAGCACGAAATCATCCTCGTCGAGACGGATGCAGCTGAACTCGGTCACGATGCGGCCGCGCGTGTCGGCGACATAGACGAGGTTGATCCGGCCCACCTTGGGCAGACCGCCGGTCACGAAACCGCGCAGCCATTCATCGGCGCCCGCACCCTGGATGCGGAACCGCGAAAAGCCCGGCAGGTCGAGCACGCCACAGGCGTCGCGCACCGCTTCGCATTCTTCGCGCACCCGCGCCTCCCACGGGCCGGAGCGGCCCCAGGTATGCGTCGCCTCGAGCGAGGTATCATCGCCCGGCTTGGCGTACCAATTGGCCCGTTCCCAGCCGTTATAGGCGCCCATGACACCGCCCAGCGCCTTGACCTTGTCATGCACGGGGCTGAGTTTCTTGTCGCGGGCAGCGGGCCATTCGTGATGGGGGAAATGCATGGCATATTCGTTGCCATAGACCTCCATCCCCTTTTTCACGCAGTAATCGTGATCGGTGTAATCTGTGTAGCGGCGCGGATCGACCGCCCACATGTCCCATTCGGTCGCGCCATCGACGATCCATTCCGCCAGCACCTTGCCCGCGCCGCCGCCCTGGGCGATGCCGAAGGTAAAGACACAGGCCTCGAAGGCGTTCTTGACGCCGGGCATCGGCCCGATGAGCGGCAGCCCGTCGGGCGCATAGGGGATCGGGCCGTTGATGACCCGGGAAATCCCCGACTGACCCAGCAGCGGCACCCGCTCCATCGCGTCGGTGACGATATCCTCGATCCGGTCGAGATCGTCGGACCAGAGCTGAAAGCTGAAGTCGTCGGGCATCGGGTCGCTGTCATCGGTCCAATGGGCGCGGCAGTTCGGCTCGTAGGGGCCGAGGTTGAACCCGTGCTTTTCCTGACGCAGGTAATAGGACACGTCCACGTCACGGATCAGCGGCAGCTTGCCGCCGTTTTCCTTGGTCCAGGCTTCAACCTCGGGCACCTCTTCGGACAGAAGGTATTGATGGCTCATCACCATCATCGGCACGGTGCGCCCGCCATAGGGTTTGAACCATTCGCCGACGCGCTGGGCATAATAGCCAGCGGCGTTCACCACATAGTCACAGGCGATGTCGCCCTGTTCGGTGTGGACGATCCAGCTGCCGTCCTTTTCCTGCGTGACGCCGGTGGCGGGGCAGAAGCGGATGATCTTGGCGCCCATGTCGCGCGCGCCCTTGGCCAGCGCCTGGGTCACCTGTGCCGGGTCGATGTCGCCATCGGTCGGGTCATAGAGCACGCCCGCGAGATCATGGGTCTCCATGAAGGGATAGCGTTCCTTGGCCTCTTCCGGGGTCCACATCTCCATCTTGATGCCCTGATAGCGGCCCATGGAGGCGGCGCGTTCGAATTCCTGCATCCGCTCGCGGGTGTGGGCCAGCCGGATCGAGCCGGTCTGATGGTAGTTCATCGGATAGTCGACCTCTTCGCCCAAGCGGCTGTAGAGCTCGGTCGAGTAGCGCTGCATGTTCATGATGCCCCAGCTCGTCGAGAAGGTCGGCACGTTGCCCGCCGCGTGCCAGGTCGAGCCTGCAGTCAACTCGTTCTTTTCCAGCAGAACGCAGTCGGTCCAGCCCTTCTTGGCCAGATGATAGAGCGAGGAACAGCCGATGACGCCGCCCCCGATGATGACCACTTTCGCTTTTTTCGGCAGATCTGCCATGTCTTTCTCCTGTGTCGCCCCGTCGCGCGGGGAGTGTTTTCAACTACTGGGCCTTGGCAGTCCCTGCCGTGGCCGCATTCGGGTCGGTCCGGGCGTTCAGTCCCAGACCAGACGGGCCGCCAGCCCGCCGAACATCACCGCCGAGATCCGGCCCAAGGCCCGCGCCCGGCGGCGCAAAACATGTGCAAAGGCCCCCGCCGCCGCGCCGAGCGTCAGCGAGAAGAGAAGCCCCACCCCCATAAAGATCGCGCCGAGGATCAGGATCTGCGCCCAGACCGGGCCGATGGCGGGATCGGTGAACTGCGGGATGAAGGCAAAGATGAAAAGCGCGGTCTTGGGGTTCAGCACATTGGTGACAAAGCCGCGCCAGATTGCCCGGTGCGCGCGGCGCGCGGCATCGGTTTGAGCCACCTCGCCCGCGTGACGCCAGGCCTGCACCGCCAGAAAGACGAGATAGGCCGCGCCGATATAGCGGATCGCATCATAGGCGGCGGGCCAGGCCGCCAGCATCGCCGAGACCCCCGCCGCCGCGAGGATCAGATGCAGCGCGATGCCAAACGAGATCCCAATCGCCGCCGCCATGCCGGCGCGCGGCCCGCCCGCGATGCCGCTGGCCGAGACGAACATGAAATCCGCCCCCGGCGTCAGGTTGAGCAGCAGCCCCGCCCCGACAAAGGCCCAGAGCAGCGCCGGATCAAACCCTGTCAGTATGTCCCACATGATCTCAGGCCTTCTGCGGCAGATCGTCGGCGATGTCGTAGTAATCGCCCTTGTCTGCGGTGAAGATGTGCTTCTCGAGCCGGAGCCCGGTCGGGCCATCGAGCGCGCCGAGCGCAAAGCTCATCGTGTCCTCTTCATGGGCGGCCCAAAAGAGATAGGACCCGCAGGTGGCGCAAAAGCCGCGATGCGCCGCCTCGCTCGAGGCGTACCATGTGACCTCGCCCGTGATGTCGAGCGCGTCGCGCGACACATAGGCCGAGGCCCAGAGATGGCCCGATTGTTTGCGGCACTGGCTGCAATGGCAGACCGAGGCGCCCTTGGGGGTGGCCTGGGTGTGAAACCGTACCGCCCCGCAGAGGCAGCGTCCGCTGTGCCCTGTCGTGCTCATCCCTCGCCCTCCTGTGGCAGATCATCGGCAATCGCGTAGTAATCGCCCGCCTCGTCGGTCCAGACATGGCGGCCCAGGCGCAGCCCGGTCGGCCCGTCGAGCGCCCCGAGGGCGACGCGGACATAGGGGCTGTCGTCGCCGCGCCAAAAGAGCGTCGCGCCGCAGCTGCCGCAAAAGCCCCGGCTGGCGCTATCGCTCGCCCGGTACCAGCGCAGCCCGGCGTCGGCCTCGAACAGGAGCGCGTCCCAGCGGGCGCGCCCGGCGGCGAAATAATGGCCCGATTGCTGTCGGCATTCGCGGCAATGGCAGGCCAGCGGATCTTCGAGCGCGGAGCTCGTGAACCGCACCGCGCCACAGAGGCAGGCGGCGCGCATCATGCCCCCCGTCCCGGCAGGGCGGCGCTGCCCAGAAGCAGGCCGTAGAGGATGAAACAGGCGGCCAGCCCGCGCCGCAGCCAGCGGTTGAACACCGCGCCAAGCGCCGCCCGGCCCAGCCCCGCGCCAAGCGCGGTATAGCCCATATAGCTCAGCGCCGTGAGGCTGAGCGCGGTGGGGAAGATGACCCAGAGCTGCTCGGCCATGGGCACGTCGGGGGCGACGAACTGGCTAAAGGCGGCGAGATAGCCCGCGACGCTCTTGGGGTTGATCGTGGCGATGGCCAGCGCCTTCATATAGATGGCGCGGGCCGGTTGTGCGGCCTCGGTGTCGGTCACCGTGGGCACCGGGCGCGAGGCCATGATCCAGCCCCGGATGCCGAGCCCGATGAGCACCAGCGCGCCGAGGATCTGCAACGCCTGAAAGGCTGTGGGCGAGGCAAGGATGAGCGCCGTCACCCCCGCCGCCGAGCCGAGCAGAAAGACGCTCGCCTGCGTCAGGATGGCCAGCACGCCCCAGAGGCTCTGGCGAAAGCCGAGCTGCATCCCGTTGGTGATGCAATTGACGGCATTGGGCCCCGGCGTGGTGACGAACACCACCCAGAACAGGGCAAAGACGCTCCAATCCGACCAGCTCATCGCGGGGCCTCAGTAGACCGGGGGGGCGATGACCCAGATCGCCACCGCCGGTTCGTCGTAAGGGTTGATCCATTCATGGGCCTCGCCACGAATGCGGAAACTGTCGCCCGGCCCGACGGTATAGAGGCGGCCTTCGATCATCAGGTCGAGCTTGCCCGAGATGATGACACCGACCTCTTGCGTGGCGCGCTGGATCGTCTCGCCCGCGCGGCTATGGGGGGCGAAGGTGGAATGCACCATTTCGAAATCATCGGTGAGATCGGGCGACAAAAGCTCTTCGCGCAGGCCGCCTTCGCCCGAGCCGATCTGCCGCCGCGCGCCGCGCCGCACCACATGGCCGGCCTCTTCGGCCGGGGCCATGGCCTGACCGAAGAGCATGGAGATCGGCACGCCGAGCACATCCGCCATCTTGCGCAGATCGCTGATCGAGGGCTCGGAGAGATCACGCTCGACCTGGCTCAGCCAGCCGACCGACCGACCCAGCGCATCAGCCAGCGCCGCGAGCGTCACACCGCGCGCCTTGCGCAGGGCGCGCAGATCGGCACCGAGGGTCTGGCTGCGGGTGATGTCGGTCTGCTGCATGGGCTGTCACATCCGTGAAATTAACGTGTCGAATTTCACGATGACTCGGGTCCGTGAAAAAATCAACGGATATTTCACGCCGCAGCGCGGCAATCGCAAAGACCCGCAGGACCGCCCTGCCCCGCCTCGCCGGTGCAAAGGACCATGGGGCGTGGCGCCCAAGCGCGAGACCGCTCTGACACCGCCGAAATTTGCTTAGAATCGCCCCTTATGGCAGGCTCCGAGGACAGACGGCCAGATCGATGCAGTGCGTGACCCCTTCTCTAGAAAGGATTTGACCATGACTCTACGGCCCGACCCCAGCTTTCACGCCAGCCCGAAACTCGCCATGCAGGCGCCCCCGGAAAAGCTGGCCTTTACCTTGATGCTGAGCCCCGATGGATCACAGCCCGACGGGCTGGCGATTGTCGATGTCGACCCGAGCTCCAAGACCTATAGCCAGATCGTGCATCAGGTGATCATGCCCAACATTGGCGACGAGTTTCACCATTTCGGCTGGAACGCCTGTTCCTCGGCCCTGTCGCCGCTCTCGGGCCATGCCTTTCTCGAACGGCGCTATCTGATCATCCCGGGCATCCGGTCGAGCCGCATCTATGTGGTGGATGTGAAAGAGCCGCGCAAAGCGAAGATCCACAAGATCATCGAACCGGAAGAGGTCTTTGCCAAGACCGGCTATTCCCGCCCGCATACGATCCATTGCGGCCCCGAAGGCATCTATGTCAGCACGCTGGGCGGCGGTGGCAAGGATGGCACCGATGGCCCGCCGGGCATCTTCATCATGGATTGCGAAACCTTCGACATCATCGGCCGCTATGAGATGGATCGCGGCCTGCAGGACAAGCATTACGATTTCTGGTGGAACCTGCCGCGCAATTACATGGTCAGTTCCGAATGGGGCATCCCGCCGCAATTCGAAAACGGCCTCGTGCCCGAGGACCTGCTGTCGAACAAATACGGCCATAGCATCCATTTCTGGGATCTGCGCGGCCGCCGGAATATCCAGACCATCGATCTTGGCGAAAATCACCAGATGGCGCTCGAGATCAGGCCCGCGCATGACCCGGTGAAGGAATACGGGTTTTGCGGTGTGGTGGTGGACACGACCAATCTCGAAGGGTCGATCTGGACCTGGTGGCGCAACAAGGATGGCACGTTCGAGGCCAAGAAAACCGCGACGATCCCGCCGCAACCGGCCAAACCCGAGGATCTGCCCGATCTTCTCAAAGGGTTCGAGGCGGTGCCGCCGCTGGTCACCGATATCGACCTGAGCCTCGATGACCGGTTCCTCTATGTCTCCTGCTGGGGCACCGGCGAGATGCTGCAATATGACGTCACCGACCCGATGAAGCCCGAGCTCGCCGGCAAGGTGGAGCTGGGCGGCATCGTCAGCCGCACAAAACACCCGAATGGCCGCGATTTCGGCTATGGGCCGCAGATGGTCGAGATCAGCCGCGACGGCAAACGGGTCTATTGGACCAATTCGCTCTATTCCACCTGGGACGATCAATTCTATCCCGGCGACCGGGGCGCGGCGATGGTCATGGCGGAGGTGGGCGAAAATGGCGGGCTGACCCTGGCCGAGGATTTTTGGGTCGACTTCCCCAAGGGCTATCGCAGCCATCAGATCCGTCTCGAGGGGGGCGATTGTTCCACCGACAGCTTCTGCTACCCCTCGGTCTGACCATGCCGGGACTGGCCTGAGTGGCGACAGGAATGGACAGCGCGGCGGCGCTCTGGGCGGCGGTGGCGGCCTCGGGGCTCTATCATGGGATCAATCCCGGCATGGGCTGGCCGCTGGCGGTGTCCGCCGCCTTGATGGAGCGCCGGGCGCAGAGCCTGTGGCGCGCCTGTCTGGCGCTGGCCGTCGGGCATCTGCTGGCGATGCTGGCGATGCTCCTGCCCTTTTCGGCCCTCGTGACGCTCGTCGCATGGCAGCGCGAGATCCAGATCGGGGCGGCGCTCTTGCTCATCCTCGCCGGGGCCTATCTGTTGATCAACCGGCGGCATCCGCGCTTTCTCGCGCGGGTGCCGCCCACGCGCCTCGCGCTCTGGTCGTTTCTCGTGGCGCTGGCGCATGGGGCGGGGCTGATGCTGGTGCCGATCTATCTCGGGCTCTGCGATCTGGCCGGGGCAGAGCCGGGCCATGCCGCCGCCGGGGCGCTGATGGGCAGCTCGATCGGCACCGCGCTCTGGGTGGCGCTGGCCCATACGCTCTGCATGACGCTTGCCGGTGGGGCGCTGGCCTGGGGCGTCTATCGCTGGATCGGGCTTGAAGTCCTGTCGCGCGGCTGGCTCAACCTCGATCTCTTCTGGGCGCTGAGCCTCGCCGCGATGGGGGTCTTGTCGCTGATCCTTGTGCTGTAAGCCGGCTCAGGCCCGGTCGGGATGCTCGATCGTGCTCGACAGCGGCGCGGAATCAGGATCGAGCGCGCGCAGCCGATAGGCCGGGGCCTTGGGCAGCCAACCCGCGAGCAACCGGTTGAGATCGGCCAGCGGGTCGGTGGAATCGTCGATGCGCAGATCGACATCCTTGAGCGCCTCGGCCCCCAGCACCATGACAGAGGCCGATTGCAGCGGGTCGCGTTCGCTGCCCGCCGCCTCGCCTGCGAGCATACCCGCCAAGAGCCGCTCTGACAGATGCCCCTTGGCCTCCTCGAACCCGGCGATCATGGCCGGAAGCACCGCCTCGGAGCCCAAGAAATTGCCCAGCGCCAGCGCGTGGTCCCCGGTGACCCCGCCGCAAGCCCCGAGACAGGAGGCCCCGGTGTGATGCAGCGGCGTGCCTTGCGCGGGCAGCACGCCGAGCTGTCGCCAATGCAGCGCGGTGGCGGCGTCCTGCATGGCGGCAAGTGTGGTCTCGGCGCTTGCGCTTTGCTCCCAGGCGCGCAGCCCGACCTGATGCAGCCGTGGATCGGTGCGGGCCTGCGACAGCACGACGACGCCCTCGGCCAGCGCGCCAACCCGGGCGCCGACACAGACCGAAGAGGTGGCCACGGCAAAGCCGATGTCGCCGGTTTCCGGGTCACGCCCGGCCAGAGAGAAGGTCATGAGGGCACCTCGACGCCTGTTTGGTCTGTGATCGGCCCGTAATGTTCGATGCGGCGATGGCGCGCGAAATCGAACACCGAGCGGCGGATATAGGCCCCGAGATCGAGATCGCAGTCATAGCTGATGACCTCATCCTCCTCGGAGACGGCGCGGGCCACGACTTCGCCGGTGGGGGCCACGATGGCCGAGCCGCCGATCATCGCAAATCCGTCTTCCGAGCCGCATTTCGCCGCCGCCATGACCCAGGCGCCATTCTGATAGGCGGCGGATTCGAGGCTCAGCCGGTTGTGGAACTCGCGCAGATGGGCAGGTTCGGGATGGTGGATGTTGCGGGTCGGCGTGTTGTAGCCCAGCATGAACACCTCGGCCCCGCGCAGCGCCATGACGCGGAAGGTTTCCGGCCAGCGGCGGTCGTTGCAGATGCACATGCCGAACCGCCCCGAGGGCGTGGCAAAGGTCGGAAAGCCGAGATCGCCCACCTCGAAATAGCGCTTTTCCAGATGTTCGAACTCCAGATCGCCGATGGGGTCGACCGTGCCGGGCAGGTGGATCTTGCGGTATTTGCCCAAGAGCGCCCCGTCCGGCCCGACCAGAACCGAGGTGTTGAAGCGGCGGGTCTGCCCCGCGTCTTCGGTCTTTTCGGCATAGCCGAGGTAAAACCCCACGCCGAGATCGCGCGCCACCTCAAAGAGCGGCAGCATCGCGGGCGACGGCAGGCCTTCCTCGAAGAATTGGTCATACTCTTCCGGCGTGTCGTAGATATAGCGCGGAAAGAAGGTGGTCAGCGCCAGTTCCGGGAAAGTCACCCAGCGCGCGCCCCGGCCATGCGCCTCGCGCAGCATGTCGATGAGCCGCGCCACCACCTGCGCCTTGGTGTCGGCCAGATGGACCGGCCCCATCTGGGCCACTGCGAAAATTTCCTTGCGGGCCATCATCCCCTCCTGCTCTGCGTCCAGATCAGAGCTAGACAGGCGGAACATCAGTGTGAAATAAAATATCAGACCCATGAAATAACTCTGGATTATATCGTTATGATCAACGCGCGGCAGCTCGAGGTGCTTTGCACCGTCATCGAAGTCGGCACCACGGCGCGGGCGGCCGAGCTCTTGGCGGTGAGCCAGCCGGCGGTGAGCAACATGATCCGCCACACCGAAGACCTGGTGGGATTCGCGCTCTTCGTGCGCAAACACGGGCGGCTTGTGCCGACGCAAGAGGCGCTTCATATCGCGCAGGAGGCGCAGCATCTCTTCCTGCAGCAAAAGCGCATCGCGGCCATTGTCGACGAGCTGCGCGGCGGCACGATCGGGCGGCTGAGCATCGTCGCCACCCCGTCAATCGGCCATGGTCTTCTGCCCCGCGCGCTCAGCCTTTTCATGAAAACGCGGCCAAAACTGCAGCTCTCGATCGAGCTCGGCAGCATTGACGAGATCATCCGCCGTCTGGTCAGCGGGCGTGCCGATCTTGGCCTGTCGATCACCCCGCCGCGTCATTCCGCCGTATCCGTTCATGAAATCGGCGATGGCGAGATGAAATGCATCTGCCCGGCGGATCATGAGATCGCGCTGTTGCAGCGGGTGTCGGTGACCAATCTCAACCAGGTGCGCCATATTTCCTATGGCGCGCGGACGCCGCTCGGGCAGGCCATCGACAGCCTGTTTTCGCAACAGGGGCTGGAGCGGCGGTATTTCTGCGAGGTGCGCCACACCGCCACCGCGCTCGAGATGGTGCGCAACGGGCTGGGGGTGGCGCTGGTCGACAGTTTCGGCCTCATCGGCCAGCCCGCCGAGGGCATCGCGGTGCGCCCGATCACGCCTTCACTGCCGCTCAAGACCCATGGCATCACCTCGAACCTCTTCCCCACCACCAATATCGCGCTGCAGTTTCAGAGCTTTCTTGCCGACTACCTCAAGGAGGCCTCTTCCGCCCCAGCCTGACCCGCACGCGAATAATCCCAGATTATACTGGCGTGCCGTTTTTTTATTTTATTGTTTTCACCCCCCATGGTCCCATGTGGCAACGATCCGGGCGCCCAGCGCCGCCTCGCAACAGATACGGACAGTTTGCTCATCATGACCTCTCCCATTCTTTCCATCACCAATGCGGTGAAACGCTATGGCGCGGTCAATGCGCTGGACGATGTGAGCCTCGATGTGGCGGAGGGCGAGTTTCTGACGCTGTTGGGGCCGTCGGGCTCGGGCAAGACGACGCTGCTGAGCGCGATTGCCGGGTTCATTCAACTCGATAACGGACAGCTGCGCCTGCGCGACGAGGACATCACCAGCGAGCCGCCGGAACGGCGCGGCTTTGGCATGGTGTTTCAGGGCTATGCGCTGTTTCCGACGATGACCGTGCGCGAAAATGTGGCCTTTCCGCTCAAGGTGCGCAAACGCCCCGCCGCCGAGATTGCCGAACGGGTGCAGGACGCGCTCGATCTGGTGCAGATGGGGGCCTTTGCCGACCGCCTGCCGACCCAGCTTTCGGGCGGTCAGCAACAGCGGATCGCGCTGGCCCGCGCCATGTCGTTTCAGCCGCAGGTGTTGCTTCTGGACGAGCCGCTCTCGGCGCTCGACAAGAAGCTGCGCGCCGATCTGCAATGGGAGCTGAAGGCGCTGCATGATCAGCTTGGCGTGACCTTCATCTATGTCACCCATGATCAGGACGAAGCGCTGTCGATGTCGGACCGGATCGTGATCCTCAAGGATGGCGCGATCCAGCAGCAGGGCGCGCCCGACACGCTCTACAACCGGCCGCACAACAGTTTCGTGGCCGATTTCCTCGGCAAATCCAACTTCATCGAGGCCCAGATCGAGGCCCGCGACGGGCAGGTGCTGCGCTGCTCTGCCGCCGGGGCCGGCTTCGAGGTCGAGACCGACACCGATCACGCCACGGGCGCCGCGGTGCGCATCGCGCTGCGGCCCGAACGGCTCCGCCTTGCGGCACCGGGCGAGGAAATCCTGCCCGCCACGGTCAAGCAGGTGAGTTATCTCGGCGAGCGCTGTCAGGTCATCGTGACCCATCCCGGGCTTGGCGAATTGCTGGTCTCGCGCCCGACCTGGAAAACCGACATCACCCCCGCCCCCGGCCTCGCCGTGAGCATCGGCTGGGACCGCGACGCGGGCGTCGTGCTCGCCCCGGATGCGGCCCCGGAGACGGCCGCCTGAGACGCCCTGCCCCCCGCTCGCCGGGCGCATGACATTACCCACAAGGTGACAAGAGATCACCGTCCCGCACTGATCCAACAAGGAGACAAGACATGACAGAGACAACCGATTTCGAAGCCAAGCGCGACATCGCGGAGATCGCGGTCGAACGCTACAAACAAGGCCGCCTGACCCGGCGCGGGTTCATCGCGGCGATGGGCGCGCTCGGCATCCTGCCGGCGCTCGGCTCGCGGGCCACGGCCCAGGCCAAGGAGATCATCGTGGTGAACTGGGGCGGCACGGCCAAGGACGTGCTGCAAGAAGTGCTCTGCGACACCTACACCGCCGAGACCGGCATCCCGGTCACGGTCGACGGCTCTGGCCCCTCGGCGGGCAAGATCCGCGCCATGGTCGACAGCGGCGCGGTGGTCTGGGACCTCTGCGACAGCGGCGCCGGCTCGGCCATCATCCTCGAACAGCAGGGCGTGACCCAGCCCATCGACTATTCCATCGTCGACAAGAACAAGGTGCTCGAAGGCACCGCCTATAACAATGGCGTCGGCAATTACGTCTATTCCTACGTGCTGGCGACCAACCCCAAGATGCTTGGCGGGAATGTTCCTCAGACCTGGGAAGACGTCTGGAACGTCAAGGATTTCCCCGGCATGCGCACCTTCCGCAAATCCGTGCGCGGCATGCTCGAAAGCGCGACACAGGCGCGTGGCGTGCCGCTCGCCGAGGTCTATGACGCGCTCGGCACCGAGGATGGCATCAAGGCCTCGATCGCCAAATTCCGCGAGCTGCGCGAGAATATCATCGTCTGGGGCTCGGGCAGCGACAGCCAGAACCTCTTCCTGCAAGAAGAGGTCGCCATCGGCAATATCTGGTCGACCCGCGCCCATCTGCTCAAGGATCAGATGCCCGAAGGCAGCTTTGACGTGAGCTTTAAGGGCGGTGTCATCGCCCCCGGCATCTGGGTCGTGCCGAAGGACAACCCGGCGGGCAGCGACGAGGTGATGAAATTCATCGCCCATGGCCAGAAACCGGAACTGCAGGTCGAATGGCTCAAGAAGATCGGCTCGGGCCCGATCAACCCGGAGGCCGCCGCCATGGTGCCGCCAGAGCTTGCGCCCTTCAACCCGTCGAGCCCCGAGAACCTCGCGACCCAGATCCTCTACAAGGATGAATGGTACGCCAAGAACCAGGTCTCGGCGGAAGAGCTCTATGTGGATGCGCTGATCAACTAAGACCACTCACGGACATCCCTCTTGGATCGGGGCCGCTCTGGCCCCGGTCCCCTCCCGACCTGCCAGGAGCCGACATGCCCCGCGTCACCGAAAAATTCAGCTATTGGATGCTCGTCCTGCCCGCGCTTGCGATCATGGTGATCTTCTACATCGTGCCGGTTCTGGGCATCTGGAAAATCGCCTTTACCGAGCCGGTGACGGGCTTTGGCAATTTCGAGAAAATGGCCGCGTCGAGCGCCGTGCAGACCAGTTTCATCATCACCTTCCGGGTGGCGGCGGTGACCACTGTGGGCTGTCTTCTGCTCGGCTATATCGTGGCCTATGCGATCAGCAATTACGCCTCGCGGCTGACGCCTTTGATGGTGGCGCTGGTGATCTTGCCGTTCTGGGTCTCGGTGCTGATCCGCTCGTTCAGCTGGATCGTCCTTCTGGGCCGGTCGGGCATCGTCAATGATGCGCTGCGCGATGCCGGGCTGATCGATACGCCGCTCAAGCTCATGCATAATGAGTTTGGCGTGGTGATCGCCATGATCCATGTCATGCTGCCCTTTGCGGTGCTGCCGATGCTGACCAATATGCGCGGCATTTCCGGCGCCTATGTGCAGGCCGCCCGCAGCCTCGGGGCCAGCGAATGGTACGCCTTTCGCAATGTCTATTTCCCGCAGACCATGCCCGGCGTGATGTCCGGCGCGCTGTTGGTCTTTGTGCTGTCGCTGGGCTTCTACGTGACGCCCGCGCTGCTCGGGGGTGGCCGTGTTCTGATGATCTCGGAATATATCACCTACCAGATTCAGGAATTCCTCAACTGGGGGCTCGGCTCGGCGCTGTCTGTGGCGCTCTTGGTCGCCACCGCCCTCGTCCTTCTTGTCGCCGCGCGCTTTGTGAACCTGCGTGCCACATTGCTGGATCGGAAATAATGGCCCGTTCGACCTTTCAGATCTTCTTTCAGACCGGTGCCTGGTTGATCATCGCCTTTCTGGTGCTGCCCATCCTCGTGGTGATCCCGATCTCGCTCACCGATACGAGCTATATCGGCCTGCCCAAGGAGGCGCTGTCGCTGCAGCATTACGCCAATTACTTCTCCGACGGCGATTGGCTCGGCGCGACCTGGACGAGCATCTGGGTCGGGCTGGTGGTGGCGAGCTGCGCCACCGTGCTCGGCACCGCCTTTGCCATCGGCTGCTGGTTCCTGTCGGACCGCGCCGCGATGGTCGCCCGCTGGGTGCTCATCACGCCGATCCTCGTGCCGCCGGTGGTGCAGGCGCTGGGCTTTTACCGCTTCTGGGTGGTGCTCGGACTGATCGACACGCATTTCGGCGTGATCCTCGCCCATACGTTGCTGGCCCTGCCCTATGTGTCGATCTCGGTCTTTGCCTCGCTCACCAATCTCGACCGCAACATCCCGCGCGCCGCGCGCAGCCTCGGGGCCTCGGTGCTGCAGACGGTGCGGGCGGTGATCGTGCCGGCCATCAAACCCGGCATCCTGAGCGGCTTTATCTTTGCCTTCATCGTCAGCTTTGACGAGATCGTCGGCGTGCTCTTCATCACCGTGCGCCGGGTGCAGACCCTGCCCAAGATGATCTGGGAAGGCATTCAGGACAATATCGACCCGACCATCGCGGCGGTGGCCACGCTCTTGGTTCTTCTCACCCTTCTCGCCACCCTGTTCGGAGCCCTGCGCAGATCATGACCCGCCTGCTGCTGAAAAACGCCCGCTATATCACCCATGCCTCGGGCCTGCCCGAAGTCACCGCCGGCCATATCGCCATCGAGGGCAGCCAGATCGTCGCCCTGCCCGAGACGCTCGACGGCACCGAGTTCGACAGTTTCGAGCCGATCGACATGTCGGACAAGCTCGTCTCGCCGGGGCTGATCAATTCCCACACCCATGCTGTGCTCTTGGTGCTGCGCGGCACGGTCGAGGATATCGAGGGGAACCTTGTCTATCAGTATATGGTGCCCGCCTCCTATCTGCTCGAGCCGCGCGAACGGGCGGCGATTGCCCGGCTCGCCTGTGCCGAGGCGATCCGGTCCGGCACCACGACCATGGTCGACCCGCTGCGCCATGTCGCCGATTACGCCCCCGCGATGATCGAGACCGGCCTGCGGCTCTGGCTCGCCGAGAGCTGTGCCGACGCGGTGACCACCGAGGTCGGCCGGGGCCGCTATCGTTTTGACCGCGACTTTGGTCAGACTTTCCTCGACCGGACCGAAGCGCTCATCGAGCGGTTCCACGGCAGCGAAGACGACCGGGTGCGGGTGATGATCGCGGCCCATGGCCCCGACAATTGCAGCCCCTGGATGCTCGGCCAGCTCAAGGCGCTGGCGCGGCAACACGGGCTGCGCCGCACCGTCCATCTGAGCCAGATCATCAGCGAAAAGGAACAGGTCGAGGCGCTGCATGGCTGCACCTCCACCGAATATCTCGATCAGAATGACTTCCTCGGCGACGATCTCATCGCGATCCACTGGACCTTCTGCAACGAGAGCGACGTGGCGCGGCTGGCCGAGACCGGCACCTGGCTTGGCCATTGTCCGGCGTCGATGTCGGCCAAGGGGCCGCATCCGCTGCCGATGCGGGCGATCCTCGATCACGGGGTCAAGATCGTGCTCGGCACCGACAACATGACCGAAGACATGTTCCACGCCATGAAACTGGCCCAGACCCTGCATCGCGGCGCTTATACGCGATCGGTGAGCCCCGGGCCGCAGCAGGTCTTCAACTATGTCACCCGTAACGCGGCAGAGGCGCTCGACCATCCCGGCATCGGCGAGATTGCCGTCGGCAAAAAGGCCGATCTGGCGATGTTCGACCTGATGACCCCGGCCATGGCGCCGCGTGTCTCGGCGCTGTCGAACCTCGTGCATTACGGCCATCCCGGCGTGGTCACCGACACGATGGTCGACGGCCGCTTCCTGATGCGCGACCGGGTGCTCACCACGATCGACGAACGCGCCGCCATCACCGAGGCGCAGGAGGCCACCGACGCCATGTGGCAGCGGTTCGACACCGAGGACCGCCATGTGCCCCTGCCCGCCACCGACCCCGTCTGACCTTCTTTCAGGAGACCGCAAGTGACCTTTTCCATCATCGGACGTTGCACCCGCACCGGCGCCTTTGGCGCGGCCATCACCACATCTGATCTGGCGGTGGGCGGGCGCTGTGTCCGGCTCGTGCATGGCAAGGGCGCGATGCTGTCGCAGCACCGCACCGACAGCCGTCTCGGCGATCTCGGCATCTCGCTTCTGGCGCAGGGCAAATCCGCCAAGGACACGGTGACCGAGGTCTGTGCCTCCTCCAAGGATATCGAATGGCGGCAGATCGGCGCGCTCGACGCCAAGGGCCAGACCGCCGTCTATCACGGGCGGCGGATGTATTCGATCTACACCCATCACACCGGCGAAAACTGTCTCGCGCTGGGCAATATCCTCGACAATGATCAGGTGACCCGCGCCATGGCCGACGCCTTTGCCGCCGATCCCGATCTGCCTTTGGGCGAACGGCTCATGCGGGCGCTGGAGGCCGGGCGCCACGCGGGCGGCGAGATCATCGGCCCGCTGCGCTCGGCCGCGCTCCGGGTCACTGGCGAACATGGGATCGACGCGCAAGACCTGCGCATCGACATCTCGGAGGCCACCGCCGTGGAGGATCTGCGCGTTCTGGTCGATGCCTATGCCGACCGGGCCGACATCCTGCGCCAGGTGGCGCTCGCCCCCGAAGGCCTGCCGGTGATGCGCAGCCTCTTTGATGCGAGCATCGAACGGATCAACGAGCTTGGCCTCGAGGCGCGGTTCCCGACCGCGCGGCATCGCGACAGATGGGTGCTGCGTGACTGACCTGCGCCCTGACGAGAGCGTCTATTGGGACCATGTGACCGCGCCCGAGACGCCCGCCCTGCCGCTGCCTGCCCGCACCGATGTGGCGGTGATCGGCGCGGGCTATACCGGGCTGGCCACCGCGCTGCATCTGGCGCGGGCGGGGCGGCAGGTCACGCTCTTTGAGGCCGGCGGTCTTGGCGCGGGCTGTTCGTCGCGCAACGGCGGCATGGTCGGCCCGAGCTTTCACAAGCTCGGCGTCGCCGGGCTCACCGCCCGCTATGGCGCGGCGAAAACCCTCGACATCATGGGCGAAGGGTTGCGCGCGCTGGAGTATTTCGAAGGGTTCGTCGCCGACGAGGGGCTTGACTGCGATCTGCAGATGCGCGGCCGGTTTCGCGGCGCCCGCACTCGCGCCGATTACGAGGCAACGGGGCGCGAATGCGACTGGCTCGCGCGGCATCTCGGCCTGCCCTACGAGATGATCCCCGAGGCAGAGCAGCACCGCGAAATCGGCAGTGCCGCCTATCGCGGCGGCGTCGTCTATCACCGCGATGGCGGCGTGCACCCGCGCAAACTGCTGCTGGGGCTGGCGCAAAAGGCGCAGGCCGCCGGCGTCGCGATCCACTGCCACTGCCCGGTAACCGGGCTGCGTCCTGAGGGCGACGCGACCACGCTCACCACGCCGCAGGGCAAAACCGTGGCGCGCGAGGTGGTGATGGCCACCAACGCCTATGCCGATGGCGCGACCCGCGCCATGCACCGCCGCGTCGTGCAGATCCGCACCGCCGCCGTGGCCACCGAGCCGCTCGGGGCCGAGGTGATGCGCGCGCTCACCCCCAAGGGGCGGATGCTCGGCGAAAGCGGCCGCATCTTCATGTGGTATCGGCCAAGCCCCGACGGCGAGCGGTTCATCTTTGGCGGTCGCCTCGGCCGGCCCGGCGGCCCCGTCGAGACCCAGCGCCGCGCCTTTGCCACCGCTGTCACCCGCGTCTTTCCCCAGCTCGCGGACGTGGGCTTCAGCCATGTCTGGTCCGGCTCCGTCGCCTATACGCCGGATCACAGCCCGCATCTTGGCCGCTATGACGGCGTCTGGCTCGCCGGGGGCTATTGCGGCTCTGGCGTGACGCGCAGTGTCTATTTCGGCATGAAACTCGCCCGCAAGATCCTCGGCCAGCCCGAGGCCGACACCGCCTTTGACGATCTCGGCTTTCCGACCGTGCCCTACAAACCGCTCTCGGGCCTCGGCGCCCAGCTTCTGACCCGCTGGTACAACCATCTCGACGCCCGCGACCTGCGCCGGGACTAGACCCGTGGGGCCAAGCCGCCCCGTGGCCAAACTCCGATCTTGTCCTCACGCGCGAAGCCGGGTAAACGGCTGACCACCAGCGCCGAGTCGACCCGCCCCGCGGCCCCCGATCCCGGCGCTTCGATGCCAGCGCACACCCTGCGCCACACCATCGAGGCCCCTATAGCTCAGCTGGTAGAGCAACTGATTTGTAATCAGTAGGTCCGCGGTTCGAGTCCGTGTGGGGGCACCATTTATTATAGATAATCTCTGCTGTGCTGCGGCCTGCAAGGGGCTCACCTCAGACCGGTGGCGAACTCGCTATCCTCGCGACCGCCATACATCGCGATCCATTCGATTGGGTATACGTCAAGGCGGCGTGTGCCACGTCCAAGAAGGCCGAGATCCGAACCCACCCCCCCCTCAAGACACCGTCAGCGTCTCGGTGCTCAGGTAGCTGCGGATCGTCGGGTCGATCTTGCGGCTGTTGAAGGGCAGCACGCCGCAAGCGCCGAGCGCCTCGCGCGCGGGCACCTGCGCGCCGAGCTTCTTCCAGATCGACCGCGACGCATAGGGCAGCAGATAGGGGCGCGTCGCCACGCCCATCGTGATGCCTTGCAGATAGTTCACCTTCTGCCGGGGCGACGGCATGAGGATGGTCTCATCGACACTGGCCTCGCTTCTCGCCTCCTGTTCGAGGACATAGATCCGCCCGCCGCGCCGGGTCACCACGCCATCATACCGGGCGCGATGCACGATAGTGCCATCGCGCGATGTGGCCCGCTCGAGCGACCGGACGAGAACATAGCCGTCGCGCTCGTAGATGCAGCTCAGCCCGCGCAGGATGTAGCCTTCCCAGGACGGCGAGGTGATATGCGAATGATACCAGCCGAGATAGCGGCGCATCTCGCTGGAGCCGGTTTGAAACGCCTCGGCAAAGAGATCGAGCGGCCCGGCATGGCGCGCCACGCGGTCGGTCTTGCGGCGGCGCTCGAACTCGTCATGCGGCGCCATGAGCTCGGCCTCGGTGCTGCGGAAATAGCGGGCGATCCGGCGCAGGTTATGGGCCGCCGGCATGCCCGCCCCGCTGAGGTAGCGGTTGAACTGCTGCCGGTTGAGCCCGATGTCCCGGCACACTTGGGCAATGCTGCCGCGATCGGCGCAGAGGCTCCGCAGGTTGCGAGAAAAATCTTCCGTCATGGGGCAAAACCTTCGCAGTCTGACGCGGGTTTACAGCAAAACGCGTACATCCACTAAAACCCGCGAAGTTTCTAGAATCAACCGCGGCTTCGATCCTTGGCCCCAATAAAGAATCGTCAAAACGCTTCCGACAGGAGAATGATATCGTGACCCACCACAGAACAGAGACCGACTGGCTCGTTGCGGAACTGCGCAAGGGGCGTTTGTCGCGGCGGGCCTTCCTCGGCCGCAGCGCGGCGCTTGGCGTGGCGCTGAGCGTCGGTCAGGGCCTCTATAGCCAGGCCATGGCCGCCACCCCCAAACGGGGCGGCCATATGCGGCTGGCGATGGGCCATGGCGCCACCTCCGACACGCTCGACCCGGCCACCTTGCTCAACGGGCTGCAATGGACGGCGGCCTATGGCATCACCAACACCCTGACCGAGCTTGCGCCCAGCGGCGAACTGGTCGGTGGGCTGGCCACCGAATGGAGCACCTCGCCCGATGCCCGCATCTGGACCTTCAAGCTGCGCGAGGGGGTGGTCTTTCACAATGGCAAGACGATGGAGGCCGAAGACGTCATCGCCTCGATCAACTACCACCGCGGCGAGGCGTCGAAATCGGTGGGCAAGCCGCTGCTGGACACGGTCGTCGATATCCGCGCCGACGGGCCACAGGTCGTGGTGATCGAGCTTTCGGCAGGCAATGCCGACTTCCCCTTTAATTTCGGCGATGCGATCTTTGGCATCTACCCGGCCAAGGACAACAGCATCGATTGGCGCGCGGGCGGCACCGGCGGCTATATCCTCAAGACCGAAAAGCCCGGCCAGATCTATGAATTCGAACGCAACCCGAATTACTGGAACGGCGACAACTCGGCCTTTGCCGACACGGTCTCGCTCATGTCGATCACCGATCCGGCGGCGCGGACCAATGCGCTGATCACCGGCGAGGTCGATTGCATCGACAAGATCGAACCCAAGACCGTGTCGCTGCTTGCCCGTCGCCCGGATATGATCGTCGAAGAGGGCGTTGGCCCGCTGCATTACACCTTCCCGATGCTCACCCGGACCGCGCCCTATGACAATCCCGATCTGCGGCTGGCGCTCAAATATGCGCTCAACCGCGAAGAGCTGGTGGAAAAGGTGCTGTTCGGCCATGGGGTGGTGGGCAATGACCACCCGATCGGGCCCTCCTACCGCTATCACGCCAGCGATATCGAACAGCTCAGCTATGATCCCGACAAGGCCAAGTTCCACATGGAGAAATCCGGGCTGGGCAATGCGGCGCTCAACCTGAGCGCGGCCGACGCGGCCTTTGCCGGGGCGCTCGATGCGGCGGTGCTCTATCAGGCCTCGGCCAAGGCGGCAGGCATCAACATCAATGTCGCGCGCGAGGCCAATGACGGCTATTGGGCCGATGTCTGGCAGAAAAAGCCTTGGGTCGCGAGCTATTGGGGCGGCTACGCCACCGAAGACACGATGTTCGCCACCGGCTTCGCCGCCGAGGCCGCCTGGAATGACACGCAATGGGATGACCCACCGTTCAACGAGCTGATGGTCACCGCCCGGGCCGAGCTCGACGAAGGGCTGCGGGCCGAGATGTACCGCGACATGCAGGTGATCCTGCGCGACCGAGGCGGCTCGATCACCCCGATGTTCGCCAATGACATCCACGCCCGCACCGCAAATATCGCCCATGGCGATCTCTCCTGGGTGCGCGGCTTTGACGGGCGGCGCATTCTCGACCGCTGGTGGATGGTCTGACGCCAAAGCTCCTGTCCCCGCCCCTGTCCCTTTCTCGGACCGGGGCGGGGGCACCGCATTTCCAACCAGAGCTGACCGGATGCCATGACATATAAATTCTATTTCAACGGTCCCATCCTGACGATGGAGACCGACAGCCCCGAGGTGGGCGCCGTTCTGACCAAGGACGACCGCATTGCCGCAACCGGATCAGAAGCCGCGCTGCGCGCCGAGCTGCCCGAGGGCACCGAGATGATCGACCTCGCCGGGCGCACGATGATCCCTGCCTTTCTCGACCCGCACGGGCATTTCCCCGACCCCGGTTTTGTCGCGCTCTTCCGCGTCGATCTCGCCGCCCCGCCGCGCGGCGATTGCCGCGACATCGCCACCGCCCTCGACCGGCTCCGCGCCAAGGCGGCCGAGACGCCCGAGGGGCAATGGATCATGGCGGTGAATTTCGACCACACCGCCCTCGCCGAGGGCCGGATGCCGACCCGGGACGAGCTTGACGGCGTCTCGACGCGCCACCCGGTCTGGGTCCTGCACACCTCCGGCCACAATGGCGTCGCCAATTCCCGCGCGCTGGCCGAACATGGCGTCACCCGCGACACGCCCGACCCGACCGGCGGCCGCTATGGCCGCGACGCCGAGACCGGGCGGCTGACCGGGCTGATCGAAGGGCTCTCGGCCATGGGGCGCATGGGCGACACCGATTTCCTCATCGACCGCGACCGGTTCTGGCAAGGCTTCGACGCCTGCCGCGATGAATATCTGAGCCATGGCGTCACCTATGCCCAGAACGCCTGCGCGACGCGCGACATGATCGACCATTTCGCCAGCCTGCCCAACGGGCGCGATCCCGGCATCGACATCCTGCTGCTGCCCATCAGCGCCGAGGAACCGGCGCTGAGCCAAGGCCCGGACGCGCTCGACTGGCCCGACACGCCCTATTTCACCCTCGGCCCGCGCAAGCTCTTTACCGATGGCGCGTTTCAGCTCCAGACCGCCTATCTGAGCCTGCCCTACCATCGCCCGGCCCACCCCGAGGCCCCCAGCGGCATGAGCTATATCACCCGCGAGCACCTCTTCTCAGAGGTCGAGAAACTGCACCGAATGGGGTTTCAGATCCATTGCCACTGCAATGGCGATGCCGCCTCCGACATGTTCCTCGATGCGGTCGCCGCAGCCCAGGACGCCCTGCCCCGCGACGACCACCGCCACACGATCATCCATGGTCAGGTGATGCGCGACGACCAATTCGCACGCTGTGCGGCGCTTGGCGTCACCATCAGCTTCTTCTCCGCCCATATCCATTTCTGGGGCGACCGGCATCTCGACACGTTCCTCGGCCCCGACCGGGCACAGCGCATCTCGCCCGCCGCCTCCGCCGCCCGGCACGGGCTGCGCTACACGATCCACAATGACGCCGCCGTGACCCCGACGCGGCCGCTGCATCTCGCCCATTGCGCGGTGAACCGGCGCACCGCCTCCGGGCAGCTTCTGGGTGAGACGGAAAAGATCAGCGCCTATGAGGCCCTGCGCGCCCAGACCATCGACGCCGCCTGGCAGGTCTTCGAGGAGGACAACCGCGGCTCGATCCGGGTCGGCAAACTGGCCGATTTCGCCGTGCTCGACCGCAACCCTCTCGACCATCCCGAGGCGCTCGACCAGATGCGGGTCTGTCGCACCGTGCGCCGCGGCGACACGGTGTTTATCCGCGACTGAGCCCCTGATCCACCCCCCGCCGGTGAAATCCACCGATGCAATCTGGCCGGGCATTTGCTAGGTGAGAAGGAACGCGCCGGTGTAAGGCGCGGATTGGGGGCCGTGCCACCGGCGCGGCAAGAGGGGAGCAACGGCGCGTGACATCGCGGAACGGGGGCCACGGCCAGAGAACGATCATCGACCGCGTGCTGCGCGGCTCGGGCTTTATCGCCATGGGCATCCTTGGCGCCCAGGGCCTGCGGCTCGCCGGCAACCTGATCCTGACCCGGCTGCTCTTTCCCGAGGCTTTCGGCCTGATGGCGCTGGTCAGCGTCTTCATTGTCGGGATGAAGATGTTCTCCGACATCGGCCTGCGCCCGTGGATCCAAAAGGACGACAAGGGCGACGATCCCATCTATCTCGACACCGCCTGGACGCTTCAGGTCGGGCGCGGCGTGATGCTTTGGGTCTTTGCCTGCGTCATGGCCCTGCCGGTCGCGGGCTTTTTCAACGAACCGCTCTTGGCGCAGATCCTGCCCATCGCCGGGCTCGAACTGGTGGTCGCCGGGCTGATGCCGACCCGCGTCGCCACCGCCCACCGGCACCTGCGGGTGAAACAGCTCACCGCGCTGCAAGTGGCGAGCCAGGCCATAGGGCTCAGCCTGATGATCCTCCTCGCCTGGCAGATGCAGAGCGTCTGGGCGCTGGTCTATGGCAGCCTCGCCAACACGCTCGTCCTTCTCGCCGCGATGCATTTCGGCCTGCCCGGCCATCGCAACCGGCTCCGCCTCAACCGGGCGGCGGCGGCGAAAATCGTCTCCTTCGGCAAATGGATCTTCCTGAGCACGATCTGCGGCTTTGTCGTGGCCCAGGGCGACAAGATCGTGCTGGGCAAGTTTCTCAGCGCCGAGGCGCTCGGCCTCTACACCATCGGCTTTTTCCTCGCGAGCTTTCCGGTGATGCTCATCGAAAAGGTGACGCGCAAGGTGCTCATCCCGCTCTACCGCGAACAGCCCCCCGGTGCGTCACGCGAAAACTTTGCCCGCATCCGCAAGCTGCGCTTTGGCGTGACCGGCGGCATGTTCCTCCTGCTCACCGGGCTGGCCCTCCTTGGCCCGGTGATCACCGACATCCTCTACGATCCGCGCTATGCGGTCTCGGGGGTGATCCTCGTGCTGGTGGCCTGTGCCCAGATGCCGCTCGCCATCGGGCTCACCTATGATCAGGTGGCGCTGGCGCAGGGCAACTCGCGGCAATTCTTCGTGGTGGTGGCGATCAAGGCGGTGCTGATGCTGGCGCTGAGCCTGGCGGGCATCGCCACGTTCGGCATCGCCGGCGCCATTGCCGGACAGGGGGCGGCGCATCTGCTGACCCTGCCCGCGATCATCTGGCTCGCCCGGGCGCATGGCGCTTGGGACCGGCTGCATGATCTGGTGTTCCTGCTGGCGATGCTCGGTCTGGGCGGCACCGCGCTCTGGCTACATCAGGACGGGATTGCCGAGTTGATCCGCCTCGGCGCCACCGGCTGAGCCTCTTCGCGATAGCGCGCCTCGATCTCTGAAAGCGCCGCGGCAACCGCCGCCTCGCTGCCACCATCGGGCAGCGCGGCGAGCCAGCGGCGATGCACCCCGATCACCCGCAGCGGAAACAGCCCCGAAGCCCCGGCGGCCTTGGCCGAGGCCAGCCGATGCGTGCCATGCGCCGTCTTGATCAGCGTGCCATCGCGCCCGATCATCGCCTCCGGCAAATCCGCCCCCGGCCGTTGACGATAGCCCTCGCGCGCCATGGTCTCGAGCAGATCAACGAGATAGCCCTCAAATAGCGCGTCGAGCTGCGCCACATCCCGCGCCGCTTCGGTCTTGTGGGTGAACACCCCGCCCGCGCCGATCACCTCGAGCCCCTGCTGATACCAGCGCGAGCGCCGATACTCCGGCAGGCTCTGATAGAGATCCGCGACGAGCCGGTATTCCTCGCGCTGCTCAAAGGGCCGCGCCCGCAGATCCCAAGTGCCGCGATAGACCCCGCGCCGCCCCAAGAGATATTTGAGCCGCAGCACCCCATGCCGATAGACCGGCTGCGGCAGGTTCTGCGCCGACCACACGACCCAGGGCAAATGCGGCTCGAGCGTGTGCAGCTCTACCCGATGCGGGTTCACCTCGAGAACCACGGGACGGAACAGCGGACGCGTCCCGCGCCCTCCCGGGGCGGGATCGGACAGGCCGGAGCCAGATTTCAAGGCAGATCGCTCAGACATACGGCTCTTTACTGCGAAAATTGCCGGGCAAACACTGTGGTTTCTTCCGCCATGGCGCGAAACATCTCTTCCGGGAAATGTTCGAGATCGCTTTGCATCTCGCCCAAGGCGCAGAGCACATAAGAGGTCACATCGGCCCGCTCGCCATGCAACACGCGCAGCTGCCGCGCGATATGCTCGTCGACGAGCTTGGAGGGCGCGTTGCTGCTGATCGCAAAGCGGCAGAGATCAAAGAACGGATAGCCCGCCGATCGCGCCCCGGCCCAGTCGATGACCCCGAAAGGCATCGCTGCGGAGGGCCCCGACATCATCACATTGCCCATCCACAAATCGGAATGCTGCGCACAATTGACCGGCGCCCAGCGCCCCGTCGCCAAACGCTCGCCCGCCACATCCGCCGCCCGGCGCAAAAGGTCCGAATGGGCGGCATCTTCGCTCAGCCGCGCCAGATTGGCGGCAATACGGCTCTGTTCCTGCGCGCCCGCCGGGACCTTGGTCTCGACCAGCATCCCCGACAGCCAGTCCATCACCTTGACGCGCAACCCCCGCTTGGTGAGATAGCGCGACAACCGGCCTTGCGGCAGCTGGCCAAGCATCGGCCAGATCGCGAAAGACCGGCCTTCGAACTCGCCCGTCTCCAGCGGCTCGACAATCGGTTCGGCATAGCGATCCGAGAGCTTGCGCCGGATCTTGGTGAGCTTACGCACCCCGCGCGCCACCAGATCGGGATTGCCATCGCCGGACACCGTAACGAACACCGACGTCCCCTCGGGCGTGGCCACCGCCAGTTTCGACGTCGCATCCGCCGCCTCTTCGGGGGCCGCGACCACATCCGACAACACCGCCCCCACCGCGCCAACCGGGTCGGAAAACGCGGGCGCGCGTTGCAGCCGACAGGTCAGATCGGCAAGGGATACAGGGTCGATCATGAGCGCGAAGCTCCTAAGCCAAAATAATTTTCACTGGCAGACGCGGCCATACTCAAATCAAACAGGTGCTCTTGCGGTGTGGCGGCCCAGAGGCCAGGCCGCGCAGAGTGTCACGGCCCTGTCATGAAGGCTGTGTATACACCTTGCGGAGGCGATACAGCGCTCGGATCACAGGGCCCGCCCCAAAACGCGACGGAACAACACGCACTCAAACAGGTAGATTTCGCCCGAACTGCCTGAAAAAGCGTGCAAATCCTGACGACCCTCGCAACCGGAGGTGTCTCAGGGTACTAGACTGCCGCGCTATTTTCAATTGTATCGGTTCTGTGACACTGCGTTCCGGCGCATTTTTCCCGGAAATATCAAGGTGATCCCAGCCCCGGCTTAGGGCGTGATCATCGTCACGCCGGGGATATGGCCGATGGCTTCGCAATCCTCGTCATAGATCACCGACAGATCCTCGATCATGCTGTCGGTCCAGCCCGGCAGATCGAGCTCTTCGTCAAGCGCCTCTTCCTTCGCGAACTTGTCGAGAAAGGCCACGATGACCCGGCGCCGCTGCACCTCGCTCATGTCGGGGTGCTGATCGACATAGGCGAGGAACCGCTTCATCCCGGCGCCGCTCATGATCTCATGCAGCAGGTAGAACTCGCCATCGAGCCGCAAGGTCGCGTCGACCCCGGCCATCTCGCGCAGCACCTCGCCCCAGATGAGCGGCGTATCCTCGTTGCACCAGACCGTCACCGGCAGATCCGGCACCTCGCGGCTGATCCGCGAGAGCATGTCGGACCACAGGATATCCCGGGGCTCGCCACCGCCGATATATTCCGACACGCTATGCGCCCGCGCCTCATGCGCCAGCGCCGGCAACAGCCCACCGGGATCGCGCAACGCGAGGAAAAGCTCGACATCGTCGAAATGGAAAATCTCTTGAAACAGCCGCAGCCGCGCCACCGCCGCCGGGTAGAACAGCCCCGAATTCACCGCCATGCGCGGGGTGCCGAAAAACCCGTGATTGCTGAGGATAAGCCGCTCTGTCCCCTCCGGCACCCGCATCTTTTCGAGCACCCGCGCCCGCGTGTCCGCCGGCAGCCCGGACTGCAGCCCCTCATTGAGAAGATCGCGCAGCAATTTGCGATAGCTGTTGGGATGCGGCACGGCTGTTCCCAGCTCCGACAGGATCGGCTCATTGCCCATCAGGCATTTCACCAGCTTGTCGTCGTCCGTCTTATGCGCACCGGCGTGAATGATGACCTGCATATGTCTCCTACCTTGGCCGTTCTGGCCTTGGCCCGTCTGGCCTGCCTCGCGCGATCCCTGTGGCCCGCCCGAAGCGGGCGCGTGGCACCGTCTGCTGTGATGTCGCCCATGACTAGCCCTCGATCAAGGCCAAAAAAGGACCGGCCCGCGGCGTGTTTCGGGTCGTTTCACCGCGCAAACCCCTGACAATTCCGGTCAGCAGCACCGCGCAGAGCCCCCGCCCCGCCCCTCGGCGCTTGAAGCTCGGCGGAAAAACATCACATTCTGGGTCCAGACAAAGGAATCCCTTATGCCCTATGCCCATTCCGACGGCTCGCAGCCGATGATGCACGCCCCCGCGCCGGATGTGAAGGCGCGGCCCAAGCTCGAGGGCGGCAAGCGGTTCGAAATGGTGACCGAGTTTTCCGCCGCCGGCGATCAGCCCACCGCCATCGCCGAGCTGACCCAAGGCGTGACCGAGGGCGAGCGCGATCAGGTACTGCTGGGCGCGACCGGCACCGGCAAGACCTTCACCATGGCCAAGGTGATCGAGGAAACCCAGCGCCCCGCCATCATCCTCGCCCCGAACAAGACCCTCGCGGCGCAGCTCTACGGCGAATTCAAGGGCTTCTTTCCCAACAACGCCGTCGAATATTTCGTCAGCTACTACGACTACTACCAACCCGAGGCCTATGTGCCACGCTCCGACACCTTCATCGAGAAGGAAAGCCAGATCAACGAACAGATCGACCGGATGCGCCACTCGGCCACCCGCGCGCTTCTGGAACGCGATGACGTGATCATCGTGGCCTCTGTCTCGTGCATCTACGGCATCGGTAGCGTCGAAACCTATGGCGCGATGACCCAGGATCTCAAGGTCGGCTCCGACTATGATCAACGCAAGGTCATCGCCGATCTCGTGGCCCAGCAATACCGCCGCAATGACCACGGGTTTCAGCGCGGCTCGTTCCGGGTGCGCGGCGACAGTCTCGAAATCTGGCCCGCCCACCTTGATGACCGCGCCTGGAAGCTGAGTTTTTTCGGCGAAGAGCTCGAGGCGATCACCGAGTTTGACCCGCTCACCGGCGAAAAGACCGACACGTTCGATCAGATCCGCGTCTATGCCAACAGCCACTATGTGACGCCGAAGCCGACGATGCAGCAGGCCATCATCGGCATCAAGAAAGAGCTGCGCCAGCGGCTCGATCAGCTCGTCGGCGAGGGCAAATTGCTCGAGGCGCAGCGGCTCGAACAGCGCTGCAATTTCGATCTCGAAATGCTCGAGGCGACCGGCGTCTGCAACGGGATCGAGAACTATTCGCGCTATCTCACTGGCCGCGCCCCGGGCGAGCCGCCCCCCACGCTTTTCGAATTCATCCCCGACAATGCCATCGTTTTCGCGGATGAAAGCCATGTGAGCGTGCCGCAGATCGGCGGCATGTACCGGGGCGACTATCGGCGCAAATTCACCCTCGCCGAACATGGCTTTCGCCTGCCGTCCTGCATGGACAACCGCCCGCTCAAATTCGAGGAATGGGATGCGATGCGGCCGCAATCGGTCTTTGTCTCGGCCACCCCGGCGGCGTGGGAGCTCGAACAGACCGGCGGCGTCTTTACCGAACAGGTGATCCGCCCCACCGGGCTCCTCGATCCCCAGATCGAAATCCGCCCGGTAGAGACCCAGGTCGATGACCTGCTCGACGAGGTGCGCCGGGTCTCGGCGGCGGGCTATCGCACGCTCTGCACCACGCTGACCAAACGCATGGCCGAGGATCTCACCGAATATATGCATGAACAGGGCATTCGCGTGCGCTACATGCATTCCGACATCGACACGATCGAACGGATCGAGATCCTGCGCGACCTGCGGCTCGGGGCCTTTGACGTGCTGATCGGGATCAACCTGCTGCGCGAGGGGCTCGACATTCCCGAATGTGGGCTGGTGGCCATTCTCGACGCCGACAAGGAGGGGTTCCTGCGCTCGGAAACCTCGCTCATTCAGACCATCGGCCGCGCCGCCCGCAACGCCGATGGCCGGGTGATCATGTATGCCGACCGCATCACCGGCTCGATGGAACGCGCCATGGGCGAGACCGAGCGCCGCCGCGCCAAACAGATCGCCTATAACGAGGAACACGGCATCACCCCGGCCACGGTCAAGAAGAACGTCGAGGACATTCTCGCCGGGCTCTACAAGGGCGACACCGATCAATCCCGCGTCACCGCCACGATCGACAAATCCCTGCATGGCGGCAATCTCGAAACCGTGCTCGAAGGGCTGCGCGCCGACATGCGCAAGGCCGCCGAGAACCTCGAATTCGAAGAGGCCGCGCGCCTGCGCGACGAGGTCAAGCGCCTGGAGGCGGTCGATCTCGCCGTGGCCGACGACCCGCTCGCCCGGCAATCCGCCATCGAGGCGGCGGGCGAGGCCGCCAAAGGCGCGCGTGGCCGTTCCACCGGTGGCCGCCCCGGCCAGCGCGGCGGCAATGTGAAACGGAAAGGGCGATAACGCCGGGCCGCGCGCGCGTTAACCGTCGTTTAACCACGCCCGCGCCATGCTGCGGGAATGCAAAACCGGAACTCGCCTTTGACACCAGAGAATTGGCTGCGCGATCTCTTCGCCTCCAAAGCCGTGCAAGAGGGCGGCGTGATCCGGCGCAAGGCGCGGGATGTGGAACGGTTTGCGGGCATGGGATTGTTCTGGGCCGAAATTCACCGGCGGGGCTATCAGGTGGCGGAGAACGGCGGTCAATTCGTCATTTTCTGCAACCGCGCGCCGGTCCGATTTCTCACCGACCCACCGCAGTCTTGAAAAGACTGCGACAGGAAATCTTTTCAAGATTTCCCCACTTCAGAGCCGCAACCGCACATCGCCGCCCCGCGTCGCCCCGCGCACCAGCCGCCGCGCATCGCCCAGCTCTGGAAAGCTCTCGCGCCAGTCGCGGAACCGATCATTGCTGACCACCCGCGCGCGCAGCTTCCGCGCCGCCTCGAGCACCAGAGGATCGGCCGGCACCCCCTTGGGCGCGATAAAGACCTGCCGCGGCGGCACCCCCAGATAGGGCGCCAGATCGCGCGGCCCGGCGTAACGGCCAAAGAGCTTGTACCCCGCGTTCGCGTCAAACCAGATCACCGAGTGATAGCCTTCCCGGCCCAGCGTCTCGATCACCGCCCGCACCGTCTCGGCGCGCGGCGTGCCACCGTCCCAGAACATCACATTCGACCCATCGATGATGATCGACCGGCGCGCCGCTATGGACCGCGCCGCAAAGAGCCGCCAGCCCTGCCACAGCACCAGCGCCGCGAGCAGCAGGAAAACGATCCATGCAATGGCCTCTGGGCTGATCATGCCTGTCCGTCCTTCCTCGTCCAAACCGCTCCCGGGCATGTTTTCCCGATCCGGCGAAGGGGCACAAGACGCACTGTCGCTTTACCGTCGTAATACCGACGACTTGCCGACATGGCATTTTCGCCCTACTCCTGCCCGCTCAACCACCACAGGAGCCCCCGATGCGCGCCCTTCTGCAACGTGTGACCGAGGCCTCGGTGAGCGTCGATGACCGCCTCATCGGCCGCTGCGGCCCCGGGCTTTTGATCCTCGTCTGCGCCATGCAGGGCGAAGATAAAACCACCGCCGCCAAGCTCGCCGCCAAGATCTCCAAGCTGCGGATTTTCAAGGATGATCAAGGCAAGATGAACCGCTCGCTCCTCGACATCGGCGGCAGCGCCCTGGTGGTGAGCCAGTTCACCCTCGCCGCCGACACCCGCAGCGGCAACCGCCCCGGTTTCTCCACCGCCGCCCGCCCCGACGAGGGCCGCGCGCTCTATGAAGGGTTTGCCACCGAGCTCAGCCGGCTCGGCATCCCCACCGAGACCGGCGAATTCGGCGCTGACATGGCTGTGAGCCTCGTCAATGACGGACCCGTAACCATCTGGATCAATACGGAAAATCAGGCGTAGCCGAGCCGATCCCGCATGAAGGCCAGGGCCACCTGAAGCCCATCCTGCGCAATGCCATGGGCGGTGCCTTTCATGACATGGGCATAGACGTCCTTCCAGCCCGCGCCCTGCAGCGCCTCGGCCGCCTCGGGCAGAGATTGCACCGGCACCACGTCATCGGCATCGCCATGGATGAGCAGCACCGGAGGCCGCGTCACCGCCTCATCGGCCAGCAGCTCCGGCCGCAGCAACCGGCCCGAAAAGGCCACGATCCCGGCAATCGGATCCTCTCGCCGCGGCGCCACATGCAGCGACATCATCGTGCCCTGGCTGAACCCGAACAGCAGCACCTGCTCGGGCAGCAAATCCTCATCCACCATCAACGCATCGAGAAATGCATCGAGATCCTGCGCCGCCGCCAAGAGACCGCGCTCGGCCTCTTCCTCGGACGACCCATCAATCCACGGGATCGGAAACCACTGCAGCCCCGACGGCATCATCGGGATCGTCTCCGGCGCATCCGGGGCCACGAACAGCGTGTCGGGCATATGCTCGCCCAGCACATCGGCAATGCCGAGAAGGTCCGCGCCATTGGCACCATAGCCATGCAGGAACACCACCGCAGATCGTGTCTCGCCCGAGACCGGCGCCCGGCGCCCCGCTTCCAAAACCCGTGTCATCTGATCCCTTCCCGTTGCTTTTCAACCCTGTAGTAGGCCCAAAGAAGACGCGCGGCAACCGATCTCCAAGGGCTCCAGGCCTGCGCCATCTCGCGCATCTGCCGCTCTTTCGGACGCATCTCGAGCCCATAGAGCACCCGCGCCGCCTCTTGCAGCGCGAGGTCATTATGGGCAAAGACATCAGCCCGTCCGAGGCTGAACATCGCATAGATTTCCGCGGTCCAGCGGCCGATCCCCGCGACCTCTGTGAGCCGCGCGATCACCGCCTCCGAGGGCATCTCGCGCAGCCCGTCGAAATCGATGCCAGCCGCCGCCAAAGCCTTGGCATAGCGTACTTTTTGACGGCTAAGACCCAATTCGCGCAGGCTCTCTTCCGTGGCTTGCGTCACCGCCTCCGGCGTGGTCAGCCCCGCCGCCGCCACCCGCCCCCGGATCGCATTGGCCGAGGCGACCGAGACCTGCTGGCTGACAATGGCGCTCAGCAATTCGGCAAAGCCTTCGGGCTTGCGCCGCAACGGCAGATCGCCACAGAGCGCCCGCGCCGCCCCCAGTCGCGGGCAGAGCGCCGCCAGCGCCTCGGCGCCCTCCTCGACATCGGCGAGGGTTTCGATGATGCGTTCCGTCATGACGCGGCCTCCTTGCGCGGGCACACTAGGGCGGGGGCGCGCAATGGTAAATCGCCCCGGCACATATTTGCGACCACCGCGCACCAGCAGCGCGGCAAACGCCCACAGGATGCGACATCCCACGCCCTTGCGGACCCCAAGAAACGGGCGTAGCACTTCGCCCATGACAGATATGCCCCTCCCTCAGACGGACGCCCGCACCCGCCGCAACGTCACCGTTTTGGTGCTGGCACAGGCCATTCTCGGCGCGCAGATGGCGATGATGTTCGTGGTGGCAGGGCTCGCCGGGCAGTCGCTCGCCTCCAATGTCTGCTTTGCCACGCTGCCGATTTCACTGATCGTGCTCGGCTCGATGCTGGCGGCAAGCCCACTGTCGTCGATCATGCAGAAATATGGCCGTCGGGTAGGCTTTATGCTCGGCACGCTCGCCGGTGCGCTCGGCGCCGCGGTGGCGGCCTACGGGCTCTATCAGGCGTCGTTTTTCTGGTTCCTCATGGGCAGCCTGATCTCCGGCATCTATATGTCGGCACAGGGGTTTTACCGTTTTGCCGCTGCCGATACCGCCAGCGATGCCTTCCGCCCCAAGGCCATCTCCTATGTGCTGGCCGGTGGGCTGGCGAGCGCGGTGATCGGTCCGCAACTGGTCAAGGTGACGAGCCAGGCGGTGGTTATCCCCTTCCTCGGCACCTATGCCGCGATCATCGCGATCAACCTCTTCGGCGCGCTCCTGTTTCTCTTTCTCGACATTCCGCGCCCGCCCGTCCCCGCCGCCGACGCCCCCCGTGGCCGCAGCCGGTGGGAGCTTTTGACCACCCCGCGCATCGCCGTGGCGGTGATCTGCGCCATGGTCTCCTATGCGTTGATGAACCTTGTGATGACCTCGACGCCGCTTGCGGTCGTGGGCTGTGGCTTTAGCCAGGATCGCGCCGCCGATGTGGTCACCGGCCATGTGCTCGCGATGTTCGCGCCCTCCTTCTTCACCGGCCATCTGATCGCCCGCTTCGGCGTGGAAAAGATCATGGGGCTGGGGCTCGTCATTCTCGCAGGCGCAGGCGTCGTCGCGTTGCAAGGCGTTGAGATTGAAAACTTCTTTCTCGCGCTGGTCCTTCTGGGGCTCGGCTGGAACTTCGGCTTTATCGGTGCCACCTCGATGCTCGCCGGGGCGCATGAGCCGCATGAGCGGGGCCGCATGCAGGGGCTCAACGATCTGCTCGTTTTCGGTGGCGTGACCATCGCGTCACTGGCCTCGGGCGGGTTGATGAACTGCTCGGGCGGCACCGCGCAGGCCGGCTGGACCGCGGTCAATCTCGCGATGATCCCGGCGCTGATGCTGGCGGGCAGCGCGCTCGTCTGGCTGGTGCTGCAGGGCCGCCGCGCCTGAGCGCCACCCCGCCCGAAACGCGCCCGTGGCACAATATAAATTTCACCATTCCAATATTTCAAATTATGAACTATATCCAGCCAACCCCTTGATTCCGAGCGGAGCCGCAATGCCGGACCTGAGCGATATCGACCACCCAGACGTCAACGTGATGCTGAGCATCGTCATGCTCTATTGGTCGCTGCATGACCGGCTGAGCTGTGAAAAACCTGACCTGTCGAAACAGGAACGGCTCACCCTCATCCGGCTGTCGCAGCCGCGCCGCATGGGCGATCTTGCCCGCGCCATGCAGGCGCTGCCCTCGACCATGACCGCGCTCACCGACGGGCTCGAGGCCAAGGGGCTGGTGACACGCCGCCGCGATCCCAAGGACCGCCGCGCCTGGCTTCTGGAACTCACCGAAACGGGCGAGGAAACCCGCGCCGAACTGGGCGAAATGCTCAAACTGGCGCTGCGCGAGGAGACCGGGCTCGATGCGGCTGATCTCCAGCAATTCTCTGATCTTCTTTTGAAAATCCGCTCTCACATCATGGCCAAGGGCCTGCCGAAAGGACTGCCGTTTTGACACGTCTTGCTGCTCTCATCCTCTGCTTTGCAACCGCGCTCACCGGGCCTGCCATGGCCAGTGACGACACCCCGCCCCGGCCCGTCAAACTGCTGACCGTGGCCCCGGCCGAGGCCGGCATGACCCGCGAATTCTATGGCCGGGTGGTGGCGCGTCAGACCGTCGATCTCGCCTTTCAGACCGGCGGGCAGTTGATCGAGTTTCCGCTCATCGAGGGCGAATCCATCGCCAAGGGCGATCTCGTCGCGCGGCTCGATCCCGAGCCTCTGGAGCTTGCCGTCGAACAGGCCCGTCTGCGCCGCGAACAGGCCGCCCGCGATCTCAACCGCCTCCTGCAGCTGAGCCGCGCCACCGTGAGCGAGGCCGCCCAGCAGGACGCCCGCACCGCCGAAGGCCTCGCCGCCGTGGCCCAGCGCGATGCCGAACGCGCGCTGTCGCATGCCACGCTCACCGCGCCCTTTGATGCGCTGGTGGCCGAACGGCTGGTGGCCAATTTCACCACCGTCGCCGCCGGCACGCCGGTGGTCCGGCTGCATGACATGTCGGAACTGCGGGTCGAGGTCGAAGTGCCCGAAATTCTCTTTCAGCGCGCCGGGAATGACAAGGACATCCAGCTCGAGGCGCGGTTCCTCGGCCATAAGGACAGCTACCCGCTCGAAATTCGCGAATTCACCACCGATGCCACGCAATCGCTGCAGAGCTTCAAGGTCACCATGGCCTTTCCCGAGGACCGCGCCCCCGAGGTTCTGCCCGGCTCGTCGGTGACCGTGCGCGCCCTGCTTGCCCAGCGGGCCACCGGCCTGCCGGTGCCGAGCTCGGCGCTGGTGCCCGCCGCCGATGGCTCGATCACCGTGATGCTCTTTGACGAGAGCGACGCGGGCGCCCATGTCCGCGCCCGCACCGTCGAGATCGAAGTCGCCGATGATGGCAGCTTTCGCGTGACCGAGGGGCTCAAACCCGGCGATATCATCGTCGCCGCCGGGGCGAGCGCGCTCGAAGACGGGCAGGCGGTGCGCCGCTTTACCGGCTTTCCGCAGTAAGGACCGCAGCCCATGACCATCGCACGCGCCTCCATCGACAAGCCGATCCTGACCTGGCTTCTCATCCTTGGCTGCTTTCTCGGCGGGCTTTGGGGCTTTGCCTCGCTCGGCCGTCTCGAAGACCCGGCCTTTACCATCAAACAGGCGGTCATCTCGACAAGCTACCCGGGCGCCTCCGCCGATCAGGTGGCCCGCGAAGTGTCCGAGCCGCTCGAATCCGCCATTCAGCAGATGGGCGAGATCGACAAGATCACCTCGGTCAACCAACCGGGCCGCTCGCTGATCGAGGTCGAGGTTCATTCCACCTATGACGGCGACATGCTCCCCGACATCTGGACCGAGCTGCGCGCCAAGGTCCGCGACGCGGCGCGCAACCTGCCCTCGGGCGTCGGCGCGCCGCTGGTCAATGACGGGTTCGGCGATGTCTTTGGCCTCTACTATGCGGTCACCGCCCCCGGCTATTCCGATGCCGAGATCTACCGCCTCGGCACATGGTTGCGCCGGGAATTGCTCGCGGTCGATGGCGTCACCGATGTCGAACTCGCAGGCCTGCCCGAAGAGGCGATCTTCGTCGAGCCCGAGCTTGCCCTCTCGGTCGCCCATAATGTCCCGCCGCAGGCCGTGGTTCAGGCGCTCTCGACCGCCGATTCCGTGGCCTCTGCGGGCAGCGTCGAACATGGCAACCGCCGCACCGTGATCGAAGCGCCCGAAGGCTCTGACAGCGTGTCAGAAATCTCGGGCCTGTCGATCGGGGTCAATGGCGAGGTGCTCAACCTCTTTGACGTGGCCCAGGTCCATCGCGGTCCTGTCGATCACCCCTCGCTTCTCCTGCGCCACAATGGCGACGCCGCCTTTTCGCTCGGCGTGGCGGGCCGGGCCGACGAGAACATCGTCGAGATCGGTCACCGTGTCGACGACCGCATCGCCGAGCTTTTTGCCGAAATCCCCTATGGCGTGACGCTGAACCCCATCTACCAACAGCATCTCGTGGTCGAAGAGGCATCGAATGATTTCCTCGTCAACCTCGCCATGTCGGTGGCCATCGTGGTCGGTGTGCTGGCGCTCTTCATGGGGTGGCGTGCCGCGACCGTGGTTGGTGCGACGCTCTTGCTGACCGTGGTCGGCACGCTCTTCTTCATGGCGATCTTTTCGATCGAGATGGAGCGGATTTCGCTCGGCGCGCTGATCATCGCGATGGGGATGCTCGTCGACAATGCCATCGTGGTGGCCGAGGGCATGCAGATTTCCATGCAGCAGGGCAAATCCTCGCGCGAGGCCGCCGAGGACACAGCGGGCAAGACGCAGATCCCGCTGCTCGGCGCGACGGTCATCGGCATCATGGCCTTTGCCGGGATCGGGCTCAGCCCCGACGCCACGGGCGAGTTTCTCTTCTCGCTCTTCGCGGTGATCGGCATCTCACTCCTGCTGAGCTGGGGTCTGGCGATCACCGTGACGCCGCTTCTGGGGCATTACTTCTTCAAACGTGGCACGGAAGGCGGTGCCGATGCCTATGGCGGCGCGATGTTCCGCGCCTATGCCGCCACGCTGCGCGCCGCGCTCAAGGCGCGCTGGCTGGTGATCGCGGGGCTGGTCGGCATCACCGTGCTCTGCCTCATCGGGTTCGGCCAGATCCGCCAACAGTTCTTTCCGAACTCCAACACGCCGCTCTTCTTCGTGCATTACAAACTGCCACAGGGCAGCACCGTGCATGACACCGCCGATGATCTCGCGGTGATCGAAGACTGGCTCGACAACCGCGACGAGGTCACCGCCTACACAAGCTATGCCGGCGGCGGCGCGACCCGGTTCATGCTCACCTACTCCGCGGAAAAACCGAACCCGAGCTATGGGCATATGATCATCCGCACCGAGAGCATCGACACGATCCCCGCCCTGCGCGCCGATCTCGAAAAATTCGGCCGCGAGGCCCTGCCGCAGGGCGAATTCCGCACCCGCCGTCTGGTCTTTGGCCCCGGCGGCGGCGACCCGATCGAGCTGCGCGTCTCCGGCCCCGATCCGGTCATGCTGCACCAGATCGGCCAGCAGGTGATCGAAGTGATGGAGGCGACCTCGCCCGATGTGCTCGACCCGCGCACCAATTGGCGCGAACCGGAACTGGTGATCCGGCCCGATTATGCCACCGAACGCGCCCAGAGCGCCGGCATCAGCCGCGATGACGTGGCCTCCACCCTGCGCTTTGCCACCGACGGGATCACCGGCGGCCTCTACCGCGAAGGCGAACGGCAGATCCCGATCATCGTGCGCCAATCCCCTGACGCCAGCAGCACCCTCCGGGATCAGCCCGTCTGGTCGCAGAATGCACAGGATTTCATGCTCATCGAGCAGGTGATCGACGGGCTTCATGCCGAGGTGCAGAACACGCTCATCCACCGCCGCGACCGGGTGGCGACGCTCACGGTCGGGGCCGATATCCCGCCGAACCGCACCGCCGCCGAGGTCTTTGGCCAGATCCGCGAGGCGGTCGAGGCCATCCATGTGCCGCAGGGCTATGCGCTGACCTGGGGCGGCGAATATGAGAGCAGCTCTGACGCGCAGGCGAGCCTCAACAGCCAGCTGCCGCTCAGCCTGCTCATCATGGTGCTGATCTCGGTCCTGCTGTTCAACGCGGTGCGCCAGCCCATCGTGATCTGGCTTCTGGTGCCGATGTCGGTCAATGGCGTGGCGCTTGGCCTGCTGGGCACCGGGCTGCCCTTCACCTTCACCGCGCTGCTGGGCCTTCTGTCGCTGTCGGGGATGCTCATCAAGAACGGGATCGTTCTGGTCGAGGAGATCGACCTCGTCCGCGCCGAGGGCCGCCCCCTGCGCGAAGCCATCGTCGAGGCCTGCGTGTCGCGTCTGCGGCCCGTGGTTCTTGCCGGGGCGACGACGATCCTCGGGATGCTGCCGCTTCTGGGGGATGCGTTCTTCGTCTCCATGGCGGTGACGATCATGGGCGGTCTGGCCTTTGCCAGCGTGCTGACGCTGATTGCCGCGCCAGTCTTCTACTATGTGATCTTTGCCCGCTCGGAACGCCGGGCCATCGCCGCGGCAGCCGCCGCCTGATCTCTCAGACCGGGCGCGCTACCAGCGCCCGGTCACCGCCGTCATGACAAGCCCGAGCCGATCCCGAAACGGCGACGGCTCGAGCGCGCCATCGGCAACCCGGCGCGGATCGCTTGCGGCCCGGCGCAACACCCCCTCGACCTGCCAGAGCGATATCATCGCAGGCCGCGCCTCGGCGGCAACACCCGCCCGCCGCGCCGCCCGCAACCGGTCGAGCCCCTCTTGCGCCAGCGCCTGCACAGCCTCCGGGCGGCCATCGACCAAGGGCACCCGCCCCGCTGCCTCAAGCGCCGGCACCGCCCGCAGCCAATTCGCCAGACCGAGCGCAAACCCGGCATCGTCGATCCCAGCCCCCGGCGTGCCGCCAAGCCCTCGGATCGCCGCCCGCAGAAGATGCCCCGCCGTGTGATCGAGATGCTGGCGAAACGCCGCCTCATCCTCGAACGGCTCGCGGTAGATGTCCCAGCGCCGCGCCAGCACCAGCTCGTCGAGTTCTTCGGCGCTCGTCCGGTCGAGCACCGCCGCCAACGGTGTCACCACCTCATGCCGCCGCACCATGCCGCCCGCGGCGATCTCGGCCAGCGCATCGCGCCACCATTGAAGCCGCATCTCGGCGATCATCGCCTCCTTGGTCACCCAAGGCGCCCGCGCCACTTCGAGATTGAACGCATAGAGCGGCAAGAGCACCCGCCGCGCCGCCACCGGCGCCGCCATCGCGGCCCGGAACCGGGGCATGTCGCCCCGCCGCACCAGCTCGGCACAGGCGGTGAAATCGAGAGGATCAGCCGTCACGCAAGAGCTTCCAATTGATCGCGTCGAGCAGCGCCTCAAAGGAGGCATCCACGATGTTCGGGCTGACGCCCACCGTGGACCACCGCCGCCCTTGCCCATCCGCGCTGTCGATGATGACCCGGGTCACGGCCTCGGTGCCGCCCTGGGTGATCCGCACCTTGAAATCGACGAGCCGCATGTCGTCGATGGCGCTCTGATAGCGTCCGAGATCCTTGGCAAGCGCCTTGGCCAGCGCGTTCACCGGCCCCCGGTCGCTGCCATGCTTATCCATGCTTTCGCTGACCGAGAGCGTCTTTTCGCCGTCGATCTTGACCACGACCACCGCCTCAGAGAGCGACACCATCTGATCATACTTGTTCTTGCGCCGCTCGACGGTGACCTTGTAGCGCTTGACCTCGAAAAACGCCGGCATCTGGCCAAGCTCGGCCCGGGCGAGCAGCTCGAAACTCGCCTGCGCGCTGTCATAGGTATAGCCACGATCCTCGCGCGCCTTGACCTCCTCGAGAATGCGCGCGAGCGCCGGGTCCCCGGCCTCGACCTTCAGCCCCGCTTCGGCCAGACGGCGGCGCAGGTTCGACTGCCCCGCCTGGTTCGACATCGGCACGATACGGGCATTGCCCACCGCTGCCGGGTCGATATGTTCATAAGTGCTCGGGTCTTTCAGGATCGCGCTGGCATGAAGCCCCGCCTTATGCGCAAAGGCCGAGGCCCCGACATAGGCCGCCTGCCGCCGCGGCACCCGGTTGAGAATATCGTCGAGCATCTGGCTCGCATGGGTCAGCCCTTCGAGCGCCTCCGCCGTCACCCCGGTCTCGAACCGGCTGGCATAGACCTCCTTGAGCATCAAGGTCGGGATGAGCGACGTCAGATTGGCATTGCCACAGCGTTCGCCCAACCCGTTGAGCGTGCCCTGGATCTGCCGCGCCCCCGCCTCGATGGCCGCGAGACTGCCCGCCACCGCCTGTTCCGTGTCGTTATGGGTGTGGATGCCGAGACGCGCGCCGGGAATACCCGCCGCGATCACCGCGCGTGTGATGTCATGGATCTCGCCGGGCTGCGTCCCGCCATTGGTGTCGCAGAGCACGATCCAGCGCGCCCCTGCCCGATAGGCCGCATTGAGACAGTCGAGCGCATAGGGCGCATTGGCCTTGTAGCCGTCAAAGAAATGCTCGGCATCGAACAGCGCCTCGCGCCCCTGCGCCACCAGATGCGCAATCGACCGCTCGATATTCTCGATATTCTCGTCCAGGCTGATGCCAAGCGCCGTCTCGACATGGAAATCATGGGTCTTGCCCACCAGACAGACCGCCCGCGTCCCGGCATTGAGCACCCCGGCCAACACTTCGTCATTCTCCGCCGACCGCCCCGCCCGTTTGGTCATGCCAAAGGCGGTCATGATGGCGCGGGTCTCGGGCGCATCCTCGAAGAACGCGCTGTCGGTCGGGTTCGCCCCGGGCCAGCCGCCCTCGATATAATCAACGCCGAGCTTGTCGAGCGTGCGCGCAATCGCCTGTTTCTCAAGCGTCGAGAACTGCACACCCTGCGTCTGCTGCCCATCGCGCAGCGTCGTGTCATAGAGGTAGATCCGTTCGCGGGTCATGACAGACCTTCCAACTGGCTTGGATCGAAATTCGGCCCCGGCACAAGCTCGACACCCTCTTTGCTCATCCGCACCTCGACCCCGGCCTCGAGCAACGCCGATTTGAGCCGGTCCACTTCAGAGAAATCCTTGCTCGCCATCGCCGCCGCGCGGACCTGCCCCAAGAGCTCGGCCAAGGGCGCGAGCCCATCCTTGCCGGATTGCAACTGCGCCACCCGCGCCTCCAGCTCCTCAAAGCTAAAGAGCCCCAGAAACACCAGGTTCGCCGCCAGCTCGGTGCCCATCGCGTGATTGGCCAACTGATCCAACCCAACCAACGCCGCATGGGTGTTCAAATCATCCGCCAGCGCCTGCACGATCTCCTCCATCGGCGCCGTGGATCGCGCCGCCCCCAGATCGCCATATTGCGCCACGCTCTTGATGTAATCGTCGAGCTTGCTTTCCGCGCCCGCCGCCTTCTCCGCCGTCCAATCCATCGGCTTGCGGTAATGCGTGCTCAGGAACACAAACCGGATCACCTCGCCCGGAATCCCCTGATCGAGCAGATCGCGCACCGTGAAGAAATTGCCGAGGCTCTTGGACATCTTCTTGCCCTCGACCTGCAGCATCTCGTTATGCATCCAGACCTGTGCAAACTGCCCCTCGGGATGGGCACAGCAGCTCTGCGCGATCTCATTCTCATGATGCGGAAACATCAGATCATTGCCGCCGCCATGGATATCGAAACTTGCTCCCAGGATTTCATAGCTCATCGCGGAACACTCGATATGCCACCCGGGCCGCCCATAGCCCCAAGGGCTGTCCCAGCCCGGCTGGGTCGCATCCGACGGCTTCCACAGGACGAAATCCATCGGGTCTTCCTTGAACGGTGCCACCTCGACCCGCGCGCCCGCGATCATGTCATCGACCGACCGCCCCGACAGCCCGCCATAGGCCTCGTAGGACCGCACCCGGAACAACACATGCCCCTCGGCGGCATAGGCGTGACCCCCTTCGATCAGCCCCTCGATCATCGCGATCATCTGCGGAATATAGGCCGTGGCACGCGGCATGTGATCCGGCTCAAGCGCGCCGAGCGCCGCCATATCGTCGAGAAACCATTGCGTCGTCTCGGCGGTGATCTCACCAATCGCCCGCCCGCTCTCGGCGGCGCGCGCGTTGATCTTGTCATCCACATCGGTGAAATTGCGCGCGTAGGTGACCTTGCCCCAGCCATTCGTTTTGGCGACATGCCGCAACAGCCGATAGAGTACATCGAACACCACCACCGGCCGTGCATTGCCAAGATGCGCCCGGTCATAAACCGTCGGCCCACAGACATACATGCGCACATTCTCCGGATCGAGCGGCGTGAACACCTCTTTGGTCCGGCTCCGGCTGTTATGCAGTTTGATCTCGGTCATGTTATCCTCGCGCACGGGGGCTCCGCGGCGGGCTTAGCAACTTCATCACATGTTGGAAATAGAAGACCGGCCCGCCGAAATGTCTCAGCAGGTAATGCAGCAAATGGTGATGCAGCTTTTGGTCATGGGGCGACCATAGGCCGGGAGGCACATGAGGGTCAAGCGATTGGCGCTAGCGGCACCCCGTCACCAAGACCAGCGGCAGGAGGATCCAGACCGTGCTGCCCACCGCCGCCAGCGATAGCAGGAGGCTCACCCGCCGCAATGTCCGATCCTCCGAGCGCCAGCGCTCTGACTGCAGCGCGACCGCGAGGATCAGTTGCGCCCCGATCAGCAACACCCCGACCCCGATCAGAACCGGCCTTTGCCAGAACACCGCACTCCCCTCGACCCAGCGGCTCGAACAAAACAGCCCATGCAGCGCGTATAGCCCGCTGAACCCGGCAAGCCAGAGCGTCAAGGGCAGCGACAGGCACAGAACCGCTCTCATGATACCCCCCTCATGACAGCGCCCCCGGCAAAACCGCCGCCCCATAGGCGAGCGTGGCCGAGATCACGCCATAATCGGTCCAGAGCCGCGCAATTCGCGCCGGGCCCTGCCATGTCTCGGCCCCGTGGCCCGCGATCCCCCGCGCCACGATCACCCCGTTCATCAGCGCGGCAATCCCCTGATGCAGGATGCCATAGCCGGCCAGAACCCAGACCGTCGCATCATAGGCATGTACCGTCGGGTCCGGCACCAGCCAGAGCACCCTCGCCCCGACCGCCGCAATCGCCAGAGTGCCCAGAGCCGCTAGCGCGTGGCCTGCGCCCGCGCCGCCCCGCGTGCCCAAGAGCGCCAGCACCACGCCCAGAGCCAAGAGCGCCCAACCGACAAGGCTCAACTCGGCATAGGCCGGCGGCGGCCAGTTCGGCGCAATGGTCCAGTAGAAACTATAGCCAAAGAGCAGCGAGCCAAAGAATGTCCCATTGGCCAAGAGCAAGAAGAGTGACCCCCACCAGCCCGGCGGATCGGCCACCTCGGCCGCCGTGACGAGCGACAGACCGCGCCCCACCGGCACTGCCCCCTCCCCGCGCCGGGGCAAGAGCCCCCAGACCCAATAAAGCGCCATCGCCACCACGCCGATCAGCGCCAAGGGCACCAGCCAATAGGCCTTGGTCAGTAGGCCGAGGAAAAACAGCCCCGTCACCGCCGACATCGCCATGGGAAACCCCGTGTTGGCCGGAAACACCACCACATAGCGCGGTGCGCCGGTCGTTACCTCGACCGTCAGCGTCTCGCGCCGATCCCGCGCCCAATCGCCGAGATAGCCTTCGCCCCGCGCGATCTTGGCCGGCAGGTCCGGGTCGGCCCAGAGCGGATCGCGGGCGCTCACCTCGGGCAGGCTCGCGAAATTATAGGCGGCGGGCGGCGTCGGCATCGCCCAGTCAAGCGTGCTGCCCCCCCAAGGATCGCGCGACCCGCGCACCGAGGCCAGCACCGAGACGATCACATCGATCGCGATGAGGGCAAAGCCGATGGCCATGACGAAACTGCTCACGGACGCGATGAGGTTGATCGCCTCCCAGCCCTGACCGGGCTCGAAACTGTCGATCCGGCGGCGCATCCCCAGAAGCCCCGCCCAATGCAAGAGCAGAAACGTCCCGTGAAACCCGATCACGACGAGCCAGAACGCCGTCGGACCGAGGTTGAAATAGATCTTGCGCCCGGTGAAATGCGGCAACCAGTAATAGAGCGCCGCCAGCATCGGAAAAACAAACCCGCCGATTAGCACGTAATGCAGATGCGCCACGATGAAATACGTGTCATGCACCTGCCAATCGAACGGCACGATGGCCACCATCACCCCGGTCAGCCCGCCAATCACGAAGGTCGCGAAAAACGCCAGAAGCCAGAGCATCGGCAGATGCAGCCGCGGCGCGCCTTTCGCCAGCGTGCCGATCCAGATGAAGAGCTGCACCGCCGTCGGCACCGCCACCAGCGTCGAGGCGGCCGAGAAAAACGCGAGCCCCAGATGCGGAATGCCGGTGGTGAACATGTGATGCACCCAGAGCCCAAAGCTCAGCACCCCGAGCGCCACCGCCGCCGCCACGATCCAGCCATAGCCAAGCAGCCCGGTCCGCGCCATCACCGGCAGGATCGTCGAAATCGCCCCCGCCGCCGGCAAAAAGATGATGTACACCTCCGGATGCCCGAAGAGCCAGAAAAGATGCTGCCACAGCAGCGCATCGCCCCCCGCCGCCGCCTGAAAGAACGGCATGTCAAAGGCCCGCTCCAGCTCGAGCAGGATCGACCCGAGGATCAGCGGCGGAAACCCGGTGAGGATCATCACCGCCGTCACCAGCGCATACCACGCGAAAATCGGCATCTTTGACAGCGACATGCCCGGCGCCCGGTAGCGCAGCACCGTCACGGTGATCTCGACCGCCGCGGCAATTGCCGAAATCTCGACAAAAGTGATCCCGATGAGCCAGAAATCCGAATTGATCCCAGGCGCGCCGAGCGTTGACGACAGCGGCGGATACATGAACCAGCCGCTGTCCGGCGCGATGCCCCACAGAAGCGAAAAGATCATCATCGACCCGCCGAAGACATAGCACCAGAACCCGTAGGCGGTGAGCCTCGGAAAGGCGAGATCGCGCGAGCCGAGCAGCTTGGGCAAGAGATAGACCGCGAAGCCTTCGAACACCGGGATCGCGAACAGGAACATCATGATGGTCCCATGCATCGTGAACACCTGATTGTAATGCTCCGGCCCGAGGAATGCGGATCGCGGCGTGGCAAGCTGCGCCCGGATCAGCATCGCCAGAACCCCGCCCACCACGAAGAAAAACACCGCCACCGTCAGGAACATCCGCCCCAGATCGGTGTGGTTGACCGTGGTGAACCAGCCCTTCCAGCCCGGATCGGACGCCCAGATCCGGCTCAGGGCGCGATGTCGCTTGAGGCTGCTCATGGTGTCTCTCCCCGCAAAAACGCCTGCCACGCCGCCTCCTCATGGGCGACCACCTCGAACCGATGGGCGCGATAGCCGCGCCCGTTGAACTCGGCCCCAAGCCCGGCAAACCGCCCCGGCTCATAGGCCTCGATCCGCAGGGTATTCACATGCCCCGGCACCGCATCGAGCTTGCCCGCCAGACGCGGCACCCAGAAGCTATGGATCACATCGACCGAGGTGATCGCCACATCGACGGGCCGCCCCGCCGGGATATGCAGCACATTCTCGGTCTCGCGCTCCGGCGCATCCTCATAGCGGAACCGCCACGCCCATTGCCGCCCTTCTGCCGCGACCCGCACCACCTCCGGCGCGGCCCGGGGCAAGAGCCGCTCGCCGATCACCAACCCATAGGCCAGAAGCGCCAGCAGCACGACCACCGGGAAAACAAGGCCGAGCCCGATCACGAAGCCGCGTTCATTCACCGCCCCCGGCGGCCGCCGCCAGCCCCAGGCAATCAACCCCGCCACAAACCCAAAGATGAGCGTTGCCCCAATCAGCAACACCCACCACAATGAGGCGATGGCCGAGGCCGCCGGCCCCGCTGGATGAACGACCGACAGGGTTTCTTCGCAACCTTGCAGCGCCAAGAGCGTTAGACCGACAGACGCATAGCGAAAAAGGCCCCGCCCATGTCTGACACCAGCCCCGACAAAAGCCTCCACAAACCCGCGCGGCACAGTGGCAAGGCCACCCCGCCCGAACCGCTCGTCGATCCGATCGCCGATCACCCGAGCTATGACGAGACGGAAACTTTCGTCGGCATCTGGGGCCACCCGATCCACGCGATGAGCGTCGCCTTCCCCGTGGCGCTGACCTTCTGCACCTTCGGGGCCGACGCGCTCTATTGGCTGTCGGGCGATCTCTTCTGGGCGCGCGCGGCGGTCTGGGCGGCGGGCACGGCCTTTCTCTTTGGCCTGCTGGCCGGACTCACCGGCACGGCAGAACTGCTGCTCGTCCCCGGCATCCGCATCCGCGCCCCGGCCTGGACCCATTTCGTCATCGCCGTGATGCTCCTGTCGCTGCTCGGCGCCAATTGGGGCTATCGCCTGCAAGGCTTCGAAGAGGCGATCCTGCCCTATGGCATCCTCCTGTCGGGCTTTAACGTGCTCGTGGTGATGGTGACGGGATGGCATGGCGGCAAACTCGTTTTCGACTATCGTCTGGGAACGTCAAAGGGCAATTGAACGCCCCGCGGCTCGCTGAGCCATCCGGGCATCGGGATCTCGTTGAGCTCCGGCTTGGTCAGCACCAGCGCCAGCAGCCCGAGGACGAGCCCCACCAGAATCACCAGCGGCCAGCCCGGGTGCGGCACCTCTTCGGGGCCCGCCTGCTCGGCCACATGAACGAGCACATAGCCAAGCCAGACGTGAAAGCTCACCAAGAGCGCCACGCCCACCAGCTTGACGAAAAGCCACAGCTCAAACACCTCGCGCAGGAAAATAAGCGCCGTGCCCGAGGCGATGGCCAGAACGGCGGCGGGGGTCAGAAACATCGTATAGGTGAAATGGGTCGCCCGGCGCACCCGCGCATACTCCTCTTGGCCAATCGCCGCGTCATGCCGCGCCAGCATCACCGGCAGCGCGAAAAGCCCCGCGCACCACAGCAAAAGCATCCCGATATGCAGGGCCTTCACATGCGGGATGAGCGCCACGAGATCCATCATCCGGCCTCCCCTCCCGCAGTCTCTGCTCCCGCAGTCTCTGCTCCCGCAGTCTCTGCTCTCCCAGCGCGCCCCCAGCTTTGCCGCGCGAGATGGCCGATGATCACCAGATAGGGCAGCATCGCCGGCACCCACATGATCAGCCCGCCAAGCTGCTGGTCGCCCAGAGGCGTCAGCCCCCAGCTCAACGGCGCCACCGCATGGGCGGCATAGAGGGCCTGCGGCGCAAAGGTGAGCAACGCCCCCAAGAGCCCCATCTGAATGAGCCCCGCCAAGGCCCAGAGCAGCGCCTGAAACCCCGGCTCTTGGCCGAGCACCGCGCGCCAGAACCCAAGGGCCGAGCCCAAGAGCGTCACCTGCATGACCCAATAGGCCGCCATATCGCGCAGCGCGAAATCATAGGCCGCCGGCACATGCCAGAGCCACAAGGCGGCGGTCGACAGCAGGAACCAGACCGCCGCCGATCCCCGGCCCGCGCGCCCCGGCAGGGCCAGGGCCAGCAAGGGCGCGGCCACCAGCACCAGAAGCAAATGATGCACCACCCGCGCCGAGAACAGCGCCACCGACAACGCACAAAGCGGCGACACAAAGGCGAGCGTCAGCACCGCCACCGCCGCCACCCCCCGCGCATCGCGCCGCATAAGGATCAAGAGCGCCGTCAGCGCGAAAAGCAGAAAGGGATCGAAATTCCATGCGCCAAGCGCGGTCTCCGGCACCGGGGCCGCCCCGCAATAACTGCCCGCGATGAGTTCGAACGCCATCCCGCTCTCGCCTCCAGATCACCGGGCCGTCCCCTCCCGCCCCTGCGGAAAAGTCGCGGCCTCTTTGGGAAAACTGTGGCGATTGCGGCTTTCGTCAACTCTGGCGGTCATGGCACGCAAGACAGGACAACGCCCCCGGCCAGGCTATGGCCGGAGGCGTCTCGCAAAGCGCCCGAGATCAGCGGCGATCAGGCATAGCTCACCACCTCGAACTCGATCCCATCCGGCCCGTCGAAATAGAACCGCTGCCCCGGCTCGTAATCGGCGTGGTTATGCGGCTTATAGCCCGCCTCATGCACCCGCGCCTCGGTCGCGGCCAGATCCGTCACCACCACGCCGACATGGTTGATGCCGCCGACATAGCTATAGGTCTCGCCCATCGGCTCGAGCGGCCGACCTGGCCGGTAGAGCGCGAGATAGCTCTCGTCATCGCCGATATGCACGGAAAACCCGTCATTGATCGCCGCCCCCTGCCAGCGGATTTTCCAGCCAAAGATCTGGGCGAGCTTGGCGGCGCTGGCCTTTGGGTCCGGCACCGTGATGTTCACATGTTCGAGATGCATGGGATGTCCTTTCCTTTGATTTATCTCGAAAAACACTCTACTTTCTTAAGTTAACTTGAGATCAATAGGTAAGTTTCCATGAAAACCAACGCCTTATCAAATTCCGCACTGAGCATCGGCAGCATTTCCGACCGTACCGGCCTCGCCCCATCGGCCATCCGCTACTACGAGGACGAGGGGCTGATCGCGCCGGGGCGCAACGCCTCCGGCCATCGCCGCTATGCCCGTTCCGACATCCGCCGCCTGTCTTTCGTGCAAATATCCCAAGGGCTTGGCTTCACCATCGCCGAAATCCGCGAGGCGCTCTCTTCCCTGCCCGTCGACCGCGCCCCGACCAAAGCCGACTGGTCGCGCATCTCGCGCCGCTTCGGGGCCGAACTCGACGCCCGCATCGCCCGGATGCAGCTTTTGCGGACCAAGCTCGACAGCTGCATCGGCTGCGGCTGCCTGTCGCTCAAGACCTGCGCGCTCTACAACCCGCGCGATCGGGCCAAACAGCTCGGCTCCGGGCCGCGCTACCTCTTGGGGGACACCCCGCCCGACCGATCCTCTGCCCAAAAATAAGGCGAATGTGATTGACAAGCCCTGCCCGGCTCGGCCACGTCTCGGGCGATCACACATCACTTGACGGAATTGAGGAGGCATCGCGATGCGTTATTCCAAGACGATCACGGGTCTGACCGGCGGCGGTTCGGACGGGTGGGACATCTATCGCAAGGCGCGCCGGATGCAACGCGACGGCACCGAGGTGACCATGCTCACCATCGGCGAACATGACATCCGCACCGATGCCCAGATCCTCGACGCGCTGCACCGCTTCGCCCATGCGGGCCACACCGGCTACACCACCTTCGACGGCGAGCCCGAGCTCAAGGACCGCATCGCCACCCGGCTGAGCGAGCGCACCGGCGTGCCCACCACCCCTGCCAATGTGCTCATCGTGCCCGGCGGTCAGGGCGGTCTCTTTGCCGCCCATCACGCGATCTGCGATCCCGGCGACACGGCGCTCTATATCGATCCCTATTACACCACCTACCCCGGCACGATCCGCACCGTCGGCGCCATCCCCCGCGCCATCGAGGCCCGGCCCCGCCACGGGTTTCAGCCGCAGCCCGAAGATATCGCCCGCGCGGCCGACGAGGCCGGCAACGCCCGCTCGCTGCTGGTCAACACGCCGAACAACCCGACCGGCGTCGTCTACACCCGCAAGACGCTCGAAGGCATCGCCGAAATCTGCACCGACAAGGGCCTCTGGCTTCTGTCGGACGAGGTCTATGACACCCAGGTCTGGAACGGCGATCACCTGTCGCCCCGCGCCCTGCCCGGCATGGCCGAGCGCACACTGGTCATCGGCTCGATGTCGAAGAGCCACGCCATGACCGGCAGCCGCGTCGGCTGGGTCGTCGGCCCCGAAGAGGCCATCGCCCACATGGCCAATCTCGCGACCCATACGACCTATGGCATCTCGGGCTATATTCAGCACGCGGCCGCCTTTGCCCTCGATCTCGGCCCAGCCTTCGAGGAGCAGATTGCCGAACCCTTCCGCCGCCGCCGCGATCTGGTGATGGCGCAGATGGAGGGCCAGAACGCCGCCCGCCCGATCCCCGCCGATGGCGCCATGTATGTCATGGTCGATATCCGCAGCACCGGGCTCAGCGGCGAAGCCTTTGCCGACCGGCTCCTCGACCGGCACCATGTCGCCGTCATGCCGGGTGAAAGCTTTGGCCAGGCCGCCGCCGGCCATGTCCGCGTGGCGCTGACCGTCGCCGATGACCTGCTCGTCGCGGCGGTCGCGCGGCTGGTCGAGCTGGCGGCAGAGCTCGCCGCGCAACACGCAGAACCCGCGCAGTAACGAAAAATCTCCAAACCTGTCCTGTTTGCGACATCTGTCGCGAATGGGACAGACTGCCCCCGGCGCATGGCGTCCAAATCGGGATCATTCGGCTTGGAGTGACCGATTCATGAGCCCATGCAGCAAGATCGCATTGGTAATCTACACGATAGGCGCGGCCCGCGGACGGGCAGCGCGCGGGCGGCCATTGCCGGTCTGACACCGACCTCAGACCTCACGCAATCTCGCTTCCCAAGGACCCCCAATGACCCAGATGCAAACTCGCCGCTCCGGTGGCCGTGCCGCCCGTCGCGCCAGCCGCGCAGCCCCCGTCACCGATGAACTGCGCTCGATCCGCCCCGGCATGGAGGGCGGCCGCTACGGCGTGCTCACCCAAGAACAGATCGAAACCATCCACGAAGCCGCCATCGAGGCGCTGGAAACCATCGGCCTCGCCGATGCGCCGCCCTCGGGCATCGAACATATGACCCGCGTCGGCGTGAAACTCGGCGATGACGGGCGGCTGCGCTTCCCGCGCGCGGTGGTCGACGCGGCGCTGCAACAGGCCGCCAAGGAAATCACCCTTTGTGGCCGCGACCCGCGCCACGATCTCCTGCTCAAGGGCAACCGCGTCCATTACGGCACTGCGGGCGCGGCGGTGAGCATGGTCGACATCGACGGCCAGAACTACCGCGACAGCACCGTGCAGGACCTCCACGACGCGGCCCGCATCTGCGACACGCTCGACAACATCCATTTCGTACAGCGTCCGATGGTCGCCCGCGACATCCCCGACAACCGCGAGATGGACCTCAACACGGTCTATGCCTGCACCTCCGGCACGTTCAAACATGTCGGCACCTCCTTCACCGAGCCCGATTACGTCCATTCCGCCCTGGAATTGCTGCACCTGATCGCGGGCGGCGAAGAGGCCTGGCGCGCCCGGCCCTTCGTGTCGAACTCGAACTGTTTCGTCGTGCCGCCGATGAAATTCGCCACCGAAGCCTGTCAGGTCATGGAAAACTGCATCAACGGCGGCATGCCGGTGCTGCTGCTGTCGGCGGGCATGGCCGGCGCCACGACCCCCTCGACCATCGCCGGCGCGGTGGTGCAGGCCACCGCCGAATGCCTCGCCGGTCTGGTCTATGTGAACGCGGTCAAGCCGGGCCACCCGGCGATCTTCGGCACCTGGCCTTTCGGTCTCGACCTGCGCACCGGCGCGATGACCGGCGGCTCTGGCGAACAGGCACTGCTGAGCTCGGCCTGCGCCCAGATGCACCATTTCTACGGGCTGCCCGGCGGCGCGGTCGGCGGCATCACCGATGCCAAGCTGCCCGACATGCAGGCCGGGTGGGAGGCCATGTGCTCGAACGTCATGGCCGGTCTTTCAGGGCTCAACATGGTCTATGAGGCGGCGGGCATGCACGCCTCGCTCCTCGGCTTCTGCCACGAATCGCTGATCCTGTCGGACGATCTCATCGGCCACGCCCTGCGCTGCGTGCGCGGCATCGAGGTCACCGACGAAACCCTCGCGCTCGACCAGATGCGGCAGGTCTGTCTTGGCGGGCCGGGGCATTACCTCGGCACCGATCAGACGCTGGCGCGGATGCAATCGGACTACCAATACCCGGCGCTGGGCGACCGCACCTCACCCAAGGAATGGGCCGAGATCGGCAAGCCCAACCTCGTGGCCAAGGCCATCGCCCGCAAGGAAGATATCCTGTCGCGCCGCGCCGCTGCACGGTTTGATCCCGAAGTGGACGCGAAAATCCGGGCGGCCTTCAACATCCACCTGCCCGCGTAACCCCAAACAGGAGGAAGGGGGCCACCCCCTTCCTCTGCCCATCGCTGGGCTGCGGGCTCACTCCTTGGTCTGCTCCGTCACCTCGGCCTTCGCCGCCGCCTCGGCCACCTCATCCCAGAGCCCCTTGCGCAGCTCCCGCCGATAGGCGCGCTCCAGCTCGCCACGCGCATTCTTCATATAGCAGCGCCCATGCGCCAAAAGCACCCGCGCCGGCGCCCAGCGGATCATCTCGCGCAGCGACGCCGCCAGCGCCCGCTTGTCGCCATAGGCCCGGCGCAGCATGCTCGGCATTCGGCCATCGCTGTCATCCGCCCCGGAAAACCACACCAGCGGCCGCATCCAGACCGGCAGATGCGCGGTCTCGAGGCTTTGCAGAATATCGGTGAGGATCAGACTGCGGCTCGCTTTGTGAAAAAACACATATTCCGTGTGGCGACGGCTGCCCGCGATCAAAAGCTGACCGATCTCGCCCGCCCAGGGCACCGGCGCCTCCAACAAATGATCGAGATGCAGACTCTGCCCCTGCCGCGCGGCCCGCGTGACGGCGGCCTCTACCCCCCAGGTCTCTGCCTCGGGATAGTGCGCCTGCCACTCGCTGATATGGGTGGTATGCAGCGGGTTCGGCACCACCAGATGCGCCACCCTGCCCAGCGCCTCCAATTCGGCACCGAGCTCCGGGGTCCAGGCCGTGGGTGAATGCACCCACAGCCCGCCCGTCTCAAGCCGGATCACCACCGCCCGTGTCGGGTGCGGCATCCGGCGGCAGGTGACCGGCGGCCCATCGATGATCCAGATCCCGTCGGCGACGGGCTTGGGCACATCGAGAGGCGCATAGCCGGTCACGCGCGCCCCTACTCGGTGACCGTGACCGAAGTCATCACGTCGGGCTTGCCCGGCACCGCACCGGACTGGCCCTGACCGCGCTTGATCGCGTCGACCACCTCCATACCCGCCGTCACCTTGCCGATCACCGTGTACTGGCCATTGAGGAAATGACCCGGCTCGAACATGATAAAGAACTGGCTGTTGGCACTGTCGGGGCTCTGGCTCCGCGCCATGCCGACGACACCACGATCGAACGGCAGGTCCGAAAACTCGGCCTTGAGGTCCGGCAGATCGCTGCCGCCCATCCCGGCCCGGCCCGAGGTATCGCCCTCGCGGCCAAACCGAACGTCACCGGTCTGCGCCATGAACCCGTCCATGACCCGGTGGAACACCACCCCGTCATAGGCGCCGTCCTTGGCCAGCGCGGTGATCTGCGCCACATGCGCCGGAGCCACATCTTCAAACAGATCGATGGAGACGGTGCCATTGGCCTCGCCCGCCACTTCGATATCGATGCCGGTGGCCAGCGCCGGACCTGCCAGAACCACGCCGAGCGCGGCGATAAGGGCCTTATGCATCCGCGGCAACCTTGACGCTGATCATCCGGTCCGGGCTCGCAGGCGGCTCGCCACGAGTGATCGCATCGACATGTTCCATGCCCGAAATGACGCGGCCATAGACCGTGTACTGACGGTTCAGGAAATGGTTGTCGCTGAAGTTGATGAAGAATTGGCTGTTGGCGCTGTCGGGGTTCTGGCTGCGCGCCGCACCGAGCGTGCCACGGTCATGCGGAACACCCGAGAACTCGGCCTTGAGATTGGGCAGGTCGCTGCCGCCGGTCCCGGCCATGCGCAGGTTGAAATCCTTTTCCATATTGCCATTGGCCACGTCGCCCGTCTGCGCCATGAAGCCGTCGATCACCCGGTGAAAGGCCACGTTGTCATAGGCACCCGACCGCGCCAGTTCTTTCATGCGGTCGCAATGGCCCGGCGCCACATCGGGCAGCAGCTCGATGGTCACGGTGCCGTCTTTCAGTTCCATCAGGATGGTGTTCTCGGGGTCTTTGATCTCGGCCATGGGGCCCTCCTTGATATATCTCTTGTCCCGATAGGTATGACTTTGCTGCGCGATTGCCAAGCAGAGGTGTTGACGCCCCGGCGGCTTCGCGCCATGAGAGGCGCGAAATCGCGGCGTAAGAGGTATCAGATGGCCTGGAAAACCCTTGATGACATGGATCTGGCGGGCAAGCGTGTGCTGACCCGGGTCGATATCAACGTGCCGGTGGAAAACGGCAAGGTCACCGACGCCACCCGCATCGAACGGATTGCCCCCACCGTCGAACATATCCTGTCGCAAGGCGGCATCCCGGTGCTGATCGCCCATTTCGGCCGCCCCAAGGGCAAGGTCGTGCTCGACATGTCGCTGCGCATCGTGCTGCCCGCGCTCGAGACGGCACTCGGCCACAAGGTGGGCTTTGTCGAAACGCTGGAAGGCGCCGAGAACCTCACCGGCGAGGCCCGCGCCGCCGAAGTGCTGCTCTTGGAGAACATCCGCTTTTACCCCGGCGAAGAGGCCAATGATCCCGAGTTCGCCGCCCGCCTTGCGGGTCTCGGCGACATCTATTGCAACGACGCCTTTTCCGCCGCCCACCGCGCCCATGCCTCGACCGCAGGCGTGGCCGAACACCTGCCCTCCTGCGCCGGCCGCCTGATGCAGGCCGAGCTGCAGGCGCTCGAGGCGGCACTCGGCGCGCCCGAACGCCCGGTCGTGGCCGTGGTCGGCGGGGCCAAGGTCTCGACCAAGCTCGACCTCCTGGGCAATCTCGTCGACAAGGTCGATCATCTGGTGATCGGCGGCGGCATGGCCAACACGTTTCTCGCGGCGCAAGGGCTCAACGTGGGCGCTTCGCTCTGCGAACATGACATGGCCGACACCGCCCGTCAGATCATGGTCAAGGCCGGCGCCGCAGGCTGCGAAATCCTGCTCCCCGCCGATGTGGTCGTCGCCCGCGAATTTGCCGCCGGGGCCGAGAACGAAGTGGTCCCCGCCCATGCCTGCCCCGAAGACGCGATGATCCTCGACGCAGGGCCGCAAAGCGTCGCCCGCGTCGCCGCCGTCCTCGCCAAGGCCAAGACGCTGATCTGGAACGGCCCGCTCGGCGCGTTCGAAATCGCCCCCTTCGACACCGCCACCAATGCCGCCGCGCAAGAGGCCGCACGGCTGAGCCGCGAAGCCGGGCTGATCTCGGTCGCCGGCGGCGGCGACACGGTGGCGGCGCTCAATCAGGCCGGGGCGGCCGAGGATTTCACCTATATCTCGACCGCCGGCGGCGCCTTCCTCGAATGGATGGAAGGCAAGACCCTGCCCGGCGTCGCGGCGCTCGGCGGCTGAGCGCCGGACCACCAACACAACAGGCGTTAGCGCCACCAAGATTGCAACGCATGTCCCGCTCGCCTAGAAGCGGGGGCAAAGGTAACGAGGGGATATCATCCATGTCGAAGACACGTCAGGCAGAGCAGATCCGCAGCGCCAAAGGCTTTATCGCAGCGCTGGACCAATCGGGCGGCTCGACCCCCAAGGCCCTGCGCCTCTATGGCGTCGAAGAAGACGCCTATTCGGGCGAAGCCGAGATGTTCGACATGATCCACGCCATGCGCGCCCGCATCGCCTCGAGCCCGGCCTTCACCGGCGACCGGATCATCGGCGCGATCCTGTTTGAAATGACCATGGACCGCGTCATGGATGGCAAGCCCTCGGCGCAATATCTCTGGGAAGAGCGCGGCGTCGTCCCCTTCCTCAAGGTTGACAAGGGCCTCGCCGACGAGACCGACGGCGTGCAGATGATGAAACCGATGCCCGATCTCGACGCGCTGCTCGACCGCGCCAATGACAAGGGCATCTTCGGCACCAAGATGCGCTCGGTCATCAACGCCGCCTCGCCGAGCGGCATCAAAGCCGTCGTCGCCCAGCAATTCGAAGTGGGCGGCCAGATTCTCGACAAGGGCCTCGTGCCGATCATCGAACCCGAGGTCACCATCTCGATCGCCGACAAGGCCCAGGCCGAAGACCTACTCCTGGCCGAGATCAAGGCCCAGCTCGACGCCCTGCCCGAAGGCCGCGACGTGATGCTCAAGCTGACCCTGCCGGAGACCGCGAACCTCTACAAACCGCTGGTCGACCACCCGCGCGTGCTGCGCGTCGTGGCGCTCTCGGGCGGCTATAGCCGCGACGAGGCCAACAGCCGCCTGTCGCAAAACACCGGCATGATCGCCAGCTTCTCCCGCGCCCTGACCGAAGGCCTCTCGGCCAGCCAGAGCGACGCCGAGTTCAACGCGACGCTCGATGCCACGGTGCAGAGCATCTATGACGCCTCCGTCGCTGGCTAAGGTGGCTGGCTAATCGCCACGGCCGACCCCGAGCGCCTGTCGCGCAATGGGTATTTGAAACCAGAAAGAGCCCCGGCGCGGAACCCTCTCCGACCGGGGCTTTTTCATGCGCGGGTGAAATTACCCGCCCAGCCGCGCGAGGATCGCGCCGGTGTCGAGCCCCTGCACCGCCCCGGCGCTGCGCCCGCGCGCACCGCCAAGACGGGTAGCGCAATAGGCGTCCGAGATCGGCCCCGGCGCTTGCCGGATGAGCACCGACGCCGTGAGCAGCGTCGCAAGGCTCTCGACATACCAGCGCGCTTCGCCCTCGTCAGGCAGCCGGGTGAACCGCTCCATATGGGTGCGCAGCGCCGTGTCATAGGCCCGCGACTGGCCCGTCGCCTCGCTCAGCTCGGCGCTCAGAACCTCGCCCGCCAGCGGCAGTTTCTGCAGGCTGCGCAGCACATCGAGGCAGATCACATTGCCCGAGCCCTCCCAGATCGAGTTGAGCGGCGCTTCGCGGTAGAGCATCGGCAGCTCGGTGTCCTCGACATAGCCCATGCCGCCGAGCGCCTCCATCGCCTCATAAACCACCCCGGGGCAGAACTTGTTGCCGAGATATTTCGCCAGCGCCACGCCGAGCCGGGCAAAGGCGCGCGACGCCTCGTCATCGCGGTCGAACGCCGCCCCCATATGCAGGCCGAGCGCCAGCGTGCCCTCCCAATCGAGCGCCAGATCGGCCAGCACCGTGCGCATCAGCGGCTGATCGGCGAGACCGCGGCCAAACACCTGCCGATGCCGCGCCCAATGCCACGCATGATCGAGCGCCGCCCGCATCAGACCCGCCGGTGCCAGCGCCGTATCGAGCCGCGTGTGATGCACCATGTCGAGGATGACCCGTACCCCGTCGCCCTCCTCGCCCAGGAGATGCCCATAGGCATCGACCAGCTCGATCTCGGCCGAGGCATTGGCGTGATTGCCGAGCTTGGATTTGAGCCGCTGCAGATGGATGCCGTTGCGCCGCTCGTCGAGCCAGCGCGGCACCAGAAAACAGCTGAGCCCGCCGGGCGCCTGCGCCAGCATCAAGAACCCGTCCGACATCGGCGCCGAGCAGAACCATTTATGCCCGCGCAACCGATACATCTCGCCCTCGGCCACCGCCCGGGTCGCATTGGCCCGCACATCCGATCCGCCCTGCTTTTCGGTCATCGCCATGCCCATGGTGGCGCCGGGCTTGCGCGCCAGCGGCTTGGCCGCCCCGTCATAGACCCGCGAGGTGAGCTTGGGCACCCAGGTCCGCAACAGTGTCGCATCCGAGCGCAGCGCAGGCACCGCCGCATAGGTCATCGTCATCGGACAGCAGATGCCCGGCTCGACCTGACTGGTGAGATAGACCATCGCCGCATGGGTCGCATGACCGCCCGGCCGCCCCTCCCAGGGCAGCGCCGCATAGCCCGCGCCGATCCCCGCCTCCAGCAGTTGATGATAAGACGGGTGAAACCGCACCTCGTCGAGCCGCCGCCCGCCCGCGTCGAAAATCCGCGCCTGTGGCGGATAATCCCGCGCCTCGCGCGCCGCCACCGCCGCCTCGGCATGGCCCATCAACGCGCCATAGTCCGACAGCTGTTCGCTATCCGCCCCCGCCGCCGCCGCATGATCGCGCAGCGCCGGATCATCGGCCCAAAGCCTGCGGTTGCCGCGCGGTGGCGGCTGGTTCGTCACCTCATGGGTGTCGCTCATGGTCTGGGCGGGCAAATGGCGCATGATCGTCCCCCTTGCTGGAATGCTACAGGCCAGCCCCATGTTTTGGAAAGGGGATTCACAAGCGCCCCGCGATATGGCACTTTGCATCTGTTGCCCGACAAGAGGCATGAAACCGAGGCAGATACCGTGAGCATTCGCAAGCCGCCCGCCATGGGCGTCCTCATCTATTTCGCGATCACATTCGCATTGGGGCTCTATTTCACCTTTGCCGCGGTGCAGGGCGATTTCGGCCTGTTCCGCCGCGCCGAGATCGAGGCCGAGACCCGCGCCCTCGAGGCCCGGCTCGAAGCGCTCGAATCTCAGGTCGCCCGGATGGAAAACCTGACTCGGCGCCTGTCGGACAGCTATCTCGATCTCGATCTGCTGGATCAGCAGGCCCGTGATGTGCTCGGCCTGATGCGCAGCGACGAAATCGTCATCCGCTAACGGTCAGAACCACGGCTTGTAGGTCGCCTCGAACTCGCGCTGGAGGGCCTCATTGTCATATTCCTGGCGCACCCACTCCTCAAAGCCGATGCCGGTCTCGGCCTGCCGCGCCTCATAGACATCGAGGATATGGTCGAGAACCCCGGTTTTCGAGCGCCGGATATGAACATATTTAAAGCTCAGCATCCGCCGCGCCTCGGACACCGGCCGCCCCTCCATGACGAGAAGCCAGATCGCCGAGGCAAACCCGGCCCGATCGGCCCCCGATTTGCAATGCATGACAAAGGGTTTCTCGATCTGGCGAAACGCCTCGAGCAACGTCAGGATATCCTCGCGCGGCGCGGCATAGCGCGCGTGCAGCGTCACATTGACCAGCGTCAGCCCGAGCTTTTCACAGCTCTCCACCTCGGTCAGGTAATGCGCCGCCCCGCCCGATCCGCGCAGGTTGAGCACGCTGCGAAACCCCATCGCCTTGAGCTTTTCAAACCGCCGATGCGTCGGATGGTTCGACCGCCAGACCCCCGGCGCCACCTCAAAGAAATTGGTCCAGACCGTGCGCAGGATCGCGTGATCGAACCACAGGTTATAGATATGGGCGCGGCGCCGGTTCTCGGGCGTGCTGAGATCGGTGTTGTAGCTGGCGCGCAGATTGGCTTCCCAAGTCTTGAGCCGTGAAAATACCGTCATGAGGTCCCGAGCCTTTGTAGTGTTCGCGCCCCATGTAGGCGTCCCGCCGCCCAGAGGCAAGCTTGGCCTCCCTGCACGCCGCCCCGCGCACCGCCCGCGCCCCGCCCGCCGCACTGGCCCGCCTGCCTTGCCGCAACAGCGATTGACCTTGCCCGCCCGGTGCCTAAAGTCGCCCGCAATATCTGTCAGAAGGATCAGTGATATGGGGTTTGCACAGGGGCGCAGCTATCTCGCCATTCCAGGGCCATCGGTCGTGCCCGACGCGGTCCAGCGCGCCATGCACCGCGCCGCCCCCAATATCTATCAGGGCGAGCTCGTGGACATGATGGACGGGCTCGCCACCGATCTGCGCCATGTGGCCCAGACCGACGGCTATGTCGCGATCTATATCGCCAATGGCCATGGCGCCTGGGAGGCGTCGCTGGCCAACACCATCGCCCCCGGCGACCGGGTTCTGGTGCTCGCCACCGGCCATTTCGGGCTGGGCTGGGGCCGCCATGCCGAGGCCATGGGCGCCAAGGTCGATCTGCTCGACTTCGGCAACCGCGCCACCATCGACCCCGACCGGATCGAGGCCGCGCTGCGCGCCGACACGACCCACGACATCAAAGCCGTGCTCGTCACCCATGTCGACACCTCCAGCACCGTGCGCAACGACATCGCCAGCGTTCGCGCCGCGCTGGACGCCGCCGGTCACCCGGCGCTCCTCATGGCCGATTGCATCGCCTCGCTCGGCTGCGAGCGGTTCGAAATGGACCGCTGGGGCGTCGATGTCATGGTCTCGGCCAGCCAAAAGGGCCTGATGCTGCCCCCCGGTCTCGGCTTTGTCTGGTTCAACGACCGCGCCGATGCGGTGCAAACCCGGCTCGACCGGGTGAGCCCCTATTGGTCCTGGACCCCCCGCGCCAAGCCCGAGGCCGTCTATCAATATTTCGGCGGCACCGCGCCCACCCATCACCTCTACGGGTTGCGCGTGGCCCTCGACATGATCCGCCAAGAGGGGCTCGACGCGATCTGGCAACGCCACGCCCGCCTCGCCGGCGCGATCTGGGCCGCCACCGACTGCTGGGCACGCGACGGCGCGATGCGGCTCAACATCTCCGATCCCGCGCTGCGCAGCCACGCGGTCACCGCCGTGTCGCTCACCGCTCCCGACGCCAGCCGCCTGCGCGGCTGGACCGAAGAGATGGCCGGCGTCACCCTTGGCATCGGGCTCGGCATGGCCGAACAGGGCACCCCCGCCGCCGACGGGTTCTTCCGCATCGGCCATATGGGCCACGTCAATGCGCATATGGTGCTGGGCGCGCTCGGCGCGATCGAGGCAGGGCTCGCCGCGCTCGACATCCCGCATGGATCGGGCGGCGTCTCGGCGGCGGCACGGGCGCTGGCGGCGGATTAACCGCCGCGCGCGCGCCGCAACGCCTCCGGCAGCGCCTCGGCCAGCCGCGCCAGATCCGCCTCCGTGCCACAGCTGATGCGGATACAGCGATCCTGCGGCGCCACGAAAGGCATCCGCACGAACACCCCCTGCGCCACCAACCCGCCCAGAACGGCACGGGCAAAATCGCCATCCGCGCCGCAATCCACCGTCACGAAATTGGTCGCCGACGGCAGCGGCTCGAGACCGTTTTCGCGGGCAATCCGCGCAATCGCCTCGCGCGACGCCGCCACCTTGTCACAGATCTCGCGCAGCCAGTCCTGATCCTGCAACGCCGCCAGCGCCCCCGCCTGCGCCACCCGGCCCATGCCGAAATGATTGCGGATCTTCTCGAAATTGCGGATCACCCCGGCCGAGCCGAGCGCATAGCCGATCCGCGCCCCCGCCATGCCATAGGCCTTGGAAAAGGTCCGCATCCGAATGACCCGCTCATCCTCGATCGCGACCGGCGCGGCGGTGCCCTCGGGCGCAAACTCGATATAGGCTTCGTCGAGCAGCAACAGACAGCCCTCGGGCAGATCCTCGAGCGCCGCCACCACATCCGCCCCGCTGAGCCAGCTGCCCATCGGATTGTCGGGATTGGCGAAATAGATGAGCTTGGCGCCCCTCTCCCGCGCCAACGCCATCAGCCCGCGCAGATCCTCGTGATCGTCGCGATAGGGCAGCTTGTGCAGCACCCCGCCAAACCCCGCCACATGATAGTTGAACGTGGGATAGGCCCCGTCCGAGGTCACCACCGCATCGCCCGGCTCGATGAGCAGCCGCACGAGATAGCCCAAGAGCCCGTCAATACCCTCGCCCACGACGATATTGCCCATCTCGATGCCGAGATGCCCGGCCAGCGCCGCGCGCAGATCATGGCTCGCGGCATCGGCATATTTCCAGATCTCGACCGCCTCGGCCTGCATCGCGGCAATCGCCTTGGGCGACGGACCAAAGACATTCTCATTCGCCCCGAGCCGCGCGTCGAAGGGCGCGCCGCGCGTGCGCTCCTGCTCCTCGGGGCCGACAAAAGGCACCGAGGCGGGAAGGGATTGGGCGAGGCGGGTAAAACGTGCATGTGTCATGGCCCTGAGATAGCGCCATGCGCGCCCCTCCGGCAAGAGCCTCGCGCAGGCCAAGGCTTGAAACAGCCCCTGCCGCCCCATAGCTCTACTGTGTGATCCAAGGCCGAGGAGACCCGATGCCCAAGCTCACCCGACGCGGCTTTATCGCCGCCACCTGCGCCGCCGGGGCGACCCGCGCCCTGCCGACCCTCACCACCCGGCTCGCCCCGCATCTGGGCGGAAAACGCATCCTGACGCTAGTCTACGACAAATCCCTGGGCGCCATGCGCGCGGTCGAGCGGCTCGTGCCCTGAACACCACAGGCGATGTTGGCCCGCGGATTTCCACCTATGCGGGAAATTATTTGTGACAAAAACCCCATCCTTGGGCCTTTCCGTTAGGCCGAGGGCTTGAAACCTGCGCCGGTTCTCTGGCAACTGGCTAGGGAATTATCGGGGGATATGTTCGGAATGAGATTCGTGGTGTTGGTAGCTTTGACCTTGATGGTCAGCGGATGTGGTGTTGCCTATATTAGCCCAAAGGTGCCGGCAAATTCGCCAAATGTGGATGTTGTCCGGCTCGACGCTGCCACCGTCGCCAGTGCCAACCGCTCCACCTACACCCCGAAAACGCTGCCCGCCGCCTTCTTTCAGACCGCTGGCACCGATGCCGGCATCTATGGCGTCGGCAGCTCGCCGGAACCCGTGGTCGACCGGCAGATCAAACCCACCGCCCTGCCCATGCGCACCCCGCCAAGCGCCCCTGTCGTGCCCTACCGGGTCGGTGTCGGCGATGTCCTGTTGCTGAGCTCGCCGGACGCGGGCAACACGGTCGAGGAACTGTCGGGGCTCTTGGCCGCCCAGAACCGCCGCCAAGGCTATACCGTGCAGGATGACGGCGCCATCGCCGTGCCCGACGTGGGCCGTATCAAGGTCGCGGGCCTGACCCTCGAAGAGGCCGAAGCGCAGGTCTTCCAACGCCTGATCTCGAGCCAGATGGACCCGTCCTTCTCGCTCGAAGTGTCCGAGTTCAACTCGAAACGCGTCTCGGTCGGCGGCGCAGTGTCCAAACCCGCCGTGGTTCCGATCACCCTCGTCTCGCTCACCCTCGAAGAGGCGCTGGCGGCGGCGGGCGGCATCTCGACCCGCGACGAGGATTACACGCTCATCCGCCTCTACCGCGACGGCGAGCTCTACGAAGTGCCGCTGACCGAATATCTCAAACGCCCCGGGGTTCAGAAAACCCGGCTCGCGGCGGGCGATTCGATCTTTGTCGACACCACGTTCGAGCTCGAAGACGCACAGGCCTTCTTCACCGAACAGATCGCCCTGGCCACCTATAAACAGGACGCCCAGATTCACGCGCTCAACCAGATGAACAGCGCCATGAACCTGCGCCGCAGCGCCCTCGAAGAGGCCCGCAGCAACTTCCTGTCACGGCTCGAACTGGACTCGGTGGATCGTGATTTCGTCTATCTCACCGGCGAGGTCAAAACCCCGAGCCGCTTCCCGCTGCCCTTCGGCAAGACCGCCTCGCTCGCCGATGCGCTCTTTGAAAACGGCGGCTCGCAGAACATGACGGCCAACCCGGCCCGCGTCTACGTGCTGCGCGGGCAACCCGGCAGCGACCGGATCACCGCCTATAATCTGAACTACCGCGACGCCACCAATCTGGTCCTCGCCACCAAGTTCCAGATGCGCCCCAATGACGTGGTCTTCCTCTCGGAACAGCCGATCACCAAATGGAACCGCGTCGTGCAACAGCTCGTCCCGAGCCTCCTGACCAGCAGCGCCACCCTGGCCGCCAACTAGGCCAGCCGAGGACATCCAAACAGCAAAAAAACCCCGGCCACCGCGCCGGGGTTTTTTCGTTGTCCTATCCTGAAACAATGAAAATTCTTGCTTGGGAGCGAACGCCAGGCTTTTCTTACCGATAATTGAAAAAATCTCTTCTACACTCATTCTCGAACAAGGACGTATTTTATGGACCTAAGCGCAAAGACCGATCGACAGATTCAGAACCTTATTGAAAACCACCGTCGAGAGAAGAAGCTAGACGCTCCCTTGGCCAAGGCGGCTGTCGAGGAGCAAGCCCGCCGGAATAAGGCGTTCAACTTTCAGGCCGGAATTGAGTTCTTAATTCAAGCGGCTTCAGACAAGCGCCCCGTTAACTATAGGGAATTGGCTGAAGCCGGCGGCATCCTAAAAGCTGACGACAAGTGGTATCAACACATGACCAGAAAAATTCCGTTGTCGCAGATTGTCGATTACGCACACACTCAAGGCATGCCAGCGATCACCTCTTTAGTTGAGACAACTCAAGGCATAACAGACAATATTCTTTCAGGGTTTCAAAAAGGCTTGGACGACACAGGCATAAAGGTACCTAGTGGCATGAGCATCCGGGATTTTTATCTTTCTGAGCGGCAAAGAACGTTCGACTGGGTTTCCAAACGCTGAAACGGCTTCAGCCCGAGCAGCAGGCGAAGGATCTGTTTCGCTAAGTCCGTGTCGTTTCGAAAAACGCACAACACCGCCGTGTCACCGACGGAATACCGACGTTTAACCGACGTGAAACAGCGTGTTGAACAGCTTCGGATCGAGGCTCTGCGCGGCAAAGGTCGGGCCCTCGGTGAGGATGCTCACCGCGTCATGGCTGTGCAGGCTCTCTTGATGGCTCGCCACCACCCGGAAGTCGCCCACCCGGCCATCGGCCAGCAATTCCTTGCAGAACAGACGCGCCGCATCCTCAACAAAAATAGGGTTCGCCGCGTTGAGCTCGGCAAAGGCCTGCTCGTCCTCGCGCTTGACCATCACCTGCGTCTCGGTGGGCACCGCCCGCCGCGCGAGGTCGATCAGATCCTCGAACCACAGGCAATCCTCGCCCACCAGCTCGACCGAAATCCGCGCCACTGAACGCTGCGAATGCGGCGTCGCCAACTGCCCCCGCTCCCGCCGCGCATGCTCCGACAGCTCGAGCGAACAGGGGCAGGTCGAGGAATAGACATAGTCGAGATGCATGAACTTGCGCCGCACCCCCTCCGTCTCGACCAGCTCGAGCGCGAAATCATAGTACTGATAGCCCTCAAGCCCCGAGCGCAGCGACCGGATCTTCATCGGATAGGAGAACCGCATCTGAATGCGCGCATCGATACTGTCGAGATCGGTGATGTAATCGTCGAGCGCCGCTTCGATCACCTCGAAACTAAAGGTCTTTTCCGCATGTTTGTAGAAACTGCGCATGATGCGCGACATGTTGATGCCCTTCTTGCCCGCCTCGAGGCTCACCGTCCCGGTGACCGAGGATTCGAGCGTCAGGTCGCTCTCATCGCGGCGGTGAAACCGCACCGGCAGGCGGAAATTGGAAATCCCCACATGCTGCAACTGCTGCCGCGCCCCCCGGATGAGCGAGGTCGGCCCGTTCTGCAAATCCGGCATGGTGGCGCGATAGGCGTCATCCACCTCGAACTCTTCGGGATAGGCGCGGGCGAGCGCCGGGTAATTCGACACTTCCTGCCCCGGCAGAAGACGCGCCACCGCCGGGTCGAGATCGGCCACCTCTTCGGGCGTGGCCGACATGGCCCATGTCCGCAACGTGTCGAGCGCATCCTGCGCGTCATCACGATCCGGCGAGCTCTGGACATGGCTCGGGTGCATGTTCATGGGCCTATCTCCCAATGCAAGAAACCCGATCTACATAAGGTGTCGGTCAGCAAAAAGCTAACGATGAATCGACAATAGCCCCTCCGAACACGTCACATCCCGGCCCCTGCAGGACCCGCAAGCCCCCCGCCGCCCCCACCGAGCGGCCCCAAAATTATATCCCATTTCGGAATTCTAAATAGGTATTCACCTAGTTTATATAATTTCCCCACTGAATAACCTCCCTCGTCAGGCGGCCCATCCCCCCGCCCAAACCCAACCGCGCAGCGCCTTGCCCGGCGGTTTCCCCATCGGAGGACAGACCATGAAATACGAGAATTTCCAAACCTTCACCGTCGACGTGACAGAGGCCATCCCCACCGTCACCTTCGATTTCGGGTCGGTCAACGTGCAGGGCCAACAGATGCTGGCGGACCTCAACAGCCTCGCCATGCGGCTCGAACGGGACCGCGCGGTCAAGGTGGTGGTGTTCCAATCGGCAAACCCCGAAATCTGGGTCTGCCATTACGACACCGAACTTCTCAAGGACATGTCGCAAGAGCCGGTCTCGCGCGACGAGGCGGAATTGCTCGACCTGCAGGCCGTCTGCGAACGGATCAGCAAGGTCCCCCAGGCCACCATCGCCAAGCTCGAAGGCTTTGCCCGGGGCGGCGGCCATGAACTGGCGCTTGCCCTCGACATGCGCTTTGCCGCGCCTGGCAAGTTCAAATTCATGCAGATGGAAGTGGGCATGGGCATCCTGCCCTGCGGCGGCGGTGCCTCGCGCATGGCCCGTCAGACCGGGCTCGGCAAGGCGCTGGAAATCATCCTGAGCGCACAGGATTACGACGCCGATGATGCGGAACGGCTCGGCACGATCAACAAGGCCTTGGACCCCGACGAGATCGGCCCCTATGTCGATGCCCTGGCGCATCGCATCGCCCAATTCCCCGCCGCCTCCATCAACGCCTGCAAACAGATGGTCTACGAATCCATCGACACCCCCATCGCCGAGGCGCTGAAGGCGGAGGCCTATTGGCTCTATCAGGCGACGAGCAGAACCCCCGCGATCAAGCGGTTCACCATCGCCGACGACCAAGGCCTCGAACATGACATCGAAAATCAGCGCAACTGGGGCGATCTCGTCATGAAGGTGCAAGACATCACCTGACCGGGTGCTCGCCGAAACAAGAGGCCGCACGCGCGAGACTGCGGCCTCTCCCCTGACACCCCCCTAAATGGCCTCTCCCTCAAACGGACTCTGCCCGGAAAGGCCGCGCGGCATCCCCGGGGCCCGCCTCAATTTGAACGGTGTTTTAGGGACTTAGCCTTTGCCAGCCGCACCCCTTCCGCGCTATCCTCATCCTATTCGGACCAGGATGGCCGAACCTTCAAAGGCATTGTTTACGCGCGTGGGAGACGGGTGCGCGTGGGGCAGCGGAGGGTTCAGCGATCGGCGCCGAACCCTCCGCTGACATGTCTGAACTCCGGCTAAAACAGCACAGGACCGCTCAAAACAGCCCGAGCACCGCCCCCATCGCCGCACAGCCCAGCGCCGCATAGCCGCCATCGATCAGCGTCAGCGTCACGGGCCGCTGGCTATAAAGATTGTTGAGCGCGATCCAAGGCGTGATGAAAAACAGCCCGATCCCGAGCCCCGCCACCAGACCGGCGAAAATACTGTCGATCCCCGACAGGGCAAAGACATGGCGCATCATCCCCGCCACCAGCAATTGCAGCCCAAAGGCAATCACATAAAGCATCGGGTTGGAGCTGCCCTTGGGCTTGCCATCCGCCCCCACCGGCACCTTGGCCGCCCGCATCCACGGCCCCGACAGCTTGCCATACCACCCCGCCCCCAGGGCAAAGGCCGCCACCGTCGCCAGAATGACCGAAATCCACGCCACCATATCCACTCTCCTCTATGACCTCCCCCGAGACTGTCCCCAATTCGCCCCCCGGTCCAGTGTTTCCGTGGCCCCGTGCCCCCAGCCTCACATCCCGGCCAGCGAATTGCGCAGCGCGATCCGGGGCCGGTGCATTGCCAACTGACGGCGCGCCTCCCGCTTCCGGCCCAGCCGCAACAGCACCATGAGCGAGGCAAACTCGATCAGATCGCGCTGCGCCCGGCTGCCGCCGATCCGGGCATGATCGGCGAGGCTCCGGGTGAGCAGATGATCCGCCCGCTCCCAATCCTGCGCCGCCAGCGCCCCAAAGGCCTCGGCCAGGTCGCGCACCAGATCGGCCGCCGGCCCCTTGGCGCCTTGGATGATCCGGTCGAGCGCCTCCGGCCACCCCGCCATCGCATAGGACAACGCCCCATGCATATCGGCAAAGCCCAGCCCCGGTTTCGGAAAATGCGCCGCCGTGTAATCCGCGATCACCTGCCAGCGCGCCTGTGGCACCTCGACCCCCGCCATCTCGGCCCGGTAGAGCACCGCCGCCAGATCGCTCACCACATTGATCGGCGGGCCAGAGCTCTGGCGCGGATCGACATCGCGGTCGATGATCCGCCACATCTCGTCCACATCGCCACGCTCCAACGCCCAGAGCGCGATATGCCACGAGATATGGCAATGCATCTGGGCGCGGCGGTCATAGCCCTGCCGCCACGCGGTGATGAACCCATAGCCCGCGTCGGTCTCGCCCCGTTCATAGAACAGATGCGAGCGGATATGCGCGGCATGGGCATTGCGGGGATTGCCCGCCAGCGAGGCGGTGATATTGCCCTCGGCCCGGTCGAGCTGCCCGGTCTCGAGCTGGGCAAAGGCCAAGAGCCCCTGATGCCACCAATCCGCGCCATAGGCCGGGGCCAGCTCCTCGGCGAGCGCCAGGTTCTCCGCCTCGCGCCCGGCCCGGCCGCTGAACCCGATAAGCCCCAGCGCCCCGAGACAGGCCTGTGCCGTCAGCACATCGCGCGGATATTCCCGCAGCTGCGCCCGCGCCGCCTCATAGCCCGCCGCTGACTTGCCAGCGATCAACATGTCGAAAATAGCCACCTGCCCGGCCTCGCGCGGGCTAAGCTCGCGACCACAGCCCCGGGCCGCCTCCATCGCCGCCTGTGCCCCCGCCCGGTCCCCCATCACCTGCCGATAGCGGCCCAGCGTGACATGGGCCAGCGCCAGATCCGGGTCTTCCGCGATGGCCTCGCTCAGCGCCTCTTCGACGCCCAGCTCCGCCCCGAGAAACCGATCCAACCCGAGAACATAGGCATCCCGCGCCCGCGCTGATCCGGTCGAAACCCTGTTGTCATAGCGATCTTTCATGGGGCGTCCCTCCGCCCCATCCTAGCACAAATGCCGCGCCCTGTCTTACCGGCTCAGGGCGCCACCCCGGCCATCTCGCAGACGATCCGCCATTCCGCCTCGCGCACCGGCTGCACCGACAGGCGCGATTGCCGCAACAGCGCCATCTCCGCCAGCCGCGGCTCTGCCTTGATCTCGTCGAGCGTCACCGCCCGCGCCACCGGCGCCACCGCCCGGATATCGACACACTCCCAGCGCGGATCATCGCTGGTGCTGTCGGGATGGGCCTCGGCGATCACCTCGACAATGCCCACCACCGCCTTTTCCGTCTGGCTATGGTAGAAGAACCCGCGATCCCCGACCGCCATCTCGCGCATGAAATTGCGCGCCTGGTAATTGCGCACGCCGTCCCATTCCTCGCCCGCCTCTCCCCTGGCCTGCTGGTCCTCCCAGCTCCAGGTCGCAGGCTCCGACTTGAACAGCCAGTAGCGCATCAGATGACCTTCTTCCACGGGACGAGCTCGACCGACGCAAAGAGCCCGGCCTTGGCATAGGGATCCGCCGCAGCCCAGGCCTCGGCCTCTGCCATATCCGCCACATCGAGCACCACGAGCGAGCCGCACATCTCCCCCGCCTCATCAAGAAGCGGACCGGCTTGGCTCACCGCCCCGGACGACTTGAGATACTCCACATGATCCGCCCGATTGTCGAGCCGCACCTGCAACGCACCGGGCTTGTCCCGGCCAATAAGAGCGATCAGCATTTTTCTTCCTTCAATGGTCGTGAGAGCAACATATCCATCGCACCGGCGACGCGCAATTGTCCCGACACGAGGCCGACGACGACCCGCGTGATCGGCATCTCGATGCCGAGCGCCTCGGCCCGCGCCACCACCGCAGGCGCGCTCGCCGCACCCTCCACCGTGACGCCGCTGTCAAACGCCTCGCCCCGGCCAAGCGCCAGCCCATAGCGCAGGTTGCGCGACTGTTCCGACGTGCAGGTGAGCGCCAGATCGCCAAAGCCCGACAGCCCGGCAAGCGTCTCGGCCCGCGCCCCCATCGCCTCGGCCATCCGCGCCATCTCGGCATAGCCCCGCGTCATGAGCGCCGCCCGCGCGCTCTCGCCAAGCCCCGCGCCCACCGCCGCACCACAGGCAATCGCGATGATATTCTTGAGCGCCCCGCCAAGCTCGGCCCCGGTCACATCCTCACTCCGGTAGAGCCGAAGATGCGCCACGCTGAGCGCCTCTTGCAACGCCTTGCCCGCCGCCCGGTCGGCACAGGCGAGGGTCAGCGCCGTCGGCAGCCCGCGCGCAATATCGGCGGCAAAGCTCGGCCCGGTGAGCACCGCCACCATGGCCTCGGGACAGACCTCGGCAATGACCTGCGACGGGCTCTTTTGGCTGCCCTGCTCGACCCCCTTGCAGGTGGCGACAAGCGTCTTGGCGTCAAACACCCCGCCCGCGTCCATGAGCATCGCACGCAGCTTCTGGGTCGGCACCGCCAACAAGATGATGTCGCAACCGGCCAGCGCCGCAACGCCCGCCCCGACCTGCACCGCCTCGGGCAATGTCACACCGGGCAGCCGCGCCACCTCGCCCGCGCGCCGGATCTCCTCCGCCTGCGCCTCGGTCCGCGCCGCCAGCACCACCGGGCCTTTCGCCGCCAGCGACACCGCCAGCGCCGTGCCGAACGCCCCCGCCCCCATCACTCCGATCATGCCTTGGCCCCTTTCTTGCCAGAGCCGAGCATCGCCGGGCTCGCCTTGTCGAGCGGCCAGCGTGGCCGCGCCGCCAGATCCATCCCATCGCGATGCCCAAGCGCAAACCGCTCGGCCCCCGCATAGGCGATCATCGCCGCATTATCGGTGCAGAGCCGCAGAGGCGGCGCGACAAACGCGGCCCCCGCCGCCTCGGCCACCTGCATGAGCCGGGCGCGAATGGGCCCATTGGCCGCCACCCCGCCCGCCACCGCCAGAACCGGGCGCGCCGGCGATTGTTCCAGATAAATCTCGAGCGCCCGGCGCGTCTTTTCGCCCAGCACATCACAGACCGAGGCCTGAAACCCCGCACAGATATCGGCCCGCACCCGGCGCGACAGACGGCCCTCCTGCATCTCGCCATCGCGGGCGCGCAGCACGGCGGTCTTCAGCCCGGAAAACGACATGTCACAGCCCGGCCGATCCAACAGAGGCCGCGGCAGCTTGAACCGCGCCGCATCGCCAAGCGCCGCCTCCGCCTCGACCGACGGCCCGCCCGGCTGCGGCAAGGCCAAGAGCCGCGCCACCTTGTCAAAGGCCTCGCCCGGCGCATCGTCGATCGTGCCGCCGAGCCGGGTGAACTCTTCCGCCCCCTCGACGAGAAGGAACTGACAATGCCCGCCCGACACCAGCAGCATGAGATAAGGATACTCCACCGCATCGGTGAGCCGCGGCGTCAGCGCATGCCCCGCCAGATGGTTCACCCCGATAAGCGGCAGCCCCGCCCCGGCGGCAATCCCCTTGGCGCACATCACCCCCGACATCACCCCGCCGATAAGACCCGGCCCGGCGGTCACCGCCACCGCATCCACTTGGCCAAGGCCAATCCCCGCCGCATCGAGCGCCGCGCGCACGCAAAGATCGACCTTCTCGGCATGGGCGCGCGCCGCAATCTCGGGCACCACGCCGCCATAGGCATCATGCAGCTCCGTCTGCCCATCGACCACCGATGACAGGATCTCCGGCACAGCCCCGCCGACGCGCACAATCGCCGCCGCAGTGTCGTCGCAACTGCTCTCAATTCCGAGTATGGTCGTGGTGTCGCTCATCGGTCTGCCCGTTGCGGTCTTGTCCCATGGCAGGTAACACCGGGACGACGCGCAAACAACCGTCACGGAGGTGACATGGCCCCCAGCCTGCTGATCACACGGCCCAGCCCCGACGACGTGGAATTTGCCCGCGACGCCCGCCATGTGCTCGGCGCTGAGGTGCCGGTGGTCCGCGCCCCCCTGATCGAGATCGAACCCCTCGCCATCCCCGATCCCGGCGATGCGATGAGCCTGATCCTGACGTCGAAACACGCGCTTTTTGCCGCCCCTCTCGGCCTGCCGCTCTGGGTGGTGGGGCCGAAACTGGGTGCGCTGGCCCGTGCCGCGGGCCATGATCTGCGCCATGTCGCCCCCGATGCCGCGCATCTTCTCGACCATTTCAAACACTCGCCGCCGCCCACCCCGGCGCTGCATCTGCATGGCAATCACATGGCCTGCGATGTGGCGGCGGCGCTGCGCGCCATGGGCCATGCCGCGCTCGATCACGCTGTCTATCATCAGCATCAGCGCCCGCTCACCGCCGAGGCCCGAACCCTCCTCGAAGGGGAGACTGCGGTGATTTTGCCCCTTTTCTCCCCCCGCACTTGCCACATATTCTTCCAAGACGCCGCCGCCCGGGCGCCGCTCGTCGTGCTTGCACTCAGCAACGCGGTCGCGGCGCGCGTGCCGCGCGGTGCGGCCCGTGCCGTGATCGTCGCCGACCGGCCCGATGCCGAGGCGATGCTGATGGCGCTGCCCGCCGCGTGGGAAATCGCGAAGCGGGTTGAGGGAGAAAATTCGCCACAGTAAGGTGGCTTAGGGTGGTTAACAAAACGCGTCCGCGCAGAGAGGGTGAGCTAAGTGTCCAGTGACAAGAAGAACTCGAAACGCGACGAGGACACGGCCGCCAAAGCCGCTTCCAAACCCGAGGCGAAATCCGAAGCCAAAACTGGGGCCACCGCCAAATCCGACGCCAAGCCCGAGGCCGCCAAGCCTGAGCCTGCCAAGTCCGAGGCCGCCAAGCCCGAGGCCGCCGCCAAAGCTGCGACCAGCGCAAAGCCCGACGCGTCTGCCAAGCCTGACGCGCCCGCCAAGCCGGACCCGGTGAAATCCGACTCTAAGAAATCGGAGCCGGTGAAATCGGACCCTGTCAAATCCGACACGGCGAAACCTGCCGACAAACCTGCCGAAACGCCCGCTGACAAACCGGCGGACAGCGCCAAAAACGCACCGTCGCAAAACAGTCGAAATACCGACGAGATACCGACGTCGAAATCTGCGGCCACACCCCCGCCCACCCCGACGCCTCCCGCCTCTGAAACCGGCGGCGGCGCGGGCTTTGGCGCGCTCTTTTTCGGCGGCGTCACCGCCGCTCTGGTCGGGGCCCTGGCCGCCTATCTCCTGCTGCCGCAACTCGGCCTCCTGCCTCAGGGCGATGACGAGGCCCTGACCCGTCTCGAAACCCGTCTCGCCGAGCAGAACAAGGAAATTTCCGCTCTATCCCAACAGCTTGCGGACATGTCCTCGGCCCAGCCCGAGACCGTCAGCCCCGATCAGATCACCGATATCGAGGCCCAGCTCTCGGCCCTTGGCGACCGTCTCGCCGCCGCCGAAACCCTCGCCCAACGCGCCGCCCCCGCGGGCGAAGCCGTCTCCTCCGACGAGCTGCAAAAGCTCCGCGAAGAAATGGACCGCCTCCTCGCCGAAGCCGCCCAAAAAGACGACCAGGCCCGCACCGCCGCCCGCGACACCCTCCGCCGCGCCGCCCTCACCCGCGTCCGCACCGCGCTCGACAATGGCAGCCCCTTCGCCGAGGCGCTCGACGATCTCGCCAACACCGGGCAAGAGATCCCCAGCGATCTCCAAGCCATCGCAAACAGCGGCGCGCCGACCCTCGCGGCCTTGCAAACAAGCTTCCCGGACGCCGCCCGCCGCGCCCTTGAGGCCGCCCGCCGCGCCGATCCCGACGCGCATGCAGGCTCGGGCGTGCTCGGCTTCCTGAACTCACAGCTCGGCGTCCGCTCGCTCGAGCCGCGCGAAGGCAACGACCCCGACGCCATCCTCTCGCGCGCCGAGGCCGCCCTCCGCGACGGGCAACTGGCCGCCACGCTGGAAGAGCTCGCCACCCTTCCCGATCCCGCCCAGGCCGAGATTGCCGGCTGGGTCGACCAGGCCCAGACCCGCCTGACCGCCACCCAAGCCGCCGACACGCTCGGCGCGCAGCTCAACTAACGCCGAAAGGGCGCATTCATGCTTTGGTCCGTGATCAAGATCGTTGTTTTCCTTGGCCTCATCCTGGCCGCCAGCTTTGCCGCCATGCATCTGCTGAGCCTCGAAGGCGGCGTGCGAATCGTCATGGCCGGCTATGAGGTCAACCTGACGCCGCTCAACGCGATCATCACGCTGGCGCTGCTTTTGCTGACGCTCTGGCTGCTGCTCAAACTCGGCGCGCTGCTGGTCGCCTTGCTGCGCTTCATCAATGGCGACGAAACCGCCATGTCGCGCTATTTCGACCGCAACCGGCAGGAAAAAGGCTACCGCGCCCTGACCGAAGGCATGATGGCGCTGGCCTCGGGCGAGGGCAAACTCGCCATGTCCCGCGCCGCCCGGGCCGAGAAATACCTTCACAAACCCGAGCTGACCAACCTGCTCACCGCCCAAGCGGCCGAGCTCACCGGCGACCGTCGCACCGCCGAAGAGGTCTACAAACGCCTGCTCAAGGACGACAAGACCCGCTTTGTCGGCGTCCGTGGTCTGCTCAAGCAAAAGATCGAAGAGGGCGACACCGACACCGCGCTCAAACTGGCCGAAACCGCCTTTGGCCTGAAACCGACCCACGAAGAGGTGCAGGACACGCTGCTGCAGCTTCAGGCCGGTCAGGCTGATTGGAAAGGCGCCCGCGCCACGCTCAACGCCAAGCTCAAGCACGGTAGCCTGCCGCGCGATCTGCACCGTCGCCGCGACGCGATCCTCGCCCTCGCCGAGGCCCGCGACATCGCCGCCGAGAACAGCACGATCGAGGCCAAGGAAACCGCGATCGAGGCCAACCGCCTGTCGCCGCATCTCGTCCCCGCCGCCGTCATGGCCGCGCAGGCCTATATCGAGGACGGGTCGAAACGCTATGCCACGCGGGTCATCCGCAAGGCTTGGGAGAGCCAGCCGCACCCCGATCTCGCCGCCGCCTATGCCGCGATCGAGCCGGATGAAACCCCGGACCAGCGCCTCAAACGCTTTGCCAAACTGTTCAAGCTCTCGCCCGATCACCCCGAGGCCAAGCTCGTCGAGGCTGAATTGCAAATCGCGGCCGAGGATTTCCCCGCCGCCCGCCGCGCCCTCGGCACCCTCGCCGAAACCGCGCCCGACGCCCGCTCGCTGACCATCATGGCGGCCATCGAACGCGGCGCTGGCGCCAATGACACGGTGGTCAAAGGCTGGCTCGCCCGCGCCGTCGCCGCCGCGCGCGGCCCGCAATGGATCTGCGAGAACTGCCAGCATATCCACCATGAATGGGCCCCCACCTGCGCCCATTGCCACGCGGTCGACACGCTCGAATGGCGCAACGCCCCCGGCGCGGCCCCGGCCATGCCCACCGGCGTGGCCATGCTGCCGCTGATCGTCGGCGCCCTCGAAGAACCGGCCCAGCCGCCCAAGGCCGAGCCCGAGAGCCCCGAGACCGATGCCGCAACCAGTTCTGGGACACCCCCCGAAGCCGATATCGTCGATGCCGAGATTGTCGATGACGCCTCGGCTTCCGACACGCAGCCCGCGACGGACACACAAGCTGCGACACAATCTGAGACACAAAAAGAAACCCGCGCCTGATCGGGCGCGGGGTCTATCAATCCCACCTGTCAGCCCAGATCAGCTGCCTGCAGGTTCCGGCGTCATCCGGCTCCAGATTTCCTTGAGCTGATCGGGCAAGGTGATCGGATCGAAGGGCTTGGTGATCACCGCCGCTTCAAACTCTTCCTTGAGCTGATCCACATCCACATTCGACGCTTTGGCGGTAACGAACACCACCGGCGTCTCTGCGAAATTCGCGCTCTGCCGCAGCTGGCGCACGGATTCCCGCCCGTCCATCCCCGGCATCATCACATCCATGAGAAACATATCCGGCGCGAAATCATTCGCCGCTTTCAACACCTCTTCGCCTGAAGCGCATTGAAGAATTTCAAACCCACCGATCATCTCGAGAGACATCCGCGCAATCTCGCGAATATCCGGGTCATCTTCGGCGTGAAGAATTTTTTTAAACCGCTGTGCCGTCATCTGAACCTTAAAGTCTACGACTTCGCCCATAGTAGCATATCCTTAGATAACTCAAAGAATATTCATGACCCCTATACAGGGAAATCACGTCGAAATTCAGGCCAAGCTGCCACCGCGGGCCCATATTCCAGTCAAATTGTGGTTCACACTTACAGGATTACGCCGCGTGGTCCAGCGCGCTTTGACGGGTTTTCGTCGATTGCGCGCATTGGGGAAGGTCGAAATAAAACGTCGTCCCCTTGCCAAGCTCGCTGACGAAATCCACCCGCCCATCGTGATGCTCGACAATCGCCTTCACGATGGTGAGCCCCAGACCCGTGCCCTTGATGCGGCCCTTGTCCTGGGCACCCGCCTGTTTGAACGGCTCAAAGAGACCCGCGCGCGCCGCCTCTGGGATGCCCGGACCACGGTCGCTGATCGCCACCCGGATCATGTCGCCATTCGGGTGGGCACTGATCTCGACCTGGCTGCCGGTCTCGGAAAACTTGGCGGCGTTGGACATTAGATTGGTCAGAACCTGCAACAGCCGCCCCTTGTCGCCCGTCACCCAAAGCGGCGTCTCGGGCGATTTGCAGCGCAGCGTGACCCCCAGCCCCGAGGCATAGCTCGCATCCGATTCGATGGCCTCATCGATCAACGCCCGAAGATCCATCCGGCCCATGGTAAATTCCATCTTGCCCGCCTCGAGCTTGCTCAGGTCGAGAATGTCATTCACCAGCCCCAGCAGACGCTCGCCATTGTTCTCGGCAATCCGCAACAGCGACATCACCCCCGGCTCGAGCGGCCCCGCCGTCCCCGCGGTCAGCAATTGCACCGCGCCCTTGATCGAGGTGAGCGGCGTGCGCAGCTCATGGGTCATCATCGACATGAAGTTCCGGCGCGTGGCCTCGGCCTCCATCCGTTGTGAAATATCGCGCAGCACCGCCACAAAGCGCTTTTGCCCATCGACGGTCTCGATGATCTGGACATTGGCCTCCATCGCCACGCCATGGCATTCGGTCTGGAATTGCAGCGTCTCGGAGGCATCCGTCGGCGTCTCCTGCGCACAAAGATCGCGAATTGCGGCCCCAAACGGGTCTGGCAGCCGGTCGGCCCCGTATGTCCGGTACTCGCCCTCCGGCCAGCGCATCCGACGCAGTGCCGCATCGTTCATGAACAAGATTTTGCCCGAGTCCATATCGACGAGATAGACATCCTCGGGCAGCAGCTGCAGGCAACGGGTCAATTGCCGCTCTTGCTCGCCGCTCCGCTGCTTGGTCACGTCATTGCAGAAATACATGGTCTTGAGATGGCCCATCCCGGTGCTGAACAGCGGCACTGCCGTGGTCCGCAGGATGCGCAGCTTGCCGCTCGCGCTCAGCACCTCGAGATCGCCGCTCCAGACATCGCCGACATTGGTCTGGCGGGCAATCGCCTCATAGGGGGCGCTGTCCGCCGCGCCCAGAAAGTGGCGCAGCTCCGAGCCCCGCAACCCATTCGCGCGAAAGCCGAGGGCATTGGTGAAATTCTCATTCACGCTGAGGATCTTACCCTCGGAATCGGTGGTCAGAATCATCGCATGTTCATTGATGGCTTTTTCGCGAAATGCCAGCTCTGCCTGCTGGCTTTTCAACAGGTGCTCCCGCAGGCGCATCGTCTCGCTACCGCGCCGAAACGCCACCACCAGAAGCCCGATGATCAGCGCCCAATGGGCCGCGTAAATCATCCAGAGCGAGCCGGAATGATCCGCCGGAACCAGATTCAAGAAGGTGAAGATGGACATGGCGGCGGTGACGAACAAGGCACCACTCAAGACCCAGAATACTCGTAAAGAACTTTTCATTTGCCAACCTGTGCTTCCAAGCACTCGCACCCCAACAGTCGAGTGGTCGGTTCAATCTCTTTTGATCAAAATGCCGGGGGAAGACGGTCCCAGTTTGATCAAAGAACGGCGAAAATAAGGCAGTTTCACACGAAACCGGCGCGCGCGCCGCGCCGGCTCAGGCGACCTTGGTCGGCACCGCGCCGCTGTCGCCGCTGGGCTTTCGCTCCTCCATCGGCAGGGTAAAGGTAAAGACGCTGCCCTTGCCCTCTTCGCTCGTCACCGAAATCCGCCCGCCCTGAAGCTCGACCAACCGGCGCGAAATGGTCAGCCCGAGACCGGTGCCGCCCTTGGCCCGGCTCGCCGAGGAATCGATCTGGTTGAACTGGTCGAAGATCAGCGCCTGCTCCTTGGCCGGGATGCCACAGCCGCTGTCGCGCACATGGATCGCCACATCCGCGCCCTTCACTTCGGCCTCGATCCGGATCTGCCCCTTGTCGGTGAACTTGAGCGCATTGCCCACAAGGTTGATCAGGATCTGACGCAGGCGCATTTCATCGGCAAACACGCTCAGCTCGCCGATCGCCCCGACGAGATCGACCGATTTCTCATGCGCCGCGTTGCTGAACTGATCGAGCACCGACCGCACCACCCGCTCGAGCTCAAGATCGACCGGATCGATCTTGAGCTTGCCGGCATCGATCTTGGCCAGATCCAGCATTTCATTGATCAGCTTGAGCAGATGCTTGCCCGAATCTTCCATCTTGCCCGCGTATTTCCCGACCTCGCGCTGCACCGCCTCCAGATGTTCGATGGCACCGGTGGCGGTCAGGTCCCCGGCACTGGCCGCCTCGCGCAGCTCCTTGACCGAGGTCAAGAGCTCCGGCTTGGCCAGGAAGGAGTTATAGCCCAGGATAACCGTCAGCGGCGTGCGCAGCTCATGGCTCATCACATTGAGGAAATCGGTCTTGGCCACATTCGCGGCCTCCGCCTCCTGCAGCGCGTTATAGAGCACGGTGATATCGGTGCCGACGCCGCGATAGCCGGCAAAATTGCCATTGTCGTCGTAGAAGGGCACACCGCTGATCTGGATCCATTTCGGCTGCCGGTCCGAGCTCAGCGCCGGGTAGACAAGATTGCGGAAGGTCTCCCGCCGGTCCTGCGCGGCAAAGAGCAGCTCCCAATCCGCCACCTCTTTCAGCCCGCTGAGCGCCTCGACGATCTCCGAGATTTTCATCCCGATGCTCTTGCGCGTGTCGCCGCCAAACAGCCGCTCGAACCCTTCGGAAATATAGGTGAACCGCAGATCGGCATCCTGTTCCCAGAACCAGTCGTTGCTGATCTCCGCCACATCCGAGAACCGTTTCTCGGCAGCGTCGCGTTCGCTCAGCGCGGTGCGCAATTTCTCATTCGACGACAGAAGCTGCGTTTCCTGCTTCTTCAGCTCGGTGATATCGACCCGGATGCCGACCCGCCCGCCATCCGAGGTCGGATGCGAATAGGACCGGACCCAGCGGCCGTTCTGCAGCGGGTATTCCCACTGATATTCGCCGCCATCCATCCGCTTGTGATGCGCCGCGAGCCATTCCTCCTCGCGCCCGACCGCCTCGGGGTATTCGCCCCGCTCGAGCCCATAGGCGACCACATCCTCCTCCGACACGCCGATCTTGATCGCCGGCGCGCTCTTTTCATAGAGGGACAGATAGTAGTCGTTGAACATGGTCAAACGGCGATCCCCATCCGTCAGCCAGAACCCCGCCGGCATCGCGTTGATCGCATCGCGCAGCCGCCGCTCGGCCTGTTCCGCCCGCGCCCGGCTCTGCACCAGCTCGGTCACATCCATCCGCAGGCTCACCCGCCCGCCATCCGGCGTCGGCCGCTCAAGGATGCGCAAACAGCGCCCATCGTCGAGCTGCTGCTCAATAATATCATCTGCCGCCCGGTGGCTCGCCATCCGGTCCGCCAGCCATTCCTCTTCCCGGCCAAGCGCCTCCGGATATTGCCCATGCCGCAGGCCAAAGCGAAGGATATCGACAAACCGCGCGCCCGGCACCATGGCCTCGGCGCTTTTCTTGTAGAATTCCTTGTACTTGCGGTTGCAAACCACCAGCCGATCCTCGGCATCATAGAGCACAAAGGCATCGGGCAGCGTCTCGATCGCGGTCATCAGAAGGTCCTTGGACTTCTGCGCCAGCTGTTCCGCCACTTCGGCCCGGTATCGGGTTTCCACCTGCCGCGTGATATCGCTGCGCAAACCGACCAGACCGCCATTCGGCGTGCCCTTTTCATAGATCCGCACCCAGCGCCCGCCGCTGAAGGCCACTTCGAAATCATTGCCGTCTTCGCCCGGCGGTTTGAGCTGCTCGGCGAGCCATTCCTCCTCGCGCCCGACCGCATCGGGGAACTGGCCACGCTCGATCCCAAGCGCCAGAATATCCTTGAAATAGACCCCGGGTTTGATCGCATCGGCAATCTTGTCATGCAGATCGAGATAGGGCTGGTTGAACAGCACCATACGATACTCTTCATCGAGCAGGATGAACCCGTCCGACAGGCTGTCCACCGCCAGTTTGAGCTGCACCTGCGCCCGACGGCGTTCGAGATTTTGCTGCCGCAGCCCCAGCGCCGCGCCCCAGATCATCGCCGCCATGATGAACAGGCTCACATAGGTTTCCCAATGCGGCTCGTATTTGCTGCCCCAACCGGCCATCGGCGCCGCGTAAATATCGAGCGCCATCCCCTTCATCGCCGAGGTTTGCGACAGCGGCTCGGCCTCGAGCGTGGCGGCATCGCCGATCACCACCTCGCGGCTGCCATTGCCCGCCTCATCGGACCGGATCGCGACCCGGTAGCCTTCCCACTCGGCGTTTTCCATGACCGTCATCGCCAGCGCCGCCTCGAGCAGCGCCTCAGCATCGAGCACCAGCGACACCACCCGGGTGACCGGCGTGCCCTCGCCCTCGGCCTGAATGGGCGACACCGGCATCCGCACCAACACACCCGGCTGCCCCTGCAACAGGATCAGCGGCCCCTGATATTCCGTCATCCCGGTCCGCTGCACCCGTTCGATCGCCGCATATTGCAGCGGCCTTTTGCGCAGATCGATCCCCACAACCTGCTTGTTGCTCTCATAGGGATGCACCAGCTCGATCCGCCCATCCATCAGATAGGCGAGGTTCAGGATCGCCGGTTCGTTTTCGGTAAACCGGCTCGAAATATGGGTAAACCGCGTCTGATCAATGCTTTCATCAAGCTCGAGCGCCGTCGCCACGCCGCGCGCGCGCAACTCCTGATCATGGAGGTAGAGATCAAACTTGTCGCCCAGCCGTTCGAGGAACCGGGCGGCATTCTGCTGCTCTTGCTTGAGAGACGCCGTCGCCCGCCGATCCTCGGCCAGATAGATCGCCACGCCGAGAAACAGCGCGATCAAAAGCCCGCCAGCAATCGCTGCTGGCGTTATGAACGGCACGCGTCCGGTATTTGACCTCGCTCTTGTCACTCAAAGACCTTGTGATTCACTCGCGCTGAACGAGCATTGGGACTTCGTCAGGTATTCTTGCGAAGATACACTAAACCCGGTTAAACCTCCTCATGACGGAGCGTCACTCCGGCAATTCGGCCTCGAGACGGTCCATCAGGGCTTCGACCGCATCCAATGCGGCCTGCAGCGCCGGGTCGCTGTCACGCTCTTCGAGCGCCTTGGACCAGGCCACTTCCGATGTCACCGCCGCCGCGCCTATGTCGGCAAAACCGAGGCTGGGTGCAAGCCCCGCGAGGCTATGCGACGCCATTTCGATCTTGCGCGCCGCCTCAATCGGGTCGTTGCCGCTGCGCAGATCGGCCAGCGCGGCTTCGAGATGCAGGATTTTCTCTTCGATCGTGTCGATAAATCTGAGCCGCATCCCGGCGATGGCCTGGCTGAGCGCGGCAGGCATATCCGTCATCTTGCGATCATCCCGCATGGCGATACTCCTCGGTCTCATAGCGCGCCGCTTTGGCCGTCTCGTCCTGCCCGCGCGCCGAAGAGATGGCCCGCGCGACCATTTCCGCCGGATCGACCCGCGCGAAGACACCGCTCGATTGCGCCGCCCCGATCTGCACCCGCGGCATCGGCAGGGCGCAGGTCTCCAGCACCGCGAGCCGCTGCGCGATCCGGTCATTGACCATGACTTCGGCCTCCTCCGGCTCACTCGCGAGCCGACCGGATTTCGTCTGCACCACGCAAAAATCCCCGGCCCCGGCATAGGCCAGCATCGCCCGGCTGTCGCCAAGGCTCTCGGCAATGGCGCAGGACACTTCGCGCAGGATGTCGACGAATTCCGATTGCGAAGATTGCAAAAAGATCTGCGAAGCATTGCTGACATGCAGCCCGACCACCGCCTGCGTCACAAAGCGCAGAGGCCCGAGCCGCAGCAGATAGTTTTCAAACCCGGCAAAGGGCAGCGTGTTATGCCCCTCGTCCAGGGTGATCTGATCGCCAAAGCCGAGCGTGTTCTCGGCCCGCTCGACTTGGTCCATCTGATCGCGCAGCCGCAGCGCCGACTGGCGCTCTTCGATGAGCGCCCGCGCCATACGGATGCGCGCGCCAAGCTCGATACTGTCGAGCGGCTTGGTCAGGTAATCATTCGCCCCATTGCGGAACGCCTGATCCACATGCGCCTTATCCGACAGCGCCGTCACCATGAGAATCGGCGTGGTGTCATAGCCCGCCTCGGCCCGAATGGCCCGGCAGAGCGTGATACCATCCATTCCCGGCATCCGAATATCGAGCAGACAGCAGTCAAACGGCATCTCCGACTTTCGAATCTCACGCAGCGCTTCTTCGCCTGACGTGCAAGGGTGCGTGTCGAAATACCCCAGGTTTCCCAGATACTTCGTCATCAGCTCCAGGAAGAGCGGCTGATCGTCAACGATCAGAATTTTCATTTTGTGCCTCGGTTATTCTTTTTGTTTTTGAGCACTCACACGGATTTCACCTTTTAGTTGTGCGATCATGTCTATGCGAATGTGGCGACAAAATGGCACCTGTCCAAATTTAAGCGATATTTTGGGAAAGAGGTCCGCGCGCCACAGCCCGCCGCCTCCGGCCTCGGATCCCCGGCAAAACACCCCCATGCGGATCATCCCGGCCCGCGCGCCGCCCGAACATCCGCACCGACGCAATACCGACTAGAAACTGTCGGGAAACAGCCCCGTCAAAAACCGCCGCACGATGCGCTCGGCCTCGGTGCGATCGAACGCGTCCATATGGGTGAGAAAGTCGGTCCACATGCCCTCCATCATCACCAGCGTGCCATAGGTCGCATCCCGCGCGAGCCGGCTGTCCGCCGCATGGCCCTCGCCGTCAGCGATCCGGTCGAACACCTGCCGCAGGGTCTGACGCAGCCGGAAATCGCGGGTGTCGCTGAACCGGGCGATCTCGGGGTTGGCGCTCGCCACCCCCCGGAACGCATGCCAGATCTTGGCCGAGCGTTCATTGAGCAACTCGGCGCTCAGATCCGCCCGCACAATCGCCATGACGGTCTCGGCCGGCGCGTCCGGCAGCCCGGCCATCTGCCGCTCCATCTCGTCGTAATAGGCCTCGTTGAACGCCTGCGCCGCCGCCACGAGAAGATTGTCCTTACCGCCGAAATGCAGGTGGATCATCCCCCGCGACAGCGCCGCCCGCTCGATGATCCGGCTGACGGTCGTTTCGGTGATTCCGTGGATCGCAATCGTGTCGAGCGTGGCATCGATCAACAGCTGCCGGTTCTTCTCAGGCTGCCGTCCGCCGCTGCGCCCGCGTGATGGGGCGTCTGACTTTTCCATTTCTTTCATGAGCTTGGGCATCGGCCTCACTGAAAATGTATCGGCACTTTAACAGGAAGATTGACACAAGGCACCCCGCTGCGCAATGGTTAATGGACGAGCGTCCATTTAGGGGATTTCCCCGGCGACAGACGGATCGGGGAACAAATGTTCAAACTGCGAAGCGACACCTCCAGGGGCCTGACCCTTGCTGCACCGGCCACGCTCTATGTGGGGCTGCTGGTTGCGGCGCCGCTGGTCATCCTCGTGGCCTATTCCATGTGGACCCAGACCTATGTGAGCATTGATCGCACCCCCACTTGGGCCAATTACCGCGAGGCGCTGACCGATCCGCTGGTCCGGCATCTGATGATCCGCTCGATCCTGATCGCCGGCGCGGTGACCGTGGCCACCGTGCTCACCGCCTATCCGATCGCCTATTTCATCGCCTTCCGCGCCCGCAAGAAAACGCTCTGGCTGTTGCTCATCACCATCCCCTTCTGGTCGAGCTACCTGCTCCGCGTCTTCGCGTGGAAACTCATCCTCGGCTTTAACGGGGTGATGAATTCGGCCCTGATGGTCACCGGCATGATCGACGAGCCGCTGACCTTCCTGCTCTATAATGAATTCGCCGTGGTCCTGACCCTCGCCCATGCCTGGGCCCCTTTCGCGATCCTGCCGATCTATGTCTCGCTGCAGAAAATCGACCCGAGCCTGCTCGAAGCCGCCACCGATCTCGGCAATGGCGCGGTCGCCCGGTTCCTGCGCGTCACCCTGCCGCTGACCATTCCCGGCATCATCGCCGCCAGCCTGATCATCTTCATCCCCACCGTGGGCGATTATGTGACCCCCTCGCTGGTCGGTGGCTCGGATGGCAAGATGATCGCCAATCTCATTCAGGTGCAGTTCGGCGCCGCCAACAACTGGCCGCTCGGCGCGACCCTGTCGCTGCTGGCGATGCTGGCGGTGGGCTTTGTCGCCCTCGTCTTCGCGCTGGGCCTCACCGCAGCAGGGAGACGCATCCGATGAAACGCGCCAATGGCCTGCTGATCTACACCACGCTCTACCTGGCCTTCCTCTACCTGCCGGTGCTGCTGCTGCCGCTGTTTTCCTTCAACGACGGCACCATCGTGGCCTTTCCGATCAAGGGCTGGACGCTCGACTGGTATCGCCAGCTCGGCGCGCAGGACACGCTGCTGAACGCGCTCGGCAACAGCCTGATTGTCGGCATCACCACCGCGCTGCTCGCCACCTCCATGGGGCTCTTTGCGGCCCGCGCCTATGTGCGCAACCGCTTCCCCGGCAAAGAGGCCTCCGAAGGGCTCGTCATGCTGCCACTGGTGATCCCCGGCATCATCGTCGCCTCCTCGATGCTGGTGCTTTTCATCTCCATCGGGCTCAAACCCTCGCTCACCGCGGTGATCCTCGGCCATAGCTTCCTCGCCCTGCCGTTCTCGGTCTCGATCATGAAATCCGCCTTTGACGATTTCGACGCCTCGCTCGAAGAGGCGGCCTATGATCTCGGCTCGACCGTGCTCGAAACCTTCCGCCGGGTGACGCTGCCGGTGGTCGCCCCCGGCATCGTGTCGAGCTTTCTGGTGACCTTCACCGTGAGCTTTGACGAATTCGTGCTCGCCTTTTTCCTCTCCGGGAACGAGCCGACCCTGCCGGTCTATATCTGGAGCCAGATCCGCTTCCCGGCCAAGCTGCCCAACACGCTGGCCCTTGGCTCTGTGCTGCTGCTGGCCTCGGTGCTGCTGCTTGTCGTTGCCGAATATTTCCGCCGCCGTTCCTCCTCCAAATCAGCCTGAGGTTTTCATGTCCGACACTCCGATCATCGACCTCCAGAACCTGGAAAAGCGGTTCGGCAAATTCACTGCCGTGTCGAATGTCTCGCTGTCGCTGCGGCAGGGCGAATTCTTCTCGCTGCTCGGCCCCTCGGGCTGTGGCAAGACCACGGTGCTGCGGATGATCGCCGGGTTTCAGGAGCCGAGCTCGGGACAGGTGCTGATCGACGGGCAGGACATGTCCGACATCCCGGCCAACAAACGCCCGACCAATATGGTCTTTCAGAGCTACGCCATCTTCCCGCATCTCAATGTCGGCGACAACGTGGCCTACGGGCTGCGCGGCCGTGGCATCGCCCGCACCGAGATCGATCAGCGCGTCTCCGAGGCGCTCGACATGGTCGAGCTGGGCGGGCTGCAATCGCGCCGCGCGACCGAGCTTTCGGGCGGCCAGCGTCAGCGCGTGGCCCTCGCCCGCGCCCTCGTCATGCGCCCCAAGGTGCTCTTGCTGGACGAACCGCTCTCGGCGCTGGACAAGAACCTGCGCGAACAGATGCAGTTCGAGATGCGCCATCTGCAGCAAAGCCTCGGCATCACCTTCGTCATGGTCACCCATGACCAATATGAGGCGATGACCATGTCCGACCGGATCGGCGTCATGTTCAATGGCGAGCTGGTGCAGGTCGATGCGCCCAATGTGCTCTATGCCCGGCCCCGCAACCGGGCGGTGGCGAATTTCATCGGCGGCATGAATTTCCTGCCCGCCGATGCCAAAGAGGATGCGAGCGGCGCGCTCGACGTGACGATGCCCGGCTTTGGCCGGATGCGGATCGACCAGAACCCGAATGTCACCGCCCGCAGCGCCCAGGCGCTGGTCGGCATCCGGCCCGAACAGCTCGAAATCGCCGCCGACCGGCCCGCCGATTACGATGCCGTCGCCAAGGGCACCGTGCGCGACGTCGCCTTCTATGGCGAGAACGTCCATTACCGCGTGCTGCTCGACGGGGTCGAAACACCCATCGCCGCCTCCGTGCCAAATTACTTTCACAGTATCGATTTCAAACCCGGCGATGCCGTCTGGCTCGGGGTCCAGAGCGCTTCGGTGATCGACCTCGGACGGGACAGCTAGAATACCGTCGCAATACAGACCAAAAACAGGGAGATAAAAAATGAAGAAAATGACACTCGGCGCCTTGGCGCTTTCCGTGGCCTCGGCACCGCTCACAGCCACCGCCGGCGGCGCGGATCTGACCGTCTTCGACTGGTCCGGCTATGAGGATACCGGCTTTTTCGGCAGCTACATGGAGGAGTATGACGAAGCCCCCTCCTACACGTTCTTCGGCAGCCAGGAAGAGGCCTTCACCAAGCTGCAATCCGGCTTCACCGCCGATCTCGCCCACCCCTGTTCCGACGCCGTGCGCAAATGGGTCGCCGCCGATCTGATCAAGCCGCTCGACCCCGCCAAGCTCGACCATTGGGACGCGCTTTTGCCCCAGATCAAAGAGGTCGACGGCATCATGATCGACGGCGAGGTCTATATGATGCCCTTCGAATGGGGCAACACCGGGCTCATCTATCGCACCGACAAGATCGCCGATGATGCAATTTCCCTGCAATTGCTGGCCGATCCGGCCTATCAGGGCAAGGTGGCCATCCCCGACGCCGCCTCTTCGGCCTATGCGCTCGCGGCGCTGGCGACGGGCAATGCCGCCGATTACACCAAGATGAGCGACGAACAGTTCCAAGAGGCCTCGGACTATCTCCGCAAGGTCCACCCCAATGTGCGTTTCTACTGGTCGGACGCCGGTCAGATGGATCAGGCCATGGCCAGCGGCGAATTGGAGATGGGCTGGGCCTGGAACCAGTCAGAGCTCAACCTGATCTGGAACGACACCCCGGCCAAGATGATGCGCGACGTCGACAAGGGCATCGCGACCTGGGTCTGCGGCTATGTGCATCTCAAATCCTCCACCGCTTCCGACGACCAGGTCTATGACCTGCTCAACGCCCTCTCGGCCAAGGAAAGCGGCAAATACATCATCGAAAGCTGGGGCTACCCGCATGGCAACTCTGAGGCTTTCGAGATCGCCGATCAAGAGCTGATCGCCACCTATGGCTTTGACGACGTTGATCAATTCTTTGAAGGCAGCCTCTTCTTCGACGCCGTGGACCCGGCGCTCGAGGCCCGGATGCTGAAGGAGTTCGAACGCATCAAATCCGGCTTCTAAGCCCCTCTCTCCCACGCGCCGGGGCTGCCTCTTCTGGCCCCGGCGCGCCCAATACCACCTCTTGTTGCAGGATCGCGGATGACCCAGGCGAGCCCCTATTCCCTTTTGTTCGACCCTGTAAAGATTGGCCCTGTTACGGCCCGGAACCGCTTCTACCAAGTGCCCCATTGCAACGGCATGGGCCATGTGCGCCCCCGCGCCGAAGCCGCCAATCGCGCCATGAAGGCCGAAGGCGGCTGGGCCGTCGTGTCCACCCAGGAGGCGGAAATTCACCCGACCTCGGATCTGTCGCCCTTTGCCGAGAACCGCATCTGGGACGCCCGCGACATCCCCGCCCTGCGCCTCATCACCGATGCCGTGCATGACAAGGGCTCGCTGGCCGCGATCGAGCTTGTCCACAATGGCAACCACGCGCAGAACCTGCTCACCCGCGGGCCGATCTTCGCCCCCTCCGACATGTCGCTGAGCTATGCGCTGCCGAAACAGGCGCGTGCCATGGACAAATGCGACATCCGCGATTTCCGCCGCTGGCACCGCGACGCCGCCCTGCGCGCCCGCGATGCGGGCTTTGACATCATCTATGTCTATGCCGGTCACAATATGACCCTCGCCCAGCATTTCATGCTGCCCCATATGAACCAGCGCAGCGACGAATATGGCGGCTCGCTCGAAAACCGCGTGCGGCTGACCCGCGAATTGCTCGAAGACACCCGCGAGGCGGTGGGCGATGATTGCGCCGTGGCCTTCCGCTTTGCCGTGGACGAGATGCTCGGCGCCGACGGTATGCAGGCCGCCGAAGAAGGCCGCGCCGTGGTCGAGATGCTCAAGGATCTGCCTGACCTGTGGGACGTCAATGTCTGCGAGTGGGCCAATGATTCGATGACCACCCGGTTTCAGCCCCAAGACGGCTATCAGAACGACTATATCTCCTTCGTCAAAAAGGTGGTGGGCGACAAGCCGGTGGTCGGCGTTGGCCGTCTGACCTCGCCCGATCTGATGGTCTCGATGGTCCGCAAGGGCATTGTCGATCTGATCGGCGCCGCCCGCCCCTCCATCGCCGATCCCTTCCTGCCCAAGAAGATCGAAGAAGGCCGCATCGACGAAATCCGCGAATGTATCGGCTGCAACATCTGCGTGAGCGCCGACACCCAGGGCGTGCCGATCCGCTGCACCCAGAACCCGACCATGGGCGAGGAATGGCGGCGCGGTTGGCACCCGGAAAAGATCGCCCCCAAGGGCCGCGAAGAGGCGGCACTCGTCGTCGGCGGCGGGCCGGCAGGCCTCGAATGCGCGCTGCAACTGGCGCGGCGCGGCTATGCGGTGACGCTGGCCGAGGCGGGTCCTGAGCTGGGCGGTCGCGTGACCCGCGAAAGCGCCCTACCCGGGCTTGGCGCCTGGAAACGCGTGGCCGATTACCGCCTCAACGAACTGCGCCAGCGCGGCAATGTCGATCTCTTCACCGACAGCCCGCTCGACGCCGACGCGGTGGCCGAGCTTGGCATTCCCAATGTCTTTATCGCCACCGGGGCCAAGTGGCGGCGCGACGGGATCGGCCGCACCACCCTGCGCAGCCCGCCCCGCATCGCCCCAGACGCCGCCATCTACACCCCCGATGACATCATGGCAGGCAGCCTGCCGCCCAAGGGCCGCATCGCGATCTATGATGACGATCAGATCTATATCGCGGGCGTGTTGGCGGAAAAGCTGGTGCAGGAGGGCTATGAGGTCGGCCTCATCACCCCCGGCCTCATGGTCTCGACCTGGACCGATCTCACTCTCGAACAGCACCGCGTGCAATCGCGCCTGATCGAGATGGGCGTCAGCCTGCATGTGACCCGGCAACTGACCGCGCTCGACGCCGGATCGATGCGCGTCGCCTGCACCTATTCGGGCTGCGAAGAGGACATCCCCTGCGACGCCGCCCTCCTGGTCACCGAACGCCACCGCGAGACCGCGCTCTACGAGGCGCTCAAGGCGCGCGGCGATCTGACCACGCTCGACCTCATCGGCGACGCGGCGATGCCCGCGCTCATCGCCGATGCGGTCTATCACGGCCATCTGGCCGCCCGCAGTTTTGAAGCCGACCCGGCAGAAGTGGATCGCAACCTCTTCCGCCGTGAAATCACCGACCTTAGCGAAGAGACACAGCCATGAACCGTCCCTCCGATCTCGACACGCTCATCGCCCGCCACCAAGTCGGGCTCGCCCTTCCCCGCGAGTTTTACACGCGACAGGACATCTATGATTACGACATCGCCGCCTACTGGAACCCGAGCTGGATCTGGGTCGGCCATGAGAGCCAGCTGCCCAATCCCGGCGATTACATCACCTTCGATTACGGGCAGGAATCGATCATCGTGGTGCGCGACAAAGAGGGCGCGCTGCATGCCCATCTCAACGTCTGCCGCCATCGCGGCTCGCGCGTTTGTACCGAGAGTGCCGGCAATGCCCGCGTTCTCGTCTGCCCTTACCACGCCTGGACCTTTGAACTGTCGGGTCAGCTCCGCTCGGGCCGCGCCATGGGCCCCGATTTCGACCCTGGCAAATGGGGGCTCTTCCCGGCCCAGCTCCGGGTCTTCCAAGGGCTGATCTTCGTCTGTGCCAGCGCCGACGCCCCGCCCATCGACGCCGGTCTGGCCGATCTCGCGCCGCTCACCGCGCCCTTCGGGCTCGACCGGCTCAGGATCGCCCATAGCGCCAGCTACCCGGTGCCCGCCAACTGGAAGCTGGCGGTGGAGAACTACATGGAATGCTACCATTGCGCGCCCTCTCACAAGGAATACGCACGCTCGCACACGCTCAAGGCGCCGCATGAGATGGAAGGGCTGATGGAGCCACTACAGGCCCGCTCTGCCGCCATCGGCCTGCCCACCGACATCTATCACACGAGCGGCGCGGCCGCGGGCGGTGCCGGGGCCGACACCTACTATCGGCGCTACCCGCTCTATGACGGGTTCGAAACCGGCTCGCGTGACGGCACCGCGCTGGCGCCGCTGCTCGGCGATCTGACCGGCTTTGACGGCGGCGCGACCGACCTGCAGATCGGCCCGCTCAACAATTTCCTGATCTATGCCGATCACGTGGTCGGCTACCGCTTTGTGCCGCGCGGGCTGCAGGAGACGGATATCCAGATCGTCTGGCTCGTCCATGAAGACGCCGAAGAGGGCCGCGACTATGACGTCGACGCGCTCACCTGGCTCTGGCATGTGACCTCGCTCGATGACGAACGGATCATCCGCCACAATCAGGAAGGCGTGAATTCGCAATTCTTCCAACCCGGCCCGCTCAACCCGATGGAATGGGGCATCCAGAGCTTTTACGAAGGCTATCTCGGCCTCATCGCCAAGCCCCCCGCCCGCCACGCGGCGGAATGATCAGACGGCTGGCATCTGTTGCGTCGCGCAATGGATGCCACCGCCCATCTCGCCGAGCGGGTCGACATTGAGCGTCACGATCTCGCGCCCGGGATAATGCCGGGCCAGGGCCGCGCGCGCGATCTCATCGGCCTCGCGGTCTCCGAATTCCGCCGCAATGACCGCCCCGTTGCACACATAGTAATTCGCATAGGATGCCACGAAATCGAGGCTCTTGATCCGCCGCCGATGCGGCTCGGGGATCACCTCGAAATTCAACCCCTCGGCCCGCAGACGGTCATAGGTGTCAAGCGCCGCCAGATGGAACGGATCGCCCATATCCGGATCATCTGGCAGGTTGATCAACACCCGCCCCGGCCCGGTGAACCGCGCCAGACTGTCGATGTGGTAATCCGTGATATCCTCGCCCCAGACCCCGTCCGACCAGATCATCCTCTCCGCGCCATAGGCCGCCAAAAGCCGCGCCTCGATCGCGTCACGCGAGAGGCCTGGGTTGCGGTTGTCATTCACCCAGCTGCTTTCATGCGCCAGCAAAAGCCCGTGCCCGTCCTGTTCAACACCGCCCGCCTCGCCGCGCAGCCCGCTTGGCAAGAGCCGCAGACCAAGCCGCTCGGCCACACGCGCCGCAATCTGCGCATCGCGCGCGTGGACCTGTTTCTCGCCCCAGCCATTGAACTGAATATGGCTGACCGCCAGATCGCCCGCGCCGTTGACGACGAAAATCGGCCCGGCATCGCGGCACCACAGATCCTCGGTGGGAATGTCCCACAGCTCGACCCGCGCCGAGAGCTTCTTGCGCGCACGCGCATGGTCGGCCTTGTCCGCCAGCAGGATTACCGGCTCGAACTCTGCGATACTATTGGCAATATCCGCGATGGTCTGTTGCGCCATATCGAGGAAAACGGGATCGGGATGGACCTTCCGGTTCACCGGCCATTGCATGAAACTGCGCGCATGGGGCGCCTCTTCCGGCGGCACAGCATAGCCCTCGCCCCCCGCCGCAACCCCGCGCCCGGCCATTGCCGCAAGCCCGGCCGCCCCGCCCGCCGCCAGCAGATTTCGCCTGTTCATATCGCGCCCCCTCCACATCTTGCCCAGAGCATAGCAAATCGCCGCCACCGCTCAAACCGGCGGGGCGCCCAAAGGCAAAAGGCCCACCAATGGCGGGCCTCATCAGGATCTACATCCAGAGAAAAATGGTGCGGTCGAGAAGACTCGAACTTCCACGGGTGTTACCCCACAGCGACCTCAACGCTGCGCGTCTACCAATTCCGCCACGACCGCACGTGGATTGGTTCCCGGCGTATAGGACAGGTGCGCGGCATTGAAAAGGGGTAAAATGCACCTTTTTCGCGGTGCTGTAATTCCCCGCGCCATGCGCTATGACAGGCATGGTTTCTCACCCCGGATTGCCTGCCATGTCACAGCCCCTCAAGTCCCCTGCCCAGTCTGCCCCCGCCCAGCCCGCCTCCCCGGAATGGATCACCACCCCGGGCCTGACCGGCTATGACGAGGCGGTACGTTTCATGGAGGACCGGGCCGAGGCCATCGCCCGGGGCGAGGCCCGCGAATGTATCTGGCTGGTCGAACACCCGCCGCTCTACACTGCGGGCACATCGGCCCGGCCCGAGGATCTTACCGATCCCGACCGATTCCCCGTGCATACGTCGAAACGCGGCGGGCAATACACCTATCACGGCCCCGGCCAGCGCGTCGTCTATGTCATGCTCGACGTCGGCGCCCGAGGCCGCGATGTGCGCTGTTTCGTCCGTCAGCTCGAGGCCTGGGTGATCGCCACGCTCGACGAATTCAACATTCGCGGGGAAATCCGCGACGGGCGCGTCGGCGTCTGGGTCACCCGCAGTGACAAGCCGCTGACCGCCACCGGCGCCCCGCAAGAGGACAAGATCGCCGCCATCGGCATCCGCCTGCGCAAATGGGTGAGCTTTCACGGCATTTCGATCAATGTTGAACCCGACCTCGATCATTTCACCGGCATCGTGCCCTGCGGCATCACCGACCATGGCGTCACGAGCCTCGTCGATCTCGGCCTGCCGGTGGTGATGGAGGATGTCGATCTCGCCCTGCGCCGCACCTTCGACGCGGTCTTTGCCGCCGATCCCACATGCGACAAACCTGCCGGTTGATCCAACCGCCCGAATGGCCCACCCTCAACGCCACACGCCAGCCCGGAGGAGACACCCATGACCGTTCGCCTGAGCTTTGCCAGCCTGATCGCCCTTGCCCTGACCACCCTGCCCCTTCACGCCGAAGGGGATCCGGAGGCGGGCGAAAAGGCCTTCAAGAAATGCCGCGCCTGCCACATGGTCGCCGATGGGGACCGGGTGATCTTCAAGGGCGGCAAGGCCGGTCCCAATCTCTACGGGCTCATCGGCCGCCCCGCCGCAGGCACCGATTTCCGCTACAGCTCTGCCATGCAGGCGCTGGGCGAAACCGGCTTTGTCTGGGACGCCGAGAATTTCACCGAATTCATGCAAGACCCGGTGGGCTTTGTGAAAACCACGCTCGACGACAATGGCGCGCGCACCCGGATGACCCAAAAGCTCAAGGCAGAGGATGCCGCCGACGTCGCCGCCTGGCTCGCCTCCGTCGGCCCCACCCCGACCGAGAGCGGCTCATAACGGCGGGCTCTCCTCCTCCACGGCGGGCAGCCAGACCCGGAACTCGGCCCCGCCATCGGGATGGTTGCGCACCGAGATAAGCCCACCGGCATTCTGCACCAGCGTCTGCGAAATCGACAGGCCGAGCCCCGTCCCCTCGGCCTGTTTCGTCGAAAAGAACGGATCGAACACCGCTGCGATCTTGTCCTCGGGAATGCCCGGCCCGCTGTCGCGCACCACGATCTGCGCGCCGCGACGCCCCTCGCGCGCCGCCTCCGACAGCGCGAGCCAGAGCGTCCCCGACCCGCCCATCGCCTGCACCGCGTTCATGCTCAGGTTGATGATCACCTGCTGCAGCTCACCGGGATAAATCCGCACCCAAGGCGCCGGCCCGAACTCGGTCTCGACCGTGATCCGCCCCTTGGCGATCACATGCCCGACGAGCACCAGACTGTCCTCCACCACCGGCCGCAGATCGACCATCTCGTCACAGTCGGAAAACTCGTTCGGCCGCGCGAATTGCAAGAGCTTGCCGACAATCGCCTGAATGCGCCCGACCTGCCGGTCGACGAGATCGATCTCGGTCGCCACCGGTCGCGCCGCCTCGCCCAGCACTTCGCGCACCACATCCATATTGCCCTGGATCACCGCCACCGGGTTGTTGATCTCATGCGCCACCCCGGCGGTGATCTCGCCGATCGAGGCGAGCTTTTCGCTCATCACCAGCTGCTGAAACGTCTCTTCGAGCTTTGCATTCGCCGCCCGCAGCTCGGCGGTGCGCTGATCGACCCGCGTGTTGAGCTCTTCGTTCCACGCCCTGAGCCGCCGGTCGCGGTCCTGCACCTGATCGAGCAGATCGTCGAGATGCCCGGCCACCTGCCCGATCTCGTCCCGCGCCCCCACATCGCCATTACGTGCCGAGAGATTGCCGCGCCCGACGTCGCGCATGGTCTGGGTCATCCGCTCGAGCGGCGCGAATATCCCCTTGGCCAGCCACAGGAAAATCGGCACGGACAAGAGCAGGACCGCAGCAAAGGCCGCCATCATCCAGACATAAGCCGCGCGCTTCGCCGCCGCAAAGGGCGCCTCGAGAAACCCGACATAGAGCATCCCCACCCGCGCCCCGAAACTATCGGTGATCGGCATATAGGCCGAGACATACCAATCGTTGACCACAAACGCCCGGTCGAGCCAGGTCCGCCCCTCGTCGAGAACCGCCCCCCGCACCGCCGCCGACACCCGCGTGCCCAGCGCCCGCACATCCTCGAAGAGCCGCACATTGGTCGAGATCCGCACATCCTCGAGAAAGAGCGTCGCCGTCCCCTGCCGATCGCCGCCCGTGACGGCGTTGAGATAAACCAGCGCATTGATCGTATCGATGAACTGCAGATTCCGGTTGAGCAATATCCCCCCGACCAACACCCCTTCGCGCCCCGCGAGCATCACCGGGCTCGCCGCGTGCACGACCATCCCCCGATCCTCCACCTCGCGGGTGGTGGGCACCGCCGCCTCCGTCGCAATGAGCGGCACCCGCGCCCGCGCCGCCAGCCCCGGCTGCAACCCTTCCAAGAGCTCGGGCGGAAATATATCGATCTGGGTTTCCGGCTCTCCGGCCATGGCCGCCGCAACCACCGGCCAGCGCGCCGCATGCGGCCCGGCATCGGCGCGGGGCAGATAATAGAGAAAATCGAGCCCCAGCGCGTCGCGCTTCTCGCGGAAATAGCTGCGTCGTGCCGCCTCGCCCCCGGCCATGACTTGCGCGAACTCGACCGAATCCGTCACCGCCCGCAGATCATTGCCGGTCCCCGCCATCAGCCGCGCCAGATATTGCTCGGCGATGCGCAGATCGCTTTCCACATTGGCGATAAGAACCTTGTCGTAATCCGCGTTCCAGCGCGTCATGCCGAGAAGCAACAGCAGCGGCATCAGGATCACAAGAGGGGCAAGCGCCAGAAACAAGAGGCGCAGGCGGACGGATTTCATCGCAGGCTCCGGCGTGGCGTCCTGGCCAGCCTAGCCAGCCCCGACCGCCCGCGCAAACTCCGGTGCCTCACTCCGACCATGCCGCCATCTTGCGGTCGATGGTCTTGCGCGACACCCCAAGCCGCCGCGCCGCCTCGGCCCGGTTGCCCTCGCAGAGGTCGAGCACATGCAGGATATGCCGCTGGGTCACCAGATCGAGCGTCTCGAGCGCCCGGCTCCCGGTGACCCGGCCCTGCCCGGCAAACTCTTCGGGAAACGCCCCGAGGATCACCGACCGCTCGATCATATTCTTGAGCTCGCGCACATTCCCCGGCCAGTCATAGCGCCGCAGCTTGAGCAGGGTTTCCTCATCAAGCTCGAGCGCCGGCATGCCGAGCGCCGTGGAAAACTGCCGCATGAAGAGCGCCGCCAGCTCGACAATATCCTCCGACCGCTCGCGCAGCGGCGGCATGGTGACCTCGACCACATTGATCCGGTGATAGAGATCGGCACGGAAATGCCCGGCACTGACCGCGGCCGGCAAATCGGCATTGGTGGCAAAGAGAAAGCGCAGGTTGAGAGGGATCTCCCGCTCGGCCCCCACCGGCCGGATGCGCTGATCCTCCAACACCCGCAAGAGCGCCGCCTGCATCGGCCCCGGCATCTGCGCCACCTCGTCGAGAAACAGCGTCCCGCCATCGGCCAAGAGCAACAGCCCGGGCTTGAGCCGCCCGGTCTCGGTGATCGTCCCAAAGAGCTCGGCCGCCATATGCTCGGGCGAAATGGCCGCGCAATTGACCGCCACAAAGGGCGCCTCGGCCCGGTCCGACAGATCATGCAGCTGCCGCGCCGCCAATTCCTTGCCGGTGCCGCTCTCGCCGGTAAAGAGCAACGGCGTCGGCAGCGGAGCAAGCTTGGACAACATCCCGCGCACCTCGCGCAGCGCCTCGGACTTGCCCAAAAGAGGCCCACGCTCGGCCCCGCCATGCAGCTCGCGCCGCAAGAGCACATTGTCCCGCCGCAGATATTTGCGATCAAGCGTGCGCTCCACCGCGCTCAGTATCTGATTGGCGCGAAACGGTTTGAGAACGAAATCGCTGACCCCGGCGCGCAGCGCGGTGATCGCGGTCTCGAGATCGGCATAGGCGGTGATCAGGATCGTATCCGCGAAAAACCCTTTGCGCCGCTGCTCGATCACCCAGTTGAGCCCGGTCACCTCGGGCATCACATTGTCCACGATCACCAGATCGAAATGTGCCTCGTCGAGCTTCTGCGTCGCCTCGCGCGGCGATGCCGCCTGCTCGACCCGCTTGACCCGTGGCCCAAGGATCTTGGTCAGGAAATTGCGCATCCCCGGCTCGTCATCGACGACAAGCACCGACGCCCCGGCGAGCTTGGTGCCGATGTCATCCGGGCTGTCGCTGTCGGTGATCTTGGCGGTGTCCATGCCGCGCGCTCACTCCACCCGGACGCTGTCGCTGGAAAACTTGTCCTGCGAGGAATAGCCGACGCCGTTGAGCGCATAATAGGCCGCCACCGAAATCAGGGCGATGGCGATAAATCCGGTGAGGATGGCTTTCATTCTTGTGTCTCTTTCCTGCTTGCCTGTTTGAGAAAGGCGATCAGATCGGCCCGGTCCTCGGGGTTCTGGATCACCTGCATGGGCATCTTGGAGCCCGGAATATAATGGTCGGGGCCGCTGTCGAACAGGGCATCGATGCTCGCGTCATCCCAGATGATATCCGACCCTTGCAGAATTGGCGAATAGCCATATCCCGGCACCGTGCCCGCGCGCCGCCCGAACACCCCCGCGAGCGTCGGCCCCGCCCTGCGCGACGGCCCCGGCTCGAGCGTGTGACAGATCGAACATTTGCGCATGAACTGCCGCTCGCCATTGGGCATGGTCTCGGGGTCGCGCAGGAAACTGCGCCCGCCGTCCCCCGCTGGCTCGAACGTATCAAGAAGCGCCACGGGCCAGCCATAGATCACATCCTCGATGCCGCCGGCATAGATCGTCTCGCCATCGCCTGAAAACGCCAGCGACCAGACCGGCCCCTCGCGCATCGCCTGGAAATCGCGGGAAATCTGCCAGCTTTCAGTGTTGAGGATCATGATATAGCCCTGCCCGTCGCCCACCGCCAACTGGCCGCTCTCGGCGTGATGGTCGAGCGACAGGATGGGCCGCCGATCAAGGGTGAAATCCGCGATCTCCGCCCCGTCGTGCCCGATCACCCGCGTGCCGCCATCGACCGCCCCATAGGCGATCCACTCCCCGGTCACGACGAGCTGATTGATGCCGAACCCATGCTGCAACAGCGGCAGTGGCACCGCCTCGCCCGCAAGCTCATAGCGCATCAGCGCCCCCGCCTGCGTCGCCGCATAGAGCGTGCCGCCATCCTCCGAGAACCCAAGATCGTTAACCCCAGCGCCGGGCCGTGGCAATTCCCGCGCCTCGCCTGCGCCCAGCGGCCAAAGATGCACCGCCCCGTCCCAGCCGCCGCTGGCCACCCATTGCCCATCCGGGCTGATCGCCAGCGCCGCCACCTTGCCCGCGTGCTGACCGAGCAGCCGCTCTTCGGGCACCCACTGGCGCACCGCGAAATCATCGCCACCACTGACCAGAACACCGCCCGTCCCGAGCGCCAGCGCCGTCACCGCCGCGTCATGCCCGTCGAGCCATCGCGGCACGCGCCCCTGCCAGAGCCCCACGGAATTGTCGAAACTGGCGCTGGCGACACGGCCCGCGCCATCCACCGCAAGCCCCATGATCGGCCCGCCATGGCCCTTGAGCGTGGTGAACTCCTGCGCCGAGACCAGCCCGGCGCAGAGCGTTCCCGCCACTATCCCCATCAGCGGCGCCCGCATCGCTCTATTCCGCGGGCGTCGCCGTGCGCGAGGCACCCTCGGCCTCCTTGGCCTTCACCTCGTCGAGCCAGATGGAATGGTGCTGCTTGGCCCAGGCCTCGTCCACCTCACCACTGGTCATCGCATCAAGCGCGCCTTCCATACCGAGCGTCCCGATATAGATATGCGCGATGATCACCGCCATCAGGACGAACGCCACGATGGCGTGCCAGAGCTGCGCATATTGCATCTCTTCTTGCGGCGCGAGATGGGTCGGCAGCGGCTCCTGCCCGATCCAGCCCATCACCCCGATATCGTTGAGAATGCCGAAACTCTTGGCAAAGAGCGGCATCTCGAAGGGAAAGAGCAGCGACAGCCCCGAGGCCGAGATCGACGCGCCGAGCAGGATCACCGACCAGAAAACGATCTTTTGCCCTGCGTTGAACTTCTTCGCCGGCGGGTGCTTCTTGCCGACAATACCGCCACCTTGGGCAAACCATGTCAGGTCGCTGCGGTTCGGAATATTGTGCCAGACCCAGAGGACAAAGACGAAGATCAGCCCCAGCATAAAGGCCCAGGCCACGTTGTTATGGATGAATTTCGACGCCACCAGCAGGTTGGCGTTGAACTCCTTGCCCATATAGGGCGCGATGAATTTCCGCCCCATCAGGGTCAACAGCCCGGTCAGCCCCAAGAGGATGAACGACCCGGCCAAGAGCCAATGGGAAAACCGCTCAAAGAACTGGAACCGCGTGATCGTGCGGCCGGTGGCCGCGGCATCGACCCGCACCCGGCCCCGCAGCAGATAGAACAGCGCCAAGAGCGCGATCGTTCCCAACAAGAGCCAACCGCCATATTTCAACAGCGGCCCTTCGCGGAAAAGAAGCCAGCGCATGCCGCCATCCTGCACCAAAACCTGGCCAAGCTCGCCGCCCGCCGAGGCCCGGGTATCGGCCTCATTGTAGCGCAGCGCCCGCCAGATCTCTGAATCCGACGCCCCGCCAAGCGGGCCGAGCCCCGGCGCGCTCTGGGCTTCGCCGCCGGTGGCATCGCGCCGGAAGGAATCGTCGATCTTCTCGCCACGCTGCCGGGCCAGAATATCCTCAAGGGTTTGCGCGCCGCCGGTGGCGGAACGGTCGGGGGCCGGGGCGGTGCCCTGCGCCGTCGCGGGCGCGGGCAGGCTCATCCCCAGCAGAACAAGCATCATCAATGCCGTCAGATGGCGAAACATGTCTGTCTCCTGAATTGCGGCGAAGGCACGCGCGCAGCCCCTGGCCACGCGCGCCCTTGGAAAAGACTGTGGACGGGCGGCACGCGGCCCCCCGTCCCTTGGACCGGCTTAGCCGCCCTTCTGGTCATAGGCGGTGCCCCAACCCCAGGCGCCCGAGCCAAAGCCGCGGGCGACCACGCGCTCGCGGTAGATGGCCGATACGACATCGCCATCCCCCGCCAGCAGGGCCTTGGTGGAACACATTTCCGCACAGATCGGCAATTTGCCCTCGGCGATCCGGTTGCGTCCGTATTTGTCGAACTCAGCCTGGCTGTTGTTCTCCTCGGGGCCCCCGGCACAGAAGGTACATTTGTCCATCTTGCCACGGCTGCCGAAATTGCCCGCCTGCGGATATTGCGGCGCGCCAAAGGGGCACGCGTAGAAGCAATAGCCGCAACCGATGCACAGATCCTTGGAGTGCAGAACAACGCCCTCCTCGGTCTGGTAAAAGCAATCGACCGGACAGACCGCCATACAGGGCGCGTCCGAACAATGCATGCAAGCGACCGAAATCGACCGCTCGCCCGGCTTGCCGTCCTGGATCGTCACCACGCGACGGCGGTTGATGCCCCAGGGCACTTCGTGTTCGTTCTTACAGGCAGTAACACAGGCGTTGCACTCGATGCAGCGTTCGGCGTCACACAGGAACTTTGCTCTAGCCATTGGATGTCCTCCTTACGCTGGCATGATCTTGCAGAGAGTCGCTTTGGTCTCCTGCATCTGGGTCACGCTGTCATAGCCATAGGTCTGGGCCGTGTTGGTCGATTCCCCCAGAACATAGGGGTCTGCCCCATCCGGGTATTTCGACCTGAGGTCCTCGCCCTGGAAATGGCCGCCAAAGTGGAAGGGCATGAAGGCCACGCCTTCGCCCACCCGTTCGGTCACCATCGCCATCACCTTGACCTTGCCGCCTTCCGGGCCTTCGACCCAGACCTGCGCGCCGTCCCGCACACCAAGGTTATTGGCGTCACGCGGGTTGATCTCGACGAACATGTCCTGCTGCAATTCGGCCAGCCACGGGTTCGACCGGGTTTCATCCCCGCCGCCCTCGTATTCCACCAGACGCCCCGAGGTCAGAATGATCGGGTAGTCCTTGGAAAAGTCCTGCTTCTGGATCGACGCATAGAGCGTCGGCAGACGATAGAACTTGCGGTCCTCATAGGTGGGATAGTCTTCCACCAGGTCGCGCCGGTTGGTGTAGAGCGGCTCACGGTGCTTCGGAACCGGGTCCGGGAAGGTCCAGACCACGGCCCGCGCCTTGGCATTGCCGAAGGGCGCACAGCCATGCTTGATCGCGACCCGCTGGATGCCGCCCGACAGGTCGGTCTTCCAGTTGATCGTCGAGGCCCGCTCGTTGAAGTCGGACGGATAAGGCGACATCGACTGTTCGCCGACCTCTTCCGCCGCGCCCTGTTCACCGCTGGGCTGGGTGAGCTGCGCGCCTTCGGTGGTCTTGTCCTCACCGTCGTCGCTCTGACCCACGTCACCAGCCACATCGACACCGGCCACCTTGGCAATCGACCGTTTCTCGGCATCCGTCAGGTCGCCGTCCCAGCCGAGATCCACCAGCATCTGATAGGTGAACTCGGGGTAGCCGTCCTGAATTTCCGCCCCGGGGTTCGACACCCCTTCGGCCAACAGGTTGTCGCCATCGCGCTCCACGCCAAACCGGGCGCGGAAGCACAGACCGCCTTCGGCCACCGGCTTCGACATGTCATAGAGGTTGGGCGTGCCGGGATGCTTCATCTCGGGCGTGCCCCATGCCGGCCATGGCAGACCGTAGAAATCGCCATCCGCTGGCCCGCCATTGGCGCGCAGCGTGGTGCGATCGAACGTGTGCTGGTTCTCCATATGCAGCTTGAGCCGCTCCGGCGATTGCCCGGTATAGCCGATGGTCCACATGCCGCGATTGATCTCGCGCAGCGTGTCCTCGACATTCGGGGTCAGCCCGTCCTCTTCCAGCTCGATATTGCGGAAGAGCCGGTCGTGGAACCCGAACTTCTTGGCAAACAGCGCGATAATCTCGTGATCGGGCTTCGATTCGAACAGCGGATCAACCACCTGCTCGCGCCATTGCAGCGACCGGTTCGAGGCGGTGACAGAGCCACGGGTCTCGAACTGGGTGGCCGCCGGCAGCAGATAGACGCCATCGGTCCGGTCATGCAGCACCGCCGAGACGGTGGGATACGGGTCGATCACGACCAGCATGTCCAGCTTCTCCATCGCGGTCTTCATTTCCGTCATCCGGGTCTGCGAGTTGGGCGCATGCCCCCAGAGCACCATCGCCCGCACCTTGTCCGGGTTGTCGGTGTTCGCGGGATCTTCCAGCACCCCGTCGATCCAGCGCGACACCGGGATGCCGGTGAGGTTCTGAAGCGACTTTTCCTTGCCATCGGCGCCGGTGACCTTGGCAAACCGATTGGAGAGCCATTCGGAATCTTCTTCCCAGACCCGCGCCCAATGTGCCCAGGCCCCGGCCGACAGACCGTAATAGCCCGGCAGGGTGTGGCTCAGCACGCCGACATCGGTCGCGCCCTGCACGTTGTCATGGCCACGGAAGATGTTGGTCCCGCCGCCTTCGACACCCATATTGCCCAGCGCCAGCTGCAGGATGCAGTAGGCACGGGTGTTGTTGTTGCCATTGGTGTGCTGCGTGCCACCCATGCACCAGATCACGGTGCCGGGACGGTTGTTGGCGAGCGTCATCGCCACCCGCTTGAGCTGGCTGCCCGGCGTACCGGTGACCCGCTCGACTTCCTCGGGCGTCCACTTGGCCACCTCTTCGCGGATCTGATCCATCCCCCAGACACGGGTGCGGATGAATTCCTTATCCTCCCAGCCGTTCTCGAAGATGTGGTAAAGAATACCCCAGATCAGCGCCACGTCCGATCCCGGACGGAACCGCACATATTCATCGGCATGGGCCGCCGTGCGGGTGAACCGCGGATCACAGACGATCAGCGGCGCGTTGTTCTGCTCCTTGGCCTTCAGCACATGCAAGAGCGAGACGGGATGCGCCTCCGCCGGGTTGCCGCCGATGATGAAAATGGCCTTGGAATTGTGGATGTCGTTGTAGCTGTTGGTCATGGCGCCGTAGCCCCATGTGTTCGCCACACCGGCCACGGTGGTCGAATGGCAGATCCGCGCCTGGTGGTCGACGTTGTTCGTCCCCCAATAGGCCGCGAATTTGCGGAACAGATAGGCCTGCTCGTTCGAATGCTTCGCCGAACCGAGCCAATAGACACTGTCCGGGCCGCTTTCCTCGCGGATGCCTTCCATCTGGTCGCCGATCTCGTTGATCGCCTGCTCCCAGCTGATGCGCTTCCACTCACCACCCTCTTTCTTCATCGGGTATTTGAGACGGCGCTCGCCATGGGCGTGCTCGCGCACCGAGGCCCCTTTGGCGCAATGGCTGCCAAGGTTGAACGGGCTGTCCCAACCGGGCTCCTGCCCGACCCAGACACCGCCGGCCACTTCGGCCACGACCGTACAGCCGACCGAGCAATGGGTGCAGACGGATTTCTTCAGATCGACCTTACCGGTCACCGCGCCTGCGGCGCTGGCCTGGGTCACGGTGCCGCCTGTCGCGGCAATCGCCGTCAGACCCCCGATGGCCAGACCCGAACCGCGCAGAAACGCGCGGCGGTCCACCGAGGCATTGGCTGCCTCGGAAAGGATACTTGTCCGTTGGGGGCGTCGCGCAACCCCGTTGGTCTTTTTCCTCAACATGGTTTCATCTCCCTTGCCAACTCGGCCTGGGGCCGGGCTTGCTTGGTTAGGTTCATGGCCTTGGGCAGTCGGGCGTCACGCAACCAGTCGCCTATGGCCGGGTTCACAAGGTCCGGGCGTCGCCGGGCCTCACCTCGTGCTTAGAATCTCGCGGATGCGAGATAGGCGCGGGTATGGGCCGTATCCTGCATCTTGTTCGACGACAGGTCCGGCTCGGCGGCCTCGGCACTGGTGGTGCCACTGGCCACGGCCACGGCCGCCACAGGCGCCGCGGTGCCCGCCAGCTTCAGGAAATCGCGGCGTGTGGCCTCTTTTTCCTCGCTCATATCGGGTCCTCCTCCATGGTTCCGACGGTTGCCCGCCGCTCGTTTGCGGGTTGCCCCGCGGCTCACGTCCTATCCGGCGCTCATGCGAAAGGCTTCCGTCTCGATCGCCATGAAATGCCGCCCCACCGTGCCCACCGGCGCGTAGAAAACCGAATTCTTCGCGCCTTCGAGATCGGCATAGAAATGCCCGGCCCAAGGGCCGATATGGCGCCCGAAAAACGCCTTTTGCTGCGCCAGATCGGCGGGCGGGCCAAACCGGCCCACGATCATCGCGCCCATCATCTCCATCAGGCTCGCGATACTGTCCTCCGGCTCGAACACCGTCTCCGACCGCGCCAGCCCCCGCGCCGACATGTCCTGCCGCAAGAGCGCCAGCGGCTTCTCATTGAGAAACCCGGTCAGGTAATAGCTCGCAAACGGCAGCAACTCGCCCCGCCCGAGCCCGATGAACAGCCGGTTGAACTCGCTCTCCACCGCCTTGGGCTTGGACAGCTTGGCCATCTTGGCCAGCGCACTGACCGCTTGGCCCAACTCGCTCGCGTCGCCCTGAAGCGCCGCCGTCTGGTCGAGCAGCATCTGATCCGGCGGCCCCGCCAACAGCAGACCGATGAAATTATAGAGATCGGCCCGCAGCCGGTCCTCCGCCGCAATGGCGGGGCTGGCTTTGACCTCTGAGGTACTCGCTGAACTCATGCTGTCCTTTCCACGCCGGCATCCTGCGCAAAACTGAACCGCATCCGCCGCGACGGGGCGGGCATCGGCTCAGGCACATCGGCAAATTCTGTCTCTTGGGGTCTCTGATCTGCGACATCTGGGGCGGTCCCCTCGCCGGGCACCGTGTCTTCCGCCGCCGCCCCGGCAAGCTCATCGGCCAACTCCTCGGCCTCCTCGTCCAGCGCCGCCAACACCTCGGGCTCCGCCTCGGTCTCGGCCACCAGGGCCTCCGCCTCCGGCGCGTCCTCCTCGGGCAGATCAAGCGCCCGTTTCACCATGCCGCGCCCCACCTCATAGATGGTCTGCATATTGGCGACCACGGTGGCGCTATCGGTGAAATCCTCGCCATAATCGACCAACCCGTCGAGATTGGCCAAGGTCGGGTTCATCCCCCAGAGCTGCCGCAGCGCCCGGTTGCGCAACCGCATCGGCAGCGCCGATTTGAGGAAATTGCGCACCGCTTCCGGCGTCTCCAACGTCTCGGGCGCGGGCAGCTCCAGCTCGGCGAGGATCTCGTCATCCTCCCGCGCCGCGAGCGCCGCCTCCTGCGCCGCCAGCTCGGCCTCGCTCAGCGCCTGCGCCTGCGCCCGGCTCTCGGCCTCGACCGCGGCCCGACGTCGGCTCCAGAAATCCCGGCTCATTGCAACCGCCTCCGCTTGAGGCTCGGCGAGGCATAGATATCCGCCGCCTTGTCGATGCGCGGATCGCCGACCCCGTCCTCGACAATGTCGATGCGTTTCTTGTCGCGCTTGCGCTTCACGAAAATCTCGTCCCGATGAAACTCTTCAACGAAATCCCGCACCCAGGCCACCAGCCCATGCGGCATCGGCACCTTTTCGACGATCTCTTCGCCACTGTCGGTGTAATCCTGCGCCTCATAGGGCGAGGCGGTGATCTGCACGATTTCAAGCGGGCACTCCCCCGCCGTCTCGCGCATGATTACATAAAGGCTCGGGATCTCGGCGGTCAGCCCATGCAGATAGGCCTCCGTCTCCGCCCCATGCAGCTCGAGCATCTCGGTCGCGGCATGAAATTCGGCCGCCTCGCCATCGCGGCGCAGCTCGCGCCAATCGGCAGGCCCGGCCCCCGGCAGAACCGCAGACGCCGTCCACACCCATTTCGCCCAGCGCGTAACACCCGGCGACCGTCTTAGGACGATGCCCACCGGCATCACCCTATAGCTGTTAGGATTGTGGATCACGTCCTGGTCTTCCTCCCTGACATCAAGACTGCGCCCGACCCCGCCCTGGCGCAAATCAAAATGTGTACCGCGGCGCACAATAGGCCCCCCGGCGGACAAAATGGCCCGCCACCGACCCCCGCCAAGACGACCACGGACCTTTTGTCTAACCCGACTGTTTTCCTTGGATTTTTTGCTGCACTGCAGGATGCGCGAATCACCCCACCGCGAATCACCTCGGCTGGCCCGGGACCGGCCCCGCCGCCAGCGCCGCGCCACCGAAAACCGGTTGTAGGACGGTCGGAAAAATGGCTTTCTTTCCGCTGGAACGGCGCGAAAAACGGGCAAAAACCGACGCTCCGGAATGGGAGAAAATCTTGGCCAACTCATTGATAACATGCTCTTGTCTGGGCACGCAGCAGATCGATTCCGAGGCGCTTTCCGAGGCCACCGGCCTAGACGTGCGCGCGCCCTGTTCGGCCCTCTGCACCACCCAGCTCGACCGCGCCGCGGCCGCCTTGGCCGAGGGCGATGCAATTTTTTGCTGCACCCAAGAGGCCCGCGTTTTCGAGGCGCTCGCCGACGAACTGGGCCACCCGGCCCCCGCCACGCTCGACCTGCGCGACCGCGCCGGTTGGAGCGAGGACAACGCCTCCAAACTGCCCAAAATGTCCGCCCTGATTGCCGAGGCCGCCCTGCCCGCCGCCCCGGAAAAGACGCTCGACGTGATCTCCGAAGGTCTCTGCCTGATCCTTGGATCAGCCGATGCCGCGCTCGCCGCCGCCGATCAGCTCAAGGACCATCTCGGCGTCACCGTGCTCCTGCCCCCCGGCAGCGACATCCCCGACAGCCGCGCCTATGACGTGATCTCCGGCAACCTGCGCCGCGCCTCGGGCGCGCTGGGCCAGTTCGACGTGGTCATCGACGCCTTCCAGCAGATCGAGCCCGGCGGCCGTGGCCCCCTCACCCTCACCGATCCCCGCGATGGCGCGATCTCGCAATGCGACATCCTGATCGATCTGCGCGGCGACACGCCGCTCTTTCCCGCGCCCGAGAAACGCGAAGGCTATCTGCGCGCCGATCCCAACCATCCGCCCGCCATGGCCGCCGCCGTGCTCGCCGCCTCGCATCTCGTCGGCACTTTTGAAAAACCGCTCTACGTGCGCACCGAACCGCTGCTCTGCGCCCATAGCCGCGCCGAACAGACCGGCTGCACCCGCTGCCTCGATCTCTGCCCGACCGGGGCCATCACCCCCGATGGCGATCATGTCACCATCGACCCGATGGTCTGCGCGGGCTGCGGTGCCTGTTCCGCCGCCTGCCCCTCCGGCGCGATCAGCTATGACGCGCCCCCCGTCGATCTCATCATGCGCCGGGTGCAGACCCTGGCCCGCGCCTATCTCGCCGCCGGTGGCACCGCGCCCCGGCTTCTCGCCCATGACAACCACGGCGCCGAGATGATCCGCCTCGCCGCCCGCCACGGGCGCGGCCTGCCCGCCGATGTGATCCCCTTCGAGATCTCCGCGCTCGGCGCTTTCGGCCATGCCGAAACCGTCGCCGCCCTCGCCGCGGGCTTTGCCAGCGTCACGCTGCTGCCCGGCCCCCATGCCGACCGCGACGCGCTCGCGGCTCAGGTGGCGCTGGCCCGCGCCATCGGCGGTCCCGACAGCGTGCATCTCATGGACACGCCCGATCCCGACGCCATGGCCGACGCGCTCTATGCCGAAACCGCGCCCGCGCCGGTCGCCACGCCACAGCGCCCCCTCGGCACCCGCCGCCAGATCGCCCGACAGGCCGCCCGCGCGCTCCATCCCGGCACCGATCATCTGCCGCTGCCCGAGGGCGCGCCCTATGGCGCGGTGCTTGTCGACACCGACGCCTGCACGCTTTGCCTCTCCTGCGTCTCGCTCTGCCCCTCCGGCGCGCTCGGCGACAATCCCGACCTGCCACAGCTCCGCTTCCAAGAGGACGCCTGCCTGCAATGCGGCCTTTGCGCCAATATCTGCCCCGAGGACGCGATCACCTATGAGCCCCGGCTCGACCTCACCGACGCCGCGCTGTCCCAGACCGTGCTCAACGAGGAAGAACCCTTTGCCTGCATCGACTGCGGCGCGCTCTTCGGGGTGAAATCCACCATCGAGGCGATCACCGCCAAGCTCGAAGGTCACAGCATGTTCGCCGATCCCGAACGGCTCAAGCTGATCCAGATGTGCGACGATTGCCGCATCGGCGCGCAATACCACGCCGAGAACAACCCTTTCGCCGGCAAGGAGCGCCCACGCCCGCGCACCACCGAAGATTACTTCACCAAGCGGCGCGATCACTGATGGGTGAGAGGTGCCCCAAGGTCCGCGGCCTCCATCGCCGCGACATAGGCCAACATCGCATCGAGCTCTTCGAGGCTGAGCCGGATCGGCACGATGGGCGACGGGCGCTCTTCGGGAAAGGGCTCGGTGACCTCGTCGATGATGGTAAACGCCGGATGCGGGTTGAGCGTGTAGAACCCCGCGAACCGCAGCTCCCAATCGGGCATGCCGCGCAGCACCGCGAAACTCGGCGTCGATCCGATGCCCGCCCCGCGCGTCGCCCGATCAACGCCATGACAACGCGCGCACTGCGCCCGCGACACCTCGTGACCGAGCCGCGCATCGCCCTCATAGACCGGTGCCGCCTCGGCCTGCTCCGCAATCTCGGGCAGGCGGAACAGCGCCACGCCCTCGGGCGCATAGGCGGTCACCGTCCGCCCGCCCACCTCGCCGCCAAGCCACTCGGCAAACCGCGCCGCATTCTCGCTGGGCGTGCCTTGCGGCCCCAGATGCCAGACCTGCCCCAGCCCCTCGAACACCGGCTGCCCCTCGGGGCCGAGCTGCAATTCCGCCTCGCCCTCGCTCACCAAATCAACGCGAACACGGGTCTTGAGCGTAAAGCGCGGCAGGATATAGGTGAAAATCCCTGTTTCGACCAAGGCCTCAGGCGCGTAGAGTCGCACCGGCGCCTCCTCGGCCCGCCCCGCAAGGGGCAGCAGGGCGGCGGCAAAGGCCAGGATCAACATGCGCAGGGCCATGGGCCAGACTAGGCCCGCCCCCCGCGCCCCGTCAACTTTGGACAAACGGAGACGACCATGAGCGATGATTTCAACATGTCGATGCGCAAATTCCTCAAACAGGTGGGCGTCACCTCGCAACAGGCCATCGAAGAGGCCATGCGCGGCGCCGACACGGCCGGCAAAAGCTTTGCCGTCAAGGCCACCATCACCATCGAAGAGCTGGACATGACCCATGAGGTCACCGGCACGATCAAAGGGCAGGACTGACCCCGTGACCACCAAGACCGCCGACCGCGAGAGCGTGATTGCCACGCTCAAGACGATCTCCGACCCCATCAGCGGCGATGACATCATGGCCAGCGGCGTCGTCCGCGCCCTCAACATCGAGCCCACCGGCGCGGTGCGCTTCGTGATGGAAATCAACCCGGCCCACGCCAAAGCCTATGAGGCGGTCAAAGCCACGGCCGAAACCGCGCTCGCCGGTCTCGACGGGGTCGCCTCCGTCTCTATCGTGCTCACCGGCCATAGCGACAAGGCCCCGCCGCCCGATCTCAAACCCTCGCGCGCGGCCCAGCCCTCGGACCCGCAGAAAATCCCCGGCGTGAACCACATCATCGCCATCGCCTCGGGCAAGGGCGGGGTCGGCAAATCCACTGTCTCCGCCAATCTCGCCTGCGCGCTGGCGCAACAGGGCCGCCGCGTCGGGCTGCTCGACGCCGATGTCTACGGACCGAGCCAGCCGCGCATGCTCGGCGTCTCGGGCCGCCCCGCCAGCCCCGATGGCAAGACCATCCTGCCGATGCGCAACCATGGCGTGACGATGATGTCGATCGGCCTGATGACCAACGAAGATCAGGCGGTGGTCTGGCGCGGCCCGATGCTCATGGGCGCGCTGCAACAGATGATGATGCAGGTGCAATGGGGCGCGCTCGACGTGCTGCTCGTGGATCTGCCGCCCGGCACCGGCGACGTGCAGATGACCCTCGCGCAAAAGGCCCATGTCGACGGCGCGATCATTGTCTCGACACCGCAGGACGTGGCCCTGCTCGACGCCCGCAAAGGCATCGACATGTTCCAGCAACTCAAAGTGCCGATCCTCGGCATGGTCGAGAACATGAGCACCCATATCTGCTCGTCCTGCGGCCACGAAGAACATGTCTTCGGCCATGGTGGGGTCGCCGCCGAGGCCGAAAAACTCGGCGTGCCGCTCCTCGCCGAAGTGCCGCTCGACCTGCAGATCCGCCTCGCCTCCGACGGCGGCGCGCCGATCACGGTGAGCCAGCCGGACGGCCCGCAGGCCCGCGCCTTCCACGCCATCGCCAGCCATCTGGTAACCGAGGGCGTCGCATGAGCCAGCAGCCCGAGCTCACCCTGCCGCCGCTGATGTGGGGCGAGGCGGTGCCGGGCGACGCCTTCGGCCATGCGGTGCGCCGCGCCGTGCTCGGCTGTGACGCCGGGCTCGTGGCCTATCACCTCGGGGCCGCCAGCATCGAGGCGGCGCTGGTCGTCGCCCCGGAACTGCCGCTCGCCCGCGCCATGACCATGCTGCCGCTCTGCGGTGTCGGGTTTCAGAACGCGCTCGGCGCGCTCGCCCCGCCTGAAGTGGCGGTGCATCTCGAATGGCCCGGCGCGATCCGCGTCAACGGCGCGCGCTGCGGCGGGCTCCGGGCGATGGCGGCCAGCGACGATCCCGAGGCCACGCCCGACTGGCTGGTGATCGGGCTTACCGTGCCGATCCTGCCGCCGAGCGAGGACACCGGCCACAGCCCCGACGACACCGCGCTCCTCTCTGAGGGCTGCGCCGAGGTCGACCCGCCCGCCCTGCTCGAGGCCTGGGCGCGCCACACGCTGAGCTGGCTCACCCGCTGGGAAGAGGACGGCCCCCGCGCGCTCCATGCCGAATGGCGCGGTCTCGCCCATGGCATCGGCGAAGAGATCACCGTGACGGATGCTCAGGGCGCGCCGCAGACCGGCACATTCCTCGGCACGGATGAGGCATTCGGCCTCCTCCTGCGTCAGGGCGAGGCGACAAGCCTCATTCCCCTCACCACCCTTCTGGAGACAGCCCCATGAAACTCGCCCGTGCGATCCATTTCGACGAAAGCGACCAGCGCGTCTTCGCCAGCCCCGCCCGCACCGGCGAATGGTGCATCCCCGGCGGGTTCGAATTTTCCAATTGGACCGAGGCCGATCTCACCGGCAAGGCGCGTCAGGCCTTCGCCAACGGCTGGCTCGGGCTCGAAACCGGCGGCCGCGTGACCTTTGTCGCGGTGACCCAGGTCGAACCCGCCGAGGCCGAGGCGCTCACCGATCTGCTGGCCGAACATTTCGTGACCTATTACGGCGCGCCCGATGCCACGGCCGCCCGCCCCGTCGCCGCCGAGGAAATCGCCCAGATGGCCGAGCTCTGCGAAGATCACGAGCCCAACACGCTCTTGACGGTGGCCCGCGAACTCACCGAGGCCGGCGTCCGCGAAGCCTTTCGCACCATCGCCCCGCAAGAGGCCGGTCTCGACCAATTCGCCATCCACGGATCGCTGGACGAGTGAGGGACAACACCCCCACCGAACGCTCTTAGGGTCTCACACGGGGGGGGGCCACACCCCCCACTGACCACTCGTAGGGCGTCACACGCGAGCCCACACAGGAGCTCTCACGGGGCCTCACCCCCGCGCCTTCCGTGACACGCCGCCTTGGCGTGTCGGGACACTCAATGGCGCATCGGAATGGCGCATCGGAATGGCGTGCCGGGATGGCGTGCCGGGATACCCATTTTGACACGTCGGGATATGTGCTGGCCCGTCGGAATATGGGCTGGCGTGCGCGCTATCGGCCCAGCGCAATCAATTGGCGCAGCCTGATCGGCCCAGCGTGATCAATTGGCGCAGCCTGCTGATGTCGCCGCCGCGCGATCACCTCCGCACTGCATGACCCCCAGAACTGCATGACATTGGCACTGCATGACCCCTCGGCCCTACATGTCATCAACGCTTAATGGCAACCGCGCCACATGACACCTGCTTTACCTGACAGGGGCGCTGCATGACATCGGTCCGGCACTACGTCCGAGCAGCACGGCACCACGCGCGGCACGAGCCTCCGAGAAACCCTCCAAACACAGCTACATACGATTATCTCCTCCATGGCTCCGTGGGACCATCACATCGTAGAAGAGAGCCTCTAAAAAACCGTGAACAAAAAACCCGCCCTGCCGTCGCAGGGCGGGCGTACCGCCTACCATACCTCTTGGGCGCTGGGCTTATTCCGCCGCCTTGGCCATCTGATCGGCGTTGAACACAAAGAGCGTCTCGCCCCCGATCGTATAGCTGTCGATCAGCTCCTTCGCCCGGTCCGACACCAGCCAGTCTTCGAGCTGCGCCACCAGATCGCTTTTCACATGCCCATGTTTCTCCGGGTTCACCGGCAGATAGGCATATTGGTTAAAGAGCACCGGATCGCCTTCGAACACGATATCCAGCCCCGCCTTGTTGCCAAAATTGAGCCAGCTCGCCCGGTCCGACATGATATAGGCGCCCATGCCCGCCGCGGTGTTGAGCGACGCGCCCATGCCGGCACCGACCTCCTTGTACCACGCCCCCTCGGGGGTGATCCCGGCGGCAGCCCACAGGCTCAGCTCTTTCTTATGCGTGCCGCTGTCATCGCCCCGGCTCACGAAATCCGCCTCGGCCCCGGCAATCGCGGCCAGCGCGCCCTTGGCATCCTCGGCCTTGCCCGCGCCCGCGACATCATCCTCGGGGCCGACAAAGATGAAATCATTATACATGATCTCGCGCCGATGGGTGCCATGCCCCGCCTCGAGGAATTTCTCCTCGGCCTTGCGGCTATGGACGAGGATCGCATCCACATCCCCCGCCTCGCCGAGCTTGATCGCCTGCCCCGTGCCCACCACGAGCAGTTGCACATCGATGCCCGTGTCTTCCTTGATCGCGGGCAGCAGAATATCCGACAGCCCGGAATTGTGGAACGACGTGGTCACCGCCATTTTCATCTCTTCGGCCTGCGCCGCGCCGGTCGCGGCCAGCGCAAATACCGCCGCCATAATCGTCCGTTTCATTCCACGATATCTCCTCTTAAAAAGGCCCGTGCCTGTGGCGTTTCGGGCTGGTTGAAAAACTTGTCTGCCGGGGCGCGCTCATGCACCCGCCCCTTGAGCAGGAAAACCACCTCATCGGCGAGCCGCCGCGCCTGCCCCATGTCATGGGTCGACAGGATGAGCCGCGTGCCATTGGCCCGCGCCGCGCCAAGGATCTCTTCGATCTCGCGCATCGCCCGCCCGTCGAGCGCCGCACAGGGCTCGTCGAGAAACACCAGCTCCGGCTCGGCAATCAGCGCCCGCGCAATCGCGAGCTTTTGCCGTTCCCCGCCCGACAGGACCGGCGCCGCCCGGTCGAGCATCTCGCCCAGGCCCACCCGTGCACCCCAGACGCGCGCCTGCGCCCGCGCCGCCGCCCGCTTCATGCCGCGCACGGTGAGCGGATAGGCGATATTGTCGAGAACCGAGCGCCGCATCATCACCGGCTGCTGAAACACAAAGGCCTGCCGCCGCCGCGCCTCTTCGGTGCTGCACGCCCAGTCAAGCCGCCCACTGCTGAGCCGCGCCGCCCCGTGCAAGAGCCGCAACAGCGTCGTCTTGCCCGACCCGTTCGGCCCGATCACCACCGTGACGCCCTCCCCGCCAAGGGTGAGATCCACCGGCCCGACGAGCTGATGCCCGGCCCGCCGCGACGTGGCCCCAGCAACCGTGAGAGGGAACAAACCGCTCACCAGCGCCCCTCCCGTTCCGTCCGCCCGACCCAATGGATTGCCAGATTGACCGAGATCGCCAGCGCGATAAGGACAAAGCCCAAGGCCAGCGCCAGCGCAAACTCGCCCTTGCCGGTCTCGAGCGCAATCGCCGTCGTCAGCACCCGCGTCGCATGATCGATATTGCCGCCGACGATCATGATCGCGCCGACCTCGCCGATGGCCCGGCCAAACCCGGCCAGCGCCGCCGTCAACAGCGCCCGCCGCGCATCCCAGAGGAGCGTCGCCACCTTCTGGCGCTGCGTCACATTCATCGAGATGAGCAGATCATGATAGTCATGCCACAGATCGCGCAGCGACTGATGCGCGATCGAGGCGATGAGCGGCACGATGATGATGACCTGCGCGATGATCATCGCCCAGGGCGTGAACAACAGGCCAAGCGCCCCCAGCGGCCCGGAGCGGCTGAGAATCACATAGACGATCAGCCCCACCACCACCGGCGGCAGCCCCATCAGCGCGTTGAGCACCGCCACCACCATGCGCCGCGCCCGAAACCGCCGCACCGCGAGCAGCGCCGCCAGGGGCAGCGCGATGACACAGGCAATGAGCAGGGCCGACAAGGTGACCTGCAAGGACCGCAGCGCGATCTCCAAAAGCTCTTTGTCAAATGTCACGACCAGCCAGAAAGCCTGCGCCAGCCCGCTCCACAGATCGACCATCCGCCGACCCCTCCGTCCCATAGTCCGCGGACCCTTACAGGTTGTTTCGCGGGATGCCAGCCCCTTCGCACCCCAGGACAGGCTCCCGGCCATCCTGACCAATCGCACCCCACGCCGCACCTCCGGGCTGGACATTTTGTCCACACCCGACTCGGATCCGCGCCTGCAAGCCGCCCGCCGCCCCCGATGCGCCACAGCCACCCGAGCCCGACCCGAGCCTAACCCAACCGTGACCCAACCCCTATCTAAGCCCACCTCAGGCGCTAAAAACTTTGATCTGCGGCAATTTCGAACATTGCCCCGCCCCGCCCGGCGTTCTAAAACGGCGCATGATCCCGGGCCCCATGGCATATGCCGTTTTGCGCCCGCACACATGCAGCAGGAGGCGCAAATGGCAGACGCAGCCATTCATGGCCATGACCATCACGATGACCGCGGGTTCTTCACCCGCTGGTTCATGTCCACCAACCACAAGGATATCGGTATCCTTTACCTGATCGTGTCGGCATTCGTCGGCCTGATCTCGGTTATGTTCACCGTTTACATGCGGCTCGAACTCATGGAACCGGGTGTCCAGTACATGTGCCTCGAAGGCGCACGTTTCATCGCCGATGCGGCGGCGGACTGTACCCCCAACGGCCACCTCTGGAATGTCATGATCACCTATCACGGTGTCCTGATGATGTTCTTCGTGGTGATTCCCGCGCTCTTCGGCGGTTTCGGCAACTACTTCATGCCGCTGCAGATCGGCGCGCCGGACATGGCTTTCCCGCGCATGAACAACCTGAGCTTCTGGCTCTACGTCACCGGCACCTCGCTGGGCGTCGCCTCGCTTCTGGCACCGGGCGGCAATGGTCAGCTCGGCTCGGGCGTGGGCTGGGTGCTCTACGCGCCGCTCTCGACCTCCGAGGCCGGCATGTCGATGGATCTCGCGATCTTCGCCGTCCACGTCTCGGGTGCGAGCTCGATTCTCGGCGCGATCAACATGATCACCACCTTCCTGAACATGCGTGCCCCCGGCATGACCCTGTTCAAGGTGCCGCTCTTTGCCTGGTCGATCTTCGTCACCGCATGGCTGATCCTGCTCAGCCTGCCGGTTCTGGCCGGTGCCATCACCATGCTGCTCACCGACCGTAACTTCGGGACGACCTTCTTCGATCCCGCAGGCGGCGGCGACCCGATCCTCTATCAGCATATCCTGTGGTTCTTCGGCCACCCCGAGGTGTATATCATCATCCTTCCGGGCTTTGGCATCATCAGCCACGTGATCGCGACCTTCTCGCGCAAACCGATCTTCGGCTACCTGCCGATGGTTTGGGCGCTGATCGCCATCGGCGGTCTGGGCTTCGTGGTCTGGGCGCACCACATGTACACCGTTGGCATGTCGCTGACCCAGCAAAGCTACTTCATGCTGGCGACCATGGTCATCGCGGTGCCGACAGGGGTCAAGATCTTCTCCTGGATCGCGACCATGTGGGGCGGCTCGATCGAGTTCAAGACGCCGATGCTCTGGGCCTTCGGCTTCCTCTTCCTCTTCACCGTGGGCGGTGTCACCGGCATCGTGCTGAGCCAGGCCGGCGTCGACCGCGCCTATCACGACACCTACTATGTCGTGGCGCACTTCCACTACGTGATGAGCCTTGGCGCCATCTTCGCCATCTTCGCCGGGATCTACTTCTACTTCGGCAAGATGACCGGTCGCCAATATCCCGAATGGGCCGGCAAGCTGCACTTCTGGGTGATGTTCCTCGGGGCCAACCTGACCTTCTTCCCGCAGCACTTCCTCGGCCGTCAGGGCATGCCCCGCCGTTACATCGACTACCCCGAGGCGTTCAGCCTGTGGAACTGGTGGTCGTCGCTCGGCGCGTTCATCTCCTTCGCCAGCTTCGTGTTCTTCTTCGGCGTGGTGATCTACACCCTGCTGCGTGGCGCCCGCGTCACCGAGAACAACTACTGGAACGAATACGCCGACACGCTGGAATGGACCCTGCCCAGCCCGCCCCCCGAACACACGTTCGAAATCCTGCCCAAGCAGGAAGACTGGGACAAGGGCCACGCCCACTAAGGCACGGCACTCTCAAGACACAGAAAAGGCCCCGGATCGCTCCGGGGCCTTTTGCTTTGGGGACCCAATCTTGAAACCGCCTCTTTGACACAGCAAAGCCCCCCAAGCTGGGCTTGAGGGGCCTCTCAGCACTGGCCTGATGCTTGATGTCGCGTCGTCGGCCAGTGGCCCTTGGTAGGGTCTTAATGCGGATGCCGAAGCAGCGCCGCCACAATCGAAATATAGGAATGCCTGCCTATTCTGTCAAAGGCGGAAGTCCCAAACTCGCTAACACACAATTGTTGATGTTACGTAAATGCGTACGGGACAGTGTATTAAACTGGTATTGCCGCGCCCCATTTTGGTCCTTACCCAATCGCAACAAATCCAACCTGTGGAACCCGACCGCATAGATCATGTCGCACTTTGCCCATCGGGAAACGTTCCCCCATCTTGCGGGCAGCCGGAACGGTATCTGAAACTTGTAATGATAGGCCTGTATCTCTTGCGGCTCAGATTTGCTCACGGCACCAATCGCGCAGAGGCCCGGCCTGTGCTTGGGTGGGGACGCGATGACGGCGCATAGGCACCCCTTCTCCATCCCCAACACGTCAAAGCCCTGATCGACATTCGCGCAAACCATGGCCCCGTATTTGACCGCAGGTCTTCGATCTCCTCTCAACCGCCTGACAAGACACCGCGTCAATGCCCGCCTGTCATCACTCTACCGCTTCAGCCTTAAGAAGACGTGAAGGCGATGACTGGGGCGCGACGGCCCCTGATAGAGGGCACTCATTTCTCATCTGAGACCGGACGCGTCTCGCCTCAACAGGCTCAAAACCCCCACTGTCGCTTTACCGCCGTAATACCGACGTCCTGCCGACGTGCCATTTTCGGGCGTTTCACAGACCCCGCTCAGCCCATCCCATGGCTGCGATCATAGCCATTGACCGGCGGCGATTGCCAGGCCCCGAGCGCCCCTGCCTCAGGCTCGAACACCTCCACCAGAAGCGGATAACAGGCCGCCGTATCGCTCGAATGCTCCGACGAACAATCGCCCCCCGGACAGGCGCTCAGCGCCCCGAGCAGGTCGATTTCTGCAAAGAATTCAAGGTAATCCCCGGGCCGCACCGGGCTCGCCTTCATGAAATACTGCCCCGTGTCCCGCGTGAACCCGGTGCACATGAAAACATTGAGCACATCATGCACCAAAGGCTCCGCCTCCTTGAGGCTCAGCCCCTCCGCCTCCGCCAGCGCCCGGATCAGGTTGGAATGGCAGCAATGATGATACTGGGACCCCTGCAAAAGATTGCCCGTATAGGGATCACACCGCGTCCCGATCACATCATGCACCGACCCGCCAAACCCATCCATCCCGTACCATTCGAGCGTGTCCTCGATGATCGTGGCCATCGGCCGCAGATAGGGAAAGCTCGACCACATCCGCTCGCCGGTCGTCAGGTGGGTGCCGTGCAAAGCTCTTGATTTCCCCGAATAAAACCGCTCGTTCAGGTCATTGGCATTCCACAGGTTGAGATCGCCGACCTGCGGGCCCTCGACGCTCGAAATCCGAAAGAACTGCCCCGCCTTGACGCGAAAGGCACAGGCCTCGCGCGGCGCGGCCAGCGCCTCGTCGACCTTGCGCGCCCCCGCCCGCGCCCCCCGGTAGAGATCGAGAGGCACCGCCGGCAGCGTCTCGTTCGGATAGCAAATCACAGGGGCAATGGCGCGGCGCGCCTCGGCATCCTTGGGGCGGGTCATGGCCTCATCCTTTCTGCGGGGGGTCTTCTCTGGGACAGATCAAAGGCGGATTGCCATCCGATGTAAAGGCCTCCGCCCCGCAATACATACAGCGGTAAAGGCTCTGCCCCGGCGCCGCGCCCGCCCCCTGCCGCCGCCACCGGCAAAGCCGCCCGCGCCGCTTGCCAAAGATCAAAAGCAGCACAAACGCTACCAACAGCCCCGCAATGATCAGCATTCGCACCTCCTGTTCATCTCTTGGCAAGATTTCTCGGCCATCCTGCCCGGGGTTGGCCTATCACGCCACGCTTTGCGACGGCAGGCCTGCGGGTCAAAATCGGCACAAACCGGGGCAAATCGGGACAATTCGCGCAATTGCACCGCGTCTCACGGATCGCTAGCGTTAGAATATGGAGATCACGCGCCCGCCCTATTCCTACCTCGACGACCCCGAGGTGCCGACATTCGACGCGCCCCGTCATCTGGCAGTGATGGACGCGCAATGCGCGCTTTGCGCCCGAGGGGCCCGCTGGATCGCCCGCCACGACCGGCGCGAGGAATTCCGCATCCTGCCCATTCAGACGCCCTTGGGCACCGCCCTGCTGCGGCATTACGGCATGGACCCGGACGACCCGAACTCGTGGCTCTACCTGACCGAGGGCCGCGCCTATAGCTCGCTCGACGCGACAATCCGGGTGGCCCAGCATTTCGGCGGCCTCTGGCGCGCCCTGTCGGTGCTCCGCCTCCTGCCCCGCCCGTTGCAGGACTGGCTCTATGCCCGCGTCGCCCGCAACCGCTATCGCCTCCTGGGCCGCACCGACATGTGCGCCCTGCCCGATCCCGCCCTGCGCAAACGGCTGATGTCCTAAGCGACGGCACCAGCGGCACGGCTGACGCAAACCCACGCCCTGCCGCCGCGTCCCCCCTGTTACAAGGGCCGCAACGCGCTAGACTATGGGCATGACTTTTCCGAAAGGTGCCGCCATGTCCAAAGCCCCCAGCCTTACCACCGCCCCCAAGGGTCAGATGATGGCCGTCGTCACCACCGGCAATGGCGGCTATGACAAGCTCGACTACCGCCCCGTGCCGATCCCGCAGCCCGGACCCGGTGAGGTCCTCCTGCAGGTGCTGGCGGCGGGAATGAACAACACCGAAATCAACACCCGCCTTGGCTGGTATTCCTCCTCTGTGACCACCGACACCAGCGGTCAGGCCGACGCCCAGGAAACCCGCGCCGAGGACAAGGACGATGGCGGCTGGAACGGGGCCACCCCCTTTCCGATCATCCAAGGCACCGATTGCTGTGGCCGCGTCGTGGCGCTCGGCCAAGGCGTCAACGCGGCGCTCATGGGCACCCGGGCGCTGGTCCGCGCCTGCATGCGGCCCAATGGCTATGAGGTGATGGACAACATCTGGATGGCCTCCGATTTCGACGGCGCTTTCGCGCAATTCGTCAAGGTCCCGGCCAGCGAGGTCTTTCCCGTCAGCTGCGACTGGTCCGATGCGGAACTGGCCACCATCCCCTGTGCCTATGGCACCGCCGAGAACATGCTGCATCGCGCGGGCCTCGGCCCTGACGACACCGTGCTGGTCACCGGTGCCTCGGGCGGCGTCGGCTCGGCCACGGTTCAGCTCGCCCGCCGCCGCGGCGCCCGCGTCATCGCCATCACCAGCCCCTCCAAGGCCGATCTGATCCGCGATCTCGGCGCCGATCAGGTGCTCTCACGCGAGGCGGATCTGGTGGCGACCCTTGGCGAGATGTCCGTGAGCCTCGTGGTCGACAATGTCGCCGGACCGGGCTTTCCCACCATGCTCAAACTGCTGAAACGCGGCGGCCGCTATGTCTCGTCCGGCGCAATTGCCGGCCCGATGGTGAGCCTCGACATGCGCGACATGTATCTCAAGGACATCCGCCTCATCGGCACCACCGCCTGGGACGCGCCGGTCTTTGCCAACCTCATCTCCTATATCGAGGCGGGCGAGATCAGACCGCTGCTGGCCAAGACCTTCCCTCTCTCCGAGATCGTCACGGCGCAGAAGGAATTCCTGCAGAAATCCCATGTCGGCAATTTCGTCCTGATCCCGCCCGCGCCCTAGCCCGCCGAAAGCGACCCCCCTGTCGCAGACAGACGCGCAGGCCCGTCCCCCCCATGGTCGCTTGGGCCATGACCATGATCGCCCCGCCTCTCGGCCCCGCCACCAACCTGCGCCTCATCGACATGCTGATGGGCGTGGCGGTGGCGATGGCCTGGGGCATGGGCTTTGTCTTTGCCAAGGCGGCGATCGGCTATTTCCCTCCGATCCTTCTGATGTCCTTCCGGTTTTTCGTGACCGCGCTGGCGCTGGTGTGGTTCGTGCGCATCCCCCGGGCGCATCTGGGACGGCTGGCGCTCATCGCGCTGATCGCCTCGACGGTGCAATATTCGCTGACCTTCACCGGGCTCAAGGGGCTCGACGCTGGCGCGGCGGCGCTCATCGTACAGCTCGAAGTGCCCTTCCTCGTCCTCATCGGCGCGCTCTTTCTGGGCGAAGCCCCCGGCTGGCGCAAATGGGCAGGCATCGCGCTGGCCTTTGTGGGCGTCTGGCAGATCGCCGGCGCGCCACAGATCGCGGCGGCCTGGGTCTCGGTGCTGCTGGTCATCTCAGGCGCCTTCATCTGGGCCGTGGGACAGGCGATGATCCGGCGGCTCGACGGGATCGACGGGCTCACCGTCACCGCCTGGATCGCCGTCATGGCGGCGCCACAGCTCTTGGTCTCCTCGCTCATCTTCGAGACCGGGCAATGGGCGGCGATCACCGGCGCGGGCTGGGTGGTCTGGGTCGCGGTGGCCTATCTCGGGCTGATCATGACGGCGCTCGGCTATGGGCTTTGGTACACGCTGATCCGCCGCAACCCGGTGAGCCAGGTGGCGCCCTTCCTGCTGCTCCTGCCGCTCTTTGCGGTGCTGGGCGGCGTGCTCTTCCTCGGTGAAAGTCTGAGCTCCCAGGTGCTTGTCGGCGGCGCGCTGGTGGTCGGCGGCGTGGGCTTTATCCTCATCGGCCGCGACTGAGCCACAACGCAAAAGGACGGCCCCAAGGCCGCCCTGTCGCAAACTCGCTCAGTCCCGGTAACCCCGGATCAGACCGCCCGTTCCACCATCAGCTTCTTGATATGCGCGATGGCCTTCGCCGGGTTGAGCCCCTTGGGGCAGGTCTTGGTGCAGTTCATGATCGTGTGGCAGCGATAGAGCTTGAACGGATCTTCCAGATCGTCGAGCCGCTCGCCCGTGGCCTCGTCACGGCTGTCGATGATCCAGCGATAGGCATGCAAGAGCGCCGCCGGCCCAAGGTATTTGTCGCCATTCCACCAATAGCTCGGGCAGGAGGTCGAGCAGCTGGCGCACATCACGCATTCATAGAGCCCATCGAGCTTTTCGCGGTCCTCGATCGACTGTTTCCATTCCTTCGCCGGACGGTTCGTCTTGGTCTCGAGCCAGGGCATGATGCTGGCATGCTGGGCGTAGAAATGGGTGAGGTCGGGGATGAGATCCTTGACCACCGGCATATGCGGCAGCGGATAGATCTTCACGTCGCCCTTGATCTCGTCCATGCCATAGATACAGGCCAGCGTGTTGATCCCGTCGATATTCATCGCGCAGGACCCACAGATCCCCTCGCGGCAGGACCGGCGGAAGGTGAGCGTCGGATCGATCTCGTTCTTGATCTTGATCAGCGCGTCGAGAACCATCGGGCCGCATTTGTCCATGTCGAGGAAATAGGTGTCGACACGCGGGTTCTGCCCGTCATCGGGGCTCCAGCGGTAAATCTGGAACTTGCGGATATTGGTCGCACCCTCCGGCTTGGGCCAGGTCTTGCCACGCGTGATGCGGGAGTTTTTGGGTAGGGTGAGTTGAACCATTTCCTAGTCTCCGTCTCAGCCGCCCAGCATCGTGATGCTGTTCTGGGCGATACATTTCACGGCCTCGGGGCGCTGGGCAATGACCAGAACCTCTTCGATCGTGGATTGGGTGATCCCCGCGACGGATGCCGCGGCGAAGTTCAGAATTTCCTTGGCCGAGGCCGCATCGATGATGCAATCGGTGACCGGCGCCGCGTTGACCCCGGGCAGCCGTTCGGACACCACGCGGTTGACCACGGTCTTGGCCCGGTCGCGCGCCAGATTGTCCGCCGCGTCATTGGTCGCCGCACAGCCCGACAGCGCCAGAGCGCCCGCAAGAATAAGCCCGCGTATCATATGCGTCTCCTCTGCGCCGCGAGACAGGCATTGGCCTTGTCCGCCTGATCCGAGGACACGCCCCGCCCCGGTTGCACCGTGACGATGGCATAGCCCTGATCATAGAACACTTCGGTGTCGAATTCGCCGTTGATCCCGGCCTGGACGGCGCAGCCCTCCACATGCTCGGTCGGCCCGCCTGTCTTGGGCGGCTCGGCCACAGGATACACCTGCGGCCCGCCCATCTGGCACGCGGCCAGAGAAGACAGAACTGGGGCCAAACCCAACAAGGTGAGCGCTGCTCGCATCAGAAGGTCCGCTCTTTCGGGGCGATCTTCTTGAGGCTGATGCCGCCCGATTTCTCGTCCGTGAGCGGGTCTTCGACCACCGGACGATAGCTCAGTTCGACGGCGGTGTCCTCGACACGGGCCACCGAATGCACGCGCCAGTTTTCGTCGTCGCGGCTGGTGAAATCCTCATGCGCATGGGCGCCACGGCTTTCCTTGCGGGCCTCGGCCCCGTGGATCGTCGCCAGCGCATTGGGCATCAGGTTGGTCAGCTCGAGCGTCTCCATCAGGTCGCTGTTCCACACCAGCGTGCGGTCGGTGACCTTGAGATCGCCCATCTTGCCCGCGATGGCGGTCATCTTCTCGACCCCCTCGGCCAGCGTCTTCGAGGTCCGGAACACGGCTGCATCTTCCTGCATCGTCTTCTGCATCTCGAGCCGCAGCTCGGCGGTCGGGATCGCCCCATCCGCATGACGCAAGCCGTCGAAACGGGCAAAGGCCTTGTCCACCTGCGCCAGATTGGTCGCAGGCACGGCACTGTCAGGATCGACAACCTTGCCCGCCCGGATCGCGGCGGCGCGGCCAAAGACCACGAGATCGATGAGCGAGTTGGACCCAAGACGGTTCGCGCCATGCACGCTGGCACAGCCCGCCTCGCCCACGGCCATCAGCCCCGGCACGATGGCGTTCGGATCGTCCTTGGTCGGGTTCACCACCTCGCCCCAATAGTTGGTCGGAATACCGCCCATGTTGTAATGCACGGTCGGCAGCACCGGGATCGGCTCTTTGGTGACATCGACACCGGCAAAGATGCGGGCGCTTTCCGAAATCCCTGGCAGCCGCAGTTGCAGCGCCTCGGGCGGCAGGTGGCTCAGGTTGAGATGGATGTGATCGCCATGCTCGCCAACACCACGGCCCTCGCGGATCTCCATGGTCATCGAGCGGCTCACATAATCGCGCGGCGCGAGGTCTTTGTACTGGGGCGCATAGCGCTCCATGAACCGTTCGCCTTCCGAGTTGGTGAGATAGCCGCCTTCGCCGCGCGCCCCTTCGGTGATGAGACAGCCCGAGCCATAGATGCCGGTCGGGTGGAATTGCACGAATTCCATATCCTGAAGCGGCAGCCCCGCACGGGCCACCATGCCGCCACCGTCGCCGGTGCAGGTATGGGCCGAGGTGGCGCTGAAATAGGCCCGGCCATAGCCGCCGGTGGCGAGCACGACCATCTTGGCGTTGAACACATGCATCGTGCCATCGTCGAGCTTCCAGCAGACGACACCGGTGCAGGCGCCATCGTCGGACATGATCAGATCAATGGCGAAATACTCGATATAGAACTCGGCCTTCTGCTTGAGGCTCTGCCCATAGAGCGTGTGCAGGATCGCGTGGCCGGTCCGGTCGGCGGCGGCACAGGTGCGCTGCACCGGCGGGCCTTCCCCGAACTCGGTGGTGTGGCCGCCAAAGGGACGCTGATAGATCTTGCCCTCTTCGGTGCGCGAGAACGGCACGCCGTAATGTTCGAGCTCATACACCGCCTTGGGCGCTTCGCGGGCGAGATATTCCATCGCATCCGTATCGCCGAGCCAGTCCGAGCCTTTGACCGTGTCATACATATGCCACTGCCAATTGTCCGGCCCCATGTTGCCAAGGCTCGCGGCAATGCCGCCCTGCGCGGCCACGGTATGCGACCGGGTCGGGAAAACCTTGGTCACACAGGCCGTGCGCAGCCCTTGTTCCGCCATGCCCAGCGTCGCCCGCAAACCGGCGCCACCGGCCCCGACGACCACGACGTCATACTCATGCGTCTCGTATTCATAAGCAGCCATTCGTTATGTCTCCGGTCTCAAAGGGCGATTTTGGCAATGGCGAAGAGGCCCGCGGCCATGGCACCATAGCTCAACAGGGTCAGCGCCATGATGCAGATCTTCTGCGCCGTGCCATGCACGTAATCCTCAAGCATGATCTGCGCGCCATCGCGGAAATGCTTGAACCCCACGATGATCGTGAGCGCGGCGACAAGCGCCGGGAAGGGCCGGGCGAAATAGGCAACCACCTCGGCATGCGGCGCGCCGAGCATCGGCCCAAAGGTAAAGATGAACAACGGCACCAGCACGAGAAGCCCCGCGCTCGACAGTTTCATCGCCCAGAAGTGATGCACACCGGACTTGGCAGAGCCAAGGCCGACAGCGCGCTTGCGGTCAGTCAGGTAACGCATGGCTGGCCCCTCAGATGATGATGATGGTGAGGATGGTCAGCACGACCGATCCCGCGATGACCGACCAGCCGAGCATCTCGGCCCGCTCCAGTTCGAGCATCATGGCATTGTCCCAGATCAGGTGCCGCACGCCCGCCAGCAGGTGATACCACAGCGCCCAGAGCGATCCGACCATGATCAGATCCCCGAGGAAACTGGTGACGATCCCGTCAACGGTGGCGAAATACTCCGGCCCCGTCGCCGCCGCGAGAAACCACCAGACCATGAGCAGCGCCCCCAGCAACAGCGCGTTGCCGGTGATCCGCGTCAGGATCGATGTCATCGAGGTCAGTTGCGGGCGATAGATCGTCAGGTGGGGTGAAAGCGGGCGGTCGCCCCTGTTCACATCTGCCATGATGTCGCGTCCTCCAGGCTTGGTGATGCGAGGCAGGCCTCCTGCGCCGCGTCAGTTGCCCCTTTTTAACGTGGCAGAACGGATTGCACAGGGGAAATAAGCGGATTATGCGGCCAATTGCCGACAAATCCACATCTTGTGATCACACTTACTTTCTCGTGATCACAAGATGTCATCACAAATGGCGAAATCCGCCTCAGACCACGGGCGGCGGCCCGAGCGAGTCGCGCAGCCGCAGCTCGGTGGCCAGCGGCGCAGGCCGTGGCCGCGCGGATTGTTCAACCATTTCAACAAGACAGCGCGCCGCGAGCCGCCCCATCTCCTGATGCGGCACATGCACCGTGGTGAGCGCCGGCGTGACCAGCGTCGCCAGCTCGAGATCGTCAAACCCGGTGATCGAGACATCCTCCGGCACCCGCAGCCCGAGTGCCCGTGCCTGCCGGATCGCCCCCGCCGCCAAAACATCATTGCCGCACAGAACCGCCGTCGGCGGCGTCTCGCCCTGCATCAATCGCGCAAGTGCCGCCCCGCCCTCATCCAGCCCATAGCGCGTCTCGATGACCCGAAGCCCCGTACCGGACCCCGTATCGGACCCCGTGTCGAGCCCCGCCGCCCCCAGCGCATCGCGCAGCCCCTCAAGCCGCGCCCTTGCCCGGTCGTTATGCGCCACCGGCGCGCTGATCATCGCCACCCGCCGATGCCCGAGCCGCAGCACCTCCCCCGCCAGCCCCCGCATCGCCGCGCGATTGTCGAACCCCACCGTCGGCAGCGCCGCCTCCGCCCCATAGGTCCAGGCTACCACCGCCGGCAGGCCGCGCTGCGCCAGAAACGCGGTGAGCGTCTCGGCCCGCTCCAACCCGATGAGCAACAGCCCATCCGCCCCCCGCGCCGCCAGCGCCCGCGCCTGCTCTTCCTCGAGATCGGCCCGATAGGATGAACTCGCCACCAAGAGCTGATAGCCCAGCCGCCGCGCCTCTTCCTGAAACGCCTGCAGACCTCGGGCAAAGATCGCATTGGCCATGGTCGGAATGATCGCGCCGATCGTGTTGGTGCGCCGCGCCACCATCGCCCGCGCCCCGAAATTCGGCAGATAGCCCAGCTCGCGCACCGCCTCCAGCACCCGCACCCGCGTCCGCTCCACCACCTTGTCCGGCGCGTTGAGACAGCGCGACACCGTGGCCGTCGACACCCCGGCCATCCGGGCGACATCTTCGAGCGTGGGGTTGGGCGGGACAGCTGTCATGGGCGCACTCTAATCTGTCACGGCAGCAGACGCCAGATCAGGCCCGCTGCGCATGGCACAAATGTAAGCGCTTGCAATGACGGCATGCAAGCGCTTACATTGCCGCTCAAGAGATTCTCCCGCGGCACCCCGCCCGGCCCCCGAAACCCCTTTGCGACAGGATCCCCCATGGCCCGTGACTATCTGAAAAAAGCCCATCTCACCTCGCGCTCCGATGCCTCGGACGTGCATGACACGGTCCGCAAGATCCTCGCCGACATCGAAGCGGGCGGCGATCAGGCGGCGCTCGACTATGCGGCGAAATTTGACAAATACGACGGCAACGTGATGCTCACCGCCGAGGAAATCGACGCCGCCTGCGCCCTCGTCCCGGAAAAGCTCAAGGCCGACATCCGCTTTGCCCATGACAATGTGAAACGCTTTGCCGAACAGCAGAAATCGACCGTCGCCAATGTCGAATACGAAATCGTGCCGGGGGTGATTGCCGGGCAAAAGGCGATCCCGGTCGATGCGGCGGGCTGCTACGCGCCGGGCGGGCGCTATTCCCACGTCGCCAGCGCCATCATGACCGTGACCACCGCCAAGGTCGCGGGCTGCAAACATATCACCGCCTGCTCGCCGCCGCGCCCCGGCGTCGGCGTGAACCCGGCCATCGTCTATGCCGCCCATATCTGCGGCGCCGATAAAATCATGGCCATGGGCGGGGTGCAGGCCATCGCCGCGATGACCTTTGGCCTCTTCGGCCTGCCCAAGGCCAATATCCTCGTCGGCCCCGGCAATCAGTTCGTGGCCGAAGCCAAGCGCATCCTCTTTGGCCGTGTCGGCATCGACATGATCGCAGGCCCCACCGACAGCCTCATTCTCGCCGACAAGACCGCCGACGCCCATATCGTCGCGACCGATCTGGTGAGCCAGGCCGAACATGGCTACAACTCGCCGGTCTGGCTGGTCACCGATGACCGCGCTCTGGCCGAGGATGTCATGGCCCGCGTGCCCGCCCTGATCGACGACCTGCCCGAGGTCAACCGCGACAATGCCGCCGCCGCATGGCGCGACTATGCCGAGGTGATCCTCTGCGCCGACCGCGAGGAAATGGCCGCAACCTCCGACGATTATGCCCCCGAACATCTCACGGTGCAGGCCGAGGATCTCGACTGGTGGCTCGACCGGCTGACCTGCTACGGCTCGCTCTTCCTCGGCGAAGAGACCACCGTCTCCTATGGCGACAAGGCCACCGGCACCAACCACGTGCTACCGACCTCCGGCGCGGCGAGCTATACCGGCGGGCTCTCGGTCCACAAATACATGAAGATCGTGACCTGGCAGCGCGCCACCCGCGCGGGCTCCAAACCCATCGCCGAGGCCACCGCCCGCATCTCGCGCCTCGAAGGGATGGAAGGCCACGCCCGCGCCGCCGATGTCCGTCTCGCCAAGTATTTCCCCAACGAAACCTTCGATCTGACCGCCCATGGCTGAGCCGATGCACCCCTCCCAGCTCTTTGATCTCACGGGCCGCATCGCCTGTGTCACCGGGGCCAGCTCTGGCCTCGGCCAACATGCGGCAAGCGTGCTCGCCCGCGCCGGGGCGCGGGTGGTGGGCGTCGCCCGCCGGGCCGAGGCGCTCGAGGCCTGGCGCAACGATCTCGGGCTGGACCGCGCCGCCGCCATCGCCGCCGATCTCTCGGACCGCGACGCGCTCGGGGATGTGGCCCGCGCCATCGCCGCGCCCTTTGGCGCGTCCGATATCGTGGTCCACGCCGCCGGGCTCAACACCCGCCAGCCCGCCGACGAGGTCACGCAAGAGGGCTGGGATGCGACCCTCGCGATCAACCTCACCGCCCCGTTCTTTCTGAGCCAAGCCCTCGTGCCCGCCATGCGCGACCGGGGCTGGGGCCGCATCGTCAACTTCGCCTCCCTGCAAAGCAGCCGCGCCTTTCCCGGCGGCATCGCCTATGGCACCACCAAGGGCGGCGTGACCCAGCTCACCCGCGCCATGGCCGAGGCCTGGTCGCCGCATGGCATCACCGCCAACGCCATCGGGCCGGGGTTTTTCCCGACCGAGCTCACCCAAGCCGTGTTCAGCGATCCCGACCGCGCCGCCCGCAACGCCGCCCAGACCTGCCTTGGCCGCAACGGCACCCTGGCCGATCTTGATGGACCGCTGCTCTTTCTCTGCTCCGAGGCCTCGTCCTATGTGACCGGACAGCTTTTGATGGTCGACGGGGGGTTCACCGCGAAATGAAGGCTCTCATCTACGACGCCCCCGAACAGCTCGGCTATCGCGACACACGCCCCCCCGCCGCCGAGGGCGAGGACCTGCTCATCCGGATCGAGGCGGTGGGCATCTGCGGCTCGGACATGCATGCCTATCTCGGCCATGACGACCGCCGGCCCGCGCCGCTGATCCTCGGCCATGAGGGCGCTGGCGTGATCGAAGGCGGCCCCCGCGACGGCGAACGGGTGACCATCAACCCGCTGGTCACCTGCGGCACCTGCCCCGCCTGCATGGCAGGCCGCGAAAACCTCTGCGCCACGCGGCAGATCATCTCGATGCCGCCCCGCGAAGGCGCCTTCGCGCAATATGTCACCATGCCCGCCCGCAATCTCGTCACCGTGCCGGATACGACGCCCCTCACCAAGGCGGCGCTGGCCGAACCGCTGGCGGTGAGCTGGCATGGCGTGCGCCTCGGCCTTGCCGCCCTGCCCGCCGACATCACGCCGCGGGCGCTGGTCATCGGCGGCGGAGCCATCGGCCTTGCCGCCGTGCTCGCGCTCCGGGCCATGGGCGGCTATGACATCACCCTGGCCGAGCCCCAGCCCGCGCGCCGGGCCTTTCTGCGCGACCGCTGCGCCGTGCATGCCGTGGAGAACCCCGAAGGTCTCTTCGATCTGGTGGTCGATGCGGTGGGCTTTGCCGCCACCCGCGCCCGCGCCAGCGCCCTCACCCGTCCCGGCGGGGTGATCACCCATATCGGCCTCGGCGAGGACACTGGCGGGCTCGACATCCGCCGCATGACCTTGCAAGAGATCACCTTTATCGGCACTTATACCTATACGGCGCAGGACTTTCGCGATGCGGCCCAGGCCATCTTCGACAACCGCCTCGGCCCGCTCGACTGGACAGAGACACGCAACCTGTCCGACGGGGCAGAGGCCTTTGCCGATCTGCGCGCGGGCCGGGTGGCCAGCCCGAAAATCATCCTGCGGCCCTGGGGCTGATCCCGACGCGCCGCCCTCTGAGGAGACACACCATGTACAAACACATCCTCGTTCCCATGGCGCTCGATCACGGGATTTCGCCCGAAACCCTCGACGTCGCCAAGAAGCTTCTGGCCGAAGGCGGCAAGATCACCGCGCTGCATATCTATGAAATGCCCAGCGGCACCGTCGGCGTCTATCTCGACGAAGAGGTGGTCCGCGCCAGCTTTGAGGCCGCCCGCACCAAGATGCATGAAAAACTCGCCGACCACCCCGAGGTCGAGCCGGTGATCAAGAAAGGCCACCCCGCCCGCAGCATCGTCGACTATGCCGCAGGCTCCGATATCGACTGTATCGTGATCGGCTCGCACAAACCCGGGCTGCGCGATTTCCTGCTCGGCTCGACCGCCGCCCGGGTCATGCGCTTCGCCGCCTGCTCGGTGCATGTGCGCCGCTGAGCGCGCAACCGGCACCCCAAAACGACCCCTCAAACGACACCGGCCCCGCATCTCTCGGATACGGGGCCGGTCTGCAATTAATCCACCTCAGGATCACATCGGCATCAAGGCCCAGTAATCGAGGTCGAGCATCACATCGGGCAGGTATTTCCCATCCTCCCCCTTGAGCATGAAGGGCGCGCCGCCCTTCGTCGCGACGAGCCGCAGCCGGATCGCACCCACGCCCGGCACCCCGGTCTCGGCCTTGTCGAGAACCTCGGACCAGGCCCGGATCGTATCGCCCGAGAAACAGGGGTTCGCATGCGCCCCGCCATTGAGCCCCACAACCATCTGCGCATTGGCCAAGCCGTTAAAGCTCAGCGTGCGCGCCATGGAAATCACATGCCCGCCATAGATGAGCCGCCGCCCATCGGGCCGCGACGAGACGTCGAAATGCACCTTCGCCGTATTCTGCCAGAGCCGCGTCGCCGTCATATGCTCGGCCTCTTCGACGGTCACCCCGTCGACATGGTCGATGGTCTCGCCGATCTCGTAATCGCCCCAGCGATGCGCCTCGCCCGCCAGCGTGAAATCGTATTCGTCAAACCGCAGCCCCTCGGGCACCACCAGATCCTCTGCCGCCAGCGCGGGCTTGAGCTCGGGGATCACCACCTCGGGCGCTGGCGCGTCGAGATCGCGCTTGCGCACCATGGCCCAGCGCACATAGTCGATCACCACCTCATCGCGCTGGCTATGGCCCTTGGTCCGCACCCAGACGACACCGGATTTCCCGTTCGAGTTCTGCTTGACCCCGATCACCTCGGACGTCGACCGGATCGTATCGCCCGCATAGACCGGTTTGAGCCACCGCCCCTCGGCATAGCCCAGATTGGCCAGCGCATTGAGCGACACATCCGGCACCGTCTTGCCGAACACCACATGGAAGGCCGCGATATCGTCCAGCGGGCTCTGCGGCAGGCCACAGGACCGGGCAAACTCATCGGAGGAATAGAGCGCATGCCGCGCCGGGTAGAGCGCATGATAGAGCGCCCGCTCTCCCGCGCCGACACTGCGCGGCACCGCGTGATGGATGGTCTCGCCGACGGTATAATCCTCGAAAAACCGTCCCGGATTGGTCTTGGCCGCCCCCATGATCACTGCGCCCCCAGCTTCATGTCAGGGCTGTATTCGGCATCGACCTCTTTGGTCACCGCCTGACCACAGCGCATGACGCCGTTTGACGCATCGAACGCATAGGTCGGATTGCCATAGAGCTCCCACCCCTTGCTCAGCGCCTCGGTCACCTTGTGACAGAATTTCGACGTGTCGTCTTCGGTCAGCAAACGGTAAATCTTCATGTCTCTACTCCCTTACCCTTCGGCCATCTCGGCCACGGCACGCGCCTTGGCGAGAATACGTTGCGCGGCCACCACATGCAGGTTTTCGACGATCTGCCCGTCGACCACCGCGATCCCCTGCCCCGAGGCCATGCTGTCTTCATAGGCCTTGATCTGACGCTCTGCGAGATCAATCTCGGAACTGGTCGGCGCAAAGGCCTGATTGGCCCCCTCGATCTGCGCCGGATGGATCAGGGTCTTGCCGTCAAAGCCCAGATCCCGCCCCTGCTCGCACTCGGCCTTGAGCCCATCGCCATCGCGAAACCGGTTGTAGACCCCGTCAATCGCCACGATCCGCGCCGCCCGTGCCGCCATCACGATGGTCTGCAGCGCGGTCATCAGCGGCATCCGGTCCGCCCGCGACCGACAGCCCAGATCCTTGATCAGATCATTGGTCCCGGTGACCAGCCCCGCCACCCGGCCATGCGCCGCAATCTCGCGCGCGTTGAACACGCTGACCGGCGTTTCCATCATCACCCAGATCGGCATGGTCGGCGGCAAAAGATCGGCCAGCGCATCCACATCCGACGGCGAATTGACCTTGGGCAAGAGGATCGCATCGGCCCCCGCATCGCGCAGCACCCGCACATCCTCGAGCCCCCACTCCGTGGTGAGCGCATTGATCCGCACAATCTTGATCCGCTTGCCATAGCCTCCCTCGCGCAGCGACGCGGCCAGCGTTTCGCGCGCCTCCGCCTTGGCATCCGGGGCCACCGCATCCTCGAGATCAAAGATGATCGCATCCGCCGGCAGGCTCCGCGCCTTGTCGAGCGCCCGCTCCTTCGAGCCGGGGATATAGAGCACGGAACGATAGGGGTGGTTGGTCATGTCCATCGGCGGCACCTCTCGGGGAGTGTGAAATTTTCTTGCGCAGAGATGCCATTTTTTGCCCGAAATGTTCAAGCCCTTTCATGCCGCAACGCAGCGACACCCCTCTTTTCAGGGCAAAGCACGCGGCGTTAACCCTGTTTTCAGGGATCATTCGGCAGGCTGTTCCCAGAGCCGGGGCGTGAACCGACCCCCGGCGTGACAGGGGCCCAACCATCTGGAAAGGACTGCGACATGAGAAAACAACTGATGATCGCCTGCACGGCCGGGCTGGCCTTCCTCTCCGGCGGGCTCACCGCCGAAGGTCAGGCACAGAATTGCGCGCCCCGTGACATGGTCGTCGGCCGGCTCGCCACGAAATACGGCGAATCCCGGCAGAGCATGGGGCTCGGCTCCAATAATGCGGTGATCGAGGTCTTTGCCTCGCCGATCTCCGGCAGCTGGACCATCATCGTCACCACCCCGCGTGGCATCGCCTGCCTCGTGGCCTCCGGTCAGGCCTATGAAACCATGGCCGAGGCACTGCCCGCCGAGGGCAGCGACGCCTAGCTCAGCGCCACCTGCACAAGACGCAGCCCGGTGACGATCAGCAACCCGTAGGTGAGCCCAAAGAACCAGCGCTCGGGAATTCGGTGATGGGCGATCACGCCGATCCACGTCCCCACCAGCGCAAAGGGCAGCAACCACAGGTCGAGCCAGAGCGTCGCCGGGCTGAACATGCCCTGCCCGGCATAGAGCGCGAATTTCAACAGGTTCATCAGGCCAAAGACGAGAACCGTCGTGGCCTGAAACACCGTTTTCGTCACGCCCCGCGCCAAAAGGACCACCGCCACCGCCGGCCCGCCAGCATGGCTGACATAGCTGGTGAACCCCGCCAGCCCTGCCAGCGCCCAGACCGCCCAATGCGGCAGATCCCGGCGCGCGGCGTCACGGCGCGGCCAAAGCCGCCAGGCGACAAAGCCGAGACAGATCACCCCGATGATGAGCCGGAACAGATCCGCATCCGCCACCCGGTAGACCAGCGCCCCAAACAACACCCCCGGCACCGACGCCAGCAGCAAATGCCGCGCCAGCGCCCAATCCCACTGCCGCCAATAGGCCCGCAATGACGCCGCATCGATCGCCAGCAACAGCGGCAACATGATCGCCAGCGCCGCCCCCGGCGACACGAACAGCGCCAGCACCGCCGCCCCGACAAAGGCCGCGCCCGATCCGAATCCCCCTTTCGAGATGCCCGCAAAGAGCGCCGCCCCCGCGCCCACTGCCATCACCTCCCAGCCCATCTCGCCCATCCGGCCCGCCTTTCAAACGCCCATGCCTGCCAAAATCCCCCGCAATTACGGTACACAACAGTACACAATTGCCCCCTGCGGCACGCTGCACCCTTGCACGCAAGGCGGCAAAGGGCTACGCACTCGGCAACATTCACATTGATGCGGAGACACTCCCATGGCCAGACCCAAGATCGCCCTGATCGGCGCCGGTATGATCGGCGGCACGCTCGCCCATATGGCGGCAATGAAGGAACTCGGCGACGTCGTCCTGTTCGACATTGCCGAAGGCATGCCCGAGGGCAAAGCCCTCGACATCGCGGAATCCGGCCCCTCCGAAGGCTTCGACGCCTCGCTCAAGGGCACCCAATCCTATGCCGATATCGCCGGGGCCGACGTCTGCATCGTCACCGCCGGTGTGCCGCGCAAACCGGGGATGAGCCGCGACGACCTGCTGGGCATCAACCTCAAGGTCATGAAATCCGTCGGCGAAGGCATCAAGGAACACGCGCCCAACGCCTTTGTGATCTGCATCACCAACCCGCTCGACGCGATGGTCTGGGCCCTGCGCGAATTCTCCGGCCTGCCCCACAACATGGTCTGCGGCATGGCCGGCGTGCTCGACAGCGCCCGCTTCCGTCACTTCCTGAGCCTCGAATTCGGCGTCTCGATGCGCGATGTCACCGCCTTCGTGCTCGGCGGCCATGGCGACACGATGGTGCCGCTGGCCCGCTACTCGACCGTCGCCGGCATCCCGCTCCCCGACCTGGTGGACATGGGCTGGACCACCCAGGACAAGCTCGACCAGATCATTCAGCGCACCCGTGACGGCGGCGCCGAAATCGTCGGCCTGCTGAAAACCGGTTCGGCCTATTACGCCCCGGCCACCAGCGCCATCGAAATGGCCGAAGCCTATCTCAAGGACCAAAAACGCGTCCTGCCCTGCGCCGCCCATGTCGACGGGGCCCTCGGCCTCAATGGCATGTATGTGGGCGTGCCCACCGTCATCGGCGCCGGCGGTGTCGAGCGGGTCATCGACATCAAGATGACCTCCGACGAACAGGCGATGTTCGACAAATCGGTCGACGCGGTCAAAGGTCTCGTCGAGGCCTGCAAAGGCATCGACAGCACGCTGGCCTGATCGCCGCTGCACGACTTCAAAGGGCGTCCCTCGGGGCGCCCTTTTTCTTTGCATACGAATGGCTTGGCCTCCCTGCGCCCCTGCACAAAACCGCGCCGGTTTGATCCCATTGCCGCGCTGTGGCACAGTGCCGCCATCCCCCCTCCACTGACCCCCGGCACATCGCGGCGGTGATTCTTTTCACAGCACACAGCCGCCCTTGTGATCACAGGAAAATATCATGTGATCACAAATCCGCGAAAATCCGCGCAATTTTCCGCAACAGCCCAGAAACCGCTTTAATTCCCTCGCAACCTGCCCAGTATACCAAGGCAATCGCACCAACACGGGATAGGTTTATGAACATCCACGAGTATCAGGCGAAGGCGCTGCTTCGCTCTTACGGCGCGCCGGTTTCCGATGGCCGGGTCGTGCTTCGCGCAGAAGAGGCGAAGACCGCCGCAGGCGAAATGGACGGCCCTCTCTGGGTGGTCAAGGCACAGATCCACGCGGGCGGCCGCGGCAAGGGCTCCTTCAAAGAGGCCGGCGCCGGTGAAGCAGGCGGCGTGCGTCTCGCCAAATCGGTCGAAGAGGCCGCCGAAGAGGCCAAGCGCATGCTCGGCCGCACCCTGGTGACCAAACAGACCGGCCCCGCCGGCAAACAGGTCAACCGCATCTATATCGAAGACGGCTCGGGCATCGAAAAGGAATTCTACCTCGCCCTGCTCGTCGACCGGCAGACAAGCCGCGTCTCCTTCGTCGCCTCGACCGAGGGCGGCATGGACATCGAGGAAGTCGCCGAAAGCACCCCTGAGAAAATCCTCAGCTTCTCGGTCGATCCGGCCACCGGCTATCAGCCCTTCCACGGCCGTCGCATCGCCTTCAACCTCGGTCTCGAGGGCAAGCAGGTCAAACAATGCGTTTCGCTGATGGGCACGCTCTACAAGATGTTCCTCGAAAAGGACATGGAGATGCTCGAGATCAACCCGCTGATCATCACCGACGCGGGCGACCTGAAATGCCTCGACGCCAAGATGGGCTTTGACGGCAACGCGATCTATCGCCACGCCGACATCGCCGAACTGCGCGACACCACCGAAGAAGACCCCAAAGAGCTCGAAGCGTCGAAATACGACCTCAACTATATCGCGCTCGACGGTGAAATCGGCTGCATGGTGAACGGCGCGGGCCTCGCCATGGCGACCATGGACATCATCAAGCTCTACGGCGCCGAACCCGCCAACTTCCTCGACGTGGGCGGTGGCGCGACCAAGGAAAAGGTCACCGAGGCGTTCAAGATCATCACCTCCGACCCCAACGTCAAAGGCATCCTCGTCAACATCTTCGGCGGCATCATGCGCTGTGACGTGATCGCCGAGGGCGTCGTCGCCGCGGTCAAGGAAGTGGGCCTCAAAGTGCCGCTCGTCGTCCGCCTCGAAGGCACCAATGTCGAAGAGGGCAAGGCCATCATCAACAATTCCGATGTCGATGTGATCGCCGCCGACGACCTAAAGGATGGCGCCGAAAAGATCGTCAAGGCGGTCAAGGGCTAACGCGACGGGCGGGCCCCGCGCCCGTCCTCTCGCCATGGCGGGCCTGAACCCCCGCCCCAACGGATTTCAAAGGAGAACGCCAAAATGGCAGTCCTCGTAGACAAGAATACCAAAGTTATCTGCCAGGGCCTCACCGGCTCGCAGGGCACGTTTCACAGTGAACAGGCCATCGCCTACGGCACCCAGATGGTCGGCGGCGTGACCCCCGGCAAGGGCGGTCAGACCCATCTCGACCTGCCCGTTTTCGACAGCGTGCACGAAGCCATGGACCGCACCGGCGCGGATGCTTCCGTGATCTACGTGCCGCCCCCCTTCGCGGCCGACTCGATCCTCGAGGCCATTGATGCCCAGATGCCGCTCATCGTCTGCATCACCGAAGGCATCCCGGTGCTCGACATGATGCGCGTCAAACGCGCGCTCGAAGGCTCGAAATCGACCCTCATTGGCCCCAACTGCCCCGGCATCATCACCCCCGACGCCTGCAAGATCGGCATCATGCCCGGCCATATCCACAAACGTGGCTCGGTCGGCGTCGTGTCGCGCTCGGGCACGCTCACCTATGAGGCGGTCAAACAGACCACCGATGTGGGCCTCGGCCAGTCGACCTGCGTCGGCATCGGCGGCGACCCGATCAAGGGCACCGAACATATCGACGTGCTCGAATGGTTCCTCGCCGATGACGAGACCGAGAGCATCATCATGATCGGGGAAATCGGCGGCAGCGCCGAAGAAGAGGCCGCTCAGTTCCTCGCCGATGAGAAAAAGAAAGGCCGCTGGAAGCCGACCGCCGGTTTCATCGCCGGGCGCACCGCGCCTCCGGGCCGCCGCATGGGCCATGCCGGTGCCATCGTCGCCGGTGGCAAGGGCGGGGCCGACGACAAGATCGAAGCGATGAAATCCGCAGGCATCGTCGTCGCCGAGAGCCCCGCAGGTCTGGGCGAAGCCGTTCTGGCCGCCATCGGGTAAGTGACCGGGCCGCGCGCATATCGTGGCCGGGCCGTCCCACCGGACGGCTCGGCCGCTGTGCCGCACCCGCTCGCCCTCCCAACCGACCTGCGCAGGCCCCGGCCCGGCGCAGGTTTTGCGTTACCACCGGTCCCAACCCAATAGAGGTGACATCATGACCGACCAATCCCCCAATGATCAGTTCCATGCCTCCAGCTTCATGCAGGGGCATAATGCCGAGTATCTCGAACAGCTTTACGCCCGCTACGCCACCGATCCCAACGCCGTGGACGAGGCCTGGCAGGCGTTCTTCGCCCAGCTCGGGGATGGCGAGGTCGAGGTCAAACGCGAGGCCGCCGGTCCCTCCTGGGCCCGCGCCGACTGGCCGCCGATGCCCCAAGATGATGTCACCGGGGCGCTGACCGGGGATTACCCGCCCGAGGTCGAAGCCGCTGATAAGGGCCGCAAGATCGCCGCCAAGGCCGCCGAAAAAGGCGTCGAGATTTCCGACGCCGCCGTGCAACAGGCGGTGCTCGACAGCGTGCGCGCCTTGATGCTCATCCGCGCCTACCGCATCCGCGGCCATCTCGTCGCCGATCTCGATCCGCTCGGTCTGCGCGAAATGCCCTACCGGCCCGAGCTTGATCCGAAATCTTACGGCTTCACCGAGGCCGACATGGACCGGCCGATCTTCATCGACAATGTGCTCGGTCTCGAAGTGGCCTCGATCCGCGAGATCCTCAGCATCGTGCGCCGCACCTATTGCGGCACTTTCGCGCTGCAATACATGCATATTTCCAACCCCGAGGAATCCGCCTGGCTCAAGGAGCGGATCGAAGGCTATGACAAGGAAATCACCTTCACCCGCGAGGGCCGCAAGGCGATCCTGAACAAGCTGGTCGAGGCGGAAGGTTTCGAAAAATATCTCCATGTCAAATACATGGGCACCAAACGCTTTGGTCTCGACGGCGGCGAGAGCCTGATCCCCGCGATGGAGCAGATCATCAAGCGCGGCGGTCAGCTCGGCGTCAAGGACATCGTCATCGGCATGCCGCACCGTGGCCGGCTCTCGGTGCTCGCCAATGTGATGGGCAAACCCTACCGCGCCATCTTCAACGAATTCCAAGGCGGCAGCTTCAAGCCCGAGGATGTCGACGGCTCCGGCGATGTGAAATACCACCTCGGCGCCTCGTCGGACCGCGAGTTTGACGGCAACACCGTGCACCTGTCGCTCACCGCCAACCCGAGCCACCTCGAAGCGGTGAACCCCGTGGTGCTCGGCAAGGTCCGCGCCAAACAGGACCAGAACAACGACAGCGACCGGATCTCGGTGCTGCCGATCCTGCTGCATGGCGACGCGGCCTTTGCCGGTCAGGGCGTCGTGGCCGAATGTTTCGGCCTCTCCGGCCTGCGCGGCCATAAAACCGGCGGCACCATCCATATCGTGGTGAACAACCAGATCGGCTTTACCACCGCGCCGCATTTCTCGCGCTCCTCGCCCTACCCGACCGACATCGCGCTGATGGTCGAGGCGCCGATCTTCCACGTCAACGGCGACGACCCCGAGGCGGTGGTGCACGCCGCCCGCGTCGCCATCGAGTTCCGCCAGCGGTTCAAGAAGGACGTGGTCATCGACATGATCTGTTATCGCCGCTTCGGCCATAACGAGGGGGATGAACCGATGTTCACCAACCCCGTCATGTACAAGAAGATCAAAAAGCAAAAGACCACCCTGTCGCTCTACACCGACGTGCTGATCAAGGACGGTCTCATCCCCGAGGGCGAGATCGAGGATATGAAGGCGGCGTTCCAGGCCTTCCTCGCGGACGAGTTCGAGGCCGGCAAGGATTACCGCCCGAACAAGGCCGACTGGCTCGACGGTAAATGGAAACATCTCGACCGCAAGGACGAGGATTACCAGCGCGGCGAAACCGCCATCAAGGCCAAGACCTTCGATGAAATCGGCCGCGCGCTGTCGACCGCGCCGGACGGCTTCCCGCTGCACAAGACCGTGCAACGCCTGTTGGAAAACAAGGCCAACATGTTTGAGACCGGCAAGGGCATCGACTGGGCCACGGCCGAGGCGCTGGCCTTTGGCTCGCTGCTCACCGAAGGCTTCCCGGTCCGCCTCTCGGGTCAGGATTGTACCCGCGGCACCTTTAGCCAACGCCACTCGGGCCTGATCAACCAGGACACCGAAGAGCGCTACTACCCGCTCAACAACATCCGCAAGGGGCAGGCCCATTTCGATGTCATCGACTCGATGCTGTCGGAATATGCGGTGCTCGGCTTTGAATATGGCTACACGCTGGCCGAACCCAACGCCCTCACCCTCTGGGAGGCCCAGTTCGGCGATTTCGCCAATGGCGCGCAGATCATGTTTGATCAGTTCGTCAGCTCCGGCGAAAGCAAATGGCTCCGCATGTCCGGCCTCGTCTGCCTGCTGCCGCATGGCTACGAGGGCCAGGGCCCGGAACATAGCTCGGCGCGACTCGAACGCTTCCTGCAGATGTGCGGCCAGGACAACTGGATCGTCGCCAACTGCACGACGCCGGCGAACTATTTCCACATCCTGCGCCGTCAGCTGCACCGCACCTTCCGCAAGCCGCTGATCCTGATGACCCCGAAATCGCTGCTGCGCCACCGGCTCTGCATCTCGAACAAGGAAGACTTTACCAAAGGCTCCTCCTTCCACCGGGTGCTCTGGGACGACGCGCAACAGGGCCATTCCGACACGAAACTGGTGGCCGATGATAAAATCCGCCGCGTCGTGGTCTGCTCGGGCAAGGTCTATTTCGACCTGCTCGAGGAACGCGACAAGCGCGGGCTCGACGATATCTACCTGCTGCGCGTCGAACAGTTCTACCCCTTCCCGGCCATCTCCATGGTCAAGGAAATGGAACGGTTCACCAATGCCGATGTCGTCTGGTGTCAGGAAGAGCCCAAGAACCAGGGCGCCTGGAGCTTTATCGAACCCAATCTCGAATGGGTGCTGACCCGCATCAAGGCCAAGCACACCCGCCCCATCTATGCCGGCCGCTCGGCGTCGGCCTCGCCCGCCACGGGCCTGGCCTCGGCACATAAGCAACAGCAAGAAGCGCTGGTCGACGCCGCGCTCACCATCGAAGGGAATTAATTCATGAGCACCGAAGTTCGCGTCCCCACGCTGGGCGAATCCGTGACCGAAGCCACCGTCGCCACCTGGTTCAAGAAACCGGGCGATGCCGTGGCGCAGGATGAAATGCTCTGCGAGCTGGAAACCGACAAGGTCACCGTCGAAGTGCCCGCCCCCGCCGCTGGCACCATGGGCGAGATCGTCGCCGCCGAGGGCGACACCGTCGGCGTCGACGCCCTGCTCGCCACCATCGTCGCAGGCGATGCCAAACCCGCCGGCAACACGGGCTCGCCCAAGGATGACGCCCCCGCCGCCAAACCCGCCTCCGGTGGCGACGCGGCCAAAGGCAACACCGATGTCATGGTGCCGACGCTTGGCGAATCCGTGACCGAGGCGACCGTCTCCACCTGGTTCAAAAAGGTCGGCGACAGCGTGAGCCAGGACGAAATGCTCTGCGAGCTGGAAACCGACAAGGTCTCGGTCGAGGTCCCCGCCCCGGCGGCTGGCACCATCGTCGAAATCTTGGCCCAAGAAGGCGACACCGTGCAGGCCAATGGCCGTCTCGCGGTGCTCTCTGGCTCGGCCGATGGCACCATCACCCCCGACACCCGCCCCGAGGCCTCCGCCGCCGAGGCGGCCCCGGCCCCTGCTGCCTCCGACTCTGGCCGCTCGGATGTCGAGGACGCGCCCTCCGCCAAAAAAGCCATGGCCGAGGCCGGTCTCAACCGCGACCAGGTCACCGGCACTGGCCGCGATGGCCGCGTGATGAAGGATGACGTGGCCCGCGCCGCCGCCGCCGGTGCCGCCACCGGGGCCAGCGCTTCGGCCCCGGCTCCGGCCGCCGCCGCCCCGCGCGCCGTCTCGGCTGACGATGCCGCCCGCGAGGAACGGGTCAAGATGACCCGCCTGCGGCAGACCATCGCCCGCCGCCTCAAGGACAGCCAGAACACCGCCGCGATGCTCACCACCTATAACGAGGTGGACATGACCGAGGTCATGGCGCTGCGCAACGAGTACAAGGACCTGTTCCTGAAGAAACACGGCGTCAAACTCGGCTTCATGTCCTTCTTCACCAAGGCCTGCTGCCACGCGCTCAAAGAAGTGCCCGAGGTCAACGCCGAAATCGACGGCACCGACATCGTCTATAAGAACTTCGTGCATATGGGCATCGCCGCCGGCACCCCCACCGGCCTCGTCGTGCCGGTGATCCGCGACGCCGACAGTATGTCCTTCGCCGCCATCGAAAAGGCCATCGCCGAAAAAGGCGCCCGCGCCCGCGACGGCAAGCTCTCCATGGCGGAAATGCAGGGCGGCACCTTCACCATCTCCAACGGTGGCGTCTACGGCTCGCTGATGTCCTCGCCGATCCTCAACCCGCCGCAATCGGGCATCCTCGGCATGCACAAGATCCAGGACCGCCCGATGGCGATCAACGGCAAGGTCGAAATCCGCCCGATGATGTACCTGGCGCTGAGCTATGACCACCGCATCGTCGACGGCAAAGGCGCGGTCACCTTCCTCGTCCGCGTCAAAGAAGCGCTCGAAGACCCCCGCCGCCTGCTGATGGATCTGTAACCCTTGCGCAGGTCTCGTGACATCGGGCAGCGCCCGACCCTGGGAGGGCGTCTCACGCCCTCCCGTGAGGAGGCTCAGACCCCCCAATGACCCCCGAGCTCACCGCCCTCACCCTCGCCGGCCTCCTCCAGGGGCTGCAATTCCTCGCCTATTCGGTGCAGGCCAATCTCGACGTGGGCCCGGGCTATGCCATGTCGGCCCGCGACCGCGCGCCCTCGCGCCCGCTCTCGATCCATGGCGGGCGGCTGCAACGGGCGCTCACCAACCATTTCGAAGGGCTCATCCTCTTCACCATCGCGGTGCTGGTCACCACGCTGGCAGGCCAGTCCACCCCCTTCACCGCCGCCTGCGCCTGGATCTACCTCGCCGCCCGCCTGGCCTATGTGCCCGCCTATTACTTCGGCCTGCGCCCCTGGCGCTCGCTGGTCTGGGCCGTGGGGTTTCTCGCCACCATGGCCATGCTCTTCGCCGCGCTGCTATGATGCCGCCCAACGCCGCATCTTCTGGCGCGAAATATCCCGGGGGGTTCGGGGGGCTGGCCCCCCGTCCCGCCACTGACAAAAGGACCAAACCCAATGGCAAGCTATGACGTCATCGTAATCGGTGCAGGCCCCGGCGGCTATGTCGCCGCCATCCGCTGCGCGCAACTGGGACTGAAAACCGCCTGCGTCGAAGGCCGCGACACGCTCGGCGGCACCTGCCTCAACGTCGGCTGCATCCCGTCCAAGGCCCTGCTCCACGCCTCGCATATGCTGCATGAGGCGGAACACAACTTCGCCAAGATGGGGCTCAAGGGCAAATCCCCCTCGGTCGATTGGCCCGGCATGCTCGCCTATAAGGACGACGTCATCGGCCAGAACACCAAGGGCGTCGAGTTTCTCTTCAAGAAGAACAAGATCGACTGGCTCAAGGGCTGGGGCTCGATCCCCGAAGCGGGCAAGGTCAAGGTCGGCGACGAGGTCCATGAGGCCAAGAACATCATCATCGCCTCCGGCTCCGAGGCCGCCTCGCTCCCCGGTGTCGAGGTCGACGAGAAAATCGTCGTGACCTCCACCGGCGCACTCGAACTGCCCAAGGTGCCCAAGAAACTCGTGGTGATCGGCGCGGGCGTCATCGGGCTCGAACTGGGCTCGGTCTATGCCCGCCTCGGCTCTGAGGTCACGGTGATCGAATATCTCGACGCGGTCACCCCCGGCATGGATGCCGAGGTGCAGAAAACCGTGCAGCGCATGCTCAAGAAACAGGGCATGTCCTTCATCATGGGCGCCGCCGTGCAGAAAACCGAGGCCACCAAGACCAAGGCCAAGGTCCATTACAAGCTCCGCAAGGACGACAGCGAACATGTGCTCGACGCCGATGTGGTGCTCGTCGCCACCGGCCGCAAACCCTATACCGACGGTCTCGGGCTCGAGGCGCTCGGCGTCGAGATGTCCCAGCGCGGCCAGATCAAGACCGACGATCACTGGCAAACCAACGTCAAGGGCATCTATGCCATCGGCGACGCGATCGACGGGCCGATGCTCGCCCACAAGGCCGAGGACGAAGGCATGGCCGCCGCCGAGGTCATCGCCGGCAAGGCGGGCCATGTGAACTACGGCGTCATCCCCGGCGTGATCTACACCCACCCCGAGGTCGCCACCGTCGGCAAGACCGAGGACCAGCTCAAGGAAGAAGGCCGCGCCTATAAGGTCGGCAAGTTCTCCTTCATGGGCAATGGCCGCGCCAAGGCGGTCTTTGCGGGCGACGGCTTCGTGAAACTTCTGGCCGACAAGGACACCGACCGCATCCTTGGCTGCCACATCATCGGCCCGGGCGCCGGCGACCTGATCCACGAGGTCTGCGTCGCGATGGAATTCGGCGCCTCCGCCGAAGACCTCGCCATGACCTGCCACGCCCACCCGACCTATTCCGAGGCGGTGCGCGAGGCGGCGCTGGCCTGTGGCGACGGCGCGATCCACAGCTGATCCCGCCCCGCAAAACGAAATCAGGCGCCGGGGGTCCCCTCCGGCGCCTTTTTCATGCCCGCTGTTTCATGCCCGCTGTTTCATGCCCGATGTGCAAAGGTTAACGCGACCCGCTGTGGCCAAAAAACCCACTGTCGTCTTGCCGCCGTAATACCGACTGGATACCGACGTCCCAAATCGTGGTTAACGCGGGCCTCACCACAGGCTCTTGGCGGCGCGCTCCGGCCAGGCCGCATCATAGGCCGCGCCCCCCACTTCCCCATCGGTCTGCTCGGCCAGAATATCGCCCATGCTGGGCAGGCCCGCGCTCTCATCCGGCCCCCAGAGCCCGGCCCGCATCACCGCCCGCGCGCATTGGCTATAGATCTCGCCGATGCGGATCACGATCACCGATCTCGGCCGCCGCCCCCGGTCTTCGAACCGGCCACAGAGCGCCGCATCCACACTGATCCGCGCCCGCCCGTTGACCCGCACCACATTGGTCGATCCCGGCACCATGAACATCAACGACACGCGGTCATCCGTCACGATATTGCGCAGCGAATCCATACGGTCATTGCCCCGCCAATCGGGCATGAGCAGGGTTTGCTCATCGAGCTCGGTCACCACCGGGCCATCATCGCCGCGCGGGCTTCCGTCGGTGCCCTCCGGCCCCACGGTCGACAGCACGCAAAACCGCGATGCCATGATCCACTGGCGATAGAGCGGCGTCATCCGATGCGCCACCTTACGGATCGAGGCCGCGCCCGGCGTCCCATAGATCGCCTCGAGCGTCGCAATATCCTCAACCCAGTCCGTCATCGCCTAGCCCTCAAACCCTGCCTCGCGCGCCAGCCGCTCCGACGCGCCTTCCACCGCCTGCTCCAGCTCGGCCATAAAGGCCTCCTTGCTCTTGCCCGGCGCGATTTCGGGCAGGAACTCCACCACCGCCAGCCCCGGCTTGCGATAGATCCCCCGCTTCGGCCAGAACAGGCCGACATTCGTTGCCACCGGCACGCAGGGCTGGCCAAGTTCTTGATACAAAACGGCGGTTCCGACCTTATAGGGCGCCTTGACCCCGGGCGGGATGCGCGTGCCTTGCGGATAGATGATGAGCTGTCCGGGCGCGGCACGGCCCTTTTCGACATCGTTAACCATCTTCTTGATAGCCTGGCTGCGCTTGCCGCGATCCACCGGCACACAACCCAGCTTGAGCGCATATTGCCCGATGATCGGCGCATAGACCAATTCGCGCTTCATGATGAACTTTCCGGCAGGGATCGACATGAAGATGAGAATGATATCGAGAAAGGATTGATGCTTGGCCGCGATCATGACCTCACCTTGCGGTGGCGTGCCGCGCACCTCGGTGCGAATGCCCACCATCCAGCGCGCCGACCAGATGGCCCAGCGCGACCAGGCCTTGCAGGCGCCAATCGCGCCCCGGCGGCTGAGCAGGGCCCAAGGCAGGTACACAACCCCGATGGGCAGCATCATGAAATAGATCTGCATCACATAGATCAGCGACCGCAGCCATTGGAACGCATAGCTCATGCCATATTCTCCAACGTCCGCCGCGCCGCCGCCCGGGTCGCCGCATAGGCCACCCCGCCCGCTAGAAGCGGGATCAGCAGCGGCCAGAGCCAATGCCAGCCCTGAAAGCCAAGGCCGGTCAGGAACCCGCCCGCCACATCCGTGCTCGGCAGGATGAGCGTCGCCAGAACCCCGGCGATCATGCCGACGCCCGCCCCCATCAGCCCGCGCAGGGTGAACCGACGCTCAAACGCCTGCGCGATATAGCCATCCGTGGCCCCCACCAGCCGCAGCACCGAAATCACCTGCGCATTGGCCGAGAGCGCCGCATTCGCCGCCAGCGTGATCATCGCCGCCATCGTGCCGCCAATCAGGAGAAGCGACAGCCAGCCCAGCAGGCGCAGCCGTGACGCCGCCGAAATCAGCGGCTTGCGCCAGCGCGTATGATCGTCGAGCACCGCCCCCGGTGCCTCTGCCGAGAGCCGCAGCCGCAGCCCGTCCGCGTCATAGCCGTCGCCCTCTTCGATGATCTCGATGAGCCGCGGGATGGGCAGCCGCTCGACCGGCAGATCGGGGCCGAACCACGGCTCGAGCAGGGCCTTTTGTTCGTCACTGGTAAGCGTCCGCGCCGAGGCGATCCCCGGCGTCGTCTTGAGCACCTTGAGCGCGGCATCGGTCTGCGCCTGGATCTGCCCCTCAGGGGCCGAAATCCGCAGCGTCGAGGCCCGCGCCAGCTCGTCGCCCCAGCGATCCGCCAGCCGCGACGTGGCCAGCGACAAGGCCAGCGCAAACACCGCGAGAAAGGCCATCGCCCCGGCACTGAAAAGCGTCAGCCAGGCGGTGAACCCGGTCGGCGGCACAACCCGGTCCGCCTGGCTATCACCAATGATAAGCCCCGAGAAACGTTCGATAAATTGACCAAACAGCTCTTTCACAGATCCGCCCCCGCCAATTGCAGCCGCCGGTTTGAGATGCGCAGCACCCGCGCCTGAACCTGGCTCTTGGCGGCGCGGATCAGCCCGAGGTCATGGGTCGCGATCATCACCGTCTTGCCCATCCGGTTGAGCTCGATCAACAGCCGCAACAGCCGCTGCGACATCTCCCAATCGACGTTGCCGGTGGGCTCGTCGGCGAGGATCACATCGGGCGACATGATCACCGCCCGCGCCAGCGCCGCCCGCTGTCGTTCGCCCCCCGAGAGCTCTGGCGGCAGCGCCTCGGCCCGCGATTTGAGACCGACCCAATTTACCAGCTCGCGCAGGTTGGCCCCTTCATTGAGCATATCGCGCCCCGACACCGTCAGGGGCAGGGCGATGTTTTCCTCGACGCTGAGATGGTTGAGAAACTGGCAATCCTGATGCACCACCCCGATCCGCCGCCGCGCCAGCGCGATGTCGTCCCGGTCGAGCGATCGCACGTCCCGATCAAACAACTGCACCTGCCCCGCCGTCGGAAACAGCGCGCCATAGCACAGCTTCAGCAAGGTGGTTTTACCGGCCCCCGAAGGCCCGGTGAGGAAATGGAAAGACCCCGGCTGCAGTCGCAGCGATATGTCGCTGAGCAACTCGCCCCCGCCATAGCTATAGGCCACATTCTCAAGCTCGATCACACGCGCCCTTTCCCATCCTGCCCGTTTCCTAAATGCCTCAGAGCCGCGCCTCTTGCAATCGGGGGTCGCAAATCCTTTGCTCTTTTCCGCCAATCCTTTACACCTTATGGTGTTGGCAAGGACAAGACGGCCCGGGCAACGGGACCGGCCAAGAGGTTCAGACAGGTGATTTCATGCGACTGACCTGCCCCAATTGCGAGGCGACATATGAGGTGCCTGACGACGTGATCCCCGAAGCGGGACGCGACGTGCAATGCTCCAATTGCGGGGATACCTGGTTTCAGCACCACCCCGATCACCCACCGCAAACCGCCGATCACCCGCAGGACCATCCGTCTCAGGACGCCGACGATTATGACGACACGACTCTCGATGACGAGGAGGACGACCTGCCCGATCTCGGCCGCGGCTCCCCCGCCGCCGCAGGCTCGCCCCTCGCCTCGGAAGAGGACAGCGACGCAGACATCGCCCGCGACATGTGGCAAGACCCCGAACCCGAGGATCACGACGACGCCGCGAGCGACGCCCCCCTCGCCGGCCAGCCGCGCCGCGCCATCGATCCCGAGGTGCGCGGCATCCTGCAAGAAGAGGCCGAACGCGAAAGCCGCGCCCGCGCCGAAGAACGCGCCCGGCTCGAGACCCAGCCAGAGCTCGGCCTCGACGACGAGGACGAGACCAGCCGCCGCACCCGCGAGGCCCGCACCCGCATGGCCCGCCTGCGCGGCGAGCCGGACCCCGAGGATGACGCCGAAATCGCCAGCGCCACGATCGACCCGACCTCGCGCCGCGACCTGCTGCCAGATATCGACGAAATCAACTCGTCCCTGCGCTCCGAAGGCGAAGCCGCGGCGGGCAGTTTCAACGAAGATGACTACCCGGCCCTGCCACCCCGCAAACGCGGCGGTTTTCGCTTTGGCTTCTTCCTGATCCTCATCCTCGCCGGGCTTGGCCTGCTGGCCTATATGCTGGCGCCGATGATCAAGGAAAACGTCCCGCAATCGGCCGATCTGGTCGATGCCTACGTCGCCCAAGTCGACAGTTTCCGGCTCTGGCTCGACGATCAGGCGCGGCTCTTGCTGGCCTGGCTCGACAGCAAATCGGGCAGCGGCGCGGGGGAATAACCCGCGCCCGAAAACGCGGTCTGGACGCCGCCCAACCGCCGCTTTATAACGCCCTCATGTTGCGGATAGACGCGATCATTATTCGAATTACCTGCCCGGCGCTCTGATCCAGACGAGCCGCCGGGACAAGGCGTATGGACCTTTCCGCGCCGCCCCAGACCTGACCCTCCGACCTATCGAACCGAAGGACGCCGTTTAATGTGCGCCGCTGACACCCAGACGCCCGACTACAAAGACACCCTGAACCTGCCCGAAACCAATTTCCCGATGCGCGCGGGCCTGCCCAAGCGCGAGCCGGAATGGCTCGCCCGCTGGCAAAAGCTCGACGTGTATCACCGCCTGCGTCAGGCCGAGGGGCGCAAGCCCTTCACCCTGCATGACGGCCCCCCCTATGCCAACGGCCATCTGCATATCGGGCACGCGCTCAACAAGACGATCAAGGACATGATCGTCCGCTCGCATCAGATGATGGGCTTTGACGCGCGCTACATCCCCGGCTGGGATTGTCACGGGCTTCCGATCGAATGGAAGATCGAGGAACAATACCGCAAGAAGGGCCGCGACAAGGATCAGGTGCCGATCAACGATTTCCGCGCCGAATGCCGCAAATTCGCCGATGAATGGGTCGATGTGCAGCGTCAGGAATTCAAGCGTCTGGGCATCACCGGCAATTGGGAAAAACCCTATCTCACGATGGATTTCCACGCCGAGCGGGTGATCGCCGAAGAGTTCATGAAGTTCCTCATGAACGGCACGCTCTATCAGGGCTCTAAGCCCGTCATGTGGTCGCCCATCGAAAAGACCGCGCTGGCCGAGGCCGAGGTCGAGTATCACGACAAGGAAAGCTTTACCATCTGGGTGAAGTTCAAGGTCGTGAATGGCGGCGATCTTGATGGCGCGCAGGTCGTCATCTGGACCACCACCCCCTGGACCATCCCGTCGAACAAGGCCGTGGTCTATGGCAAGGACATTGCCTATGGGCTCTACGAGGTCACTGGCACGCCGGACGAATGCTGGGCCAATGTCGGCGACCGCTATCTGCTGGCCGACAATCTGGCCGCCGATGTCTTTGGCCGTGCGCGTCTTGGCGATGACCAATGGACACGCCTGCGCGACGTCACCACGGACGAGCTCGCCAGCCTCTCGCTACAGCACCCGCTGGCCGGGGCCGAAGGCGGTGAGGGCGAATGGGATGACCTTCGCGACTTCCGCGCGGCGGAGTTCGTGACCGACACCGAAGGCACGGGTTTCGTCCATTGCGCGCCCTCGCACGGGATGGAGGAGTACGAGCTCTACCGCGATCTCGGGATGCTCGAGCAGGTGATCACCTATAACGTGCTCGACGACGGGTCTTTCCGGCCCGGCCTGCCCTTCTTTGGCGGCAAATACATCCTCAATCGCAAGGGCGGCGAGGGTGATGCCAACAAGACGGTGATCGACAAGCTCGTCGAGGTCGGCGGGCTGCTCGCGCGTGGCAAGATCAAACACAGCTACCCGCACAGCTGGCGCTCCAAGGCACCGGTGATCTATCGCAACACGCCGCAATGGTTTGCCGCCATCGACAAGGTGGTCGGCGATGGGCTCGACACCCATGGCAAGACCATCCGCGAACGCGCCCTGACCGAGATCGACAATGTGAACTGGGTGCCGCGCACCGGCCGCAACCGGCTCTATTCGATGATGGAGGCGCGCCCCGATTGGGTGCTCAGCCGTCAGCGGGCCTGGGGCGTGCCGCTCACCTGTTTCACCAAGAAGGGCGCGCTGCCCACCGAGGAGGATTTCCTGCTCCGCAACCCCGAGGTCAATGCCCGCATCGCCGAGGCCTTTGAGGTCGACGGCGCCGATGTCTGGTATCAGGACGGCGCCAAAGAGCGGTTCCTCGGCGGTATCGTGAACCCCGAGGATTACGACCAGGTCTTTGACATTCTCGACGTCTGGTTCGACAGCGGCTCGACCCATGCCTTTGTGCTGCGCGACCGCGAGGACGGCACCGAGGATGGCATCGCCGATGTCTATATGGAAGGCACCGACCAACACCGGGGCTGGTTCCATTCGTCGCTTCTGCAATCGGTGGGCACCACCGGCCGCGCGCCCTATCGCAACGTGGTGACCCATGGCTTCACGCTCGATGAAAAGGGCCTGAAGATGTCGAAATCCATCGGCAACACCATCGTGCCGCAGCAGGTGGTCGACCAATATGGCGCCGACATCCTGCGGCTCTGGGTGGCCCAGACCGACTATACCGCAGATCAGCGGATCGGGCCGGAGATCCTCAAAGGCACCGCCGACAGCTATCGCCGTCTGCGCAACACGATGCGCTTCATGCTCGGCGCGCTGGCGCATTTCGACGAGAGCGACCGGGTCGAGGCCGAGGCCATGCCCGAGCTCGAACAATGGGTGCTGCACCGTCTCGCCGAGCTCGATCACAAGGTCCGCAAGGGCTATGGCGCCTATGACTTCCAGGGCGTGTTCCAGGCGCTGTTCCAGTTCTGCACCGTCGATCTGTCGGCCTTCTATTTCGACATCCGCAAGGACGTGCTCTATTGCGATGGCGACAGCGCCGAACGCCGGGCCGCGCGCACCGTGCTCGACCTGCTGTTCCACCGCCTGACCACATGGCTCGCGCCGATCCTCGTCTTCACCATGGAAGAGGTCTGGCTGTCGCGCTTCCCCGGTGACGAGAGCTCGGTCCATCTCATCGATATGCCGGCGACCCCCGCCGATTGGCTCAACGAGCCGCTGGCGGCGAAATGGGCGCAGGTGCGCCGCGCCCGCCGTGTCGTCACCGCCGCGCTCGAAGTGCAGCGGACCGAGAAGGTCATCGGCTCGTCGCTCGAGGCCGCACCGGTGGTGCATGTGCGCGAACCGCAAACGCTGGCGATCTTGAAGTCGGTGCCGTTCGAGGATATCTGCATCACTTCGGACATCTCGCTGACCAAGGACCCGAGCCCGTCGGAAGCCTTCCGCATGCCCGAGACCGATGGCATCACCGTGGTGTTCGAGACGGCCGAAGGCGGCAAATGTCAGCGCTGCTGGAAGATCCTGCCCGATGTCGGCACGCATAAACATGCGGACACCTGCAAACGCTGCTCGGACGCGCTGGGCTAAGCCCTAAGCGTCACGCCACAGCACAAGATAAAAGCCCCCGGAGCCATGCGGCGCCGGGGGCTTTTTCATGTCTGGTTTGGCGTGGCTGACCTTAGTCGGTCTTCCATTCCCAGGGCCGGGTAAAGGCACCGAGCACCCCGCTCACAGCCGCGTCATCCGCGCCGTCGCCGGTCGCCTCGAGCCGCGCCACGAGGCCGCGTTTCTTGTCGTCGATGACCTCGGCCACCCGCGCCGCGACCCCGGCCTCGGCCAGCGCCGCGTCATAGACCCGGGTGATCGCCCGCTTGCGCAGATCGGGTTTGAACACCTTGCCCACAGCGGTCTTGGGCAGCTCGTCGAGGATCTCGATATGCTTGGGCAGGGCCGCGCGTTCCTTGACATGGGTTTTGCAGATCTCGGCCAGATCGGCCTCTGTCGCTTCGGCCCCCTCGACCAGTTCGACATAGACGCAGGGCAGTTCGCCGGAATGAGCGTCGGGCTGACCGATGGCCCCGGCCATGGCGACCGCATCATGCGCCATCAACGCCTCTTCGATCTCGGCGGGGTCGATGTTATGGCCGCCGCGAATGATCAGATCCTTGGCCCGGCCAGTGATCCAGAGATAGCCATCGCCGTCGAGCCGTCCGAGATCGCCGGTGCGCAGATACTCGTCGAAATAGTAGAGATCGGCGTTTTTCTCGGCCTCGGTATAGGTGTGGCCAGCATAGACGCCGGGGCTCGAAATGCAGATCTCGCCCACCTCGTCGGCGGCGCATTCGACCGGGCCGTTGGGAGTGTTCTTGACGATTTTTACATCCGTATGCGGGAAGGGCACCCCGACCGAGCCCACCTTCTTTTCGCCCTCGGGCGGGTTGCAGGACACAAGGCAGGTCGCCTCGGTCAGGCCATAGCCTTCGATCACCTTCATGTTGGTCGCGCTCTCGAACCGTTTGAAGAGTTCAAGCGGCATCGGCGCGCTGCCGGAAAACGCGTTGCGCACGGTCGAGAGATCGGCGTCCACCGGGCGCTGCATCAGGGCCGAAACGGCGGTGGGCACGGTGATCACAAAACTGATTTTCCAGCGCTCGCAGAGCTTCCAGAAATTGTCGAAAACGCCGTCGCCGCGATAGCCCGCGGGCGTCGGAAAGACCACATGCGCGCCGGATTTGATCATCGCCATCAAGATCACATGGCAGGCGAAAACGTGGAAGAGCGGCAGCGGGCACATGACGTTGTCATGCTCGGTGAAGAGCAGTTTATGCCCGATCCAGCCATTGTAGACGAGCCCGTCATAGCGGTGCTGGGCGACCTTCGGCATGCCGGTGGTGCCGCCGGTGTGGAAATAGGCGGCGACCCGGTCCCCGGCGCTGTCGGGGAAATCGAGGCTCTTGTTCTGGCGCGCGATTTCCTTGTTGAAATCGCGGCAATCGGCGGGGCGCGGACCCGGCACCTTGGGCCGGATCAGCGGCACGATCCAGCTCTTGGGCGGGCTGAGATAGCGGTTGAGGTCGATCTCGAGCACGGTTTTGACATTGGGCGCCTGGGCCGCAGCAAGGGCGGTTTTCTGGGCGATGTCGGTCTTGGGGAAGGCGCGCAGGGTGACGACGACGCGGGCGTTGGTTTCGCGCAAGATGGCGCCGATCTGTTCGGCGTCGAGCAGCGGGTTGATCGGGTTGACGATCCCGGCCACCGCCGCGCCGATGGTGGCGATGGCGGTTTCCATGCTGTTCGGCAGGACGAGGGCCACGACGTCGTTTTCGCCGATGCCGAGGCTGCGGAACAGGTTCGCGGCCTGACAGACCTTGGCGTGGAACTCGGACCAGCTCAGCGTTTCGGCGGGGTCCTTGGGGCCCGACATGAGCTGATAGCTGATGGCGGGGCGGTCGGGAAAGGCCTCGGCGGTATTGCGCAGCATCTGATAGAGCGTGCGCGGGTTGTCGAGCTGATCCCAGCTGCCTTCTGCCTCGATATCGAGCACGTCCTGACGTGTCGTGAAACTCATCCTAATCTCCTCCCCTGCGCGGTCGTTGCCGCGCGATCTCTACTGCGTCCAGCATGGGCAAGCTTTTCATTCCGCGCAAGTTTTACGCAGCGTTGTCACATATGCGGGCCCCAGCATCCCATGCCAAGGGTAGATATCTGATTTGGGTCCCCGGGAATTGACTTGACTAAATTAGTCGGACTCTCCAGAGAGGGTTCCGAGTATTTTAGTCGGAAAAGCAAGGAATCGCTATGAACTGCCTGACTTTCGCCCGCCGTGCCAGCGCTGCTGTTGCATTGGCCGCCCTTGGCACCACCGCAATGGCCGACGAGGTCAATGTCTATTCGAGCCGCCATTACGATTCGGACGATGCGCTCTATGCCAAGTTCACCGAGCAAACCGGCATCACCGTGAACCGTATCGAAGGCGAGGCCGACGAGCTCATCGCGCGGCTCAGCGCCGAGGGCGACAACAGCCCCGCCGATGTGTTCATCACCGTCGACATCGGTCGCATGGGCCGGGCCGAAGAGGCCGGCGTCCTGCAGGCGGTCGAATCCGACGTGATCGCCGATGCCGTGCCCAAGCACCTGCGCGACCCCGAGAACATGTGGTTCGGCGTGTCGCAGCGCGCGCGCATCATCTTCTACGCCAAGGACCGCGTCGAGAACCCGCCGCGCAGCTATGAAGAGCTGGCCGATCCGAGCCTCAAGGGCCAGATCTGCATCCGCTCGTCCAAGAACATCTACAACCAATCGCTGCTGGCCTCGCTGATCGAAGCCAATGGCGAAGAGGCTGCCAAGGACTGGGCCGCCGGGATCGTTGCCAACATGGCGCGTGACCCCGAAGGTGGCGACACCGATCAGCTCCGCGGTCTCGTGTCGGGCGAATGCGATATCGCCGTGGCGAACCATTATTACTTCCTGCGCGGCTACGACAAGGATGTCGAAGGTCTGACCTCGGGCATCGACGGTATCGGCTGGGTCTGGCCCAACCAGAGCGACCGTGGCGCGCATCTCAACCTCGCCGCTGCTGCGATGACGAAATCGGCCCCGAATGCCGAGGCCGCGAAAACCTTCCTCGAATTCCTGACCAGCGAATTTGCGCAGCAGCATTTCGCCAGCCAGAACAACGAATACCCGGCGGTTCCGGGTGTGGGCCTCGACGAGGACACCGCGCGCCTGGGCTTCTTCATTCCCGACACGGCGACCAACACCGCGTCGTTCGGGGATAATGCCGCCAAGGCACAGGCGATCTTTAACGAGGTCAACTGGAAGTAAGCCGCAAAAGCTTTAACGAGCAGTAAAGCGTCGGGGCCCTGCCCCGGCGTTTTTCAATTTGAGGCCACTTGTTTGCCAAGTTCGAAACCGGCGGCGATCTGGCGCACCTTGGCCTTTGGCCCAGGTGCATCGAGATTATAGAGCTCGGGTCTCTGCGCCAGATAGGTGCGCCAATTCTTTGCTGGAAGACTGCCCGTGCTGATCCCATGTCGTTCACGCATCCGCCCGCCCAGCATTCCGATCTGAAGACCCTGCCCGTTGGGTTGAAGTTCCAAAATCAGTTCGCGGACCTTCCAATCGGTCTTTGTCGGCTGACGCGGAGCCGACGCCGGGGCGGGCACCTTCACGGGCGGGAAGGACGTAAAAGCGACGACAGATGCGCGCGGCTGAACAGATGCGCCGCCCTGCCCCAGCCCGATCACCTCGAAACCGCTACAGGCGGCGCGAAAGCCCTTGGGGGCCTTGCTCTCTCCCAGGCCGAGAACATGACAGTCATGATCGAGAAGCCGCTGCGCGAGATGGCTGAAATCGCCATCCGAGGTGACAATGACAAACTGGCGTTTGCCGTCCCGGAGCGCCAGTTCCAAGGCGTCGATCGACAGCAGAAGATCGGCTGCGTTCTTGCCCGTGCCGGCGTGCATCACGCGAAATCCATGCGCCTCGTGCCAGCCGGAATTGCCCTGTGCATCGGTATAGACCCGGCAGGTCGTGATGTCGCCCAGTCGGGCGGCCTTTGTCCGAATCAGGTCGGCATGGGAGGCGCTGATATTGTCCCCATCCACCAACACCACAACCTTGGTCATACCGTTCACCTCTCAAATCGACATCTTAAAATATGCCGAACTGAGTAGCGCCCCATCTGGACAGAAATGGGGCGAGGATAGGCCGGTTTCTAGCTCTCGGGCAGGCGCAGCACGGCGCCGGGGTTCATGATGCCGCGCGGGTCGAGGGCGGATTTGATGGCGCGCATGGCGGCGAGCTTGGCCGGGTCGCCGTAATGTTCGAGATCGCCCACCTTGAGCCGTCCGACGCCGTGCTCGGCGCTGAACGAGCCGCCGAGCTCGGCCACCAGATCATGCAGCGCGCGCGAGATGGCGGGGGCCTCGGCGCGGTAGGCATCGCGGCTCTCGCCCTCGGGCGGGAAGATGTTGTAATGCAGGTTGCCGTCGCCGAGATGGCCAAAGCAATTGATCCGGTAGGGGCCGAGATCCGCCACCAGCGCGGCGCCGCGGCGGATGAATTCGGGCAGCTCGCCGAGCGGCAGGGCGATGTCATGCGAGGCGATGGCGCCGATGCGGCGGTTGCCCTCGGGGATATGTTCGCGCATGTCCCAGAGCGCGTCGCGCTGGGCCTGTGACTGAGCCACCACGCCATCATGGACGAGATCGGCCTCGAAGCCTTCGGCGAAGAGCGTCTCGAGCGCCTCGGCGGGGTCGAGCCCGCGCGGCAGTCCGACCTCGATCAGCACCGACCATTCCGGCGGCTCGTCGAGCGGCTGGCGCACGTCGGGGAGGGTCTGGCGCAGGAAGTCGAGCCCCTGGCGGTGGATGATCTCGAAGGCGCTCACCCCCGAGCCCATCTGCGCCTGGGCCATGTCGAGCAGCGCCAGCGCGGCATCGGGATCGCGCACCGCCATCAGCGCCGTGCCCTCGCCTGCAGGCACCGGGACGAGGCGCAGCGCGGCGGCGGTGATCACCCCGAGCGTGCCCTCGGCGCCGATCAGCAGGTTGCGCAGATCATAGCCGGTGTTGTCCTTGCGCAGGCGTTTGAGCCCGTGCCAGATCGTGCCGTCAGGCAGCACCCCCTCGAGCCCGAGACAGAGGTCGCGGGCATTGCCGTAGCGCAGCACATTCACCCCGCCCGCATTGGTCGACAGGATGCCGCCGATCCGGGCGGTGCCCTTGGCCGCGAGGCTCAGCGGATAGAGCCGGTCGGCCCCGGCGGCGGCGTCATGGATGTCCGACAGGATGGCGCCGGCCTCGACGATCATCGTGTTCTCGCTCGGGTGGATGGCGCGGACGCGGGTCATCCGCTCGAGGCTCAGCACCACGGGGGCGGGGCCCTCGGGCATGACCTGTCCGCCGACCAGCCCGGTGCCGCCGCCATAGGGCACCACGCCGACGCCTGCCGCATGGGCGATGCGGAGCGTTGTGGCGACCTCTTCGGTGGAGGCGGGGGCGACGATCACCCCGGCCTGTCCCTGCCAACGGCCACGGGGCTCTTCGACGTAATGCGGGGCCGGCTCGCGGAAGGCGGAGGCGGGGAGTTCGGCGGCGAGGCGGGCGCGGAAGGCGGGATCGGCGGGGGCAAGTGTCATGACAAATTTCTAGCCAGATCACGGCGGGTTGGAAAGCCAGAACTATGGCCAAATGGAGGGTCGGTTTTGCGTCGGTATCGCGGCGGCAGGACGGCGGTGCGCCTTGGCCGAAAACGCCCCGAAATGTCCTGTCGGCAGCACGTCGGTATCGCGTCGGTATTGCGACAGTGTGGATTTTGGCCCGACCAAGCCCCCCAAAACCGCGCCCCAGCCCCCGGCCCAGCCCCAGCGCCGCCCAGCGTACGGAGGGTTAACAAAATCCTGACGCCTGAGGGGGAGGCTGATCCCACTGAACGCTCCGAAGCAACAGGAGGCGACGAAAAGGCATGACGACACAGGCATATGGCGATGACGGGTTGGGGCTCAGCACCTCGATCCGGCGGCTGGAGCAACAGCTCAGCGACATGACCCGGGACCTGGAACGGATACAGAGCAAGCTGCGCGACGGGCCGCCCGAAATCCTGGGCAACTCGGGGCGGTTGATTTCGGACATACGGCAATGGTTGCGCATTGCCTTTGAAGCGGAGGCGGACCTTGAAAGACGCAAGACACGAGACACAGACACCAGTGCCGCAACGGCGCTCGACCTCGACGCAGCACGGCATTCGATCGGGTGCCGATTGGATCGCCTCCGGCGGGCCTGTGCGGCAGGAGAGGTTCCTCAACAGCCTGAGTGACGCGGAAATTCTCGCGCTGCCCTATCTTTTCGAGTTCTGGGCGCTGCCGCATCAGATGCCGCCGGAAGGTAAATGGAAGACCTGGGCCATCATGGGCGGGCGTGGCGCGGGCAAGACGCGCGCCGGGGCCGAATGGGTGCGCGCCGCCGTGGAGGGTGCGACGCCCGGCGCGCCGGGGCGGTGCCGACGGATCGCCCTTGTCGGCGAGACGGTCGATCAGGTGCGCGAGGTCATGATCTTTGGCGAGAGCGGCATTCTGGCCTGTTCGCCCCCGGATCGTCGCCCGGAATGGCAGGCGAGCCGTCGCCGGCTGGTCTGGCCCAACGGGGCAGAGGCGGCGGTGTTTTCGGCGCATGATCCCGAGGCGCTGCGCGGGCCGCAGTTCGATGGCGCGTGGCTCGACGAGATGGCCAAGTGGAAGAAGGCGCGGGCGACATGGGACATGCTGCAATTCGCGCTGCGGCTGGGCGACGATCCGCAGATTTGCGTGACCACCACGCCGCGCAATGTCGGCGTTCTTAAGGATGTGCTGGCGGCGCCGAGCACCGTTGTGACGCAGGCCCCGACCGAGGCCAACCGGGCGCATCTGGCCGAGAGCTTTCTCGCCGAGGTGCGGGCGCGCTATGTCGGCACGCGGCTAGGGCGGCAGGAGCTTGACGGGATATTGCTCGAAGAGGCGGAAGGCGCGCTCTGGAGCCTCGCCGCGCTCGATGCGGCGCGGGTGAGCGAGCTGCCCGAGCTGAGCCGCATCGTCGTGGCGGTCGATCCGCCGGTGACGGGTCATGCCGGGTCGGATGAATGCGGCATCATCGTCGTGGGCGTCGATCAAAGCGGGCCGGTGCAGGAGTGGCGGGCCTATGTGCTGGCCGATCGGTCGGTGAGCGGGATGAGCCCCACCGGCTGGGCCGGGGCGGCGATCCGCGCCATGGAGGAGTTCGGCGCCGACAAGATGGTCGCCGAGGCCTACAAGGACATGCGCAACTGGTGGCGGAACGGCCATCACGACCGGATCGACGGGGTACGCCAAGCGGTACCGACGCCCTGGGTGCCGAAGTCGAAGCCAATCCGCTTTACCGAGTTCGGCTGTGCGGCGGTGGACAAGGGCAGCAACCAGCCCAACAAGTTTCTCGACCCGAAATCCTCGGAATCGAGCCTGCCATATTTCTCGGACGGCTATCGCGACGATTACATTCAGGCGCAATATCTGCGGGCAATGGTCGAATACTGGTCGGCGCCCGAGAACAATCCGCAATCGGTCGAATATGACGGGCCGATGATCGACATGGATCATGCTTATGCCTGGGCCTGGGATGCGCGGCCCTATCCGGCCTTTCCCAATGCCCGTGCGCTCTGGTCCGATGGGGAGAATTATGCGCAGGGTCACTGGCTCAACGGGCGGGTGTCGCAGCCCGCGCTGGCCGCCGTCGTGCAAGAGATCGCGCGCCGCGCCGGGGTGCAGCATCTCGATGTGAGCCGCCTTGAGGGTGTGGTGCGCGGCTATGCCAGCGAAGAGGTGAGCGACGCGCGGGCGCTTTTGCAGCCGCTCATGCTGCGCTATGGGTTCGATGCGGTGGAACGCGGCGGGTGCCTCAGCTTTCGGATGCGCGATGGGGAGAGCGATCATCTGCTCAGTGACGAGGATCTGGTGCGCGATGAAGAGGGGGGCAGCACCCTCGAAGAGACCCGCGCCAATGCCGCCGAGATCGCCGGGCGGGTGCGGCTTCGGTTCATCGAGGCGGATGCGGATTTCGAGGTGATCGCCGAGGAATCGATCCTGCCGGACGATGCGACCCACACTGTCTCGACCTCGGAAATGCCGCTGGCCATGACCCGGGGCGAAGGGCGCGCGACGGTCGAACGCTGGCTCTCGGAGGCGCGGGTGGCGACCGATACGCTGCGCTTTGCCCTGCCGCTGTCGCGGGCCGAGATCGGCGCGGGCGATGTCGTGTCGCTGGCAGAGGCCGGGCGCACCGGGCATTTCCGCATCGACCGGGTCGAGCAGTTTGCCAGCCAGCAGATGATCGAAGCGGTGCGGATCGAGCCGGAATCCTATCGCCCGCAGATGATCGAGGATCTGCCGCCGGGCAGCCGCAGCTTTACCGCGCCGGTGCCGGTGCTGCCGCTCTTCCTCGATCTGCCGCTGATGACCGGGGCCGAGACGCCCCATGCGCCGCATCTCGCCGTGGGGGGCGAGCCTTGGCCGGGGGCGGCGGCGCTCTATGCCTCGGACAGTGACGCCAATTATCAGCTCAACCATCTGACCGAGTTGCGGGCGCGGATCGGCGTCACGCAGACCCCGCTGGCGCGGGCCAGCAAGGGGCTCTGGGATCGTGGGGAGGGGCTCACCGTCAGGATGGTGCATGGCACGCTCGACAATGTGCCGGAGGCGGATCTTCTGTCGGGGGCCAATCTCTGTGCCATTGGCGATGGCACGCCCGAGGGCTGGGAGCTCATGCAATTTGCCGAGGCCGAGCTTGTCGCCAGCAACACCTATATCCTGCGCCACAGGCTGCGCGGGCAACTTGGCACCGATGCGGCTGTGCCGGATCATTGGCCGGTGGGCAGCTATCTGGTGATGCTCGACGGGCTGCCGGCGCAGATCGCCCTGCCCGAGGCGGCGCGCGGACGCGCCCGGCATTACCGGATCGTCCCGGCCGGTCGGCCCGTGGATGACCCGTCCTATCAGCATGCGGTGATCGCCTTTGAGGGGCTGGGGCTGCGGCCACGGTCGCCGGTGCATCTGCGGGCACGCCGGGCAGCAGGCGATGTGACGCTCAGCTGGATCCGCCGAACGCGGATCGATGGCGACCGCTGGGACACGCCAGATGTGCCCATGGGCGAAGAGCAGGAGCTCTATGCCATTCGGGTGCGGCAGGGGGAAACCGTGCTGCGCGATGCGATGAGCGAGAGCCCCGCCTGGACCTATGCCCAGAGCGCGCAGGCGGCGGATGGGGCGAGCGGCACGGTCACGATCGAGGTGGCGCAGGTGTCGGGCCGGTTCGGTGCGGGGGCTTGGGCGGGCCTAGAGCTGACGCTCTAGCCGCTGGGGCGAACAGCAAACAACCAGACGGCGCGGCGGGGCAGATCCCAGCCGCGCCGCATCCTATCTGAAAATTGGTCATTCATATCGTTGATTTATCCGATCACGGCTTTGCATTTTGCGCATCCTCCCTATCTGATATACTCAGCGCCGAGCCACAGGAGCACGGATATGGCCAAAGCACATGCAAAACTCTCGGAACTCGACCCGGTCTGGAAGCAGATCACCGAGGAAGCCAAGGACACGATCGCCCAGGAACCGCTCATGGGCGGGCTGGTTCACAGTTCGATCCTGCACCACAAAACCATCGAATCGGCGCTCGCCTATCGGATTTCTCTGAAACTCGCCTCGAGCGAGATGCCCGAGCAGATCCTGCGCGAAATCTGTGATTGGGCGCTGGCCGCAGATCCCAATATTTCGCTGGCCTCGCGCGCCGATATCGTCGCCGTGAACGACCGTGACCCGGCCTGTGACCGGTTCATCCTGCCTATGCTTTTCTTCAAGGGGTTTCAGGCGGTGCAGGCGCATCGCGTGGCGCATTGGCTCTGGCATAATGAACGCAAGGATATGGCGCGGTTCTTCCAAATGCGCTGTTCCGAGGTGTTTGGCATCGACATTCACCCCGCCGCCCGGATGGGCAAGGGCATCATGATCGACCATGCGCATTCCATCGTGATCGGGGAAACCGCCGTGGTCGGCGACAATGTCTCAATGCTGCATTCCGTGACGCTCGGCGGCACCGGCAAGGAAGAAGAAGACCGCCATCCCAAGATCGGCGACGGTGTTCTGATCGGCGCGGGGGCCAAGGTTCTCGGCAATATCAAGGTTGGCCATTGCTCGCGCATCGCGGCGGGCTCGGTCGTGCTGTCCGAAGTGCCGCCCTGCAAGACGGTGGCGGGTGTTCCGGCCAAGATCGTCGGCGAAGCGGGCTGTGATCAGCCCTCGGTGGCGATGGATCAGCTGCTCGGCGTGCGCTAAGCCCACGATCCACGGATAAGACAAAAGAAAACCGGGCAGCCAAACTGCCCGGTTTTTTCATGTGTGGGCAATGTGCCCCAAGCGTTCAATAGGCCGTGTCGATCAGCGTCGAGAGCGCATTGTGGCGCGGGGTCATGACCGAACGCGCGACGCTGTTTTCCGGCGCGCGCTTGGCATTGCCAAGGGCGAAGGTCACGCCGAAACGCACGGTGTCTTCTTCGACAGAGCCGGCACCGGCGTCCAGATCGCTGCGCGCCAGTTCCAGCGACAGGTTGATCGGTGCGCTGGTGACGGCCGAGAGATCATAGCCAATGCCGACGCCATAGGTCGTCACATCGGTGTTGATCTGATCGGCATCGACGAAATTCACGCCGCCAAAGGCCGAGAAACCGCGCCCAAAGCTATGATCCGCGCCAATACCGATACTGGTGATCTCGAACGATCCGCCGCCCGCGACATCGCCTTCGCTCATCATCCAGTGGCCGCCGATCCGGGTGGCGTCGGCCGGCCGAAAGCGCAGGGTCACGCCGTAATCGGTCCAATCGCCACCACCGTCGACCTCACTGATGCCGAGATGGAATTCGGCGCCAAAACTGTCGTTCACATAGCCGCCATTGAGACCGTAGGAGATCACCTCGGTATCCGTGTTGCCGAGAACCGGACCGGTCGTGTCGAAATTCATGAAATCGCCATAGGCGCCGATGGTCGCGCCCGAGGCCATTTGATAGGCGAAATTCACCCCGAGATCGGTCGTGTCGAAATCGCCCGGCCCTTCCGGGTTCATCTTGGCCAGGGTCGCATCGAGGCCCATCACCCAGCCGTTCTGGAACTGGATCGCGCCGCTGCCATCCAGCGTCAGCGAGTCGATGTCGCCGCCGCCGTTGGAGATCGACCCAAGCCCATAGCCCAAGGTCACCGCGCCCGAAAAATCCTGTGCCTGTGCGGCGGCCGGCAGAGCGGCCAGGGCACAAGCGAAAAATCTACTGCTGTTCAAAGTCTTCACAATGTTCACCGTAAGTTAGTTTGTACCGCACATAATCGTGCGAGACGGCAAGAATCACACACAGCCATAAGTTGCAATTCCCGAAATGCGCCTATTATTTCAGCAAGATGGAGGGTGGCAAAAAAGACTCACTCAGCCCGTTTGAGACGGGGCGTTCAGGTCATCCAAACCGGGTTTCGGCCAATCTTGCCGATCAGGAAATCCATGAACACCCGCACCTTGGGCGAGAGCACATGAGAGCTTGGATAGACGAGCCAGAGCTTGGCCTGATCGTCGAGCTCATAGTCAGGCAAAACCCGGACGAGCGCGCCGGAGCCAAGCTCGGCATGGACGCTCCACAGTGAATTGAGCGAAATGCCCGCGCCCTGCACCGTCAGGAGTTTCTGGCTCAGCCCGTCATCTATGATCACCCGTCCTTTGGAGAGAGCGGGATGATAGCTGCTCTGCCCGCCGTCCTTGTGCAAGAGCGGCCGTGGCCCTTGATCGCGAAACGCGATGAGCCTGTGATCGGCCAGATCCTCCGGCGTCGCGGGCGCACCATGGGTGGCGATATAGGAGGGCGCGGCGCAGAGGATGCGCCGGTCTTCGGCAAGCTTGCGGCCCTTGAGACTGCTGTCCTGAAGCGGGCTGTTGCGCAGCGCCAGATCGAAACTGCCCTCAATGGCGTCGAAGGGGCTATCGGAGAGGCGCAGATCCAGCCTCACCCCGGGGTATTGATCCAGAAACTCCGGCAAGAGCGGCACGATGTAGAGCTGGGCAAAGCTGCTCGGTGCGGCGAAGCGGAGCGTGCCGGCGGCCTGCAGCCCGCCAGACCCGAGCGCCGCGCGCGCGGCCTCTTCCTGTGCCAGGATTTCGCGTGCGAAGGGCAGGAAATCCGCCCCTTCCAGCGACAGCGACACCTTGCGCGTGGTCCGGTGCAGCAATTCCGCCCCGAGCGCCGCCTCGAGCTTGGCCAGCCGGGCGCTCGCCACCGCGGGGGCCAGACCGAGATCCCGGCCAGCAGCGCTGATATTGAGCAGGTCAGCGGCCCGCACGAAGAGCCGAAGCGCGTCGGTGTCCATCGGTGTTTGCCCCGCGATTATATCGAAATACCGAAATCAGAAACAAGGTTGCCCCGGTTTTTATAGGTTTTGCAAGGGATATACTTGGGATCAACGCCTTCCTAAGCGCGCAAATCAAGGACCACCCATGCTCACGCAGACCGATCTTCGCCCGTTTCCAACGCTCAACCCCGGCTATAACCAGATCTTTCGCCCTGGCGAGCTGAGCCTTGGGCTCGTCCTGCCTATTGAGCGCTATGACCAAGGCCCGGTGCCCAGCATGGAGCGGGCGACCGAACGGGCGCAGCTTGCCGAGACGCTTGGGTTCAGGGCGCTCTGGCTGCGCGACGTGCCTTTCAACGTGCCGAGCTTTGGCGACGCCGGGCAGCTCTATGATCCGTTCGTCTATCTCGGCTATCTCGCGGCCCAGACCCGCGACATCACCCTTGGCGTGGCAAGCATCGTCCTGCCGCTGCGCCATCCGGCGCATGTGGCCAAGGCGGCCGCCAGCGTCGATCAGCTCTCGGGTGGGCGGCTGGTGCTCGGGGTGGCGTCGGGCGACCGGCCCGAGGAATACCCTGCCTTCGGCATGGGCTATGAGGATCGTGGCGAAAGGTTTCGCGACAGCTTTGATTATATTCGCGCGATGGGGGGCGACTATCCCGAGGGGATCTTTGACCAAGGGGCCTTTTCCGGGCAGATTGATATGCTGCCCAAACCGGTGACTGGCCGCATCCCGATGTTGATCACCGGGGCGAGCCGGCAGAGCCCGGATTGGATTGCCAGCCATGGCGACGGTTGGATGACCTATCCGCGCAACGCCACGGCGCAAGGCCAGATCATCGACGCCTATCGCGGCAACCTCGCCGCTTTGGGCGACACCGACCGGCCCGTGATGCAGTCGCTCTATGTCGATCTGGTCCCGGATGCGGATGCCGCGCCTCAGCCCATTCACCTCGGGTTTCGCTCCGGGGTCACCTATCTGCGCAAGTACCTCCGAGACTTGCGACAGCTTGGCGTGAACCACGTGGCCCTCAACCTGCGGCTCAATCAGGCCGAGACCGAGGGCACGCTCGAACGGATCGCAGAAACGTTGCTTCCTGAATTTCACCAGTGAAAGGGTATCTCATGACCAAGACCATTCTCATCACCGGGGCCACCGACGGGATCGGCCTCGAAACCGCGCGGCATCTGGCGGCGGAGGGTCACAGCCTCATCCTGCACGGGCGGAGCGCGGCCAAGCTCGACGCCGCACGGGACAAGATCGGCGGCACCACCTCCGGCTATCTCGCCGATCTGTCCGATCCGGCAGGGACGCTCCGGCTGGCCCGTGACATCGCCCGGGATCACGACGCGATCGATGTGATCATCAACAATGCGGGCGTCTACAAAATCCCCGATCCGGTGACCAAAACCGGTCATGATCTTCGGTTTTTGGTGAACACCATTGCCCCCGAAATCCTGACCCGCGAATTGCTCTCGACGCTTGGCGAGAATGGGCGCGTGGTGAACCTGTCGTCGGCCGCACAATCGCCCGTCGATCTGGAGGCATTGGCCGGGCGCAAGCGGCTCGCCGATTTCGAGGCCTATGCCCAGAGCAAGCTCGCCCTGACCATATGGTCGCGAGAAATGGCCGCGAAGCATCGCAACGGTCCAGTATTCGTGGCGGTGAACCCCGGCTCTCTTTTGGCCTCGAAAATGGTCAAGGACGGGTTTGGCGTGGCCGGCAAGGACCTGGGCATCGGGGTGGATATTCTCGCACGCGCCGCCTTGTCGGATAGCTTCGCCCTGGCCTCGGGGAAATACTTTGACAATGACATTGGCGAATTCACCCCGCCGCATCCCGCAGCCTTGGATGATCAAAATTCGGCCAAAGTCTATGATCAGATCGTCCAGCTCGCCAAGGAGCTTGGCGGGGCATAGACGGCGAAACTCAACGTCGCAGATGTTGAGACGAAACCCGACAAACTCGCATTTGCGTGGCCCTGTTTGTCGGGCCACCCACAAAGAAAACGCGCCGCAGGCCAAGGCCCGCGGCGCGTCAAATCTTTGGCTTAACAACCTATTTCAGGCGAGCATCACCATCGGATTCTCGAGGTTCTGCACGATGGCATCGAGAAGCTGCGCCCCCAGCGCCCCGTCGATCACCCGGTGATCCACGGACAGGGTGACCGACATCACGGTCGCCACGCTGAGCTCGCCATCCGCGCCAACCACCGGTTTTTTGACCCCGGCGCCGACGGCGAGGATCGCCCCATGCGGCGGGTTGATCACGGCATCGAAATTGTCGATCCCGAACATCCCGAGGTTGGAAATGGCAAAGCTGCCGCCCTGGTATTCATGCGGCGCGAGCTTGCGGTCGCGGGCCCGGCTGGCGAGGTCCTTCATCTCTGACGACAGGGCCGACAGCGATTTCATCTCGGCGTCCTTGAGAACCGGGGTAAAGAGCCCGCCCTCAATGGCCACGGCCACGGCCACATCTGACGGCTTGAGCTGAAGCACCCGGTCCCCGGCCCAGACCGCATTGGCGGCGGGAACGGATTGCAGGGCCAGCGCGCAGGCCTTGATGATGAAGTCATTGACCGACAGCTTGACCGAACGCGCCTCAAGCTGCTTGTTCAACTGACCGCGGAACTTGAGCAGCGCATCGAGGCGGATATCGCGCCGCAGGTAGAAATGCGGGATCGATTGCTTGGCCTCGGTGAGACGCGCGGCAATCGTCTTGCGCATCCCGTTGAGCGGGATTTCCTCGTACTCGCGCCCCTCGTACATGGCGATGACCTGCGAGCTGCTCGGGCCCGTGGCGGCAGGGGCGGCAGCGGCCGGGGCAGCTGCAGGCTGATCCTTGGCCGCGGGTTTGGCGGCAGAAGGCTGCGCGTTCTCCACATCGGCTTTGACGATGCGGCCACGCGGACCAGAGCCGCTGATCTGCGACAGATCGAGCCCCTTGTCCGCCGCGATGCGCCGGGCCAGCGGCGAGGCAAAGATGCGCTCGCCATCAGCCTTGGGCGCGGCTGGCGCCGCCGACGCAGCCGGGGCCGCCTCGGGTTTGGGCGCGACGTCGGATTTCGGCGCCTCGGCTTTGGGCTCAGCGGCAGGCGCGCTGGCCTCACCGATGTCATCGGCGCTTTCGCCCTCTTCGAGCAGCACAGCGATAGGCGTGTTGACCTTGACCCCTTCGCTACCCTCGCCGACGAGGATCTTGCCGATGACGCCCTCGTCCACGGCCTCGAACTCCATCGTGGCCTTGTCGGTTTCAATCTCGGCCAGCAGATCACCGGAAGAGACGGTATCGCCTTCCTTGACCAGCCATTTGGCAAGCGTGCCCTCTTCCATCGTGGGCGAGAGGGCGGGCATGAGAATTTCTGTAGGCATCGCTCTCTCCTTACTTGTAAGTCACTTTGCGCACCGCCTCGATCACCTCGGCAGTCGATGTCAGTGCCAGTTTCTCAAGATTGGCGGCATAGGGCATCGGAACATCCTTGCCCGTGCAGTTGATGACCGGCGCATCGAGATAGTCGAAGGCGCGCTCCATCAGCGTGGCCGAGATATGGTTGCCAATGGAGGCCACCGGCCAGCCCTCTTCGACGGTCACACAGCGGTTGGTTTTCATCACGCTGGCGATGACCGTGTCGTAATCGATGGGGCGCAGGGTACGCAGGTCGATCACCTCGGCGCTGATCCCGTCCTCGGCCAATTTCTCGGCCGCGTCGAGCGCATAGGTCATGCCGATGCCAAAGCTCACGATGGTCACATCCTCGCCTTCGCGCCAGACACGGGCCTTGCCGAAGGGAATGGTGAAATCATCGAGCGCGGGCACCTCGAAGGATTTGCCATAGAGAATTTCATTCTCGAGGAAGACCACCGGGTTGGGATCGCGGATCGCCGATTTCAAAAGCCCTTTGGCATCTGCCGCCGAATAGGGCTGTACGACCTTGAGGCCGGGCACCTGGGCGTACCATGCGGCATAGTCCTGGCTGTGCTGGGCCCCGACGCGAGCGGCGGCGCCGTTGGGCCCCCGGAACACGATGGGACAGCCGAGCTGGCCGCCGGACATGTAATTGGTCTTGCCGGCCGAGTTGATGATCTGGTCAATCGCCTGCATGGCAAAGTTCCAGGTCATGAATTCGACGATGGGCTTGAGCCCGCCCCAGGCGGCCCCGACCCCGATCCCGGCAAAGCCATGCTCGGTGATCGGCGTGTCGATGACCCGTTTCGAACCAAACTCGTCGAGCAGGTTCTGGGTGATCTTATAGGCGCCCTGATATTCGGCCACCTCTTCGCCCATGACAAAGACGGTCTCGTCCGAGCGCATCTCTTCGGCCATGGCTGAATTGAGCGCCTCGCGCACGGTCATCGTTTTCATCGGCGTCCCCTCGGGCCAGTCCGGCTCGGTATTTGGGGCGAGGTTTTCGGCTTCGGCGGCGGGTGCCTTGGCTTTGGCCGGCGCAGGCTTGGCCGCGTCCTCGGACTTGGGGGCCTCAGCCGGTGCGGCGCTGGCCTCGCCGATGTCATCGGCGCTTTCGCCCTCTTCGAGCAGCACCGCGATGGGCGTGTTGACCTTGACCCCTTCGCTGCCGTCTCCGACGAGGATCTTGCCGATCACCCCTTCGTCCACGGCCTCGAACTCCATCGTGGCCTTGTCGGTTTCAATCTCGGCGAGGATATCGCCGCTCGATACGGTGTCGCCCTCTTTGACGAGCCATTTGGCGAGCGTGCCCTCTTCCATGGTCGGGCTCAGCGCGGGCATCAGAATTTCAGTTGGCATAATCAGTTACTCCCGCTCACGCTTCGACGTAGATGTCAGTCCACAGCTCCGAGACTTCGGGCTCTGGGCTGGTCTTGGCAAATTCGGCGCTCTCGTTGACGATGGATTTGATCTCCTTGTCGATCGCCTTGAGATCGTCCTCGGTGGCGTGCTTGCCCTGCAAAAGCAGCTCGCGCACATGTTCGATCGCGTCCATTTCGTCGCGGACCTTCTGCACCTCGTCGCGGGTCCGGTATTTGGCCGGGTCCGACATCGAATGGCCGCGATAGCGGTAGGTCTTGACCTCGAGAATATAGGGCCCCTTGCCCGAGCGGCAGTGCGCCACGGCCTTTTCGCCCGCTTCTTTCACCGCGAGCACATCCATCCCGTCGACTGCCTCGCCGGGGATGCCGAAGGCCGCGCCACGGGTGTAGATATCGGGGCTCGAGGTCGAGCGCTTCTGCGAGGTGCCCATGGCATATTGGTTGTTCTCGATCACGAAGATCACCGGCAGCGACCAGAGCGCCGCCATGTTGAACGTCTCGTAGACCTGACCCTGGTTCGCGGCGCCATCGCCGAAATAGGTAAAGGTGACGTTATCATTGCCCTTGTACTTGTCCGCAAAGGCAAGCCCCGCGCCCAGCGGGACGTTCGCGCCCACGATGCCGTGACCGCCATAGAAATGCTTGTCGCGGCTGAACATATGCATCGAGCCGCCCTTGCCTTTGGAATAGCCGCCTTCGCGCCCGGTCAATTCGGCCATGACGCCGTTCGGGTCCATGCCACAGGCCAGCATATGGCCGTGATCGCGATAGGTGGTGATGCGTTTGTCACCCTCTTTGGCGGCGGATTCGAGACCGACAACAACCGCCTCTTGACCGATGTAGAGATGGCAGAACCCGCCAATCAGCCCCATCCCGTAAAGTTGACCTGCCTTTTCCTCGAATCGGCGGATCAGCAGCATGTCTCGGTAAAATCCTTTCAGCTCGTCAGCTGAAACATTTGGCTTCTTTGGCTTTTTCGGGGTGGCCATGAACGGGCATCTCCTCGGCTACACAAATGGTTTAGCATTAAACTATCCATACACGATCAGGCCCCGCGTTGCGAGTATGTAATTGCACAACGCTGCAATCAGGCGCGTCTGCGCGCAATCAGCCGTGCCATATCGAGCATCCGGCAGGAGAAACCCCATTCGTTGTCGTACCAGCCAAAGACCCGCAGCAAACCGCCTGTGGAGACCGACGTTTCATGCCCGCAGAGGATCACCGATTCAGACCGCCCCCGCAGATCGCTCGAAACCAGCGGCTTACGCGTATAGCCAAACACCGGCCCGGTTTTCGACGCCGCCTCCAGCACCGTGTTCACCTCGGGCACTGTAACTGCCACCTCGGTGTGCAACGTGAGATCGATGGCGGACACGCTGGCGGTGGGCACGCGGATGGCACGCGCTTCGATCCGGCCCTTGAGCTTGGGCAGCACAAGCCCCGTCTGATGCTGAGCCGAGGTGGTCGTGGGCACCATCGACAGGGCCGCGGCCCGGCTGCGTTCCGGCGCGCCGCGCGGCTTGTCCACCGTGGGCTGGCTGCCGGTGTAGCAATGGACCGTGGTCATCTGGCCGCTGATAATACCGAACGCGTCGTCCAAGAGCCGCGCCAGCGGCGCCAGCGCATTGGTGGTGCAAGACGCGTTGGAAATGATCCGCTCGGACCCCAGCGCCGCGTCATTTGCCCCCAGGACCAGCGTGATATCCGCCTCGGCCGAGGGCCCGGAGACCAGAACCGCCCCGGCCCCGGCGGCAAGGCCGCGTTCGGCCACCGGCCGCGCGCCGGCCATGCCGGTACATTCCAGCACGAGATCGACGCCGGATAGGTCGAGCGCGCTCAGATCGGGAGCGGCCAGAAAGGGGATGCTGCGCCCGTCGACGATCAGCGTTTCGGGACCGGTTTCGACCGTACCGGACCACGGGCCAAAGACGCTGTCATATTCAAAGAGATAGGCGCAGGTTTCCAAAGGCTCGATCTCGTTGATCAGGACCAGCTCGAAATCCTGCCCCTCGCGCAACAGGATGCGGAGGATGGCGCGGCCAATACGTCCAAACCCGTTGAGCGCGATGCGGATGGGCGGCTGTGCCATGACGATTCTCCCGGTCTTTTGACGTCTGATGTCAAATCGCTAGCGCATCGCCCCCGGCAACACCACCGGCAACACCGGATGAGGCATCTTGCCCGAAGCAGGGCCATGCTCTATGTCCGCCACATGCTCGACGATGCCGACGATATTCATCCGCTCTTTCACGGAGCCCCCCGCAGCACCGAGTTTCGGAAGCTGCGCAAACGCATCGTGCGACAGACGCGCGAGGCGATTGAACAGTTCGGCATGATCGAACGGGGCGCGCGCTGGCTCGTCTGCCTGTCGGGCGGCAAGGACAGCTATACTCTGCTCGCCGTGCTGCACGAGCTGAAGTGGCGCGGGCTCTTGCCGGTCGAAATCCTCGCCTGCAATCTCGATCAGGGGCAGCCCGGCTTTCCGGCGACGGTCCTGCCCAAGTTCCTCGAAGACATGGGCGTGCCGCACCGGATCGAGTATCAGGACACCTATTCTGTCGTCATGGACAAGGTCCCCGAGGGGCGGACCTTCTGCGCGCTCTGCTCGCGGCTGCGGCGCGGTCATCTCTATCGCATCGCCCGCGAAGAAGGCTGTAGCGCCGTGGTGCTGGGCCATCACCGCGATGACATGCTCGAAACCTTTTTCATGAACCTCTTTCACGGCGGGCGTCTGGCGACGATGCCGCCCAAGCTGGTCAATGAAGAGGGCGATCTCTTTGTCTATCGCCCGCTGGCCTTTGTGGCCGAAGAGGATTGCGAGAAATTCTCGCGGGCCATGCAATACCCAATCATTCCCTGCGACCTTTGCGGAAGCCAGGACGGGCTGCAGCGCCAGCAGGTCAAGAAAATCCTCGACGGTTGGGAGGCCAACCGCCCCGGCCGCCGCCAGGTGATGTTCCGCGCGCTGATGAACGCGCGCCCCTCGCATCTTCTCGATCCCAAGCTCTTTGATTTCGCCGGGCTGATGCGTGATCCGGACAAGATCGACGAAAATTCTAACGATATTCCCTCGCTCCGTTAAGCGCGCCTTGAGCCGCAAATGCTATCCCCGTGCAGCGATGCCGCGGCCCCGTGTTTCCCGCACGGCTGCGGGGTCGGCTGACCACCGGGGACCATGCGATGCCTTTGCGCCTGAGGGATTTGATCGACGACTGCTATGAGCGCCTCTATCCCGTTCTGACCGGGCCGCCGATGCTTGCCTTTCTGCCCGCCTTGGTGCTGGCGGGCTATTGGCTCGGGGGTGAACTGGTTCTCGTGGGGTTGGCGCTCGGCTCACCCGTGATCCTCGTGCTCATCGGCCTGCTGCGCCCGGGTGACGAGGATGGGCTGCGCATTGAGCGGCGTCTTCGCAATAGTGACAGCTTTGCCGACATGCTCGGGACCATGGTGCAAGCCGCGGCGCAATCCTCACGACACACCGGCTGTTTGCTCATCGCCCCCGATGAGCCGGAGGCGCTGCGCGCCCGGCTGGGCGAGGCAGAATTCACCACCGTGATGCAACAGATACATGATCGCGTCGCCTCGGTCGTCCGAGGCCGCGATCAGGTCCGGCGTCTGGGCGAGGACCGCATCGGTGTCGCAATGGCACCGGTTCATCGCCTCTCGCATGGCAATGCGCTGCACCTGGCAAACCGGCTGCACGCCGCGCTCGAGCCGCATTTCCCGCTCGGCGGTGGCGGCCAGCGCATCTATGTGGCGATCGGCCTCGCCCTCGCCTCAGATGTCGAGGATGCGGGCGGCGGCGCGCTCAGAGCAAGCGCTGGCACTCGCCCGCAAGCACCCGCCCGGCGCCCTGCGCATCTATGCCCAACGGGCCCCGTCCGGCGGACGTGTGGACCTGCCGCAGCTGTCCGACATTCTCGCAGGTCTCGACCGCAGTGAATTCACGCCGTGGTATCAGCCGCAGATTTCGACAGATACAGGACAGGTGTCGGGCATCGAGGCGCTGGCCCGATGGCACCGGGGCAAAGACACGATCATGACGCCAGCCGGCTTTGTCGGCGCGCTGGAAAAGGCGGGGCAAATTCCCCGGCTCGACGAACAGATACAGATCCGCGCCCTCGCGCAATGGGCCAATTGGCAGGCTTCCGGCCTCGACATCCCGCAGCTCACGCTCAACCTCTCGTCGCAAACCTTGGGGCAGGTTGATCTCGCGCAACAGCTGGAATGGACCTTTGATCAGTTTGGCGTGGAGCCCGGGCAAATCTGCCTTGATCTGCCCTATGCCATAGCAGCCCAAACCCGCGCCACGGAACTGATCACAACACTCGCCCGATTGCACCAGATGGGATGCCAGCTCGATCTCGATGACTTTTCCGCCAGCGCATTCGACACAGAGCACCCGCTTCATGAGCACATCACGCGGCTCAAACTCTCGGCAAACCTGACCCACAACATCGCCTGGGATACAGCGGCCCAAAGACGCCTCACCGACCTGATCGAAACCTGCGAACCGCGCGGCATAGAGATCCTTGCCAAGGGCGTCGAGACACCGGAAGACCACGCCATTCTGGCGCAATTGGGCTGCCGTCACATTCAAGGCTTTGTCGTGAGCGCCCCCATGCCGGGCCCCGACTGCGCCCGCTGGCTTGCCGCGTATGGCACCACCCGCGCCGATCTGCCCGAAGTGGGCTGATTGGGCGAGTGACCGCCCGCATCAGAGTCCTTGGCGCGGTAGCCCCCCCGGCACAGGGCGCAGCCAATTCGCGCCCTATCGCCGCAATACAAGGGGAATCCCCTTGACCTTTGGGCCTCTACTCTGTTGAACCGCCGGGAACGCTTCAAACAGATGGACGATCCGGCGCAATGGACGATCAAAACAAGAACCTCATTCTCGCGAGTATTCTGAGCCTTCTGGTGATCATCATCTGGACGGTGCTGTTCCCCGCCGCCGAGACGGATCTTCCCGCAGACACGGTAACGACCACGACTTCTGCACCGGCGGGCGACACCGCATTGACCCCCGGCAGCGCTGGCGGCGAGGTCAGCACCGGCACAACCGCCCCGGCAGAGCCCCTCCCCGAGAGCGCCCCGCGCGTCGCGGTCGAAACACCGTCGGTCACCGGCTCGATCTCGCTGCGCGGCGGACGGCTCGATGAGCTGGCACTCAACAATTACCGCGAAAGCCTCGATCCCGGTGCCGAGATCGTCACCCTGCTCAACCCGACGGGCAGCTCCAGCCCCTATTACGCGCTCTTCGGCTGGGCCCCGGGCACTGGTCTCGACAGCGATTCCGTCCCCGGCGCCAACACGCTCTGGTCGGTGGAATCGGGCGAAACGCTGACCCCCGACAGCCCGGTCACCCTGCTTTGGGAGAACGGCCAAGGCCTCACCTTCCGCCGCGAAATCAGTGTCGATGCGAAATATATGTTCACCATCCGCCAGACGGTCGAGAACACCGGCGACGCCGCCCCGGTTCTGGCCCCCTACGGGATCATTGCGCGCCACGGCGAACCGGCGGACCTCAAGAATTTCTTCATCCTGCACGAAGGCGCGGTGCAGATGGCGGATGGCGAGCTCAACGAGATCGACTACGACGATTTCGAAGGCGCTGGAAACCACACACCGCTGAAAGTCGCCACAAATGGCTGGACCGGCTTTACCGATCACTACTGGATGACCACCCTGATCCCGCGCGGCGAAACCGGGTTCGACCTGTCGACCTTCCAGGACCCGCGCCGCAACATCTATCAGACCACCGTCAAACAGCCCGCGATCACCCTCGAACCGGGTCAGACCGCCGAGGCCACGACCCAGCTCTTTGCCGGTGCCAAGGAATGGGAAACCATCCGCAACTATCAAAACAAGGGCGGCGTCGACAAGTTTCTCGACTCGATCGATTGGGGTTGGTTCTTCTTCCTGACCAAACCGATCTTTGCCCTGCTGCATTGGCTCAATCAGCAAATCGGCAACATGGGCTGGTCGATCATCGCCCTGACGCTGATCATCAAACTGGTGCTGCTGCCGCTGGCCTATAAATCCTACGTCTCGATGGCCAAGATGAAGGAACTGCAGCCGCAGATGGAAAAGATCAAAGAGCGTGCAGGCGACGACCGTCAGGCGCTTCAGAAAGAGATGATGGCGCTCTACAAGAAGGAAAAGGTCAACCCGGCCTCCGGCTGTCTGCCGATCCTTCTGCAGATCCCGATCTTCTTCTCGCTCTACAAGGTGATCTTCGTCACGCTCGAACTGCGCCACGCGCCTTGGATCGGCTGGATCCGCGACCTTTCGGCCCCTGATCCCTCGTCGCTCTATAACCTCTGGGGTCTGCTGCCCTGGAACGCGCCCGAGCCCGGCTCGCTGCTGGCGCTGATCTTCATCGGTATCCTGCCGCTCTTGCTCGGTATCTCGATGTGGCTGCAGCAAAAGCTGAACCCGGCGCCCACCGACCCGACGCAAAAGATGGTTTTCGCCTGGATGCCCTGGATCTTCATGTTCATGCTCGGCAGCTTTGCCAGCGGGCTCGTGGTCTACTGGATCGCCAACAACACGATCACCTTTACCCAGCAATACGCCATCATGCGCAGCCAAGGGTACAAACCGGACGTGTTCGGCAACATCAAGTCGGGCTTCAAGCGTACACGCAAAACCGACGAAAAGAAGTGATGAAACTGGCCGCTCTCTGGCGACACCCGATCAAGTCGCATGGCCGTGAGACCCTGACCGAGGTCACGCTGAGCCCGGGGCAAACCATGCCCTGGGACCGGCGCTGGGCGGTGGCGCATGAGGCGGCCAAAATCGATGGCGACGGCTGGGCCCATTGCGCCAATTTCTCGCGCGCCGCCAAAGAGCCCAGCCTCATGGCGATCACCGCGACAAGTGACGAGGCCGAAAACCGCGTGACCCTGCGCCACCCGGACCTCGCCCCGCTGCGCTTTGATCCCGACAATGAAGCGCAGGCCTTTCTCGACTGGATCCGCCCCATGATGCCCGAGGGCCGCGCCCAGCCTGCGCGGATCGTGCGCGCCCCCGGACGCGGCATGACCGATAGCGATTTCCCCTCGATCAGCCTGCTCAACCGCGCCTCGCATGACGCGGTCGCGAGCCATTTGGGCCGCGAGGATCTGTCGATGGAACGCTGGCGCGGCAATCTCCATATTGAGGGCGCCGAAGCTTGGGAGGAATTCTCCTGGCTCGGGCGCAGCCTGCGCATCGGCGAGGCCGTCCTTGATATCCGCGAACGCATCACGCGTTGCATGGCCACAACGGCCAATCCGGCCACCGGCGAGCGCGACGCAGACACGCTCGGCGCGCTGCGCGACGGCTTTGGGCATCAGGAATTTGGCGTCTACGCCGTGGTGCGCCAAGGCGGCACGCTGCGCCGAGGCGATACGGTCGAGGTACTCTGACATGGCGCTCCCCTTCCCTCTCGTCGAAGAACCGGACCCCCAGACCCTTGAACGCGGGCGCAAGCTCTTCCTTGGCGAGGTCGACTTTCTCAAAGGCGTCGTCGCCATGTCCGGCCTGCCGCCCGCCGACCGGATCGAGGTCTGTTTCGCCGGCCGCTCAAATGTCGGTAAATCGAGCCTGATCAACGCGCTGACCGGCCGCAAGGCGCTGGCCCGCGCCTCCAACACACCGGGCCGGACCCAAGAGGTGAACTTCTTCACCATGGCTGACAGCCATTATCTCGTCGACCTGCCCGGCTATGGCTATGCCAATGCGCCGTTGCCCATCGTGGCCAAATGGCAAGCGCTGCTCAAATCCTATCTCTCGGGCCGCGCCAACCTGCGCCGCGCCTTTGTGCTCATCGATGCGCGCCACGGCGTCAAAGCCGTCGATGAAGAGATCATGGCGCTGCTCGACAGCTCTGCTGTGACCTTCCAGACCGTGCTGACCAAGGCTGACAAGGTCAAAGAGGCCGAACGCGAGAAGATACTGACACAGGTGCGTAGCCGCCTTGCCACCCATCCCGCCGCCTTCCCCGAGCTGATCGTCACCTCGAGCGAAAAGGGCTGGGGCATCCCCACCCTGCGCGCCACGATCGCGAGCCTCGTCTGACGCCCCGGCTCTTTCTGGTTTCAAATACCCCTGCGCCGACGCCCGCCCGACACAGGGCGGCCCCTGAGGTGCGCCCCTTTTGGCTTCCCCTTGCAAGCGCGCGGGCTTGCGGCGATAAACGGCCAAACAAGGATCACCGAGATGAAGACACGCCCTATGAACCGTGACTGGATTGCCACCGCCCGCACGCTGAGCGAGGCCCTGCCCTACCTGCAGCGCTATGACGACGCCATCGTCGTGATCAAGCTCGGCGGTCATGCCATGGGCAGTGACGAGGCGATGGAGACCTTCGCCCGCGACGTGGTGCTGATGCGTCAGGTCGGCGTGAACCCGGTGGTCGTCCATGGCGGCGGGCCGATGATCAACGAGATGCTCGGCCGTCTCGACATTCAGTCCGAATTCGTCAACGGCAAGCGCGTCACGGATGAGGCCACGATGGAAGTGGTCGAGATGGTCCTCTCGGGCCGCGTGAACAAGCGGATTGTCGCGGCGATCAATGCGCAGGGCGGCCGCGCGGTGGGGCTCTCGGGCAAGGATGCGAACCTCGTCACCTGCACCCCGGCCAATCCCGAACTGGGGCTCGTCGGCGATCCGACCAAGGTCGATCCCTCGATTCTGCACACGCTTTTCCGAGACGACATGATCCCGGTGATCGCCCCCTTGGGCGCGGGCGAGAACGGCGAAACTTATAATATCAACGGCGATACGGCCGCGGGGGCGATTGCGGCGGCGTTGCGGGCGGATCGGTTGTTGTTGTTGACGGATATCGATGGGGTGCGGGATGCGGAGGGTCGGGTGATTACCGAGCTGACGGCGCAGGACATTCACGATCTCGTCGCGGATGGCACGATTGCGGGCGGTATGATTCCCAAGACCGAGACCGCACTGGCGGCGATCGAGGGCGGCGTGCGCGCGGTTGTGATCCTCGACGGGCGGGCACCCAATGCGCCGCTGCTCGAGCTCTTCACCGATCACGGGGCCGGTTCAATTATCCGTGCAAAGTGACGGCTTTGCTTGCGTGACACGCCGGGCCGCCTAAGGTCTGCCCATGCAAAACGAAGCCCTCATCCGCCTCGGCGTCTTCCTCGGCCTCTTCGCGCTCTTCGCGCTGATCGAGGCCTATGCGCCCCGGCGCGCCCGCGTGCAACCACGCGGCAAGCGCTGGCTAACCAATTGGTCTATCGTCATAATCTCGACCCTCGCCCTGCGGGCCTTGGCCTTTGGCCTGCCCCTCTTGGCGGTGGGTGCGGCTATCGATGCCGAGGCGCAGGGGTGGGGTATCTTCAACGCCCTAGCCCTGCCCTATTGGGTCGAGGTGGTCGTCGCGATCCTGCTCTTGGATCTGGCGATCTGGACGCAGCATCTGGTGACCCACAAGGTGCCGCTCTTGTGGCGGCTGCACCGGGTGCACCATGCGGATAGGGATGTGGATGTGACCACGGCGATCCGGTTTCACCCGGTGGAAATCGCCCTGTCGATGCTGCTCAAGATCGGCTTGGTCTATCTTCTCGGCCTGCCCGCGCTGGCGGTGATCCTCTTTGAAATCATCCTCAACGGGACGGCGATGTTCAACCATTCCAACCTGAAATTGCCTGTCGGTATCGAGGCGGTATTACGTCGGTTTCTCGTCACCCCTGATATGCACCGGGTTCACCACTCGATTCACCGCGACGAACATGACAGCAATTACGGCTTTGCACTCTCGATCTGGGACCGTATCTTTGGCACTTACATCCCGCAGCCGCGGGGCGGGCATGACGGGATGACGACCGGGCTGCAGTGGCAGGACGAGCGGCCCGCGAAATTGGGGTGGAGCCTATGGTTGCCGTTCAGGCGCAAGTGACTTTCGACAGCATCGCGGAGCGCGCCGCCAAAGAGCGTCTCGCCGTGATGTGCGCGCTGCATGAAAAAGGCGACACGATCCTGCTATTGGGGCCGGAGGCGGATTTCTGGACCCTGTTCAAGACCTCGCCCGAGTATCAGGACAAGACCCCCGATCCGATGGACCGCTGGTCGTCGCGGGTGATCACCGCCATCGCCGAGGAGATCGGGGCCGAGCCGCTCTTTCCCTTTGGCGGGCCGCCCTATCAGCCGTTCCTGCGCTGGGCGCTGCGGTCGGGCTGGGCCTGGTCGAGCCCGGTGGGGATGCTGGTCCATGACCGGGCGGGGATGATGATTTCGTTTCGCGGCGGATTGCGGATCGCGGGCGAGATGGATCTGCCCGCGCCGCCCAAGGCCGCGCCATGCGAGAGCTGCGAGGACAAGCCCTGCACCACCGGATGCCCGGTGGGGGCGCTGAGCGACCAGCATTTCTACAAGGTCGATGACTGCTATGATTACCTCGACACGCTGCCCGGCGCGATCTGCCGCAAGGGCGGCTGTCGGGCGCGGCTCGCCTGTCCGGTGAGCGCAAAATTTGACCGCGACCCGGCGCAATCGGCGCTGCATATGTCCTATTTTCACCGAAAGTGATGGTCACAGGTTTTTGTGAGGGAATGAGTAAATGCCAAAGCGATTGATCCTGATGCGCCATGCCAAGAGCAGCTGGAACCATCCCGGGCTTGAGGATCACGACCGCCCGCTGAACGACCGGGGGCGGCAATCGGCGCAGGCGCTGGGCGTCTGGCTGCGGGCGCAGGGCTATGTGCCGGATGCGATCCTGAGCTCGACCGCCACCCGCACGCGCGAGAGCGCCGCGATGCTCGGCTTTGACGATGTGCCGGCCACATTCACCCATGATCTCTATCTCGCCGATGCGGGCGACATGATCGCCACGCTGCGCAAGGCCGAGGGCGACTGTGTGCTGCTGCTGGGCCATAATCCGGGCATCGCCTGGCTTGCCGAGCTGTTGGTGGCGCGCCCGCCCGCCCATGGGCGTTTTGCCGATTACCCGACGGGGGCGACGCTGGTCGCGGATTTCGGGATCGACGCCTGGGCCGAGCTAGAGCCCGAGACCGGCAAGGTGGTGAATTTCACCGTGCCGCGCGATCTGTTGGCCTAAGCCGCCCGCCACCAATCACAGCCGCAAAAGAAAACGCGCCGCAGAGGGCGGCGCGTTTCCGTTTTGACAAAGAGCACTGGCCGATCAGTGGCTGATCAGTGTCCGAGGATCTGGCTGAGGAACAGCTTGGTCCGGTCGCTCTTGGGGTTGTTGAAGAACTCTTCGGGTTCGTTCTGTTCGACGATCTGGCCTTGGTCCATGAAGATGACCCGGTTCGCCACCTGACGGGCAAAGCCCATCTCATGGGTCACGCAGAGCATGGTCATGCCTTCCTCGGCGAGCTCGATCATCGTGTCGAGCACCTCTTTGATCATCTCGGGGTCGAGCGCCGAGGTGGGTTCGTCAAAGAGCATGATCCGCGGCTTCATGCAGAGCGAGCGGGCAATCGCCACACGCTGTTGCTGACCACCCGAGAGCTGGCCGGGGTATTTGTTGGCCTGATCGGGGATCTTCACCTTTTCGAGGAAATGCATTGCCGTATCGACGGCCTCTTTGCGCGGCACCTTGCGCACCCAGATGGGCGCGAGGGTGCAGTTTTCGAGGATGGTCAGATGCGGGAAGAGGTTGAAGTGCTGAAAGCACATGCCCACTTCGCGGCGGATCTTGTCGATGTTTTTCAGGTCCGACGTCAGTTCGGTCCCATCGACGATGATCTGCCCCTGCTGATGTTCCTCGAGCCGGTTGATGCAGCGGATCATCGTCGATTTCCCCGAGCCAGACGGCCCGGCGATGACGATCCGTTCGCCTCGGTTCACGGTCAGGTTGATGTCACGCAACACATGGAACGAGCCGTACCATTTGTTCATGTTGGTGATCTGGATCGCGATCTCGTCCGAGATCTGCATTTTGGAGCGATCGATTTCGCGGTCGGTAACAAGATCAGACATAGCGTGATCTCCTTAATTATGGCCAGTCTGAAGCTTGCGCTCCAGGTACATGGAGTAACGGGACATCGAGAAACAGACGATGAAGAACAGGAACGCGATGAACGCGAAGAGTTCCCAATAGATACCGTTCCACGCGGTGTCCGCCCGGATGGCGTTGCTCAGTCCGATGACGTCGAAGAGACCGATGATCGACACAAGGGTGGTGTCCTTGAAGATGCCGATGAAGGTGCTCACGATGCCGGGGATCGAGATTTTCAACGCCTGTGGCATGATGATGAGGCGCTGCGCCTGCCAGTAGTTGAGGCCGAGACTGTCGGCGCCCTCATACTGGCCCTTGGGCAGGGCCGCGAGACCACCCCGGATCACCTCGGCCATATAGGCCGCGGCAAACAGGGTCATCATGATCATCACGCGCAGGATGATATCGAAATTCGTGCCGGGCGGCAGAAAGAGGTTCAGCAGAAGCGACGCCACGAAGAGCAGCGTGATCAGCGGAACGCCCCGGATGAATTCGATGAAGCCGACGCAGATCGCCTTGACCAGCAGCAGGTCGGACTGACGGCCAAGCGCCAGCACGATGCCGATGGGAAGCGAACAGCCGATGGCCACGATGCCGAGCAGGATCGCCAGCATGAAGCCGCCGAACTTGCGGCTCTGCACCGCCTCGATGCCGATGGGCATGAGGTCTGTCAGCGCCCCGGTGATCAGGCCGGAGAGGCCGAACCACCAGATCACCGGCAGCAGCACCGCCGCGATGATCGCCGCCAAAGAGCCCGCGATAGGTTCGAGGATCTTGTAGGCGTAGTAGCCGATGACAAAGCCCAGTGCCGCCGCGATCGGCCCCCAGATCGACCCGCCCCAGAGGAGCCAGGGCATCACGAAGGGATAGAGCGCGGTGACAATGAGCATCTTGCGCGGCAATTGTTCAGAGAACAGCACCGGCGCCATGGCCACCAAGGTCAGCACGAAGGCGAGGTTCACCCGCCAGTAGAGGTGATCGGGGTAGAACCCATAGAGCAGCTGTAGCCAGCGCTCCTTGACCACGCCCCAGCAGGCATGACCATGGGTGTCGCCCCAGGTGGCGTTCATGATCTCGCGGCACTCGTTGAGCGACCCCGCGTTCCACACCGACTGAAACAGCCAGGGCAGCAGCCCGGACATCACATAGGCGATGAAGAGAAGCGCGATCACCGTCAGGATCGAGTTGGCGACGCTGGAGAACAGGTTCTTGCGCAGCCAGCCGACGAAACCGATGGTCGTGGCCGGCGGCTCTTGTTCGGGCAGCATGTCTGTCCGGACAAAGGCGATGGCGCGGGCTGCTTCGGAATGTGTATCGCTCATATTACCGCTCCACCAATTTAACGCGCGAGTTGTACCAGTTCATCACCGCCGAAATGGAGAGCGAGATGATCAGGTAAGCCAGCATCAGCATGAGAACCGATTCGAGCTCGCGCCCGGTCTGGTTCATGGTGATCCCGCCAAGCGTCCCGGTGATGTCCATGTAGCCCACGGCAATCGCCAGCGACGAGTTCTTGGTCAGGTTGAGATAGTTCGAGATCAGCGGCGGGATGATCACCCGCAGCGCCTGTGGCAGGACCACGAGGCTCATGATCCGCTTGGGCCGCAGACCCAGCGCACCGGCGGCTTCGGTCTGGCCGTGGCTGATGGCGAGGATACCGGCGCGGACGATCTCGGCGATAAAGGCCGCCGTATAGAGCGACAGGGCCAGCCAGAGCGCGGTTAGCGAGTTGCGCAGATGGGTGCCGCCCTGGAAGTTGAAGCCCTTCAGCTCGGGATAGCCGAGGTGAAAGCCCAGCGCGATGAGCAGCACGATCAGCGGCACGAAGAAGATGCCGAGATTGACATGCCATGTGGTGGGCCGCAGGCCGGTGCTGTTCTGGATCGCGGTGGCGCGGGCGTTGACCTTCTTGATGGCGAAGATGCTCGCGATGATCACCAGCACGATGGCCAGCAGATCGAGCGACAGATCCATCCGCAGCGGGCTATCGCCGAGCAGATGCACATCGCCAAGCGACCGCGAAAACAGCGGCTCGGGGATATAGACGCCGCGGTTGGTGACGGCGACCGAGTCAAAGAAGCTCATGCTTGCGGTGGCGTTGTCGCCCCGGAAATCCTTCGGACTTGGCAGGCTTTCGATGAGCACCGCCATGGCGAGGACGATCCAGAGCAGGACCGGCACGTTGCGGAAGACTTCCACATAGACGGTCATGATCTTGGCCACGAGCCAGTTCTTGCTCAGCCTGAGAACCCCCACGAAGACCCCGAGGATCGTCGCGGCGATACAGCCCAGAAAGGCCACCAGAAGCGTGTTTGTGAGGCCGATAAAGGCGGCGCGCAGATGGGTGTCGCGGTTGTTATAGTCGAGCAGGCGCTGGTTGATGTCATATTGCGCAGGTTCGAGCAGGAAACCGAATTGAACCGGTTTGCCGAGGGTTTGCAGGTTGGTGATCGTGTTGCTGATCAGCCATGCCCCGAAAAGCATGAAACCGAGCAGGGCAACGGCCTGTATGGTGAAAGATCGATACCGCGTATCGTAGATCAGCATAGACAGGCGGAACGACTCCCGAGCAGGGTCGGTCATTGCAGTCATATGGAGTATCCCCGTGTTCCGGCCCGGTTGTTATTGTGTCGCGTTTACGCAGCGAATGGGTCCGGTTTTTTATTGGTACTGAGCGCAAAAGGGCGCGACCGTGGCCGCGCCCTTGGCAAGGAACTTAGCGGAACGGCGGCGAGTAGAGCAGGCCACCATCGGTCCACTGGGCGTTCAGACCACGCGCCAGACCGACCGGCGAGTTCTCACCGATGTTCTTCTCGAAGAGTTCGCCGTAGTTGCCACCGGCTTGAACAGCTTTGACAGCCCAGTCGGCGTCGAGGCCGAGCATTTCACCCAGGTTGCCCTCGGTGCCCAGCAGGCGGTTGACTTCGGGGTTGTCGCCAGCTGCGGCCGACAGTTCGCCGATGTTGGCGCTGGTGATGCCCAGCTCTTCGGCGGCGATCAGCGCGTTCAGCGTCCAGCGGACAACATCGCCCCATTCGTCATCGCCGTGACGGACCAGCGGGCCGAGCGGCTCTTTCGAGATGATTTCGGGCAGAACGACGTGATCTGCGGGGTTTTCGAACGAGGCGCGTGTGGCGGCGAGGCCCGACGCGTCCGTGGTGTAGGTGTCGCAGGCACCAGCAAGATACTGCTGCTGACCTTCGGCGTTGGTTTCGATCGGCACCGGCTCATAGCTGATGTTGTTGGCGCGGAAGAAGTCCGCGAGGTTCAGTTCGGTGGTGGTGCCGGTCTGGATGCAGACGGTGGCGCCGTCGAGTTCCTTGGCCGAGCTCACGCCCAGTTCTTTCGGAACCATGAAGCCTTGGCCGTCATAGTAGTTCACGCCGACGAAGGTGAACTTGAGGTCCACGTCGCGCGAGAAGGTCCAGGTGGTGTTACGGGCCAGAAGGTCGATCTCGCCCGAAGCCAGTGCAGTGAAGCGGGTCTTGCCGGTGGTCGGTACGAATTCGACTGCGTCCGGGTCACCCAGAACGGCAGCGGCTACAGCGCGGCAAACGCCAACGTCGAAACCATCCCAACGGCCGTTTTCGTCCGGTGCTGCAAAACCGACAAGACCGGTGGTCACGCCACAGTTCAGCTTGCCGCGCGCTTTGACATCGTCAAGCGTACCAGCAGCTGCAGCGCCAGCCGCCAGGCCGGCGACAGTCAGCGCGCCAAGAAATACGGATTTTTTCATGTTTACCTCTTCCTGATTTTCCGCCCTCTCCCAAAGGCGGTTTTTTTTCCGACCTGATAGGGCCGGCCGATGTTCAGAAGGGTGGTCCCCTCCGATAGGCGCAAGTTTGGAAGGATTCATCTTCAAAGGTCAAGTACTGCATCACCAAAAACAATGATTTACGCCAGCGCTTTACCATAGGGAAACCGGTTTGAACGCGAGGGTTTACGCCCCGCAGGTTCAGCGCCGCGAGAGCTGATAGAGCCGCGCCGCGTGCAGGAATGCCCGCTGTTTTGTGGCCGCCAATTCGCTCGCCTCTTCGTCCTCACCCCATTGTTCTATCTGCCAATCTTCGTCGAGACGCGACAGGGTCCAGAGGGTTTCGGGCGGGGCAATTCCGCGCTGTGCAGCGAGGCCGAGAACTAGAGAACCGGAGAGGCTCACCAGATCGTGAAGGGCGGTCAGCGCATAGATGTCCTGCGCCATGACTTCGGCCCGCAAAGCGGCCACGGCCGCCGGGTTCTGGGGCTGATGGACGACCCCCGCCACCGGAACCAGCCGCGCCGATAGGTCCGATTCGGCCCAGTCGAGATAGGGATCCCATGCCGCCGACTGCCGCTCGACCAGCTCGGTCGGGCTGTCGGCGCGGTAGCAGAGCAGGTCGCTGTCGCAATAGGCGGCAATCATTTCAGCCACTTCATCCTTTTGCACGGCCACCTTGTCGATGGCGGCATTGGCGCTGCGGGTGAAGGGCATCGAGAGCGGGTTGATCTCTTCGTCCTGCGCCTGCCATTCGGCGGCGACCTCTTGGGCGAGCGCCTCGGTCGGCAGAATCAGCGGGCGTTTCGCCGGGGTGCGCACCGGGCGGCCGTCGAGATGCACGGTGAACCCGTCCTCGGCGCTCTCGACGCTGCTGTCTTTCCAAAACCGTCTGGCTTTCCATTCGCTCATATCTCGGTCCCCCAAAACCCGTTCAGAACCCCCGGCAGATCGTTGAAATCTTCGATCAACGCATTGGCCTGGCTCAGTCTTTCTGCCGGGTGATAGCCCCAGCTCACCGCCACCGACCGCACCCCGGCGGCCTGGGCCATTTCCATGTCAAAGACCGTATCGCCCACCATCACCGCCTCGTCCGGGGCGACGCCCGTCTCGGACAGCGCCGCGAGGATCATCGCCGGATGCGGCTTGGACGGGTGGTGATCGGCGACCTGCTGGGTCACGAAGAAATGCCGCATGTCATGGCCTTCGAGCAGCTTGTCGAGGCCGCGCCGCGATTTGCCGGTGGCCACGCCGAGCAGGATCTCGGGCACCGCGTGCAGCCGGTCCAGCATCTCGCGCGCGCCGGGATAGAAGGGCGAGCTCTGCGCCGCGCCGACCTTGGCGCGCAGCGCGACATAGGCGTCCTTGTACCATTCGACCATGTTGAGGCGCAGCGCCGAGGGCGCGCCCGCGGCGAGCCTCTCAAACGCCTCGGGCAGCGACAGGCCGACGATGCCGAGCACCTCGTCGCGGGCCGGCACTGGCAGCTCGGCCCGGTCGAACGCCTGCCCCATGGCGGCGAGAATATCCATCTGGCTGTCGACGAGCGTGCCATCCACGTCGAAGATCACCAGCCGCAGGGGGGCGTCGCTCATTCCTGTTCCTCGAACGGGTCTTCGGGCACATCGGCGGCGCGCCACTGGAACAGATCCCAGGTGCGGGCCATGTGATCGGGCAGCGGCGCGGTCAGGTGCAGCCGCGCGCCGGTGGCCGGGTGCCGGATGGTGAGTGAGCGGGCATGAAGATGCAGCTTGCGGCTGACATCGCCACCGAGCTGGGCGCCCCAGCCATCGCCGAGGTTTTCCTGCCCCGAGCCACCGTATTTGCCGTCACCGACGATCGGGTGGCCCAGCTCGGCCATATGGGCGCGCAGCTGATGGGTGCGGCCGGTGACCGGCACCAGCGCCATCCAGGCGGTGCGCTGGCCGGCGTTCTCGAGCACGGCATAATCGCTCGTCGCGTGTTTCGCGCCGGGGGTGTTGTCGACCTCGCGCGGGTGGATGCAGAGCATCTTCTCGCCCTCGCCGCCCTTGCCATGGCCCGGCGCCTTGACCAGCCCGTATTTCACCGTGCCCATGCGCGGCAGCGGCACGCCTGCGACGGCGGCCCAGTAGATCTTGCGCGTGTTGCGGTGGCGGAAAGCGGCAGTGAGATCGGCGGCCATCTGGCGGGTGCGGGCGAGGATCAGAACACCCGAGGTGTCCTTGTCGAGCCGATGCACCAGCCGGGGCTTTTCGTCGAGATCAAAGCGCAGCGCCTCGGCCAGCCCATCGACATGACGCGTCTGTTTCGAGCCACCCTGCACCGGCAGGCCCGGCGGCTTGTTCAGCGCAATGATGTGATCGTCGCGGTAGATCACCGCGGCCCGGATCATCGCCGCATCCTCATCGCTCACCCGCGAGCGGGGACGGGGCGGCGCAGCCTTGTCTTCGCTGTCGTCGGGCGCCGGGATCGGCGGGATCCGCACGCTCTGGCCGACCTGCAGCCGATGCGAGGATTTGACCCGCCCGCCATCGACGCGCAGCTCGCCCTTGCGGCACATCTTTTCGATGCGGCCCTGGCCGAGATGCGGAAACAGCCGCCGCAGCCAGCGGTCGAGCCGCTGATCGGCATCCGCCGGGGTGATTTCCAATGTCTGTACGCCGCTCATGCCCAGAGCCCCCGTGCCAATGCTACACCCAGACCCATCGCCGCCAGTGACAGAACCACCGACAAGGCCACATAAAGAAAGGCTGAGCCCAATTGCCCCCGCTCGAACAGCGTCAGCGTCTCGAGCGAAAAGGCCGAAAACGTGGTGAACCCGCCCAGAAGGCCGGTCATCACGAAGAGGTTCCATTGCTCATACCCGCGCAGAAAGGCGAAGATCACAAACAGCCCCATCAGGAAGGAGCCGAGCACGTTGACCGTGAGGATCGCCACGGGAAAGCTCGGCCATGGCACGAGACGCGTCAGGGCAAGCCCTGTTCCGAACCGAAGCGCGGCTCCGATGGCGCCGCCCAATGCGACCTGAAGAAATGACATGATCATGGCCGCGTCTGTCGCTTGCAGGCCCCGGTTTGTCAAGCAAAGCAAGGGGGAGGTGGCGACAATAGGGCCGGGAATCCGGGGAACGAGCCGCGAAACCCGGTGCCGAGGCTTGACAGAGGGGCGTCGCGGCGGTGATAGCGCTAAAGGTAGCCGCAATTCATGGACCTCTGCCGATGACCCAGCCCCTGCCCGATGACGCCCCGGCGCTCCTGCGCCGTCTCTTTGATCGCGCCGTCGAAGTGGCCGACCCGATGCAGAGCCTTGCCGCCGCGCTGCCGGAAAAACCGCAAGGGCGGGTGGTGGTGATCGGCGCCGGCAAGGCCTCGGCGCGGATGGCCGAGGCGGTCGAGGCGGCCTGGGGCCCTTGCGAGGGGCTGGTCATCACCCGCTATGGCTATGCCCGGCCCTGCCAGGGGATAGAGATCGTCGAGGCCGCCCATCCGGTGCCGGACGCGGCGGGACAGGCGGCCACGGCAAGGATGCTCGATCTGGTGGCGGGGCTCGGAACCGAGGATATGGTGCTGGCGCTGATTTCCGGCGGGGCCTCGGCCCTCTTGGTGCAGCCTGCGGGCGATATCACCCTCGCGGAAAAACAGGCGGTGAACGCGGGGCTCTTGGCCAGCGGCGCGCCCATTGGTCAGATGAACGTGCTGCGCAAACATCTCAGCCGGGTCAAGGGCGGCCAGTTGGCGGCGGCGGCGCATCCGGCGCGGATGGTGGCGCTGCTGATTTCCGACGTGCCGGGCGATGATCCGGCGCTCATCGGGTCGGGGCCGACCGTGGGCGATGCGAGCACCCATGAGGAGGCCCGCGCCATTGCCGAGCGCTGGGCGCTCGACCTGCCGCAGAGCGTGGCCGAGGTGCTGTCGCGCCCCTCTGGCGTGGTTCACCCGGACGATCCGCGCCTCGCAAAGGTCGAGAATGTCATCTATGCCGCGCCGTCGCAGTCGCTCGCGGCCGCGTCCGAGCGCGCCCGCGCGGCGGGCTATGAGCCGGTGCTTCTGGGCGATGCGCTGGAGGGTGAGGCCCGTGATGTGGCCCGCGAACAGGCCGCGCTGGCGCTGGCGGAACAGCGCAAGCTGCGCCCCGGGGACGCGCCTCGGCTGCTGCTCTCGGGTGGTGAACTCACGGTGACCCGGCGCGGCGATGGGGTCGGTGGACCCAATGCCGAATTTGCGCTGGCTCTCGCACTGGCGCTAGAGGAGGCCGAAGGGATCTATGCCATTGCCTGTGACACGGATGGGGTCGATGGCGCGGCAGAGGTGGCGGGCGCGGTGCTCGGGCCCGAGACGCTGAGCCTCGCGCAAAAGGCCGGGCGCGACCCGCAAGAGGCGCTCGACCGCAATGACGCGCATGGGTTTTTCGCGGCGATCGACCGTCAGGTTGTGCCCGGTCCGACCCTGACGAATGTCAATGATTTCAGGGCGATTGCCGTCTTCCCTATCGGTTGAGTCGACTTTTTCGACAATTCATGCTGAAATACACGGCCCCGCCTTTGCCACGGCGGGCTGTCTCATGTTGTTGAAAGGGTATGCTGTATGTTTCGCAGATATTTCATGGCTGGCTGTGCGCTGCTGCTGGCGAGTGCGTCGGCCGGGGCCAGTGAAACCGCTCTGAACGGGCAAGAGGTCTATCAGCTGTTGCGGGGCAACACCGCCTCTGGCCTCTGGCAGGGCACCCCCTATAAATCCTACTTCGACCCGAATGGCGCGACGCTCTATATGCCGCAGATCGGCGAGCCCGCCCTTGGCAAATGGCGGATCAATCCGGACACCGGCCAGTATGAAAGCTGGTGGGAACATGTCGGCTGGACGAGCTACACCGTGGTCCGCACCGACACCGGCCTCGCTTGGGTGCATGAGGGGCAAAACCACGCCTTTACCATCGAACAGGGGCGTCAGCTCTCTTGGTGAGGGCCGGCCCTTAGAATGGTGATCACCGTCTCCCCATAGCGGCGCTTGTCGAGAACATGCGTGTCTGATGGCGGGGTGATTTCGGCGCTGTCCTCCCAAACGAGCAATGCGCCCGAAGCCACCCAACCGCCTGCTAGCGCCGCGGCAAGAGCCTCTTCTCCCAGGCTCTTGCCATAAGGCGGGTCGAGAAACACGAGATCCGCCGCTTTTCCGTCATGCCGCCCGAGCCGCCGGGCATCGCGCCGCACCAGCCGTGTCGTGGCGTGCGCCTTCAAAAGCGCGATATTCTCGGTGATGAGCCCCTGCCCCGCGCGCCCGTTTTCCACGAAGGTCACATGCGAGGCCCCGCGCGACAGCGCCTCGAGCCCGAGCGCCCCGGTGCCCGCAAAAAGATCGAGCACCACGGCCCCGGTCACCGGATCGTCATAGCCGGAGATCAGCGCGCTAAAGAGGCTCTCGCGGACGCGGTCGGCGGTGGGGCGCAGATGCGCGCCCCGGTCGCCCTTGCCCACCGAGGCCAGCCGCCTGCCGCGATGCTCTCCGGCGATGATCCTCACGGCTTCAGCAGGGTCTTGAGCTCGGTCGCGGGGTCGGCGATGGCCGCGGGATCGGCGGTTTTCCCGTTATCGATCAGTCGCTTGCCCACCATGTAGGCGCGCGGCGCGTTCATCGCATCCACCGCCAGAAGCTGATCCCCCTTGAAGTACCAGAAGGACACCGCATCGCCATCGTCATGGCGCGTCACGATCCGGTCGAACCCAGTGCTGAGCCCGGCGATCTGCAGTTTGACGTCATATTGATCCGACCAGAACCACGGCTGCGGCACGTATTCCTTGCCCGCGCCGAGCATGTTTTCGGCCACGCATTCGGCCATGTCGATGGCGTTTGGCACGCTCTCGAGCCGCAGGCGGCCAGCGCCATGGGGGAAAGAGGCGCAATCGCCGGCGGTCCAGATGGCCGGGTCCGAAGTGCGGCCCTGCGCGTCGGCGGCGATGCCATTGTCGAGGGCGAGCCCGGCGGCCTCGGCGAGCGCGGTTTCCGGCGTGATGCCGACGCCCACGATGACGAAATCCACCGCCAGTTCAGAGCCATCCGAGAGCCGCGCGCCGCTGACCTTGCCATCGCCCAAGAGCCGGTCGAGCCCGACGCCCTCGCGGATGTCGACGCCATGACTGCCGTGGAGTTTGCGAAAGAAATCAGAGGTTTCCGGTGCAGCGACCCGCTGCAGGATGCGATCAGACATTTCCACCAGCGTGACCTTGAGCCCGCGCGATGCGGCCACGGCGGCCGCCTCGAGCCCGATATAGCCACCGCCGACGATGAGCACATGCGCGCCCTCGCGGACCATCGGCTCCATCGCGTCGACATCGGCGAGATCGCGGACGGTGAAGACGCCGGCAAGATCGCCGCCGATGGCGGCCGGAAGACGGCGCGGGGCCGAGCCGGTGGTCAGTGCGAGCTGATCGTAAGGCAGGCGTTCGTCGCCGAGAATGACCTCGCGCGCATCGCGGTCGATGCCGGTGACCGTCGCGCCAAGACGCAGGTCAATCCCTTGATCCGCATAGAAACTTTCAGGCCGCAGGTAGAGCCGCTCAAGCTCCATTTCGCCCAGGAGATATTTCTTCGACAGCGGCGGGCGCTGGTAGGGGGGGGCTGATTCGGCGCCGATGAGGGTGATGCTGCCGTCATGGCCCAAGGTCCGAAGTTTGGCCACAAGGCTCGATCCGGCCTGTCCGGCCCCGATCACCACGATTTTCGACATTTATTTCTCCCTCCGCGAAATTTATTTCAGCATGGTCACGCTGTGGCCCCAGCCCTATATTTATCCTGAACCCGATTACCCCAACCAGACAGGATGCGACAATGACTATTACCACCGGCGACAAAATCCCCTCGGCGACGCTGTTGCAGATGGGCGCGGACGGCCCAGAGCAAGTGTCGCTCGACGACAAGGCGAAGGGCCGCAAGCTGGCGATCTTTGCCCTGCCCGGCGCCTATACCGGCGTCTGCCACAACGCCCATGTGCCGAGCTTCGTGCGCAACATGGAGGCGCTCAAGGCCAAGGGCGTGGACGAGGTGATCTGCATCTCGGTGAATGATCCCTTCGTGATGGGCGCCTGGGGCGAGAGCACCGGCGCGAAAGAGGCGGGCATTGCGATGCTGGGCGACGCAGATGCGAGCTTTACCAAGGCGATGGGGATGGAGTTTTCGGCCCCGCCCGCCGGGCTGATCGACCGCTCGAAACGCTATGCGATGCTGGTCGAGGATGGCGTGGTGACGCTGCTTCAGGCCGAAGAGAGCCCCGGCGTCTGTGATGTGTCCGGCGCGGAATCGCTGCTCGACGCGATGTAAGGCCAAGGGTCTGATCCCAAAGCGAAAGGGCCACCCCGGCGGGTGGCCTTTTTTCGCGGGTCAAGACGCGGGGGTCTGAAGGCAGCGCCCGTCCGCGGGGGGGCGCAGAGACCCGATCAGAAGAGGCAGTTTATCGCGCCAAATAAGCCTAAAACTGGCGCAGGGCGCGCGCGGGGGGCAATAGCGCCCGCCCCGGGGGCGGTCGGGCGCTGCCCGGGCCGCTGCGCGGCTGCTCCGGGCTAGCGGGCACAGGGCCACAAAGGCGTTACTCTCAAAGGCGATGGCGGGCTGGAAGGCTGGAGCGGGTAGCGGGAATCGAACCCGCACCTTAAGCTTGGAAGGCTCTTATGATACCATTTCACCATACCCGCTCTGCGGGACTTGAATTAGGGCAGGACGCGAGCCGGGTCAAGCCGGTCGCGTCTCGATATGCGAGCTGCGTTCCAGCGTGCGATGGACCGGGCAGCGGTCGGCAATCTCCATCAGCCGGGCGCGCTGTTCCTCGTCGAGATCGCCCTCGAGCGTGATCACCCGCAAGAAGCGGTCGATCTTGGCCTCATGGCTCGCCTCGGCGTCCTGGGCATGGACCTTGTCATGGCACACATCGACCCGCACATGGTCGAGCGGCCAACCCTTGCGGCGGGCATACATGCGGATGGTCATCGAGGTACAGGCCCCGAGCCCAGCCGAGAGGAACCCATAGGGCGACATGCCGCGATCGGTGCCGCCATAGGCCTCGGGTTCGTCCGCAAGCGCATGGTGTTTGGGGCCGGCATTCACATCCTGCAAAAACCCCTCGGAATCGGCCTCGGAGACGCGCACCACGCCTTCGGGCGCGCCCGGGGGCGGCGCGGGCGGGCGCAGGTCGAGATAGCGCTGGGCCCAGGCGGAAATCACCTCGGCGGCATAGTCGGCATCCTGTGGCCGGGTCAGCAGATGGTCGGCATCGTCGAGGGTGACAAAGCTCTTGGGATGCTTGGCCTGAAGGAAGATTTCCGATGCGTTTTCAATGCCTACCGTCTCATCGCGCGGGGCGTGGAGGATCAGCAGCGCGCGTTTCAGCGCGGCGATTTCGGGGCCGATGGCCTCGGCTTTGACATTCTCGACAAAGCCCTGGCCGATGCGGATCTTGCGGCCGCCAAGCGGCACCTCGGCAGAGCCGTCGGCGGCGATCTTGTCGAGCGCATCGCCGAAATTATGGGTGACATGGCCGGGATCATAGGGCGCGCCGATGGTGGCCACCGCGCGGGTGCTGTCGATGCGGCGGGCGGCGGCGAGCACAGCCGCACCGCCGAGCGAGTGACCGACCAGCAAGGAAGGCGCCATGCCGCGGCGGTCGAGCTCGGCCGCGGCGAGCAGCAGATCGTCGACATTCGAGGTGAAGGTGGTGTTTTCAAACTCACCCTCGGAATGGCCCAAGCCTGTGAAATCAAAGCGCAAAACGGCGATGCCCGCGCCCGCGAGCCGGGCCGAGATGCGGCGCACGGCGGGGATGTCCTTGGAACAGGTGAAGCAATGCGCGAACAGCGCGGTGGCCAGATGCGGCCCCTCGGGCATGTCGAGACGCGCCGCCAACATGGCACCGGTATGGCCTTGGAAAGTAAAGCGTTCGGAGCTCATGGCAGGTCCTTTCAACTCAGTAGTTGATAGCTAGGCAAGCGGGGTCAGAGGCGCCAGTGGCTTGTCACATCCGTCACGCGATGGTGAGACTCTGCGCACAGGGGATCACGGGGAGTTTGACATAGGTGAACGGGCTCTGGCCAGTGCGGCGCTTTTTCGCGTTAACCAACGGGAAAACCGGGGGAAATCGCCGAAAATACCCTGTCGGTATCACGTCGGTTTTACGACAGCATCGCGTCGGCCTATGAGTCGCGTAAGTGTCACGGCGGCGCAGATGTTACAGCGGCGCGCGGTGGGGTCACCGGGCAATTCATCACGAGAAATGATCGCCGACACAATAAACATTCTTTTTACTTATGTGGCGCAAAGCCTCAGATTACCGGCATCACGTTGGCCCAAAGGAGATCTGAGATGGCCCACAATATCACTCTGCACCCCGCCCTGTCTGAAGCAAGAGACCGGCGTCAGTCGCGCATCGCCCGTTTGATCGCAATGGTTCTGGCGCTCGGCCTGGTCACGGCGATCCTCACCGGCGGCACCGCGCCCGAGCAAGACCCGGCCCGCGCCGCCACCCCGTCGCCGGAAAACTGGCATGGCAATGTGCGCGCCAGCGGCCCCTATTGAGCCGCCCGCGCCAAGCGCCGCACATAGGCGGCGCAAGAACGTCACAGGGCGGGGGTCATGCCCCGCCCTGCCCGTTTCGCCCCTGATTAAGGCGACCGATTAGCGGCCCATGAGCGCCGGGTCGAACGGGTAGGAGGTCAGGTTCTCATAGCCGGTCTCGGTGATCAGCACCTGATCCTCGAGCTTGATGGTGAAATTGCCACCGACCGCGCCGACCGCCGCCTCGACACAGAGCACCATGCCCGGCTCGAGCGGGTAGTCGTAGGACCCGGGCACCGCCTGATCGGGATAGGCCACGAGCGGCCATTCATCGCAAAGCCCCACCCCATGCATCAGACAGCCGTATTTCTGCGCCTGAAACTGCTCGTCGAGCCGATGCGAGCGCTCGGAAAGCTCGGGGATGGTCACGCCGGGTTTGAGCATCTCCATATTGGTCATGATATGCTCATGCGCGTGCTGCATCGCATAGACCATATCGGCGGGCGGGGCGGCGTCGCCGACCCACCAGCTGCGCGAGATGTCGACGCAGATGCCGTAGCTGCCGATGAGATCGGTGTCGAAAGAGATGATCTCGTTGTTCTGGATGATGCGGGGGCCGCATTCCTGAAACCACGGGTTGGTGCGCGGGCCGGAGGCGAGGAGCCGGGTTTCGATCCATTCGCCGCCGCGCTTGATGTTTTCGGCATGGAGCACCGCCCAGACGTCATCCTCGGAGGTGTTGCCCTGCGGGACCGCCTCGCGGGCGAACCGTTCCATCGCGGCGACCGAAGTTTCGCAGGCATGCACGGCGCAGCGCATGGCGAGGATTTCATCCGGCCCCTTGATGGCGCGGGTCTTTTCGGTGAGCTCTTCGCCCTCCATGATCTCGAAGCCTTGCGCCTCGAGCGCGCGCAGCCCGTGCAGCATGATCTTGTCCACCGCAAGCCGCATATTGCCGCCGCCATGTTCGGCGATGAGCGTGCGCACCTCGTTGGAAAAGGCGTCGGCGGCGACGTCGACCTTGTCACCACGGTCGAAATAGAACAGGTCGGCGCCGAACCGCTGTTCGCGCACCAGCGGGTTGAAGGTGCTCAGGAAGGGCGAGTTCTTGTAATCCCAGATCACCATATAGCCATCGGCACAGACCAGCAGGGCGCGGAACGGGTTATGGGCGTTCCAGAGCTGCATATTGGTGCTGTCGGTGGCGTAGCGGATGTTGAGCGGGTCGAACATCAAGACGCCGCCATAGTCGCGGTCGACCACGGCCTGGGTCAGGCGGTTCCAGCGAAATTCGCGCATCCGCTGCAGATCGGGCAGCGCGAGGCCGGCCGCCGCCCATTCGCCAAAGGCCAGCTGGGTCGGGCCGATCTCGATCCGGTTGTTGTCATTGGGGGTGTTGTCGCCGAGCGTGGCGCCACGGCTCGGGTCGATCTTGCGGGTCTCGCTGTAATGCTGGTTCATGGCCTGGCCTCCCTTTTCCCCGATAGTTTGGGGAAAAGGGCCGGTGATGCTGGCCTATAGGCGACATGATTGCCGGTTTGACGCGGCGCTCTGGGATCAGCGCTTTGGCGTCAGGCGGCCTTGGGTTTGGTGCGGTCGCCCACCGTGTCGCGCAGGAGCGAATAGGTGAGCAGCGCGCCGCCCACCGGCGGCACATGCAGGAGCATGGTCGCGCCGAGCACATAGATCGTCATGTGCATGGGCAGGCTGACCCCCGGCTGATCGGCGAGACGGTCGGCGTCTTGCACCGCCTCGTTGAGGGCCTCGCGCAGGGCGTGCATCTCGGGCGAGTGCGGCTCTTTTTCCGGGGCGGGCCGGGGTTTGGGCGCGGGCTCGGCCTGTTCTGCCGCTTCGGCCTCTTCGGAGGATTTCGGGCGGGCGCGGGTGCGCAGCGCGTCTTCGCCGAGGCGCAGGTTTTCGGCCATCTCGGTCAGCAGGGTCGCGTCGAGCGCGCTGTCGATGGGCGTCTGCAAGAGCTGATCGGGGGGCAGGTAATTGGTCAGATGTTCGAGGATATGCTGCAAGAAGGCCTCGCAGACCTCGTAGCTGCCGAACGGGTTCTCATGGCCCGGCGCAGAGCCGAGGCCGAGCACCAGATGCCACGGGTCCTTGGCCAGGAGCGGCGTCACCCAGCGCAGCGCGAGGCGCAGGTTCTCACGGTCGAGAAAGGCGGTGTCATCGCCCTGCCAGATCAGCGCGCGGTGATCGGTGCCAAAGCGGAAGGCGATGTCGAACTCTTCCACGATATCGGCAAATTCCAGGTCGGGCCGCGCGTCAAAACGCAGTGCCACCACAAGGCCGGGTCCGGTATAGGTCATGTCAAAATGTCCTGTTGAAAGGGGGGTTACTGCAGCAGGCCAAGGGCCTGATGCAGCGTGTCAGAGGTTGCAGGGCTGGTGTCGAGCGCGATGAACAGCCCGGTGAGCGCGACCGCATGGGCGGCCAGTCGGAAATCCGCGCCGCGCAGCAGGTAGGAGAGCAGCACCAGAAGCCCGATGGGCAGGGCCAGCATCACCAGCACGGCGCAGAGCAGCCAGGCAAAGCCTTGGCTCTTCATTTCCGAGGCGACCTCGTCAAACGGGGCCTGCGCCAGATCGAGCGCGGCGGCACCATGCGCGGGCAGCAGCCCCGGCACTTCGGTCTGCAACCGGTCGAGCGTGTCGTCAATCGCGCCGAACCGTGCCACGCCCTGTGGATCGGGGCGCAGATCGGGGCGCGGGCCCCTGTCCTGCTCTCGGCGCTGTATGAGCCGCGCCAGCGGACCGTTCTGGAAAAGTGTCGTAAACATCATATCCAATCCCGAGTCTTCGTTGGGTCCATTAAGAGCGTCGGAAAAGGGCGGTAATATTATTCAATAATGGTCAGTTCTTGTTAATGTTTCCGAAAGGATTACGGCGGGCGGGCCGCGCTAATCCCTTATTATTATAGCCGTCTGAGAAACAATGCGCCGAAAGCCCCGGCGTTTTTGCCCAATTTCCGCCTCAAAAATCCACATGTCCAGTGGCCTGCGCCCCGATCTGATCATCCCCGCACCAAAGGAAAACGGGGCGCCCCGAAGGACGCCCCGCCGAATTCTCGCGCAAGAAACGAGAGATTAGCAGCTGTAGTACATGCCGAACTCGACCGGGTGCGGCGTGTGTTCGTAAAGCTCGATCTCTTCCATTTTCAGAGCGATATAGCCGTCGATCTGGTCTTTGGTGAACACGTCACCGGCGAGCAGATAGTCGTGATCGGCCTTCAGCTCTTCCATGGCTTCGCGCAGGCTGCCACAGACAGTGGGGATGCCTTCGAGCTCTTCGGCCGGCAGGTCGTAGAGGTTCTTGTCCATGGCTTCGCCGGGGTCGATCTTGGACTTGATACCGTCGAGACCGGCCATCAGCAGCGCGGCAAAGGCGAGGTAGGGGTTCGCCGCCGGATCGGGGAAGCGGGCCTCGACGCGTTTTGCCTTGGGGCTCTCGGTCCATGGGATCCGGACGCAGCCCGACCGGTTGCGGGCCGAATAGGCGCGCAGAACGGGAGCCTCGAAACCGGGGATCAGACGCTTGTAGCTGTTGGTCGCCGGGTTGGTGAAGGCGTTGAGCGACTTGGCGTGCTTGAGGATACCGCCGATGAAATACAGCGCCTCTTGGCTCAGGTCGGCATATTTGTCGCCAGCAAAGAGCGGCTTGCCGTCTTTCCAGATCGACATGTTCACATGCATGCCGGTGCCGTTGTCGCCGGCGATCGGCTTGGGCATGAAGGTAGCGGTTTTGCCATAGGCGTGAGCCACGTTGTGGATCACGTATTTGTATTTCTGCAGCTCGTCCGCCTGTTTGGTCAGGCTATCGAAGATCAGGCCAAGCTCGTGCTGGCACGAGGCCACTTCGTGGTGATGCTTGTCGACCTTCATGCCCAGACGCTTCATGGTCGAGAGCATTTCCGAACGGATGTCCTGCGCGTCGTCGATCGGGTTCACCGGGAAGTAGCCGCCCTTGACGCCGGGACGATGGCCCATGTTGCCCATCTCGTATTCGGTGTCCGAGTTCCAGGAGGCGTCCTGGGCGTCGACCTCATAGGAGACCTTGTTGATCGTGTTCGAGAAGCGCACGTCGTCGAAGAGGAAGAATTCCGCCTCGGGGCCCATGTAGGCCACGTCGCCGATGCCCGAGGCCTTGAGATAGGCTTCGGCCTTTTCGGCGGTGCCGCGCGGGTCGCGCTCATAGGCTTCGCCGGTGTCGGGCTCGACCACCGAGCAATGCACGCAGAGGGTTTTCTCGGCATAGAAGGGATCGACATAGGCGCTGTCGGTGTCGATCATCAGCTTCATGTCGGAGGCTTCGATGCTTTTCCAGCCAGCGATCGACGAGCCGTCGAACATAAAGCCTTCCTCGAGGAAGTCTTCGTCCACCTGGTCGGACATCAGCGTCACGTGCTGAAGCTTGCCGCGCGGGTCGGTGAAACGAACGTCGACATATTCGATGTCCTCGTCCTTGATCATCTTGAGCAGGTCAGTTGCGCTCATAACAAAATATCCTCTGGCTAGTGTCTTTAGGAACTGGGATTACAGCGCGTCCGAACCGGTTTCGCCGGTACGGATGCGGATGGCTTGCTCGACGGGGCTGACGAAGATCTTGCCGTCGCCGATCTTGTCGGTCTTGGCGGCGTCGACGATGGCCTCGATGGCGGCATCGACCTGATCGTCGTCGAGCACGACGTCGATTTTGACCTTGGGCAGGAAATCCACTACATATTCGGCCCCGCGGTAGAGCTCGGTATGGCCTTTTTGACGGCCAAAGCCCTTGACCTCGATCACCGAAAGCCCCTGCACGCCCACGTCTTGCAAGGCCTCTTTGACCTCGTCGAGCTTGAAGGGCTTGATGATCGCTTCGATCTTTTTCATGGCGGCCTCCCGGGCATGGCGGTTACGGGCAAAAAAACTCTGTGCCCGTTCGACCACTTCCCGCGCAGGCGTACAATCGGCTAGGCTCGCCGAAAGAGTTGGGGCGGGGCATGGCAAAAGCAATTGCACATTATTTAGGCAGTCCGCCCGAAATTTGGGCAGAAGTGAATCGCGGAATGATGAAATCTTGACCGAAATTCTGACATCCGCCCAGATGCGCGCCCTTGAGGCCCGCGAGATCGAGTCGGGCCGCGCGACCGGTCGGGCGCTGATGGAGCGCGCCGGGCGGGGCGTGGTGGCGGCGCTTTTGGCGCATTGGCCGGCGCTTGGCAACCAGCCCGGCAAGGCCGTGGTTCTCTGCGGTCCCGGCAACAATGGCGGCGATGGCTTCGTGGTGGCGCGGCTCTTGCGCAACCGTGGCTGGCAGGTGGCGGTGGGGATGCTGGGGACGGCGGACGCGTTGCCGCCCGACGCCCGCGCCAATCACGATCTGTGGCAGAGCATGGGACGGGTCGCGCCGCTCGACGCGGTACTGGCGGGCTGTGCCGGGGCGGATGTCATCATTGATGCATTATTCGGCATCGGGCTCTCGCGGCCTCTTGAGGGCGCGGCGCGGCGCTGGGCCGAGATGAGTGCGGCGGGCCTCGCGGCGCGGGTGCTGGCGGTCGATCTGCCCTCGGGGCTTTGTGCCGAGCGCGGGCAGCCCATCGGGGTGGCGGCGCGGGCGACGCTCACCGTGAGCTTTCATCGGCCGAAGCCGGGGCATTATCTCGGGGCGGGGCCTGAGTATTGCGGGGCGCTCGAGATCGTGGATATCGGCATCCAGGCCCCCTGCCCCGAAGCGGTGCTGCGGCGTGTCGAGCGGCCCGCGGCGGCGGATCTGGCGAAGGTGGGACACAAGTTCGACAATGGGCATGCGCTGGTGCTCTGCGGCGGGTTCGGGCGCAGTGGCGCGGCGCGGCTTGCGGCACGGGCGGCGCTGCGGATCGGGGCCGGGCTGGTGAGCCTCGGCGTGCCCGGATCGGCGCAGATGGAGGTGGCGGCGCAGATCACCGCGCTGATGATGCAGCGGATCGAGGGGGCCGAGGATCTGGCGGCGGCGCTGACGGATCGGCGGCTCGGCGCGCTCTGTCTTGGGCCGGGGCTGGGCGTGGCGCGGGCGGCGGAGCTTCTGCCCGTGGCGCTGGCGGATGGGCGGGGATGCGTGCTCGACGCCGATGCGCTGACGGCGCTGGCAGAGGTGGGGCTGCGCGCGCCGCTGCATTCGGGCTGTGTGCTGACACCGCATGGTGGCGAGTTCGCACGGCTCTTTCCCGATCTGGCGGAGGCCTCGGGTTCGTGGGGCGAGATGTCCAAGGTGGAGGCGACCCGGCAGGCGGCCGCGCGGGTGGGGGCGGTGGTGCTCTATAAGGGGCCGGATACGGTGATTGCCGCGCCGGATGGGCGGGCCTTCCTGCATGCGGCCTGTTACGAGCGGGCGGCGCCCTGGCTCGCCACGGCGGGATCGGGCGATGTTCTGGCCGGGATGATCGCGGGGCTAATGGCGCGGGGTCACGCGCCGCTGCACGCGGCGACGCGGGGTCACGCGCCGCTGCACGCGGCGACGATGGCGGCCTGGCTGCATGCGGAGGCGGCGCGCGGCTTTGGCCCGGGGCTGATCGCGGAGGATCTGCCCGAGGCCCTGCCACAGGTTCTGGCGGGATTGGCGAGTTAGGCCGGTTAGGCCGCGCTGTGCAGCGGCTGGGCCATGTCATGCCCGGCCAGTTCGAGCCCGTCGACATAGAGCACATGCGGGCTGTCAAAGATCAGCGTGATGACGTCCATCTCGATCTCGCCCAGCGCGGTGATGAATTCACCATCGACCAGCGCCGCCGCCGGAACGAGGGCGGCGGGCAGGTTGAACATGGCGCGGGCGCGCCAGTCGCGGACATGGACATGCTGATCCTCGGGCAGGATGACATCGCAATCGGGCCGCGTGTCGCCCAGCGACCCTGCGAGGATCTTGACCGCGCGGGTGACGAGACGCCGCCGCCGGATATTGCGCAGCACCGCCATGCCCGCGTCGCGGGTGACGATCCGGTCGCCCGGCATGAGATGTTCGACAGGCATTTCGCCCGACAATGTCAGAATGCGCGCGCCGACCGGCAACCCGCCCATAGCAAGGGATGCATCCACGGGGGCCTGACCCCGCTTGCGCCCGACCGTTTTCGGTTCCATGGCGTATCTCTTTTTGTTTTCTGCTCGTTATTATGGTCAGCCTAGCTGAAGAAACCGTAAATGTCGCCATTTTTTCGCATCCCCCAAAACGCGCATGTCGGGCCTGTTGCATTTTCTCTCGCATCCCGCGTGACAGCTTGCTAAAGAGCGGGTCGGACGCGGGTGTGGCGAAATTGGTAGACGCACCAGATTTAGGTTCTGGCGCCGCAAGGCGTGGGGGTTCAAGTCCCTCCACCCGCACCATTCAAATCATGAGATGAGAGCTGAGGCGCAGCGGCGTCAGGCGTTCGCCGAGTCAAGGGAACCCGCGGTAGATCTCGGCCAGCGTCGTGGCGTGGCCTTGGCGATCTTACGATACAGCCGGGCTTGGTCCAGCCGCCCCGCGGGGCGACCGGCTGACGCGCTTATCTGGTCTGCGCGTATTTCACCGTGATTTCCAGCAGAACGGGCGCGTTGCGCGGCAGGCGGGTGACGCCGAGGACTGAACGCGCATGGCGGCCGGCGTCGCCATAGGCTTCGATGAAGATCTCGGAGGCGGCGTCGGCCACCTCTGAGATGTGATCGAACTCGGGCGTTACCGCGACAAAGACATCGACGCGCAGGATCTTTTCGATCCGCTCACCGGGACCCAAGTGTTTGCCGAGCCAGGCGATGCCCTGATGGGCGGCGAGGCGGGCACTGTCCTTGGCGGTCTCAACGTCGATCGTGTCGCCGCAGCGGCCCGCGGCATGGATCTCGGTGGCGCTGATCTTGGCGATCTGGCCCGCGAGAAAGATCATGTCATCGGTGCGGGTCGCCAGCTCATAGGCATAGGTGGTGCCATAGGCGGGGGCCGTGTTCTCTGCGAGGCTCATGCGCGGGTTTCCTCCTTGTGACCCCGGCCGAGGGCGATCTGCAGGGCGTAGATCCCTGCCAGAAGCCCAAGCCCCGCCACGGTCGACCAAATGTTGGGATGGATCATCAGCACCGCCACCGCGAACATGCCCGCCCGCAGCGGTATGGCCAGCCGTGACCGGCCGAACCAGCCGACGATCACCGAGGACATGCAAAAGAGCGCCACGCCCGATCTCAGGAACGTATAGGCGAGATCCGGCGTCCATTGCGGATAGAGCAGAGACAGGTCGAGCACGAAGAGGAAGGGGATGATGTAGATCGGCAGACCGATGGCAAAGGCGGCCCAGCCGACGCGCGAGGCGTTTTCCCCCGCGATCGGAGCCGCCGCATAGGCCGCCACCGCCAGTGGTGGGGTGATCTGGCCCAGAACCGCGAAGTAGAAGACGAACATATGCGCCGCCAGCGGGTCTGCGCCGAGCTTGATCAGCGCGGGCGCGACCAGCGTCGCCTGAATGATATAGGCCGCCGTGGTCGGCATCCCCATGCCAAAGATGAAAGCCGCGAGCATCGCCAGCACCAGCGCCACGTTGAGCGAACCGCCGGAGAAATCGGTGACCAGCGCGCTGAACCGAAAGCCGAGCCCCGAGATCTGCACGATGCCGACAATGATCCCGGCTGAGGCACAGGCGGCGGCAACGACCACCGCGCCCTCGACGCCGGAGCGGACACCGGCGCTCAGCTGATCCGCCGAGATAAAGGTCGAGCGGCGCAGGAAGGGTGTCGCAAGCGCCGCGAGCAGGCCGAAGAAGGCGGCATAGCTCGGGGTGAAGCCCTGCAGCATCAGCACCACCAGCACCGCCACCGGCAGCAGGAAGGTCCAGCCGCCCGCGAGGATTCGCCGGGTCGATCCGGCCTCGGCGCGCGGCAGCGGCGCGAGATTGTGGCGCAGCGCCATGAGATGCACGCTGATCAGCAGCGAGCCGAAGAAGAGCAGCGCCGGCAGCGAGGCGGCGAGCACCACCTCGACATATTCGATGCCAAGTATCGCCGCCATGAGAAAGGCCGCAGCCCCCATGATCGGCGGGGTGATCTGGCCACCGGTCGAGGCGATGGCTTCGATTGCGCCAGCAAAGCGGGCGGGATAGCCGAGGTTCTTCATCATCGGGATGGTCAGCGATCCGGTGGTCGCGACATTGGCCACGGAACTGCCCGACATCATGCCCATGAGCCCGCTCGCCACGACGGCGATCTTGGCCGGGCCACCGCGGCTCGTGCCAGTCACGGCGCGGGTCATGGCGATGAAGAAGTCGCCACCGCCCGCCACTTGCAGCACCGCGCCGAACATGACGAAGAGAAAGATATATTCCGCCGACACGCCGAGTGCGGTGCCAAAGATGCCTTCAAAGCTGAAATACATCTGGTCGACGAATTCGCTCAGGTCGACGCCGCCATGGGCCAGCGGGCGCAGCACATCCACAAAGCGCAGATAGGGCCCGACAAAGGCATAGGCGATAAAGATCAGGCACAGCGCCGGGATCATGATCCCAAGGCTGCGGCGGGTGATTTCGAGCGCCACAAAGACGGTGCCGAGGGCCACGAAAATCTCGAACGGGCTGGCGGTCAATGTCCAGGGCGGGCGCACCACGATATCGGGGGCAAAGACCACGGCATAGCCGATGCTGACCACGGACAGCGCCGCGAGCGCGATATCGGCCACCCGGCCCAGCGCAGTGCGCGCCAGCGGAAAGAGCAGGATCACGATCAGCGCCGCAAAGAGCATATGACCGGCGCGCAGCACGAGATTGGGTGCGAGCCAGAGCGGCGAGGCGGCCAGCAGGTGAAATCCCAGCATAAGCAGCGCGAGACCGGAAATCATCCGGTCCCGCGTCACCACGCCAGCAGTTTGGCGCAGGCTTGTCATTCGGCGAGCTCGGAGCTCGCGTCATAGGCGATGCCCTGGGCGTCGTAGAATGCCTTGGCGCCCGGATGCAGCGGCACGACCATGCCCTTGCCCGCGGTCTCGGCCGAGAGGTTGCCCAAGAGCGCATGGGTCGCCTTGAACTCTTCGAGATTGTCCCAGATCGCCTTGATGATGTTCTGGGCCAGCTCGTCCGACATCTTGTCCGAGGCAAAGAGGATCGTGTTGGTGCCGACGGTATTGGCCGCCTCTGCCTGACCTTCAAAGAGACCGGCGGGCAGGGTCACCCGTTCAAAGCCGCCCGAGCTTGCGAGGAATTTCTCGAGCACGGCATCGTCGAAGGAGAGGGCGCGCATCGGGCGCACGGTTTCGTTCTGGCGCACGGTGGGGTGCGGCCAGAGCGACAGCCACATGACCGCGTCCAGCTCGCCATTGCGCAGGGCGTTGTGGGATTCCGACCAGCTCAGCTTGTTCATCTTGCCGCCGTCGCTCTCGATATCCTCCATGGTCATGCCAGCCGCCGCCAGCAGGCGCTCGAACGCGAGCCAGGAGGTCTGACCCGGCTGACCGGCGCTGACCTGTTTGCCGCGCAGATCCTGGATCGAGCGAATGTCGGAATTGCCATCGACCCAGATCTGCACCGCGCTTTGCATGATGGTCATCAGCCCGCGCACATTCTTGATCGGCGCTTCGGGCGTGGCCGGGTCGCGGCCATTCCAGGCGTCAAAGGCGTTGCTGGCCGAGGTGATACCGAGATCGGCCTTGCCGCCCGAGACGCGCAGCAGGTTGGGGCCAGAGCCGCCGGGCTGCACGTCTATGATCGCCTCGGGATAGGATTGGCGCAACACATTGGCGAGGCCGGTCGCGACGATGTTGAACACGCCGCCCGAGGGGCCGCCGCCGATGGTCAGAAAGTCGAGCCCTTGCGCCCGTGTGGCGAGCGGCAGACCGGCGGCGACGGTGGCCACCGAGGCCGACAGGGCGCTCTTGAGGCATTGGCGTCGGGTCAGGAAATGGGTCATGGCGATGTCCTTTCATACCCTTGCGGGCGGCTGATCTTGCCCTCGCGGGCGGCTGTTCCTGCCCTTGCGGGCTGTGAGCGGTGTGTTGATCGTGGTCTAACGGTCGCGGCCTATGACGCCACAGGCTGAAACTTCTATCAATCGCAAACTTCTTAGCTAAGCTTCAGTGTTGCTTAACCCGTTTTCGGGAGGGTTTCGCCCACCACCTGCCGCACCACGTCGCGAAAGGCCAGTGCCGCCGGGGACAGTGCCAGATGGGCATGGCCGATCTCCTGCACCGTGCGGGTGAGCGTCTTGTCGGCCAGCGGCACAAAGCGCAGATCGTCGCCAAACTCGGCCAACACCAGCTCGGGCAGCACGGTGATGCCGACCTTGCGCCGCACCGCCGAGAGATTGGCATGGGTGCTCATCACCGAGAGCTGCGAGCGGTCGAGCAGCGCCTTGAATTCCGGATCGCGGATCTGCTGGCAGACGCTATTGACGATGAGCCGTTCCTGCGCGAGCTGATCGAAGCGCACCGGCGCACCGCTCTGGGCGAGCGGATGATCGGCGGCGCAGACCACGCCAAAGCGGTCGGTAAAGAGCGGCGCGCCCGTCAGGCCCGCGATCGGGTGCAGGAGCGAGGCAAAGCCGAGGTCGGCGTCGCCCTCTTCGAGCTCGCGCAGCACATAGCTCGTCTCCATCTCGCGGATATGGACACGCACCTCGCCATGACGTTTGAGAAAGCGGCTCAGCGCTTCGGGCAGGATCGTGGTCGCGACCGAGGGAATCGCCGCGATCCGCACCAGCCCGGCATCGGCGCGGGCATAGCTTTCGATGGCATTCACCACCTTGTCGAAATGGTCGATCTCGCGCCGGGCCTCGCCAAAGACGAACCGCCCCAGCGCGGTGAGCCGGTTCTTGCGTTCATTCTCGAAGAGCGGGCTGCCGAGCTGCTGTTCGAATTGTTTGAGCATCATCGACACGGCCGAAGGCGTGCGGCCCAGAAGCTCTGCCGCATCCGCCAAATTGCCGCTCTGCGCGACGGTGACGAAACACCGCAACATTTCCGTCTTGATCGCCACGGCGCACCTCGCGAATTTTGAGCCTCTCCTGCCATTGGCTTTACGCCACATCAGGAGATTAGCAAACCACAAGCCCGACAGCTGAACGGTCGGGCCTGTGCGATGCGCGCTCGGCTCGCGTTATCAGGCCAGTTCCGTGCTGTCCTTGGCCGCGCCGAATTGGGGGGGCTCGAAGCAGACGTTTTCGCCAAAGCAGAGCGCCAGCCCGTCTTGGGATTTGACCCAGTCGCGGGGCAGCGCGATCTCGGGGCTTTCGGCCCATTGGCTGTTGGTCTGGCTCTCCATCCATTCATTGGGCGTGGTCAGGGTCGAGGCGCGGTGGGTCACGTTCCAGATGAAATAGTGATGCGGCACGACGATCTTGGCGCCGATCTTGGCGCGCAGGGCCGCGACCTGATCATAGCCGAGAATGTGTTTAGAGCCGTCGATGGGCAGCAGGGCGACGTCGATCTGGCCGATCTGCTCCCAGACACCGGGGCCGGGATCGGGGCGGTTGTCGCCCCAGTGCAGGATGCGCAGACCGCCGGTCTCGATCACATAGATCGTATTGTCGAAAGAGCGCCAATTGTTGGGCGGCAGGGTTTCCAGCGGGGTGAGCTTGCGCGTCAGCCCGGCCCAGTCGACATCGGCATGGGAGGCGTCCGAGACATGTTTGTCGGCGATGCCGGTGATGGTCACATCGGCAAATTCGAACCGCCCGATGAGACGGTCCAGAAGCGTGCTCGCCCGGAGCCGGTGCAGCGCGTCATGGTCGAAATGGGCATGGGTCGAGAGGCCGATATCGACCTCGACCTCGGGGAAGTCGCACAGATACCAGTTCCACGTCCCCCAGGGCGGATTGCGCCAGGGGTCGATCATCAGGGTGAGCCCGGCGGGGGTGGTGATCCGGAAGGCCGAGCCGCCGAAATAGCCGAGCCGGACCTCGCCGACCGCATCGGCCCCGGCCTGCAGCTCTATCATCCGGTTGTTGTTTTCGCTTTGCTTCCAGGCCCAGAGCCCTTCGTTCACCTTGTCAGACATCTCTTGCCTCCCTGAAATTCACCTGATCACACCAGCAGCTTTTCGACGCCCTCTTCGGTCTCGATCTGGAGCGAGTCGTTGACCCTGTTGAAAAAGCCGCACAGCGCGATGCGCATGGTCAGCTCGACGATCTGCTCTTCGCTGAAATGCGTCTTGAGCTCGTCGAAGATGGCTTCGCGCATATACTGGAATTTGGTGGTCACCTGTTCGGCGAAATCGCGCACCAGAATGTCGAGATCGTCAAAGCCCTCGGGTTTCTCGTCGAGGATGTTGTCGAGGGCGGCGGGGCTCAGCCCATAGGCCTGGGCGCGCGGCGCGTGATGGGCGATGCAATAGTCGCATTTGTTGATGGTCGAGACGGTGACAAGGGCGATCTCGAGATAGCGTTTGGGCAGCAGCGCCTCGTCATGCAGTTCGAGCAGGAGACCCATGATATGCTTGAGCACCGGCGGCCGGTGGGCGAAGACTTTGACCTGGTTGAGGAACGGGCCGTACTCCTTGGCATAGCGTTCGTAGATCGGCTGCACCTCTGCCGGTACCTCATCAATTTCAACATCTCTCACGCGCGCCATCGCGGGTCTCCTATCAATTGTGTATGTCGGAGGGGGCCGAGACCCTCTCCGTAATGGGGTCAGTATTCCAGTCGTTGAATGACGACATCCTTGCCGTCCTGAATTTCGGACAGCTGGAAGTCGCGGCCGAGCACGCCGCCTTCGGCATCGAATTCGATGCTGCCGGAGGCGCCAGAGTAATTGATCTCTTCGCCAGCCCGGATCGCGGCGAGCCCGTCGGCCACGTTGTAGACGGTTTTCTTGCCCTCGCCGGTGGTCACGTCCCAGATCGCCTGGGCCACGGCCGCGCTGTCGGTGGTGCCGGCCTTTTCCATCGCCAGCAGCAGCACCGACATCTGGTCGCGCCCGGCGGTGCCGAACGGGTGCTGCACCGAGCCGGTGTCCTCGAGCCCGGCCTCGGTGAGATATTCCTTGTAGGCCGGAGAGCTCAGCGCCGGGACCGGGAAGCCATGGATCACCCCGTCTGCTGCGGCACCGACGGTGCTCTTGAACTGATCGCCGGTGGAGAGCGAGATGGTGATCACCGCGCCCTCATAGCCCTGGCGGTAGAGCTCTTTGTAGACGGCGGTGAAATCGGTGACATAGGAGGGGATGAACACCGCCTCGGGCGATTTCTCGATGAGCTGGGTCACCTCCGAGCGATAGGAGGATTGCCCGGCGTTGTAGTAGAACGGGTCCTGCACCAGCGCCTCGGTGCCGACGCGTTCGATGAACCCATCCATCATCGAGCGGGTGAAATCATTGTTGAGCGCCATCAGCGCATAGTTTTCGAGGCCCCGGCTCAGCACCAGATCGGCGATGGCCCGGCCCCAGATCGGCGACAGCGGCTGAAAGTTGAAGACCAGCCCTTTTTCATCGGCGATGGGGATGTCGGCGCTCGACGAGGTGCACATCTGGATGATGTTGGCGCTTTGGCATTTCGGCATGATGCCAAGGGTGACAGAGGATGAAAACGTGCCGATGATCGCCGACACTTTGTTGACGCTGATCAGCTTGTCCGCGGCGCGCACGGCGGTTTCCGGGTTGGTTTCCGAGTTCTCCTGATAGAGCCGGATCTGACGGCCCAGAACCCCGCCCGCGGCATTGACCGCATCGGCCACCCGTTTGTGCGAGGCGGTGATATTCGGCCCGAACGGCCCGCCGCCGCCGGTGTTGGGGGTCAGCGAGCCGATGGCGATATCCGCCTCTTGGGCGCGCAGGATCGCGGGGGTCATCAAGGCTGCGGCGCTACCCGCCAGCAGACTTCTTCTCGTCATGGAAAACTTCATGGTTCACTCCTTGTTGGCTTGGTTGGGATGCGCCTTCTGTGGGCGCTTAGGTCTTTTTGACGTTGAATTTCGGCTCGGGGAGCAGGCCACGGGGCCGCAGCCGCAGGGTCACGATCAGCAGGAAGCCAATGAGGATGATCCGCATCGCCGACATCTTTTCGGCGTCGAGGAAATCGGTGAAATCGCCGATGAACCGCGTGCCTTCGAGAAAGATCATCACGGTGCCGGCGCCGATCAGGATGCCGCGGTTGTTGCCAGCGCCGCCGACGATCACCGACATCCAGATGAACATGGCGACCACCGGCATGAAGACCTCGGGGCTGATGTTCTGGACGTAATGGGCATAGAGCGCGCCCGCGAGCCCCATGAAGAAGCCGCCGATGGCAAAGGTGAGCACCCGGTGCATCAGGACATTCTTGCCCAGCACCTCGGCCACCACATCATCTTCGCGGATGGCGCGCAGGGTGCGGCCCATCGGGGCGCGGCGGATGCGTTCGCAGACGAGATAGGTGATGAGCACGCAGACCGCCACCAGCAGGAGATAGAAGAGCGGGTAGAGCTCTGGCCCGATGAGATCGCCAAACGGGCGGCCGTCGATGCGCAGCCCGCGCGGGCCTTCGGTGATCTGATCCTCGTTGAGGACGATGAGCCGGATGACTTCGCCCACGCCCAGGGTCACGATGGCGAGGAAATCCTCCCGCAATCGCACCGACAAAAGCGCCACCGCCCCGCCGAGCACCCAGCCCGCGACACAGGCCGCCGGGATGGCGAGACCCACCGGCACGCCGAGCTTGGCCACCAAAAGGCCCGAGACATAGGCCCCCATCGCGTAGAAGCCTGCGATGCCGAAATTGACCATCCCGGCGATGCCCCATTGCAGGTTGAGGGCCAGCGCCAGGATCATGAAAAACCCGACATAGGTGCCCATTGAGATGAGATATGCGCTCATTTTCTGATCTCCGCGGTTCCAAAGAGCCCCTGCGGACGCAGCAGCAGCAGCACGGCGATGATCACGAAACCGACGCCGATCTTGTAGGTTGAAGGCAGGAAGAGAATGGTGGCCTCTTCCGCGAGCCCGACCAGCAGCGCCCCGACGATCGCCCCGTAGGGAGAGCCGATGCCGCCGAGTATCGCCGCCGCAAAGATCGGGATGGTGAGGTTCCAGCCGACCAGCGGCTCGATCACCAGATCGAGACCGGCAAAGACACCGGTGAGCCCGAAGAGCGCGCCGCAGATGGCGGTGGTAAAGGCGGTGATCCGGGTCGCATTGACCCCGCGAATGGCGGCCAGCATCGGGTTGTCCGCCACCGCCCGCATCGCCCGGCCGATCCATGTGTAGGCCAGCAGACAATGCAGCGCGACACCGATGACGAGGCTCCAGATGATGATCTGCACCTGTTCCGGCGTGATCCGCGCCCCCAAGAGTTTCCAGGGCCGCTCTAACGGGATCTCGAAGCCGCGCACATCGGCGGAAAAGAACAGCCGGATCACGTTCTCGATGATCAGGGTCAGGGCGATGGAGACCACCAGCAAGGTGATGGCCGAATGCTCTTCCATCGGCTGAAAGACCAGCACATGCATCAGCCAGACCACCAGCGCGGTGACGAGCATCGCGGCGGCAGCGGCCAGCGGCAGCGGCAGGCCCAGCGGCACGTTGAACGTATAGGCGGCAAAGGCGCCCACCGTGATATAGCCGCCGATGGCGAAATTCGGGAATTTGAGAATCCCGAACAGCAGGGAGAATGCCATGGCCGGAGGCGCAATGAGCGCGGCATTGACCAATGCGTTAAAGATCATTTGCATGCTCATGAGCGCGACCCCAGATAGAGTTCAGATACTTCTTTGGATGCCAAGAGGTTCGAGGCCTTGTCCTGCAGTGCGACCCGGCCCGCGGCCATGACGATGCCATGATCCGCGATGCGCAGCCCCTGGATGGCGTTCTGTTCGACCATCAAAATGGCCACGCCTTCGCCATTGACCCGCTGCACGATGTCGAACATCTGCCCGACCATCAGGGGCGACAGCCCGGCCGAGGGCTCGTCCAGCAACAGCACCTTGGGCGCGAGCATCAGCGCCATGCCAAAGGCGACCATCTGGCGTTGCCCGCCAGACAGGTTGCCAGCTCGGGTCTGACGCAGCCGGGCGAGATCGGGAAACATCTCGTAGATCCGGTCACAGGCCTCCTGGGTGCGGGTCTTGTCGCCCCAGGAGCCCATGGTCAGGTTCTCGTGAGTGGTGAGCTGACGAAACACATTCGCCTCTTGCGGCACATAGGCCATGCCGGATCGGGCCACCTGCGCGGCGGGCAATCCGGCAATCTCGCGCCCGGCCACGGTGACACTGCCCGAGACCGGGCGCACAACCCCGGCAATGGTCTTGAGCAGGGTGGATTTCCCGGCCCCGTTGGGACCGATGATGCAGGTGATTTCACCCGGCGCGAGATCCAGCGTGACGTCATGGCAGATGATGGTCTTGCCATAGCCGGACTGGAGGGCGCGGGTCTTGAGCAGAGCGTCAGACATCGGCGGTCTCCCCCAGATAGGCTTCGATCACCGCCGGGTTCTGACGGATCTCTTCAAAGGGGCCGCCGGTGAGATAGCCCCCTTGGGTCATCACCACGACCGGGTCGCAAAGCTGGGCGATCATATCCATGTCATGTTCGACCACGAGGAAGGTCTTGCCATGGTCGCGGTTGAGACGGCGGATCATGTCGGTGAGCGTCTGCATCAGCGCCGGGTTGACCCCTGCCCCCGGCTCGTCGAGCAAGATGAGATCGCAGTCGATCATCAGCGTGCGCGCCAGTTCCAGAAGCTTCTTCTGCCCGCCCGAGAGATCGCCGGCATAGGTGTCGCGCAGCTTGGCCAGAAGCGCGATCTCCATGACCTCGCAGGCCTTTTCGTAGATCTCCGCCTCTTGCTGACGCACCTTGCCGGGGGTCAGGAAGTTCGGCCAGAATGTCTCGCCCAGCTGAAGCTGCGGCGCGAGCATGAGGTTCTCCAGCACCGTCATGCGCTGAAACTCGCGGGCCAACTGAAACGTGCGGATCATGCCGAGCCGGGCGCGTTTCCACGGTGCAAGAGAGGTCACGTCGCGGCCGTTGAACACGACTGTGCCGCCGTTCGGCTTGATGACACCGCTCAGCAGGTTGAAGAGCGTGGATTTCCCCGCGCCATTGGGGCCGATGAGGCCGGTGATCGAGCCCTTGGCGACCTCGAGGGACATGTCGCGCACGGCGTGCACCCCCCCGAAGCTGCGGCTCATGCCTGTGGCGTGCAATATCGGCGTCATGATGCCCCCTCGCTTGCGAGACGCGCCCGAATGAGATTGGCCAAGGTGGCGAGCGCGGCCTCGGCCTTGTCCGGGTCGGGTTCGATCATCTGGGCGACGCGCAGACCGCGCAGCGTCGAGGTCAGAACGAGCATCAGGGATTCCGCGTCGGCCTCGCTCATCCCGGTGCCGCAGAAAATCTCGCGCGCCGTTTCGCGGTAGCTCTCGAACATCCGGTTGATCCAGAGTTCGACATGTTCATTGAGATCCGGATCGCCGCGCGCGGCGGCCATCATGTCGATAGAGACCGTCACATATTGATCGCTCATCAGGCCGGTCCAGGCGCGGTCGATGAGATCCTTGGGATCGAGCACCCCATCCTTGTGATCGTCGCTGATGGCGGCGGCGCAGTCGACGACCGATGACCACATGAGCGCGGTCGCGCGTTTCACGAGATCGGCCTTGGAGTCGAAATGATGCAGGATCGCACCGCGTGAAATGCCCGCCCGCCGGGCAATCTTGGTCGTGGTCACATTCACGAAACCGATCTCGGCGATCAGTTCGACCGTGGTTTTGCACAGGTTCTCGATCGTCGCGGCCGAGCGTTCATCCTGTGTGCGCCGCCGCTTGGTCGGTTTGCGGGTTTGATTTTCCGTCGTGTCGTCAGTCATTTGCCACCCCTTTGATCAATTGACAGCACATGAAAACGATTCGCGCAACTTACATTCATTCCTGAATGTTTCTTTTTTCGGGGATGGAAACTTCACTCGCTTAGAAATTGAGCCACTTTTCAGGGCCCTGCCCAAGGGGTGAGCGGGAGGTGTTTGGGGGCCCCTCTTGAGACGGGGATAAGCGGATCGACCCGCGATCGCGTGGCGGATCGGCATTGCGTCGGTGCGGCATCTCGCGGAGCGTCGAGGGGATGCTCGCCCCATTAAAGACGGCGCGGGACAATCTGCCCGCGCCGTCAATTCTCTTGAACCTGTACTGTAAGGCCCTGCCGCCAATTACCCTGCCGCAATACCCTGCCCCGGTGCCATGCTCACCGGGACAGGGACGTCGCGCTTGCCTCAGGCGTCCTGAGCGGTTGCGCGGTTTGCGAGGGTGACGTCGAGGGTCTGGCGGTCGCCACGGCGCAGGATCTCGATCTTGGAGGCCGTGTCGGGCGCGGCATTGCCAACCGCCCGGGTCAGATCGCGGGCCTCGTTGATCGGCGTGCCGTCAAAGCTCAGCACGATGTCGCCGGCCTTCAGCCCCACCTTATCCGCCGGCGAGCCGTCGATCACGCCGTCGACCTGAATGCCTTCACCAGCGTCGAGCCCGAGCACCGAGGCGACCTCGTCGCTCACCGGTTTGATCCGAACGCCGAGCCAGCCGCGGTCGATTTTGCCGTCATCCTTGAGATCGGCGACGATGCGCGACACCAGATCGGAGGGCACGGCAAAGCCGATCCCGGCGCTGGCGCCATCGGGTGAGAAGATCGCGGTGTTGACGCCGATCACCTCGCCTCGGTCATTGAAGAGCGGACCGCCGGAATTGCCACGGTTGATGGCGGCGTCGGTCTGGATGAACTCGTCAAAGGGCCCGGCGTTGATGTTGCGGTCCTTGGCCGAGACGATGCCGGTGGTCACCGTGCCGCCGAGGCCGAACGGGTTGCCCATGGCAATCACCTCGTCCCCGACGCGCATCTCTTCAGACGAGCCGAAGGAAACGGTCGGCAGATCGCTGCCCTCGATGTCCAGAAGCGCGATATCGGTCAGGGGATCGGTGCCGACGACGCGTGCCTCATGCTCAGACTCGTCGGCGAATTTGATGGTGACGCTGGAGGCGCCATCGACCACGTGGTTGTTGGTGACAATGAGCCCATCGCTCGAGATGATAAAGCCGGACCCGACGCCACGGCGCGCGCCCTCGTCCGGCAATTGCCGCAGCTCGGGCAGCCGGTCGCCAAAGCGGCGCTGAAACTCTTTCAGAAACTCGTCATTGGGCAGGGGCCCTTCGGCATTGGCGGGTGTCGGCTTGGCGCTCACCTCGACCAGCACCACGGCCGGGCTGAAATCTTCGATGAGATCGGCATAGCCGCCGGGCGGGATGGCGAGGGCCGTGCTCGGCGTCAGGGCGACGAGGCTCGTCGTGCCGAGAACGGCGGCCAGAGCGGCGGCAAGCGGGGTGCGACCCAGGGATATTTTGCGAGACATGTAATCCTCCATCTCGGGTGTGATGAGAAAGGAGATGGCGGCCCGGCCTCACCCGTGCCTGACGCGAACTATACAGATTTGTAATCTCACTTGTCGGTGATCGCCCGCCGCCTCGGCCCGGGTTTCGCGGGGCGCGAAGATTACACAGATGTAATCTTCGCGTCAGGCGGGGGGCGGGCTGGCCGCCGATATTGCAAATCAGTTGAAACAAGGAGAGATCGGATGGATCGGATCAAATCAATCGTCGCGCGCACCCTGATTGCCGTTATCGCGGTGGCAGGGCTTGGCTTTGGGATCATGGCAGTGGGCTTTGCCGTGGTGCTGGGCGCCGCGTTCGCGCTCGCGCTGCGGCTGGCGGCACCGGGGCAGAGGGTTGAGACCATGGGACAAGAGCCGGAGGGTGCCCCCGCGACGGCCTGAGCGCGCGAGATAGAGAGAAGGACGGCAACGGCGGGCGCACCCCGCCGTTTTTCCCTTTGGGTCCCAAGCGGCCCCAGCTGGACGCAGATCACACAGATGTAATCCGAGCGACAGGCAGGCGGCAGGGCCGGGTCGTAAATCGGTGTCATCGGGCGGGATGGTCCCGCTCAGTGACCAAGGAGACATGAGTATGAAACGCACCACAATCGCCTATGCCGCAAGTTCCGGCCTGCTCGGCCTGTCGATCCTCGCCGGTTCGCTGGCCTATGCCCAAAACCTTGAGGGCGGCGCGGATGCGGCCGAGCTGCAAGCCTTTCTCGAGGCCAACCCGGACGTGGTGGAGGCCGTCACGGCGGTTGAGATCGAGACCGGCGGCACGGTGGTCGAGGCCGAGTTCGATGATGAGACCCCGGGTAACAGCGTCGTGGAGTTCGAGATCGAAATGGCGGACGGGTCCGAGCAGGAGGTGCTCTATCATCTGGCCGACGGGTCGATGACTGTGGATGTCGAGGATGGTGACGAGGGTGATGACGAAGAGGATAACGAAGACGAAGCCAAGGCGGGCCGCGACAAGTAAGTCGCACCTTTCGGAAATCCATGGCAAAACACAGGTGGTCCCAGAGGGGGCCACCGGCATGAGGCGGGGGGAATGATGAAAATTCTGGTGGTCGAGGATGACAAGACAACCGGCGCCTATGTCGCAGGGGGGCTGCGCGAGGAAGGCCATGTGGTGGACCTGATCGAGAACGGGCGCGAGGCGCTCTTGCAGGCGAGCGGCACGGAATATGATGTGCTCATCGTCGACCGGATGTTGCCGGGGCTCGATGGGATGGCGCTGGTTAAGACGCTTCGGGGCGCGAAGAACCACACGCCGGTGTTGTTTCTCACCTCGCTCGGCGGGGTCGACGACCGGATCGAAGGGCTCAATGCGGGGGGCGATGATTATCTCGTCAAACCCTTTGCCTTTGGCGAGCTGTCGGCGCGGGTGGCGGCCCTGGCGCGGCGGCCCCGGGCGACGCAGGAGGAAACGATCCTGCGCGCCGGTGATCTGGAGATGGATCTCATGCGCCGCAAGGTGACGCGGGCCGGACAGGTCATCGACCTGTTGCCCCGGGAATTCGCGCTGTTGGAACAGCTGTTGCGCCGCAAGGGCCGGGTGCAGACGCGCACCATGCTGCTCGAAGCAGTCTGGGACATCAGTTTTGATCCGCAGACCAATGTGGTCGAGACCCATATCAGCCGGCTGCGCGCCAAGGTCGACAAACCGTTCGAGACCGAGCTCATCGAGACGGTGCGCGGCTCTGGCTATCGGATCGCGGGCTGAGCCGTGACGCCTGCGCGCGGCATATGGGCCTCGACGCCGCTGCGGCTCTCGCTGGCGATGGCGGCGCTTTTTGCGCTGGTCAGCCTGCTGAGCCTCGCCGCGACCTATGTGATCGTGCGCGACAACACGCAAGAGGCGCTGCGCTCGACGTTGCAGCAGGAAATGGCGAGCTTTCGCGCCCTGCCCAACACCGCCGCGGTGATCACCTTTGTGCGCTCGCAATCGCGCACCGCCTCGCCGGAGGACCGCATCCTGAGCTATGTGCTGCCCGGCGGGCTGCATGTCGGGAACGCGGCGCTCGTCTCCAAGGGCGAGGGCTATGCGATTGTCTCTTTCGATGACGAGGCGACCGAGGTCGAGGGCGAGTATTTCGCGCTGAGCGCTGCGGTCCATGGCGGGCAGATGATGATCGCGCTGAGCGCCGAGCCGCTCGAGGATATTCAGGAGGCCTTTCTCGCGGTCTTCCTGTTCAGCCTGATCCCGACCACGTTGATCGTGATCGGCGCCGGTGTGTTGCTGGCGCGGCGCTCGGTCCGTCGGCTCGACCGGATCGACGCAACGCTCGACCGGCTGACCACCGGCGATTATGCCGCCCGCGTCGCGCCGATGGGCGGGCGGGCCGACGACCTGTCGCGGATCGGCGACCGGATCGACACGATGGCGACGGCCCAGGAACAGCAGATTTCGGCCCTGAAACAGGTTTCGGCGGATATTGCCCATGACCTCAAGACGCCGATTCAGCGGGTGTCGGTCCTGCTCAGCCAGCTGCGCCAGAAGACCAGCCTTTCGACCGATGCCTCCGAGCTTGTCGACCGCGCCCATGCCGAGACGGATGGCATCGTGAAAACCTTTCAGGCGCTGTTGCAGATCGCCCAGATCGAAGGCGGCGCGCCCCGCAAACGGTTCGACGAGGTCGATGTCGCCGCGCTCGCCCGGACCTTTTACGAGGTCTATGAGCCCACCGCCGATGACAGCGGCCATCGTCTCGGCTGTGAGGTGCCCGCGACGCCGGTTCTGGTGCGCGGCGACAAATCGCTCTTGGGTCAGGTCTTTGCCAATCTGATCGAGAACGCGCTGCGCCATGCGCCGCCGGGTGCGGAGATCTCGATTTCGGTCACGCAGCTGGGGCGCAAGGTGCGTCTGGAGGTGAGCGACACCGGCCCCGGCATTCCGGAGGACGAGCGCGAGAATGTGCTGCGGCGGCTCTATCGGCTCGAGCGGAGCCGCACGACCCCGGGCAGCGGGTTGGGGCTGAGCCTCGTTGCGGCGATTGTGAAGTTTCACGAGGGTGTGCTGCGGCTTGAGGACAATGCGCCGGGGCTCAGAGTGTCCATCACACTGAGCGCGGCAGGGCGCATGGGCGGCACCGCACCCCGCGAGACATCCCCGGCGGACCCACCCCGCGACGCCTAATATTCGGGCTTTCCCCCCTTGGCTTTTCGGGGCTGCCGAAAACATCCGCCCGGATCGTTGCATCTCGCCCAAGAACCGGGCTAGCCTGCCCAAAGTATACGCAGTTCTGTCGCCATGGGGGCCGCTGGCGCCCCTCTCGTTCCAGCGCACTTGCACCATAGGGCCTCGAACAGAGATGACCCGCGTAATTCCAGTTCAAAAACCTGATCACACACCTGATCCAACACCTGAACCAACAAGGGGACAACCAAATGACAATCATCAAGAGTTTCATGGCGGCAGCCATCGCGGCGAGCCTTGCCGTTCCGGCCATCGCGCAGAACGCGGGCGGCACGCTCGAGAAAATCGCGGCCTCGGGCGAGATCGTGCTCGGCCATCGCGAAAGCTCGGTGCCTTTCGCCTATCTCGATGAAAACCAAAAGCCCATCGGTTATTCCATCGACCTCTGCCACAAGATCGTCGAGGCCGTGTCGGCCGAGCTCGGCAAAGAGATTTCGATCAAATATGTGCCGGTCAACCCGAAGACCCGTATCGCGCTCATGGCGAATGGCACGATTGACCTCGAATGCGGCTCGACCACCAACAACCTGACCCGTCAGGAACAGGTCGAATACCTGCCCACCACCTTCATCACCGGTACCAAGCTTCTGGTGCGCAAGGATGGCGGCATCGCCACCATCGACGATCTCGACGGCAAGGCCGTGGCGCTGGCCCAAGGCACGACCAACGAGCGCGCGGTGAAGGCCGCGATCGAAGAGAAGGGCCTCGACGTCAAAATCCTGCCGGTGCGTGACCACGCTGAAGGCATGCTGTCGCTCGAGACCGACCGGGTCGACGCCTATTCGACCGACCACATCCTGCTCTTTGGTCTGATCTCCAAGTCGAAATCCCCCGATGATTTCGCCGTTGTCGGCGATTTCCTCTCCTTCGACCCCTATGCCCTCATGGTGCGCCGCGACGACAGCGCCTTTGAGCTTGTCGGCAAGAAGGCCCTCGCCGCGGTGTTCCGCTCGGGCGAGATCAACGACATCTATGCAAAATGGTTCGGCCCCCTCGGCGTGGAACAGACCGACCTCCTGAAGGCGGCGTTCCAGCTCAACGCTCTGCCGGAATAACCTGATCTCCGGGGGCCTCAGGGCCCCCGGTTTTACCTGGGACAGTCTCTATGGATTATAATTGGAACTGGGGTGTGCTCTTTGAAGAGCAATACCTCAGCTGGCTCATCTCCGGTGTCGGCTGGACCTTTTCGGTCGCGCTGAGCGCCTGGATTCTGGCGCTGCTGGTCGGGGTTCTCATCGGTGTGGGCCGGACCCTGCCGAGCCGCCCCATCGCCTTTCTCTGCACCACCTATGTCGAGATCTTCCGCAACGTGCCGCTGCTCGTGCAGCTGTTCCTGTGGTATTTCGTCGTGCCCGAAATCGTGCCGCAAGACATGGGCCGCTGGATGAAGCGCGACATGCCGAACCCCGAGTTCGTGACCGCCGTCATCGGGCTTGGCCTCTATACCGCGAGCCGGGTGGCCGAACAGGTGCGCGCCGGGATCAACGCGGTGGGCAAGGGCCTCGTCGCTGCCTCCTATGCCAACGGGTTTTCCACCGCGCAGACCTATCGCTATGTGCTGCTGCCGATTTCCTTCCGGCTCATCGTGCCGCCGATGACCTCGGAGTTTCTCACGATCTTCAAGAACTCGTCGCTGGCGCTGACCATCGGGCTGCTCGAACTCACCGCGCAGAGCCAGCAGATCGCCGAATACACCTTCCAGGGCTTTGAGGCCTATACCGCCGCGACGATCATCTATGTGGTCATCGCCCTGATGGCGACGGTGATTGCGCAGATGCTCGAAAAATACACCCGGATTCCGGGCTTCGTGGGAAAGGCATGACCGATGGGTGATTTTGACTTTTCCGTTATCGCAGACAACCTGCCGTTCCTCTGGCAGGGGCTGCAGCTGTCGCTCTGGCTGACGCTTCTGGCGATCATCGGGGGCATCGTTCTCGGCACGCTTCTGGCGCTGATGCGGCTCTCGGGCCTGTGGTGGCTGGCGCTGCCGGCGGCGGGCTATGTGAACCTGATCCGGTCGGTGCCGCTGATCCTCGTGATCTTCTGGTTCTACTTCCTCGTGCCGCTGGCGCTCGGTCGGCCGATTGGCGGGTTCTACTCGGCGCTCATCGCCTTTGTCATGTTCGAGGCGGCCTATTATTCCGAGATCATCCGCGCCGGCATTCAGTCGATCCGGCAGGGGCAGGTCCATGCGGCGCAGGCCGTCGGGCTCAGCTATTGGCAGACCCAGCGCTATGTCGTGCTGCCGCAGGCGTTCCGCAACATGATCCCGATCCTCGTCACCCAAGGCATCATCCTGTTTCAGGACACCAGCCTCGTCTTTGTCGTATCGCTGCGTGACTTCATGACGGCCTCGTCGATCGTCGCACGCACCGAGGGCCGTCTGGTCGAGATGTATATCTTTGCCGCCCTCGTCTACTTTGTCATCTGCTTCGCTGGATCGATCTTTGTCCGGCGCCTCAAAAAGGCCTCTACCGCATGATCACTCTGGAAAATGTCTCGAAATGGTATGGTGAGTTCCGCGTTCTCACCGACTGTAGCACCAAGGTGGACAAGGGCGAGGTCGTCGTGGTCTGTGGCCCGTCGGGATCGGGGAAATCGACCCTGATCAAATGCGTCAACGGTCTCGAACCCGTGCAAGAGGGCAAGATCATGGTCGAGGACGCCGAGGTCACCGCCCGGCGCACCAACCTGACCAAGCTGCGGTCGCGCATCGGCATGGTGTTCCAGCATTTCGAGCTCTATCCGCATATGTCGGTGCGCGAGAACCTGTGCCTTGGCCAGCAAAAGGTGCTGGGCCGGTCGCGTGACGAGGCCAATGCCAAGGCCGAAGCGCTGATCGACCGGGTCGGGCTCAAGCCGCATATCGACAAGTTCCCCGGTCAGCTCTCGGGCGGGCAGCAGCAGCGGGTCGCGATCAGCCGGGCGCTGGCGATGGACCCGATTGCGATGCTGTTCGACGAGCCGACCTCGGCGCTCGATCCCGAGATGATCAACGAGGTGCTCGACGTGATGGTCGAGTTGGCGCAGGAGGGCATGACGATGATGGTGGTGACCCATGAGATGGGCTTTGCCCGCAAAGTGGCCGACCGGGTCGTGTTCATGGATGCCGGCGCCATCGTCGAGGATCGCGAAACCGAGGCGTTCTTCGGCAATCCCGAGAGCGAGCGCGCGCAGGATTTCCTGTCGAAGATCCTCAACCACTGATCCCGGCGGTCAACTCTGCTCTGAAATCACCCCCGGCCTCTCTCAGGGCCGGGGGTTTTCGTTGGGCCTGTCCCTCAGGGGCCGGGGTAATGACCCGTCGGACTGTCCAGCGTCTCGAGCGGGATGGTGAGCGTGATCACCACGCCATCCTCCTGCCAGTCGTAATCGATCGTCCCGTTGAGCTGCCCGGTGGTGGTCGATGTGACGAGACGGCTGCCGAAACCCTGCGCGGTCGGCTCGCTCAACCGGCCTTCGGCGATGCGTTCCTTCCAGCACAGAACCAGCTGATCTGATTGCTCCTCCCAAGTGACATCGAGCGTGCCGCCCGGCGCAGCGAGCGAGCCGTATTTGACGGTGTTTGTCGCCAACTCATGAAACACCAGCGCGAGGCTCGTGCTGGCCTCGACCGGCAGGTAGAGCTCGGGCCCCGACAGCGCCACCTGATCCGAGCGACCACAATCGAGATGCGGGCGCAGAATCTCGGTCAGCAGCGACGAGAGCCGCGCCTCGGCATGGTGATATTCGCGCCCGAGCGCCGCGCGGATGAGATCATGCGCCTTGGCCAGCGCCGAGAACCGGCCCTTGAGCTTGTCGGCCATCTCAGAGGGCGTTTCGGCGTTGCGGGCGGTCATCGAAACCATGCCGGAGGCGACGGAGAAGAGGTTTTTGACCCGGTGATCCATCTCGCGCAGCAACAGGTCGCGCGCCTCTTCGGCGCGGATCTGTGCAGAGATGTCCCGCGAGAGGCAGACGATCCGTTCGGTCGTGCCCTCGGCCCCGAGCACCGGCGTCACCACCACATCCCACCATTTCGGCGTGCCCTTGTCGGTGGGCCGGAACGAGGAAAACCGCGCACCATGGCCGTTCTGCGCCTGCTCTAGCGCATCGCGCACGAGGCTATGGCTCTCCTTCGGCCAATGCGACAGCCAGTGCCGCCCGACCACGGTGGTTTCGTCGTCGATCTCGAGCTGCACCCGCGCCGTCGAATTGAGAAAGCGGACATGACCGCCAAGGTCGAGCACCTTGATACAATCGCCGCTCGAATCGATGATACTGCGGTTGAACTCTTCGCTCTCGCGCAGGGCGATTTCATTCTTCTGCCGCTGTTCGATCTCGCGGGTCAGCGCCGCCGCCTGTGCCGCCAGCTTTTGCTCGGCGAGCTTTTGGTCGTGAATGTCGGTGCAGCTTCCGTACCAGCGGATGATCTGGCCGTCCTCATCGCGCAGACATTGGGCGCGGCCGATGACCCAGCGGTATTCTCCGCTGCGATGGCGCAGCCGGTATTCGATCTCATAGGGATCGCCGGTGGCGAGGCTCTTGCCCCAGACCTCGAACGCGCGGGCGCGGTCGTCGGGATGGAACATGCCGTTCCACGCCTCGCCATCGGTCGAGCCGCGCGGCACGCCGGTATATTCATACCAGCGGTCATTGTAGAAATCGTGATAGCCATCGGGCCGTGTCGACCAGATCATCTGATCGATGGAATTGACGATGGCCTGATAGCGTTCTTCGCTGAGCCGCAGCGCCTGTTCGGCATGAACCGCGTCGGTGACATCGGTGGCCTGCATGAAAATGCCGCTCACCTCGCCATTTTCTTCAAAGAGCGGCTGGTAGATGAAATCGACCAGATGTTCTTCGGGCGTGTCACCCCGATTGAGCGTCACCGGCACCGCCTTGCCGACATAGGCCTCGCCGGAACGGTAGACATCGTCGAGCAGATCGACAAAGCCCTGCGCCACCACCTCGGGCACGGCTTCGACCACGGTCTGACCGATGACGTTCTCCCGCCCCACGAGCCGGTCATAGGCCGGGTTGGTGAGCTCAAACACATGATCCGGACCGCGGGTCATGGCGATGGCGGCAGGGGCCTGTTGGAACATCTGGCCCAGCCGCGCGATCTCGGCCGTGGCGCGGCGACGCGCCATGACGATCTCGGTCGTCTCATTACCCTGATTGAAGACGCCAACGACGCGGCCCTCCTCGTCCCAGATCGGGGTAAAGCTGTAGTTCCAATAGGTCTCGCGCGCCTTGCCGCCCCGCACCATCGGCAGCATCTGGTCAAAGGTCGAAAACCCCTCGCCGGTCGCCAACACCTTTTCGAACTGTGGCCCGACCACCTCCCAAATGTCTTGCCAGACCTCTTTGCCCGGACGGCCCAGCGCCCCGGGGTGACGCTCGGCCGGGATCGGCGCCCAGGCGTCATTATACAGAAGGCGCAGCTCTGGCCCCCAGTAGATCGCCGTCGGAAAGCTCGAGTAGAGGCAGATCGACAAGGCCGACCGCAAGGGCTGCGGCCAGGTCTCTATCGGACCCAGAGGCGAGCTTGCCCAATCAAAGTCGCGGATGCGCGACGCCATCTCGCCTGTGGTGGGCAAGAAATACGCGTCCCGGGCCCGATGCGCGTTGCCGCTCATATCTCGGACAGTTCGGGGAAGAGCGGGCCTTGGCCCAGCCTGGCGGCGCGTCGATACTCTGGTGTCAACTCTGGCCCTCGTTGGGTTGGTCAGGATGGGATCGAACTGCCCCCACTGCCCACCGTGCCGAGCCGAGCCTCGCTCTGCGCATTGGGAGGATCGCGGGAACAGGTGCCAAACCAGGCAAACCGAGGACAAGAACATGGGTGCGACGCCACCAAATACATAACATCGAAGGGGGTCCATCGATCAGCCTGCACACCCGAACCACGCCACGAACGGGAAGCTACCAAGCGCCCCTCGGTGACACGTCACACTGCGACAATCTAGCTGGGTTCACTGCGTAATCAAGCGCCACTGTGCCGCTTCGGCGGAATCTTGGACGCCAGACGGGCGGGCCACGTGACACTCCGACCGTGACCTTGGCGAACGACCGCGTTACAGATTGGGGCAACACAGGTTTTTTGGGGTTTTCCATGCGCGTATCCGTTGTTCTCTCGGCCTTGGTGGCGGTTCTCGTGGGGTTTGGCGGATCGGTGGCCATCGTGCTCGCAGGGGCCGATGCGCTGGGGGCCACGGCCGCGCAAAAGGCCACATGGATCAGCGTGCTTTGCCTCTCGATGCTGGTGACCAGCGGCTATCTGTCGATCCGGCACCGGCTGCCGATCATCACCGCCTGGTCGACCCCCGGCGCAGCGCTTCTGGCCGGCACGGCGGGCGTCGGCATGGGCGAGGCCACGGGGGCATTTTTGCTTGCAGGCGCGCTTTTGGTGCTCACCGGGCTGATCCCGGCGCTCGAGCGGCTCATCGCGCGCATCCCCGGCGAGGTGGCCTCGGCCATGCTGGCGGGGGTGCTCTTTGCCTTTGTCGCCGAAGCCTTTCGCGCCGTGGCCGGGGCCGAGGCGCTGGTGCTGCCGCTCTTGGCGCTTTTCTTCATCGTGCGGCTCTGGTCGCCGATCTGGGCGGTGATCGCGGTGCTGGTGGCGGGCGTGGCGCTCGCCATGGGGCTTGGCCTCGCCACACCGGACTGGCAGGGCGGGTTCGCCGAGTTCGCGCCGATCCGGCCGATCTTTGAGCCCGGCACGCTGTTGGGCGTCGGCCTGCCTCTTTACCTCGTGACCATGGCTTCGCAGAACTTGCCGGGCTTTGCGGTGCTGCGCTCGGCCGGTTATCCGGTGCCGGGGCGATCGATCCTGACGGTGACCGGCCTCGCCTCGGTGGCAAGCGCGGTCTTTGGCGCCCATAGCACCAATCTCGCGGCGATCACCGCGTCGATCTGCACCGGCGAGGATGTCCATCCCGACCCGGCGAAACGCTGGCTCACCGGGCCGGTCTATGCGCTCGGCTATGGCGCGATCGCGCTGGTCGCCATGTCGCTTGTGCTGCTCTTCGCGAGCTTTCCGCCGGCGCTCATCGCCGTGGTGGCGGGCACCGCGCTGCTCGCGCCCTTCACCGGATCGCTGAGCGCCGCGCTCGGCAGTGGCCGCCATCTCACCCCGGCCATCGTGACCTTTGTGGTGACCGCCTCGGGGCTCAGCCTCGCGGGCATCGGCGCGGCCTTCTGGGGGCTCGCGGCGGGGCTCGCGCTGGTGGCTCTCGACAGCTGGAAATCGCGCTGAGACCCCAATGCGCCAAGACTCTGCTTGCGCCGCGCCCTTTGCCCCCATATTACGGCCCCTGATTTTGACCGCCGTGGACGCCTCCACGGCCCAATGCAATGGATGAGGACGAACAATGCAGGTCACCGAGACCCTGAACGAAGGGCTGAAACGCGGCTACTCGATGGTGCTGACAGCCAAGGAACTGGATGACAAAGTCACCGAGAAGCTCAAAGAGGCCCAGCCCGAAATCGAAATGAAGGGCTTCCGCAAGGGTAAGGTGCCGCTGCCCCTGCTCAAGAAGCAATTTGGCCAGCGCGTGCTGGGCGAAGCGATGCAAGAGGCCGTCGATGGCGCGATGTCCAAGCATTTCGAAGACAGCGGCGACCGCCCCGCCCAGGAACCGTCGGTCAAGATGACCAACGAAGACTGGAAAGAAGGCGACGACGTCCAGATCGAAATGACCTATGAGGCGCTGCCGGAGATCCCCGAGCTCGACCTCAAGAAAGTGTCGCTCGAGCGTATGGTCGTGAAGGCCGACGAGAAAGACGTCGACGAAGCCCTGTCGAACCTCGCCGAGAGCGCGCAGGATTTCGCAGACCGCAAGAAGGGCTCCAAGTCGAAAGAGGGCGACCAGGTCGTCATCGATTTCGTGGGCTCGGTCGACGGTGAGGAATTCGAAGGCGGCGCGGCGGAAGATTACCCGCTGGTGCTCGGCTCCAACAGCTTTATCCCCGGCTTCGAGGATCAGCTGATCGGCGTCAAGGAAGGCGAAGAAAAAGACGTCAACGTCTCCTTCCCCGAAGAATACCAAGCCGCGCATCTCGCCGGAAAGGAAGCGCTGTTCAAATGCACCGTGAAAGCGGTCAAGGAACCCAAAGCCGCCGAGATCAACGACGATCTGGCCAAGAAATTCGGCGCCGAGGATCTCGACGCGCTGAAAGGTCAGGTGCGTGAGCGTCTCGAAGCCGAATATGCCGGGGCCGCCCGTGCCGTGGTCAAGCGCAGCCTGCTCGATCAGCTCGACGACATGGTGAGCTTTGAGCTGCCGCCCGCGATGGTCGAAGCCGAAGCCAAGCAGATCGCGCATCAGCTCTGGCATGATGACAACCCTGAGGTTCAGGGCCATGATCACGGCGAAATCGAGACCACCGAAGAGCACACCAAGCTCGCCGAGCGCCGCGTGCGTCTTGGCCTTCTGCTGGCCGAGCTGGGCAAGCGCGCAGAGGTTCAGGTGACCGACGCCGAGATGACCCAAGCGATCATGAACGAGGCACGTCAGTACCCCGGTCAGGAACGCCAGTTCTTTGAATTCGTGCAGCAGAACCCGCAGATGCAGCAGCAGATGCGCGCGCCGATCTTCGAAGAGAAGGTTGTCGACTATGTGCTCGAGCTGGCCACGGTCAAAGACAAAGAGGTCTCGAAAGACGACCTGCAGAAAGCTGTCGAAGAGCTCGACAAAGAATAATCCACGCACCCGCGTTGGATGTGGAAGGCCCCGGATCGGTGATCCGGGGCTTTTCTCTTTGCAGGCGAGGGGCGCGGCCCCTCGCGCTCCCCGGGATATTTGGGGCCAGAAGAAGCCCGGGTCAGTATTTCCGGGCGAGGCGGTTTGGGTCGGCCCCCAGCAGATAGCGGGTGAGACGCCAGAGGTTGCCTGCCCCGCGCCGGAGCCAGCCGTCGCGCAGGTATTTCTCGGCCCCTGTCAGCGCCTCGGCCTCGATCCGCGTGAGCCGAGGCAATTTGCGCACCAGCGCCACGTCTTCCATCAGCGGGATGTCGGGATAGCCGCCCGCTGCCTCATAGGCCCGGCGCGAGATCAGAAGGCCTTGGTCGCCATAGGGCAGCCCAAAGAGCCGCGCCCGCAGATTGGCCCAGCCCGCCACCAGACGCGGCGCGAGCCCCGGCGCGTCGAACCGCAGTTTGAAATAGCCGGGCCGCCCTGCCGCCATGGCGGCCGCCACCGCCGCGCTCCAGCCCGGTGCGAGCCGCGTATCGGCATGGAGGATCAAGAGCCACTCGCCCCGCGCCACCGCCGCGCCACGCCGCAATTGCCCGCCGCGCGAGGGCGCACCGGTCACCAGCTCGGCCCCGACCTCATCGGCGATCTGCGCCGTGGCATCGCCGGATCCGCCATCGCTGATCAGCAATTCGCGGATGAGCCCGGCCTCGACCCCCTCGAACAGCGCCGCCAGACAGGCGGGCAGCGTGGCCTCGGCATTGAGTGTGGGAATGATCACCGTCAGTTTCGCGCGCATTCTGGCCCCTGTTCCCTCTGTGAGACCTCCTATATGACAAGAGACAACAGAAGAGGACAGAGCATGGCACGCCGTATCATCGACATTTCCGGCAAGGACGCCCGGAGTTTTCTGCAAGGGCTGGTGACCAATGATTTGGGCAAGCTCGATCAGGGGCTGGTCTATGCCGCGCTCTTGACGCCGCAGGGCAAGTATATGGCCGATTTCTTTTTGCTGGCGCGGGGCGAGACCATTCATCTCGATGCCGACGAAAGCCTCGGCGATATGCTCATGCAGCGGCTGGCGATGTATCGGCTGCGCGCCGATGTGCAGCTGGCCGAGAGCGCGCTGAAGCTCTCGCGCGGCACCGGGCCGGCCCCCGAGGGGGCGCTGGCCGATCCGCGGCATCCGGCGCTGGGCTGGCGGCTCTATGGCGCCGAGGAGGGCGAGGATGGCAGCGATTTCGACGCGATCCGCGTCGCCCATTGCATCCCCGAGACCGGCAGCGAGCTTGGCCCCGAGACCTATATTCTCGAGGCCGGGTTCGAGCGGCTCAACGGGGTGGATTTCCGCAAGGGCTGTTACGTCGGCCAAGAGGTGACCGCCCGGATGAAACACAAGACCGAGCTGCGCAAAGGCTTTCGCACCGTCGAGATCGCGGGCGCGGCGCCTCTGGGCACCGAGATCACCGCCGAGGGCAAGCCGGTGGGCACGCTGCACACGCAGGCCGGATCGCAGGCCATCGCCTATCTGCGCTTTGACCGCGCCCGCGGCGATATGCAGGCCGGTGACGCCATCGTGCGGCTGGCCGAATAGGCCCGGCGGGTGCGCAAATAACAGTCATAGGGGAGTGAGACGGATATGACGAAAACCGCGATTGTAACCGGGGCCGCGCGCGGCATCGGATTGGCGACGACCGAGCTTTTGCTCGAAGACGGCTGGCAGGTCGCCATGGTCGATTGGGACGCGGACGAGTTGGCCCGTGCCACGGAGGGCCGCGAGCGCATTCTCGCGCTGCCGCTCGACGTGTCCAAGCCCGATCAGGTCGCAGAGATCATGGCACGCACCAAAGAGGCCTTTGGCGGCGTTGATGCGCTCATCAACAACGCGGGCGTGGCGGATTTCGGCCCCATCGAAGAGACGGATTTCGCCCGCTGGCGGCGGGTGATGGAAACGAATCTCGACGGGGTGTTCCTGATGACGCAGGCAGCGACACCGATGCTGCGCGCCTCGGGCCAAGGGGCGATCGTCAACATCGCGTCGATCTCGGGCCTGCGTGCCTCGACCCTGCGGGTGGCCTATGGCACGTCGAAGGCCGGGGTGATCCAGCTCACCCAGCAGCAGGCGGTCGAGTTGGGCGAATATGGCATCCGCGCCAATTGCGTGGCCCCCGGCCCGGTGCGCACCAAGCTCGCCATGGCGGTGCACAGCCAGGAGATCATCGACGCCTATCACGATGCGATCCCGCTCAACCGCTATGGCTCTGAGCGCGAGATTGCCGAGGTGATCGCCTTTCTCTGCTCGCACCGCGCCTCTTATGTCAACGGTCAGACGATTGCCGTGGATGGCGGGTTCGAATGCACCGGCGTGGGGCTTCCAGCGCTGCGCAAGTAGGGGCCCAGCAGGCCCCAAGCGCCTGTCAGACATGAAAAAGGCGCGTCCCTCGCGGGGCGCGCCTTATTGGTTTGAGCCGTGCAGCCAATCAGGCGCGTTCGGCATATTCCATGGTCTCGGTGTTCACCACGATCTCTTCGTCCTGACCGACAAAGGGCGGCACCATGACCTTGACCCCGTTCTCAAGCGTCGCCGGCTTGAACGAGTTGGCCGCGGTCTGACCTTTGACCACCGGCTCGGTCTCGACGATCTTGCAGACGACCTTTTGCGGCAGCGTCGCGTTGAGCGCCTCGTTCTCGTAGAATTCCACGGTGATCATCATGCCATCCTGCAGGAAAGGGCGGCGATCGCCCAGCAGGTCGGCGGGCAGTTCGATCTGCTCGTAGGTTTCGCTGTCCATGAAGGTCAGGATGCCATCGGTCTCGTAGAGGAACTGCTGATCCTTCTGCTCGAGGCGGACGCGCTCGACCTTGTCGGCGCTGCGAAAGCGCTCGTTGAGCTTGGAGCCGTTGCGCAGGTTGCGCATCTCGACCTGGGCAAAGGCACCGCCCTTGCCGGGCTTGACGTGGTCGACCTTCACGGCGGACCAGAGGCCCCCGTTATGCTCGAGCACATTGCCGGGGCGAATTTCATTTCCGTTGATCTTGGGCATTGTGGCAAAACCTTAGCAAAAGCTTGATCGGAGTCTGGGCGCGTCTATATATTGATGTACGCATGGGAGCAAGTAGACGAGATATCGTATCGCATTCGCACAAGATATGCGCTGACTGCATAAAAGCTATGCATATAAAGCCTATCCGAATCGATCAAACTCCGTCATAAGCATCGCCACGCCTGAAACACAAGAGCAATAACAAACAAGGACGAACCATGAAGGATTTCGTTGACGGTGCCGCGTTCAACAACGAACAAGGCAACCGGGCACGCAAACTTTTCGCGGCTGTCGTACTGGCCGCTCTGGACGATGCCATTTCCGACGACAAGAAATATGGCAACGGCCCGGAACAAATCGCCCGCTGGGCGCGCTCGCGCGATGGTCGCGAGGTGCTGAGCTGCGCCGGAATCGACCCCAACGAGCGCGTCGTATCCGGGCTGATGGAATTTGTCTCGAAAGGGGTTCGCACCTCTGTCGCGCTGTCGCGTGAAGAAAGCGAACGCCGCAACGCTGCCGCGCAGGCCGAAGCCGCCTGACGCGAGACATCTTAAAGACACTAACCCCGCCCATTGTGGCGGGGTTTTTTATTTCCCGCACCTAGCCGAGCATCATCCCCCAGAGCACCAGCGGGGCGAGCTGTGCCGTGGCGAGGATCGCGATGCCGATCCGCGCCCAGAGCCCCTGCAACCGCCACCAGAGCCAGCCACAGAGCGCCAGCGACACCAGCGTCTCGAGCGGGCCGACCACCCCGCCGTAATGGGCCGGGTTCCAATAGCTCACCGGGCTGACGAAAACATAATCGCTCAGCGGCCAGAAATGGCTGCGCGCGTCGTCATGATGCAGCGCAAAATCAAAGACGAGATGCAGGATCGCGGCCCCCGCGAACACCGCCCCCACCGACCAGCGCCGCCACAGGCAGAGCACCAGCACCCCGCCCCAGAGCACGAGAGAATTGTCGACGGCAAAGACCGATTGCCAGAGCTCGGAAAAGTAGAGCTTGTCGAACACCTCGCGCGGCGAAAACCCCATCGCGAGCGCCGCCGCCGTCATCAGGTAGAGCGACAGATCGGGCGCGAGCCCGCCCAGCGCGGCCGCCAGATTGCGCCGCCGCTCCTGCGGTCGGGCAAAGGCCGCCAGCGCGAAAATCACATGGGCGGGTGTGTTCATGGCTTTCTTCGTTCCACCCGCTTGACTATGACGGGACAGACCAAGGATGGGGCAGGTTCATGACAGTGGCAATCATGATTCAGGGCGCAGGGTCCAACGTGGGGAAATCCATGTTGGTCGCCGGTTTGGCGCGGGCCTGCCTGCGCCGCGGTCTCAAGGTCGCGCCGTTCAAGCCGCAGAACATGTCCAACAATGCCGCCGTCACCGTCGACGGGGGCGAGATCGGCCGCGCACAGGCGCTGCAGGCGCGCGGCGCGGGGCTAGACGCGCATACCGACATGAACCCCGTGCTGCTCAAGCCAGAGACCGACACCGGCGCGCAGATCATCGTGCAAGGCCAGCGCCGCGGCGTGATGCGCGCCCGCGAGTTCGGCCAGCACAAGGCGAGCCTGATGCCCCCGGTGCTCGAGAGCTTTCGCAGGCTCTGCGCCGTTGCCGATCTGGTGCTCATCGAAGGCGCGGGCAGCCCGGCCGAGATCAACCTGCGTCAGGGCGACATCGCCAATATGGGCTTTGCCGAGGCGGCGGGCGTGCCGGTGATCCTCGTCGGCGACATCGACCGGGGCGGCGTCATCGCCCAGATCGTCGGCACCAAGGCGGTGCTGCCCCAGGGCGACGCGGCGCGGATCAAGGGCTTTGCCATCAACAAGTTTCGCGGCGACCCGAGCCTCTTTGAGGCCGGGCTCACCGCGATCACCGAGCGCACCTATTGGCCCTCGCTCGGCGTCGTGCCATGGTTTGCCGAGGCGTGGAAACTGCCCGCCGAAGACGCGATGGACCTCGCCTCGCGCCCCGGTGGCGAATTCAAAGTGGCGGTGCCCCGGCTTGGCCGGATTGCCAATTTCGACGATCTCGATCCTCTCGCCGCCGAACCCGGGGTGAGTGTCGAAATCATCGAGCCGGGCCGCCCCCTGCCCGGCGATGCACAGCTCGTCCTGATTCCCGGCAGCAAATCCACCATCGCCGATCTCGCCCAGTTCCGCGCCGAAGGCTGGGACATCGACCTCGCCGCCCATATCCGGCGCGGCGGGCATGTTCTCGGCATTTGCGGCGGCTATCAGATGCTCGGCCAGTGGATCGACGACCCAGAAGGCATCGAAGGCCGCCCGGGGCGCGTGGCGGGGCTTGGTCATCTCGATGTGACCACCGTGATGCACCCGGAAAAACGCCTCGCCCTCACCGAGGCTAGCCATCCGGAGAGCGGCACGGCGCTCTCTGGCTATGAGATCCACTTGGGCAAGACCGAAGGGGCCGATTGCGCCCGCGCCTGGCTGCGTGTCGGTGACCGGCCCGAGGGCGCGCGCGATGCGACGGGCCGGGTGCGCGGCAGCTATCTGCACGGGCTTTTGGCCTCGGACGCTTTCCGCGCCGCCTATCTGGCCGAGCTCGGCACCGAGTCGCAGCTCAACTTCGAGGCCAGCGTCGACGCCACGCTCGACCAGCTGGCGGCGCATCTCGAGGCCCATATGGATATTGATCTTTTGCTCAAGCTGGCAGCAACACCCACCTGTCTCGGCGAGGCGACGCCCACCTGACGCGTGGCGGCCTCTTGCGGCCTATTCGAGGTCTTGAATGGCCATGGCGCGGTGAATTTCACGCCGCACCAGCTTGCGCACATTGCGGGTGATCCGCTCGCCCAGCGCGCCCTGAAGCTCGTCCCGGACAATCTCGGCCACCAGATCGCGCAGCGCCTCCTCGTCGAGGATGGCCTCGCCCTCTGCGCCAAACGCGTCCTCTTTGGCGCGCTCCTCGCGGGCCTCGGCCACCGACTCTGGCTCTGCGGCCTCCGGCACAACATTCTCCTGCTCAGCGGCCTCAGGCTCTTCCGTCTCTTGCAGACGATCCTTGCCAAGCGGTGCGGGGTTCGCCATCGGTTCGGCCATCGCCTCCCCCTCGGCCACCTCATCCGCAGACGCCTCCACTTCCGACAGATCGTCGGAGCCGTTGAAATCTTCCCAGGGCAGCGCCTCGACCTGCCCACCGGAATAGGCTTCGGAGGTGGTGCCATCGGGCTCCCAATCCTCTTCGCGGGTGGCGACAGCGGCTTCCAGCTCGGCAATCCGCGCCTGCAACGCGCCCTCGGGCGCCCCCCAGGCCGCATCGGCATCGATCGTCGCACGGTCCTCTGCCGCGACCTCGGCCGCCTCGGCCATGGCCTGCGCCTCTTGCGGGGCCGGACCAGCGTCGGCATCGGGCAATTCCGTCGCAGACTGCTCTGTGTCCAACAGCTCAGACAGGGCCGCATCCCGGCCCAGATCGGTCACATCCGCCAGATGCGGCGCGTCCTCGTCTTCGGCCTCGATGAACGGCGCTTCTTCGCCGGCATCCGGCAGATCCGACACCGTATGAACCGGGCTGGCATCCGTGAGATTGACCGCGAAATCATCCTCGTCCTCGGCAGGCTCTGCGCTCTCTGCTGCGTCCGATCCAGCCCCACTCTCGGGCTCCGAATCAACGCGCAGCGACGGCGTCAGAACAAGACGATCCATCCCCGCATCCACCGGTTTGGCCGCCCGCTCTGCACGGAAATCCTGCGATTTCTCAGAGGGTTGCCCCTGCTCTTCCGCAGCCTCGCCCGTATTGGAAACGAGTCGGCGGATAGAGGAAAGGACATCCTCGATTTCCACATTGGTCACGGGATCTGACATGTTTTTATACCACTCTTGCCTCGCCCCAGCTTACCGTCACCGGGGCAATCGCACAACAGATAGGCCGCGTTTTACTGTTTTCCGAGCTTTTGCAGGACCCGGTCGAGCTGCTTGCCTTGCTTGCTTCTGTTGGTGGGCGCGTCTTTGGCGAGATTGTAATAGGCCGCCGGATCATAGATCTGCACCGCAAGATTGAGGTCCCGCGCCGTGAGCTGCCCCATCGACGCTAGCACCGCATAGGCCGCGATATAGACGTCCGACTGGGCCGAGATCAGGGTCGATTGCGCGTTGAGCAATTCCTGCTCAGCGTTGAGCACATCAAGCGTCGTGCGCGACCCGAGCTTGGCCTCTTCCTGCACACCGCGGAAGGCGACACGCGCCGCCCGGATCTGCGACTGGCCCGATTCGACCTGCGACTGCGCGGCGCGCAGGATCGCATAGGCATTGCCGACATTGGCCTGCACCGAATGGCGGATCACATGCTGCAACCCGCGTTGCGCATCGCGCTGGGCCACGGCCCGGCGCACCTGCGAGCTGAGCCGCCCGCCTTGATAGATCGGCCCGCTGAGCTGCACGCCGACGCTGCCGGCATGGCTGTAAGAGCTCGAGTTGAACTCGTCATTAACCCCGAGGCTGCCGTTGAGCGTCACGGTCGGACGGGTCGCCGCCTCGGCCGCCTGCACCAAAAGCTCGGCGGCGGCAATGTCATGCTGGGTCTTGATCATGTCGGGATGGTGGCGCAGCGCCACCGACTTGGCCGACTCGACGCTGCGCGAAATCTTGGGCAGCGGTCCCGCCGAGGTGAGCCGCTTCGGGCGGTGCCCGGTGGAGGCTGCATATTCCTCGATCGCTTGTGCCAGATCGCCACGGGCCGCGGCCAGCGCGCTCTCCGAGGCCGAGCGCCGGGCTTCGGCCTGCGCCACATCGGTGCGGGTCACTTCGCCCACGTCAAACCGTTCCCGCGCCGCGCGCAGCTCTTCGTCGATGAGCCGCAGGTTGTTCTGCCGCAGCCGCACCAATTCATAATTGCGCTGCAGGTTCATATAGGCCTGTACGGCGCGCAACAGCACCTGTTGTTCGATCGACAGAAGCGTCTGGCGCGTCGCCAGCACGGTTTCCTTGGCCGCCTCGATCTCGAGCCGGGTGCGCCCGCCATCAAACAGCAAAAGCTGCGCCGCGAGCCCGACATTGGCATCGGTATCGCCGGACGAGATCGTGCCCGCCCCGGTGGTCGAGCTGCGCGAATTGGAGAAGCTGCGCGTCACATCCGCCGTCCAGTTGACGATGGGCCGCAGCCCCGCGACCGTCGACGCGACATCCTCATCCGCCGCCCGAAGCAGGGCGCGGTTCTGATCGAGAAGACCGGAATGGCTATAGGCCGCGACCATCGCATCGGCGAGTGTTTCCGCCTGAACAGGTGCCATGGCCACCGCCATCACAGAGGCCGTCGCCAGCATCTGCACCCGTCGTTTCGTCAGCCGTGCAAGCTTGTCAAAAACACTCATAAGATGTCCCATCCTGCCAATCCCGATGTCCCACCAAAATGGTCGGGTGTGTCTATTTTTAGACTTTATTACTCTGCTCGACGGCCACGTGCCGCCCTAGAAAATCACAAGGTGAAAGCCGCGTGGCTTTCAAAACCGGGCAGCACAGGGGCACCAGCATTGAAGGCGTAACGCCAGCTGATCTGCCCGTCGATCTTATAGCCGACACGCGCCACACCCAGCGCCCCCTCGGCAAAGAGGCAGGCAATCCGCCCGCCATCCTTGAGCTGTGCCAAAATCCCTTCCGGCAGATGCGCCACGGCCCCTTGGATCGTGATCACATCATAGGGCCCATGTTCGGGCGCCCCTTCGGCCAGCGGCCCGGTGTGCAAGATCACATTATCCGCGCCGAAATCCACCAGCAGCGATTGCGCCTCTTCCGCCAGGTCTTCGTCCTCTTCGACGGCGATCACGGCCTCGGCCATGCGCGCCATGACGGCCGAGGAATATCCCAGCCCACAGCCGATATCGAGCACCAGCTCGTCGCCGGTGATGTCCAGCGCATCGAGCATCTTGGCAAGGCTGCGCGGCTCGAGCACCACGCGGTTGCCGCCGAGCGAGACATTCTCGCCGACATAGGCCGCTTCACGCAGGGCCGAAGGCACGAAGGATTCGCGCGGCACACTCAGCATGGCGTCGATGATCGGGAATTTGGTGACATCCGAAGGGCGGATTTGCGTGTCCACCATCATCATGCGCCGGGCGGCGTAGTCGGTCATTGGCTAAACTCTTCTATTCTCAATCCGGTACCTCCCTTTGTGCCACAATTGCACGAAAGGGGCAACGGCGCGCGACGCAGAGACAGGCCAAGAGATTTGTGCTGTTGCGCACAGGTGACCCTTGAAAAACCGGCAGGAGGCGCGGAGTTCGACAGGGCTGCGGCCATTTGCCCGCCCTGCGATGACGCCCCGCTATTCGCCGACTTCGAGCCGCAGTTCCGCCTGCCGACCGCTTTCCTCCCAGAGGAGATCGGCAATCGCGCTGTCGGGCCGATAGCCGGTGGGCGCCGCCGCGATCAGCTTGCGCAGCCGGGCCACGTCCTGCACCTTGCAAGCGCTCAGCAGATTGTCGAGCAAGGTCTCGAGCGCGTCCGGCCCAAGGCTCTGTTCGGTGGCGGTCAGGATGCGCGGATGATGGGTCGGCTGCGACGCCTCACCGATCAGCAGCTCTTCATAGAGCTTCTCACCCGGCCGCAGCCCGGTATAGGTGATCGCCACATCGCCCGTCTCCCCGTCGAGTGCCGCGCCATCCGGCCCGGTGTGATAGGGCTCGAGCCCGCAGAGCCGCACGATCCGCTCCGCCAAATCCGCGATGCGGATCGGCTCGCCCATGTCGAGCACGAAAACGTCGCCGCCCTTGGCCATGGCCCCAGCCTGAATCACCAACTGTGCCGCCTCGGGGATGGTCATGAAATAGCGGGTGATCTCGGGGTGGGTCACGGTGACCGGCCCGCCCGCCTCGACCTGCGCGCGGAACCGCGGAATGACCGACCCGGACGAGCCCAGCACATTGCCGAACCGCACCATCGAAAACACCGTGCCGGTGTTGCGCGCCGCGGCCGCCTGACAGACCAGCTCGGCCAGCCGCTTGGACGCGCCCATCACATTGGTCGGGCGCACCGCCTTGTCGGTGGAGATCAGGATAAAGGCCTCGACCCCAGCCGCAATGGCTTGATCCACAAGGGTTTTCGTCCCGAACACGTTGTTCCGCAGCCCCTCGACTACGTTATGCTCGACCATCGGCACGTGCTTATAGGCGGCCGCGTGATAGACGGTCTGCACACCAAACCGCTGCATCGCCGCCTCGACCCGACCCGGGTTCTGCACCGACCCGATCAGCGGCACCAGCCGGATGTTGCTGCCGCGCAGCTCAAGCTGTTCGCGCAGCTCCATATCGAGCGAATAGAGCGCCAGTTCCGACAGCTCCCACAGGATCAGCGTCTGCGGCTCATGATCGATGATCTGACGGCAAAGCTCGCTGCCGATAGAGCCGCCGGCCCCGGTGACCATCACCACCTTGCCGCGAATATTGGCCGCCATCAGCTCTGGCTCTGGCGGCACCGGATCACGGCCCAGCAGATCCTCAATCGCCACATCGCGCAGCTCGCTCACCCGCGCCCGACCGCTCACCAGATCGGCGACACCGGGGATGGTCTGCACCCGCACCGGCAGTTTCTCCACGCGGGTCATGATCGCCTGCCGCTGGCTGCGGCTCGCGCTCGGCATGGCGAGCAGGATGACATCGGCCCGGTAGAGCGTCAGCAGCGCCTCGATATGGTCGGGCGAATGCACCCGCAGTCCGCTGATATCCGCGCCTTGAAGCTCGGGAGCATCATCGACAAAGGCCACCGGCGTGTATTCTTCGCCCTCGTCAAGCGACCGCTGCAACTGGCGGCCCGAGGCCCCGGCGCCATAGATGATAACCTTGTGCTGATCCCGACCCGTGCGACCAAAGACCCGGCGCATCACCATCCGGATCCCGCCCAGCAGACAGGTCGCCAGCAGCGCATAAATCACCGGAACCGATCGCGGCACCGGCAGGTTGAGAAGCTGCGACACGAGAAACAGCGCCACCGCCGAAAACAGCACACCGATGGCCACGGTCTGCGCGGCGCGCAGCGAAATATAGCGAATCACCGCACGGTAGAACCCGAGGCGGATAAAGGTATAGAGACTGATGGGAAGCGTGACGGCCAGCGCGAGCCAGATAGACGGATCGGCCAGCGGCGCAAAGCTCTCAAGCCTGAGAACCATCGCTGCGGCAAAACTCACCATCATAATCGCAATGTCGGCAATGACTTGTACCAGACGCTTGCGCCCGCGATCCAACCCCAACAATCCAAGGGTCATACGCTCAATCATAATACCCAGACCTTTCTGGTAAAATACCGGTCTTATTCACCACCTACACGTGTATTGCAACCCTGTCCGGCACGCAAAACCCGCTGTTCGGGTCCCGACATGCCACCGAATGGTTACAATCCTATGTCACACAACCGCGACCCCGGGCATGAGTCAAGACAGAGACGCTGCAAGAGCCCCGTGCCGCCCAAACGAATTCGGCCAGTATTCGGCCATCAGAGATTAATATAGGGTTAACATCCGCGCAGTGATTGCTTTAGGTGAAATTTCGCCGGCCTCTCCCCTGATCGCCCGTCACAGGGTATATCGGCCCAGACCCCACGCGGCCGCAGGAGTTGCTTGATGCCAAGGACCACCGCCCCCGACCACACGACCGGCCCGGCCCCCGATTGCGATCTCTTCGTCATCGGCGGCGGCATCAATGGCTGCGGCATCGCCCGCGACGCCGCCGGACGTGGTCTGTCAGTGATGCTGGCCGAGCAGGGCGATCTGGCCCAGGCCACCTCTTCGGCCTCGTCCAAGCTCTTCCACGGCGGCCTGCGCTATCTCGAGTTTTTTGAATTCCGCCTCGTCCGCGAAGCCCTCGAAGAACGCGAGATCCTGCTGCGCGCCATGCCGCATATCAGCTGGCCGATGCGCTTCGTGCTGCCGCTGGACCGCGACATGCGCTTCGAGACCGGCACGCCCGCGTCGAACCTGCTGAGCCGCATCATGCCCTGGATGCGCGGCCGCCGACCGGCCTGGATGATCCGGCTCGGCCTCTTTCTCTATGACCATCTCGGCGGTCGCAAAATCCTGCCCGGCACCGCCCGGCTCGATCTGACCCGCGACCCTGCCGGCGCGCCGCTCGCCCCACGCTACCGCCGCGCCTTTGAATATTCCGACTGCTGGGTGCAGGATTCGCGTCTCGTCGCGCTCAACGCCCGCGATGCCGCCAGCCGCGGCGCGACGATCTTGCCCCGCACCCGGGTGATCGAGGCCCGCCGCGTGGGCGATCTGTGGCACCTCACCCTGACCGACCAACAGACCGGCACCACCCGTGAGGTCCACAGCCGCGTTCTCGTCAACGCGGGCGGGCCCTGGGTCGCCGACATCCTGCGCGATGTGGCGGGCCAGCAATCCAAGGAAACCGTGCGCCTCGTCCGGGGCAGCCATATCGTGACCCGCCGCCTCTTTGACCACGACCGCGCCTATTTCTTCCAGGGCCGCGATGGCCGCATCATCTTTGCCCTGCCCTACGAGCAGGAGTTCACCCTGATCGGCACCACCGATAAGGATCACCCCGCTCCCGACAGCCCGGCCCAGATCACCGAGGAAGAGACCGACTATCTCTGCGCCTTCGCCTCTGGATATTTCGCCAAACCGGTCACCCGCGACGACATCGTCTGGTCCTATTCCGGGGTCCGGCCGCTCTATGACGACGGGGCAAGCTCGGCCACCGCCGCCACCCGCGAATATGTGCTGAGCCTGAACGAGGACGGCCCCGCCCCCCTGCTCAATATCTTCGGCGGCAAGATCACCACCTATCGCCGCCTCGCCGAGGCCGCCATGGCGCGGCTCGCGCCCTTCTTTCCCGACATGGGCCCGAACTGGACGGCAGGCGTGCCGCTGCCCGGCGGCGATTTCCCGGTGGCCGAGGCTGCCGAGATACCCGACCGGCTGCGCGCCGATCACCCTTTCCTCAGCGCCCCCGAGGCACAGCGTCTCATCCGCGCCTATGGCACCGAGGCCTGGACGATCCTCGCCGGCGCCAAGGACCGCGCCGATCTGGGCCGCGATTTCGGTGCCGGGCTTTCGGAGGCAGAGCTGCGTTGGCTCATCCGCCATGAATGGGCCCGCACCGCCGAAGACGCGGTCTGGCGGCGCACGCGTCTGGGCCTCAAGCTGACCCCGGACCAGATCGCCGAGATCGACGCCGCCATGGCACAATGGACAAGCCCGGCCACCGCCGACTAGGCTAGCTTTCATGAGCCAGAGCCGCCGCCATATCCTCGCCATCGATCAGGGCACGACCTCGTCGCGGGCCATCGTCTTTGACGCAGGCCTGACCCCCGTGGCCAGCGCCCAAGAGGAATTTGCCCAGCATTTCCCCGCCTCGGGCTGGGTCGAACACGACCCCGAGGATCTGTGGCAAACGACGCTCGCGACCTGCCGCGCGGCGCTCGACCAATCCGGGCTCACGGCCGATCAGATCGCCGCCATCGGCATCACCAATCAGCGCGAAACCACGGTGATCTGGGACCGCGACACCGGCAAGCCGCTGGACCGCGCGATTGTCTGGCAGGACCGGCGCAGCGCCGCCATCTGCGCCACGCTGCGCGACGCCGGGCACGAACCGATGATCACCGCCCGCACCGGGCTTTTGCTCGATCCCTATTTCTCGGGGACCAAGGTGAAATGGCTGCTCGACCAGCACGAGGGCGCCCGCGACCGCGCCGCCCGGGGCGAGCTGCTCTTTGGCACGGTCGACTGCTATCTCATCTGGCGGCTGACCGGGGGCCGCACCCACGCGACCGACGCCACCAACGCCTCGCGCACCCTGCTTTATGACATCCACCAAGGCGACTGGTCCGACGAGATCTGCACCCTGCTCGACCTGCCCCGCGCCATGCTGCCCGAGGTCCGCGACTGTGCCAGCGATTTCGGCCAGACCGACCCCGCCCATTTCGGCGCAGCCATCCCCATCTGCGGCGTCGCCGGGGATCAGCAGGCCGCCACCATAGGACAGGCCTGTTTTGAGCCGGGGATGATGAAATCCACCTATGGCACCGGCTGCTTTGCCCTGCTCAACACCGGCAAGGACCCGGTCGCCTCGCAAAACCGCCTGCTCACCACGCTGGCCTATCAGCTGGACGGCACGCCGACCTATGCGCTCGAAGGGTCGATCTTTGTCGCGGGCGCGGTGGTGCAATGGCTGCGCGACGGGTTGGGCGTGCTGGAGACCGCCCAAGACAGTGCCAGCCTCGCCGCCCAGGCCGATCCCGAACAGGATGTGATCATCGTCCCCGCCTTCACCGGCTTTGGCGCGCCCTATTGGAATGCCGAGGCGCGCGGCGCGACATTCGGCCTGACCCGCGCCACCGGCCCGGCCGAGCTCGCCCGCGCGGCGCTGCAAAGCGTGGGCTACCAGACCCGCGATCTCTGGGAGGCGATGCGCGCCGATTGGGACGCGGGCGACAGCTGCGACGCCACGCTCCGCGTCGATGGCGGGATGAGCGCCTCCGACAGCGCCATGCAATTCCTCGCCGACATCATCGGCGCTCCGGTCGACCGGCCGCGCATCCTCGAGACCACGGCGCTCGGCGCGGCCTGGCTTGCCGGGCATCACATTAGCCTTTGCCCGGGACCCCAAGACTTTGCCCGCGACTGGGCGCTCGACAGACGCTTTGACCCCGCCATGCCCGAGGACGAACGCGCCCGCCGCTATGCCCGCTGGTCCCGCGCCGTGGCCGCCACCCTGTCGGTCTGATCCGGGCCACATCTCCCCCGATCACAGAGCGTTCACATTCCCGCGGAGCCGCTAGGCAAAGCCCGCCACCGCCGCCATCTTCGGATCAGCATCCAGAAGAGGAGACCTCGATGCCCATGATCCAGACCACCCGCCGCAGCCTGCTCACCGTCAGCGCCGCCGCCCTCGCCCTCGCCGCCCTGCCCCGCGTGGCGCTGGCCGCGACCGCGCCGATCTTTGCCGAAGGCGGCATCGCCATCAACGGCACCGATCCCGTGGCCTATTTCACCGAAAACCGCCCCGTCGCCGGCGACCCGCAGTTCAGCACCGACTACATGGGCGCGACCTGGTATTTCGCCTCGGCCGAAAACCTCGACCAATTCCGCAACGCCCCCGAGGAATTCGCCCCGCAATTCGGCGGCTATTGCGCCTATGCGGCCTCCAAAGGCTATATCGCGCCCACCGTCCCCGAGGCTTGGACCATCTACGAGGGCAAGCTCTATCTCAACGCCAACCTCCGCGCCCGCGAGCTCTGGCAACAGGACATCCCCGGCAATATCGCCCTGGCCCAGGACAATTGGCCCAACATCCTCAAGTAACCGGCATTCTTAAACGCAAAACGGGGCGCAGATCGCGCCCCGTTTCCGACTTACCTAAACCTTAGCCTCAGTTGCCGAGGATCCCCGGCAGGCGCAGACCATGCTCGCGCGCACACTCGAGCGCCTCGTCATAGCCCGCATCGGCATGACGCCACACGCCCGAGGCCGGATCGTTCCACAGCACCCGCTCGAGCCGCTTGGCGGCCTCCGGCGTGCCATCGGCACAGATCACCACACCAGCGTGCTGGCTGAACCCCATGCCGACGCCGCCACCGTGGTGCAGGCTGACCCAGGTCGCCCCCGACGCGGTGTTCACCAGCGCATTGAGCAACGGCCAGTCGCTTACCGCGTCCGAGCCGTCCATCATCGCTTCCGTCTCGCGGTTGGGCGAGGCGACCGACCCGCTGTCGAGATGGTCGCGCCCGATCACCACCGGCGCCTTGAGCTCACCGCTCGCCACCATTTCGTTAAAGGCGAGACCCGCGCGATGCCGATCGCCCAGCCCGATCCAGCAGATCCGCGCCGGCAGGCCCTGGAACGCGATCCGCTCCTGCGCCATGTCGAGCCAATTGTGCAGATGGGTGTTCTCCGGGAAGAGCTCCTTCATCTTGGCATCGGTCTTGCGGATATCCTCCGGATCACCCGACAGCGCCGCCCAGCGGAACGGCCCCACACCCCGGCAGAACAGCGGCCGGATATAGGCCGGCACGAACCCGGGGAAGGCAAAGGCATCCTCGAGCCCCTCTTCGAGGGCCATCTGACGGATGTTGTTGCCATAATCGACGGTCGGCACGCCATCCTTGTGAAAGGCCACCATCGCCGCCACATGGGTTTTCATGCTGGCCCGCGCGGCCTTTTCGACTTCCTTCGGGGCGCTCTCGCGCTTTTCCTTCCACTCCGCCATGGTCCAGCCCTGCGGCAGATAGCCATTGACCGGATCATGCGCCGAAGTCTGATCGGTCACGATATCGGGACGCACGCCGCGCTTGTGGATCTCGGGGAAAATATCCGCCGCATTGCCCAGGAGCGCCACGGATTTCGCCTCGCCCGCCTCGGTCCAACGCGCGATCATCTCGAGCGCCTCATCGAGGCTGTCGGTCTTCTCGTCCACATAGCGCGTGCGCAGACGGAAATCGATGCTGTCGGGGTTGCACTCCACCGCCAGACAGCAGGCCCCCGCCATCACCGCAGCCAGAGGCTGCGCGCCGCCCATGCCGCCCAGACCCCCGGTGAGGATCCACTTGCCGGTGAGACTTCCGTCGTAATGCTGACGCCCGGCCTCGGCAAAGGTCTCATAGGTGCCCTGCACGATGCCCTGACTGCCGATGTAGATCCACGACCCGGCGGTCATCTGGCCGTACATCATCAGGCCTTTCTTATCGAGCTCGTTGAAATGATCCCAATTCGCCCAATGCGGCACCAGGTTCGAGTTGGCGATGAGAACCCGCGGCGCATCGGCATGGGTGCGCACGATGGCCACCGGCTTGCCCGATTGCACGACGAGGGTCTCATCCGCCTCCAGCGACTTGAGGCTGTCGACGATCAGATCGAAATCCTTCCAGGTCCGCGCCGCCCGGCCAATGCCGCCGTAAACGACGAGCTCATGCGGGTTCTCGGCCACATCGGGATGCAGGTTGTTCATCATCATCCGCATCGCCGCCTCGGTGAGCCAGCTCTTGGCGGTGATCTCGGTCCCGGTCGCGGGATAGATGTCACGGGTGTTCTTGCGGGGATCAGTCATTGTCAGTCTCCGTAGGTCAGATGGCGGTCAGGCGTCGAGCAGCGGCAGCTCGACGCCGCAGGCACGGACGAGCTCCGCCTCGGCGACAAGCCGGGACGCGGTTTCAAGATCGGGCGCGAGGTAACGGTCCTCGGCCAAGGTCGGGATGGTGTCACGCAGCCGCGCGAGAACCTTCTGCAGCGGCACGCTCGTCTCCAAAGGCGCGCGGAACTCGATGCCCTGCGCCGCGCAAAGAACCTCGACCCCAAGAATGCGCTGCAGGTTCTGCGCCATCCGCGTCAGGCGCCGCGCGCCATGGGCCGCCATGCTGACATGGTCCTCTTGGTTGGCGCTGGTCGGCGTGCTGTCGGTGACGCAAGGATTGGCCAGATGCTTGTTCTCGCTCATCAGCGCGGCGGTCGTCACCTCGGCAATCATAAAGCCCGAGTTGAGCCCCGGATCGGGCGTCAGGAACGGCGGCAGATCATGGCTCAGCGTCGGATCGACCATGAGCGCAATGCGCCGCTGCGAAATCGCCCCGATCTCCGACAGCGCGAGCGCGATCATATCGGCGGCAAAGCCCACCGGCTCGGCATGGAAATTGCCACCCGACACGATGAGATCGGCATCGCGCAGCACCAGCGGGTTGTCGGTCGCCGCATTGGCCTCGGTCACGAGGGTCTGCGCCGCCTGACGCAACACATCCATCGCCGCCCCGGTCACCTGCGGCTGACAGCGGATGCAATAGGGGTCCTGCACCCGCGCATCATCCTCGCGGTGGCTCTCGCGGATCACCGACCCGTCGAGCACCCGGCTCATCGCCTCGGCCGCCTCGATCTGGCCGCGATGGCCGCGCAGGCTGTGGATTTCCGGCTGCAAGGGCGCGGTCGAGCCCATGATCGCATCCGTCGACATGGCCGAAATGAGCAGCGCATTCTGCGCCGCCCGCCACGCCTCAAAGAGCCCCGCCAGAGCGAAGGCCGTGGAAAACTGCGTCCCGTTGATGAGCGCCAGACCCTCCTTGGCGCCAAGCTCGACCGGGACCAGCCCCGCCGCCGCCAGCGCCTCGGCACCCGGCATCACCCGGCCCTCGTATTCGGCCTCGCCCGCGCCCATCATCACCGCCGCCATATGCGCCAGCGGGGCCAGATCACCCGACGCACCGACCGAGCCTTGCGCCGGGATCACCGGCGTCACGCCGCGCGCCAGCATCTCTTCGAGCAGGTCGATCAGCTCGCCCCGCACCCCCGACGCACCACGCCCAAGGCTCAGCAGCTTGAGCGCCATCATCAGCCGCGCCATGCGCACCGGCACCGGCTCGCCCACGCCACAGCAATGGCTGAGGATCAGGTTGCGCTGCAATGTCGCCGTATCCTTGGGCGCGATCTTGACCGAGGCCAGCTTGCCAAAGCCGGTGTTGACCCCGTAAACCGCCTCATTGCCCGCCGCCGCCCGGGCAATCCGCCGCGCCGCCTCTTCGATATCGGGCCGGCACGCCGGGTCGAGCCGCAGCCCCGCGCCCTCCCAATAGAGCGCCGCCAGATCGTCGAGCCGGGCCGCGCCCGGCATCACCACCAGTTCCGTCATATCTGACCTCCGAAAATCCGTTTGTAGAGCGGGTTGAACCCGATGCGATAGGCAAGCTCCGCCGGCTCCACCACGTCCCAGACCGCAAGGTCCGCCCGCTGCCCCGCCGCGATCTGCCCGCGATCCTTGAGGCCGAGCGCCGCCGCCCCCTCGCGGGTCACCCCCGCGAGCGCCTCTTCCGGCGTCATGCGAAACAGGGTGCAGCCCATGTTCATCGTCAGCAACAACGATGTGAGCGGCGACGAGCCCGGGTTGCAATCGCTGGCAAGCGCCATCGGCACGCCCGCCCGGCGCAGCGCCGCCACCGGCGGCATCTGCGTCTCACGCAGCGTATAGAACGCGCCCGGCAGCAGCACCGCAACAGTGCCCGCCCCGGCCATGGCATCGACCCCCGCCTGATCGAGATATTCGATATGATCCGCCGAGAGCGCGCCATATTGCGCCGCCAGTTGCGCCCCGCCGAGATTGCTCAGCTGCTCGGCATGGAGCTTGACCGGCAGCCCAAGCTCGCGCGCCACGTCAAACACCCGCGCGATCTGGTCGGGCGCAAAGGCGATGCCTTCACAGAACCCGTCCACCGCATCGACAAGCCCCTCGGCATTGGCCGCCCGCAGCGCCGGGATGCAGACCGTATCGATATAGCCATCCGCGTCACCCTTGTGGCTCTCAGGCACCGCATGGGCCCCAAGGAACGTCGTCACAACGGTGAGCGGCCGCAGCTCGCCAATCCGCCGCGCCACCCGCAGCATCCGCAGCTCGGTTTCCTGGTCGAGCCCATAGCCCGACTTGATCTCCAGCGTCGTCACCCCTTCGGAGAGGAGCGCATCGACACGCCCCAGCGCATCGGCCAGCAGCGCCTCTTCCGAGGCCTCGCGCGTCGCCCGCACCGTCGACACGATGCCACCGCCGGCCCGCGCCACCTCTTCATAGCTCGCGCCATTGAGCCGCATCTCGAACTCGCGCGCCCGGTTGCCGCCAAAGACCACATGGCTGTGACAATCCACCAGCCCCGGCGTCACCAACCGCCCGCCAAGCCGCGTCTCGGCCCAGCCCGCATAGCGCTCGGGCAGATCGCCCCGCGCCCCGGCCCAGACGATCTCGGTGCCCTCGATGGCAATCGCGCCCTCGGGGATCAGCCCATAGGCCCCCGCGCCCGCCAAGGTGGCGAGCTTCAGCTCGGTGAGAATGTGATTGCCCATGACATGCTCCGCGTTGTGGTGATCTGAGGTGACTCGTCTCTTCGCCAGAAGTTCTACCCGGTTTTTTCATTATGTCCATACATAATAATGCGAGTGGCAGCCATAATCCGCATTTTCGCCGCGGCCCGGGTGCCGAGCCCCCGCAATCCGCTTGCCCTCCGCCCCACCGCGCCCTATGGATCGCTACGTTATATCATAACTATTTTTGGAGACCCCATGCCCCGCACATCCCCCCTCACCGCTCTCACGCTGGCCGCAGCACTTGCCCTCTCAACCACCCCAGCGCTCGCCGGCTCCAAATCCTCGGATCACGGCCACAGTCATTCCCATGACGATCACGCCCATGACCACAGCCAGGACGACAAGGCCGAGGCGATCTATAAGGGCTATTTCGACGACGCCGACATCGCGCCCCGCCCGCTCTCTGACTGGCACGGCGAGTGGCAATCGCTTTACCCCTATCTGCAGGATGGCACGCTCGACCCGGTGATGGCCCACAAGGCCGAGAGCGGCGACAAATCCGCCGCCGATTACCGCACCTATTACGACACCGGCTACGCCACCGATGTCGACCGGATCACCATCGCGGGCGACACCGTGACCTTCACCAGCGTCAGCGCGACCCTCACCGGCACCTATGCCAGCGACGGCTACGAAATCCTGACCTATGCCAAGGGCAACCGCGGCGTCCGCTACATCTTTGCCAAGACCGATGGCGACGCCGACGCGCCCGCCTATATCCAGTTCAGCGACCACCGCATCGCGCCCGAGCCCGCCGATCACTATCACCTCTACTGGGGCAATGACCGCGCGGCCCTGCTCGACGAAGTGACCAACTGGCCGACCTACTACCCCGCCGCCCTCACCGGCGCCGCCATCGTGGCCGAAATGCTCGCCCACTGAGCCCCCGCGCGGGCCAGCCCGGCCCGCCCCCCCCTGCGCCCCTTGCGCCTCCCTCTGGCCCGCGCCTGCCCCAAACTTGACAAACACACCGGCAAAAGCGTCGAATGCCCTCATTAGGTTAAAGAATTGGCCGCGTGCTTTTTCAGGCCATTGAGTTTTCAATGGAGCATTGACCCGTGGATATATTTTTCTACTGTCTCACAATCGCCGCGATCTTCGCCTTCGGCAAACGCGGCCGACGCAGACGGCACCGCCCGCCACCCCGCGCCACACGACCCGAGCGGTCCCGCTCCCCCAGACCACCCAGAGCCCCCCGGGCACCGCGCGCCCCCAGACCGGCCGAACCGCCCCCCTTCGACGCCACCACCGCCGCCCCCACGCCGCAACTCACCTGCCTCACCGGCCCCGCCCGCATCATCGACGGCGATTCCATCGTCATCCGCAAAACCCAGATCCGCCTCTTCGGCATCGACGCCCCCGAGATCAATCACCCCTACGGGCAAACGGCCAAATGGGCGCTCATTCGCCTCTGCAAAGGCCAGGCCATCCGCGCCGAAATCCTCGAGACCGACACCCACGGCCGCACCGTCGCCAAATGCTACCTCGAAGACGGCCGCGACCTCTCCTGCGAAATGGTGAAACTGGGACTGGCCATCGACTGGCCCAAATTCTCCGGCGGCACATACCGCCACCTCGAACCCCCCGACGCCCGAAAAAAGATGTGGCTCGCCGACGCCCGCCAAAAAGGCCACATGCATGTCTGGGCCAAATTCGAGGCCCGGAAAGACCAATCATCCTGAAGCGCAGCAACTGCGAGTCTAGGCAATCAGCAAGGGAGGCGCAGTCCGGCTCCCTTCTTCGACCACAGCAAAGGGGGCCAACATTTTAGAAGCTACCCCACTTCTCATTTCTTTGGTCTTTATCATCTGGCTCGCAATCTTCCTGCCCGCCAGCATGGCCCGCACCCGCGGACGCAGCGCTGTCCTCTGGGTGCTGGTGTCCCTGTTCCTCAGCCCGCTGCTCGCGATCCTGCTTCTGCTCGTGCTGGGAGATGTCCGAGACTGAGGGAGCACAGGCTAGATCGCCAACCCGCTCGCCCCCCTCTCCAGACCGGTACACAATCCAAACGCCCAGACACACGCCCACGCGTCAAAATCACCTTAGTGCTTGGAGGGGAACCAGTGGAGGCGAGTACCGGAATCGAACCGGTGTACACGGATTTGCAATCCAGAAAGAGCGCAAGCGAAAACAACGGCTTAAGGGTGCAAAACACCCCCTGACAAAAAGTGAACAAAAAGCGAAAGTTTCAACGCTTATTGCGCGCCAGAATGCTCACAAAAACGCTTCTAACCTTGAGGCATTGCAATGAGCTGGCGCATCGCAAATGAATGTGCCGAGCGCCGTTTTGGCAGCGCTGCACGCAAGCAGATCATTATGTTCTTGGCCGACAAGGCGAGCGATGATGGTTCGGGCATCTGGTGCTCCAAGGGCACGATCCAGCGCCACACAGAGCTCAGCGAGAGCACGGTCAAGCGCACCATCATCGACTTCCTGCGCGAAGGCATTCTGATCGAGACGGGGCGGCGGCACTGCAAGAACGGCTACACCGTCATTTACCGCATCGTTCTGGAGCGTGTGGCCGCGCTCGAACCCACGGCTGAGCCCGAGATTGAGACGGGGGTCACTGTGAACCCCGTCCAGCCTGAACCCGGTACGGGGTCCACGGTGAACGGGGTACGGGGTTCACGGTGGACCCCAAACCATCCTAAAACCATCCATAAACCACCTACGCGCAGGCGCGAGGCGGCGGAGGAGGTTGAAGATCTTGAAGCTGAGAAGATCTTAGCTGCCTATCCCGAAGACAGGATCCGAGACCGGCGGACCAGTCTGCGTTTGATCGCAGCAGCTGTTAAGGCCGGAGTGAAGCCCGACGATCTGAAGCAAGCGGTCAAAGCCTATGCCAAGGAAAGCGAGGGCTACACGCGCAGCAAGGTCTGCTTCTCAGACAACTGGTTCAAGATGCGACGTTGGGAGAAGGGGCTTGCCCAGGTACAGGCGGACCGAGAGAAAGCGCGAGAGGCCGAAGCCAAGGGGCGTGCTAGCCTCGCCGAGTGGATCCATGAGCGCCATCCCTTGTGCCGCCACATCACCAATCGGCAGATCGAAGATTTGATTGCGTCAAGACTGGTGACGCCCGAACAGGTGCGCGCTGCGGGGCTGCAGGTGTGAGTGCGGCTCGCATGTTACGCTGTGGCGTAAAGTTTAGATTTTTGCGTTGCGACGTAATTTACTTTGATTTACGCTGTGCCGTAAAAGGAGCCACATCATGGACCTCACGGCACGAACGGCCGAGCAGATCGGCGAGGCACTCCGGCGGACGCGCAAAGCGCGCGGCTGGACCCAAAGTGATATCAGCGCGCGCACGAATTTGCGCGTCGCGACGATTTCGTCGCTCGAGAATGGCGACGCGGGAACCAAGCTCGCCACTGTGCTCGCTGTCATGGCGGCTCTTGGGCTTGAGTTCCGATTGGTGGAGCGCGGTGGCTCGCTTGAAATCGAGGATATCTTCTGATGGCGAAACGCGGGCGTAGCGGCACTATGCAGGTGCTTCTGAATGGAAGGCTGGTGGGGGCTTTGCGCCTCGCAGGCTCGGGCGCGATCAGCTTTACCTATGACCCGGACTGGCTGTCGTGGGAACACGCCATGCCCATCTCTCTGTCCCTGCCTTTGCGCGAAGAGGCGCACCAAGGTGGCCCTGTCATTGCCTACCTGGAAAACCTGTTGCCCGACAATCAGGCGATACGTGAACGTGTCGCCGCTCGGGTGCGCGCTGGAGGTACAGACGCATGGCACATGCTGGAGAAGATCGGGCGCGATTGCGTAGGTGCCTTGCAGTTTGTTTCGGGTGAGATCCCCGAAGTTGGCGCGCTCGAGGGCGAGCCCGTGTCTGAGGCGCAGATAGCGGATATGCTGCGCAACCTTGCAAGTGCTCCGCTTGGCTTGGACGAGGAAGACGACTTCCGCATTTCCATTGCAGGGGCACAGGAGAAAACGGCGCTGCTGCGCCATGAGGGCGCATGGATCCGTCCATCGGGGCTTACCCCAACGACCCATATCCTCAAGACTCAGCTGGGTGTTTTGCCCGCAGGGATTGATCTATCCGACAGCGTTGAAAACGAGTATTTCTGCATGAACTTTTGCCGTGCCATGGGCATGGATGTCGCGGAAATCGAGATTGCCGACTTCGAAGACGTACGAAGCCTTATCGTAACGCGGTTCGATCGGCGCTGGACCAAGGATGGCCGATTGATCCGCCTCCCGCAGGAAGACTTTTGTCAGGCGCTCTCGGTCCCACCCAGTCAAAAATACCAAATGGATGGCGGGCCAGGGATCACCGAAGGGGTTGGGTTGCTGAAGGGCAGTGATGACCCCGAGGCGGATCAGCGCGCCTTCTTCCGCGCACAGGTGCTGTTTTGGCTCCTGGGAGCGACGGACGGGCACGCCAAGAATTTCAGCATCGCATTGCGCCCTGGCGGGTTCCGTATGACCCCACTCTACGATGTGCTGAGCGCTCAGAAAGCCGTGGATGACGGTCAAATCCGCCAGAACCGGATGCGCCTCGCGATGGCCGTCGACGGGCACTATCGGATCAATGAGGTGGTGCCTCGCCATTTCCTGCAGGCTGCAAAGGCGGCTGGTTTTGGTGTGGCGCTGGCGGAAGAGGTCTTGTCGGAGATCGCGAAGGAGCTTGAACCCGCCTTGGACAAGACACTTGCAGACTTGCCGGATGGGTTCCCGCAGCCATTGGCCGAAGCCATTGTTGCTGGCGCACGACGTCGCTCAGCTGCCTTTGATGCCGTATGATCTGCAGGTCATATTTCCGCTTTATGATCGGTAGATCATTTTTAGTGGCAGGCCGCGTTCTTGCAGCAGCACGTATTAAGGTTCGGAGAACGCCGCGAGTGTTCGGTCGCAGAGGCCTCACATCTATTCAATGTCGCGGATTTCGATGGGATGGGCGGCAATGCAGTCATTAAGAATGTTTGCAGCGAATGACTGCCTCGAGCCCAAAGTCACGAATGCTGCGGCAAGCACAGACGGCGGCTATCCGAATTAAACTACGCTTTGATTTCAGCCCTCATACACTCCACAAAAGCCTTTACTCGTGGTTTTCGGAAAGCGGATGGTAGCTGTACACTCTGGATTGGAAGTGTGCGGGAGCGAAACTCTGGAAACAGCTGTACTAGACGCCCGGTTTCAAGATCGTCGCCTAAAAACACGTCGGGGCAGATGAAGATGCCTCGCCCCGCTCGTGTGGGTGCCAGACAAGCAGGCGGGCTGTTCGCCAAGAATGGGCCTGAGACCGGTACTTGGATTGTTTGTCCCTCGATCTGGAATGGCCAGCGGTTTGGGTCAGGGTTGTTGGCGTCACGAATGCAGGTGTGATCGGATAGTTCGGCGGGATGCGCAGGCGTACCATGCTTTTCGATATAGGATGGCGCGGCGACGACCTTCATATGCGTCTCGCCCAGTTTGCGTACAATGAGGCTTGAGTCGCTGAGGTTGCCAATCCTGATTGCAATATCGAAACCACCCTTTGCCAAATCGACGTAGTGATCAGACAAATCCAGTTCGACGGTGACATTGGGATGCTGTTCAACAAATCGGTTGGCGGCGTTTGCAACTGCCGTATCGCCATATGTAATGGGTGCTGCCACACGGACGATGCCCTTCAGACCTTCTGATGTATCAAACTCGGCCTCCAACTGCTCCAGTTCGGCCAGCACCCGTCGTGCACCCTCCAGATACCTTTCACCTTCATGAGACAGCGACATTGAACGGGTAGTGCGGTGCAGAAGCGTCATTCCAAGCTGGGTTTCAAGCTGCGCGACCCGTTTGCTGACCAACTTGTTCGATATCCCCAAACGCTGGCCCGCAGCAGCAAATGATCCGCTTTCCACAACCGCGACGAAGCTTTGCATCCCATCAATCCGGTCCACGTTATTGTCTCCATTCATGCGATATACATTCCCATTTATCGCCATTTCTCGGAGAAATTACTATGACTATGTTCCCTGCAAGTTCAAATGCAGGAGACAAGTTCATGGCAACTTCAGACGCCCCCATCTCAATCGGTCAAGTCGCTTTGACCGTGCGTGATCTCGACAAGACCGCTAACTTTTACGAAGACGTAATCGGCCTTGGCTTGATCGAGCGTAGCGGTGAAAGCGCTCTGCTGGGTACAGACGGCACCGCTTTGATCGAACTGCGGCAGGACCGCAAAGCCAAACCCTTCCCCAGAGAAGCTGGTCTGTTCCACACCGCTTTTTTGCTGCCGTCCCGACGGGACCTCGGTGCTTGGCTGACCTATGCAGAAGAGAGAGGCGTTCGTCTCGATGGTGCCTCGCACCATGGGGTCAGCGAGGCATTGTATCTGAACGATCCGGAAGGGAACGGCATTGAAATCTATCGTGACCTACCCCGCGAAACATGGAAGCGCAGTGGGGATAATGTGCAAATGACAACACGACCGCTCGACATGAAATCACTCACAGAAGATGCCGCACAATGGCAAGGTGCACCGCAAGGCACCGTCATTGGGCACGTACATTTGCGCGTTGGCGATGTGGATCGTGCTGCTTCGTTTATCACAGATCAACTCGGCATGGTGCAGACCTTCCAACTGCCATCTGCACGCTGGTTCGGTTCTGGGGGCTACCACCACCACCTTGCCGCCAATGAATGGCAATCCAGGGGAGCGGAAACTCGCTCGAACGGAGCAACCGGCCTTGCAGGTGTCGAGCTTCTGGCCGAACCCGAAAGCCTCAATCCAGGCCACCTCGTCGATCCATGGGGCATAGAATTCAAGATCACTGCGGCGCAAGCCCGCGCCGCATGAACCGCGTCATTAACAAGTCAATCAAGGAGTAGACCTATGACACCCAAAGAACTCGTACTGGAGGCTGTTGCAGCCATCTTCATCAACTTCGATCCGACCGCAGCGGAGCAATTGCTTGCACCGGACTATATTCAACACAATCCCGCAGTGCCCACTGGCGCGGCACCGATCCTAGGGTTCATTCCCGGACTGAAGGACAGCGGAATCGAAGTGGATATCCATCGCGTTATCACCGAAGGCGATATGGTGGTTCTGCATACGACCTATAACAACGCACAGGCCTTTGGTGCAGAAACACTGGTCGGTTTTGATGTCTTTCGTGTCGAAGATGGCAAAGTGGCTGAGCACTGGGATAACCTGACCCCGATCACTGCACCAAATCCATCTGGCCACACACAGACAGACGGACCGACCGAGATCACCGACCTGGATAAGACGGCTGAGAACAAAGCACTGGTCACAGATTTCGTGGAAACCATCCTGAAAAACGGCGAGGTCGACCGGATCACTGACTTCCTGTCCACCGAGACCTACATCCAGCACAATAGCAACATCGCCGATGGATTGGATGGCTTGGGCGCGGCACTTGCCGGTATGGCCGAGCAAGGCATCCAAATGGTCTACACGGACGTGCATTATGTCGTGGCTGAAGGCAACTTCGTCCTGACTGCGTCAAAGGGCACGTTCGCTGACAAACCGACAGCGTTTTATGACCTGTTCCGGGTCAAAGACGGCAAAATCGTTGAGCATTGGGACGTAATCGCGGACATCCCGTCCGAGATGGCCCACGACAACGGTAAATTCTGATCGGTGACCGCTATGAAAACACTTCTGATCACATTGTTCATGGCTCTAGGAGGAACCGCAATGGCACAAGACAACGGCGTTATCGAGATCGTTACAATGAATCTCGCAGAGGGCGTTTCGCCCGAAGTGTTCGAACCTGTCGACAAGGCCATAGAAGACGAACATGTCAGCCAGCAACCCGGCTTCATCTCACGGCAGGCAGCCTTCTCTGACGGTAAGTGGGCGGTCGTGGTCAACTGGGAAAGCGCAGAAGCGGCACAGGCGTCCATGGACAGCTTTGCATCCGCGCCAGCCGCTGAGAAGTTCATGAGCATGATCGACGCAACCACAATGTCGATGACACGCTACGACTTGGCGCGATAATCGGTCCAAAAGACTAAAGCACCCGCGAGATATCGCGGGTGCCTTGATGTTTCCATGACGAAGCGGACATCAGGAGTTTTGCGATGAATGGCTGCAAAGTCCGCATACCTGACCTTAGACTGCCTCGCGTCCAACGGCAGCGATGCCGAGAAATTGCCTGAGAAGTCTGTGTCTTGGTTTCTTGATTGACCTCTCATGAGAAGGAGGACGCCTCTATTTTTTCGCCAATCCGCTTGCGTTGAGAATATTGGCCATAGGTGTGGCTCAGCGTTCTTGTTTCAAATATCCGTGTTTGAAATTCACGTATAGCTTAGAAAATTCGGCTAAGTGTTTGAAATTAAATGGAGGCGAGTACCGGAATCGAACCGGTGTACACGGATTTGCAATCCGCTGCGTCACCACTCCGCCAACTCGCCGTTCCGTCGTGGTGTCGGACGTTTAGGCGATTCCGGGGGCAGGCGCAATAGGCTCGCGCGGCGCGATCTGGCCGGACGTGACAGAGCTTCACCGGGCCTCACCGGACCGCACAGAGCCTCACCACAGGACACAGGGCGGCAGGGTTTCCCATCGCGCCGCCCCGGGCCTCTGGATCAGAAGCTCACCCGCGCTTCGATCTTGAACGACCGCCCCGGCTCGTTGAGCGGCACCACCGTGCCGAACTCCTGGCCATAGGTGGCGCGGCTCACATATTCGGCATCGAAGAGATTGTTGACCTCGCCGCGGATTGTCACATTCTCCATCCCGCGCGGCTGATACTCGAGGAAGGCATTGACCACCTCATACCCATCGAGCGGCTGCCCCGCCGTGCCGCTATAGGGGTCATAGCTCACCTCAGAGAACACCACCTGCGCATCGCCGCCGACCCGAAGACCGGTGCCCGCGAACTCATGCGCCACCGCCAGCGACAGGATCTGCCCGATCGGCGTGGTCAGGTAGCGGCCAAGATCGCTGTCGGCGGGCTGATCGTTGATCTCGGTGTCGATATCCGCAAAGGCCAGCCGCGCAAAGCCTGCGCCCCAGCTATAGCCGACCGAGAGCTCATAGCCGCGCGTCTCGACATCGGAATAGAGATCCGCCCCGCCGCCATAGCTCGGGGTGCGGGCATTCTCGATCTCGGTCTGAAAGAGCTTGGCCCGCAGGCTCCACGCCCCGAGCTCGGCCCCGAGCGCCACATAAATATTGTCCGCCTCCATGCTGCGCAGCCCCTCGGCCGGATAGGTCCAGCCCGGGTTGGCGATGTAATTCTCCGCCAGCGTCGGCCCCGCCCAGACATGCGAATAGCCCGCCGCCAGCGTCACCGCCTGGCTCAGGTCATATTCCCCCGAGAGATTGCCGGAGAACCCCGAACTGTCGCTGGTCGAGCCGTCGACACCCTCGAACCGATGCCAGTCATGACGCCCGCCAAAGGACACCCGCGCCCGCTCGCTCAGATCGAACCGCGCCTGCACGAAAAGGCCGATGTTGCGCGCCGCTTCGCCGGTCTCGTAATTCCACGCCGGCGTGTCGAGGCTGCGGTAGTCGATCCGCGCGCTGTCCTCGTAGAAATCGAGCCCCACATCCACCGTCCCGGACCCGAGGCTGAACTGGTTGCTGATCTCACCATTGAGACTGTCGGTCATGCCATAGGTGATCTCATTCACCAGAGCATTCGGATAGTCGATCGTCGCCAGATCGGTCACCGAATAGGCGATGCGCGCCGTCGGATTCCAGAATTCACTCGGCTGCGTCGTGCTATAGCTGAGCACGACATTCTGCCGGTCGAGATCATAGCGCCGCGTCGCGGGCACCGGACGGCCCGCGGTGATCACCGACAGGTTGCCGCGATAGGGTCGCGCGTCGTCATCATTGACCCGCTCATACGAGAGCTCGATCCGGTGGCCGCTCTCCGCCTCATAGGCGAGCTTCACCAACCCGCTGAGCAGATCGGTCCCGGAGGCAAGAATATCATTGCCGCCGCCATCTTCGCGATCGCCGCCCGTGGCATATTTGAGATAGCCCAGCGCCTCGAACCCGCCTTGGCGGCCAAAGATACTGGCGGCATTGGTGAAGATATTGCCGTTGCTCTCATAGCTGCTGCTGAGAAACCCGCCGAAATCATCGCCCTCGGTCAGCATATCGCCCACATCCCGCGTCTCATAGGCGATGGAGCCCGCCATCGCCCCCGGCCCCGCATCCGCCGGGGCCACACCGGGCGCCACCCGCACGGATTTGAGCAGCGCCGGATCAATGAGCGTCGTCGCATTGTGGTGAAAGATCTTGTTGTTCTGGCGGCCGCCATCAACGGTCACGGCAAGGTTGGTCTCTTCGACCCCGTTGACATAGACCTTCTGCGACATCGGGATCGACGATCCCACCTGCACCGTCGGCTCGCCCTTGAACAGATCCTGAAGATCGGCGGGCTGAATGCGGTTCAGATCCTCGGCCGTGACCTCGACATCCTTGCCCTCACCGGCCTCTGTCGCCCCCGCCTCGAGAACAATCGTCCCGAGCTCAAACTCACCCGCCGCCTGGCCCCAGGCCGTCCCGGCAGAAATCCCCGCAGAAAACCCAGTAGATACCCCGGCGCTCAGCGCCAGAATGGAAACCCCAAATCGCATGGTCTTACCCCTCGCAGTAAATATGATTGCGAGTGGCTAGGGTCTCTCTGTCCTGGCTGCCTTTGGCGGCCAACCATCATTCCTGACGCAAAAAGTCAAGTTCTTCAGCCCGCGTAGACCCCGACCCAGCGCTCGATCAGCGCCTGTTGGAGCTTCTTGGCCTTGCGGTTCCACACCGCCGCCCCCGGCGGGCTGTCCTGCGTCGCCCGGTCCGAGGCGGCGCGCTTGTCCTCATTGGCGGTAAAGATCGCAAAGGCGAGCCGCTTGCCATTCGGTGCCGTGGCATAGCCCGCCAGCGCGCTGACAAAGACCAGCGTGCCGGTCTTGGCGAACACCTTGACCTTGTGATTGCGGTCGACCTTGCCATCGCGGCCATAGAGGGCAATCGGCTTCATCAGCGGCGCGATGAGCGCCTCATCCTCCGCCGCCGCTAGCGCCCGCGCCAGCGATCCGGGCTCGATCATGCTCTCATCGCCGAGGCCCGAATGATCGACAAACCGCGCATCCCTGAGGCCAAGAACCTCTTGCGCCCAACTGGTCATCACCGCCGCCGAGCCGCGCAGGCTCTCGGGGCGCAACCCATTGCGCTTGGCCGTCGCCGTCATCCCGATCAGCTCGGCGGTGAGGTTGGTGGAATATTTCATCATGTCGCGCACGATCTCGCGCAATGTCTCGCTCTGATGGGTGACGAGAACCCGACCCTCGGGCGCCGCCTCCAGTGCCCCGCCGGGCTCGAGGATGATGCCATGGCTGCGCGCGAAACTGGCAAAGACCTCGCCCGCATAGCGCGCCGGATGCCGCACCGGCAGCCACCGCGCCCCGCCATTGCCCAGCGCCGGCTGCGCCACGGTCCAGGTGTCGTGATCGCCCTCGTTGCGATAGGTATAGAGCGGGCTCTGCCGCGCCACGAGCCCCATCCGCGCCACCCGCACCGCCGGACGATGGCTGCCCGACCGCGCATCCATCGACACCTCGTAATTCTGCCCGGCGCGTTTCCATTCGAAATGCACCCGGTTGAAATTGAGGTTGAGCCCCGACACCGCCGGGTTATAGCTCGCATGCACCGGCTGAATATCGTCGATCCGCTCGACATAGGGCAGGTCGCCGCCCCAGACCCGGAACTTGCCATCGACCCGATGCACCCCCGCCGCCTTGAGATCCGACGCCATCCGCGCCAGCGCATCGGTGTCGAGCAGCGGATCACCGCCCCCCGCCAGCACCAGATCGCCCTTGATGACCCCCTCGCTCACCGGGCCCGTCGCCACCAGCCGGGTCTCGAACCGATACTCCGGCCCGAGCGTGCGCAGCGCATAAAGCCCGGTCACCGATTTCGCGACACTGGCGGGCGGCAGGCCGGTCGCCGGGTTATAGCCCTCGAGGAACCCGCCCGTCGCCACATCCACCACCGCAAACCCGACGGAGCCACCAAGACCCGCCGCCTCGATCAGGCTTTCGGCCGTGGCCGGCTTGCTGCTGCCGGGCCGCGCCACCGGCCGTTTCGACCGGGCGGGCGCTTCGGCCAGCGCCGCACCGGGGATCGTGCCCGCCAACGCCGCCATCGCGGCCCCGGCGAGGAAAAACCGTCTCGTGGAAAAATCAGACATCTCTCTTGCCACCCTCGGCTGCCAATTTCGGCGCTGTTCGGGGCCACGCTCAGCCTTGCGGCGCGGCCTCTTCCCCTGAGGATTTAGGCCAATGCCCTGCCTTTCTCAACTGGGTCGACGACAGGGTCGACATCGGCACGTTGATGAAACACCACGCCGGGGCCGCATGATGGATCAGTTCGTGACTGCGTTTGCCCGGCAGCCGCGCGCTGTCATAGACCTTGGCCGCCTTGGAGCTGCGCGCCGAAGTCCGCGTGCCGGGCCGCGCCAACACGCCCACCGGCACCGTCTCCATGATCTTGCGCCAATCCTGCCAGCGGTGAAACTGATGCAGATTGTCCGCCCCCATGAGCCAGACAAACCGCACGCCGGGCCGCAGCCCGATCAGCGTCTCGAGCGTCTGCGCAGTATAACGCGTCTCGATCTGGGCCTCGAAATCGGTAATATCGACCCGCGGATGATCCATGATCCGGCGCGCCGCCGCCATCCGCCGCGCCATCGGTGCCGGCCCTTCCGCCTTGAGCGGATTGCCCGGGCTGACGAGCCACCATACCCGGTCGAGCCCGAAACGCTTGAGCGCCTCGCGGGTGATGTGGGCATGGCCCTCATGCGGTGGATCGAACGAGCCACCGAGTAACCCGATGGTCTGGCCCGGTCGGGACGGGGGCAGGCGAATGTCGATCACCGCACAATATCTCCTCAACTCCAACGCTTTGCTTAATATCTTGGAAGGGATTTGGCCACCGGATATTAACTGCTGCCTGCCATGGTCGCCTGTGATGAGTGACACTTAGGACAGGTGCGACGTGCCTCAGGACGAAGACAAGACCCGGCCCCGGCTGCAACTGCCCGGCTGCGAACCGACGGATCGCCCGCTCTCCGAACTGGTGCTCGAACATCTGCGCGACGGGGTCGCGGTGGTCGACATGCGGGGTCGTGTGGTCTGGATGAACCGGGCGCTGGAACGGATGATCGGCTATAGCAGCGCCGAAATCTGTGGCCGCCACCCCTCCGAATTTATCCTGCCCCCCGATCAACGCCCCTCGCCCGAGGACCTCGCCAATTTCCGCTACCGCCCCGATGGCGGCCTGTTCGATCGCTTCCGGGTGAGCGAACATATGCGCGCCGATGGCAGCCGCTTCTGGAACCAGCAATCCCATGCGCTGATCACGCTCGACGATTGCGACGGCAGCGACGGCGACGGTGACAGTGACGGGCAGCTGGTCATCATCGGCTGCCGCGACATCACCGATCAGGTCGACACCGAATCGGCCTTGCACCGCGCCAAGGATGAGCTGGAATATGCCGCCTTCCATGACGATCTCACCGGGCTCGCCAACCGCAAACGGCTCACCGCCTATATGCGCTCCGACCCGGTGCTGCAGTATATCCGCGACGGCCAGATCGGCGTGCTGCAGATCGACCTCGACAAGTTCAAGGAGATCAACGACACGCTCGGCCATGCGGCGGGCGACGCCACCCTGCGCCATGTCGCGGCGGGGCTGAGCCGCAACGCCGGCCCCGACGATCTCGTCTGTCGCACCGGCGGCGATGAATTCCTGCTGATCTGCGCCCGCGTCGCCACCCAGGATGCGCTGATGACCCGCGCCGAACTGGTGCTGCGCGACATCGCCGTGCCGCTCGACTGGGACGAGCAGACCATCCATGTCGGCATTTCCATCGGCGCCTCGATGGCCGGCGCCGACACCGTCTCGGGCGAGGCGCTCATCCAGCAGGCCGATCAGGCGCTTTATTCCGCCAAGAACGGCGGCCGCGGTCAGGTCGTCTTTTACACCGACTTCCTCGGCCGCCGCTACCGCGCCCAACAAAAACTCGCCCGCGAGCTCCGCGAAGCCGTCGAAGAGAACCAGTTCGAGGTCTATCTGCAACCGCAGCTGCGGCTCGAATCCGACACGATTTCCGGCTGCGAGGTGCTCATCCGCTGGAATCACCCCGAACGCGGCACGCTCCTGCCCGGCGTCTTTCTCGAAGAGGCCCGCCGCTCACAGCTGCTCGCCGATGTCGATTACATCTCGATGAACCTCGCCCTCGACGCGCTGCAGGCGCTCGATCAGGCCGGCCATCATCACCTCACCATGTCGATCAACGTCTCCTCGCCGGTGCTCGCCGATGAAAACTACCCCGGCCTACTCGACTGGGCGCTGCAATCGCGCAACCTCGCCCCCGGCCGGGTCTGCGTCGAAATCCTCGAAACCACCATCCTCGACGGGGGCGAGCTTGACGTGGTCACCGCCGTCGACCGGCTGCGCCGCCTCGGCGTGCATGTGGCGCTCGACGATTTCGGCACCGGCTATGCCGGGCTCGCCCATATGTCGGCCTTTGAAATCGACGGGATCAAGCTCGATTTCTCGATGATCCGCCGCCTCGAAAGCGATCCGCGCAACCGGGTGATCACCCGCTCGCTGATCCGGCTCTGCGGCCTTCTGGGCATGGATGTGGTCGCCGAAGGCGTCGAAACCCAGGGACAGCTCGACATCCTGCGCCGCGCCGACTGCCCCTGCATCCAGGGCTTCGGCCTCGCCCGCCCGATGCCAGTGGCCGACATGCTGAGCTGGCTTGACGCGATGCTGCCGCTGCCCTCGCCGCTCTTCTTCACCGACCAAGGCCCCCGCGCCCACCCCATCGCCCTGCCCGACATCAGCAATGGCTAGCGCAGACAGAGCCGCCGCCCCATTGCCCCCGGCCCGCCGCCCCGTTACACAGCCTGCCAAACGCAGCTATTCGTGACGGAGCCCGACCCATGGCAGCCTATCAATATGTCTATCACATGCAGGATGTGTCCAAGACCTATCCCGGCGGCAAGAAATGCTTCGAGAACATCCATCTGAGCTTTCTGCCCGGCGTCAAAATCGGCGTCGTCGGCGTCAACGGCGCCGGTAAATCCACCCTGATGAAAATCATGGCCGGGCTCGACACCGATTTCACCGGCGAAGCCTGGGCCGCCGAAGGTGCCAAGGTCGGCTACCTGCCGCAGGAGCCGCATCTCGACGACACGCTCACCGTGCGCGAAAACGTCATGCTCGGCGTCGCCGAGAAAAAGGCCAAGCTCGACCGGTTCAACGAACTGGCGATGAACTATTCCGACGAGACCGCCGATGAGATGGCGGCGCTGCAGGACGAGATCGACAGCAACAACCTCTGGGATCTCGACAGCCAGATCGACGTCGCCCTCGAGGCGCTGCGCTGCCCGCCCGACGACGCGAGCCCGGCCGATCTCTCGGGCGGCGAACGCCGCCGCGTCGCGCTGTGCAAACTGCTGCTCGAAGCGCCCGACATGCTGTTGCTCGACGAACCGACCAACCACCTCGACGCCGAAACCATCGCCTGGCTGCAACAGCACCTGATCGACTACAAGGGCACCATCCTGATCGTCACCCACGACCGCTATTTCCTCGACGACATCACCGGCTGGATCCTCGAACTCGACCGCGGCCGCGGCATCCCCTACGAGGGCAATTACTCCGCCTGGCTCGAACAAAAGGCCAAGCGCCTCGAACAAGAGGCCCGCGAGGACAAGTCGAAACAGAAAACCCTCGAACGCGAACTCGAATGGATGCGTCAGGGCCAAAAGGCCCGCCAGGCCAAGCAAAAGGCCCGGATCAACGCCTATAACGATCTCGCCAACCAGTCCGAGCGCGAAAAAATCACCCGCGCCCAGATCGTCATCCCCAACGGCCCCCGCCTCGGCTCCAAGGTGATCGAGGTCGACGGGCTGCAAAAGGCGATGGGCGACAAGCTCCTGATCGAGAACCTGACCTTCTCGCTGCCCCCCGGCGGCATCGTCGGCGTCATCGGCCCCAACGGCGCCGGCAAATCCACCCTGTTCAAGATGCTCACCGGGCAGGAAACCCCCGACGCCGGCACCATCGAATATGGCGACACCGTCGATCTGAGCTATGTCGATCAGTCGCGCGACGACCTCAAGGACAATGAAACCGTGTGGGAGGCGATCTCCGGCGGCGCCGAAATCATCGAACTGGGCGACGCGCAGGTCAATTCCCGCGCCTATTGCTCCTCCTTCAACTTCAAGGGCGGCGACCAACAGAAAAAGGTCTCGCTGCTCTCGGGCGGCGAACGCAACCGGGTCCATATGGCGCGGCTGCTGAAAGAGGGCGGCAACGTGCTGCTCCTCGACGAACCGACCAACGACCTCGACGTCGAAACCCTCCGCGCCCTCGAAGACGCGCTGGTCGATTTCGCCGGCTGCGCCGTGGTCATCTCGCACGACCGCTTCTTCCTCGACCGGATCTGTACCCATATCCTCGCCTTCGAAGGCGAGGCCCATGTCGAATGGTTCGAAGGCAACTTCGCGGATTACGAAGAGGACAAGAAGCGCCGCCTCGGCCCGGACGCGCTCGAACCGAAACGGATCAAGCACAAGAAATTCTCGCGCTGATCCCGGCCCCGCGCCCGCCGCGCGGCCCGAACCCTCACCGCCCTCGCAGCCCGCTGCGGGGGCGTTTTCTTATCCCCCCACCGGCCCCAAGACGCCAAGCCGGTCAGCGCCCGACCGCGGGTGGGCAAGTGCTCCGCTGCTTTGGGCAGTTTATCTCACCATCCCCGCGCCACGCATCTGCACCCCGGCACCTCAGCAAGAGCCCACCCGGGGGGCGGTCGGCCTCTGCCCGGCGGGCTGCGCCCTTGCTCCGGGCCACGGGGCGCGCGCGAGCCCCCCTTCACTCCACCCCCGCCCGCCGCGCCAGATGCGCGTCGAGCTGCACCTCGCCCGCGATCTTCATCTGCGCCCAGGTCGCCAAGAGCCGGTTGATCCGCGCGTGATAGCCGCGCCCCATCTGCCGGTAAAACCGCGCCACCGACCGATCGAGATAGAGCGTCACCTTCTCCTTCGGCTCGCGCACATCCACATCCGCCTCGAGCGTATGCCACGCCTCGGGGATCTCCTCGCGCAGCACCCGGTCGAGCCAACCGTCGCCCTGCAACTCGATCAGGCTGCGCATCAGCCCATCCCGCGCCAGCCGTTCCGACTTGGTCAAACGGCCCTGACGCGGCGCGGCGCGCGGCGCGCGGGCATTCGGGGACTGCGGGGCGGAACGATCGGTCATCGGGATCTCCTTCTCGGCTGCACAGCGGCGAATTCACCGCCTCCCAACCCTGCCCGACGGTCCGTTAACATTGTCCTTGCCCCCCGCACGCCGCCACCGACGCGATACCGCCGCAACACCGACGGGATGCGGCGAATCCCCGAAAACGACCTCGTTAACCTCGGTGAACGCTGACCTCACGGCATCTAAACGCCTATGGGGCATGGGAAAAATAATTCCCCTTGTTTTATTTCACCGCAGGGAACATATCGGGAATGCGACGTTACCACTATCGATACCTGCTCCTCTACACGGCTCAGTCACTCGATTCTGCACTGACGGGCCGGGCTGCCGCACGACGTGGGCAGCATAATGAAGGAGACTACGGAATGGCCAATGGCACCGTAAAATGGTTCAACACCACCAAAGGTTATGGCTTTATCGCCCCCGATGATGGCGGCAAAGACGTGTTTGTGCACATCTCTGCTGTCGAGCGCGCGGGCCTCACCGGCCTCGCCGACAACCAGAAGGTCACCTACGACCTCGAAGCCGGCCGTGACGGCCGCGAATCGGCAGGCAACATCGTTCTGGCCTAAGGCCTCAGCGACACGCTTTTAAAGGGCCGTCCCACCGGGGGCGGCCCTTTTCCTTTGCGCTCTCCTATGCCGGGGCCAGATCCGGCCCCTCACGGCGCCACCACCTCATCGATGAGCCGCTGCACATCCGGGCCAAGCCCCGCCACGATGCGCCTCACCCCCCGCGCATTGGGATGCAGCCCGTCCTCCTGAAAATACTGGCGGAGCTTGTCAGGGTCCCGCTCCGGCAACCCCTGAAAGAAGCTTTCCGCCAAGAGCGCCCCATGCTCTGCCGCCAACTCGGGATAGATCGCATCGAACGCGGCCTTGTAGTCCGCGCCATAATTGCCCGGCGCGGCCATCGCCACCAATAGAACCGGCACCTCCCGCGCCCCCGCCTCGCTCAGGATCGCGTCGAGGTTCTGACGGCTCACCGCCGGATCGATGCCGCGCAGGAAATCATTGCCCCCCAGCGCCACGATCATCGCATCCACCTCGGGACCAAGCCCCCAAGCCACCCGCGCCGCGCCCCCCGCCGTGGTGTCCCCCGACACCCCGCCATTGATCACCTGCACCTCCTGCCCCGCCGCGCGAAGCCAGGCCTCGAGCTGCGGCACAAACCCTTCTTCCTCCGGCAGGCCATAGCCCTGGGTGAGGCTATCCCCCATCGCCAGCAGGGTAATTTCCTGCGCCACAGCGCCGCGCAACGGCAAAACCGCTAAAATCGCCAGTAAGGCGACCTTGCCCATTCGGGCCAAACCCCCATATGTCAAAGGCATATTCACAAGGTGTTTTCGCATGACCTCGCCCCTTTTGTCGCTCCGCAACGCTGACTTGTCACTTCGGTCGAACGCGGGAGACGTCAACATACTTCGCGACATTTCCCTCGATGTCCATGCCGGGGAAACCATCGGCGTGACCGGGCCCTCGGGCTCTGGCAAATCTTCGCTGCTGATGCTGATGGGCGGGCTCGAACGGGCCACCGGCGGCACCGTCACCGCCCTCGGGCAGGATCTCGGCCAGCTTGGCGAGGACGCGCTGGCCCGGCTGCGGCGCGACAATATCGGCGTGGTGTTTCAATCTTTCCACCTGATCCCGACGCTCACCGCGCTCGAAAACGTGGCCACCCCGCTCGACCTCGCCAGCGCCCCCGATGCCGAGGCCCGCGCCGAGGCCGAGCTGCGCGCCGTGGGCCTTGCCCACCGGATGCACCATTACCCGGCCCAGATGTCCGGCGGCGAACAACAGCGCGTCGCCCTCGCCCGCGCCGCCGCCCCCCGGCCCCGGCTCATCCTCGCCGATGAACCCACCGGCAATCTTGACGGCAGCAATGGCGCGGCCATCGTCGATCTGCTCTTCGATCTGCACGACCGCCATGGCGCGACGCTGGTGCTCGTCACCCATGACATGGGCCTCGCCGCCCGCTGCGCCCGCGTGCTGCATCTGACCGACGGCCGCCTCGACGCGGACCGCGCCGCCGCCCCCCGCACATCCGAAGGCCTTCGCGCATGAGCCTGCGCACCGCCACGCGGCTGGCCCTGCGCGAGCTGCGCGGCGGGCTCGGGCCGTTCTGGGTCCTGCTCGCCTGCCTGATCCTTGGCGCCGCCGCCATCGCCGCCGTCGGCAGCACCCGCGCCGCCATTCAGGCAGGGCTCACCTCCGAGGGCGCCCGGCTTTTGGGCGGCGATGCCGAGGTCGAACTCACCTATCGCGCGCCCGATGCCACCGAACGCGCCTGGCTCGAGGCCCGCGCCGACCGGCTCTCGCAGGTGACCGAATTTCGCTCCATGGCGGTGACCCCCGACGGCAGCCGCGCCCTCACCCAGGTCAAGGCCGTGGATGATCTCTACCCGCTCGTGGGCCGCGTCCGCCTCAGCCCCGACATGCCCCTTTCCAACGCGCTCGACGGCGCGAACGGCCTGCCCGGCGCGGTGCTCGACCCGGCGCTCATGGCCCGGCTGGGGATCGTGGCGGGCGACAGGATCACGCTCGGCGAACAGGCCTTCCATGTGAGCGCCGCGCTCGAGTTTGAACCCGACAGCATCACCGGCGGGTTCGAGCTTGGCCCCCGCAGCCTCCTGCGCGAGGCCGATCTCGCCAGCTCCGGCCTGCTCGCCCCCGGCACGCTGTTCACCACCCGCACACGGCTCGACCTGCCGCCCGGTGCCGATCCCGGTGCGCTCTTATCCGAGCTGGGCCGCGCCTTTCCCGACCGGGGGCTGTCCTGGCGCGATGCCCGCAACGGCGCGCCCGGCGTGGCGGAATTCGTCGACCGGCTCGGGGCCTTTCTCATCCTCGTCGGGCTGAGCGGTCTCGCCGTGGGCGGCGTCGGCATCGCCACCGCCGTGCAGGCCTATCTCGCGGGCAAGGTCACCGTTATCGCCACGCTGCGCACGCTCGGCGCGTCGCGGCGGGTGATCTTTCTCACCTATTTTATCCAGATCGGCATCCTCACCGCGCTGGGCCTTGCCATCGGGGTCTCGCTCGGCGCGCTGGTGCCCTGGCTCCTCGGCCCCTATCTCGGCACGCGCCTGCCGGTCCCGGCCGAGTTCGGCCTCTATGGCGCACCGCTGGCCGAAGCCGCGATCTATGGCCTGCTCGCCGCGCTGATCTTTACCCTCTGGCCGCTGGCCCGCGCCGCCGATGTGCGCGCCGCCACGCTGTTTCGCCCTTCTGAGCGGCGCGATTGGGCGCTGCCCGGCTGGCCCTATCTCGCCACCATCGCCGGGGCCACCGCGCTTCTGGTGCTGCTCGCGGCGCTTTTCTCCGGCAATTGGCGGCTGACCGTCTGGACCGCAGGCGGCATCGCCGGGGCGCTCTTGCTGCTCACCCTCGCAGGCCTCGCCATCGAACGGCTCGCCGCCCGCGCCCGGCCGCTGGCCCGCCGCCGTCCGGCGCTTCTCTGGGCGCTCGGCGCCATCGGCGGGCCGGGCCGCTCGGCGCTGCCGGTGGTGCTCTCCCTCGGTCTCGGGCTAAGCGTGCTTGCCGCTGTCGGCCAGATCGACGGCAACCTGCGCAGCGCCATCCGGCAGGACCTCCCCGATAAGGCCCCCGCCTTCTTCTTCGTCGACATCCAGAAGGACCAGATGCAAGCCTTCCGCCAAAGGCTCGACAGCGATCCCGCCGTCGACCGCATCGACAGCGCGCCGATGCTGCGCGGCATCATCACCCGGATCAACGGCCAACCGGCGCGCGAGGTGGCGGGCGATCACTGGGTGCTCAACGGCGACCGCGGCATCTCCTATGCAGACGCCCTGCCCGACCGCACCCGCCTCACCCAAGGCACCTGGTGGTCCGAGGCGTACAGCGGCACGCCCCAGCTCAGCTTTGCCGCCGAAGAGGCCGCTGAAATGGGGCTCGCGCTCGGCGACGAGATCACCGTCAACATCCTTGGCCGCGACATCACCGCCACGCTCACCTCCCTGCGCGAGGTCGATTTCTCCACCGCCGGCATGGGCTTTATCATGATGATGAACCCCGCCGCGCTCGAGGCCGCACCGCATAGTTTCATCGCCACGGTCTACGCCACCCCAGAGGCCGAGCCCGCGATCCTGCGCGACATCTCCGAGGCCATGCCCAATGTGACGGCGATCCGCGTCCGCGACGCCATCGACCGGGTGTCGGGGCTGCTGGCAGGGCTTGCCGCCGCCACCGCCTGGGGCGCGGCGGCAACGCTCGTCACCGGGTTTCTGGTGCTCATCGGGGCCGCCGCCGCGGATCAGCGCAACCGCATCTTCGAGGCCGCCGTGCTGCGCACCCTCGGCGCCGGACGCGCCCGCATCCTCGCCAGCCACGCCCTCCGCGCCGCGCTCCTTGGCGCCGCCGCCGGGGCGGTGGCGATCCTTGCGGGCATTCTCGGCGGCTGGGCGGTGAGCCATTTCGTCATGCACACCGGCTTTGCGGTGATCTGGCCCTCGGCGCTGATCATCGTTGTGGCGGGCGTCGGCGTGACGCTGCTGGCCGGGCTCGGCTTTGCTTGGGCCCCGCTCAAGGCCCGCCCCGCCCGCGTGCTCCGCGCGCAAGAGTGACCGCTCGTGCTCCGCGCGCAAGAGTAAACTCAGGTCAGCCGCGACCGCTGTTCGCCCGGCGACACCCCAAAGGACCCGCGATAGACCCGCGCGAAATGGGTGACGGATTTGAACCCCGCCGCCATCGCCACCTCAGTCACGCTGCATTCGCTCTGGATGAGCAGGTTGCGCGCCTTGTTGAGCCGCAGTTCGAGGTAATATTTGCTCGGCGAACAGTTGAGATAACGCCCAAAGAGCCGCTCGAGCTGCCGCGTCGAAATCCCCACTTCACCCGCGATATCGGACGTATGACGCGGGTCCTCGATCGCCTCGCCCATCAGGCCAATCGCCCGCGCCAGATGCGGGTTGCGCATCCCGTGCCGCGCCTGAAGCGACGCCTTCTGCTCGGCGCTGGCCTCGCGCACCCCGCTATAGACCATCTGATCGGCAATCTCATTGGCCAGCCCCTGCCCATGGGTCTCGCCAATGAGATGCAGGATAAGATCGGCCGGCGCGGTGCCCCCCGAAGCGGTGATGAATTTCTCATCCGCCACAAAGACATTGCGCACCACCGACACATCGGGAAACTCTTCCATGAAACTGTCGTGATATTCCCAATGCACCGCCGCGCGACAGCCATCGAGAAACCCGGCATGGGCGAGCACATAGGCCGCCGAACACATGCCCCCGATCCGCGCCCCATGCGACCGCTCGCGGCGCAGCGCATTGATCAGGCCGGGGGTGATATGTTTCCAGGTGTTGAGCCCCGACATCACAAAGAGCCGGTCGGATTTCACCCGATCCTCGAAACTGTAATCGACGATGCTGGTGACCCCGTTCGAGGCGCGCACCGTTTCGCCATTCTCTGACGCGAGCTTCCATTCATAGAGAGGCTTGCCGCTCAGATGATTGGCCAGCCGCAAGGGCTCGACCGCGCAGGAGAACGGCATATGGGTGAAATCTTCGATCAGATAGAAGAGATAGGATTCCGTCTTGGTCATCGCCCGGGGACCTCGGCCTTGCGCGCTTGGTGGACAGTTCTGTACAGTCCGCGCGCGAAAACGCAAAGAAAAAATGTCGCTCCATTTATCCTTACGCGCAGGCCCGGAACAAGGCCGCAGCCCGCCGGGCCAGCGCCTGCCCGTCCCGGCGGGCTGGCGCTTTGGCCAATCTCGCGCGTTCAGGCCAAGTCGGAGGAAAGAGGAGGGATAAAACGCCTCACCGAGATCGCGGGATGCGCCACCCCACGGGCAGGCGCCGCCCCTCTCCCCCAGACATAAAAAACGCCCCGGCATCCCACCGGGGCGTACGCTTCATCCGTATCGCGCGGTGCTTACTCCGCCGCCTCGGCATACTCCTCCATCGGCGGGCAGGTGCAGACGAGGTTCCGGTCGCCATAGACATTGTCCACCCGGTTCACCGGCGGCCAATATTTGTCGACCCGGAACGCCCCGGCCGGGAAACAGGCCTGTTCGCGGCTATAGGGCCGATCCCAGTCGCCCACCAGATCCTCGACCGTATGCGGCGCGTGTTTGAGCGGGTTGTTCGCCGCGTCGATCCGGCCCTCCTCGATGTCGCGGATCTCCTCGCGGATCGCCAGCATCGCATCGCAGAACCGGTCGAGCTCGGCCTTGGTCTCGCTCTCGGTCGGCTCGACCATCAGCGTGCCGGGCACCGGAAAGGACATGGTCGGCGCGTGGAACCCATTGTCGATAAGACGCTTAGCAATGTCATCGACCGTGACGCCCGCGCTCTCTTCAAAGGGCCGCGTGTCGATGATGCACTCATGCGCCACCCGGTCATTGCGCCCGCGATAGAGCACCTCATAGGCCCCTTCGAGCCGCTTCGCGATATAGTTCGCGTTGAGGATCGCCACCCGCGTCGCCTGGGTGAGACCTTCGCCCCCCATCAACAGCGTATAGGCCCAGCTGATCGGCAGGATCGACGGCGAGCCGAACGGCGCCGCCGACACCGGCCCTTCGCCGCCCCCGGTCGAGGGATGCCCCGGCAGATAGGGCGCCAGATGCGCCTTGACGCCAATCGGCCCCATGCCGGGACCACCGCCGCCATGCGGGATGCAGAAGGTCTTGTGCAGGTTGAGATGGCTCACATCGCCGCCAATATCGCCGGGCCGGGCAAGCCCCACCATGGCGTTCATATTGGCCCCGTCGATATAGACCTGACCGCCATGCTCATGGGTGATCGCGGTGATCTCCTTCACATGCTCTTCGAACACGCCATGGGTCGACGGATAGGTGATCATCGTGCCGGCCAGCGTCTCGGCATATTGCTCGGCCTTGGCGCGGAAATCGGCAAGGTCGATATCCCCGGTCTCGGCGGATTTGACCGGCACCACTTTCCAGCCCACCATCTGCGCGCTCGCCGGGTTGGTGCCATGGGCCGACATCGGAATGAGGCAGACATTGCGATGCCCCTCGCCCTGCGCCCGGTGATAGGCGGCAATGGTCAAGAGACCGGCATATTCGCCCTGCGCCCCCGAATTGGGCTGCATCGAGATCGCGTCATAGCCGGTGATCTCGCAGAGCTTGGCGCTCAGATCGTCGATCATCACCTTATAGCCCTCGGCCTGATCGACCGGGCAATAGGGGTGCAGCCGCGAAAACTCGCGCCAGCTCACCGGCATCATTTCGGCGGCCGAGTTGAGCTTCATCGTGCAACTGCCAAGCGGGATCATCGCCCGGTCCAGCGCCAGATCGCGATCCGCCAGCCGCCGCATATAGCGCATCATCTCGGTTTCCGCCCGGTTCATGTGGAAAATCGGATGGGTAAGATAGGCGCTGGTCCGGTGCATGTTTTCCGGCACGCGGTATTCGGGGGTGAAATCCTCATCCGCCCGGGTGATGCCAAAGGCCCGCCAGACCGCTTCGATATTCTTCGGCCGCGTCGCCTCGTCGAGCGAAATCCCGACCCGGCTCTCGCCGACACGACGCAGGTTGATCCCCTCGTCCACCGCCGATTTCAGAACCGCCGCCTGCAGCGGCCCGACATCCACGGTGATCGTGTCAAAGAACACCTGCGGATCGACCTTGAACCCCGCCTCTTCGAGCCCCTTGGCCAGCCGCACCGTCTTGCGATGGATGCGCTGCGCAATGGCCTTGAGCCCCTTCGGCCCGTGGAACACCGCATACATCGACGCCATCACCGCCAAGAGCGCCTGCGCCGTACAGACGTTCGACATCGCCTTCTCGCGGCGGATATGCTGCTCGCGGGTCTGCAACGACAGCCGATAGGCGCGGTTGCCATGGGCGTCGATACTGACCCCGATGATCCGCCCCGGCATCGACCGCTTATAGGCATCCTTGCAGGCCATATAGGCCGCGTGCGGCCCGCCATAGCCCATCGGCACGCCAAACCGCTGGGTCGAGCCGACGGCAATATCCGCCCCCATCTCGCCCGGCTCCTTGAGCAGGGTGAGCGCCAGCGGATCCGCCGACATCACCGCAATCGCCTTATGCTCATGCAGGGCCGCGATGTGATCGGTGAAATCGCGCACATGACCATAGGTGCCCGGATATTGGAAAATCGCGCCGAACACTTCGGACGCCTCCATCTTGTCCGGGTTGCCGACGATCACCTCGATGCCGAGCGGCTCGGCCCGTGTCTGGATCACCGCGATATTCTGCGGATGACAGTCGCGGTCGACGAAAAACGCCTTGGCCTTCGATTTCGACACCCGCTGCGCCATGGTCATCGCCTCGGCACAGGCCGTCGCCTCGTCGAGCAGCGAGGCATTCGCCACCTCAAGCCCGGTGAGATCGGAAATCATCGTCTGGAAGTTCAAGAGCGCCTCGAGCCGCCCCTGGCTGATCTCCGGCTGATAGGGCGTATAGGCCGTGTACCACGCCGGGTTCTCGAGGATGTTGCGCTGGATCGCGGGCGGCGTCACCGTCCCGTAATAGCCCTGACCGATCATGTTCACCATGACCTTGTTCTTCGACGCGGTAAGCCGCATGAAATGCATAAGCTCGCGCTCGGACTTGGGCTTGCCGAAATTGAGAGGCACCTCCTGCCGGATGGATTTCGGCACGGTCTGATCGATCAGATCGTCGAGATCCCCGGCTCCCACCACCTGCAGCATCTCCTGCATTTCCTCGGGCGACGGCCCGATATGGCGGCGGTTGGCGAAATCATAAGGAAGATAGTCGGTGGGTTCGAATGCCATGACGGACTCCGGTCTGCGGACGGGGGCCTTATGGCCCGCACCGCCCTGAAAACTCTTGAGAGAGCGGGGCCACGACTGCGGCCCCGCCAGCGGGATCAGCCGATAAAGGCCTTGTAGGCGGCTTCATCCATCATGTCGTCCATCTGCGACGGGTCCGACGCCTTGATCTTGAAGAACCACGCATCGCCCAGCGGATCGTCATTGACCTTGGCCGGCTCATCGGCGAGCACGCTGTTCACCTCGACGATCTCGCCATCGATGGGGGCGAGGATATCCGATGCCGCCTTGACGGATTCGATCACCACGACCTCGTCATCCTTGGCCACTTCGGTGCCTTCCTCGGGCAGCTCGACAAAGACCACATCGCCAAGCTGCTCTGCCGCATGCTCGGTGATGCCGACGACGATAAGCCCGTCTTCCTCGCGCAGCCATTCATGTTCTTCTGTGAATTTCATCTTGGGGTCTCCCTCGTTGGATCAGCGTTTGAAATTGGCCGGGGTAAAGGGCAGCGCCGCGACCGTGACGGGCTGTCGCTTGCCGCGCACATCGCCAAAGAGCTGCGTACCCTCTGCGCTGACATCTTTGGGCACATAGCCCATCGACATCGGCGCTTCGATTGTGGGGCCGAATGCGCCCGACGTCACGCGCCCAATTGGCGTGCCGCCCTCGGCCTCGGCATAAAGTTCGGTGCCCTCGCGCATCGGCGCCCGCCCCTCGGGGCGAAGCCCGACCCGATGCCGCGCCGCGCCATCAGAGAGCTCGGCCAGAATACGGTCCGCCCCCGGAAAGCCACCTTCCCGCGCGCCACCCGCGCGGCGCAGCTTCTGGATGGCCCAGGTGAGACGCGCCTCGACCGGGCTCGTCTCTTCGTCAATGTCATGCCCATAAAGGCACAGCCCCGCCTCGAGCCGCAGACTGTCCCGCGCCCCAAGCCCGATCGGCTCCACCGCCTCATGGCTGAGCAGCGCCCGGGCAAATTCCTCGGCCTCGCTCTCGGGCACCGAAATCTCGTAACCATCCTCGCCGGTATAGCCCGAGCGCGAAATCCACAGCTCGCCGAACTCCGACGCCATGATCGCCACATCCATGAACCGCATATCCGCCACGCCCGGCACCAGCGCCTCGAGCACCGCCTCGGCCTTCGGCCCCTGCAGCGCCAGCAGCGCGCGGTCGCTGATCTCTTCGACCTCACAGCCGCTCAGATGGGCGCGCATATGGGCAATATCGGCCTCCTTGCAGGCCGCATTCACCACCACAAAGAGATGATCGCCGCGATTGGCGAGCATCAGATCATCCATGATCCCGCCCGCCTCATTGGTGAAAAACCCGTAACGCTGCCGCCCAGAGGCCAGCCCCGCGACATCCACCGGCACCAGGCTCTCGAGCGCCAGCGCCGCCGCCTCGACCCCATCGGGATGGCGCAGGATCACCTGCCCCATATGGCTCACATCAAAAAGCCCCGCCTCGGCGCGGCAATGCAGATGTTCCTTCATCACACCGAGCTTGTATTGCACCGGCATGTCATAGCCCGCGAAAGGCACCATCTTGGCGCCCAGCTCGCGGTGCAATGCGTTCAATGGGGTGACCCGCAGATCGCTCATGGCATTCTCCCAACCTCTGGCCGGGGCGATGTTCCTTGTGGGAAATCAGACCGGCACCGTTCTCGCGCCCGGTCCTACGACCTGCGCCACGATGCCCCCTCTGTCCTTTCGCCTGAGATCGCTATCCCTTCGGCGGCGCGGGCTGATCCGCGCACTCTCCAGAGTTCCTCGATATCGAAGCGGTCCTTTGGCCTGAGAGTTTCCGGGGCGGTTGCTCCTTCGGCACCGGCATGGCCGGTTCTCCCGTTTCGATATCTGTATGCTTTAGTATGCGGGCCGAGTCGCGGCAAGTGATTTTCCGAGGCAGCTCCCCCCTCTCACCGCGCCCCCAGCGTCGCGCCGCCATCAATGACCAATGTTTCCATGGTGATATGCCGCGCCAGATCCGACAGCAGGAAAAGCGTAAGATCGGCCACATCCTCGGGCGCCGCCACCCGGCCCAGCGGAATGCCGAGCCGCCACAGATCCGGGTCGCCTTTTATGAGGCGCTCCGGTTCGGCAGCATAGCTCGTGGCCCCGGAGGCGAGCATCGGCGTGTCCGTCGTCCCCGGCGCCACCACATTCGCCCGAATGCCATGCTGCGCCAGCTCGAGCCCCAGCGACCTTGTGGCATGGCCGATCCCCGCCTTGGACGCAGGATAGCTGCCGAGCCCCATGCGCGGCGTCGTGCCCGAGTTCGACCCGATGGTGACAATGCTGCCGCCCGCCCCGCCGGCGATCATCCGCAGCGCCACCTCGCGCAGCACCAAAAGCGTCGCGGTAAAGTTGATCTCGATCACCTCGCGGATGTCCTCTTCGCTAGAGGTAAGCAGCGACACAGGCCGCAAAATCCCCGCCGCCGCCACGTGATAGCGCAGCGGCCCATGGGCATTTTCCGCACTGTCGAGATACTGTCGCAATACCGACAGGTTACCGATGTCGCATTCTGCCTCGAAAACCCGATCTTTCGGCACGCCCGCCTCCTCAGAGAGACCCGCCAATTTGCCCCCGTTGCGCCCCAGAGCCATCACCGTGGCCCCCGCTCCGAGCAGCCTGAGCGCGATGCTCCGCCCGATCCCCTGCCCCGCTCCCGTGACCAATGCCAGCCCGCTGAGTTCCATATCCGCCCCCCTGATTTTCGGCCAATCTGAACGGTCGCAAGCCCCCCCTGTCAAGCTTGCATTGCCGCCCCGCAGCGGCGACAAGAGGCCATGACAGAACAGCAGCTTTCCGACCATCACGCCTATTTCTTCGGCTATGGCAGCCTAGTGAACCGGGCCACCCATCACTTCTCCGACGCCCATCGCGCCCAGCTCCGCGGCTGGCGCAGATCCTGGGTCCCCACGACCCTGCGCGAGGTGGCCTTCCTGACCGTAACCCCTGATGAACATTGTGAAATTGACGGGCTGATCGCCGCCGTCCCGGCCGATGACTGGGCCGCGTTGGACGAACGCGAACGCGCCTATGACCGCATTCCGGCGAGCCATCAGGTCGCCCATGACCTGACCCATGCGGCCGAGATCGCTGTCTATTCCGTGCCCACCCGCAACGCCCGCGCGACGGGCGAGACAAGCATTCTGCTAAGCTATCTCGATGTGGTGGTGCAGGGCTATCTGACCGAGTTCGGCGAGGCCGGCGTGGCGCGGTTTTTCGCGACCACCGATGGCTGGGACACGCCCATCCTCGACGACCGCGCCGCGCCGCTCTACCCGCGCCATCAACTGCTGACCCCGGCCGAACGCGCCCTGACCGATCATCACCTCGCCACGCTCAACGCCCGGCTGATCGCCTAGCCCCGCGCCCGGATCACCTGCAACAGCGGCAAAAACTGCGCCATATCCGGCCCATGCGCTTGCCCTGTCAACGCCTTGCGCAGCGGCATGAACAGCCCCCGCCCCTTGCGCCCGGTGGCCTCTTTGACGGCGCTCGTCCACTGACCCCAGGTCTCGGCATCGAACGGGCCTTCGGGCAGTAACCCCATGGCTTGGCTGACAAATTCCCGGTCCTCGTCGTCGATCACCGGCTCGGCCCCGTCGCGGCAAAGCCCCCACCACGCATCGAGATCCTTGAGCGTGGTGATGTTCTCGCGGGTCACCGCCCAGAACTGCGGCGCGAGCTCTTCGGGCACGCCCGTGGCCAACACCGTCTCGCGCACCGTCTCATAGGGCAGCGACTGCAAATGCCGCGCGGTCAGCGGATAGAGATCCTCGGCATCGAACTTGGTCGGCGCCGAACCAAAGCGCGAAATGTCGAACCCTTCGACCAACTCACCAAGCTCCGCCCGAACCTCGACCGGATCGGACGATCCCAGACGCGCCATCAGGCTCAACAGCGCCATCGGCTCGACCCCAGCCGCCCGCAGATCGCGCAGCGACAACGTCCCAAGACGCTTCGACAGCGACTCGCCCTGCGGCCCGGTGAGCAGCGAGTGATGCGCAAACTGCGGCACCGAGCCACCGAGCGCCTCGATGATCTGGATCTGCGTCGCCGTGTTGGTCACATGGTCCGACCCGCGCACCACATGGGTCACGCCCATCTCGGTGTCATCCACCACCGAGGCCAGCGTATAGAGAACCTGCCCATCGCCCCGGATCAGCACCGGGTCACTAACGCTCGCCGCGTCGATGGAAATATCGCCAAGGATGCCATCGGTCCACTCGATCCGCTCCTGGTCGAGCTTGAACCGCCAGACACCATTGCCCCGCTCGGCCCGCAGCGCCGATTTCTCGTCTTCCGACAGCGCGAGCGCGGCGCGGTCATAGACCGGCGGCTTGCCCATGTTGAGCTGTTTCTTGCGCTTGAGGTCGAGCTCGGTCGGCGTCTCGAACGCCTCGTAGAACCGCCCCATCTCGCGCAGCTTATCCGCCGCCTCGGCATAGCGGTCGAGCCGCTCGGACTGCCGCTCGACCCGGTCCCAGGTCAGACCCAGCCACTCGAGGTCCTGCTTGATCGCGTCGACATATTCCTCCTTCGACCGCTCCGGGTCGGTGTCGTCGATCCGCAGGATGAACGTCCCGCCCGATTTGCGGGCGATGAGATAGTTCATCAACGCGGTGCGCAGGTTGCCCACATGGATATAGCCGGTGGGCGACGGGGCGAAACGGGTGACGGTCATGACAGATGCTCCAATGCTTGCGCGGGCTTTGTCACAGCTCGGGTGATTTGTCCAGAAATGGCGGCCCTGCCGTGGGGCAAGGGGCCTCTTTCTGGTGACAAATACCCATCTCTGAGACTGGCCCCAAACGAAAAGGGGCCGCCCGAAGGCGACCCCGATCATCCAACAGGATGGCGTGACTTACATCATGCCGCCCATGCCGCCCATGTCGGGCATGCCGCCACCGGCGCCTGCGCCTTCCTTGGCGGGCTTGTCCGCGACCATCGCTTCGGTGGTGATCAGCAGGCCAGCAACCGAAGACGCATCTTCGAGCGCGGTGCGCACCACTTTGGCGGGGTCGATGACGCCGAACTTGAACATGTCGCCATATTCTTCGGTCTGAGCGTTGAAGCCAAAGCTCAGGTCCGAGCTTTCGCGGACCTTGCCGGCAACCACGGCACCGTCAACACCGGCGTTCTCGGCGATCTGACGCAGCGGCGCTTCGATGGCGCGACGCACGATGGCGATACCAGCGTTCTGGTCGGCATTGGCGCCTTCCAGACCGTCGAGCGATTTGCCGGCCTGAACCAGAGCAACACCACCACCCACAACAACGCCCTCTTGGACGGCTGCGCGGGTTGCGTTCAGAGCGTCATCAACACGGTCTTTGCGCTCTTTCACTTCGACTTCGGTCATGCCGCCGACGCGGATCACGGCAACACCGCCGGCCAGTTTGGCCACGCGCTCTTGCAGCTTTTCACGGTCGTAGTCGCTGGTGGTTTCTTCGATCTGGTTGCGGATCTGAGCGACGCGCGCTTCGATCTCGGCCTTCTCGCCGGCACCGTCAACGATGGTGGTCTCGTCTTTGGTGATCTGGATTTTCTTGGCCGTGCCAAGCATGTCCATGGTCACCGACTCGAGCTTCATGCCGAGATCTTCCGAGATCACCTGACCACCGGTCAGGATCGCGATGTCCTGCAGCATGGCCTTGCGACGATCGCCAAAGCCCGGAGCTTTGACAGCAGCGATTTTCAGGCCGCCGCGCAGCTTGTTGACCACGAGGGTCGCCAGCGCTTCGCCTTCCACGTCTTCTGCGATGATCAGCAACGGCTTTTGAGACTGGATCACTTGCTCGAGCAGCGGAACCATCGGCTGCAGCGACGAGAGTTTCTTCTCGTGCAGCAGGATCATGCAGTCTTCGAGTTCTGCAGTCATCTTGTCGGCGTTTGTCACGAAATATGGCGACAGGTAGCCACGGTCGAACTGCATGCCTTCGACGACATCGGTCTCGGTCTCGAGGCCTTTGTTCTCTTCGACGGTGATCACGCCTTCGTTGCCGACTTTTTGCATCGCGTCGGCGATTTGACGGCCGATTTCAGCTTCGCCGTTGGCGGAGATGGTGCCGACCTGCGCGACTTCGTCGCTGTCGGTCACGTCGCGGGCCGCAGCTTTGATCGCCGCGACGACTTTCGAGGTCGCCATGTCGATGCCGCGCTTGAGGTCCATCGGGTTCAGACCAGCTGCAACCTGCTTGAGACCTTCCTTGACGATGGCTTGCGCCAGAACCGTCGCGGTGGTGGTGCCGTCGCCGGCCTCGTCATTGGTGCGCGAGGCGACTTCTTTCACCATTTGCGCGCCCATGTTCTCGAACTTGTCTTCCAGTTCGATTTCCTTGGCAACCGACACACCATCTTTGGTGATGCGCGGGGCGCCAAAGCTCTTGTCGAGCACAACGTTACGGCCTTTGGGGCCGAGGGTGACCTTGACCGCATCGGCCAGGATGTTCACGCCGCGCAGCATTTTGTTGCGGGCATCGGTATCGAATTTGACGTCTTTAGCAGCCATATCTCGATTTCCTTCGAATTAGCGTTTCAATTGGTGCGCGGTCCAGCCCCGCACCGGAGAGGCGGTGATCAGGCCATTACGCCCAGAATGTCGCTCTCTTTCATGATCAGCAGCTCTTCGCCGTCGATCGTGATCTCGGTGCCCGACCATTTGCCGAACAGCACGCGATCACCGGCTTTTACAGCCATCTCGATCAGCTCGCCGCTGTCTTTGCGGGCGCCGTCGCCACAAGCAACAACTTCGCCTTCGCTGGGTTTTTCCTTGGCGCTGTCGGGGATGATCAGCCCGCCAGAAGTTTTCTCTTCGCTTTCAACGCGGCGAACAAGCACGCGGTCATGCAGCGGTTTAAATGCCATCTTCGAGGCTCCTTAGGCTCAAAGTTACTCCCTATGGCCCGGATCCGGGCCGTTAGCACTCAGTCCCTCCGAGTGCTAACGGCGTATAGCTAGGGAGTCCGCAAATGTGAGTCAACAGAGTTCGCATGAATTTTTGGCGTCAATTCGCACGAGGCCCTCAGGCGGGGTCCACGTGGCCCGGATGTTCCACCGGAGAAGTTTGGCGAATCGCTCGGCCAGGCAATGACCGCCGCGAGGAGGCCACTGATCAACTGTCGTCCGGCCCAGCAGCGGGAGACAACCCACTGCCGTTCCAGCACACCGAATATCCCGCCAAACCACACGATAGGAACGGCGTTAATCTTCTGTATTTTCTAGTTTTTCGAAGTCACTTGCAAACTTTGCCGGCCTTGCGAAGGCAGCTCATTGAAAGTGCTGAACAAACGACAACGGCGCGCGAAAATCCGCGCGCCGTCCCGATAGCTTGCAAACGTGACGAGGATCAGAAATCCAGATTCTCGACGTTTAGAGCGTTTTCCTGAATGAACTCGCGGCGCGGTTCGACCACATCGCCCATCAGCTTGGTAAAGAGGTCATCCGCCTCGGCCACGTCATTGACCTTGACCTGCAACAGCGTCCGCGCCTCGGGGTCGAGCGTCGTTTCCCAGAGCTGATCCGGGTTCATCTCGCCAAGACCTTTGTAGCGTTGCAGCGACAGGCCTTTTTCACCCTCCTTGAGGATCGCATCCAGAAGGTCCAGCGGACCGTTGATCGCCTGTACCCGGTCCTTGCGCACCAGGGTCGCTTGCGTGCGATAGACATCCTGCAGCACCTTGGTCATCTGACCGATGCGACGGCTTTCGCCCCCGCGCAGGATCGGACCGTCGAGCGTGCGCACCTCTTCGACACCGCGCAGCATGCGGGTCAGGCGAATACCGTGATCCTGCGTGATCCGGCCCGTCCAGCCGCGCTCATATTCGAGCGCGATGAGATCGAGACGCGCGGCGACCGCATCGGCCACGCCTTGCAGATCGGCATCGGCCCGGCCTTCGGAAAACGCCCCGGCGATGGTCGCCTGTTCGACGATATTGCGCGGGTAATGCGTCGGAAACGCCTCGATGATCCGCTTGGCCTGCCGCGCCTCTTCCACCACGCGGACCAGATCACGCCCGGTGATCTCTTCGCCGGTGCCGAGCCGCAGCATCGCATCGTCGGTGCCCTGCTCGATGAGGTAATCCTCCATCGCGGCCTGATCCTTGAGATAGACCTCGGACTTGCCGCGCGACACTTTGTAGAGCGGCGGCTGCGCGATGTAGAGATAGCCGCCATCGATCAGCTCGGGCATCTGCCGATAGAAGAAGGTGAGCAGCAGCGTCCGGATATGCGCCCCATCCACGTCGGCGTCGGTCATGATGACGATCTTGTGGTAACGCAGCTTGTCGATGTTGAACTCGTCCCGGCCGATGCCGGTGCCGAGCGCCATCACGAGATTGCCGATCTCCTGGCTGCCGAGCATGCGGTCGAACCGCGCGCGTTCCACGTTGAGGATCTTACCCTTGAGCGGCAGGATCGCCTGCGTGCCCCGGTCCCGCCCGGTCTGGGCAGAGCCCCCCGCGCTGTCACCCTCGACGAGGAACAGCTCGGTCTTGGAGGGGTCCTTCTCGGAACAATCCTTGAGCTTGCCTGCGAGAAAATTCACATCCATCGCGGTTTTGCGCCGGGTCAGCTCGCGCGCCTTGCGCGCCGCCTCGCGGGCCAGCGCCGCCTCGATGATCTTGCCGACGATCATCTTGGCCTCGTTGGGATTTTCCTCGAACCACTCGTTGAGCTTTTCGTTCATCAGCCCTTCGACCGCCGGGCGCACTTCCGAGCTCACCAGCTTGTCCTTGGTCTGGCTCGAGAATTTCGGGTCAGGCACTTTGACCGACAGAACACAGGTCAGCCCTTCGCGCGCGTCGTCGCCGGTAAAGTTGACCTTTTCCTTCTTGGCGATGCCGCTCGACTGGGCGTAGTTGTTGATCGTCCGGGTCAGCGCCCCACGGAACCCCGCCATATGGGTGCCGCCATCGCGCTGCGGGATGTTGTTGGTAAAGGGCAGCACCGTCTCGTGATAGCTGTCGTTCCACCACATCGCCACTTCGACGCCGATCTCGTCCCGCTCGCCGGTGATAAAGATCGGCTCGGGGATCATCGGGCTCTTGTGCCGGTCGAGATATTTGACGAATTCCTTGACGCCGCCGTCGTAATGCAGCTCGGTCTCGAGCGGCTCTGCGGGGCGTTCGTCGCGCAGGATGATGCGCACGCCGGAATTCAGAAAGGCCAGTTCGCGCAGGCGTCGTTCCAGCGTCTCGAAACTATACTCGAGATTGGAAAACGTGTCGGTCGAGGCGAGAAAGCGCACCTCGGTGCCCTTGCGGCCATTGGCGTCGCCCACGACCTTGAGATGCTCTGCCGTGTCGCCACGTTCGAACCGGGCGACATGTTCCTTGCCATTGCGCCAGATCCGCAGCTCGAGCCAGTCGCTCAGCGCGTTGACCACCGAGACGCCGACGCCATGCAGACCGCCCGACACCTTGTAGGAATTGCTGTCGAATTTGCCGCCCGCATGGAGCTGGGTCATGATGACCTCGGCGGCGCTGACGCCCTCTTCCTCGTGGAGATCGACCGGAATACCGCGGCCATTGTCGCTCACAGAAACGCTGGAATCGTCGTGGATCGTCACCGTCACATGGTCGGCATGACCGGCCAGCGCCTCGTCGATACCGTTATCCACCACCTCATAGACCATGTGATGCAGGCCAGAGCCATCATCGGTGTCACCGATATACATGCCGGGGCGCTTACGGACCGCCTCCAACCCCTTGAGAACCTTGATCGAATCTGCGCCATATTCTTCCGGCGCGGCTGCTGCCTCGGACATTCGGACATCCCTTGTTCGTTTGGCCATTTTATACGGGGTTCGGGGGGGATTGTCACGCAAGTGACACGACTATTTCCGACCATCTCGGGGCGGCTCAGATACCGACCTGCACCACCTCGGAGGCTCCGGCAGTTTCGCGCACTTCCACATGCTGCGCCCGCGCGCCGAGTTCGGCAAAAAGCTCGGGCCCGGTGCCGGTCATCCACGCCTGCGATCCGAGCGCGCAGATCTCGTCATAGAGCGCCGCCCGCCGCCCCGCATCCAGATGCGCCGCCACCTCATCCAGAAGCAGGATCGGCGGCGCGCCGAAATCTTCGCGCAAGGCCCGCCCATTGGCGAGGATGAGCGACACCAAGAGCGCCTTCTGCTCGCCGGTCGAGCAATCCTTGGCCGCGACCCCCTTGGCCGCATAAACGCCCTGCAAATCCGCCCGATGCGGCCCCAGAAGCGTCCGCCCCGCCGCCAGATCGCGCCGCCGCCCCTCAGAGAGCGCATCGCGATACTCCGCCTCTCCCTCGGGCAGCGCGCCTTCGGCCATCTCAAGCGTCAGATCGGCGGCCGGAAAAGCCGTCGCCGCCCCCTCCTGCGCCTGTGCGAGCCGGTCGATCACCCGCTGACGATTGGCCTGGATCGCAAGCCCGGCCTCGGCCATCTGACGTTCAAGCGCCACATACCAATGGCCATCCCGCACCTGATCCTTGAGCAGGCGGTTGCGTTCGCGCATCGCCTTTTCATAGGCCAGCGTCACATCGGCATGATCGGGGACAAAGCTCATGACCATCCGGTCGAGAAACCGCCGCCGCCCCTCGGCCCCCTCAATCCAGAGCCGGTCCATCGAGGGGATAAGCCAGAGCACCCGCGCAATCCGCGCCAGCGCCACCTGCGCCGCCGGCTTGCCGTCGATCCGTGTCTGCCGCGCCGCGCCGCCCTCGGACCAGATTTCGAGCTCATGCACCTGATGCAGGCTGTGCAACACGCCGCGCAGCTTCCAGCCGAGCGCCTCGGGCTGCCGCCCCATGTCTTGCGCCGCCGCCCGGCGCAGCCCGCGCCCCGGCGAAATCAATGAGACCGCTTCGATCAGATTGGTCTTGCCCGAGCCATTGTCGCCATGGATGGCCACCGGCCTCGGGTCCAGCTGCAACGCCGATCCCAGATGGGACCGGAAATGCGACAGCTTCAGCTCTGACAGATAAAGCCCGGCCATTTACGGCCCTTCATCTTGCCGAAAACAGGCGCAGTCCAAACCGCGTCAGACGCGCATCGGCATGACCACATAGACGGCGCTCGTGTCATTGCCTTCGCGCATCAAGGTCGGATCGCCGGAGGAATTGAACATGAACACGGCGTTTTCACGGTCCACCTGGCTGGCAATCTCCAGCAGGTATTTCGCGTTGAACCCGATTTCGAGCCGCTCATCGCCATAGGCCACGGCGAGCTCTTCTTCGGCGGCCCCGCTGTCGGGCGCGTTCACCGAGAGGATCAGACGATCCTCATCCAGCGCCAGCTTGACCGCGCGCGACCGCTCCGAACTCACGGTGGCGACACGATCGACCGCCTTGGCAAACTCGGCCGCGTCCACTTCGAGACGGCGGGTGTTGCCCTGCGGAATGACGCGGGTGTAGTCCGGGAACGTCCCGTCGATGACCTTGGAGGTCAGGGTGATCTCGGGCGTGGCAAAGCGCACCTTGGTTTCCGACACCGACACGGCAATCACCGCATCATCATCGTCAAGCAGCTTGCGCAGCTCGCCCACGGTCTTGCGGGGCACGATCACGCCGGGCATGTCGCCCGCACCATCGGGCAGATCGGCGTCGATCCGGGCCAGACGGTGACCATCGGTCGCCACACAGCGCAGCACCTTGCCGCCATCGCCATCCGACACATGCATGTAGACGCCGTTGAGGTAATAGCGGGTTTCTTCGGTGGAAATGGCGAATTTCGACTTGTCGAACAGCCGCCGCAGCACCGGTGCCTTGGCCGAGAAATTCGACGCATATTCCGAGTTGGCCATCACCGGGAAATCTTCTTTCGGCAGGGTCGCGAGGTTAAAGCTCGACCGGCCTGCCTCGACCGCGAGCCGCCCGGCGGCGCCGTCATCGGTCAGCGTGACAAGCGCGCCATCGGGCAGCTTGCGCACGATTTCATGCAAGGTGACCGCCGAAACCGTTGTCGACCCGGCGCGCTCGACCTTGGCCGGGGCCTTGTCGACCACTTCGATATCGAGATCGGTGGCGCGGAACTGCACCGTGTCGCCTTCGGCCTCGATCAGCACGTTGGCCAGGATCGGGATCGTGTTGCGGCGCTCGACCACGGATTGCGCTTGCGACACTGCCTTAAGCAGAATGCCCCGTTCGATGCTGAACTTCATGCCATGCTCCCTCGGTGGACGCCCTAGGGCGTCGGGAAGGGCAAGTTATCAGCTTCACCCTGCCACTCAAGACTTTTGTGGGTTTTTTGGGACGTTAGCGGGCGGGCGTCAAGAGGCCCGCCGCTTTGCGTGCCTTATTCTTCCAATGTACGGCGCAGAAGCTCGATATCTTCGGCAATCTGCACATCCTTGCGGCTGAGCTCTTCGATCCGGCGCACCCCGTGCATGACGGTGGTGTGATCGCGCCCGCCGAAACGACGCCCGATTTCCGGCAGCGACCGCGAGGTCATCTGCTTGCACAGGAACATCGCCATCTGACGGGGCCGGGCGTAGACGCGCAGACGTTTCGGGCCGACGAGGTCGCTGAGGCGGATGTTGTAATGCTCGGACACCTGACGCTGAATCTCTTCGATGGTCACCTGACGCTCGGAGGCGCGCAGCACATCGGCGAGACAATCCTGTGTCAGTTCGAGCGTGATTTCCTGGCCCACCAGCGAGGCAAAGGCAAAGAGCCGGGTCAGCGCGCCTTCGAGAACGCGCACGTTCTTGGTGATGCGATGCGCGAGGAATTCGAGCACCCCATCGGCCAGCATCAGATCCGGGTATTGCCCCCGGTAATATTCGACCTTGCTTTGCAGGATGCCGAGACGCAGTTCGTAATTGGTCGGGTGCAGATCGACCACCAGCCCACATTGCAGCCGCGAGCGGATGCGCTCTTCGAGATTCTCGATCTCGCCCGGCGCGCAATCGGCGGAAATGATGATCTGCTTGCGCTGATCGACCAGCGCGTTGAACGTGTGAAAGAACTCTTCCTGCGTGCTGTCCTTGCCGGCGATGAATTGGACATCATCCACCATCAGCACGTCGACAGAGCGGAACATTTCCTTGAAATCCATCATCTTGCGTTCGCGCAACGCCTGCACAAAGCGGTACATGAACTGTTCGGCCGAGAGATAGACCACATTGAGCCCCGGCTGCTGCTCCTGCAGCTCCCAGGCGATGGCATGCATCAGGTGCGTTTTACCAAGACCGACGCCACCATAGAGAAACAGCGGGTTGAAGGTCACCGGGCCGCCTTCGGCGACGCGTTTGGCGGCGGCATGGGCGAGCTCGTTCGGCTTGCCCACGACGAATGTGTCGAACTTGAACCGCGGATCGAGCGGCGCGGTCGGAATGCGCGTGTCGGCCATGGTCTCGGCGGGCTCGGACGGCGCGGCCTTGGGGCGCGGGGCGGCGGCCCGGCGCGGCGCTTGCGGATCGTTGGAGGCGGTGCTGGGCACCGCGAAATTCACCCGGCGGATCGACGGATCGATGGCGCGCAGGTGATAGAGAATCTGATCGCCAAAGGTCTGGGCGACATAGTTTCCGAAAAAGCTGGTGGGCACTGCAAAGGACGCAACCTCGCCCGCGACATCGTCGAGCTCGAGCGGTGCAATCCACGTGGTAAAGTTATTGCTGCCGACTGTTTTCTTCAGTTCCTGCTTGAGTTGGCCCCATTCGTTTTTGGTCATTATGCCTTGGTCCACGATCGTCAGTTTCATACAAACCGGCAGTGCTGCCGGTACTCCCAAACGATCCACGGACCGCAGATGCGGTCATTGTTCCATCGGTCAAATGGCAATAACATACGGGCCCCAGAAACTGGGGTTGCACACCTACCAAAAACAACACTGTTGAGGGCATAACGGCCATCCCCGAGCCGCGGGCCTCTGGAACACGGACGCGCCATAAGGTGCCGAAAACATCGGCCTACCGTCCCGAATTGCACCAGGCATCCCCTGCCAGCGCCATATTCGAGAATCGGCTCGTCCCCCCAAGCGTGAATCGCAAGGCCACGTTACCAACCGCCCTGCGGAGCGGGCAACTGATCTTCGCGCTTGACTCATAGATTGGTGGAAAAGAATCTCTGACCGTGTCGCACACAAAAAAGGCGTCCTCAAAGGACGCCTTTTTCGATCAATGATTTAAGGGCAGTTTCAGCCCAGAGCCTTCACACGAGCCGACAGGCGCGAGATTTTGCGCGATGCGGTGTTCTTGTGGAAAACCCCTTTGGTGACGCCACGCATCAGCTCGGGCTGGGCGGCGCGGAGGGCGGATGTTGCGGCATCTTTGTCACCCGACGCGATGGCCTCTTCGACCTTGCGGAGGTAGGTGCGGATGCGCGAACGGCGGGCTTTGTTGACGGCGAAACGCTTCTCGTTCTGACGGGCGCGTTTCTTGGACTGAGGCGTATTTGCCATGATGTCTGGACCTTTTCTTCGGGTTCAATCTTCAAATGTCGCTGCACGAGAAACAACCCGATCCGGCAGGGTCTCAGCCGGTGTGATTCTGGCCAGAGCGGGCCTCACGCGCATGTATAGCGGCGGCATATAGCGAAAAGCGGAGGCTTTGGAAACCGCAAAATTCCCATGTCGGTAACACGTCGGTATTACGACGGCAAAGCGACTGTGGCCATTTTCGCCCCCGCCAACGCAAAACCGGCGCCCCGAGGGACGCCGGTTCAGAGCCCGGTTCAGAGCTTTGGGCAGGGCCGCGCGATCACTTGTCGCGGAACTGGGCCTCGCGTTTTTCGGCGAAGGCGGACATGCCCTCTTTCTGGTCTTCCGTGGCAAAGAGCGACTGGAAGACGCGGCGTTCAAAAAGAAGACCTTCGCGCAGCGGCACCTCGTAGGAGCGGTTCACCGCCTCCTTGACCGCCATCACGGCGATCATGGATTTCTCGGCAATCTTCTGGGCCGCCGTCATGGTTTCTTCCATCAGCTTCTTGGCGGGCACGACGCGGCTCACCAGACCCGAGCGTTCGGCCTCTTCGGCATCCATGAAACGACCGGTGAGGTTGATGTCCATGGATTTCGATTTGCCGATGAAGCGGGTCAGCCGCTGGCTGCCGCCCATCCCTGCGATGACGCCGAGATTGATCTCGGGCTGGCCGAATTTCGCGGTGTCCGAGCAGATGATGAAGTCGCACATCATCGCCAGTTCGCAGCCGCCGCCCAGCGCATAGCCGGAGACAGCCGCGATGATCGGTTTGCGGATGCGCATAATGCCTTCGGCCTCGGGGCCGAAAAGATCGCCAGCGAAGACATCGACAAAGCTCTTCTCGCTCATCATCTTGATGTCGGCCCCGGCGGCGAATGCCTTTTCCGAGCCGGTGATCACGATGCAGCGCACCTTGTCATTGTTCTGTGCGTCCTCGAGCGCCTTGACCAGCTCGCTCAGCAACTGATCGTTGAGAGCGTTCAATGCGTCAGGGCGGTTCAGGGTGATGAGGGCGACGTGGTCTTCTACTTCGACGATGATCGTCTCATAGGCCATGGATTTTGCTTTCGCTTGTTCCTGTCAGGTGGGTGTTCTTATCACCCCTACGGCGCGGATCAACCTATCTTTGGCATCGGGGGCAGTAGAAGGAGGACCGCCCCGATTGCACGACACGGGCCACGATCCCATCGCAGCCAGGGCGGCGGCAGGGCTGACCCTCGCGGTCATAAACGTCGAAATTATGCTGAAAATAACCCAATTCCCCATCCGCCTGCCGGAAATCGCGCAGCGACGAGCCCCCCGCCGCAATGGCATCGCCAAGCACGTCACGGATGATCGGAACCAGCGACGCGATGCGCGCCGATGACAGGTTATTGACGCGACGTTTCGGCGAGATCCCGGCCCGAAACAGCGCCTCGCAGACATAGATATTGCCGAGACCGGCCACGATTCGCTGATCCAGAAGGGCGGATTTCGCGGGCATTGTCCGGGTCTTGAGCGCGGCGACGAAATACTCTTCGTGAAAGCCATTGCCCAAGGGTTCCGGCCCGAGCACCGCCAGAAGCGGATGCGCCTCGGCCCCGTCGGTGGGCAGAAGATCCATCGCGCCAAACCGGCGCGGGTCGTTGAAGGTGATCCGCGCGCCATCCGCCATATGCAGCACCACATGGTCATGTTTCTCGGGCGCCGGGTGATCATGGACGAACCGCCCCTGCGCATCGCCCGAAATCAGCATCCGCCCCGACATGCCGAGATGGATGAGCAGCGTCTCGCCCGAGGCGAGATCGGCGAGGATATATTTCGACCGCCGCCGCAGCGCGGTGACCTTTTGCCCGGCGAGCCGATCGGCCATGCGGTCGGGAAAGGGCCAGCGCAGATCGGGGCGGTTGACCTCGGCGCGGGCGATGGTGCCGCCCTCCATCACCGGGGCCAGACCACGGCGCACGGTTTCGACCTCGGGCAATTCGGGCATGACGGGCCTTTCTGATCACGGCGACATGTCGCGCCGACAATTCACGGCGGCGCATTGTCACCGCCGCCTCGCAGCCTATAAGAAGAGGCGAAACAGCACCGGGGGCAAGACCCATGAGCGGGAAAACCACGCATTTCGGATTTCAAACCGTGCCAGAGGCCGAAAAGGCCGGGCGCGTGCAGGGGGTCTTTGGCTCGGTCGCGTCGAAATACGACGTGATGAATGATGCGATGAGCATGGGCATCCACCGGATCTGGAAAGATGCGATGATGGATTGGCTCGCGCCGCGCCCGGGGCAGCGGCTTCTCGATGTGGCGGGCGGCACCGGGGATATCTCGTTCCGGTTCCTGAACCGCGCCGGGAGCGGCCATGCCACCGTGCTCGACCTGACCGAGCCGATGCTCGTCGAGGGGCGCAAGCGGGCCGAGGCGGCGCAGATGGCGGACAGTCTCGACTGGGTGGTGGGGGATGCGATGGCGCTGCCCTTTGCCGACAACACATTCGACGTCTACACGATCAGTTTCGGCATCCGCAACGTGACCCGCCCGGAAGAGGCGCTGCGCGAGGCGTACCGCGTGCTGCGCCCTGGCGGGCGTCTCATGGTTCTCGAATTCAGCCAGATCCCCAATGAGATGATGCAGAAGGTCTATGACCTCTATTCCTTCAACATCATCCCGCGCATGGGGCAGGCGATTGCCGGCGACCGCGACAGCTATCAGTATCTGGTGGAATCGATCCGCCAATTCCCCGATCAGGAGACGTTCCTCGGGATGGTGCGCGAGGCCGGGTTCGGCAATGCGAAATACCGCAACCTGAGCCTGGGCATCGCCTGTCTGCATTCGGGCTGGAAGCTCTGAATGCGGGGGCCTCACAATATTCTTCGACTGATCCGGACCGGTGCCACGATGGAGCGCACCGGCGCGATGGGGCTTATCATGGAGGCGATGGAGGCGCCGCCCTTGGTGCGGGGCACGATGCGTTGCCTCGCCTGGCCCTTCCAATGGCTCGGCTATAAGGGCGACCCGAGCATGCCGCCCGCGGTGCGCGCGCTCACCGCGCTTGGGCCTGCCTATATCAAATTCGGTCAGATCCTGAGCACGCGGCCCGATCTCGTCGGGGCCGAGCTGGCGCAGGAGCTGCGCGTGCTGCAGGACCAACTGCCGCCGTTTTCCACCGAGATCGCCAAGCGTAGCGTCGCGCAGGAGCTTGGCGCGCCGGTCGACACTCTCTTTGACGAGTTCAGCGAGCCGGTGGCCGCCGCCTCGATCGCGCAGGTCCACAAGGCCCGTCAGCGCGACAGCGGCGCGCCGGTCGCGGTCAAGGTGCTGCGCCCCGGGATCGAGCGGGCGTTTCGCCGCGATATCGATGCGTTCTACTTTGCCGCCGGGATGATCGAGTTTCTCTCGCCCGCCTCGCGGCGGCTGCGGCCCACCGATGTCATCGCCCATTTCGAAGGGGTGGTTCTGGGCGAGCTCGACCTGCGGCTCGAGGCGTCCTCGGCATCGGAATTTGCCGCCAATACGGTGGGTGACGAAGGGTTCGAGCTGCCCGAGATCATCTGGCCGCTGTCGAAGCGGCGGGTGATGACCATGGGCTGGGCCGATGGGGTGCCGCTCGGCGACAATGCGGCGCTCGATGCGGCGGGGCATGACCGCGAGGCGCTGGCGGCGCGGGTGCTGTCGCTCTTTCTGCGGCACGCGCTGCGCGATGGGTATTTCCATGCCGACATGCATCAGGGCAATCTCAAGGTCGCGCCGAGCGGCAATATCATCGCCTATGATTTCGGCATCATGGGCCATATCGATGAATACACCCGCCGGGTCTATGCCGAGATCCTCTACGGGTTCATCAAGCGCGATTACCGCCGGGTGGCGGAGGTGCATTTCGAGGCGGGCTATGTGCCGCCCGACCGCGATGTCGATGAGTTTGCCCGCGCCCTGCGGGCGGTGGGCGAGCCGATCTTCGGGATGGATGCGAGCCGCATTTCCATGGGCAGTCTTCTGAGCTATCTCTTTGAGGTGACAGAGAGATTTGGCATGGAGACGCGCACCGAGCTGATCCTTTTGCAGCGCACGATGGTGGTGGTCGAAGGGGTCGCGCGGTCGCTCGATCCGCAGATCAACATCTGGCAGGTGGCGAAACCCGTGGTCGAGAATTACATCCGCGATTCGCTGGGTCCCCGGGCGATGGCCACGCATCTCACCAAGACGGCGATGGTGCTCTCGCGCTTTGGGCCGCGGCTGCCGCAGATGGTCGAGGCGGCCCTCATGCGTCACAGCATGCCGCCGCCGCCCCCGCCGCCGCGCCGCCGTCGGCGCGATCTGGTCTTTGCCGGGATGGCCGGGGCTGTCGGGGCGCTCGGGTTGGCGGGGCTGGGCTGGATGCTCTTCTAGCCGGTCTCACCGCAGATCGTCGCATTTCTGCGACAGGGTGAGATACATCTAAAAGTTGCACAATCCCCCCTGTTCCCGGCCGCCAAGTTTTCCTATGGTGCGGAGGTGTCAGTATCCGACAAGAGGGATGGTCGAGCCTTGAAGACGTTAACCAGTGGTGCCGCGGGCCTTGCGCTCGCAATGGTTTTGCCGATGTCCACGGCCCAGGCAGATCCCCTGACCACCAAACAGACAAACATCTATGGTGTGCCCGGTCGCCTCATCGACATGCCCACCGCCGAGGTGGCCCCCGATGCCCAGCTTTCGACCACCGTGTCGATCTATGGCAGTGGCAACAATCAGACCACCCGCACGACGCTCAGCTTTCAGATGCTGCCGAGGCTCAACGCCTCGTTTCGCTATAGCGCGATTGGCGGGCTTGTCCCCACGCCGGGGCGGCCAACATTCACCACGCTCTATGACCGCAGCTTTGACCTCAGCTACCGGTTTCTGAACGAGGGCAAATATCACCCGGCCATGTCCATCGGCCTGCGCGACTTTGCCGGAACGAACATCTATAGCGGCGAATATATCGTCGCCACCAAAAGCTTTGCCCAGGGCAAGCTGGCACTGACCGCCGGGCTTGGCTGGGGGCGGCTTGGCAGCTATGGCAGCCTTGGCAGCACAGGGACGCGCAAGACCGGTTTTCTCGGCCAGGGCGGCATCCCGTCTTATGACCGGTGGTTCCGGGGGGATGTCGCGGCCTTTGGCGGCCTGTCTTATCAGCCCACCGAAAAGCTCGGGTTTTCGGTCGAATATTCCTCGGACGCCTATGATCGCGAGGTGCGTGACGGGGCGCTCGACCATAAATCGCCGTGGAACTTTGGCGTGAGCTACAAGGCGAGCGAGGCGCTGCGCTTTGCCGCCTATTCGCTCTATGGCGATGAGATCGGCGCGAGCGTGACCCTGACGCTGAACCCGCGCAATCCGGCGGTGAAGGGCGGGCTCGAGCCCGCGCCGCTGCCTGTCGCGGTGCGCTCGGCCCAGAGCGCCGCCGATCTTGGCTGGAGCACCGATCCGGCGCGCCGGGCCAGCACCACCGCCCAGAGCCAAGAGACGCTGAGCGCGCTGCTCGAGAAGGAAGGCATCTCGCTTCATGCGATGTCGATGTCCGGGCGCGAGGCGCATGTGCAGATCCGCAACCATCGCTATGACATGCGCGCGCAGGCCTTTGGGCGGACGGCGCGGGCGATGACCCGCTCCCTGCCCGCCTCGGTCGAGACGCTGACCGTGACGCTGATGACCCAAGGCGTGCCCAGCACCGCCGCCACCTTCCGGCGCAGCGATCTCGAGCGGCTTGAAAACGCCCCGGCGCAGGCCATGCGTGAGGCAACCACGCTCAGCGATGGGCGCCGCTTCGACACTGGGCTGAGCTATCATGAGGAGGCGCTGCCGCGGTTTGAATATTCCGTCTCGCCCTTCCTGCGGCTGAGCGTGTTCGACCCGGAGAACCCGGTGCGCGCCAATGCCGGGGTGCAGGCCAAGGCCAAGTATCACTTTGCCCCCGGCTGGTCGGTCTCGGGCTCTGTCTCGCAGAAACTGGTGGGCAATCTCGACAAGAGCTCGCCCCCCGGCGCGTCGGGTCTGCCGCGCGTGCGCTCGAACGTGGCCTTCTATTCGCGCACCGACACGCCAACCATCGATCACCTGACGCTGGCCCATTACGGGCGGCCCGCCGAGAATATCTACAGCCGGGTGACCGCCGGTTATCTCGAACGGATGTATGCCGGTGTCTCGGGTGAGGTGCTGTGGAAGCCGGTCGAGAGCCGTCTCGGCCTCGGGGCCGAGATCAACTATGTCCAGCCGCGCGATTTCGACCAACAATTCGGCCTACGCAGCCGCAACACCGGCACCGGGGTGATCCCCGAATGGAACGGCCATGTCTCGGCCTATCTCGACATGGGCTATGGGTTTCACGGGCAGCTCGATGTTGGGCGCTATCTCGCCGGGGATTGGGGCGCGACCGTGGCGCTCGACCGGGTCTTTGCCAATGGCTGGTCGATCGGCGCCTTTGCCACCAAGACCAATGTGTCGTCCGATACTTTTGGCGAGGGCTCCTTTGACAAGGGGCTGCGCATCACGATCCCCTTCGCCTGGGGTCTTGGCACCGCCAACAAGCGCAGCTCGACCACGACCTTGCGTTCGCTCACCCGCGACGGCGGCGCGCGGCTTGAGGTCGAGGACCGGCTCTATGAGCGGATCCGCGACACGCAAGATCCGCAGCTCTCGCGCGGTTGGGGGAAATTCTGGAGATGACCGATATGATCCGCACCGCCGCGCCCCTGTCGCGTAAATTGGGTGATCTGGGCCGCGTGGCCGCCCTTATGGGCCTTGGCCTCTTGGCCGGGTGCAGCAATGCGCCCGAGGCGGGCAAGACGACGGGTTTTGTGAAGGGCATCTTTACCAAATCCTCGGCCCAGCCGCGCAGTGCCGAAGAGGTGTCGGCCGAAGCCGCGGCGGCGTTGCAGCGCACCGATGCGCGCGTGATTCTGATCTCGCTGCCCTCGGTCGAGGTGACGACAGTGATGCAAAAGCTCGAGCAGAACGGGGCTTATGAGACCTATGGCACCGCCGACCGGCGCAGCCTGACGCTGCGCAACGGGATGCTCACGGCGAGCCGCTCGATTGGCAGTGATCTGATGTCCGCCGATGTCACCGAGGCGTTGCGGCTGGTGAGTGCCCGCCGCGCGGGCCAGGCGGTGCGGGTTTACCGGCATCTCGATGGTGAGAACCTGACGGTCGCCACCCGGATGCGCTGTGACATCCGCGCCGGCGGGACCTCGCAGATGGCGGTGGGTGAGATCAACGCGACGGTGACCAAGGTGATCGAGAGCTGCACCGGTGAGGCGCAGTCCTTCGAGAATATCTACCAGGTCGATGGCGCGGGGCGCATTCTCGCCTCGAAACAATGGCTGAGCGCCGAGCGCGGGGCGATTTCGATCCAACAGCTGCGCTGAGCGAGCGGTGCTGTGGCGCCTCGGTTGGCGAGCGCTGCCTGCTCTGCGCGTTTTACGGGCGATAGGGCCTGCGCCTGGTAGGATGTTGGCGGGAAAAATCCTGTCGAATTCGAGCGTGGCTGGAGGGGCAGCCCGCCATACCTGAGCCTGGGGTGACTTTGATCTGCCACCTCAAATGGCCAACATTCGGTGAACAGCGCAATGACCGGCCCATGAAAAAAGGCGACCCCGAAGGCCGCCTTTTCCCTATCTCTTCCAAAACCGTGAGACGGCTTAGGTGTCGTCGCTGGAATCCAGTGCGGCGATCGCGATGACAGCCACTGCGATACCGGCAGCCACAGCGCCAGCGCTGATGTTGGTCATGCCTTGCGAAGACACAAACGGATCTGCAGTCACGTTTGCTTCGTTGGCCGCGACGGGGGCTGCTGCTGCCGCAACAATTGCGGTGGCGGCGGCGAGGGTTGCGAATTTTTTCATGTCGTCTCTCCAAACCATTTAAAAAGGCGCGTGAGAATCCACGCTCCGCGGTGACTATTACACAGCTTAAGGCAGAAAAAAACTGTAAACCTCATTGCTGTGGCCTTCTCGCGAACTGTTGCATCGAGGTCGCATCTCCGGCGGATTTTAACCTTTGTTACAGGATGTTACTCGCTGCGGCGCAGGGCGATGACCTCGTCAGAGGCGATCTCTTGTCCGGTGGAGAGTAGCAAACGGGTGCCTTGGGCGGTCTGGCGTGCCTCCACGATATCGGCGCGATGTTCCATCGGTTGCGACCCGAGCATAGCGTCGCTGGCATAGCCCTCCACCGTCAGCGTGTAGACGCCATTGGGCAGCGGTTTGCCATCCTCATCCACCGCGACCCAGGTCAGCTCTCCGCCGCTGGCGGGGACAGTCTGGCGTTGCACCTCGACCCCTTGGGCATTGGTGGCCAAGGCGATCTCTGGCAGGACCAGATCGACCGGCGCGCCATCGAAGGCCACGGGCGCGGTGGTGCGCGCCTCCATGCCCACCCAACCGAGCAACTGCCCGAAACCGAGACCGCCCAGTTGATTGCCCAGAGCGCCCAAAAGGTCATTGGTACGCACCTGCTGTTCCACGGTAGAAAACGTCGCCAATTGGACCGCGAAATCGGTGCCTTCCACCGGGTTCAGCGGGTCCTGATTGCGCATCTGGACCGTGAGCATTTTGAGGAAAGTCTCAAAATCCGCGCTGATCGCGCGCGAACTGCTGTCGCTCTCGGCCTGTGTACTGGCTTGGCCGGATTGGGCGGTCTGACCCGTCGATGTTGTGCTGGTGGTAACGTCCATTCAGTGTCCATTCCTCTCAATTGCGCGCCCTGTAGGCCCAGCTATGGTTACAGCCGCAGGTTCAGCCCGTCGGAAAGGAGCAACTCTTGTGCCGCTGCCTGCACCGCAACCGGCCCCTCCTCCTCCAACAAATCGAGCTCTAGAAGCTCTGCCTGATCCGGCATCTGATCTCGGGCCTGACCCGATCCCGCCCCGCCAAAGCTCATCTCGGCGCGTTCAAATCCCGCCTGACGGAACTCTTGCATGAGCTGCTCGCTGTGGCGGCGCATCAGATCCAGCGTTTCAGGGCGATCCGCATGGATTGTGACCACCAGCCCCGCCTCGCCCGGTGCCATACTCAATCGGACGCGCCCAAGCTCGGCCGGGTTTAGCGTGAGGTCCACCTGCCCCGGAATGCGCGGCCCGTCCGGCCCCGCGCGGACGAGCCGCGCGACGAGTTGCTGACCGATATCAGCGGCCTGCGCCGTGGCGCTGCCGGGTGGTGAGGACACGGGCCCGAACCGCAGAGGATCAGAGATCGATCGCATGTCGGTCAGACCGGACAGCAAACGCTCGCCCCCATCGCCCGGCGACGATGATGCATCGCCTGCCGCTCGCCGTGCGGCCTCGCTGGCCTCCGCGGCTCCAATGGCCGTGGCCGATACTATCTGGCTCGCCCTTGGCGATGCCTCTGGCCGGCTGGGCTGCACCTTTTCCCCAACGGGTTCCTCTCTGCTCCGCCCTTCGCCGCCTGACTGATCAGGCAGATCAAACGGCGCCCCGGTTGTGGCGGACACGGCGGGCGCGGTGGGCGCGGGTCCAAAGCCGTTGCCTGCGGCAAGAGGCGGAGAAGCTGCTTTGCCATCTTGTGCGGGGTCCCTGATAGCTCGGGCCGGCTGCGCGACAGTCGCGGCCTCAGACGGCGTTCCTGCGGCACGGCTCAACCGGTCCGAAGGGGACTGACCCGCCGCCAGCTCTTCGATTTCCAGCACTCGCGTCATGGCTGCAGTCGTATCATCAGTTTGCATGGTTGCAGGCGGGGGCTGCCAGCCATCCGCGTCTTGAGGGTCATCCTCTGCGATGTGCGAGGCTTCTTGAGCAAGCACTTCTCCTGCTCCTGTGGCCCGCGTGGCAGGATCACGCAGCCGCTCATACCCATCTTGCGAAGCGCCCATATCTGGCGATTCGGCCGCAGTCTGAGCCTCTTCAATTGCGACCTCGACCGATGCCGTCTCAGCCTCTGCCGCGAGGCGAGACTCAGGCTCTGATTGAGGCGTTTCCTCGCCTTTTTCGGCCCGGCGATTCACGATATCTTCAAAACTCTCATGGCTTTTCGCAGGCTGTTTCGGCGTCGCCGTCCCGGGCACGGAAGGGGCAGTCTTGGCCTGAGGCGGCGAGACATTCGCCCCCCGCATCTGGGAAATAAAATCCTGCATGATCAGCCTCCGGCACCGTCATTTGACCTGTGCAGAATATCCGTCGCTGGTTACCGCTTCTTTACCGCTTTGCTGTTTATTGGTCCCAAGTTCCATCAATTGGAGGCATTCCTGTGACCGCTTCTTTACCATTGGCTGCGCGCCCTGCCGCGCCATCAATTTCATCGCCCACAGCCGCACCAGACCGGCGCGCTGCCGCAGAAAAACTCGAGGCGGTGTTTCTGGCAGAAATGCTGAAATCAAGTGGCCTTGGCAAGGCGACCCAGGGGTTCGGCGACCAGGGCGACGAGGACCATTTCGCCAGTTTTCAGCGCGACATCCTCGCGCGGGAAATGGTGCGCAAAGGCGGCATCGGGCTCGCCGAAATCTTCTTTCGGGCCATGGCGGGACGGGCCGATGAGTAGCGCGCCGACGACCGATCTGATCGATGAGCTGACCGATCTTCTCGAAGCCGAGCAACGCGCGCTTCTCGATGGGGATTTGACCGGCGTGACTGCGCTTGCCGAACGCAAAGCGGCGCTGATAGCAGCCCTCGACAAGGCCCCAACCCAACCCGGCGATTTACACGGTTTGCGCGCCGCTCTCGACCGCAATCAGACCCTGCTGCGCGGCGCGAGTGACGGGATCAAAGCGGTCGCCGAACGGCTGCGCGCGCTCAAACGAACCCGCGACACGCTCGAGACCTATGGGCGCGATGGCAAACGCGAAACGATCACCGCACATAAAACGAAAACCGTGGAAAAACGGGCCTGAAACCGCGGTCATTCAAATCCGAGATAAACGGTGGGCAGAGTTTAGGGTTTCGTTAGCAGTTTCGGCCCCAAGGTGCCCCGGCATCCCTCGCGGATGGCGCAGCCCGCCCCCCGGCGCTGCATATGTCAGAAGGCAGCAAACCGCCTGGATCGCCCAGGCACGAAACAGGTGCAAAGCACTGTCGACGAAAGGAATAATCCATGGCCACCTTCCAGGCGCCGCCGTGATGGCCTTCGCCACCCATGACCTTCTTTTTCTTGATGATAATGGGCGCCACATTACCCTGCGCGCTCATATCCACCACCTTCATTCACCCAAAGGTAGGGATAGCAGCAGGCCGTTACCGCCGGTTTAACAGCTAAAATTGTCGCCGTTTCACCGCCCGGCTCAGTCGTAGCTGCGCTGATCCTCGATCACCATCCCATCATTGGGAAGACTGCCCGGCGCGACGATCTCGATCCGCCCCTTCATCTTGAGCGCCTCGACCACCGAGCCCTCATAACGCTCCGCCGCGCCGCCCTCGGCCTCGATCTGCACGGTCATCACATCGCGCTCGCCCTCGCGGCTGGCGATGACACGGGCGCGGCGCACCTCCTCATGGCGCGCGACCAGCGCCGCCACCTGTTCGGGACGCACGAACATGCCCTTGATCTTGGTGGTCTGATCGGCCCGCCCCATCCAGCCCTTGATGCGCATATTGGTCCGGCCACAGGGGCTCTGCCCCTCCATCACCGCGCTCATATCGCCAGTGGCAAACCGGATCAGCGGATAGTCGGGGTTGAGCGTCGTCACCACGACCTCGCCGACCTCGCCCGGCCGCACCGGATCGCCAGTGCCCGGGGTCACAATCTCGACGATGACCCGCTCATCGACAATCATCCCCTCCTGCGCCGCGCTCTCATAGGCGATATTGCCGAGATCGGCCGTGGCATAGCATTGCAGACACAGGATGCCGCGATCCGCATATTCCTGCCGCAGCGACGGAAAGAGCGCCCCGCCGCCCACCGCCGCGCGGGTGATCGACAGCCGCTCGCCCATCTCCTCGGCCTTGTCGAGAATGACCTTGAGGTAATCGGGCGTGCCCGCATAGACGGTACATCCGATATCCGCCGCCGCCCGCACCTGAAGCTCGGTCTGCCCGGTCCCGGCGGGCAGCACCGCCGCCCCCACCGCCCGCGCGCCGCTCTCGAAAATCATCCCCGCCGGGGTCAGGTGATAGCCAAAGCAATTCTGCACGATATCGCCCTCGCCCACGCCACAGGCATGGAGAAACCGCCCCATCCGCCACCAGTCGCGATCCATGCCGCCCGGCTCATAGATCGGCCCGGGGCTCTGGAACACATGGGCAAAGCCCGACACCGGCCGAGTCGTCAGCCCGCCAAAAGGCGCCGCGCCCTTCTGCGCCGCCCCGAGGTCGGATTTCCGCAACACCGGCAGCCGCGCCAGATCGTCGAGACTGCCAAGCCCCTCGGGTTCCACCTCGTCAAGCGCCCCGGCATAGCCCGCCAGCCCCTGCGCCCGGCCAAGCTGCGCCCGCAGCTCATGCATCTGCGCGTCAAGCCGTTCCTCGGTGCTGCGGGTCTCTAGATCATCGTAATAGCGGGTCATAGCCTGTCCTTGCCAGGGCGCAATTGCGCTGGATTAGGGTCTGTTTTGATGCCCCGCACCCGGGGCGGACGTGTCACTTGCGGGGGCAATCCCCGGCTCAGCTGAGCCAGCGTTTGCGGCGCCGATAGCTGCGCACATCGCGAAAGCTCTTGCGCCCCTCATCGGACATGCCGAGGTAGAATTCCTTCACATCCGGGTTCTCGCGAAGCTCCTTCGCGGGCCCGTCCATCACCACCCGGCCATTCTCGAGGATATAGCCGTAATGGGCGAAGCGCAGCGCCACATTGGTGTTCTGCTCCGCCAGCAAAAACGTCGCCCCCTCGTTTTCGTTGAGGCTTTTGACGATGTTGAAAATCTCTTCCACCAGCTGCGGCGCAAGCCCCATGCTCGGCTCGTCGAGCAGGATCATCTCGGGCCGGCTCATCAGCGCGCGACCGATCGCCACCATCTGCTGCTCGCCTCCCGAGGTATAGCCCGCCTGGCTCTTGCGGCGCTCCTTGAGACGCGGAAAATAATCATAGACCATGTTCAGATCGGCATCGATCTCGCCACGGCTCGCCCGCCGCGTATAGGCCCCGGTGAGAAGGTTCTCCTCGACGGTCAGATGCTCAAAGCAATGCCGCCCTTCCATCACCTGAATGACCCCCTTTTTCACAAGCTCCGAGGGCACCAGATCCTGCACCCGCTCGCCGCGATACTTGATCGACCCCTTGGTCACCTCGCCCCGCTCCGAGCGGAGCAGGTTCGACACGGCCTTGAGCGTGGTGGTCTTGCCCGCCCCATTGCCGCCCAAGAGCGCGGTGATCCCGCCCTTCGGCACCTTGAGGCTCACCCCTTTGAGCACGAGGATCACATGGTTGTAGATCACCTCGATATTATTGACCTCGAGCAGGCTGTCTTCTGTCTCTGCACTGTCCAGCATGGGCCCTGTCCTGCGTTAGAATTGCGGGAATGGGCCCCGGCACATGGCCGGGGCCGCATCACTTAGTTGCAGCGTTCCGAGATGTTGTTCTCGGCGGCAAAGGCGGCACTGTCCTCGGCCACCAGCGTCGCGATCACCTCACGGTCGCTGTCGATGTAATCGGTCAGCGGCTTCCACATCTTCTCATTGGCGTCCCACTGCTGAACGATCGCCTGACCGGACCCACCGTGATCGGCACAGCTCACGCTGAACTCCGGCCCGATGCCTTCCATGCCAAGCGCGGCCATCTTCGCATTGGTCATCTCCAGCGCCTCCATCCCGTCACGCATCTGCGCGGCGTTGATGTCTGCGGTGCCGTGGATCTCCTGCGCGGTCTTGGCTGCCTCAACGGCGAGCATCGCGGCATACATGCCCCGCGTATAGAGAACCGACCCCACGTTCGATCCGTCGCCCGCGGCATTGCCCGCCTCATGGACATGTTTCTTGATGTCCTCAAAGACCGGCAGATCGGCGATCCGGTTCATGTTGAGCGACTTGTAGCCATGAGCCGCCTCGCCCGCGGGCGTCACGTCATGCTCGGCCCCGGCCCACCAGTTGCCGATGAAGTTTTCCATCGGGAAACGGATGTTGGCGGCCTCTTGAATGGCGACCTGGTTCATCACGCCCCAGCCCCACATGATCACGTAATCCGGACGCTCCCGGCGGATCTGGAGCCATTGGCTCTTCTGTTCCTGACCGGGGTGATCCACCGCGATCTGGCCAAGCTCGAATCCGTGTTTCTTCGACAGCTCTTCGAGCGTGCGAATGGGCTCCTTGCCATAGGCCGAGTTGTGATAGAGCAGCGTGATCTTCTTGCCATCGAGCGACCCGCCGTTCTCTTCGAGCAGGTGGTTGATCGCCGCCGAGGCCGCGTCCCAATAGTTCGCCGGATAGTTGAACACATTGCTGAACACCTTGCCATTCGCGGCAGAGGTCCGGCCATAGCCCATGGTGTGAAGCGGGATACCATCCGCCGTCACCTTCGGGATGAGCTGATAGGTGATGCCCGTCGACAGCGGCTGATAGACAAGCGCGCCTTCGCCCTTGGTCGCCTCATAGCATTCGACGCCCTTCTCGGTGTTATAGGCCGTCTCGCATTCGATCACCCGCGCCTTCTCGCCGCCGATGCCGCCATCGCGCGCGTTGACCAGCGCGAAATAATCCTGATAGCCATCCGAGAACGGCACGCCGCCCGCCGCATAGGGACCGGTGCGATAGCTCAGATCCGGAAAGACCAGATCCGCCGCCGCCGGGCCTGCGGCCAATGCCGCCCCCAAGGCCAATGTCGTGAACATCTTCTTCATCGGTTTATCCTCCCATGGTTTGTCCGATGTGCCGGGGTTCGCCCGGTCGTCTCTCGCAGCCCGCCCCGTTAATGCGGGAAGGGCCACAATCTCAGTTTTTCCTTCGCCACCCGCCACAGCTGGGCCAGCCCATGCGGCTCGACGATGAGGAAGAGCACGATAAGCGCCCCCACGATGATCAGCTGCAGATGCGCCACAAGATCGGTCGGCCATCCCAAGAGATCGACCCCCACCAGCTTGAGCACCACGGGCAAAAGCACCAGGAACGCCGCCCCCGCGAAAGAGCCGAAAATCGACCCCAACCCGCCGATAATCACCATGAACAGCACGAGGAAAGACTTGGTGATGCCAAAGGCCTCGCCGACTTCCACCGCACCCAGATAGACCGCGAAGAACAACGCCCCCGCCACGCCGACGAAAAACGACGACACCGCAAAAGCGCTGAGCTTGGCCATCAGCGGATTGACCCCTATGATCTCGGCCGCAATGTCCATATCGCGAATGGCCATCCATTTGCGCCCCATCATGCCCCGCGTCAGGTTGCGCGCGATCAGCGCACAGAACACCGTCAGCACCAGACAAAAGAGATAGGCCGCCCAGGCCGCCGTCTCCGGCCCGGTGACCGGCACGCCGAACATGGTCCGCTCCGGCGCGTTGATCTGCCCCGAGGCGGAATAATTGTAGAACCACGGCACCCGGTTGAAGAGCCAGACGAGAAAGAACTGCGCCGCCAGCGTCGCCACCGCGAGGTAGAACCCCTTGATGCGCAGGCTCGGCAAACCAAAGAGCACGCCAACCCCGGCGGTGATCCCCCCGGCCAACAGCACATGGATGAGAATGCTCACCTCCGGGAAGGCGGTCATCAGCTTGTAACAGGCATAGGCCCCCACCGCCATGAACCCGCCGGTTCCAAGGCTCACCTGCCCGCAATAGCCGGTCAGGATATTGAGCCCGATCGCCGCGATCGAATAGATCAGGAAGGGCAGGAAGATCGCATTCACCCAATAGTCGTTGATGACAAAGGGGATGAAGGCAAAGCCGATGATCAACACCGCATAATAGCGGTAGCGGTCGAACTTGATCGGAAAGGTCTGGCTATCGGCGACATAGCTCGTCTTGAAATCGCCTGCTTCACGGTAGAGCATCGCTTACCCCTCTCCCTGTTCCACGCCACGCCCGGCGCCATTCATCTTCAGACCATGCGTCTTCAGTTCTTGCTTCTTTTGGCCCCGAAATATCCCGGGGTCCGGGGCAGCGCCCCGGCACTCCCGCCGCGCCTCACACCCGTTCAATGATCTTCTCCCCAAACAGGCCCTGCGGGCGGAACACGAGGAACAACAGCGCCAGCACATAGGCGAACCAGTTCTCGGTCGCCCCGCCGACCATCGGCCCCACGGCAAATTCGAAAAGCTTCTCGCCCACCCCGATGATGAGCCCGCCGACAATCGCCCCGGGGATCGAGGTGAACCCGCCGAGCATCAGCACCGGCAGCGCCTTGAGCGCGATGAGCGACAGCGAAAACTGCACCCCCGATTTCGTGCCCCACATGATCCCGGCGACCAGCGCCACGAACCCTGCCAGCGACCAGACCATCACCCAGATGAAGTTGAGCGAAATCCCCACCGACAGCGCCGCCTGATGGTCATCCGCCACCGCGCGCATCGCCCGGCCCTGCTTGGAATATTGCGCGAAAATCACCAGCGCGATCACCAGCAGCGCCGCCACCAGCGTCGCCACCAGATCGAGATTGTCGATGAAGAACCCGTAGTTGAAGATGTTATAGGTGAGCTCGTCAATCGGCCCGTTGATCCCCTGCGGCAACCCGACATCGAGCTTCTTGATGTCCGACCCCCACATGATGTCGCCCACCCCTTCGAGGAAATAGGCAAGCCCGATCGTCGCCATGAAGAGGATGATCGGCTCCTGGTTGACGAGATGGCGGAAAATGAACTGGTTCACCGCCCAGGCCAGCGCGATCATCACCACCATGGTCAACAGGATCGCCAGAAGCCCCGGCACATGCCAGCCAAAGTGATGGATTTCCGTGCCAAAGATCGCGTTGATCAGATGCGCGAAGGGCACCTGCCCCTCCATGATCCCGACCAGCGTCAGCGCCGCAAAGAGCGCCATCACCCCCTGCGCATAGTTGAAAATCCCGCTCGCCTTGAAGATGAGGACAAACCCCAGCGCCACCAGCGCATAGAGAACCCCCGCCATGAGGCCGTTGAAAAAGACCTCCATACCCCAGATCAATTGTTCAGGCATTCTCTTGCTCTCCTTTGCGGGGGGCGTGTCGTGTCTCGCTCGCGGCGGTGCTCGCGGCGGGGCTCTTGGCAGGGCTCAGGCGGCACAGACGCGATACCGACGTGCTGCCGACGTCTTGCCGATGGGCGCGGGGATCAGTCATGGGCCACCCCCAGATAGGCGTCGATCACATCTTGATTGTTGCGCACCTCCTCGGGCGTGCCGTCGCCGATCTTCTTGCCGTAATCCATCACGACCACCCGGTCGCTGAGATCCATCACCACGCCCATGTCATGTTCGATAAGCGCAATCGTCGTGCCGAACTCGTCATTCACATCGAGGATAAAGCGGCTCATGTCCTCTTTCTCCTCGACGTTCATCCCGGCCATCGGCTCGTCCAGAAGCAGGATCGACGGCTCCGCCGCCAGCGCCCGCGCCAGCTCGACCCGCTTCTTGAGCCCATAGGGCAGACGCCCCACCGGGGTCTTGCGGATATGCTGGATTTCGAGGAAATCGATAATCCGTTCAACGGCTTCGCGGTTGGCGATCTCTTCGCGCTCGGCCGGGCCTTTCCACAGCGCCTGCGACCAGAACCCCGAGGTCATCTGCCGGAACCGCCCGGTCATCACATTGTCCAGAACGCTCATCCCCTCGAAAAGGGCGATGTTCTGAAAGGTCCGCGCGATGCCCTGCCGGGCCACCTGATAGGGCTTCATCGCCGGGCGTTTCGCCCCCTTGTACCAGACCTCGCCCTCCTGCGGATGGTAAAACCCGGAAATCACGTTGAGCATCGACGATTTGCCCGCGCCATTCGGCCCGATGATCGCCCGGATCTCGCCCTCGCGGATATCGAAACTGATATCCTTGATCGCCACCACCCCGCCGAACCGCAGCGTGATATTCTTCATTTCCATCACCACCGGACCGATCTTGCGGCCATCCTCGGTGACAAATCCTTCTGTCTGATCAAGCATTTGACACCTCTCTCATTCGGCCGCGACACGGGCCGGTTCGACCGGGACAATCTCGGCATCGACGAGTTTGAGCGTCGCGCTGATCGACCCTTTGCGGCCGCCCTCATAGGTCACTTCGGTGGTGGTAAAGATCTCGTCCGACCCGTCGTAGAGCGCCCCCAGAAGATCGGCGAATTTCTCGGCGATGATATTGCGGCGCACCTTGCGGGTCCGGGTCATCTCGCCATCATCGGCGTCGAGCTCCTTGTGCAGCACGAGGAACCTGTGCACCTGGCAATGGGCCAGCATCGGGTCCTCGGCGAGGCTCCGGTTGACCTCTTCCACATGGCCCCGGATCGTGTCGAGAACCTGCGGATGCCCGGCCAGCTCCTGATAGGAGGCATAGCCGATATTGTTGCGCTCGGCCCAATTGCCCACCGCCGTCAGGTCGATGTTGATAAAGGCGGTGCACATCTCGCGCCCATTGCCGAACACCACCGCCTCGAGAATATTGGGAAAAAACTTGAGCTTGTTTTCCACGTATTTCGGCGCAAACAGCGCGCCATCGGCCATCTTGCCCACATCCTTGGCGCGGTCGATGATCTTGAGATGCCCGGTGTCCGGCTCAAAGAACCCCGCATCCCCCGTCGCGACCCAGCCCTCGGCATCCTTGGTGCTCGCCGTGCTCTCGGGGTTCTTGTAGTAATATTCGAACGTGCCGGGGCTGCGATAGAACACCTCGCCGCTCTCCGCGATCTTGATCTCGACCCCTGGCGCCGCGACACCCACCGTGTCATTGCGCACCTCGCCATCGGGCTGCAAGGTGATGAACACGCTCGCTTCGGTCTGCCCATAGAGCTGTTTGAGATTGATCCCGAGGCTCCGATAGAACTCGAAAATCTCCGGCCCGATCGCCTCGCCCGCGGTATAGCCCACCCGCACCCGGCTCAGCCCCAGCGTATCCTTGAGCGGCCCGTAGACACAGAGATTGCCCAGCCCATAGCGCAGCCGGTCGATCATCCCCACCGGCTTGCCATCGAGGATATCCGGCCCCACCCGACGCGCCAGATCCATGAAGTGATGGAACATCTTCTGCTTGAACCGCCCGGCATCCTCCATGCGGATCATCACATTGGTGAGCTGCGTCTCGAACACCCGCGGCGGCGCAAAGTAATAGGTCGGCCCGATCTCGCGCAGATCGGTCTGCATCGTGTCGGCGCTCTCGGGGCAATTGACGCAGAACGCGTTCCAATAGGCCTGCCCGATGGAGAAAATGAAATCCCCCACCCAGGCCATCGGCAGATAGGCCAGAACCTCTTCGCCCTTGGTCAGATGGTCAAACTCGGACGAGGATTTCGACGCCTCGATGATATTGCGGTTCGACAGCACCACGCCCTTCGGCTTGCCCGTCGTCCCCGAGGTATAGAGCATCACGCAAACACTGTCATAGCTGAGCTTGGACCGCCGCGCCGCCAGCTCAACGCCGAGCCGGTCATAGGCCGCACGCCCCTTCTCCTGCACCTCCGAGAATTGATGCAGCACGCTATGATCGTATTTCCGCAAGCCGCGCGGATCGACATAGATGATCTGCTCAAACTCACTAAGCCGATCCTGCACCTCGATGAGCTTGTCGACCTGCTCCTGATCCTCGACCACCGCGAACCGCGCGCCGCAGTGATCCATCACATAGGCCATCTCTTCGGCGGCACTGTCCTGATAGACCGGCACCGGCACCGCGCCCACGCATTGCGCCGCGACCATGGCCCAGTAGAAATAGGGCCGATTGCGCCCGGCTATGGCAATGAAATCGCCCTCGGCAACCCCCAGCTCCAGAAACCCGAGCGCCAGCGCCTCGATTTCCTGCGCGGCCTCGGCCCAGCTCCAGCTCTGCCAGATGCCGAATTCCTTTTCCCGATAGGCCGGGCGTTGGGCGTGCTCGCGTGCATTACGGGCCAGCAAGGCCGGAATGGACGCAAGTCCTCCGGCCGCCTCAGACGACTGTGCCAAATTGTATCCTCCCTTTGCCCGACTCCCCTCGGGCTGTGCCTTTGCGACACGATTCTTCTACACCCAAGGGTGCAGCTTCCTGTCTGGCGGTCAACTTTTTCCATAAGTTTGCCGAAACCTTTCGAATTGTAACAAGCCCCCTTTCGGGCATTTGCACCGGCGCGCCACGGTGCTAGCCATGAGGGGGGAGAGACGATGACCACCGAGAAAACCTATCGCCAGACACAGGACGGCCCCCGTGCCGACGCCATGACCATGGCCGGGCTCAACCTGATCCAGCAGGCGCTCACCATCTATGATGCCGAGCTCCGGCTCGCCGTGTGCAACGTCCGCTTTCAACAGATGTTCGACCTGCCCGACTGGCTGGTGACCCCGGGGGCGAGCTTTGACGACACGATCCGCTTTCTCGCCAAACGCGGCGATTACGGCGATGTCGGCGAGATAGAGCCGTTTGTGCGCGGCCGCGTCGATGTCGCCCGCGCGTTCAAGCCGCATTACATGGAACGCACCCGCGCCAATGGCCGGACGATCTCGGTCGAAGGCTCGCCCCTGCCCGAAGGCGGCTGGGTCACCGTCTATACCGACATCACCCGGACCAAGCGGCAAGAGGCGCTGCTGCGCGCCCGCTCGGACGAGCTCTCGGATCAGCTTTCGGGCTATTCGGAGGAACTCACCGCCTCCAACCGACAGCTCGAGGCGACCATCACCGCCCTCGAACATGCCCAGCGCCAGCTCACCGCCTCCGAGGCCCGCGCCCGGCTCACCACCGAAATGATGCCGGCCCATATCGCCCATGTCGGGCCTGACGGGCTCTATACCTATTCCAACCGGCGGCTCACCTCGGTGATGCCGGGCAGCAAATCCGACATTCTCGGCCTCACCGTGGCCGAGGCGCTCGGCCCCGCCGCCTATGCCGCGATCAAGCCCCGGCTCGATCAGGCCTTTGCCGGCACCGCCTCGATCTTCGAGTTCACCCATCAACCGAGCTCGCGGCGCATCCGCGCCGCCTTCACCCCCGATGGCCAGACCGGCGGCGTCTATATCCTGTCGATGGACATCACTGAGGAAACCCAGACCCGCGCCGCCCTGCAACAGACCCGCCGCCGCGAAGTCGCGGCCCAGCTCACGTCGGGCATGGCACATGATTTCTCCAACCTGCTGACCATCATCCTCGGGCTGCAATCGCGGCTCGCCCGGCTCGGCCTGCCCGACCCCGCGCCCGAGCTGATCGAGGCCACCCATGCCGCCGCCCGGCGCGGGGGCGATCTGCTCAACCGCATCGCCGACATGACCGGCGAACGCGAACACACGCCAGAGCCGGTGCACCTGCCCGGCTTCTTCCGCGATCTCGAACCGCTGGCCCGCTCGACCCTGCCCGAGGCGGTGGGTTTCGCGGCCGAGAACACGCTCGGCGACGCCACCTTGATGCTCGACCCGGCGATGTTGCAGGATTCGCTCCTGAACCTCGTGCTCAACGCCCGCGATGCCTGTGGCGGGGCCGGGCGCATCACCCTGACCGCCCGGCAGGTGCAGGACACCTGGGTCGATTTCTCGGTGACAGACACCGGCCCCGGCTTTTCCGACACCGCCCGCGAACGCGCGTTCGAGCCGTTTTTCACCACCAAGGGCGACGACGGCTCGGGGCTCGGGCTGGTGATGGTCTATGACATGACGAAACTCGCGGGCGGCCGCGTCACCCTCGCCAACACCGGCAGCGGCGCCCAGGTGACGCTCCGCCTGCCGCTCCGCGTCGCCCCCGATCCGGTCGAGGCCGGGCTCATCCTGCTGCTCGAAGACACCGCCGAAATCCGCGACGCGCTGCGCGACATGCTGCGCGCCGATGGCCATGCGGTGATCGAGGCAAGCTCGGTGCCCGAGGCCCGCGAATTGCTCGCCGGTCTGCCCGAGATTTCGGCGCTCCTGTCGGACATCGTGCTCGAAGGCGAGGAAACCGGGCTCGACCTGATCCGCAACCTGCCGCGCGACGGGCTGCCGGTCTTCCTGATGACCTCGCTGCCCCCCGACGACCCCCGCCATGCCGAGGCCCGCGATCTCGCCCCGGTGCTGCGCAAGCCGGTGACACCGGCCCGGCTGCGCGCCCTCCTGAGCCAGAAGGACTGCCCCCGATGACCGCCCCCCTTGTCGCCATTCTCGATGACGAACCCGAGATCCGCACCATGCTGGCCGACGCGCTAGACGAGGCCGGGTTTCGCACCGTCTCCTTTGGCCGCGCCACCGAGTTTGAGGCCTCGCTCAACACCACCGTGCCCGATGTCTGCCTCGTCGACCTGTCGCTGCCCGACCGCGACGGGCTGTCGCTGGTGCATCGGCTGGCGCTGGAAAAAGGCGCGATCGTCATCATCATCTCGGGCCGCGCGCAGGTCCGCGACCGGGTGACCGGGCTAGAACTCGGCGCTGATGACTATATCATCAAACCTTTCGACCCGACCGAGGTGGTGGCCCGCATCCGCGCCCGCCTGCGCCGCGATGTGGCCACGCCCAGCGGTCAGGATCAGGCCCATTTCGCTGGTTGGGTGGCGCGGTTCGACCGCTTCGTTCTGGAACGCGAGGATGGCAGCGAAACCGCCTTCTCCCATGCCGAGGGCGAGGTGCTGCGCCTCTTTCTCGAACGGCCCAAGCGGCTCATCACCCGGCAGTCAATGCTCGAAACCTTGGGCGGCAGCGCCGGGGACAGCTTTGATCGGGCGATGGATGTGCGCATCTCGCGGCTGCGCACCAAGCTCTGTGAAGACCCGAAGAACCCGAAACTGATCAAGACGATCTATGGCGCGGGCTATATCTTTTTGGCGGATGTGACATGGTCCTGACGGGCCGAAAAACGCACCGTCGCTTTACTGTCGTTTTACCGACGCACTACCGACCCGGCATTTAGCCCCGTTCGAGCTGCGCCCGCATCACTTCGGCTTCCTGCCGCGCCTCGCGCAGACCTTCCATCGTGGCCGCCAATTCCGCCTCGGTCTGGTTGAGCTGATTGGTCAGTTCCGCCTCGCGCTGCTGCAGATAGGTGATCGCCTGATCGCGCGTCTCCTCCGCCTCGTGCAGCTCCTGCGCCATCCGGTCAAGCTCGCCCATCTCGGACTGATTGACCCGAATGAACCGATGCACCAGCCAATTGGCAAACCACCCGAGACAGAAGGCAACGAACAGGATGATCGCGGTGGCGATGATAAATTCAGTTCTGTTCATCGGTCGGCTCGCCCTGCTCGGTCTCGTTGTCTGCTTGTTCTTCTTCGCCTTGTTCTTCAAGGCTTTCAAGACCCGTTTGCCGCTCTTTGACCGGTTCCGGCTTGATCAGGTGGAATTCGATACGCCGATTGGCCTCGCGCCCCTCGTCACTGTCATTGTCCGCGATAGGGTCGTTTTCGCCATAGCCCACGGCCTCATAGGTCGAGGTGATGACCCGCCGCATCCGCAGCCCGTCAAGCACCGCCCGCGCCCGGTTCTCGCTGAGCTGCTGGTTCATGCTCTCGCGGCCCTGGCTGTCGGTATAACCCGCGATCTCGAGCTTGATTTCCCCACATTTCTTGAGGATTTCGGCAATATCATCGAGGATCGCCGCGCCGTTGGAATCGAGCTTGTCCGACCCCGGCTCAAAGTTGATCTTGCGCTCCGCCACGATGAGCTGAATCTTCGACACGCATTCCTCTGGCGTCGGCAGGGCCGCAATCGGATCGAGCACCTCCTGATAGGTCACATCGATCTCGAACTGCCCGCGCTCGCCCAGCGTTTCGGCCAGAAATCCAGAGATCTGCGCGCTCGCGTCCTTGTTACCGGTGTTGCCCGTCACATCGATCGAGTCCGGCGTCACCGTCACCGCGCCATTCTCGAGATAGGACAGCGATTCCAGCCCCGCCAGCACCCGCACCGGCCAATCCGCCGGCAGCCCTTCGACCACCCGCGCCTTGGTATGCACCCCGGCCGAGCTGAACCGCGCCCGGGCAAAACTGTCCACCGTCTCGCGCAGCTTGTCACTGCCCAGACGCCCGCGCAGCTGCACCAGCCCCTCGGGCGACAGGGTGGCCACAAACTCGGGGATCACCACCTCGGCATCGGTCGGAGGCGGCGGCAGCACCGCATGCAGCGCGAACACATCCGGCAGCGCGGTCTCAAGCCCGCCCACCACATCGTCGAAACTCTTTTCCTCGATCCCCTGCAGCGCGATCAGCGAAATATCGGCATCCGAAAACGTCACCGCCCCGCCGCCCAGATCCTTCACCGCCTTGATCGCAAGCTCGGCCGCCCGGCCCCATTGCGGGCTCGGTACGCCGAGACCGATGGTGCAATCGATACTGCCCTCAAGCCCGACCTCGCGCGCCGTGGCGATGATCCGCCGCCGCGCCTCTTCGGTATCGGCGGAACAGGCGTCAAACCGGGCCTCGCCCTCTTCGATCAGAAACCGCAGCGTGAACGGCGTGATCACCGGGCGCGGCGCCGAAATGTCTGTGATCAGCCGCACATTCTTGGGCACCCGCCGCGCCAGCTCCGCCTCGAGCTTGCGCTTGGCCTCCGGGCTGTCGGTCATCGCGGTCACCGACACCCGCCCCGCCTCGACCGAAATCTTGGCGCGCGGCAGCTCGTCGAGCTTGGCCACCGCATAGTTGAGCGCCGCGGTCCAGCCATCGGGCACCGGGTAATCCGCCCGATCGATGAAATCGGTGATATTGGTATCGCCCGCCACTTCGCCGACCTTGGACATCAGCGCCTCGACATCCGACGCCGCCGGCATCAACCCGATGAGCGAAATCCCCGCATCATTGCGCAGGATCTCGACGGAAAACCGCGGCGGCGCGATCTCGGCCGCATCCTCGACGAGCATCTGGTCGATCACCCGCGTCGCATCCACAACGCCGCCCGCCACCGAAATCGCCTTGAACCGCGTGGCCTCTGTCGGCGCAGTCCCGGCCAGGAACACCTGAAGCCCGTCCGCATCCACCTCGGCCCAGCTCATATCCGCCAGATCAAGCGCCCGCCGCACGTCACGACGCGAATTGTCCTCGATCACCCCCGCCGAAAACCCGGCGGCGACCACCGCAATGATGGCGGCCGCGAAAAACGTCCCGGCAATGGCGAAGATGGAAGAAAGGCGCATCGCTTGCATACCTATAGGAAACGGGCGGCACTGCGCCCCACACATACTCGTCCAGCAGGCAAGCCTGAGCTGGCCCGCCTCACTGTTTAGGGGGATCGCCCCGTGAATTCAATCAGATGAGCAGAGCGATGGCGAAAATCGGCAAAGGCAGCAAACCCGCGTCCCTATTGGACCGAAAGAGCCGGATCAGCACAGCGCCATCTTCGGCGTCGAACTGTCGCAGCTGCCAGAACATATGCATCCCGAACGCCCAGGGCGCGATCAGCGCCACCAGACGCGCCATCGGATCGCCGCCCTGCGTCGCCACGATCACCGCCGCCATCATCAAGATCACCGCCGCCACGAGGAACCGCGCGAGCCACGCGGGCGTCCGCTCGGCAAAGAGCCGCGCCGTCGATTTCACCCCGATGATCGCATCATCCTCGGCGTCCTGATGGGCATAGATCGTGTCGTAAAACAGCGTCCACGCAATCCCCGACAGATAGAGCAGCACCGGCGCAAGGCCGAGCGACCCGACATGCGCCACCCAAAGCATGAGCGCCCCCCAGTTAAAGGCAATGCCCAAAAACACCTGCGGCCACCATGTGAATCGCTTGGCAAAGGGATAGATCGCCACCGGGCCGAGCGACAGAACCCCCATGAGGATCGCCGCACTGTTGAAACTGAGCAGGATCATGAGCCCGAGCAAGAGCTGCAGCCCGAGCCAGACAAAGGCCCCGCGCAGCGACACCTGCCCCGACGGGATCGGCCGCGACGCGGTCCGCGCCACCGACCCGTCGATATGCCGGTCGGTGATGTCATTCCAGGTACAGCCCGCCCCGCGCATCACAAAGGCCCCGATCGCGCTGGCCACAAAGAGCCACAGATCGCCCCAGCCCGCCTGCCCCGTGTGCAGCATCGCCAACAGCAACCCCCACCAGCAGGGCAGCAGCAACAGCCATGTGCCAATCGGCCGATCCGCCCGGCTGAGCCGGAGATAGCCGCGCGACCACGCCGGCGCATAGAGATCGACCCAATTGCCTTTCGGCGCGTCGGAAACTTGGCCCGCCGCCTCTGGCGTATCCTGCGGTCCGGTCATATGTTCCCCCTCATGAGCGCGACAAAGATCAGATTGTATGTAGATCACCCGCTGGGGGCGGGGCAATCGGTTCCTGTGGACCGGGATCAGGCGAATTACCTGTTCAACGTCATGCGGCTTGATCAGGGCGCCTCCGTCACCCTCTTCAACGGGCGCGACGGCGCGTGGCGCGCCGAGGTGGCCGAACGCGGCAAACGCGGCGGCGCGCTGCAAGTCGCGGAACAGACCGCGCCGCAGCGCAACCCGCCCGATCTGTGGCTGCTCTTCGCGCCGATCAAAAAGGCGCGCACCGATTTCATCGTCGAAAAGGCCGCCGAAATGGGGGCCTCGCGCATCTTGCCGGTGCAGACCGAGTTCACCAATTCCGAACGCATCCGGCAGGACCGGCTGCAGGCCCATGCCATCGAGGCCGCCGAGCAATGCGGCGGCACATTTGTCCCCGAAGTGGCCGATCTGGCGCGGCTCGACCGGCTCTTGTCGGACTGGCCCGAGGATCGCCAGCTGATGTTCTGCGACGAGGCGCTTTTTGACCGGCCCAGCCCGCTCACCACTGGCGATGCGACCAGCAGCGGCACCGGCGCGCCTTGGGCCATTCTCATCGGCCCCGAAGGCGGCTTTTCCGACGCCGAGCGCAGCCGCCTCCACGCCCTGCCCTTCGCCCACCCGGTAAGCCTCGGCCCGCGCATCCTGCGTGCCGACACCGCCGCCGTCGCCGCCATGACCCTCTGGCAGGACCGTCTCGGCGACTGGACCGCCCCCAATTCGGATCCGGTCCGGTGATCCGCCCCGCGGCCCGGGCGGCGCTCTGGCGCTGGCGCGATGTGCTCGCGGGGCTGGCGGTTCTGGCGCTGGCGCTCTGGGCGGTGCTCGGCGCCTTCGGCATCCTCCACTGGCTTGGCTGGCTCGGCCTCGTGCTGGGCGCGGCGCTGGTTTGGACCGGCTGGCAGCGGCTGCGCTTTCACCGCGATGCCGACGGGCCGGGCGTGGTTTCCGTCACCGAAGGCCAGATCAGCTATTACGGCCCGCTCTCCGGCGGCGCGGTCGCCCGCTCCAACCTGCTGCGCCTGACCTATGACCCGACCGGCAAACCCGCCCATTGGGTGCTTGGCCATGATGGCGGGCCGGACCTTCACATTCCCGTGACCGCCGCCGGGGCCGAGACGCTCTTTGATTTCTTCAGCAGCCTCCCCGGCCTGCGCATGGAACAGCTTTTGCGCGTCACCACGGGCCCCGGCACCACGCCCACCCGCCTGTGGCAGCGCAACACCACCTCCCACGTGACCGAACTCATCAGCAGATCACATTAACATCATCACGGTCCTGCGCCTTGACACCCCCCGGTCTTGGCGGCACCACAGCCCAGACCCTTAACGCGGAGACAGCCATGTCCATTCCCCAGTCCGGCGGCGGCCCGATCGAACACCACAGCCAACTGGCTGGTTATCTGGAAAGCGGCTGCAAACCGCGCGACGCATGGCGCATCGGCACCGAGCACGAGAAATTCGGCTATTGCCGCGACAGCCTCCTGCCGATCCCCTATGAGGGCGAGCGCAGCGTTCTGGCCGTGCTCGAAGGTCTGCGCGACGTCCATGGCTGGGCCCCGGTCGAGGAAAAGGGCAAGCTCATTGGCCTTGAAAAAGACGGCGCCAATGTGAGCCTAGAACCCGGCGGGCAGCTCGAACTCTCGGGCGCGCCGCTCGAAACCATCCACGAGACCTGTGACGAGGTGAACGCCCATCTGCGCGACGTGAAAGACATCGCCGACAAGGTGGGCGTCGGCTTTATCGGCCTCGGTGCCGCCCCGCAATGGAGCCATGAGCAGATGCCGCTCATGCCCAAGGGCCGTTACAAGCTGATGGATGCCTATATGCAAAAGGTCGGCACCATGGGGCGCTCGATGATGCGCCGCACCTGCACCGTGCAGGTCAATCTCGACTTCGCCTCCGAGGCAGACATGGTGCAGAAACTGCGCGTCGCGCTGGCGCTACAGCCGGTGGCCACCGCGCTCTTTGCCAATTCGCCCTTCTTCGATGGCAAGCCCAATGGCCACAAGAGCTGGCGCAGCCGCGTCTGGCGCGATCTCGACGCCGACCGCACCGGCATGATGCCCTTCGTCTTTGAGGAGGGCTTCGGGTTCGAGGCCTATGCCGAACATGCGCTCGATGTGCCGATGTATTTCGTCTACCGCGATGGCGAATATATCGACGCGCTGGGCCAGTCCTTCCGCGACTTCCTGCGCGGCGAACTGCCCGCACTGCCCGGCGAGAAACCGACGCTGAGCGATTGGGCCGACCATCTCACCACCCTCTTCCCCGAGGCGCGGATCAAGAAATTCATGGAGATGCGCGGTGCCGACGGCGGCCCGTGGCGGCGGCTCTGTGCCCTGCCCGCCTTCTGGGTCGGTCTGATGTATGATCAATCGAGCCTCGACGCCGCCTGGGATCTGGTCAAAGGCTGGGATGCCGAGACCCGCGACGCCCTGCGCGTGGCCGCCTCCGAACAGGCGCTGCAGGCCAAGGTCGGCGGCATCGACATGCACGATCTCGCCCGCGAAGTGCTCGACATTTCCGAGGCCGGTCTCAAGGCCCGCGCCCGCCCCGGTGCCGGTGGCCTCGTCGCCGACGAGACCCATTTCCTCAACGCCCTGCGCGAAAGCGTCGAAAGCGGCCAGGTCCCCGCCGACGAGCTGCTCGAGAAATACAATGGCGAATGGGACGGCGATCTCGACCGGATCTACCCGGACTATTCCTACTGATCAGCAGGGCGGTGGCGCCTCAAACGACCACCGCCTGCTCTTCCTGCTCGCCGACGCCAAACACCCGCTTGTACCGTGCAATCTCTTCCGCCGGCCCCATCGCCTTGCGCGGGTTGTCCGAGAGCTTGACCGTGGGCCGCCCATTCGCCGCCACCGCCTTGCAAACGAGCGAAAACGGCGCCAGCGCATCCTCCGGCGTCAGCCCCCGGAAATCATTGGTCAGCAACGTCCCCCAACCGAACGACACCCGCACCCGCCCGGCAAACTGGGCATGCAGCGCGATGATCTTCTCCTCATCGAGACCATCCGAGAAAATGATCAGCTTCTGACGCGGATCTTCGCCGCGTTCCTGCCACCAGCGGATCGCCGTCTCGGCCCCGGTCGCCGGATCGCCGCTGTCGATGCGAATGCCCGTCCACCCCGCGAGCCAATCCGGCGCATTCTCCAAAAACCCCGCCGTGCCATAGGTGTCGGGCAGGATCATCCGCAGATTGCCATCATGCTCCTCATGCCAATCGCTGAGCACCTCATAAGGCGCCCGCGCCAGCGCCGCGTCATCCTCGGCCAACGCCGCATAGACCATCGGCAATTCATGCGCATTCGTGCCAATCGCCTCGAGATCACGGTTCTTCGCAATCAGACAATTCGACGTGCCCACGAATTTTTCGCCAAGCCCCTCGCCCATCGCCTGCACGCACCAATCCTGCCAGAGGAAACTGTGCCGCCGCCGCGTCCCGAAATCCGCAATGCGGAGCCCCTCGACCCCGCGCAGCCGCTCGACCTTCTCCCAGAGCTTGGTCATCGCCCGCGCATAGAGCACCTGCAGCTCGAACTTGCCCATCTGGTTGAGGACCGCCCGCGACCGCAGCTCCATCAGAACCGCCAACGCCGGGATCTCCCAGAGCATCACCTCCGGCCAGCTCCCCTCAAAGGTGAGCTCATACTGCCCGTCCCGCTTCTCGAGATGATAGGGCGGCAGCCGCAGCGCCTCGAACCAATCCATAAACTCGGGCGTGAACATCTGCCGCTTGCCATAGAATGTATTGCCCCGCATCCAGGTGCTCTCGCCCCGCGACAGCGACAGCGACCGGATATGATCGAGCTGCTCGCGCAGCTCGCCCTCATCCACCAGATCGGCCAGCCGCACGGATTTCGTCCGGTTGATCAGCGAAAAGGTCACCTGCGTGTCGGGCTTGTTGCGAAACACCGACTGACACATCAAGAGCTTGTAGAAATCCGTGTCGATCAGCGACCGCACGATCGGGTCGATCTTCCAGCGATGATTGTGAACGCGAGTGGCAATATCGACCATGGACAGGCCTCCGGAACTATGACCGGGCTGTTAAATCAAAGCCCCGGCAGAGTGGCAAGACCGCTCTGCCCCCGCTATGCCCCCGCTAGACCTCAGGCTTTTCCGCCGCCGCCAGCGCCTGCAACCCGGCGCGATAATCGGGATAGCGCAGCGTCACGCCAAGCGCCTCCTTGATCCGGTCATTCCGCACCCGCTTGGATTCCGCGTAGAAACTGCGCGCCATCGGTGTCATCTCGGCCGCCTCGAAATCCACCGCCTCCGGCACCGGCAGCCCCAAGAGCTCGGCGGCATAGGCGATGACCTCTTCGGGCGGGGCCGGATCGTCGTCACAGAGGTTATAGACCGCGCCGGGATCGGGCCGCGCGATCGAGGCCGCCAGAACCTGCGCGATATCCTCCACATGGATGCGGCTGAACACCTGCCCCGGCTTGATGATCCGCCGCGCCGTGCCGCGCCGCACCTTGGCAAAGGGGCCGCGCCCCGGCCCGTAAATCCCCGCCAGCCGAAAGATATGCAGCGGCAGCCCCGGCACCGCGCGCCATTGCGCCTCGGCCGCCTGCCGCATCTCGCCGCGCCGGGTCGAGGGCGCCAGCGGCGTCTCCTCATCGACCCAGCCGCCGCCGTGATCGCCATAGACCCCGGTGGTCGACAGATAGCCAGCCCAGTCGAGCTGCGCGGCGTATTCCCGGATGAGATCACCATAGGTGTTGAGCACCGGATCGCCCGCTTCATCCGGCCCGGCACTGATCAGGATATGGGTCGATTTGGCCAAGATAGGCTCTATATCGCCCTGCCCCCAGATGATCGGCTGCACGCCCTCCACGGCCAGCGCCTCGGCCTTCTCGGCATCGCGCGTCGTGCCATAGATGGTCCAGCCATGCTCCAGCAGCTCCGCCGCCAGCGCCCGCGCTGAATAGCCATGTCCAAAGGACAGCAATCTTTTCGTCATTCCGACCCCCGGGCTTGCAACGGGCGCGACGGCACCCAGACATAGCCCGTATCGCTCAGGATAAAGGCCTCGCGCAACCCATGCGGCTTGTCCGTCGCCGCCTGCAACACCATCGCCCCCCGCGCCTCGGCCCGCGCCACGGCCGCGTCGGGGTCACTGTCATAAAGGCGGATCTCGATCCCCGCCCCGCGCGCCCCTGCCTCGGGCAAGAGCGACAAAAGCGGATGCGCCCCATAGGTGTGATCGCCATGGATCTGAAACACCTGCGCCCCATAGGGCACGATGGCGAAATCGCGGCTCACCCGATGCGCCTTGAGGTCGAACACATCCGCCAGAAAGGCCAGCTCCTCCGCCACGTCGCGCACCAGAATATTCATCCCGATCCCGCGCAGGGACCGGCCGAAATCCTCCGGGCTGACCGTTTCGAAATCCATTCGCCTCTCCCTCTTTGGCGCAGCTTGATCCTGCCCCCCCAGTCTGTCAACCTGACCGCCACATCATTGCAGGACATGACATGACCGACGGCCAAGATATTCTGACACCGGACAGCGCCTCTGTGCGCGCCTTCGACGATGCCGCCGCCGCCGTGGACCATCTGACCGCGCTCTATGATGAGGCGATTGCCTTCTTGCAGGACGGGTTCGCCGAGGCGCTGTCAGGCCAGATCCCGAGCACCCGCATCCGCGCCTATTACCCCGAAATCCGCATCTCGACCCAGAGCCATGCTCAGGTCGACAGCCGGCTGAGCTTTGGCCATCTCGCCGCCCCCGGCACCTATGCCGCGACGATCACCCGGCCCGATCTCTTTCGCAATTACCTGCGCCAGCAGATCGGCCTGTTGCTGCGCAACCATAATGTGCCGGTGCAGATCGGCCCCTCGGACACGCCGATCCCGGTGCATTTCGCCGTCACCGGCGAAGAGGGTCTCTCGGTGCCGCATCAGGGCGCCGCGCCCTTCACCTTGCGCGACTATTTCGACGTGCCCGATCTCGCCACCACCAATGACGACATCGTCAACGGCACCTATCAGACGCCGCCCGGCGCGCCCCTGCCGCTGGCCCCTTTCACCGCGCAGCGCGTCGATTACTCGCTGGCCCGGCTCGCCCATTACACCGCGACCGACCCGGCCTATTTCCAAAACCACGTGCTCTTCACCAACTACCAATTCTACGTCGAAGAGTTCGAAGCCTTCGCCCGCACCGCGCTCGCCGATCCCGACAGCGGCTATGAGAGCTTTGTGACCACCGGCAACACCCGCATCACCGAGGCCGACGCGCCGCTGCCCATGCCCGCGAAACTGCCGCAGATGCCCGCCTATCACCTGACCCGCGCCGATGGCTCGGGCATCACGCTGGTCAATATCGGCGTCGGCCCGTCCAACGCCAAAACCGCCACCGATCATATCGCGGTGCTGCGCCCCCATGCATGGCTCATGGTCGGCCATTGCGCCGGGCTGCGCAATTCCCAGAGCCTTGGGGATTTCGTCCTCGCCCATGCCTATCTGCGCGAGGACCGGGTGCTCGATGCCGACCTGCCCGCCTGGGTGCCGATCCCGGCGCTGGCCGAGATCCAGATCGCGCTCGAACGCGCCGTCGAACACGAGACCCGGCTCGAAGGCTATGACCTCAAGCGCATCATGCGCACCGGCACCGTGGCGAGCTTTGACAACCGCAACTGGGAACTGCGCGACCAATCCGGCCCGGTGCAACGGCTGAGCCAATCCCGCGCCATCGCCCTCGACATGGAAAGCGCCACCATCGCCGCCAATGGCTTTCGCTTCCGCGTCCCCTACGGCACGCTGCTCTGTGTCTCCGACAAGCCGCTGCATGGCGAATTAAAGCTTCCCGGCATGGCCTCGGACTTCTACAAGACCCAGGTCGCGCGGCATTTGATGATCGGAATCCGCGCCATGGAAAGCCTGCGCGGCATGCCTCTGGAGCGCCTTCACAGCAGGAAATTGCGCTCTTTTGACGAAACCGCTTTTCTTTAGGCCTGTTTTAGGGGCAAAAAGCCTAGAAAACCGCATATACGCGGCCACTATTCGTTGTGTTTGTATACAAGATAGCGTTAGATTACGCGACAGAGGCCCAAATCACCGGGCAGTTGAAGGAGACCATGAAATGGCAAAACCCCTGACCAAATCCCAGCTTTCCGCCGTTCTGGCCGAAGAAATGGGCAGTGACAAGAAATCCGCCGCGGCTGCGCTCGACGCCGTCTGCGCCGTGATCACCCGCGAAGTGTCGAACGGCGGCGCCGTGACCCTGCCGGGCGTTGGCAAAATCTACTGCCGCGAGCGCCCCGAGCGTATGGTCCGCAACCCCGCGACCGGCCAGCAGATCAAGAAAGAGGCGGACAAGGTCGTGAAAATGACCATCGCCAAGGCGCTCAAAGACAGCGTCAACGGCTGATCTCCGCATCATCGGACAGATCCAAAGGGTCGCCCTCGGGCGGCCCTTTCACGTTTCGCCCAACCGCCCTTTCCAATCCCGCCGCCCTGTGCCACTCCTTGCGCCATTGCAGGGGGGTATTGCACCATGGACATTCGCGCGATCATTATGGGCGTCGGCTTTGCCGTCATGTGGTCCTCGGCCTTTACCTCCGCCCGGATCATCGTGGCCCACGCCCCCCCGGTCAGCGCCCTCGCCCTGCGCTTCTTCATCTCCGGCATGCTCGGCGTGCTCATCGCCCGCGCCTTGGGCCAGAGCTGGCGCCTCACCCCGCCGCAATGGCGCGCCACGATCATCTTCGGCATCTGCCAGAACGCCCTCTACCTCGGGCTGAACTTCGTCGCCATGCAGACGGTCGAGGCCTCGCTCGCCGCGATCATCGCCTCCACCATGCCGCTCCTCGTGGCCCTCGCGCTCTGGCTCTTCTGGGGCGAACGCCCCGCACCTCTGGCGGTGCTCGGCCTCATCGCGGGCGTCATCGGCGTCGCGATCATCATGGGCTCGCGGCTCTCGGGCGGGGTTGATCCCTATGGGCTGATGCTCTGCATCGGCGGCGTCATCGCGCTCACCTTCGCCACGCTGATGGTGCGCGGCGCCACCTCGGGGGGCAATTTCCTGATGGTGGTCGGGCTGCAGATGCTGGTCGGCAGCGCCGTGCTCGCCGTTGTCGCCCTGCCCACCGAGACCCTCGACATCACCTGGAGCTGGAGCCTCATCGCCGCCTTCGCCTACACCACGCTGATCCCCGGCCTCGCCGCGACGCTGGTCTGGTTCCTGCTGGTCGAACGGATCGGCGCCACACGGGCCGCCACCTTCCACTTCCTCAACCCGTTCCTCGGCGTCGCCGTGGCGGCGATTTTCCTCTCGGAACGGATGGGCCTGATGGACCTGATCGGCGTCGGCGTGATCATGGCGGGCATCCTCGCGGTACAGCTGTCGCGGCAACGCAAACCCGCCGCCGCCCCCGCCGCCTAAACGCCGCCGCCTAAACGCCGACGTAACGATCGACGATGGAATGATCGGCCCGAAGCGCCTCGGCCGACAGGATCTCGCCATTGCGGCCGTTCTCGATAAAGGCCACCCGATCCGCCACCGACAACACCGCATCGACCCGCTGTTCCACCAGCAGGATAGCCACCCCATCCGCCCGCAGCTTGACGATCACCTGCCGGATCGCTTCGATCATCGAGGGCTGCAACCCCTCCGTCGGCTCATCGAGCAACAGTGCCTTGGGCCGCAGGCACAGCGCCCGCGCCGTCGCCAGCATCTGCTGCTCGCCCCCCGACAGGGTTTGCGCCTTCTGCCCCATCCGCTCGCGCAGCCGCGGGAATAGCTCGAGAACCTCCTCCAGCACCTCCCGCCCGCTGCCCCGCGTCATGAGCCCGACCTCAAGGTTCTGCGCGACCGTCAGCCCGGCAAAGAGCCGCCGCCCCTGCGGGATATAGCCGATGCCCCGGCGCGGCACCTCATGGGCGGGCAGGCTGCCGATATCCTCGCCATCGAGGCTGATCCGCCCGGACATCAGCGGCAACAACCCCATGATTGTCTGCATCGTGGTGGTCTTGCCCGCGCCATTGCGCCCGAGCAGACAGAGGATCTCGCCCGCCTGCACCTCAAGCGACAGATCGCGCAACACCTGCGCCCGTCCATAGCCCGAATTGACCGCCTCAAGCCGCAGCATCGCCACCCCCCAGATAGGCCGCCTGCACCTCGGCATTGGCGCGGATCTCCTCCGGCGTCCCCTGCGCCAGCATCTCGCCGAAATTGAGAACGCTGACCCGGTCCGCCACCTCCATCACCACCTGCATGTTATGCTCGATGAGAAGGATCGTCGTCGCCCCCGCCAGATCGCGGATCAAGGCCTTGAACTCTGCCACCTCGCCCTCCGCCAGCCCCTGCGTCGGCTCGTCGAGGATCAACAGCCGCGGCCGCTGCACGAGGCCCATGGCAATCTCCAAAAGCCGCTGATGCCCATAGCTGAGATCGCCCGCCTCCTGATCGATCCGCGCGCCAAGCCCGACCCGCGCCAGCGCCGCCTCGACGGCCTGCGTCACCTCGCCCTGCGGCACCCGCCGCCGCGCCGCAAGCGCCACGTTCTCGCGCACCGGCAGCCCCGGAAAAACCGAAGTGATCTGAAACGTATAGGACATGCCCGCCATGATCCGCTTATGCGCGGGCCAGCTGGTGATCTCGACCCCGTCAAATTCGATCGTGCCCCGGCTTGGCGGGATGCGCCCCGAAATCATCCCCACAAGGGTCGATTTCCCCGCCCCGTTCGGCCCGATGAGCGCCCGCACCTCGCCTTCCTCAAGGTCGAAATCGACCCCCTCAACGGCGATCAGCCCGCCAAAATGACGGCTGAGCCCCCGGGTCCGCAACAGGCTCATGGCAGCCACCCGAACGCCCGGCGGCGCAGCTCGCCCATGATCCCCTGCGGCGCAAACAGCGTCAGCAGCACAAGCGCCACCCCGGCGATGAGCATATGCGCCGTCGTCACCCCGGAACTCAGGTCAATCAGGTAGAACATGAAGAGCGCGCCCATGAACGGCCCGAGGATCGTCCCCGCCCCACCCAACAGCACATAGAGAAGCGGCAGGATCGAATGCGGCACCGCGCCGAAGCTGGCCCCGGCATAGCCAAAGAGAAGCCCGTAAAACGCCCCCGCTGCCGCTGAAATAGTGCCTGATATGACCATCGCCCCGAGCTTATGCGCCTGCGTGTCATAACCGAGCATCCGGACCCGCTCTTCATTCTCCCGAATGGCGATGAGCGTCCGACCAAAAGGCCGCCGGATGAGCCAGAGCGACAACAGCAAACAGGCCGCAAACAGCACCAGCGCCGCGAAATAGCGATTGCTCGGCTCGCTGAGATCAATCCCCCAGAGCACCCGCTGCGCCGACTGGATCACAAACCCTTCGTCGCCCCGCGTATATTCGCCGAAATAGAGAATGGTGAGGTATCCCGCCTGCGCGAACATCAAGGTCACGATCATGAAGGCGACGCCGCTCGTCCTGAGCGCCAGAAGCCCCAGCGCCAGCGACACCACCGCCCCCGCGCCGATCCCCAGCACAAGCGCCGGCGCAGGCGACAGCCCGCCATGCTGAATGCCAAGCCCCATGCCATACATGCCCGCCGCAAAGAACAGCGCATGACCAAGGCTCAGCAGCCCGGTATAGCCAAAGAGGATGTTATACCCCACCGCATAGGAGGCGAGCACCATGATCCGCGCGAGATTGCCGTGGTGATAGGCGGGCAGCAGGAATTGCAACGCAAAGAGCACCGCGATCAGCCCGAGATGCAGCCCCCAGATCCGCCCCGCGCCGCTCATACGCCGCGTGTCCCAAAGAGGCCCTGCGGCCGAAAGACGAGCACGAGGCCGACCAGAAGCGTCGCGAGGATCTTCGCCAGCGTCGGCGAGAAAAAGACCGAGATGATGCCATCGCTGAGGCCGATGAGAATCGCCGCCACCACCGTACCGGGCAGGCTGCCCAGCCCGCCGATGATCACCACGATAAAGCTCAGAAGCAGCGGATCGGCCCCCATCAGGTAATGCGCCTGCTGGATCGGCACGATCAGCACCGCCGCCATCGCCGCCAGCCCCGCGCCAATGCCAAAGACCATGGCGTAAACCTTCTCGACCGGGATGCCAAAGGCCTGCGCCATGTCCCGATCCGCCTGCGTCGCCCGCATCACAAGGCCAATCCGCGTCCGCGCCATCATCGCCCAGATGCCACAGAGCAGCACCACCGCCGCGCCGATCACGGCGAGCTTGTAACTCGTCGTGCTGAGACCCCAGGGCCAATACATCGCCAGCCCGTTCTCGCCCCACTCGAACCACGGCAGCGCCAGCCGCGTGTTGAACGGCGCCTCCACCGGCCGCGCATCGGGGCCATAGCTCATCAAGGTGAGCTGTTGAATAATGTACAAAAGCCCGATGGTCGCCACGATGGTCCGCTCCGGATCATAGTCGAGCCGCTTGAGGATGGTCATATCCGCCACCACCGCCAGCACACCGACCAGCACCGGCGCCACCACCAGCGCCACCGCGAAACCAACCGCCGGATGCCCGGAAATCGCCCGCGTCAGCACATAGGCAATCACCGCGCCCAGCATGAAGAACTCGCCATGGGCGATATTCACCACCCGCATCACCCCGAACACCAGGCTCAGCCCAACCGCCGTCAGCGCCAGCACCGCCGCCGTGACCGAGCCCTCCAACGTGGCCAGCATGAGATAAGGTCCAAGCTCCATAACCCCCGACGATGACCCGGCGACCCCGTATTTGGCAAGGAAAATTATCTGTCCCCTCAAAGGGATGCGCAAAAATGCACAGCCCGGCGCCAGTCCGTGACCGCGCCGGGCTAAATTGTTAGCGTACTATCAATATATTAGCGTCAGAACGCTTGCGTCGTGTAATCCACCTCATCGGGATACATGCCATCCTCGATCGAAGTTTTGTGCACAACCTTGAGCGCCCCATCCTCCACTTTCGAGATATATTGATGCCCGAACACCTGGTGCGTCTTCCCGTTGAAAAGCTTCGCTCCCTGCGGATGCGCCTGGCTCTCCGGCATCTCCCCCATCGCCTCGACCGCTTCAATCAACGCCGCCCGATCGCCGATGCCCTGATAATTCGCAGCCTCCATACCGGCCTTGATCACATGCATCGTCTCCCAGCAGCCGAACATATGCGCATAGGTCGACACGTCGCTCGGATCATTGACCGACGCGCCCCGCGCATCGACCCCCACCGCCTCGCGATAGAACTTGTCATGCGCGCTCTGGTCCTCCTGCGCATTGCGCGGATTGCCCTCCCAGAAATAGGTCCCCTCGAGATATTCGAGCCCCGGGCTCGCGATATCCACCGCCTCGAGACTGTCGATAAAGCCGAAAATCTCCGGCCGCGACGGGCCAAAGAACTCGCCCAGCTCCTTCACAAAGGTCAGAACCGCCGGCCCCACCATCACATGATAGAGCACCTCGGTCTCGCGCGGGATCTTGGGGAAATACTTGGTGAACGACGTCTCCGCCGGCGGGATCGCGATATGTTCGAGAACCTCACCCCCCTGCGCCTCGATCGCCGCGGTAAAGAAATCCCGGTGATCATGGCCAAAGGCGAAATCCGGAAAGATCATCGTGACCTTCTTGCCGAGGTTCTCCGCCACAAAGGGCGCCATCGCCTGCACCTGGCTCTTCACATCGGTGATCCCGGGCTGAAGCGTATAGCGGTTGAGCATGCCGCTCGCCACGTGATGCCCCTCCGACACCACGAAATACGGCAGCTTGAGCTCGCCGGCCCGCGGGCTCGACCCGATGACCACATGGCTGAACAGCGTGCCAAACCCCACGTCACAGCCGTGCTGGTTGGCGAATTTCTCGACCACTTCTGCGCCGCGCTTGGGGTCGGTGCCGTCATCCTCGGCCACGATCTCGACCATCCGGCCATTGATCCCGCCACCCTCATTGATGAGCTTGACCGCCGCCTCGGTGGTCCGCCCGTACCAGCGCCCATAGGCCGCGCCGATCCCCGTGCGGTGCACCTGAAACCCGATCTTGATCGGCTCCGACGTGCTCGCCTGGGCATAGCGCGCCCACATCGGCAGGCTCGCCGCCCCCGCGCCCAGCGCCAGCGTCTTGAGCGCGCCGCGCCGCGTGGTGGAACTGACCTGAGACTTCATCTTGGAATTGGACTTGTCGGACATGGTGCGACCTCCGCATTGCATCGTTGGTGGACGAATTTTGTTATTTTGTGCCGATCCTGCGGCGCAATCGGCCCTCTTGTCCAGTGATTTACGCAAGGTCATCCCCCGAGGTCACGCGCGCCCCTAGCCCGCCCGCCTAGCCTGCCCGCGGACTCGCCAAGAGCCAGAGCCCGAACACCGTATAGCCCAGCATGAAGAGCGCCAGAGGCAGCTGGCTGATCACCGCCCGCCGATGCCCGCCCATGAGCCGAAGCGCCATCACATGCGCCATCAGGATCGCCACCACATGACCCAGAACCACCACCCCCGCCTGGCAGAGCCAGATCACCCGCACCGGCCCAGGCGTGTTGAGAAACCCGGCCGTCACATGCACATGCGGCCCGCCCAGCGCGTCGCTGATCCGCGCCAGCACATATTGCCCATCCACCAGAAAACTCGGGAGGTAATGCGCGATATGATAGGCGAGCGCGATGGGCAGGATCGAGGGCGCGAACACCCCCAGCGCCCGGGCGATCCCCACGCCCCCCCCGGCCAGCCGCAGCCCCAGCGCCAGCGCCGCGACAAAGGCCGTGACAAGCATCAGATTGGCCCCGATCAACCCGGCCAAATTCGACCCTATCACGGCCGAACGGCCTGAAAATTCTAGCGGGTTCAACCCCAGCACCCCGAACCACCAAAAGGTCTCGTTGAGCCCGTCAAAGCTCCCGGTGCCGAGCAGCAGGAGCGCAAAGATCGCGGCGCTCCCCCCGACACCGCCGCGCCGCATCCATTGCCAGCCCGGCAGGCCAAACCCCTGCCGCCCGCGCGCTCGGCCGAGCAGCGCCATCCGCCCGTATTGCCGCATCAAAACAGTGACAAACTCACCGTAATAGAGCCATTTTACCCCAAAGAGCAGCAGCAGGATCAGCGTCCCCAGCCAATAGAGCCCGACAATCAGGGCGAGCCGCGCCGGATCGGCCGGTGCCGGGTCCGCCAGCAAGAACGCCCCAAAGCCCAAGAGCCCCGCCACCGCCGGCCAATGGCCGAGGCTGCGCGGATAGCGCAGCGGCACCCGCCGCCGCCCGAGCTGCGCCAAAAGCCACCCCGCCCCGATCCACGGGTTGATGCGCCGCCACAGCCCACCAAACACCCCCTCCCAGGTCACCATCCCCATCCACCAGACGACCCAGATCGTCAGCGGCAGCGGATTGCCCAGCGGATCGCGGCTCCCGCCCCAGCCCGCCGCGAGGAGCGCCAGCAGCACCGCCATGGACATCAGGCTCGAACCATGCCGAATGTTGAGATTTTTCACGGGCCAGAGCCGCAGCGGGCGAAACAGCCCCCGCGCCATCCGCGTGGGCAACACCGCCAGCAGAATTATGGTCAGCGCGACACTCGCGCCCCCGGCAGAGATATAGACATCGGTGGGCAGCAAGAGGACAAACCCCTGCTCGCTGGCATGGGCCCGCGCCATGCCGGGCGTCATCCCGGCCATGGCCATACTCGCCGCCCCGGCCCGTCCCCCTCCGATCCTGTGCCGCATCCCGGCCCTCGTCTCTGCCCTCATCCGCCCACTATGCGGCGGGGGGACAAAAACGCAATCGCCTCAGCCACCTCGGATCAGATCATCCTCATCCTCGGTAAGCCGCACGCCAAGCGCATCGGCCCCGTTTTCGAGGTGATCCGACAGATGCGGCGTCCCCATCAGGTAATCGATGAGCGGCGCATCCCGGCCCAGCGCCTCTGCCACCGCTTCGGGGATTTCGTCGGTCTGGAAACTGCCGCGCCCGATCCACATGACCACCACGAGGCTCAGAACCTCCTCCTCGGTCATCCGTTCGAACAGGCCGCGAAGCTCGGGGGCCGCGCGGCGTCCCTCGCGCACCATCAACACGACCTGTGCAATCTTGGCGTTGCTGATCTCCAACATCCGCGCCTCCCGGCTCTGGGCCAAAGCTGCACGATCATAGCAGGATTCGCTTGTGAAAGCGCGGCTGATCTGCCTCTCGCCGCGCGCAAGGGTTAACGCGCCCGCCCTGCCAAACCGCCACTGTCGCGTTACCGACGTCATACCGACGTTCTGCCGACCCGGGATTTCGGCGGCTCTCGGGGCAAATCCTAACGCAGCGTCCGGCGTGACATTAACCCTCTGAATGGCCAAGGTATCCCGGCAACCTCAGGAGGCCGCCATGACTGACTACCCGCATCTTCTGTCCCCGCTCGATCTGGGCCATGTTACCCTGCCCAACCGCGTGCTGATGGGCTCGATGCACACCGGTCTCGAGGAAACCAAGGACTGGAATCGGGTCGCCGAGTTCTACGCCACCCGCGCCCGTGGCGGCGTCGGTCTCATGGTCACCGGCGGCATGGCCCCGAACCGCGAAGGCGGGGTTTTCCCCGGCGCCGCAGGGCTCTTCTCGGACGAAGACATCGCCAATCACCGCATCGTCACCGACCGCGTTCACGAGGCTGGCGGCCGCATCGCCATGCAGGTCCTGCACGCCGGGCGCTACGCCTATGGCCCCGAATGCGTGGCCCCCTCGCCGATCAAATCGCCGATCTCTCCCTTCCCGCCGAAAGAGCTCGATGAGGCCGGCATAGAGAAGCAGATCAGCGACATCGTCACCGCCGCCACCCGCGCCCGCGAGGCTGGCTATGACGGGGTCGAGATCATGGGCTCCGAGGGCTATTTTATCAATCAATTCCTCGTCACCCACACCAACAAACGCAGCGATCGCTGGGGCGGCTCCTATGAAAACCGGATGCGCCTGCCGCTCGAAATCGTCCGCCGCACCCGCGCCGCGCTGGGCGAGGATTTCATCATCATCTACCGGCTCTCGATGATCGATCTGGTGCCCAATGGCTCGACCTTCGACGAGGTGATCGAACTGGCCCAGCGCATCGAGGCGGCGGGCGCGTCGATCCTCAACACCGGCATCGGCTGGCACGAGGCCCGCATCCCGACCATCGCCACCTCCGTGCCCCGCGCCGCCTTCACCTGGGTCACCGCCAAGCTGATGGGCAAGGTCTCGATCCCGGTGATCACCTCGAACCGGATCAACACGCCGGCCGTCGCCGAACAGGTGCTCGCCTCCGGCTCTGCCGACATGGTCTCCATGGCCCGCCCCTTCCTCGCCGACCCCGATTTCGTGGCCAAGGCGGCGCGCGGCGAAGCGGATCAGATCGCCCCCTGCATCGCCTGCAATCAGGCCTGCCTCGACCACACGTTTTCCGGCAAGATCAGCACCTGCCTGGTCAACCCCCGCGCCTGCTTTGAGACGGAATTGGTTATCACACCGACCGATGCCCCAAAACGCATCGCCGTCGTCGGCGCCGGCCCCGCCGGCCTCTCCGCCGCCCTCACCGCCGCCCAGCGGGGGCATAAGGTGGCGCTGTTTGACCGCGCCGAAACCATCGGCGGCCAGCTCAACATGGCCCGCCGCATTCCCGGCAAGGAGGAGTTCCACGGGCTGGTCGATTGGTTCGCCACAATGGTAGATCAGGCTGGAATAGAGACGCATTTGGGCCAGGAACCCGCGCCCGAAACCCTCGCCGCCTATGACGAGGTGATCATCGCCACCGGTGTCCTGCCCCGCGATCCCGGCATCCCCGGCCAGGACGGCCCCAATGTGCTGAGCTATATCGACGTGCTGCGCCACAAGGCCCCGGTCGGCAACCGCGTGGCCATCATCGGCGCGGGCGGCATCGGCTTTGATGTGGCCGAATATCTCACCACCGACGACAGCCCCACCGAAGACCTCACCGCCTGGAAAGAGGAATGGGGCATCACCGATCCCGAAACCCATCGCGGCGGGCTCGCCCCCGAAGGCCCGCAACCCGAAGAACCGGTGCGACATGTGACCCTGTTACAGCGCAAAGCCGAACGGCCCGGCAAACGTCTGGGCAAGACGACGGGCTGGATTCACCGCGCCACGCTGCGCATGAAGGACGTGAAAATGATCGGCGGCGTCAATTACGAACGGATCGACGCCGACGGGCTGCACATCAGCCATGGCGAGGCTCGCGAAAACCCGACCCTGATCGAGGCCGACACCATCGTGCTCTGCGCCGGTCAACTGCCTGAACGCAGCCTGGCCGACGCGCTCACCGCCCAAGGGATCACCCCGCATATCATCGGCGGCGCCGATGTCGCGGCCGAACTTGACGCCAAACGCGCCATTGATCAGGGCACGCGGCTCGCCGCGGCGCTCTGAACTCCTCTTTCTGGTCTTAAATACCCCTCTGCGCCCGATCCGGGGCGCAGGCCTCACGCTTCAGGCGCCGACATCCGGGCCGAGGCAATGCAGCGGCTCGGCGCTTTGCTCCACCTCATAAAGCTCGAGCCGCGAGGGATCGCTTTCAAACCGCGCAACGAGACCACGCGCGCCGCGCTCAAAGCTCCAGCATTGCGGCTCATCGAGATGCTCATAGGTAAAGCAGATGTTGCCACCCTCCTCGTACCAGCGCCCGTCCTGACATTGCCCGTCGAGGAACGACCAGCGCACCCGCCGATTGTCGAGATACTCCTCGCCCCCATAGGCCGATCCGTCACGCCCATAGTAAAAGGTCTTGCCGCGCGTATAGGCGTCGAACTCGGCGGCGCTCATGCTCTGCCCGGCAAGCGCCACGGCAGGCAGTCCAGCGATCGCCCCGATCAGGGCCAGATATGTTGCAACGGCACGCATCCTGCCCAGAGCCTGCCAAAGCCCGGCGCCCTTGGCCAATCTTTTCCGGCCGACGCACCGATTGGGCAAAGCGATGCTCATGTTTCGCCCGCCCAGCGCCGCGCCCGCCCGTCCATCACCCGACGCCAGAGCGGCGGCCAGAGCGCCAGCGCCCCCATCACCGGCACCGGATAGGGCAGCATCGGCATCTCCTCCTCCAGCCGCAGCGCCGGAAAGGGCCGCGACGGGGTCACGTGATGATCACTATGGCGCGGCGCGTTCACCATGAGCGCCGAGCTATACCAATGCGGGCTGTTCCACGCGTGCCGCGGCCCCACGGGTTCGAGCCGGCCTTGCCCATCGCGCCCCCGGCGCAACCCGTAATGCTGCACATAGTCCGACATATATATCTGCATCTGTGCATGCAGACACAGCGCCAGATAGATCAGCAGCCCGGCCCGCCCCAATACCCCCCAAACCACAAGGAGCAGGGCAATCGCCACCGCCCCATAGAGCAGATAGGGATGCCGCCAGAACGGATGTCCGGCCCGGCGCAGCATGGCGCTCTCGGCGGCAAACCCCGCGCGAAAACTGCCCAGCGACGCAATCAGCGCATAGCGATAGAACCCCCGCCCGAGACGCGGCGTATTGGGATCGGCCTCGCTGCCCACATGGATATGATGCACCCGGAGATGGGCGCTCGCATGATGCCCGATCAATAGGCTCGAATAGATCAGCCGACCGAGCAGACGCGCCCCCCGCCCCGGCTGATGAATGAGCTCATGCGCCACCGGATGCGAAATCTGCCCAAAGATGAGCCCCGTCGCCAGCCCGAGCGCCAGCTTGCCAAGACCCGGCGCCTCCCCCGTGACCAGCCCACAGAGCACCACAGCCAGCACCACGAAATGCCCGATCCCGAGAACCCAGAGCAACGCCCGCGCCGCCGGAAACTCGGCCCCCGGTGCGGCATTGCCCATATCGCGCGCCACGAGGCGATCCATCCCCGCCACCAGCGCCGTCATATAGACGAGCCCCGCATAGGCCCAGCCGCCGCCCAAAACGGCCCCCGCCAGAACCAGCAGCATCGGCGTCATCGTGGCTATGGCAAACATGATCATCGCGCGCGCGGCCTCTCTCAAACGATGGCGCGATCCCCTGCGCCTATCGGAAACATTCGGTCATTTATCGGCACGTTATCGGGGATTCACCGGCTTGCCCAACGAATCTGAGGGCATTTACGTCGCATTTGACATCGCACGCCCCCAATCGCTGCGGCTATTGCTGGCGCAACCAAGATCGAAGGAACCGGATAATGGCACTGGATGAACGCAAGGGTGTATGGAAATCGGGCAAAGGCAAGGGCCGCACCACGCCCAAGGGCCGTCAGCTCGACGATCAGGCGTGGGACGAGGTGCGCGCGCTGCTCGGCGACCGTCCGCGCCGCCGCGATCTGCTGATCGAGTTTCTGCACCTGATCCAGGATGCCTATGGCCATCTCTCCGCCGCCCATCTGCGCGCCCTGGCCGAAGAGCTGCGCGTCGCCCAGGCCGAGATCTACGAGGTCGCGACCTTCTACGCCCATTTCGACGTGGTCAAAGAGGGCGAGACACCGCCGCCCGCCCTGACCATCCGGGTCTGCGATTCGCTGGCCTGTGAGCTCGCCGGCGCGGAACAGCTCAAATCGGCGCTCGAAAGCGGCCTTAACCCGGCCGAGGTCCGCGTGCTGCGCGCGCCCTGCATGGGCCGTTGCGACACTGCGCCGGTGCTCGAACTGGGCCACAACCATATCGACCACGCCACGCCGGAAAAACTCGAGGCGGCCATCGCGGCGGGCGACACCCATGCACATCTGCCCGACTATCAGACGCTCGACGCCTACCGCGCCGAGGGCGGCTATGCCCGGCTTGCCGAGATCCGCGACGGCGGTGATTTCGAAACCATCCAGCAGACGCTGCTCGATGCCGGTCTGCGCGGTCTTGGCGGCGCGGGCTTCCCCTCGGGCCGCAAATGGGGCTTTGTCCGCGCCGCCCAAGGCCCGCGTTACCTCGCCGTCAATGGCGACGAGGGCGAGCCGGGCACGTTCAAGGACCGCTACTACCTCGAACGCACGCCGCATCTCTTCCTCGAAGGCATGCTGATCGCCGCCTGGGCGGTCGAGGCCGAAACCTGCTTTATCTACATGCGCGACGAATATCCCGCCGTGCTCGAAATCCTCGCCCGCGAGATCGCAGCCCTCGAAGAGGCGGGTCTCGTGGCCCCCGGCTATATCGACCTGCGCCGCGGCGCCGGCGCCTATATCTGCGGCGAAGAAAGCGCGATGATCGAATCCATCGAGGGCAAGCGTGGCCTGCCCCGGCACCGGCCGCCCTTCGTGGCCCAGGTCGGCATCTTTGGCCGCCCGACCCTCGTCAACAACGTCGAAACCCTGCTCTGGGTTGCCCGCGTGCTGCGCGAAGGCCCGGAAATCCTCTCGGGCGTGGAAAAGAACGGCCGTAAGGGCCTGCGCTCTTTCTCGGTCTCGGGCCGCGTGAAGAACCCGGGCGTGCATCTGCTGCCCGCCGGCTCAACCATGCAGGACATCATCGAGGCCTGCGGCGGCATGCTCGACGGTCACAGCTTCAAGGCCTATCAGCCCGGCGGTCCCTCGGCCGGCCTGCTGCCCGCCTCGATGTCCGACATCCCGATGGATTTCGACATGCTGCAGGAACATGGCACCTTCATCGGCTCGGCCGCCATCGTGGTGCTCTCGGACCGCGACAGCGCCCGCGACGCGGCGCTCAACATGCTGCGCTTCTTCGAAGACGAAAGCTGTGGCCAATGCACCCCCTGCCGGGTCGGCTGTGAAAAGGCGGTCAAGCTGATGCAGGCCGACACCTGGGATCAGCCGCTTCTGGAAGAGCTCTGCACCGCCATGGCCGATGCCTCGATCTGCGGTCTCGGTCAGGCCGCGCCGAACCCGATCCGCCTCACGATGAAGCATTTCCCCGACGAGATCTGATCTCGAACAGCTCTGGACAGGAAGGGCCCGCCTTTCCTGTCCCCCTCAGGCCTCGGCCCTTTACGCCACCGACCGGGCCGACCCCGCGGGCGGCTCGATCACTGCCAGATTCTCACGATGCGCCTCGAACTCGGCCCGCGACAGGATCGGCAGCGCCGCAGGATAGGGGTTGCCGGTGACAAACCGCCCCTTCTCCCAGGCCTGCCCGACCCGGGGAAAGGCGCGGAACAGATCCGTCCGCATTTGCCCCTCCATATGGCGCAGCGATTGCGCACCGGGTTTGAACGTCTCCGCCCACATGCCACAGACATTCACCACTTCATGCACCCGCGTCAGCAGGTGAAAAATCTCGACCCGCCGCCCATCCGCGATGAACCGACAGCCACGCAGCCCCTGTTCGGCCAGAAACTTCACCTTCACCAGCCGCTCCTGCCCGGCCACACAGAGCGCGAGCCGATGCTGCACCGTGACCAGAACTGCCTCGCGATTGCCAAAGGCGTCGCGCGGAATGCAGACGAGCCGATTGTCCGGCCCCGCGCCCCCCGCGCCACTCTCGGCCCGGATCACACTCTGCCCGACCCAGCGCAGCCGCGCCACCCCGCCGCGCAGCACCTGCACCGCATCGCCCCGGCGCAGCGCCTCCACCGCCACCTGCCCCCGGTCCGTGGCAATCCGCGTGCCCCGCGCATAGCAGATGGTTTGCAGATAGACGTCATCATCGCTGCGCCCGCCAAACTGCGTGTCATCGACTAAAAACGGTGAATTCTGCGCCTGAAAACTCCCCTGCGACAGCAACAGCGCCACGTTCTGGCCGGTCTGATCCTTGCCCGTCGCGGTCAGCGTGCCCTTTTGCTGCGGCGTGCCACTGCTCTCCGACCCGTTGCGCGTCTGCCCGAGCGTTGTTCACCTGATAGGTGGTGCCGCCGATGGTGATGGTAAAGGAAATCACATCCCCCTCTTCGAGCAGCCCGGGATTGCCATCCTCCGCCGCCCAGATCGTCGCCGCACCCCGTCATGATCGGGAAGATGCACCCGGAGGCTGCTATTCTGCGGGTGGGTCGTGTTGTAATTGCTGCCGGTCGCCACCGACGCGTACATCTGGCTCGTGTTCAGCAGAACCGGCATGACCTGACAACTCTACTCCACCTGACCGCACAGCAGACATCCCTCCAACGCCACGCGAAGGATGCCCCCGACAGTCTGACGGAGAAAGCTTTCCAGAGCCTTTACGAGATCACAGTTTGTCGCGCGCCATAGGACGAAGGGCTGCCGCACTCATCGCCGCAGGGGGCGCGCTACTCCGCCGCGATGGCGAGCGGCGCCACCACGGGCGCAAGCAAGCCGAGAGCGCCCGCCTCGCGTCTGAACCGCGCCCGCGACGCCATCGGCAGCGCCGAAGGATAGGGATCGCCGGTCTCGAACCGCCCCCGGTCCCAGGCGCGCCCCAACCTCGGGAAATGCTCGAAAATCTCCTGCCGCATCGCCGCCGGCATCTGGCTCAGCGAATAGAGCCCCGGCTGAAACGTCTCGGACCACATGCCGCAAATGTCGATCACCTCATGCCGCGTGGTCAGCAGATGATAGATCTCGACCGGCCGCCCATCGTCCACAAAGCGACAGCCGCCAATCCCCTCTTCCGCCAGAAACTTGGCCTTGATCAGCGCCGCCTCACCGCCAAGCGCCAGCGCCAGCCGATGCTGCACCGTGACGAACACCGCCTCGCGATTGCCAAAGGCACCGCGCGGGATGCGCACCAGCCGGGTGTCCGCCCCTCCCTGATCGCGCCTGTTTTCCGCCCGGATCACCTGACGCCCGACCCAGCGCAGCCGCGCAGAGCCGCCGCCCAGCACCCGCACCCGGTCGCCCCGCCGCAACTCTTCGACCCGGGCGGGGCCGTCATCGGTTTCGACCCGGGTGCCGCGCGCATAGCAGATGGCCTTGAGGAACACATCATCGCCGCCATGGCCGCCAAACTGCGTGTCATTCACAAAGAAGGGAGAGTGCCGCTCTTGAAACGGACCCTGCGACAGCAAGAGCGCGACATTCTTGCCATTCTGATCCGTGCCGGTCGCGGTCAGATGGCCCTTCTGCGCCGGCTCGCCCGACGCTTCCGCCCCGTCCCGCGACTGGCCCACGACCGCGCGATCCACGACATAGGTATCGCCGCCAATGGTGATGGTGAAAGAGATGATATCCCCGGCCTCGAGCAGCCCGGGATTGCCATCATCCACGGCACGGATGGTGGCCGCCCCCTGCTCCGCATCATGATCCGGCAGGTGCACCGGGATCGAGTTATTCTCGGGATGTCGGGTGTTATAATTGCTGCCAGTCGCCACTGAGGCATACATTTGGCTTGCGTCGAGCAAAACGGACATACGAGCACGGACTCCAACCGATAAACCTCGCGTCCTCTCAACGACTGCCCGCCGCGCAACTCTTCAACTCAGATCACGGAGGCCTTCGCACACGGCCCCTCTCATTCCTGTTCGTAGGCTATCGTCCGGTTTGTGACACAACAATGACACCATTCGGCCTGATTTCACGCCGGAAGATTAAGAAATTGGATTCAAAACGAATTAAATTTCGCTCCAGACTCCCACTGTTTCGCAATCGCCAACAATCCCTCGCCTTGAGCAGGATCGTTCCCAAAACCATCATCCGCCAACCCCCGCCCTATGCGCCCCCTGTGCGCCCCCTGTGCACCCCAGACCAACGCCCTAGCTTGCTCTCTAAGGGGGGCCGGACCGCTCCGGCCCTTTCAAATCCCGCGCAACCGGATTAGGTGATAAGGAACAGCGAAAGGGGCCGGAAATGGCGTTCTTCAAAAAACTCAAGAGCAAGCTTTTCAAATCCTCCTCGAAACTCGAGGAAGGGCTCGACGCGATTGTCGGCGATGGCGGTAGCGAAGAGGCGATCGTCACCGACACCGCCCAAACCTCTGCCGCGCCCGACCCCACAGCCCCGCCGCCCCCCGACACTGTGCCGACACCCGAGCCAAGCCCGGCCCGCCCGTCCGAGCCCGATGTGACCCCCACGCCCGAGCCCGAGCAGATCCCCGATCCCGCGCCGGACGTCACCCCCACACCCGAGCCGACCCCGGTCCCCGATCCCGCGCCCGACACCACGCCCACGCCGGACCCGGAGCCCACGCCCGAGCCGGACACCATCCCGCTGCCCGATCCGACCCCGGCCCGCCCGCCAGAGCCCGGCCCCGACATCACCCCGCCGCGCGATCCGGCCCCCGAGGCCCCGCCCATCGAGGCGCCGCCCCCGCCGCCCTCGCCCGCGATGCCGGAAACCCCGATCAAACCCGCCCTGCCGGGCGACAGCGCCTTGGTGGAGCCGCCGACAGATACGCCCGCCGCCGCCCCTGCCGCCAAACCCGGCCTGCTGGGCCGGCTTCTCGGCCGCGGCGACAAAGCCACCGTCATGCGCCGGGCGCTTGATGACGACATGCTCGAACAGCTCGAAGAGCTGCTGATCACCGCCGATATGGGGGTCGACACCGCCCTGCGCGTCACCGCCAACATGGCCGAGGGCCGCATGGGCAAAAGGCTCTCGACCCAGGAGATCAAGGAGCTCCTCGCCGCCGAGATCGCCCGCATCATGGAACCCGTCGCCCGCCCCATGCCGCTCTATACCAAGAGCCCGCAAGTGGTGCTTGTGGTGGGTGTCAACGGCTCGGGCAAGACCACCACCATCGGCAAGCTTGCCAGCCAGTTCAAGGCGGCCGGCAAATCCGTGGTCATCGCTGCGGGCGACACGTTCCGCGCCGCCGCCGTGGAACAGCTTCAGGTCTGGGGCGACCGCGCCGGCGTGCCGGTGCTGACCGCGCCCGAAGGCTCTGATCCCGCCAGCCTCGCCTTTGACGCCATGGACCGCGCCCAGCGCGACGGTGCCGATCTTCTGATGATCGACACCGCCGGGCGGCTGCAGAACCGCGCCGACCTGATGGAAGAGCTGGCCAAGATCGTCCGCGTCATCCGCAAAAAGGACGAAACCGCGCCGCATAACACGCTGCTCGTGCTCGACGCGACCACCGGCCAGAATGCGCTCTCACAGGTCAAGACCTTCCAAGAGCTCGCCGATGTCTCGGGCCTCGTGATGACCAAGCTCGACGGCACCGCCAAGGGCGGCGTTCTGGTGGCGCTGGCGGATAAGTTCGGCCTGCCGATCCACGCCATCGGCGTCGGCGAACAGATCGACGATCTCGCGCCCTTTGATCCCGAAGATTTCGCCGCCGCGCTCACCGGGCTGGAGGCGTGACCGGATGACCGCGCCTAGCGCGTGCCCATCCACCGTTCCACCACATGCAGACTGAGCAACACCAGCACCACGATCCCCGTGGCCATCGCCGCGAGCGGCATCTGCCCCGCGCCGCAGGCGAGGCCAATCGCCCCCGCAAGCCAGAGCGACGCGCCGGTGGTGATATTGCGCACCTGCCCCTTCGAGGTGAAAATGATCCCCGCCGCGAGAAAGGCGACCCCCGCCGTCACCGCCTCGACCAGACGCAGCGGATCGACGCGCAGCGCATCGCTGTCGCCAAAGGGCAGATTGGCAAGCTGCTGACTGACGATGATAAAGAGCGCCGCCGCCATCGAGACGAGCATATGGGTCCGCAGACCCGCCGGTTTCTCGCGCCGCTCGCGCTCATATCCGATGATCCCGCCCAAAACCACCGCCGCCACGAGCCGCGTCCCCGCCACCAAGGGCGGCACGCTCGAAAACGTCCCGTTCAGCTCTTCAATGATCACATCCAACATGGCGCAGGCCTTTTCCGCAGGGCGTAGGAGATAAACTAGTGAGCGACTGGCTGATATCAATGGAGGGCACCGAGACGGGCCATCAGGCGGCGCTCATCCTCGCCCTCTCGGCGGCCTTCCTGCACGCGGTCTTTGGCGCGCTCCAGAAGGGCCGCTACGATCCATGGCTCGCGCGCGGCGCCATCGACATCTGGATGGTGGTGATCGCGGCGCCTTTCGCGCTCTTCGTCGTGCCCTGGCCCGAACCGCATATGTGGCCGCTCTTTGCCGGGGGCGTGGTGATCCATGTCATCTACAAATTCCTGCAGGCCATGGCCTATAGCCGGGGCGCCTATACGGTGGTCTACCCGGTGGTGCGCGGTGCCGGGCCGCTCTTTACGGTGATCGGCGCCTATCTGATCTTTGGCGAGAGCTTTACCCTGATCCAATGGCTCGGCGTGGCGGTGCTCTTGGCGGGGATCTTCGGCCTTGCGGTCTATAACCTGATCTTTCTCACCGTGGACCGCGAACGCCTGCCGATGGCCCTGATGCTGGCGGCGATGACCGGGCTCTTTGTCGCCATCTACACCACCTATGACGCCTATGCGATCCGCGCCACCGCCGACCCGTTCACCTTTCTCGCGTGGTTCTTCATGTTCGAAGGCATGACCATGCCGCCCATCGCCTATCGGCACTGGCGGCGCATGGAGACACGCCCGCCGCTGCGGCCTTTGTTCACACGGGGCTTGATTGGGGCCTTCGTCGCCTTCATGTCCTTCGGGTCGATCATGCTTGCCACACGGCTCGACAAGGTGGGCGAGGCGGCGGTGCTGCGCGAAACCTCCGTGGTCTTCGCGGCGCTGATCGGCTGGCTCGTCCTGCGCGAAACCGTGGGGCCGCGCCGCATCGCGCTCATGGTGCTGATTGCGCTTGGCGCTGTAATCGTGGAAATGGGGGGCTGATGCCCCGTAGAGGAGACCGCCCAATGGCCGAGAAGAAAATCAACGGAGCCCTGAAGACCGCGCTCGAACTGGGCCCGATCGCGGCGTTCTTCGTCGCCTATCTCTGGCTCAAGGACGAGGTCTTTACCATCGGCGGCACCGAATACGACGGCTTTGTCGTGGTCACCGCAGGCTTTATCCCGGTCTTCCTCGCCTCCATCGCGGCGCTCTGGTGGCTCACCGGTCACCTGTCGCGGATGCAGGTGGTCACGGCGGTGCTCATCGTCGTCTTTGGCGGGCTCAGTGTCTGGTTCAACGACCCCCGCTTCTTCAAGATGAAGCCGACGATCATCTACCTGCTCTTCGGCGGCGTGCTCGGCGCGGGCCTCCTGCGCGGCCAATCCTACCTGCAATCGCTGATGGACGGGCTGATGCCGCTCACCCATGAGGGCTGGATGATCCTGACCCGCCGGCTGATGATCTTTTTCTTCGGCCTCGCCATCCTCAACGAAGTGATCTGGCGCACCATGACCGAAGAAACCTGGGTCTATTTCAAGACCTTCGGCCTGACGGCGGCGATCTTTCTCTTCTTCATCACCCAGGGCAAGGTCTTCTCAGCCCATTCCACCGAAGAGAAAAAAGAGGGCGAGTAACCCCCGCCCTCACGCCCCACGCCATGTCTCGCCCAGAGGGCTGGCCGTCCCCCGCCCCCGCCAGAGCCGCGACCAACGCGGGTCCTGCTGATCGGCCACCGCATCGATGAGCGTGGCCAGCGTCGGCCCGCCCCCCTCGCGCAACAGCCGCGCATAAAACCCAAGCAGCCCGGGCCGCGTATAGGTCGACCAGTGACAGGCCATCGCCGCCTCATGCGACATCGGCACCCCGGCCCGGCCCAGCGCCCGGCGCACATCCGCATGATCGATCTGCAGGCTGCGCAGATTGCCCGCCTCCGGGATGCCCTCGCTCATCGCCCGCTCGCCGCGCCACGGCGCACCCATCACCAGCTCGAACAAGAGATCGAAAATATCGTTCTCGCGGCTGGTGACATTGAACACCTCGGCCCGCCGCCCGGCCGGTGTCGCCAGCGCCCGCGCCGCAGGTCCGCGCAGCTCTGCCGCCGACAACAGGATCGCCCGGTCAAACCCGGCCTCGGCCCGCGACGCCGCCGCCAGCGCCGAGAGCACCACCCGCGCCCCCAGCGAATGCGACACCGCATGCACCGGCCGTCCCGGCGCCCGCGCCCGGATCATCTCCACCAGCTGCGCCAGCATCCGCCCCGCCTCGCCGGCCCGCCGATAGGCCTGCCAGAGACTGCCGCGCGCCAACCAGCCAAAGGAGATCGCCACCCCCTCGCCCTCGGCCCCTTGCCCAAAGCCGAGACCGCGCGGCCAGCTGTGCTGCCCGACCCAGCCGGGACAATCGGGATCGAGCGCCCCCAAGGTGCGATGCGGACAATGGCGCTCACGCCCCGGCTGATATTTGTAGCCATGGACGAGAACGATCACCGGCCCCGCCCGCCCCGCCGGATCGGCCAGCGCCGTATCGAGGGCCAGTCCGAGCGCCGCACCGGGCGCCGCACTGGGCACCGCACTGGGCGCGACATCCGCCCCGTGCAACTGGGGCCCTTGCGGCGTGGCATCTATGGACAAGACCGGCATCTGCGGGCACTCCCACTACATCTTGTGGAGAACCCCTAGCCGCGCCACACGACACCCGTGTAAAACCTCTGTATCGGCCCTGTGACACTGTTGACCTGCAACAGGCGATTTTATATCTCCATCCACATCGTGGCGATTTGTTACCGGATTGCGGGCCACGTTAATCCCTCCGCTAAAAGGTCAGGACCAAGGCCCCCTTGCGCTTGACCGCAACGGGGCTTTTTCATTGGGCGATGTGCCCGGAGGTCGAGAGATGAGCAAAGACTGGAACAAACGCACGAAACTGGTTCATGGCGGCACCCGCCGCAGCCAGTATAACGAGGTGAGCGAGGCGATCTTCCTCACCCAGGGTTTTGTCTATGACAGCGCCGAACAGGCCGAAGCCCGCTTTCTCGAAACCGGGCCGGATGAATTCATCTATGCCCGCTATGGCAACCCCACCGTCGCCATGTTCGAAGACCGCATCGCGGCGCTCGAAGGCGCCGAGGCGGCCTTTGCCACCGCCAGCGGTATGGCCGCCGTCTCGGCCGCGCTGACCGCCTCGCTCAAGGCGGGCGATCACGTGGTCGCGGCGCGGGCGCTCTTTGGCTCGTCGCTCTATGTGCTCGAGGAGCTGCTCGGCCGTTTTGGCGTCGAGGTGACATTCGTCGATGGGCTCGATCTCGACCAGTGGCGCGATGCCATCCGCCCCGACACGGCGCTCGTCTTCTTTGAAACCATCGCCAACCCGACGCTCGAAGTGATCGACCTGCCCGCCGTGGCCGAGCTCGCCCATGCGGTCGGCGCCCGGGTCATGGTCGACAATGTCTTTGTCACCCCGGTCCACAGCCGCGCGCTCTCGCAAGGGGCCGATGTGGTGATCTATTCCGCCACCAAACATATCGACGGCCAAGGCCGGGCGCTCGGCGGCGTGATCCTCGGCTCCGAAGAGTACATCCGCAAGGTGATCGAACCCTACATGAAACATACCGGCGGGGCGATGTCGCCCTTCTCGGCCTGGGTCATGCTCAAGGGGCTGGAGACCATCGCCCTGCGCGTCCGCGCCCAGATCGAAGGCGCCACCCGCCTCGCCGAGGCGCTGCAGGGTCATCCGAAACTGGCCCGCGCCATCTATCCCGGCCACCCGGACCATCCGCAACACGCGCTGGTGATGCGCGACATGGGCATGGGCGGCACGGTGATCTCGCTCGATCTCAAGGGCGGGCAAGAGGCGGCCTTCCGCTTTCTCAACGCGCTGAACATCGCGGTGATCTCGAACAATCTCGGCGATGCGAAATCCATCGCCACCCACCCCGCGACCACCACCCATCAGCGGCTCAGCGACGAGCAGAAGGTGACGCTCGGCATCACCCCCGGGCTCGTGCGCTTTTCGGTCGGCATCGAAGACCCCGAGGATCTGCTGGCTGATGTGCTGGCCGCGCTCGACGCCGCCTGAGGCCAGCCGCGCGCAGGGGTATTTGTCACCAGAAAGAGACCGGGGGCCCGCCACCTATGGCCCCCGGCGCGACCACACGATAGGGTCGCGCCATGACTGAGACCGCGCTCACATATTCCGACGATCAGGCCGAGGCCCATGACCGCATCGCCGAGGCGCTGCGCGCGGTCGGCGTCGATCTCGAAGAGGGGCTTTTGACGCCGCCCGGCGAGGCCAAGGAACAGGTCATGGCGGTGATCGGCAAGGCCGGCTCGGGCAAGACCCTGCTTCTCGCACAGCTTTACCGCGCCCTCGAAGATGCGGGTGTCGATGTGGTCTCGGGCGATTGGGAGGGCAAGCGCCGCCGCGAACGCCGCACCCTCGCCATTCTCGCCCCCACCAACAAGGCCGCCAGCGTGCTGCGCATGCGCGGCGTGCCCGCCACCACCATTCACCGCATCCTCTATACCCCGGTCTATGACCCGGAATATGAACGGATCGCCGAATGGCTCGCGGGCAATGGCGACCGGCCCGAGATCGAAGGGCTCACCGATCAGGCGCTCGACCGGGCGCTGGCCTTTTACCAGAACAACAAATCGATCCCCGGCGCGCTCGCCGCCGCCGGGCTGCGCGGCTCGGATTTCATCACCGGCTGGAAACGCCGCGACGATCCGCTCGACATCGGCTTTGTCGACGAGGCCTCGATGCTCGACAAGAAGCAGTTCGACGATCTGCGCGAGATCTTCCCGACGCTGCTGCTCTTTGGCGACCCGGCCCAGCTCGCCCCGGTCAACCAATCCGGCGCCATGGTCTTCGAGAGCCTGCCCGACCCGGCCAAGCTCACCCTCAACCGCATCCACCGCCAGGAGGCCGACAACCCGATCCTCGATCTCGCCCATGCGCTGGCCGACCCAGTGCTGCAATTTCACGATTTCGAACAGATGATCGAGGACAAGGCCCGCGCCGATGACCGGGTCCGCTATGCCCAGCGGGTCGAGGTCGATCTCATGGCGCGCTCGCCGGTGCTGGTCTGGCGCAACGCCACGCGCATCCGGCTGATCAACGCCTTTCGCGCCGTCCATGGCGCCCCCGAGACCGAGCTTCTGGCCGGCGAGCCGCTGATTTGCGACGGGCTCGAGCTGCCGCTCAAACACCGCAAGAAACGGCTCGATCTCGAGGCGCGCGGCCTCATCAAAGGGGCGCAGGTGATCTATCTCGGGCCGGGCCGCAAACCGGGGTTTTCCCGCCTCCATGTGATCGGCGCCGAGGACCCGCAGCTGAGCGCCGCCTCGATCGTCAAGATCGAGAAACCCGACGAGGAAGAGCCCTTCATCCCCTTTGCCGCCCGCATGGGGGCGACCTTTCTGCATGGCGCGGCGGTCACCATCCACAAGGCGCAAGGGAGCCAATGGCCCGAGGTGCAGGTCTTTGCCCCCGATCTCTATGCCGCCGCCCGCATGGGCCGCAGCGAGGCCGGGCAGCCGCTGTGGAAACGGCTTGCCTATGTCGCCATCACCCGGGCCGAGGAACGGCTCTACTGGGTGGTGCGCAACCGGTTGGCAAAGCCGAGCTATGAGCTGCGCACCGACGATCTGCGCGCCGCCCCGGTGGCGCTCGAACTGGAACCGCAAGAGGAGCCCACCGCATGACCCAAGAGACCCGCAGCCTGCTGATCACCGGCGCAAGCTCTGGCATCGGCCGCGCCACCGCCGAGATGTTTCTCGACGCGGGCTGGCAGGTCGGGCTCATCGCCCGCCGCGCCGACCGTCTCGAAGAGATGGCCGCCAGCCACGCCAAGGCCATCGCCCTGCCCGCCGATGTGACCGACGCCGAGGCCATGCGCGCCGCCTTCGACCGGTTCATCGACCAGACCGGGCGGCTCGATGTGCTCTTCAACAATGCCGGGATCTTCGGCCCCATGGGCCCGATTGACGAGGTGCCGCTCGACGGGCTCGACCAGGTGCTCAACGTCAACATCCGCGGCATGTTCATCGCGGCCCAGCTCGCCTTTGGCCAGATGCGCCGCCAGGACCCCAAGGGCGGCCGGATCATCAACAACGGCTCGATCTCGGCCCATAGCCCGCGCCCCGGCTCGACCTGCTACACGCTCTCGAAACACGCGATCACCGGGCTCACGCGGAGCCTCTATCTCGACGGGCGCGCCCATGGCATCGCCTGCGGTCAGATCGACATCGGCAATGCCGAGAGCGAGATCGTCAGCGATCTCAAATCGCAGCAGCCCGACATGGCGACCATGGATGTCGCCCATGCCGCGCGCTCGGTGCTGCATATGGCGGATATGCCGCTCTCGGCCCATGTGCCCTTCATGACGGTGATGGCGACGCAGATGCCCTATATCGGCCGCGGCTGAAGGCTGCGGGCTGCCGCTCAGGCCGCCCGCTCGACCAGCGGCTTGTGGTTCTTCTGATGCCGCGCCGCGAGCCGCTTCATCGCGCGGCCGGTCTCTGGCACGAACCGCGCCATGCGGATCGTCACCCCAGGCAACGCCAGTTCGGGGAAGAGCTGATAGAGCTCGCCCACCGCCGCCGGTCCCAGACTGGCGAGCGCCTGCGGCCCCGGATAGAGGCTCTCGGTCTCGGCATCATTGGAAAAGAGGATCTCGAACTGCGCCGGCCCGCCATCCGCGGCTTCGAATTTGATGTTGTCGTCAGCAGACGGGTCGATGATGACCTGATCGCCATCTTCAACATAGATCGTGTCGCCAGCATTGATCTCGTTCGGGCCAAGGCTCGATTGATCCTTGGCCACGACAACATAGGTCGCCATCCGAAGTCCTGCCCATCCCTCTTGCCGCTCATTTGTCCATGCGGAGAGGTATTCTCTTTATTCCCCGCTATTTACCCTCAAATTTAGGCAAATCAAGGGCAACCCTTGGGTGCAGCCATGACCTCTCTGCAACCCCGACATCGCCCCGCCGGGACGGGCCGACACCGCCCTCGCGCCCCCAAGGCAAAAGATGCGTCAAACGCAAAAAGGGCGGGGAGATCCCCCGCCCTTCGCGCTATCATGATGGCTGCGCTCACTCCGCCGGGATGGCCTCCGGCAGCTCGATCGGATGGGCGAGCTTGTTGAGCATCTCTTTCGGCACCACCTGCACGAATTTGGATTTCTCCACATCCCAATGCTGCAGGATCTGCTTGGCCTTGGCGCTGCCGGTCTCTTCGACATGGCGCTCGATCAACTCCTCGAGCTGCTGCATGTAATGCCCCTCCTGCACCGGGCAGGTGATCACCGTCTCGCGGTTGAGCATGAGCTCGGTCGCGCCCTCGGGATCATAGAGATAGGCCATGCCGCCGGTCATGCCCGCGCCAAAGTTGGCGCCGATCCGGCCAAGGATCACCGCGACACCGCCGGTCATATATTCACACCCGTTGGTGCCACAGCCCTCGATCACCACTTTCGCGCCCGAGTTGCGCACACCGAACCGTTCGCCCGCGCGCCCCGCCGCAAAGAGATAGCCATCGGTCGCGCCATAGAGCACCGTGTTGCCGATGATCGTGTTCTCGCTCGCCTCCAGCGGGCTCATCATCGCCGGGCGCACCACGATGGTGCCCCCCGACAGGCCCTTGCCGACATAGTCATTGGCATCGCCCGACACTTCGAGCTTGAGCCCCGGCGCCGCAAAGGCCCCCAAGGACTGCCCCGCCGACCCGGTGAGCTTGACCGTCAGGTGGTTCGGCTGCAGCGCATTGCGCATGCCGAAATTGCGCACGATATGGCTGCTGACGCGGGTGCCCACGGTGCGATGCGTGTTCTGCACGGCATAGTGAAGCTGCATCTTCTCGCCATCGTTGAGGAAGCGCTGCGCATCGCGCACGATCTCCGCATCGAGCGTATCGGGCACCTCGTTGCGGCCCCGGTTGCGGTCGAGGCTGAGCCCGGCGCTGCCATCCACCGTGATCAGCATCGGGTTCAGGTCGAGATCGTCGAGATGCGCGCTGCCCCGGCTGACCTGGGTCAGCAGATCGGCCCGCCCGATGACCTCGTCGAGGCTCCGCGCGCCGATCGAGGCCAGCACTTCACGCACTTCCTGCGCATAGAAGGTGATGAGGTTGACCACCTTGTCGGCATTGCCGGTGAACTTGTCGCGCAGCGCCTCGTCCTGGGTACAGACGCCGACGGGGCAGGTGTTCGACTGGCACTGACGCACCATGATACAGCCCATCGCGATGAGCGCGGCGGTGCCGATACCGTATTCCTCGGCCCCCATCATCGCCGCCATGACGATGTCGCGCCCGGTGCGCAGCCCGCCATCGGTGCGCAGCGTCACCCGGTCGCGCAGGTTGTTCATCGCCAGAACCTGATGCGCCTCGGTGAGGCCCATCTCCCACGGCAGACCGGCATATTTGATCGAGGTCGCCGGGCTCGCCCCGGTGCCACCATTGTGGCCCGAAATGAGGATCACATCCGCCTTGGCCTTGGCCACACCGGCGGCAATCGTGCCGACACCGGATTGCGCCACCAGCTTGACGGTGACCTTGGCACGCGGGTTGATCTGCTTGAGATCATAGATCAACTGCGCAAGGTCCTCGATGGAATAGATGTCGTGATGCGGCGGCGGGCTGATCAGCGTGACGCCCTTGGTCGAATGCCGCAGCCGCGCGATGAGATCGGTGACCTTCATCCCCGGAAGCTGGCCGCCCTCGCCGGGCTTGGCGCCCTGCGCCACCTTGATCTCGAGCTCTTCACAATGGTTGAGATACTCGGCCGTGACCCCAAACCGCCCCGAGGCGACCTGCTTGATCTTGGCGCTCGGGTTGTCGCCATTGGGCTCCGGCGTGAAATGCGCCGGATCTTCGCCGCCCTCGCCGCTGTCCGACTTGGCGCCAATCCGGTTCATCGCCACGTTGAGCGTCTTATGCGCCTCCGGTGACAGCGCCCCAAGGCTCATCCCCGGCGTGACAAAGCGTTTGCGGATCGCCGTGACGCTCTCCACCTCTTCCAAAGGCACCGCCTCGCCCATCGGCTTGATCGCCATCAGGTCGCGGATATGGATCGGCGGGTTGGCCTGCATCGCCGCCGAATAGCGCTTCCAGAGCTCATAGCTCGCCGCGTTGCACGCCGCCTGCATGAGATGCATGTTCTGCGCGCCCCAGGCATGGGTCTCGCCCGTCTTGCGCGCCTTGTAGAACCCGCCAATCGGAAGCACATCGCCACCGCGATAGGCCTGCGCATGCACCGCTTCGAGCTTGGCCTGAATGCCGCTGACCCCGATGCCGCTGATCCGGCTCATGAGACCGGGGAAGAACTCGGCGCACATCGCCCGGCTCAGGCCCACCGCCTCAAAGTTGAGACCGCCGCGATAGGAGGAAATCACCGAAATCCCCATCTTCGACATGATCTTGAGCAGACCCTGGTCAATCGCATTGCGATAGCGCGCCACCGCCTCGGTGAGGCTGCCATCAATGAGACCGCGATTGATTCGGTCGGCGATGCTGTCCTCGGCGAGATAGGCGTTAACCACCGTCGCACCGGCCCCGATCAGCACCGCGAAATAATGCGGGTCGATACATTCCGCCGACCGCACGTTGAGCGAACAGAAGGTCCGAAGCCCCTTGCGCGTCAGGTGACTATGCACCGCGCTGGTGGCGAGGATCATCGGCATCCCGACGCGGCCCTCGCTCACATTCTGATCGGTGAGCACCAGATGCCCGGAACCCGAGCGCACCGCATCCTCGGCCTCGGCCCGGATCCGCTCAAGCCCACGGCGAAGCGCCCCCGGACCCGGCTCAAAGCTACAGTCGATCTGACCGACCTCGGCGTTGAAATGCTTCTGCAGCTCATCCCATTGCGCATTTCCGACGAACGGGCTGTCGAGCACCAGGATCTCGGTCTGGCTGCTGTCCTCGTCGAGCACGTTCTTGAGGTTGCCGAACCGCGTCTTGAGGCTCATCACCCGATATTCGCGCAGGCTGTCGATCGGCGGGTTGGTCACCTGGCTGAAGTTCTGCCGGAAGAAATGGCTGAGCGGGCGATAGCCCTTGGACAGGACCGCGCTCGGCGTGTCGTCGCCCATGCTGGCAATCGCTTCTTTGCCATCCTCGGCCATCGGCGCGAGGATCTGCTCGAGCTCTTCGATCGTATAGCCCGCCGCGATCTGACGACGGCGCAGCTCATCGCCGGAGAAGAGCGGCGTCTCGGTGATCCCGGCGAGCTTTTCGTCAAGCTCGTTGATCCGGCTCACCCATTCCGAGAAGGGCAGCGCCTGGCTGAGCTTGTCCTTGATCTCGCGGTCGCGGAACATGAGACCTTTCTTCATGTCCACGGCCAGCATCTGACCCGGGCCAAGCGCGCCTTTTTCGCGCACATTGCGCTCGTCGAGCGGCACCATGCCCGCCTCGGACCCGGCAATCAGCAGCCCGTCCGACGTCACCACATAGCGCATCGGCCGCAACCCGTTGCGGTCGAGCCCGGCACAGACCCAGCGGCCATCGGTCATCGCCAGCGCGGCGGGGCCGTCCCACGGCTCCATGACCGAGTTGCAATAGGAATACATGTCGCGCCACGCCTGCGGCAGCTCTTCGGCCTGTTTCGACCAGCTTTCCGGCACCAGCATCGTCTTGGCCATCGGCGCCGAGCGCCCGGCCCGCACCAGAACCTCGAACACCGCATCGAGCGCGGCACTGTCCGACGACCCGCCGGGGATGATCGGCTTGATATCCTCGGCCATGTCGCCAAAGGCGCCGCTCGCCATGCGGATCTCATGGCTCTTCATCCAGTTGACGTTGCCCTTGAGCGTGTTGATCTCGCCATTATGCGCCAACATGCGGAAGGGCTGGGCCAGCCACCATTGCGGGAATGTGTTGGTGGAATAGCGCTGGTGATAGATCGCAAAGGCGCTCTTGAACCGCTCATCCTGCAGATCGGGGTAGAACACCGCCACCTGCTCGGCGAGCATCATGCCCTTGTAGATGATCGACCGGCAGGACAGCGACGCGATATAGAAATCACGCACGCCCGCGGCGGTGACCGCCTTCTCGATGCGGCGGCGAATGACATAGAGCTCGCGTTCGAAATCCTCTTCCTCGATGCCCTTGGCATTGGAAATCAGGATCTGTTCGATCTCGGGCCGCGTCGCATTGGCCTTTTCGCCGAGGCATTTCACATCCACCGGCACATGCCGCCAGCCATAGATCGTATGCCCCATGCGCAGCACTTCGGTCTCGACGATGGTCCGGCAGACCTCTTGCGCGCCGAAATCCGTGCGCGGCAGGAAGACCTGACCGACGGCGATGAGCTGATCCTCATGCGGCTCATGGCCGGTGCGGCGGATCTGGTCATAGAAGAAGGGCACCGGGATCTGCACATGGATGCCCGCGCCATCGCCGGTCTTGCCATCGGCATCGACCGCGCCGCGGTGCCAGATCGCCTTGAGCGCATCAATCCCCGCCTGCACCACCCGGCGCGACGGCTTGCCATTGATCGACACTACGAGGCCGACGCCGCAGGAAGAATGCTCTTCCTCTTCCGAATACATGCCATTCTCGGCCATCCAGGCGCGCTTGGCTTCCTCGGCGGCTTTCCAGTTCTGATCAAACTTTGTCATTCTCTTAACCCTTCCTCATCCGGTGGGTCAGGACTATTGCCCTGCTTATATCTCTTGGTCCGTTCGGGGCGAAATCCACGCTGTCGCTTTACCGACGCAATACCGACGTGCTGCCGACATGGCGTTTTCGGTCCCCCGGTCCCCTTATTCCGCCGCCACGGCCCGCGCCGCGCTCAGATCCTCAAGGATCGCCTGCGCCGCGTCACGCCCGTCACGAATGGCCCACACCACAAGGCTCGCGCCCCGCACGATGTCACCCACCGCATAGACCCCCTCGAGCGAGGTCCGCCCGGTCTGATACTCGGCCCGGATGGTGCCCCAGCGTGTCACGTCGAGCCCCGGCTCGCCCCACAGCGTCGGCAGCTCCTCCGGCTCAAAGCCCAGCGCCTTGATGACCAGCTCGGCCTCCATATCCTCGATCGCGCCCTCGATTTCCTCGGGCACCTGACGGCCCGTGGCATCCGGCGCGCCGAGGCGCATCTTCTGCACTTTGACCGCGCTCACGCTGTCGCCGGCAAAGCCCTTGGGCGCGCTAAGCCATTCAAACACCGCGCCTTCTTCCTCGGCATTCTGCACTTCGCGCTGGCTGCCCGGCATGTTGGCCCGGTCCCGACGATAGAGGCATTTGACGCTCTCCGCGCCCTGCCGGATCGCCGTGCGCACGCAATCCATCGCCGTATCGCCGCCGCCGATGACCACGACCCGCTTGCCCTGCGCGTTGAGCTCGCCGCTCTCGATCTCCGGCACCGTGTCGCCAAAGGACGCCCGGTTGCTCGCCGTGAGATAATCGAGCGCCTTGACGATGCCCTTGGCCCCGGCGCCCGGCCCGCCGAGATCGCGCGATTTATAGACGCCCGTGGCAATCAGCACCGCATCATGCTTGCCGCGGATCTCGGCAAAGCTCATGTCCTCGCCGACAGTGCAGTTGAGCACGAAGGTGACGCCGCCCTTTTCGAGCTGCTCGATGCGCCGCATGACCACCGGTTTTTCAAGCTTGAAGCCCGGAATTCCATAGGTGAGCAGCCCCCCGGCCCGGTCATAGCGGTCATAGACCGTGACCTGCACCCCGGCCTGACGCAGCATATCCGCCGCCGCCAACCCGCCGGGGCCCGCGCCTATGATGCCGACGCTCTCCGCGCGTTCTTCGCGGGGCGTCGGCACCCCGACCCAGCCCTCCTCCCAGGCTCGGTCGGTGATGTATTTCTCGACACTGCCGATGGTGACCGTGCCGTGGCCGGATTGCTCGATCACGCAATTGCCTTCGCAGAGGCGATCCTGCGGACAGATGCGGCCACAGATCTCGGGGAAGGTATTGGTCGCCTGGCTGATCTCATAGGCCTCGCGCAGCCGCCCTTCGGCGGTCAGGCGCAGCCAGTCCGGGATATTGTTGTGAAGCGGGCAATGGCTCTGGCAATAGGGCACGCCGCATTGGCTGCAGCGCCCGGCCTGCTCGGCCGCTTTCTCCGCCGCGTATTCGGCATAGATCTCATCGAAATCCCGATTGCGGGTTTCAGCGTCGCGCTTCTCGGGCATATCCCGCGGAACAGAGACGAATTTCAACATAGGTTGCTTGGCCACGCGGTTTCCCCTGACTTGACTTCCGGCCTGCCACGTTTAAATCGCGCCAAACAAAAAGAAAAGTCAGCAGCGTTGACCTATATACCATTTATGAGAGAAATTTCTCGTCCCTCACCCCTCGTGCGTCAAATTTTAGGTAACTTCTACTTACCTATCCCTCATCCGACCGCCCACAACAGGCCCAAAGTCAGCAGCCCCACCGCGATTCGCCACCAGCCGAACAGCGCATAGCCATGCTTGCTAACGAAATTGAGTAACCATTTTACCACCACAACGGCCGCCACAAAGGCCACGGCAAATCCCACCGCAATATCGCCCATCGCGCTCAGGTCGAGAACATCGTGGTTCTTGTAGAGATCATAGCCAAAGGCCCCGGCCATCGTCGGCATCGACAGGAAGAAGGAAAACTCCGCCGCCGCCCGCTTGCCGACCCCCATGAGCAGTCCGCCCACGATGGTCGCCCCCGACCGGCTCGTCCCCGGCACCATGGCCAGACATTGGAATAGCCCGATCCCAAGCGCCACCGGCATCGGGATGCGCGTCGGGTCCTCATAGCGCGGCGCCGGCGCAAACCGGTCCACAAAGAGCAGCACGACACCGCCCACGATGAGCATCGCCGCAATCAGATGCGGCGTCTCGAAAAGCACCGATTTGATGAACCCATGCGCCATCACCCCGACCAAGGCCGCCGGCAAGAACGCCAAGAGCACCGAGGCCAGAAACCGCCGCGCCTCCGGATCCCGCGGCGCCGCGCGCAGCACCCCCCAGAGCTTGGCGGAATAGACCGTCAGAATGGCCAGCACCGCGCCGAGCTGAATGACAACTTCAAACGTATGCGCCGGGCTCTCAAAGCCGAGGAAATGCCCGGCCAATAGCAGGTGACCGGTCGAGGACACGGGAATAAATTCGGTCAGGCCTTCGAGCAGCCCGAGAAAGGCTGCAACAAGGATACTCTCAGACATAAAACAGGCCTTTGATTAAAACACTCAGGTGCGCAGGTTCTTGGCGCTCTCCTTGATCGCGGAATACTGCCCCGAGGGACGGAACCGCCACAGGTAATCCGGCAGCACCGCCTCGAGAGACACCGGCGTGATCCCCAGATCGGCAAAGCCCCGCGCGCCCTCGGACACGACATTGTCCTCGCGCAGGCTGGTGACCTGATCGCGGGTGATCATCCGCGGCACGATCCCAAGGCTGAGCATATGCGCCCACTCGATGAGCATCGCCATCGGCCCGGCCAGCACCAAGGGAATGTTAATAACAAGACGCCGCCGCCGAATGACCCCCAGCATCTGCTGCATGAGCTCGCGGAAACTGTTCACATCCGGCCCGCCCAGCTCGTAGATGCCCGGCGCGGCGCGCCCCTCGACACCCTCGACGGCGGCCTTGGCCACGTCATCCACATAGACCGGCTGAAACTTGGTCTCGGCCCCCACCACCGGCAGCACCGGCCCAAGCCGCGTCATCCCGGCAAAGCGGTTGAAGAACCCGTCTTCCGGCCCAAAGATCACCGACGGCCGCAGGATCACGGCACTGGGGAAATGACCAAGAACGGCCTCTTCGCCAAGCCCCTTGCTGCGCGCATAGTCGCTCGCCGCCTGGGTATCCGCGCCAATCGCCGAGATCTGCACCAGCCGGGCCACGCCCTCTTCGGCGGCGATCCGCGCCACGCGCTCGGCGCCCTCATGCTGGACCGCATCGAAATTGTTCTTGCCGCGCGCATCAAAGGTGCCGACACAGTTCACCACCGCGTCCACCCCCTGCATCGCCGCGCGCACGCTCGCGTCGTCGCGGATGTTGCACAGGATCGGCTCGACCTGGCCCACCACCCCATAGGGTTTGACATGCATCGCCTCATTGGGACGCCGCACCGCCACCCGGATGCGCCAGCCCTGCTTGGCCAGCCGCCGCGCGATATAGCGGCCCACGAAGCCCGACCCGCCATAAATAGTGACAATCTTCGACATTCCCGGCCCTCCGGTGCGCTAAAACTACCTGACAAACTCCTACCCGCAAGCCGGCCGTTGGACAAGGCGATAAGCAATCGCATCGAATCCACAGAATCGCCGTTGACACTGATCCCCCCGGCGGCTAAACGCCTGCCTCACGACACCTGCCCAGGTGGCGGAATGGTAGACGCGCTAGCTTCAGGTGCTAGTGTCCGCAAGGACGTGGAGGTTCGAGTCCTCTCCTGGGCACCAATTCCCCCGACACTCTCGCTGACAATTTAGCCGCCCATTGCGACCGCCCTCTCGCGGTCCGATTCTGCTGTTTGCCCCGCAAAACCTGACGCCCGGGCACGCGCGCCATCGGCAAAATCAGGCCCAGATCAGGCCACCCCCGCCCCCCCACCGGAACCCCTCCCTGCCCTCTGCGGTTTCCCCCGAAACCTCACAGCACAGGAGACCGGCCATGCCCGACGACAGCTTCACCCCGCTCCAAAGCCCCCAGCGCCAGCCGGGGCTCGAACATGAAATGGACCCCGCGCCCGAATATATGCCGCGCCATCCCGGCTCGGACCGGCTCAAGGGCAAGGTGGCGCTCATCACCGGCGGTGATTCCGGCATTGGCCGCGCCACCGCCGTCCTCTTCGCCCGCGAAGGGGCGCGCATCGCTATCATCTATCGCGACGAAGAGCGAGACGCCGAAAAGACCCGCGACCTGATCGAGGCCGAGGGCTCCGAGGCGCTGCTCATCCGCGGCGATGTCGGCGACAAGGATTTCTGCCGCGCCGCCACCGACCGCACGGTCGAAACCTTTGGCGGGCTGCATATCCTCGTCAATGACGCGGGTGAACAGCACGCCCAGGACGACCCGACCAAGATCGAAGAGGCGCAGATCGAACGCACCTTCCGCACCAATATCTTTGGCACGATCTTCATGACACAGGCGGCGCTGCCGCATCTCGAACGCGGCGCGCGGATCATCTGCGTGACCTCGATCACCGCCTACAAGGGACAGGATCTCTTGATCGATTACGCCTCCACCAAGGGCGCGATCCTCTCCTTCATCCGCGCCATGTCGAGCAAGCTCGCCAGCGAAGGCATCTTGGTCAATGGCGTGGCCCCCGGCCCGATCTGGACGCCGCTGATTCCCGCCTCCTTCCCCAAGGACGCGGTCGAGGAGTTCGGCAAGGACGCGCCGCTCGGCCGTCCCGGCCAGCCCAACGAAGTCGCCCCCGCGCTGCTGTTCCTCGCCTGCGAGGACAGCTCCTATATGACGGGGCAGGTGCTCCATCCCAATGGCGGCACGCTGATCGGCGGCTGATGCCGCCCTGCCGGGATCAGCTCTCGATGTTGATCCCGTGCACATCCTGCAACGCCCGCCGCCCCCCGTCCCCCTCGGGCCGGGGCAGCACGCTGAGCGAGGCGTTGGTCTCGAGGATCACGCAGTGCACCTCGTCGAGGTCACGCATCCCATTGGCCCGGATCGCCGAGAGCACCTCTTGCTTGCAGACCCGCTCGCGGCGCATCGCTTCCCAGAGAAACTCGCCCTCATGGAACAACAGCCGCGGATCGGCCCGCACCAGATCCTCCAGCGGCTGCCAACGCAGCATGGCCCAGGTGAGCAGGAACTGCAGACCGAGCAGCGTGGCAATCGCAATCATGCTCTCAAGCAGGCTCACATCCTTGAGCAAGATCCCCGACGCCATGAGCGAGCCGATCGCCACCGTCACCACCCAGTCGAAATTGTTCATCTGCGAGGTCGAGCGTTTGCCGCTCACCCGCACCGACAGGATGACGAACCCATAGAGCAGCGCCGCCGACACCACCGCCCGGACGATCTGGTGCCAATCGTCGATCAGAAAGCTTTCCCACATGCCGATCCCCTTCTGTTTTTCACCGCAGATAGAGTCTCCCAACGCATGGGCAGGCCAAAAGGTTCAGAGCAAAGTTAGAGGAACAGAAAAGCCCGCCGCCCGTTGTCCTGACACCACAGTTTCAAAAGCACGGGGAGAGACCAATGCACGGAATTTTCTATCTCATCGGGGTGATCGTCGTCGTGCTCGCCCTGCTCAACTTCATTGCCTGATCCAGGAAAGGACCTAACCCATGTCACATCAACGCAGCGGGTCCCATGATGGCGAGGACCTCAAGACCAAGGCACGCGATACCGCCTCTGCCGTGAAAGAAGACGTCACCAAAGCCGCGCAGAGCGCGGCCCGTACCGTTCAGGACGAGGCGGCCCACTATGCCGACCGGTCCAAGGAAACCGCCGCCCGCGAAGTGCGCGGCGTGGCCTCGGCCCTGCGCACCGCCGCCGACGAGCTGCGCGACGGCTCGCCGCAGGAACGCACCTTTAGCCAGTTGGCCGATGGGCTCGCCGATGTCTCCGACACGATCCGCGACAAGGATCTCGGCGAGGTCGTGAGCGGCCTCAACAGCTTTGCCCGCCGCAATCCGCTGCTCTTCCTGGGCGGCGCGGCGCTCGCAGGCTTTGCCGCCACCCGCTTTGCCCGCGCCACGGCCCGCGATCCGCAGCACGGCACGCAGCACGGCACACAGAACAGCTCTGGCACGCCCGACCGCGCCACCAGCTTTGGCGCCGATCTCGGCCAAGGCACCGCCACCGCAGGCGGCACCGGCTCGATCAGCGAAACGGGCAACCAAACCGGAGGCGCGCGCTCATGACCCATGATCCCGACATCAAACCCACCGGCCCCAGCGCCGGCAACCTGCTGAGCGAAGCCCTCGCCCATGTCAGCGCGCTGGTCCGCAACGAGGTCGACCTGGCCCGCGCCGAGATCGACGAGAACCTCAAGACCGCGGGCGTGGCGATCGGCCTGATCGTCGGTGCCGTGGCCGTGGCCCTCGCCGCGCTCCACGTGCTCGCCGCCGCCCTCGTCGCCGCCTTGACCGAGCTCGGCATCCCCGCCGGCTGGTCGGCGCTCATCGTCGGTGTCGGGCTCGCCCTCATCGCCTGGGCCATGGTCCAGAAAGGCGTGAACGAGCTCAAGCTGCGCAGCCTCGCGCCGACCCGCACCGCCAAGAATGTTCAACGTGACGCACAGACCGTTATGGAGGTCTACAATGACAAATGACACACGAAGCCCCGAAGAGATCGAACGCGACATCGAACGCGAACGTCAGGGCCTGAGCCGCACGCTCGACGAGCTGCAACACCGCTTTTCCCTCGACGGTCTCACCCATCAGCTGAGCCAAGGCCTGCGCGACCACGCCGGCGACATCGGCCAGTCCGTCTCGCAGGCGGTCAAGCGCAACCCCACCGCGCTCGCCGTCACCGGCATCGGCCTCGCCTGGCTGATCCTCGGTGACCGCTCGTCGCGCAGACACGACAGCGACGTGCGCCACTATTCGACCCTGCGCCACCATGGCGACGCCCGCCACGACGCCTACGGCGCACGCGACCGCCAGGGTGCCGCCCAAGGCGCCTCCGGCGGCTATGACGCCGACACCGCCCCAAGCTGGGCGCGCACCGAGACCCTGCCGCTGCACGGCTCACCGCGCCACGGCTTTGCCGGCACCGGTGGCATTCGCGACCGCAGCAGCCACAGCGCCGACGCGTCCGAGGGCCAATCCGACGGTCTCACCACCGCCGCCAGCGACGCCGCCCATGCCGCAGCCGACCGCGCCCGCGATCTCGGCGACGGGATCAGCTCTGCCGCAGGCTCGGCCCGCGACGGGCTGCGCGACACGGCCCGCTCTGCCGCCGACCGCGCCAAGGCGCTGCGCGAACGCCTCGCCGAAGGCACCGAGCAGCTGAGCGAAGAGGCCCGCAACCGGGTCATCGCCGCCCGCGAACGCGCGGTCGAGGCCCGCGACGCCGCCATGGCCCGCGCCCGCCAGACCCGCGAACGCGCCTCGGATCTCTACGAGGAACACCCGCTCGTCGCCGGGGCGCTCGCCGTCGCCGTGGGGGCCGCCATCGGCGCCGCCCTCCCGCGGAGCCGCACCGAAGACGCCTATCTCGGCCAACACAGCGATGCGCTGATGGACGAGGCGGAACGCATCTTCGCCGAGGAAAAGGCCAAGCTCGGCGAAGTCGCCCGCGCCGCAGGCGAAGAGGCCAAGAAAGTCGCCCGCGAAACCAAGGCTGACCTGGACGAGAACGCCCCCGGCGACAAGAACTTCGCGGACGCGCTCAAGGACAAGGCCCGCCAAAGCGGCGAACGCGTCGCCGAAGCCGCCAAATCCGAAGCCGACAAACAAGATCTCGGCACGGTCAAACACTAGGCCGACCCGCTCAAACGCAAGGCCCCGCCACTGGCGGGGCCTTTTGTGTTTAGGGAGGAGTGCGTAAACGCGTCTACGAGAGCGGTCTTGATTGAAACGCTGCACAAAAGCTCGACTGACGTGTATCGAGTTTGCTCGTAACGGAATATACACGAATTGCCTTGATATTGCCCCTTAGCACCCTCATATTGAGGGTATGACTGAGCCGGACAAACCCGTACCTTTTATGAGCGCGCAGACGTATGAAGCGCATGTGAAGGACTATGTAAGTGTTCACCATATGGTCGGCTTCACCGACCACGCACAACAGCGAATGAAAGACCGGGACGTAACCCGGCGCATGGTTTTACGCGTTTTGGAGAAAGGGTCCTTAGCCAAGGGCCCCACATGGAACGCCGACTACGGAACCTGGGAAGGCAAAATGCAAGGTGTTGCGGCTGGTTCGATGGTTTCGGTTGTGTGTGCCATCGTCGACGGACAGATGACGGTGACAATCGTCACTGTTCACCGTGGCGGGCGCTAACGGGAGAAAGAAACATGACAGAACTTTATCACTATACAGATTGTGGTCTGCCCAATGTGTGGCTGGACGGCGGCGTTGTGGTCAAGGAAACCCCGTATGGCACAACGACGTCGATTGCGGCGTTGGACAATCTGCACCATGAAATCGCGATGGATATTATCACACGGGCGAGCGGCATGACCGGCGCGGAAATGCGCTTTCTTCGTATTGAACTCGACATCTCGCAGCGAGCGCTGGCGAGAATGTTGAAGACGTCTGAGAAGAACATTCAACGGTGGGAAAAGCACCGAGACGAAGAAGTACCCAATGGGCCGGCCTGTGTCGCCCTTGGCGCGCTTTATGTTGGCATGCGGTCCGACGCAGAATTCCGGGAGTTGGTTCAAAACGTGGCCGACCTTGACCGCGAGATTTCGGAGCTTGAGCACAATATGAGTTTCCGTCTGGACGGCGAACACTGGGAAGCCGCCTGAACACGGAACCATTCGAAGGGAAAGCCCGGGATGAAGGCCCGGGCCTTTGAGGTTCTTGCTCTCAGTCCCAGATGCCCCCCTCACACCAACTCCACCACCAGCCAGATCACCAACAGCCCCAGCCCCACCACCAGCGCCAATTTGGCGAGGGGGCGGCTGCCCGGGCCGGGCTCGGCGCTGGGGCTGATCGGGCGCAGGTCGGGCCGCGCTTGATCGGCATTCGGTCTCTCCGTGATCTCGGCCTCGGCCATGCGCCGCTCTGCCTCTGTGGGCGGCGCACCCCCTGCCTCGGCATCGGTGCCCAGAGGCGCTGCCGCCGGATCGGGAAAGCCCTGCTTGTCCCCCGCCTTGCCCGCGTCGATCTCCTGCCGCAGCCGGTCCGTGGTCTTGGCCGCGCCCTCACTCACCTCTCCCGTGGCTCTCGAATTCTCTGACATTTTTTCGCTCCTTGGCACTCTGCGGTTAACAATCGAGTCGCAGCGCGTCGCGCCCACGGCCCAGTCCCGCCCGCCGTGCAGTCGCGATACCGTCGTCATACCGACGTGATACCGCATGTCGGCCAGATGCTGCCGACCGCGCTTTGGTTCGGGTCTGTGAACGGAACGCACGGCAGGCTCATTTGTTGCCCCAACACCAAGGAAAAGGAGGATCAAATGACCACCACAACACGCGCAACACTCGTATCGTCCTCGGATGTGAACGGCACCGAGGTCTATAGCCCCGATGGCACCAATGTCGGCACCATCGACCACCTGATGATCGACAAGCAAAGCGGCAAGGTCGCCTATGCGGTCATGGCGTTCGGGGGCTTTCTCGGCATCGGCGAAGACCACCGCCCGGTGCCTTGGGGCAAGCTGAACTACGACACGAACAAGGGCGGTTTTGTCTCCGACATCACCCCCGAAGAGGTCCAGAGCGCGCCGGATCGCACCAACGACTGGTACGCCGACCGCGCCTGGGATCAGCGCACCCATGACCATTATCAGGTGCCTTACTACTGGATCTGATAGGGCGCCGGTTCGCCCCCGCCCTGCCTCGGGTCCCCCCCCGCCCCGCCGCGTGCTGGGCGGGGATTTCGCCATGTACCTAAGGCGTTACCGCCGCGTCCCTCGCCGCCCTCTCGAGGATCATCCCATAGAGATCCTCCACCTCGGGCCGGTTCTTGTGCAGCGATCTGTGCAGGTAATAGGACACATGCGGCAGCGACGGCAGGCCGAGTTTCGTGTCGAGAATTTCGATATCCGAGCGAAACGCGCTCTTGGTCCGCGCCGTGATCCCGATCCCCGCCTCGATGCCGAACCGGATGCCCGCCGGGGTCCGCGAGGTGAACTTCTCGAAATAGGTCCAGCCATCGAGATCGAGCGCCGACAAAGCGATCCGCCGGAACATGCTCGGCGCGTCCGGGACCACCAGAGGCAGCGGTTCATTCGGCCGATGCTGCCAGCCTTTCGCCGCGATCCAATGCACGCTCAGCATCCGCACCCGCGTCCCCTCGGTGCTCCCCGACCGCCATGTCGAAAGGGTTAAATCGAGCGCGCCTTCTTCCAGCATTTTCATCAAGATCCCGCTGCGCTCCACCGCCAGCACCACCCGCACCCCGGGCCAACGCTCGACAAAGCTCTGAATGAGCTCCGGCAACAGGTCATTGGCAATCTCCAACGGCGCGCCGAGCTTGATCACCCCGGTGTTCTGGCTGAGCCCCGAGGCCGACATCGCCTGTTTACAAAGGGATACGATCTCATGGCTGTGCCGCAGCAAGGTCTGCCCCGCCTCCGTCAACTCCCGCCGCCGCCCCTTCGTCACGAACAACGGCGTGCCGACGATCTTCTCCAGACTCTGCATCTGCTGCGTCACCGCCGACTGCGTCCTCCCCAACCTCTGCGCCGCCGCACTAAAGCTCCCCTCCTGCTCAATCGCGATCAAGGTTCGTAAATGCGAAAGCTGAAAATCAGGTGTCATCGGCGGTCTCAACTGTTCATTTTGGCTGATATATTCAGTAATAATATTAATTTTACAAATGAATTCAGCTTCCCTATCGATCCTCAATCGAATTCGCCCCTCGGGGGCCGCCACAGACATCAAAGGGAGCACATGATGAAACGACTGGCCTTCACAGCGGCACCGGGGCTCCCAACCCCGCCCATGACGGGCAAATGATCCGGTTTCACGCCGGGCTCGAACATATCGACGATCTCATCGCGGATCTCGCGGCCTCCTTCGCGGCCGCCGCCTGATCCCGCCAAACGACACCTAACCACCGGAGAACCACTTATGGGTACAAGCGTTTTCGATTCCGTCCTTCTCAAGAATTCCTGGTCCACCGAAGAGATGCGCGGCATCTTCAACGACCAAGCCCGCATTCAGCGCTGGCTCGACGTCGAAGCGGCGCTCGCCCTCGAACAGGCCAAGCTCGGGATGATCCCCACCGCCGCCGCCGAGGAAATCGCCGCCAAGTCGAAATTCGACGCCATCGATATGGATCTCGTGCTGCATCTCCTCGCGGTGACCAAACACCCGCTGGTCCCCGTGGTGCGCGCCCTCGAACATGCCTGCGAAAACGGCGCCGGTGAATATGTCCATTTCGGCGTCACCACCCAGGACATCATCGACACCGGCCTCGTGCTGCAGATGAAGGACGCCTATGACGTCATCCGCCGCGACCTGCTCGAAATGGCCAACCACCTGCTGCGGCTGAGCGAAGAGCACCGCAACACGCCGATGATGGGTCGCACCCTGTCGCTGCAGGCGATCCCAATCACCTTCGGCTTCAAGGCGGCGATCTGGCTGTCGGAAATCGACCGTCACTTGGCCCGGCTCGACGAGATTGCGCCGCGTGTCTTTGTCGGCTCGATCGTCGGCGCGGTCGGCACCAAGGCCTCCTTTGGCCCCAAGGCGCATGACATGGAAAAGGCGGTCAACACCCATCTCGGCCTCGGCACGCCCAACATCTCGTGGCAGCCCGCCCGCGACCGTTTCTACGAATTCGGCGCCGTCATGGGCGGCATCAACGCCACGCTCAACAAGATCGGCAATCAGCTCCTGCTGCTCGCCCATAATGAATTTGACGAGATCGCCGAACCCTTCGGCGAAGGTCAGGTCGGCTCTTCCACCATGCCGCACAAACGCAACCCGGCGGTGACCGAGAACTCTGTCACCGTGAGCAACACGCTCAAGTCCAACATCAACATGCTCTCGGACATCACCAAGCATGAACATGAACGCGACGGTGCCGTGTGGAAGATGGAATGGAAGATCATTCCCGAAATCTGCCTGATGCTCTCGGTGGTGCTCGCCAATCAGAAATTCGTGCTCGGCGGTCTCGAAGTGAAAAAAGCGAGCATGCTGAACAATCTCAAGCTGCTCAAAGGCTATGCGTTGGCCGAACGCATCATGTTCGCCGCCGCTGACAAGCTCGGCAAACAGACCGCCCATGAAGAGGTCTATGAGGCCGCGATGAAGGGTATCGAGGCCGGCGTCACCTTCAAAGAGGCGCTGCTCGACAACGCCGCCATCGCCGGCGCGCTGACCGAGGCAGAGCTCGACGCGCTGTTCGATCCGACGACCTATGTCGGCGACTCGCCCGAGATTGTCGACACCGCCATCGCCGCCATCCGCAAAGAGGGCCGCATCGGCTAGGCCCGCCCGCGACTTGCAAAGGGAAAAGGCCGGTGCATCCCCGCACCGGCCTTTTCAATTCGCCTAACAATAGACCCTGTTACAGCCCAAATGCCCTAACAAACCCGACGCCCGCGCACCCAGGTTTCGCGCACCACCGGCGTGCCTTCGATCCGTGCCATCCGCAACAGATCCGCCCGCGCGCCCAGACGAACCTCGCCCCGATCGTCGAGCCCGCTAAACCGCGCCGGATTGGCCGTCACCGTCTTGATCCCCCGCGCCACATCGTCCCAAAGATCGCCAAGCATCACACCAGCCGCCAAGAGCGAGCCGGGAATATAATCCGACGACACGATGTCGAGCAGGTCTTTTTCCGCCAGAACCGAGGCCGCGACATTGCCCGAATGCGATCCGCCGCGCACCAGGTTCGGCCCGCCCATGATCGTGGCCAGCCCCTGCGCCCGGCTCTCGCGCGCCGCCTCTTCCGTGGTCGGAAACTCCGCCAGCCGCACGCCAAGCCGGGCCGACACCCGCGCCTGCTCGGCTGTGGTGTCGTCATGGCTCGCCATCACCGCCCCGAGCCGCGCCGCCGCCGCCACCGCGCCGGCCTCATGCTTGGCCCCCAACCGCGCACTCAGGCTACGGCGGTCGTCCACATGCTGTTCAAACTCGGCATCCGACAGCCCGTGCTTGCCACAGACATATTCCTTGAGCTTGGAAATATCGCGAAACTGCCGCTGCCCCGGCGTGTGATCCATCAGGCTCAGGATACGCACCCGATCCTCCGGCCCGAACTCGTCGAGCTCATCGAGCAGCGTCTCGGAACAGATTTCCGCCCGCAGATGCAGGAAATGGCTGATCCGCAGCACATCCTTTTCGCGCATCTCCAACAGCTCGGTCGCGAGCTGCCGGGCGTATTTGCCATAATCCGCCCCCTGCCCCGACAGGATCGAGCCCACCCGCATCGCATCGAACACGGTGGTGATCCCCGCCGCGGCGAGCTCGGCATCATGGGCGATGAGCGCCGACATATGCGGCCAGGCCACCTTGGGACGCGGCTGAATATGCCGTTCGAGATTGTCAGTATGCAGCTCGACCATGCCGGGCATCAGGTAATCACCGTCCAGATCATGCGCCCCCGTGACCTGCGTGCCGCCGCTCGAAATATCGGTGATCTCGCCCGCCTCGACCGTCACCGATCCGTGGATCACCTCATCGGGCAGCACAATCGCGGCATTCGTAAAAATCGTCTTGCTCATCGCTTTCGTCCTTTAGTGCCGGTTGCCGCTAGCGGGTCCGTGTCACAGCCATATGTCAGGGCGGAAAAATCGCGCGCGCGTCTCATGCCGCCGTCTCCACCTGCCCCAGCGCCGCAAGAAGCTGCGCCACACTGTCCTTCACCCGGCCGCTGTTGTCGATCTCCATGAAAGGGATGCCCTCAGGCACCGCAATTCGCCCACGTTCGAGCCGCTTTTCGATCTCTGCCGCTGTCTCGCGCCCGCGCTCTTCGAGGCGGCGCGACAGGGTCTCGCGATCCGTGGTGATCACCACGACCCGCAGCGCCGGATAGCTCTCCATGATCTCCGGCAGCGCCTCGCGCGAACCATTAAAGAGCACGGTCTTGCCCTCTTTCAGCGCCGCAACCACGCTCACCGGCACCGCATAGCGCAGCCCATGCGCCTGCCAGTGAAAGAGAAACGCCCCCGCCGCGAGACCGGCTTCAAACGCCTCGTCGCTGACGCCGATATGATCTTCGCCGCCCTTGTCCTCGTCGCGGGTGATCACCCGCTTGGCCCGGACAAGCCAGGGCGCCGCCCGGCAGGCGGCATCGAGAACGGTATCCTTGCCCGCCCCCGAGGGGCCGACCACCGCGACGAGCTGCCCGGCCTTATCCAAGTCCGCCCCGCTCATGCCAGCCCCGGCACAAAGCGGGTGACATCCACCACCCGATCACAGAGCCGATCCCGCGCCGCCTCGTCGTGGAAAATGCCAATGATCGCCGCGCCGCGCGCCTTGGCCGCCTCGATCATGCTCATCACCACCTCGCGATTGGCCGCGTCCAGGCTCGCCGTCGGCTCATCGAGCAACAGCGCCGGGTAATCATGGGCAAAGCCCCGCGCGATATTGACCCGCTGCTGTTCACCACCGGAAAAGGTCGTGGGCGACAGCGACCAGAGCCGCTCGGGGATATTGAGCCGCGCCAGCAGCTCCGCCGCCCGTTCGCGCGCCCGGGTCTCATCCTCGCCCACGATCAGCAATGGCTCGGCCACCACATCGAGCGTCGGCACCCGCGGCACCACCCGCAGGAACTGGCTGACATAGCCCAGCACCTCGCGGCGCAGCGCCAATATCTCGCGCGGCTCGGCCCGGGCGATGTCGACACCGCCGACGATGATGCTGCCCGATTGACACAGGTAATTGCCGTAAATCATCCGCATTAGGGTCGATTTTCCGGCCCCCGACGCCCCGGTGAGCGCCACGCATTCCCCCGCGGCCACACGCAGGCTGGCGCCCGCCATCACCGGGATTTCGGCGCCGCCCTGATTGTGCAGGGTGAAGGATTTGGAAAGGTTGTCGATCTCGATCATGGGTCAGGCCTGCAAAACGGAAGAAACAAGAAGCTGGGTATAGGCGTGCTGCGGATCGTCGAGCACCTGATCGGTCAGCCCGGTCTCGACCACATGGCCCGATTTCATCACCATGAGCCGATCCGCCAGCAGCCGCACCACCGCGAGATCATGGGTCACCAGGATCACCGACAGCCCCATCTCCCGCACCAGCCCGCGCAACAGATCGAGAAGCCGCGCCTGCACGCTCACATCGAGGCCGCCGGTCGGCTCGTCCATAAAGACCAGCCGCGGCCCGGTCACTAGGTTGCGCGCGATCTGCAACCGCTGCTGCATCCCGCCCGAGAAGCTCGACGGGCGATCGTCGATCCGGTCATCGGCAATTTCGACCCGGCCAAGCCAGTCCGTCGCCACCGACCGAATACCGCCGTAATGCCGATGTCCTACAGCCATGAGCCTTTCGCCCACATTGCCCCCGGCGCTGACCCCCATCCGAAGCCCGTCGCGCGGGTTCTGATGCACAAAGGCCCAGTCCGTCCGGCTCAGCATCCGCCGCTCCGGCTCGGACATGGTGACCGTATCGCGTCCCACGCCCTGCCGGTCATGATAGATGACCTCGCCCTGATCCGGCGTGAGGTGACCGGCCAAGCAATTGAGAAGGGTCGATTTTCCCGACCCGGATTCCCCCACGATGCCCATCACCTCGCCGGGGTAGAGATCAAATCTCACCCCGGTACAGCCAATCCGCGCACCATAGCGTTTCTCGATATCTCGCACTGAGAGAAGAGGGGTCGTCATGCGGCATCCTCCGCCTTTGCACCGGCTGCGGCCTCGACCCGCCCCCGGCAATAATCCGTATCCGAACACACAAACATCCGCCCCCCCGCATCATCGGTGATCACCTCATCGAGATAGCTGTCCTCGGCCCCGCAAATCGCGCAGGGATGATCGGCTTTCGACGGGTCGAACGGGTGGTCCTCGAAATCGAGACTGACCACTTTCGTGTGCGGCGGCAGCGCATAGATCCGCTGTTCGCGCCCCGCCCCAAAGAGCTGAATGGCGTCCATCTCGAGCTTGGGATTGTCGAATTTCGGGATCGGCGACGGGTCCATCACATAGCGCCCCTCGACCTTGACCGGATAGGCATAGGCGGTGGCGATATTGCCGTGCTGGGCGATATCCTCATAGAGCTTCACATGCATGAGCCCATATTCTTCAAGACTGTGCATCTTGCGCGTCTCCGTCTCTCGCGGCTCGAGAAAGCGCAGCGGTTCGGGGATCGGCACCTGATAGACGATGATCTGATCCTCGCGCAGCGCCTCTTCGGGGATGCGGTGCCGGGTCTGGATCACGCTCGCCTCTGCGGTGCGCTCGGTCACCGCCACCCCGGCGGTCTTCTCGAAAAAGCGCCGGATCGACACCGCGTTGGTGGTGTCATCGGCGCCCTGATCGATCACCTTGAAACAATCCTCGGGCGTCAGCACCGCCGCCGACACCTGCACGCCTCCCGTGCCCCAACCATAGGGCATCGGCATTTCGCGGCTGGCAAAGGGCACCTGATAGCCCGGGATCGCCATACCCTTGAGGATGGCACGGCGGATCATCCGCTTGGTCTGCTCATCCAGATAGGCGAAGTTATACTCGGTCATTCTGCGGCCTCCGGGGTTTTATTCTGCGCCGCCTGATAGGCTTCGGCCTCGGCGCGGATCTTGCGGATAAGCTCAAGCTCGGATTGGAAATCCACGTAATGCGGCAGCTTGATATGTTCGAGGAACCCGGTCGCCTGGATGTTGTCGGCATGGCTCAGGACGAACTCTTCATCCTGTGCCGGCGCGCCTTGGTTCTCTTCGCCGAGCTCACGCCAGCGCAGCGCCCGATCGACAAGCGCCATGGAAATCGCCTTGCGCTCGGTCTGCCCAAAAACAAGCCCATAGCCCCGGGTGAATTGCGGCGGCTCTGTCTTGGAGCCCTTGAACTGGTTCACCGTCTCGCATTCGGTCACGGTGATCTCGCCAATCTCCACCGCAAAGCCGAGTTCGGGAATATCCATCTCGATGGCCACCGCACCGATGCGCAGCTCGCCCACAAAGGCATGGTTGCGCGCATAGCCGCGCTGCGTCGAATAGGCGAGCCCGAGCAGAAATCCCTCATCCCCCCGTGTCAGCGATTGCAGACGCAAGGCGCGATTGGCCGGCAGCTCAAGCGGCGCACGGGTGAGATCCGGCGGCACCGCCTCGTCCCGCGCTTCGCTCTCGATAAGCCCGTCTCGGTTGAGAAACTCGGTCACATGCGGCACCGGCCCGGCACTGCCCTCGGCCTCTTCGGCGGGCTGCGGGGCCTCCCCCTCTGCCGCCAGTTTGAAGTCGAGCAAACGGTGCGTGTAGTCAAACGTCGGCCCGAGGATTTGCCCACCGGGCAGATCTTTGAACGTCGCCGACACCCGCCGTTCACAGCGCATCTCGCCCGTCTCGATGGGCCGCGTCGCGCCAAAACGCGGCAACGTCGTGCGATAGGCCCGGATCAGGAAAATCGCCTCGATCAGATCGCCGCGCGATTGCTTGATCGCCAGCGCCGCGAGATCGGGATCATAGAGCGAGCCTTCGGACATCACCCGGTTGACCGCGAGCGCCATCTGCTCGCGGATTTGCGCAAGGCTGAGCTCGGGCACCTGCGGGTCGCCCCGGCGCTCTTCGGCAAGCCACGCATGGGCATTGTCGATGGCCTTTTCGCCCCCTTTGACAGCGACATACATCAGACGCCCTCCACTTTCGTGCTGCGCGGCAGGGCGGCGATGCGCGCTCCAGCCGTGAAAAAGAAATCGAGCCCCTGAGGATAGAGCAGGTGATTGTCCTGAAACGCCTCGGTATCCGGCAGCGGCAGACGCGCCACATCGCGAATACCCGGCCCGCTGATCCGCGCGCCCATGTCGGGCTCGAGCCGGTCCAGCGCCACCACCAGCGTGGTCGACCGGTCGGGATATTCGGCACTGCCAATCGGGAACTCCGCGAGCGGCAGCAGCTCTTCCCAGGTGCCAAAGGCAAAGCTCGCCTCGGCCCGCGTCCCGGTGATCGGCGCGCCTGCGTGAAAGCTGATCCATTGGCGGATCTCGGGGCTGTCCATCCGCCCCGCGAGATAGACGGGCGTATCGGGATCACAGAGCGTGAGCAGGATCACCCCCGTCCCGATCGACAGCGGCGCTGGCGGCACCGCGCCGCTCACCTCGGCAATCGTGCCCGGCCTCGCCATCACGTCAAGGCAGGCGCGAAACGCCCTCGCCGCCTCGCGCGGCGCATCGGCGAACCCGCCTTGCAATGTATCGGCGCTCATGCGTCCTCTCCCCGTACCATCGTGAAAAAATCGACCTTGGTCGCGGCGGCCTTGGCGGCGCGGCTGGCGCGGCGCGCCTCTTCCTCGCGCTGCAACGGGTCGAGCAACCCGGTCTCGATTGTCGCCGCCGCATCGGTCTGCAACAGCGCATCAGCCAGCGCCGCGATCTCGGCATGACGGCGGCTGCGGCCTTGCACATAGGCATGTCCCGTGGTGCCACAGGTCTCGAGCCGCAGCGCACAGCGCGTCACCGTGACCTCGCCCATGTTGAACGCGTCGCCGGTGCCGCCCATCCGGCCCCGGACCATGACACCACCGGTTTCCGGCATCCGCGCCCAGCTAAATGCCGGCGCTTTTCCGATCCCGTCCCAGAGCGCGATAACCCGCTCTGACGGGGCCCGCGCCAAAAGGCCCATCCATGTCTGACGTTTTTTCGTCATGCGTAGACACCTTTTCAACTTGTCTATGTTATTATACAACTAGACAAATATAGCCACGACTCACCCACGAGTCGCAAGCGATGATTTGTGAAATTCTAATGACGAGAGTGCCCATGGCCCGAAATCCGATCTGGAAGACAATCACCGCCACCCTCACAAGCGAGATCGCCGACGGCCATTATCGGCCCGGGGACAAGCTGCCCACAGAGGCCGAATTATCGGCCCGTTTCGGCGTCAACCGCCACACCGTGCGCCGCGCCATCGCCGCGCTCGCCGAGGCCGGGTTGACCCATTCGCAACGCGGCTCGGGGGTCTTTGTCACCGCCAAACCGACCGATTATCCGCTCGGCCGCCGCGTCCGTTTCCACCAGAGCCTGCAGGCCGCGGGCCAGATCCCCGACAAGCGCACGCTGCGCATCGAAGTCCGGCTCGCCGACCCGCGCGAGGCCGAGGCGCTCCAGCTGCCCGAAGGCGCCTCTGTCTCCGTCTATGAAAGCCTGTCTTTCGCCGATGGCGCACCGATGGCGCTGGCCCGGTCGCTCTTTCCGACCGCCCGCTTCCCCGACATTCTCACCCATCTGCAGGAAACCAATTCCGTCACCGAGGCGCTGCGCCGCTCGGGTCTCGACGACTACACCCGGATCTCCACCCGGCTTACCGCCAAGGCCGCCACCGCCACTCAGGCGACCCATCTGCGCATCCCCGAAGGCGCGCCGATCCTGCGCAGCGTCGGCATCAATGTCGATGCAGGGAACCGGCCCGTCGAATACGGTCAGACTTGGTTTGCCGGGGATCGCGTCACCCTGACGATCTCGCCGGACGACTGACGGGATCAGCCCTCGTATTTCTCGAGAAATTCCGCCACCGGCAGGGCCCGGAAATCCGCCAGCGCCTTGCCCACCGCCTCATGCGACCAGTCCCACCAGCCCAAGCCGATCAGCCGCTCGGCCAGCTGAGGCGCAAGCCGCGCCCGCACCGGCCGCGCCGGCACGCCTGCGACGACCTGATAGGGGTCCACAGGCTTGGTCACCACCGCCCCCGCCGCAACCACCGCGCCATGGCCAATGCGCACCTCGGGCATCACCATCGCGCCATGACCGATCCAGGTGTCATGCCCGACCACCACCCGCCGCGACGCCCGATGCGCAAAGAACGCCGCATCATCCGCCGCATCCTCCCAATACTCCGCCGAGCGATACATGAAGTGATGCAACGACGCCCGGTCGAGCGGATGATCGGTCGGCCCGATCCGCGCAAAGCTCGCGATATTGGAGAACTTGCCGATCTCGCTATTGGCAATATCGGCATAGCGGTCGGTATAGCTGTAATCGCCCATGCTGGAATTGAGCAGCCGCGTCCCCTGACCGAGCGCCACAAACCGCCCCATCTGGGAATTCACCACCTCCGACCCCGCACCGATGCGGGGCCGGCTCGGATCAACCCCGCTCATACCGGCAGCGGCCCGGCCTTTGGTGCCGGTGTTTTGGCCTTCTTCGCGGGCGCATCGTCGCCCTTGATCAGCCGCCGGCGCAGCATCCCCGACAGCCAATCCATCGCCATCACCATCATGATGATGAGCACGATGTAATAGCTCACCTCTTCCCAATCCTTCTGGGTGATCATCGCCTGGGTGAGCAGCAAGCCGATGCCACCGCCAGTGATCGCCCCGATGATCGTCGCCGACCGCGTGTTCGATTCGAGGTAATAGAGAACCTGGCTGAGCAGAACCGGCGTGATCTGCGGGATCACCCCAAAGCGATAGCGCTGCAACGGCTTGGCCCCGGTCGACTGCACGCCTTCGATCTGCTTGCTATCGACATTCTCCAACGCCTCCGAGAACATCTTGCCGAAGCTGCCGGTATCCGTCAGCAGGATCGCCAGCGCCCCGGTGAGCGGCCCCGGCCCAAAGGCCCGCGCCAGAACGATGGTCCAGATCAGCGCATCCACCCCGCGCAGGAAATCGAACACCCGCCGCATGGCAAAGCGCACGCTCTTCAGCGGGGTGAAATTCCGCGCCGCCATAAAGCCCAGGGGAAGCGCCACGATCGCCGCCCCGAACGTGCCGAGAAACGCCATCAGGATCGTCTCGAAGATCGCCCAATAGACCTCGCCATGCCGCCACATCGCATTGTTGATGAACCCGTCCCACATGGCCGAGATATTCGACTGACCCGGCACCACCTGATCGCCGGAAAACGCCAGCCCCACCAGCTCGGCAAACCCCTTGCCATGGAATGGGCTGTCGAGCGTGAAGAAAAACAGCTCCCAGCCGGTGAAATAGCGCAGCACCTCGGTCCGGTTGCGGGTGATGGTCAACCGCCCCGCCTCGGTGGTGATCGTCACCCGGTTTTTCGACGCGTTGATCCACTCGGGCAGATCGCCCGGCGGAAACTCGGCCTGCGCGCCTTGCCGTCCCGGCCGCGCGGTGATCGCGCCATAGCCCGGAATGTCATAGCTGACGATTTCCTGACCAAAGGTCACTACATGCCCCGCGCCAAGGTCGATCACACTGGTCTCGCCCAGCGTCACCCAGTCCGGCGACATGCCCTCGGGATAGGTCCCCTTGCGCTCGCCCTCGATGGCGATCTCGACCGCGCCATTGCGATTGTCACGGCTGACATGGGTCTTGTAGCTATAGCTGTCCGCCACCAGCGTGCGCGCATTCTCAGAGCTGGAGCGCGCGAGAACACCCGCCATGTCAAAGCTGAAAAAGATATAGGCGAGATAGACCACAATCACCGCCGGAAGGGCAAAGCCCCAGCGCCGTTTCTTCTGAAACCGGCGGTCGGCTTCGGTCTTCATGTTGCCAAGCGTCGCCACACTCATGCCGCGCGTCCTTCTGTAAGCTTGTGACGCACCACCGATGACAGCTGATCGACCAGCACGATGGACAGGAACAGCAGGATGAAGATCGCCGCCGCCTCGTCATATTTACCCTGGCCCCAGCTCATCGCGTTCTTGAGCTCATAGCCAATGCCCCCCGCCCCGACAAAGCCGAGGATCGCCGAGGCGCGAATGTTGATCTCGAACCGCAAGAGCGCATAGCTCACATAGTTCGGGCTCACCTGCGGGATCACGCCAAGCCACATGCGCTGGCTCCAGGTCGCCCCGACCGACGCGAGCCCATCCACCGGCTTGATATCGGCATTCTCGTTAACCTCGGAAAACAACTTGCCGAGCGCGCCAGCCGTGTGAAAGGCGATGGCGATCATCGCCGGCACCGGGCCACCGCCCAGCACAAAGATCAGCACCAGCGCGATAACGATCTCGGGCACCGCCCGCATGATGTCCATGACCCGGCGAAACACCGGAATGAGGCGCGGCCATTTCGCCAGACCCCGCGTCGCCAGCAGCGACAGAAGAATGGCAAAGAGCGCGCCGGTAAGCGTCGCGGCGGCGGCAATATTGATCGTCTCGATCAGCGCCGGCAGATAGGTCACCAGATGCGCGGGCAAAAGCGCGATCTTCTCCGCCGCCTCGCCCAGAACCTCGCCGGGGAAATCGAAAATCCGGTGCAACCCGCTCCAGAATCCGCCCGCGTTGCGACTGTCGGCAAGGTCAAACCCGCCGACCATCAGCGCCACGAAAAGCGCCAGAAGAATGCCGCCGTAAATGCGTTTGCGGCGCATCGCGCCAAGATAGTCGGATCGGATATCCGCGACGGGCCGTGGACCGTCACCCAGCAATGTCTGCACCTTGCGTCCCTCGCAATAAATTACGGACCCCGCCGGGGCAGGGTCCGCAGATGGTGGTCTGAAATCAGTTGGACTTCAGTTTGCGTGCTTCGATGATCGCGTTGTAGGCGTCATGGGTGATCGGCATGAAACCCTTGGCCTCACCCTGCAGCACGCCATAGGCGCAGTCTTCGTCGAGCGATTTGAGCGACGCCATCAGCGCGGTCATCTTGACTTTGACGTCCGACGGCAGCTCGCTGCGCAGAACAACCGGACCCTCGGGGATCGGCTTCGACTTCCAGATTTCCACGAGGTCGTTCATGTCGACGAGACCGGCATCAACCGCCTTGCGCAGCGCGCCCGAGTTATAGCCATCTTCCCATTCGCCCAGACCGTCGGCCCAGGTCACGCCCGCGTCGACATCGCCATTGTTGACTGCAACGATGGTCTGCTCATGGCCGCCGGTGAATTTCACTTCGCCGAAATAATCGCCCGAGGTCATGGTCGACCCGGTCGCCTCAGGGATCTCGATCGACGGGATCAGGAAGCCCGAGGTCGAGTTGGGATCACCGAAGCCGAACACTTTGCCCTTCATGTCGTCGAGCGAGGCAATCCCGGCATCCTTGCGGGCGAAACCCACCGAGTAATAGCCATAGCCACCGTCATTGTTGACCTTGACGAGGATCGGCTCGACCGCTTCGGGATCGCTCAGATAGACCTTGGCATAGGCCGATGCGCCGAGCCACGCCATGTCGATGGTGCCGCCCAGCAGGCCTTGGATCACACCGTTGTAATCGGCCGGGGCAAAGAGCTTGGCTTCGACGCCGAGAAGATCTTGGGTCTTTTCGCGCAGGCATTCATTGCTGTTCATGCGGTCCTGGGCGTTTTCGCCGCCGAGGATGCCGATGCGGAATTCCTTGATCTCTTCCGCCGCAGCAGGGACGACGAGGGCGGTGCTGGCCAGAATGGCGGCAACAAGCGTTTTCATTTGAACTATCTCCGGTTGGTTCGCGCCTCCCGACCCCCGGGAGACGCCAGGTAAGGGTTAGGCAGGAACGGCGATGGGCTGATCGATCGCGGTCGATGTGGCCCCTTCGTTGAAACTCGCATCGGCACCGTAAATGTCGCGCGCGACCCCGGCGGTCAGCTGCTCGGGCGTGCCGTCAAACACGATCCGCCCGGCCCGCATCCCGATGATCCGGTCGCAATAGCGCCGGGCGGTGTCGAGCGTGTGAAGGTTCGCGACGACCATACGCCCGTCCTCTTCGTGAATGCGGCGCAGCGCATCCATCACGACCTGCGCGTTCATCGGGTCGAGGCTGGCAATCGGTTCGTCGGCGAGAATGATCTTCGGATCCTGCATCAACGCCCGCGCGATGGCGACCCGCTGCTGCTGCCCGCCCGACAGCGCCTCGGCGCGTTTGGCGGCGTTCTCGGCAATGCCGAGACGGTCGAGAATATCGATGGCCTTATGCACATCCTCGGTCGGATAGAGGTTGAACATCGTGGCCAGCGTGCTGCGCTTGCTGAGCGTGCCATGCAGAACATTCGACACCACGTCCATCCGCGGCACGAGGTTGAACTGCTGAAAGATCATCGCGCAATCGGACTGCCAGCCGCGCTTCTCGGCGCCGGTCAGGCTCAGCACATCGCGCCCTTCGAACAGGATGCGACCCTCGGTGGTATCGGTCATCCGGTTCATGATCCGCAGCAGCGTGGACTTGCCCGCACCCGACCGTCCGATGATCCCGATCAGCGCCGGTTTCTCGACGGTGAAATTCGCGGCATCCACAGCAGTGCTCTGCCCGAATCTCTTGGTCAGATTTTCAACGATCAGCATAACAGCCCCCAATTGCGTCGAGGGCTTCCTGAGCCTTTTCTGTTACGCCCGCATGTCACTTGGATGATGGTTTTGTAACGGCAAACGCAAACCCCCCGGCCTATCGGACCGGGGGGTTACAGACCTGTTACAGCCGCAATACCGCTTAGCTTTTGACCGTCTCCGCACCAGGCCGCGTCTTGCGCCAACCCTTGGTAAGCCGATGAATGATCACAAAGAACACCGGCACAAAGATCACCCCGAGCATCGTCGACGACAAGGTCCCGCCGAGCACACCGCTCCCAATCGCCGTCCGCCCCCCAGAGCCCGCCCCGCTCGACAGAACAAGCGGCAGCACCCCCAGCGAGAACGCCATCGAGGTCATCAGGATCGGCCGGAACCGCTGTTTCGCGGCCTCCGTCACCCCAGAGTAAAGCGGCGCCCCGGCATCCATGCGCTCTCGGGCAAACTCGACGATGAGAATTGCGTTCTTGCCGGTCAGACCGATCACCGTCAGCAGCGCCACCTGCAGATAGACACCGTTCTCGAAACTCCCGAGCCACGCCGCAATCAGCGCCCCGGTGATCCCGATCGGCATCGCCAGCATCACCGCCACCGGGATCGACCAGCTCTCATAAAGCGCCGCGAGACAGAGGAACACCGCCGCCAGCGACAGCGCATAGAGAAGCCCCGCCTGACTGCCCGACTCGCGCTCTTCGAGCGACAGCCCGGTCCAGGCCACCTCGTAGCCCGGCGGCAATTGCGCCGCCAGCGCCTCGATCTCGGCCATCGCCTCGCCGGTGGTCACCCCCGGCGCCGGGCTGCCCTGCAGCTGCACCGCCGGAATGCCGTTATAGCGATAGAGCCCCTGCGCCCCGTATTCCCAACTGCCTTCGGCAAAGTTGGAAAACGGCACCAGCCCACCGGTGGCATTGCGCACCCGCCAGCGCTCGATATCCTCGGGCACCATGCGATAGGGCGCATCACCCTGCACATAGACCCGCTTGATCCGGCCCCGGTCGAGGAAATCGTTCACATAGCGCCCGGCCCAGGCCACCGACAACAGATTGCCAACCTCGGACGCCGACAGGCCCATCGCCCCCGCCGCCTGCCAATCCACGTCGAGCTTGAACTGCGCCGCATCTTCAAGCCCGTTGGGCCGGACAGAGGCGATCTTGCCGCCCTGCATCGCCATCCCGATGAGCTGATTGCGCGCCTCGATCACCTGCTCATGGCTCTGCCCGTTCCGCGCCTGCAGATAGAAATCGAACCCGCTGACATTGCCGAGCTCGATCACCGCCGGCGGCACGATGGGAAAGACAAACCCTTCCTGGATCTGCGAGAACGCGCCAAAGGCCCGCCCCGCCAGCGCCCCGACGCTCTGTTGCGGCTCGGTCCGCTCGTCCCAATCCTTGAGGCTGACAAAGGCGATGCCCATGTTCTGCCCCTGCCCGGCAAAGCTGAACCCGTTCACGGTGAACACCGAATTGACCAGCTCGCCCTCCTGCTCGAGGTAATAATTGCGCACCTTGCTGAGCACCTCTTCGGTCTGCTCCGCCGAGGATCCGGTCGGCCCCTGCACGATGGTAAAGAGAATGCCCTGATCCTCTTCGGGCAGGAACCCGGTCGGCGTGCGCACAAAGAGAAACGCCATCAGCCCGCCGATCATCAGATAGAGGATTCCGACCCGCAGCGGCCGCTTGATCACATAGCCGACCGTACCCGCATAGCCATTGGTAAGCTTGTCAAACCCGCGGTTGAACAGGCCAAAGATGCCGCGCTCTTTCGCGCCATGCTCGGGCTTGCGCAGCATCGTCGCACAGAGCGCCGGGGTCAGCGTCACCGCCACCAGCACCGAGAGCATCATCGCCGACACCACGGTGATCGCGAACTGCTGATAGATCACCCCGGTCGAGCCGCCGAAAAAGGCCATCGGAATGAACACCGCCGACAGGACGAGGGCGATCCCCACCAGCGCGCCGGTGATCTGATCCATCGACTTCTTGGTCGCCTCATAGGGGCCGAGCCCCTCTTCCTCCATGATCCTCTCGACGTTCTCGACCACCACAATGGCGTCATCAACCAACAGACCAATGGCCAGAACCATCGCCAGCATGGTCAGCGTGTTGATGGTGAACCCAAAGAGCGCCATGATCCCGAACGTCCCCAACAGAACCACCGGCACCGCCAGCGTCGGGATGAGCGTCGCCCGCAGGTTCTGCAGGAACAGAAGCATCACCAGGAACACGAGACCGATCGCCTCAAACAGCGTGTGCACCACCGATTCAATCGAGATTTCGACAAAGGGCGTGGTGTCATAGGGAATGCGGTATTCGACCCCATCGGGGAAGAAGGCCGACACATCCTCGAGCTTTTCCTTGACCCGCTCCGACGTGTCGAGAGCATTGGCCCCGGTGGCGAGCTGAATCGCCATACCCGCCGTCGGCGCGCCATTGTAATGCGCCGAGGTGGCATAGCTTTCCGCGCCGATCTCGACCCGCGCCACATCGCGGACGAGCACCAGACCGCCATCGGTCTCGGCCCGGATCACGATCTGTTCGAAATCCTCCGGCGTGCTGAGCAGCGATTGCGCGGTGATCGTCGCGTTGAGCATCTGCCCATCCACCGCCGGCAGCGACCCGAACGAGCCCGCCGACACCTGCGCGTTCTCTTCCGAGACCGCCTGCACCACATCCGCCGGGGTCAGCTCGAACGCGTTGAGCTTTTCCGGGTCGAGCCAGATCCGCATCGCATATTGCGCGCCGAACACCTGCACATTGCCGACCCCTTCGAGACGGCTGAACTCATCGACCATGCTCGCCACGAGGTAATCCGACAGGTCGAGCGCCTCGAGACGGCCATCGGTCGACACCAGCGCAATCACCATCAGGAACCCGCCCGAGGATTTCTCCACCGACACGCCCTGACGCTGCACCTGCTCGGGCAACAGCGTCGAGGCCTGGCTCAGCTTGTTTTGCACCTGCACCTGCGCGATATCGGCATCGGTGCCGGTCTCAAAGGTGAGCGTGACATTCGCGGCCCCGGTCGAGGTCGAGGACGAGCTGATATAGCGCAGCCCATCCAGCCCGGTCATCTGCTCTTCGATCACCTGCGTGACCGTGTTGTTGACCGTCTCTGCCGAGGCCCCGGGATAGACTGCGTTGACCTGCACCGTGGGCGGCGCGATCTCTGGATATTGGGCCACCGGCAGGATCAGGATCGACAAGACCCCGACCCCCATCAGCAGGATCGAAATGACCCAGGCGAAAATCGGTCGGTCGATGAAAAAGCGTGCCATATACTCATGCAATCCTTTTTGGCGCCCGCAGGCGCGCTAATCACTCTGCGGCGGGGGCGGCCCCGTCGGTGCCCTCGGCGGTGCCTTCTGTCGCACCCTCGGCGCTTGCGGCCTCGGGTTTGGCGCGCTCTTGAGGGGCCACCGGGCTGCCTTCTGCGATCTTCTGCAGCCCACCCACGATGACCTTGTCGCCCGGCGCAAGACCGTCATTGACGATCCATGTGTTGCCCTGCGTCCCAAGCGTCGTCAGCACCCGCGCTTCGACGACATTCTCCGCATTGGCGACAAGCGCCGTCGGCTGTCCCCGGCGGTCGCGCGACACGCCCTCTTGCGGCACCAGAACCACACCCATCGCCTTATCCACCGGCATATGCGCCTTCACATACATCCCCGGCAGCAAGAGCTGATCGGGATTGGGAAACTCGAGCCGCAGCACCGACACGCCGGTCTGCGCATCGACATGCGCCTCGGCGGCCAGCAAGGTACCGGTATGCTCATAGGTCGACCCATCGGCCAGCGTCAGCGTCACGGTCGGGTCGATGTCGGCCAGGTCACGGCCCTCTTTCATCGCGTCACGACGGCGGCGCACCACCTCGGCCGCCGAGGCGGTCACATCGACATAGACCCGGTCGATCTGCCGGATCACCGCCAGCGGATCGGCCTGCTGCGCCGTGACCAGCGCCCCTTGCGTGGTCAACGCCCGGCCCACCTGCCCCGACAGAGGCGCGGTGATCGTGGTATGTTCGAGGTTGATCTCATCTGCCCGAAGCTGCGCCTCCGCCACCAGCAAAGCCGCCTGCGCCGCATCCCGCGCCGCCACCGCATCATCCAGCGCCTGCTCCGAGGCCACATTGCGCCGCACCAGCTCGGTCATCCGCGCCGCTTCCTTATCCGTCGCCGTCACCGCCGCCTTGGCCTGGGCCACGCTGGCCTCGGCCCGCTGCACCTGCGCCGCGTAGATCGCCGGATCGATCCGATACATCGGATCGCCCTCCTTGACCTCCGCGCCCTCCTGGAACAACCGCTCGACAAGGATCCCCGACACCTGCGGCCGCACCTCTGCCACCCCCAGCGCCACGACCCGCCCGGGCAATTCCGAGGTCAGCGTCACGTCCTTGGCCTCAAGCGTCACAACCGTCACCGGGGTCGGTGGCGGCGCATCCTGCGCAGCCGCATCCGCCGGAGGAAACACCAGCCGGATCGCCAGCAACGAGGCCAGAGCCACAATCTTGAATTTCGAAGTTAACATGCGCGTCTCCTGCACTCGCGGACGGTCGAACGAATTATGTTACGTCAATTAACACTTTGGCGCCTGCTACCACCAACCCGTTGTGTTTAACAGAGAAGTCACGCCACAGGGTATTGCGCTTTTTTGCACATAAAATGACAGACCTGCCGCTTCCCTGTTCTGCCGCCGTTTCACGCCCTCTCACGGGCATTCTCTTCGCTATCTATAAAATCTATTCCGGTTTCGCCCGTTTATTCGCATTCCCTCCTGTCTTACCTCGTCAGCAGCCAATCACGCGGGGCGCCTCCGCCCCGTCCGACCCGAGGACATAAGACATGACATCGACCATCACCGACTACAGCCGCGCCCGTTACACGGTCAAAGCCTTCAACCCCGACCGCCGGATCAGCGACGCCGACATGGCCAAGGTCCGCGACCTCCTCCGCCTCAGCCCGTCGAGCACGAACCTCCAGCCGTGGTATTTCGTCATCGCCAGCACCGAAGAGGGCAAGGCCCGCGTCGCCAAATCGGCCGAGACCAAATTCCCCTTCAACGCGCCCTCGATCAAGAAGGCGAGCCATGTCATCGTCTTCGCCAGCCGTCTCGAGCTGACCGAAGACTACCTGCAAAAGGTTCTCGCCCAAGAAGAGGCCGACGGTCGCTTCGCCGCCAACCCCGAAGAGTTCAAGGCCCAGATGCACGGCGGCCGCTCGCTCTTCTCGAACATCCACAAACACGACATGAAGGACGCCCAGCATTGGATGGACAAGCAGGTCTATCTCAACCTTGGCAATTTCCTTCTCGGCGTCGCCGCGCTCGGCATTGACGCGACCCCGATGGAAGGCGTCGACACCCAGGCGCTCGATGCGGAATTCGGCCTGCGTGACAAAGGCTATGGCAGCCTCTTCGTCGTGCCCATCGGCTATGCCGACACCGAAGCCGACTACAACCGCGCCTTGCCCAAATCGCGCCTGCGCGAAGAGGACATCATGCTCGAAGTCTGAGGCCATTGCGACCCGATGCGCCGCCCCTCCCCAACCCGGGTCGGGCGGCCCTCACGGGTCTGGCGCGGGCCTAGCCCTGCGCCGCTTCTGCCGCCGACCGAATGGCGCGGATGTTCTCGCCATAGACCTCGGGCTTGGCGACGCTGCCGCCCTTGAACACGCCCGACCCGGCCACGAGAACATCAGCCCCCGCCGCCACGACAAGCGGCGCGGTCTCGGGCGTGACACCGCCATCGATCTCGATATGCACGGGCCGGTCACCGATCATCGCGCGCAGCTCGGCAATCTTGACGGTCATGTCGATGAACTTCTGCCCGCCAAAGCCGGGGTTCACGGTCATCACACAGATCACATCGGTCAGGTCCAGAAGATGCGCCACCGCATCCGCCGAGGTCCCGGGGTTGAGCGCCACGCCCGCCTTCATCCCGGCACCGCGAATGGCCTGCAGGGTGCGGTGAATATGCGGCCCCGCCTCGACATGCGCGGTCAGCACATCGGCCCCCGCATCGGCATAGGCGTCAATATAGGGATCGACCGGCGCAATCATCAGATGCACATCCATCACCGTTTTCACATGCGGGCGGAACGCCTTGACCGCCTGCGGACCAAAGGTGAGGTTCGGCACGAAATGCCCGTCCATCACATCGACATGCACCCAATCGGCGCCCTGCGCTTCGATGGCCTGAATCTCCTGTCCGAAATTGGCGAAATCGGCGGAAAGAATGGACGGGGCGATCTTGATGGCACGGTCAAAGCTCATGGCATTCCTCTTGGGCTGCATAGGGTCTGCTATATAGGGTCTGCGATGCCACGCGCTATGGGCCGCCTGACGCGCTAGGTCAAGGGCCGGGCACCACCGGCAATTGCACCGCCCCCCGCTTTGTGCCACCCATGGCCCAATCCGCACGCCCACCCGCACGCCCAAGGGACACGTCATGAGCCAGTCACCAGATCTCGAAAAACGCTCTGCCTTTCAAACCCATATCGGGTTCGAAGTCACCGGCTGGGAGGTCGATGTCGCGCGGGTCGAGGCCCCCATCGCCCCCTTCATGAGCAATCGGCAGGGCATCCCTCATGGCGGCGTGCACGCCACCCTGCTCGACAGCGCCATGGGCTTTGCCGGCTGCTACACCGGCGATCCCGACCGCCAGCAAAACGCGCTCACCCTGTCGCTCACCGTGAATTACGTGGGTCAGGCACAGGGCAGCCGCCTCATCGCCGAAGGTCGCCGCATCGGGGGCGGCCGAAAGACCTATTTCGCCGAAGGCCGGCTTACCGACGATCTCGGCAATCTTGTCGCCACCGCCAGCGGCACCTTCCGCTACCGCTCCTGAGGCCTCGGGTCGCGCCGCTCAGGGCAGGCTGAGCTGCGCGGTCCGCCCGCCATCAATCGTATAGATCTGCCCGGTCACGAAACTCGCCTCCTCACTGGCGAGCCAGCAGACGAGCTGCGCCACCTCATCAGGCCGCCCCGTGCGCCGGACCGGATGAATCGACCCTATTTGCGCGCGAAACGCCTTTGGGTCGGGCATCGAGTCGATGAAATCCTCGTTCAGGGGCGTGTCGATCCAGCCCGGCGCCACCGCGTTACAGCGCACCCCCTCCGGCCCATGATCCACCGCCACCGCGCGGGTGAGCCCATGCAGCCCCGCCTTGGAGGCGCAATAGGCCGGATGGCGCGGGTTGGACCCGAGCCCCTCGATCGAGCCCACATTCACAATCGCACCGCCACCGTCGCGCAGCATCGGCAGCGCCGCCCGGATGAGCTCAAACGGCGCGGTCAGGTTGACCTGAAGATGCGCCGCCCAATCCGCATCGCTCGTCTCTTCCACCGTGCCTTCGCGCATCAGCCCGGCATTGTTGATCAGGATATCGAGCCGCCCAACCCGCTCGGCGACGGTCGCAATCACCCGATCGGCTGCGCCGGGATCAGCGAAATCCGCCTTGATAGGGTCGAAATCGGCCGAACCCCGCTGCGCCGTGAGCACCTGCGCCCCGCCCTCGGCCAGACGCCGCGCGATGGCGGCCCCCATGCCGCTCGACGCGCCGGTGACCAGCGCCACCTTGCCCGCGAACCGGCTCATCCGACCGGCTTCGCGCCATTGACCTCGACCAGCGCACCGCAAACATAGCGCGCCGCGTCCGAGGCGAGAAAGGCGATCACATCGGCGATCTCTTCCGGCTCCGCGATATGGCCGATGGGCACCGACCGGTTGAGCTCTTCGATGCCCTTGTCCGGGTCGAGCCCGCGAATGGCAAACCCGGTGCGCAACATCGACGTGTTGACCTCATTGGGACAGACCGCATTGACCCGGATGCCCTGGCCCGCGTGATCGCGGCCCAGACATTGGGTCAGCGAAGCGAGCGCCGCTTTCGACATGATGTAGAGCGGATGGTTCGGCCCCGGATGCACCCCCCAGCAGGAGGCGGTGTTGACGATGGCCCCGCCGCCCGCCTCGGCCATGAGCGGGATCGCCGCCCGGCACAGGCGAAACGGCGCTTCGACATTGACCGCCATGGTCAGCGCGTAATCCTCGTCGCTGGTCTGGGTGATGTCGCCACGGGTGATCACCCCGGCGTTGTTGATGAGGATATCGAGCCCGCCCAGCGCCTCCTGCACCTGCCCCGGCAGCCCGTCGCAATAGGCCGCATCGCGCAGATCGCCCTCCAAAATCAGGTCCGACGCAATACCGTCGCAATACCGATCAGATACCGCAACCCGCGCTCCCTCGGATTTGAGCAGGCTGACAACCGCCTTGCCAATGCCCCCCGCAGCCCCCGTGACCAGTGCCACCTTGCCCTCGAACCGCCCCATGTTCAGTACTCCTGATTGAGCGCATCGGCCGCCGGGATCTCCCGCTCGCGCCGCGCGATATAGTCCCGCAGGGCCTCGTCCACACCCGCATCGAGCTTGGGTTCGACATAGTCGGCCAAGAGCGATTTCACATGGGCCAGCGCCCGCTCATTCGTCTCTATTCCGCCCTCAGCCTGCCATTGCTCGATCGAGTTGTTGTCAAAGAGACCCGGCATGAAAAACGCCCGCTGGAAGTTCTCCAACGTATGCGCATGACCCAGGTAATGCCCGCCGGGCCCGACATCCGACACCGCCGCCACGGCCTCGTCAAAATCGTCCCAGCGGATGCCTTCGGCCATCCGGTAGGCCATCGCACATTGCTCGGCATCGACCACGAATTTCGCCATCGAGCAATGCATCCCCGCCTCGTTCCACCCCGCCGCGTGCCACATGTAATTCGTGCCCGCCATCTGCAGTGCCATCAACGTGGTCGCACTCTCGTAACCCGCTTGGGAATCAAAGGTTTTTGACCCACCCAGCGCCGTCGACGACCGCCACGGCACGCCATAGAACCGGGCCATCTGACCGATCATCAGGTTCATCAGGCTGATCTCCGGCGTCCCCGCCATCGGCGCCCCCGACTTCATGCTGACCGTGCTCAGATAATGGCCATAGATCGCCGGGCAGCCCTTGCGCACCACCTGCGTATAGGCCAGCGCCGACAGCGCCTCGGCGTTGAGCTGCGCCACCGTCGGCGCGACGCTCGCAGGCGTGTTCGCCCCGCCGAGAACGAAGGGCGAGCAGAGCACCGGCTGATTGCGCCGGTTGAACGCCCGCATCGCACCGAGCATGGTTTCGTCCCAAACCAGCGGGCTGTTGCCGTTGCAATTCCCGGTCACCACCGGATGCGTCTCGAGAAACTCTTCGCCAAAGAGGATCGCACACATATCGAGCACATCCTCGGCGTTCTTGGGGCTGGTCGTCATCCCCATGAACATCTTGTCGGAGTGTTTCATCGAACTGTAGGTGATCCGCAGATGCCGCTGGCTGATCGGATGATCATAGGGCTCGACGATATGATGCGCCGAGCTGTGCATCGCCGGCAGCATATGGCTAAGCTTGTGGAAATTCGCGAGATCGTCGAGCGTCGGATTGCGCCGCACATCGTCGAGATCGCGCAGAAACGGTGCGCCGGTCATCGGCACGAACACCGCATGATCGCGCCCGAACGGCAGGTTATTGGCCGGGTTGCGCGCGTGATAGGTAAATGTCTCGGGGATCGTCTTGATCAGCTCGCGCACCAGCGCCCGGTCGAGATACACGGTCTCGCCGACCACCTTGGCCCCCGCCTTGCGCCAATCCTCAAGCGCGATATCGTCGCGAAAAACCACGCCAACGGTTTCGAGAATGTCCATCGAGGCCGCGTCGATCCGCTCGATCTGCTCCTGATCCATCGGCTCGGTGAGGGGCAGGCCCCGCTTCAACGCCGGAAGCATCGCAAAATCCCGTGTCTGCCTGATAGCCTTGCGCGCGCCACGGCCCCGACGGGCTGGTTTTTCGGCCACTACACTCATCTCTGGTCTCTCCTTAGGGGGCGGCTCAGGCGCCCATCTCGACAAGTTCCGACCCCAAAGGCAGCGGGTCGGGCATCACATAGCGTTCAAGCTGATCGCGGGTCAGGTTCCAGTGATCCATGGTCAGGGTGACCATGCTGTCGCCATCGCGTCGCGCCATCGCCTCGAGCATCGCATCATGCTGCGCGACAGAGCTTTCGACCCGCCGCGTCCCGTCCTCGGAGGAGGGGCGATAGAAGGTCTGGCTCAGCCGCGTGTGATCAATCAGCATCCGGTTGAGCGCGACGAGCAGATAGGGATTGCGCGCCATGAGACCCATCTGCTGATGAAACCCATGGTTGAGGAAAGACGCGGCCTCTGCATCGCCCTCGGCATGGGCCGCGCGAAATTCTTCCTGAATCTTATGCAACTGATCGAGCTGCGCCGGGAGGTGATTTTCCGCCGCCTGACGCGCCACATTGCAATAGATGAGCGGCGCCGTCTGAAAGAAAACGCGCATCGTCGCCAGATCCATCGACGACACTTTGGCCCCGCGGTTCTGTTCGATCCGCGCATAGCCCTCGCCCGCGAGCCGTTGAAAAATCTCGCGCAACGGCGTCCGTGACAGCCCGTATTCCTCGCAGAGCGTCGCCTCGTCGAGATCGCTGCCCGGGGCAATCCTCTGGGTGAGGATACGGCGGCGCAAATCTTCCAGACAGGCGGTTTTCTTATCTCGACTCATGGGCCCTCTCAATCTGGATACGATTCGTATACATTTTGTATTCACCTGTCCAGATTTTCTCGCGCAGCCCGCGCATCGCTTGACACTCTGGCACCCACAGGCCAACGCTTCGCCATGCACGACCTGCGCCCTATTGGATACGTGATCGGCCTCACCGTTCTGGCCCTTGGATTGACGATGCTGCTGCCCATGCTGGTGGACATCGCCGATGGCCGAGGCCATTGGCCTGTGTTCGCGGAAAGCGCGCTGTTTACCATCCTGATCGGAAGCCTGGTGGCGATCAGCTGCCGCAATGGCGTGCGCGAGGGGCTGACGGTGCAGCAGACCTTTCTTCTCGCCACCGGCGTCTGGGTGGCGCTGCCGGCCTTTGGTGCGCTTCCCTTCATGCTTGGCGCAACCGAGTTTGGGATCACCAACGCCATCTTCGAGGCCATGTCGGGCCTCACCACCACCGGCTCCACCGTCATCGTCGGGCTCGACACGCTGCCCAAGGGGCTGCTTCTTTGGCGCGGCATTCTGCAATGGCTCGGCGGGGTCGGGATCATCGTCTTTGCCATGGTGTTCCTGCCGGTGCTGCGCATCGGGGGGATGCAGATCTTCCGCTCCGAAGCCTTCGACACGATGGGCAAGATCCTCCCCAAGGCGAGCGCCATCGCCTCACAGATCTCGGTGATCTATCTTGCGCTGACGCTGGCCTGCACCATGAGCTATCTGCTGGTGGGGATGAACGCCTTTGACGCCACGGTCCATGCGCTGACGACGATCTCGACCGGCGGGTTTTCCAATTACGATGCCTCTTTCGGCACGTTCTCTGGCCCGGCGGAATATATCGCCAGCCTCTTCATGATCCTCGCCGCCCTGCCCTTTGTCCGCTACGTGCAGCTCATCAATGGCCGCACCCTGCCGCTGTTTCGCGACCCGCAAATCCAGGCCTTTCTCTTGGTGGTTTTCGGCACTGCGGCGGTGATGGCGATGTTTCTGGTCAACATCTTCCCGACCCACCCGGAACAGGCCTTTCGCGAGGCGCTCTTTAACATCACCTCGATCATCTCGGGCACCGGCTATGCCAGTGTCGACTATATGCAATGGGGTCCGTTTCCGATTTCGATCTTCTTCTTTATCGGACTGGTGGGCGGCTGCGCGGGATCAACCGCCTGTTCGGCCAAGATTTTCCGCTATCAGATCCTCTTCGCCTCGATCCGCACCCAGCTTCAGCGCATCCGCTCGCCGCATGGCATCTTTGTGCCGCGCTATGACGGCCGCCCCATCGAGGACGATGTGCTGAGCTCGGTCATGTCGTTCTTCATGTTCTTCATCCTGACCCTGGGCGTGCTCGCCGTGCTGCTGAGCATGACCGGCCTCGATTTCCTGACCTCGATTTCCGGCGCGGCGACGGCGATTGCCAATATCGGTCCGGGCCTCGGTGACATCATCGGCCCGGCCGGGAATTTCGCCACGTTGAACACCACGGCCAAGTGGCTTTTGACGCTGGCCATGCTGATCGGACGGCTCGAGCTTCTCGTCGTCTACGCATTATTCACCGTCAGTTTTTGGAGGGCCTGATGACCGCTGATAAGAACCACACCCGTCCCTTGGGTGCACAGATCTCGCATATGCTCAAATCGCGTGGGGTAGACACGATTTTCGGCATTCCGGGCGTGCATAACCAAGAGATGTATCGCGGCATCGAAGAGGCCGGCATCACCCATGTTCTGGCCCGTCACGAACAGGGCGCGGGCTTTATGGCCGATGGCTATGCCCGTGCGTCGGGGCGGCCGGGGGTGGCCTATGTCATCACCGGGCCGGGCCTGTGCAATATCATGACGCCAATGGGCCAGGCCTATTCCGACAGCGTGTCGGTTTTGGTCCTGTCGTCCTGTCTGGATGAGACCGCCGCCTATCGCGGACAGCTGCACCAGATGCTCGATCAGCGGGCGGCGGGGGATACGGTCTGCGACTGGTCCTATGAGGCGCGGGATGCGCAGGCGGCCTATGGGCTGATCGACCGGGCGATGGCGGAATTTGCCACGCAGCGGCCGCGCAGCAAGCATATTCAGGTGCCGATCGCCGCGCTCGAGGCCGAGGCACCTGCAGCGCCCGAAGTGCCGACGCCGCCGGCGCGGAGCCATGGCGATCTACCGGGCGGTTTGGCACAGCGCATCATGGGCGCGAAAAAGCCGATGTTCGTGCTCGGTGGTGGCGCGCGTGGGGATGTGGAGGCCCTGCGCAACGCCTTGAAAACATTGGGCGCTGCGAGCTTTGTCACCACGGCGGGCAAGGGCATTGTGGGGTCGGACGATCCGCTCCATTTCGGCGCCTACCTGCCGCGGCCGGATAGCGCGGCTGTCATCAAGGGGGCGGACCTTGTGGTGGCGGTCGGGACCGAGCTGGCGGAGGTCGATCTGTGGCGGCGCGAGCTGGGCAATTCGGGGCCGCTGATCCGGGTGGATATCTGCCCCGAAGTGCTGTCGCAGCCGATCAACAGCGAAGCGGTGATGATGGAGAGCGGGGCGTTTTTCCGCGCGCTAAATCAATCACTTGAGGGGCATCAGGCCAAGACGGGCTGGACCGCGCAGGAGGTCAAGGCGACGCGGGCGCGGTTCCGGGCGGAAGTGGATGCCGAACGGCCGGGGATCGCGAGGGTGGCGGATGCGCTGCGCGAGGTGATGCCGGAGGACGCGATGATCTATACGGATATGACGCAATTTGCCTATGTTTCCGTGGAGTTATGGGACATCGAACAGCCCGGCCATTGGCACCATCCGGCAGGCTTCGGGACGCTGGGCTATGCCATGCCGGCGGCGATTGGCGGGGCCATGGCGCGGCCGGGGAAACCGACGGTGGCGATCGCCGGGGATTACGGATTTCAGTATACAGTTCAAGAGCTTGGCGCGGCGGTGGAGATGAAATTGCCGCTGCCGATCCTGCTCTGGGACAACCAGAAGCTCAAAGAGATCGAGGACAGCATGGTCGGGGCGCAGATCGCGCCCAACTCGGTCATCGCTCATAACCCGGATTTCGTAGCTCTGGCAAAGGCTTATGGCGCGCGCGCCGAGGCTCCGAAGACGCTGGGGGAGCTGCAGAGCGCGCTCACGGCGGCCTTTGAGGCGGACGGGCCGACGGTGATTTACATGACCGGTGACATGGCGGATTGAGCCCCGTTAACCCGTTAAAACCGCCGAAAAACGCCATGTCGGTATCACGTCGGTAAAACGACAGTAGTGCGACTGTGGTCCCTTTGGCGGTTTCGGCCAGAACAGGCCGGGCCTTAACCTTTTGCGGATCAAGGCCCGGTCCACACGCCCCACCAAGCGGCAAGACATGATCAGAGCGCGCCGAGCGCGAGCTGCTGTGCCTCGGCCCATTGCCGGGGGGATTGGCCGTAATGGCGTTTGAACTCGCGGCTGAACTGCGAGGGGCTGACATAGCCCACCTCCTGCGCCGCCGCGTTGACCGTCGCGCCGCTGGCGATCTTCATCGCCGCCTTGTTGAGCCGCATCGATTTGACGAATTGCACCGGGGCCATCCGCGTCGCCTGTTTGAAGCGGCGATGGAAGGCGGCGCGGCTCATCCCTGCGCGCGCCGCGAGATCGTCGATGGAGACGGGCGCGTCGAGATGATCCGAGAGATGGGCGATGACCCGCGCCATGGCGTTGCCGGCGCTGAAGGCGCGCCGGGCGAAGGCCCCGGCCTCGCCCTTGAGAAGGGCATAATAGAGTTCGCGCAGCCGCGCCTGACCCAAGATTGCCGTGTCGGTCGGGCTATTGCCGAGCTCTAGCAGGCGCAGCAGCGCGTCGGTGAAATCGGGCTCCCACTGGGCCAGTTGGATGCCCGGGCTGCGACCGCCGCTCTCTGCCGCTGGCAGGGCGTGACCGGCGCGGTCCAACTCGAGCCCGAGCTCGCTCATCAGCCGCGCGTTCAGCGACAGGAACACCCCATAGAGCGGGGCCTCGGGCGAGGCGGCGGGCGTGCCCGCCTTGACCGGCATCGACATCGGGCAGCAGAGGTAGCGCGCGCTGTCATAGACAAAGCGTTCGCCATCGAGAATGGCCTCTTTGGCGCCGCTGACGATGGCCACGACGCAGGGGTCATAGACCGCCGGGACGCAGGGAATCGATTGGGTGGCCCGGAACAGACGCAGCCCCTCGATGCCGGTCTCGGTCAGACCGTCCCGGTCGGTGCGGCGGGCGATGATATTGAGAATCTGATCTTTGCTCATGATCCCAAAGTAGGGGTCAAACAGAGGCGCTTACAACCGAGTTGAGACAATCAGGCAAGTAATCGGGACGATTGTGCCTATGTGCGTCGCGCTGTGAGACCTATTTGCAGATGAGACAGCGAAACATCAATCGGCGACGGGATGCAAGAGGCCCGCAGGAGATAGGACAATGGCAGATACGCAATTTGGCCCCCATGGCTGGACACCCGAGCGGCTCGGCTCTCTCGTGGGGCGGTGCTATGTCATCACCGGGGCCAATGCCGGCACCGGCTATGAGGCGGCGCGGCTCTTTTTGTCGAAAGGGGCGTCGGTGGTGATGCTCAACCGCAGCGCCGAGAAATCCGCCGCCGCCATCGCGACGCTCAAGGCGGAACATGGCGCAGCGGCCGATGTGCGCTTCATTGAGATGGACCTTGCCGATCTGGCCAGTGTGCGGCGGGCGGCAGAGGAGATCCGTGAAACCGTGCCGCGCATCGACGCGCTCATCTGTAATGCGGCCATCGCGCAGGTGCCCAAGCAACGGCTGACGGTGGATGGGTTCGAAAGCCAGCTCGGCACCAACCATTATGGGCATTTCGCGCTTTGCGGTCTCTTGTTCGAGCGGATCGAAGAGAGCGAGGGCCGCATCGTCGTGGTGGCGAGCCTCGGCTATAATATGGGGATCAAGACGATCCAGTTCGACGATCTGAACTGGGACAACAACTTCAGCGCCAATGCGGTCTATAGCCAATCCAAGCTGGCGCAGATGATGTTTGCCTATGAATTGCAGGATCGGATCCGTGCGGCGGGCAAGAGCGTCGAGGTTCTTGTATGTCACCCCGGATCGTCCAAGACCTCGCTCATCAAGACCAGCGGCAGCCCGGTGATGCGGGCGATCTGGTGGCTCATGACCAAGTCGCCGATGGTGCAGACGGCGCAGCAGGGGGCCTATCCCGAGGTGATGTGCGCCACCGAGGAGGGGCTGGAAGAGCGGGCGCTCTATGGTCCGACGGGGCGGATGGAATTTGTCGGCCCGGTGGGCCGGGGCACATTGCACCCGCATGCCTATGACAAGCCGGTGATGACCCGGCTCTGGGAGGTGTCGGAGGCGGCGACCGGGGTGGTCTGGCCGCTCTGATCAGGGGCGGGGGTGGCGCGGGGGATCAGCCGATCTTGCCGCGCGGGCCGTCGCCCACCTGACCGCGATGCAGCATCAGGTGATCGAGGATCACGCAGGCCATCATCGCCTCGCCCACCGGCACCGCGCGGATGCCGACGCAAGGATCGTGGCGGCCCTTGGTCACCACTTCGATCGGGGTGCCGTCGCGGCGGATCGAGCGGCGGGGGGTGAGGATCGACGAGGTCGGTTTGACCGCGAAACGCACGACGAGATCCTGACCCGTGGAGATGCCGCCGAGGATGCCACCGGCGTGGTTCGAGCTATATTCCGGGCCGTTCTCGCCCATGAAAATCTCGTCCGCATTGTCGGTGCCCATAAGTTCGGCCGCGGCCATGCCTTCGCCGATCTCGACACCTTTGACGGCGTTGATCGACATCATCGCGGCGGCAAGATCGGTGTCGAGCTTGCCATAGATCGGGGCGCCGAGCCCGGCAGGCACGCCGCGCGCCACCACTTCGACCACCGCGCCGACAGAGTTCTGCGCCTTGCGGATCTTTTGCAGATAGGTCTCCCACGCGGGGGCGGCGCTGGCATCGGGCAGCCAGAAGTCGTTCTGGTCGATGGCATCCCAGTCAAACCGCGTGCGGTCGAGGGTCATCTCGCCCATGCGGGTCATATAGCCCTTGATCTCGATCCCCGGCACCAGCGCGTCGAGCGCGGCGCGGGCGATGCCGCCCGCCGCGACGCGGGCCGCCGTTTCGCGGGCCGAGCTGCGACCGCCGCCGCGATAGTCGCGAAGCCCGTATTTCTGGTGATAGGTGATGTCGGCATGGCCGGGGCGGAAGGTCTCGGCGATGTCGCCATAATCGCGCGACCGCTGATCGGTGTTTTCGATCATCAGCTGGATCGAGGTGCCAGTGGTTTCGCCTTCGAACACGCCCGACAGGATGCGCACCGCGTCGGGCTCGTTGCGCTGGGTGGTGTTCTTGTTCTGGCCGGGGCGGCGTTTGTCGAGCCAGTGCTGCAGCATGGCCTCGTCCACCTTGATGCCCGGCGGGCAGCCATCCACCGTCGCGCCGAGCGCGGGCCCGTGGCTCTCGCCCCAGGTGGTGAAGCGGAAGAGATGTCCGAATGTGTTGAGGCTCATGTCGCGGGCTCCTTTGGAAATTGGGTCTAATGGCCGGGTTGCCGCGCCTCAAGCCCTTTTGATGGCTGGCGGGGTTTGCGGGGGTGGGCAGAGCGGCTATGACCGGGGTCAGGCAAAGAGATGCAGGAGCATGAGATGGCAAAACTGATCCACGGGATGATCCGGGTTCTCGACGAGGAACGGTCGGTGAATTTCTATCGCGAGGCCTTTGGGCTTCGGGTGGAAAAGCGGCTCGATTTCACCTCATTCACGCTTGTTTACCTGCGCAATGAGGAAGCGGATTTCGAGATTGAGCTGACCATCAACAAGGATCGCGAGGCGGCCTATGACCTTGGCGATGGCTATGGGCATATGGCGGTTGTGGTGGAGGATCTCGAGGCCGAGCACGCGCGGTTTGTCGAGGCCGGGCTCAACCCGCGCAAGCTTGTCGAGTTTGCGCCGGATGGCGAGCTGATCGCCAAGTTCTTTTTCGTGGCCGACCCGGATGGCTATGAGATCGAAGTGCTGCAGCGCCATGGGCGGTATCGGTAAGAGGCCGAGGGGGACGCGCCCGCCCGGATAAAATCCGGGCATCGCCCGACCTCCCCCAGGAGGGCGATTTTGAGGTGGTGGCAGTTTCACGGTGGTCGCTGTTTGGAGAACGGTCGTGTCATGTCGCCGGAGTGAACGCCCTCCAGGTCGGGCGAGGCCCTTGCGTTATTCTGACACGAGAAAGGCGGACCTTTGGGCCCGCCTTTTTATCGTTTTAGCCTGTGTTAGGCTCTGTTTTGATCAGGCTTTGACCAGCATCTGCGGCGAGATCACGTCGATGCCGAGCGCCTTGCCCACGGCGTAGTAGGTGAGTTGACCGGCGTGGACGTTGAGCCCTTCGAGCAGGTGCGGATCGTCGGCGCAGGCCTTTTTCCAGCCCTTGTTGGCGAGGGCCAGCATGAAGGGCATGGTGGCGTTGCCAAGGGCGATGGTCGAGGTCCGGGCCACGGCGCCGGGCATGTTGGCCACGCAGTAATGCATGATCCCGTCCACCTCGTAGATCGGATCGGCATGGGTGGTGGCGCGCGAGGTTTCGAAACAGCCGCCCTGGTCGATGGCGACGTCGACGAGCACCGCGCCGGGTTTCATCGTGGCGAATTGCTCGCGGCGCACCAGCTTGGGCGCTTCGGCACCGGGGATGAGCACCGCGCCGATGACCATATCGGCCTCGGTCAGATGTTCGGCCAAGAGACCGGCGGAGGAATAGCCGGTGTTGAACGTGCCGCCGAACACATCGTCGAGATAGCGCAGACGCGGCAGCGAGCGGTCGAGCACGGTCACATCCGCGCCCATGCCCGCGGCGATGCGGGCGGCATGGGTGCCGACGACACCGCCGCCGATGACCACAACCTTGGCCGGCCCGACGCCGGGCACGCCACCCATCAGCACGCCACGGCCGCCATTGGCCTTTTGCAGCGTATAGGCACCGACCTGCGGCGCGAGACGGCCGGCGACCTCGGACATCGGCGCGAGCAGCGGCAGCCCGCCGTTGCGGTCGGTCACTGTCTCATAGGCGATGGCGGTACAGCCGGAGGCCAGCAGATCCTTGGTCTGTTCGGGATCGGGGGCGAGGTGCAGATAGGTAAAGAGCAGCTGGCCTTCGCGCAGCATCTTGCGCTCGACCGCCTGCGGTTCCTTGACCTTTACGATCATGTCGGCGCTGGCAAAGATTTCCTCGGCCGTGTCGATGATCGCGGCCCCGGCAGCGATATAGTCGTCATCAGAAAAGCCGGCACCGATGCCAGCACCGGCCTGAACGATCACCTCATGTCCGTTCTCAACGGCCTCACGCGCGGCATTGGGCGTGAGGCCAACACGGAATTCTTGGGGTTTGATTTCCGTTGGGCATCCGATTTTCATGGTCTCTCCTCCTTGGACTGTCGGTCAGGATAGGGGAGAATCGGCGCAAAAGGATGCGAAATACCTCTCGCCATTCGGGCATGTTTTCGAATATTCTGCGATGGTACCCGCGTAGCCACAGGAGTTTCTTGCGCATATGTCACTCGACACAACCGATCGTCGCATTCTTGCCGTACTTCAGCGACAGGGGCGGATCTCGAATGCCGACCTGGCGGAGAAGGTCAATCTCTCGGCCAGCGCCTGCCACCGGCGGGTGCAGCGCCTCGAGACCGAGGGCTATATCGCGGGCTATGTCGCGTTGCTGGATGCGCGCAAGATGGGGGTGCCGTCAACCGTTTTCGTCGAGATCACCCTGTCGACGCAGGCCGATGAGGTGCTCGAGGCCTTTGAGAAGGCGGTGGCGCGAATCCCCGATGTTCTCGAATGTCATCTGACGGCGGGGGCGGCGGATTACATCCTCAAGGTGGTGGCCGAGGATACCGAGGATTTCGCCCGCATTCACCGCCGGTCGCTGGCGCGGCTGCCGGGGGTGGCGAAGATGCAGTCGAGCTTTGCCCTGCGCACGGTGAGCAAGACCACGGCGCTGCCGGTTTAGAGCTGCACGCGTAAAGCTGCCGGTTTAGAGACGAAAAAGCCCCGGCATCGCTGCCGGGGCTTTCCTGACTTAGCCGCCCGAAATCGGATCAGGCGTCGTCTTTTTCTTTCTTCTCCGGCGCGATTTCTTCGCCGGTTTCCTGATCGACGACTTTCATCGACAGGCGGACCTTACCGCGATCGTCAAAGCCGAGCAGCTTGACCTTCACGTCCTGACCTTCTTTGAGAACGTCGGACGGGTGGTTCAGGCGGCGGTTTTCGATCTGGCTCACGTGGACGAGACCGTCACGCTTGCCAAAGAAGTTCACGAAGGCGCCGAAATCGACGATCTTCACGACCTTGCCATCATAGACCTGACCTTCTTCGGGCTCTGCCACGATCGAGTGGATCATGTCATAGGCCTTCTGGATGGCTTCGCCATTGGGCGAGGCGATCTTGATCACGCCGTCATCGTTGATGTCGACCTTGGCACCCGAGGTTTCCACGATCTCGCGGATGACCTTGCCGCCCGAGCCGATCACTTCACGGATCTTGTCGGTGGGAATGTTCATGGTCTCGATGCGGGGAGCGTGAACGGAGAATTCGCTCGCCTCGGTGAGGGCCTTGGACATTTCGCCGAGGATGTGAAGACGACCGTCTTTGGCCTGCGCCAGAGCCTGTTTCATGATCTCGGGCGTGATGCCTGCGACCTTGATGTCCATCTGCAGCGAGGTGATGCCTTTTTCGGTCCCGGCCACTTTGAAATCCATGTCGCCGAGGTGATCCTCGTCGCCAAGAATATCGGTCAGGATGGCGAAATCGCCGTCATCTTCGAGGATCAGGCCCATGGCCACACCGGCAACCGGCGCCTTAAGCGGAACACCTGCGTCCATCATCGACAGCGAGCCGCCACAGACAGAAGCCATCGAGGACGAGCCGTTCGATTCGGTGATCTCGGACACGACGCGGATCGTGTAGGGGAAATCGGTCGGGGCGGGCAGCACGGCCTGAAGCGCGCGCCATGCCAGTTTGCCATGGCCGATTTCACGACGGCCCGGAGGGCCCACGCGGCCAGCTTCGCCCACCGAATAGGGGGGGAAGTTGTAATGCAGCAGGAAGTTCGATTTGAACGTACCATGCAGCGCGTCGATGAATTGCTCATCGTCGCCGGTGCCGAGCGTCGTCACCACGAGACCCTGGGTCTCGCCACGGGTGAAGAGGGCCGAACCATGGGTCCGCGGCAGCAGGCCGGTTTCCGAAACGATCGGGCGCACGGTGGTCGTGTCACGACCGTCGATCCGCTTGCCACCCTTGACCACGTCGCCGCGCAGAATGCTGGCTTCGAGTTTCTTGAGGGCCGACCCGAGGTTCGCATCTTCGAGCTGCTCTTCGGTCAGAGCGGCCTTGATCGCGGTCCGAGCGGCGGCAACAGCGGCGGTGCGCTCTTGCTTGTCGGTGATCGCGAAAGCGGCGCGCATCTCTTTTTCACCGGCGGCTTTGACCGCGGCATAGAGATCCGAGTAATCCGGCGCCTGGAAGTCGAAGGGCTCTTTGGCGGCGACTTCGGCCAGGTCGATGATCAGATCGACGACCGGCTTGAGCTGCTCATGGGCGAAGGTCACGGCGCCGAGCATTTCCTCTTCGGTCAGCTCATAGGCCTCGGATTCGACCATCATCACCGCGTCACGGGTGCCCGCGACAACCAGATCAAGACGCTGATCGGGGTTGCTGCGCAGCTCGTGCATGTCGTCCACGGTCGGGTTCAGGATGTATTCGCCATCCTCGTAACCGACGCGGCACCCGGCGATCGGGCCCATGAAGGGCGCGCCCGAGATGGTCAGCGCGGCAGAGGCGGCGATCATCGCAACGATGTCGGGATCGTTGACGAGATCGTGGCTCAGCACGGTGCACATCACCAGAACTTCGTTTTTGAACCCATCCACAAAGAGCGGACGAATCGGGCGGTCGATCAGACGCGCGGTCAGCGTTTCCTTTTCGGTGGGACGCGCTTCGCGTTTGAAGAAGCCACCGGGCACCTTGCCCGCGGCATAGTATTTCTCTTGGTAGTGAACCGTCAGCGGGAAGAAGTCCTGACCCGGCTTCGGCTCTTTGGCGAAGGTCACGTTTGCCATGACGCTGGTTTCGCCCAGCGTGGCAATGACCGAACCGTCAGCCTGACGGGCAACCTTGCCCGTTTCCAGTGTCAGCGTTTCTTCGCCCCACTGGATGGATTTTTTCACTTCGTTGAACATCTATCGTATCCTGTCTGGAGGCGCTCCGGGCCCCTGCCCGGTCCTCCGTTTCAATGGCGGCCCCATTGCCGCCGACCTCAATCATTCCCATGCGCCCGAGGTCAGAGGCGTCACGTCTCAGATGGCCGTGGCCTTACAGGAAATTTGCCCTGTTGGAAAGCAATGATGTGGATAAGCCCAATCTGCGCGGCGCTTGGCGCATTCGGGCGATTGGGGGGCGTGGGCGGTCAGGCGGTGGCGCGCAGCCGCACCGCGAAGAGCGAGCCCAGCCCCGAGGCGAGGATGATCGCGAGCCCGGTGAAGGAGAGCGTATCGGGCCAATCGCCAAAGACCAGCACGCCGAGGGCGGTGGCGGTGATGAGCTGTGAGTAGATCAGCGGCGCGACGATGGTGGCGCTCACCTTGCGGCTCACCAGAACGAGGATGTAATTGCCGAGCGCCGAGCCGACCGCGCTCATCAGGATGAGGCCCGAGAGCGCCGGGGTGAAGCTGGGCCATGGCACGGTGGCCACCACGGGCGAGAGCAGAAGCGCGCCGAGCACCAGCTGCGAGAGCAGCAGAAAGCGCGGCCGGTAGTCGCCCGCGATGGCGCGGGTCATCGTCAGGTAGGAGCCGTAGCAACAGCCCGCCAGCAGCGCAAAGCCGAGACCCGGCGTCGCGCCAAAGCCCGGCTTGACCACCAGCATCACGCCAAAAAAGCCGAAGAAGAGCAGGATCGTGCGCATCCGCGAGATGGTTTCGCCCAGAAACAGCACCGCCAGCCCGTAGGAAATGATCGGCCCGATAAAGAAGGCGCCAAAGACATTGGCGATGGGTTCGGTCCGCAGCGCCGTCAGGATCGAACAGATGCCGCCGACGATGAAGATCGACCGCAAGACGACGCGCCAGTGGAGGAGAAACCGCAGCTCATGCCGTTGCAGCCCACTGAACGGCAGGATCAGCGCCGCCCCCAGCGCAAAGCGCGACCAGGCGACAAAGAACGGGTTTTCACCGCCCTGGGTCAGCAATTTGCCCGCCGTGTCCCCGGTGACGACAAAGCTCGTGGCGACAAAGACGAGGGCAGCGACCGAGAAAAGCGCGGCGAGGGGCATGGCAATGGTCCGTAAATACTATGGCCCGGGCTTAGACCCTGCCCCGGGGCTTGGCAATGCGGATCGCCGAAATGCAAAACGCCCGCTGCAAGAGCGGGCGTTTCTCAGGTCCGGTGGGACCGAAATTCTTAGCGGCGGATGCCGAGGCGTTGGATCAGGTCGCGGTAGCGGCCTTCGTCCTTGCCCTTGAGATAGTCCAGCAGCTTACGACGTTGGGCGACCATTTTCAGAAGACCGCGACGACCGTGGTTGTCTTTTTTGTGGGTCTTGAAATGCTCGGTCAGGGTGGTGATCCGCGAGGTCAGGATGGCAACCTGGACTTCGGGCGAACCGGTGTCGCCGTCCTTGGTTGCGAATTCTTTCATCACGCGGGCTTTTTCTTCAACAGTGATCGACATCGGGGTCTCCTTTCAGAGTTGGATGTGAAGGGCACAAGCCGGGATGTCGTCCAGCAGGGTCCTATGGGAGACTCACCGGCGGACCGGAGAGATGGGCGCGTATAGGCCGATTGGCGTAGAAAGAAAAGGGATTTCTTCGGGCCGCCGCGCCGGTTGCGCCCCCCCTGTCGCGCCGCCGCCCTGCCCCCGCCCTGCTCGCCCGGTCAGGCGGCGGGCGGCGTCATCAGCGCGGTGAGCGTGCTCTGCCCGACGAGGCGCAGATGCGACGGGTCGAGCAGCGGCGCGTTATGGACGAGGGCGATCCGTTCGCCATTGAGGGTGATATGCTGGGCGGAGGCGTCTTTTTCGTCCGGCTCGATGGTCAGATCAGGCTCTGTTCCGGCCTGATCGTCGTAAACCACCATGAGCGTGTCCTCGTCTGCGGAGAAGTCGAGGATCTCGGCCTGATGCGCGGCGCTGAGCCAGTCGCCGAGCACGATCCGGTCGGCCCCGGTGCCGGCAGTGACGGTATCGCCCTGCCCGGTCAGGATGAGATCATCGCCGCCGCCGCCATTGAGATAGTCGCCATCGGGGGTCTGGCCCTCTTCGGGCTCCAGCCCGGAAATCGTGTCATTGCCCCAACCGCCAAACAGGCTGTCCTGCCCGGCACCGCCCGACAAGATGTCATCGCCCAACCCGCCGGAGAGCGCATCATCGCCCGTCCCGCCCGAGAGCGTATCACCGCCCGCGCCGCCATGGAGGCTGTCATCGCCTTCGCCACCGTCGAGATGATCGTCATCACCATGGCCCATAAGCAAATCATGGCCCGCCCCGCCCGCGAGGCTGTCAGCCCCGCGCCCGCCGTCGAGCCGATCGTCCCCGTCGTCGCCGGCGAGCGTGTCCGCGCCATTGGCGCCGATGAGCGTGTCGGCCTCTGCCGCGCCGGTGAGATGGTCATTGCCGTCGCCACCATGGCTCGCGTCGCGCAGATCGCTGCCGGGCAGGCTATCATCGCCCGCGCCGCCCGCCGTGATGCGTTCGCCGGGGGGCGGGGCGTCGGTGATGTCCGAAACAGTCTCTAATTCAGGGGCATTCGCATTTATTTCCTGGGGCGCGGTCGCGCTTTCATTGGTACGATCGGCCTCATCCTCGGCGGCATTCGCGGCCTCTTCGCTATCGAGATCCTCGTCGGGTCTCTCCTCCTCATAGACGAGATCCTCGTCCTCTTGTTCGGTGATGGTCAAAACGGCGGTGGCCCCAATGGCCATCGCGCCCAGCAAACCCGCCAACATCAACATTGCGCACTATCCCCAAAAACCCACTGGCCCAAAGAGCCATTACCCCGTGGGGATTGGGCCACACTGCGCGCTGTCGCACAATTGCCGAGTGAACTCTTGGTTAACCTGCGAGGGTGGCGAGCTGCGCCATCTCGTCCGGGCCCCAGATCCGGGGCTGTTCGGCATAGCCGATGTAGAGCGGGTGTTTCGGGTGGCCCGCCTTGGTGAGGCCCAGATGATGCACCGCGCCGCCCGCCTCGGACAAAAGCCGCGCCACGGCCGCGCCGCGCGTCAGATGGTCGCCATGGCTGCCCCAGGCGGCGATGACCTGATCCGCCCAAGGCAGGCTGTCGCGGATCGCGGCATCGTTTTCGGCCCCCACCGGATCCATGGCGGCGCGCATGGCGCGGGGGTCAGTGTCGCGCCAGGCAAAGATATTTGTGACCCTAAAGCTGCCAAATCCAAGCGTGCGCGCCCGCCGCTCGCAACGTTCCACGGTGGGATCGTTCTGCACCTCGGTCGCGGTCGAGGGGTTGAGCATGATGAAGAGCGCCCGCCGCCCTGTCGCATCCCATTCGCGGGTCAGCATGTAGCGGTAGCGTTCGCAATCGGAATAGATGGCGGTCGAGGGCGCGTCGCCCTTTTGATGGCTGCGGGTGATCATGCGCCATTTCTGCCGAAGCGGAGGGTCAGGCGCAAGGGATCAGCCGACAAAGACGCGGCTTGGGTGCAGCTCGCCCGCCTTGTAGACGCCCACGGCGACGGCGCGGCCCTCATGCGAGGCCCAGCATTCATCGCCATATTCCACGTCATTCGCGGCCATCACCATGCCCGGATTGCCATTGCGCAGACGCGCGGCGCCTTCGGCGGTGGCGCGCAGTTCCGGCAGATCGTCGAGGCCGATCTCGAGCGGCAGAAGATGCGCGTCGAGCGCCGGGTCCTTGGCGAGGCGGTCGACCTCGTCAAGGCTGATGCCCTGCGCGACGTCGAAGGGGCCGGACCAGGTGCGCCGCAGCCAGGACACATGGCCATAGCAGCCCAGCGCCGCGCCGAGATCGCGGGCGATGGAGCGCACATAGCCGCCTTTGCCACAGACCATCTCAAGCTCGACATGATCGGCATCGGGACGGTCCACGAGGGTGAGCTCTTCGACCCAGAGGGGGCGCGCGGCGATTTCCACGTCCTCGCCATCGCGGGCGAGCTTGTAGGCGCGCTGGCCGTCGATCTTGACCGCCGAGAATTTGGGCGGCACCTGCATGATGTCGCCAACAAAGGGCATGAGCGCCTCTTTGATCGCCGCATCATCGGGGCGGACGTCGCTTTCGGCGATGATCTCGCCCTCGGCATCGTCGGTGTTGGTGGCCTGCCCGAGACGCACGACAAAGCGGTAGGCCTTGAGCGCGTCGGTGATATAGGGAACGGTCTTGGTCGCCTCGCCCAGCGCCACGGCGAGCACGCCGGTCGCCTCGGGGTCGAGCGTGCCGGCATGGCCCGCCTTGGAGGCCGCGAGCGCCCAGCGCACCTTGTTGACCACGGCGGTCGAGGTGATGCCGGCGGGTTTGTCCACCACCAGCCAGCCGGAGATGTCGCGCCCCTTGCGTTTGCGTCCCATATGCGTGCCTCTATCGCTGTGATCAGGCTGCGGGGGCTAGCCCAGCCAGCGCGGCCTGTCAATCAATGGGCTTGGGCCGGTTGGGCCTACCCCGGTTCTGCCCAAGCTTAGTCTGTCGCGTCTTCGACCACGCCGACGATCGGCCCCATGGGGAAGCCGCGATCGTGGCGACCGGAGCCCGGCGCATAGAGCCGCGACACCTTGCCATCGAAATAGAGCGCGTTGGGCAGTTTGAGCGTGTCGCGAAACAGCGTGCCGAACGTGTGGAAATTGACCCGCTCGTCCGAGATGGCGAGCACCACGCGCTGCCCGTCGGCGGAGGTGCCGACGCCGTTGCGGATGTGCACGCTGTCGCTGTCGGGCAGAAAGCGCGGATGCAGTGCCCCGTCGATCACCAGCATCGGCCCCGATTGCGTGGCATAGCGACAGTCCGGCGCGGCGGCCTCGAAGGCGAGGCTTTCGATCACATCGGCGCGGCCGTCGCGGATGCAGAACACGCCATTCGGCAGGAGGCCGAAATTGCCGGGGCCCTTGGAGGTGATCAGCCGCATCGCCTGCTGGCCCTCTTCGACATAGAGGCCGACGGGACCGAGATCATTGTGATACATGCCCGCGTTCATCGCCACGCCGAGCCGCTCGCCCCGGTCGCGCAGCATCTGATCGACGCGCGGGAAACTGCCCAGAACCTCGCCCTCGGGGGTGCTGTGGAAGAGGCGAATCACCTCTGTGCCAGCGTCGATCTCGCAGATGGTGAACTCTGCCCCCTCATGGGTCAGGGCGCGGCAGCCGGCCGCCTGAGCAGAGGCGGGCCAGAGCACCGCCACGAGGGCGGCCGTGACGAGGGCTCTAGTCCTCGACATCTCGGCGCACGTCGTCCTGATCGAAGAGGCGGCGGGTTTCATCCATCTGATCGAAGGTCTGATCGAGGCGAAAGCGCAGCTCGGGCGCGTATTTCAGCCCCAGCTTGCGGCCAATGATCCGGCGCAATTCGCTTTGATTGCGGGCCAGAAGGCCGACGATCACGTCCTGACCCTTGCCGCCGAGGGGCAGCACATAGGCGGTGGCGATCTTGAGATCGGGCGAGGTGCGCACCTCGCCGACTGTCACCGACATGCGGTTCAGTTCGGGATCGTGGATGTCGCCACGCATCAGCACCTCGGACAATGTCCGGCGGATCAATTCGCCGACGCGCAGCTGACGCTGCGACGGGCCGGGACCATCATGAAACTTGTTCTTAGCCATAGGCCTCATCTAAGCCGTTCGCGCCCCTTTGCCAAGGCGGCACGGCGGCGCTATGCAGGGGCCATCGCTTTGAAGGAGGGCGCAGGATGACGGATTTGCCAGGGATCGTGGTGACAGGCGTGTCGGGCCGCATGGGCCAGATGCTCGTCAAGACCATCCGGGAGAGCGGGCGCGCCCGGCTCTGCGGGGCGCTGGAACGGCCGGGCCATGACTGGGTGGGCCAGGATCTTGGCCGCGCCATGGGCGGGGCCGAGAGCGGCGTCATCGTGAGCGACGATGCGCTCGAAGTGCTGGCCACCTGTGACGCGGTGATCGATTTCACCGCCCCCGCCGCCACGGTCGAGTTTGCCGCGCTGGCCGCGCAGGCGCGGATCGCGCATGTGATCGGCACCACCGGCATGACCGAAGAGGACATCGCCAAGGTGGATGCCGCCGCCCATCACGCCACTATCGTGCGCGCCGGCAACATGAGCCTCGGGGTCAACCTGCTGGTGCAGCTCACCCGCAAGGTGGCCGCCGCGCTCGACGAGGATTTCGACATCGAGGTGATCGAAGCCCATCACAACCAGAAGGTCGATGCGCCCTCGGGCACGGCCCTGATGCTCGGCCAGGCCGCCGCCGAAGGCCGGGGCGTGTCGCTCGAGGACGTGTCGGACCGGGGCCGCGATGGCATCACCGGGGCGCGCAAGCGGGGCGATATCGGGTTCACCGCCATTCGCGGCGGCGACATCGTGGGCGAGCATGACGTGCTCTTTGCCGCGGCTGGCGAGCGGATCGTGTTGCGTCATATGGCGACGGATCGCGCGATCTTTGCCCGTGGCGCGGTCAAGGCCGCGCTCTGGGGTGTCGGGCGCGGGCCGGGGCATTTCGACATGATGGATGTGCTTGGGCTGAAATAGGGTCTGATTTTGATCCCTTAACAGCGGCCGTCGCGGTCAGAAATCGACCGCGATGCCCTTTTTCTCCCAATCGCCATAGCGCACCGGTTCCGGGCCCTTGCGACCGCCGAGCTCTTTGGGCAGCGGCGCCTCGGCCTCAGCCAGACGGCGGCGTTCCTCGGCCTCGGCCAGCGCGCGCTGGGCGGCGGGGGGCAAATCCTTGCGGTCCGTGGGCTGGCTGTCGTCGCTCATCTTATGCTTCCTTTGGCCTTGTGTGCTTGATATAGGCCAGACTTCCGCAAGAGCCAAGGAGCGCCCATGTCCAGACCTGCCCCCTCTCCCCGGCACAGTGCCGTGTGGATGCTCGACAAGATCACCGGCGAAGGCCGGATGTTGCAGGATCTTCTGGCGGCGGGTGCGGTGGATCGGCTCGACCCGGCGGATCGGGCGCGGGCGCAGCGGCTCACCACCCAGACCCTGCGGGCGATGGAACGGGCGGATCGGCTCATTTCCCGGCATGTGAAGAAGAAACCGCCGCTGACCATCCGCAATATCCTGCGGCTGGCGACGGTCGAGCTCGCCTATGGCGGCGACGCGCATGGTGTGGTGGGCGAAGCGGTGACGCTCGCCGGTGAAGGCCAGCGGTCGCAGAATTACAAGGGTCTCGTCAACGCGGTGCTGCGCAAGATCGCCGAAGAGGCGCCGCGCTCGTGGAACGATCTGCGGGTGCCGCGCCTGCCCGGTTGGCTGCGTGGGCCGCTGCTCGAGGCCTATGGGCCGGGGGCGGTCAACGGGATGGAGGCGGCGCATTTCGCGGGCGCGCCGCTCGACCTCACGGCCAAGACGGACGCGGCGGCGCTGGCCGAGGCCACGGGCGGCACGCTTTTGCCCAGCGGCTCGGTCCGGCTGACCGATCCGGGGCAGGTCTCGGCCCTGCCCGGCTATGCCGAGGGCGCGTTCTGGGTGCAGGATGCCGCCGCCGCGATGCCGGTGCGCATATTAGACCCTAAACCGGGCGAAAACGTGCTCGACCTCTGTGCCGCGCCGGGCGGCAAGACGCTCCAGATCGCCGCCAGCGGCGCCAGCGCCACCGCGCTCGACCTGTCGGCGCAGCGGATGCAGCGGGTGCAGGAGAACCTCGAGCGCACCGGGCTCGCGGCGAGTTGCGAGACCGGCGATGCGCTGCGTCACACGGGCGGGCCTTATGATGCGATCCTGCTGGATGCGCCGTGCTCGGCCACCGGCACGCTGCGCCGTCACCCCGACCTGCCCTTTGCCAAGGATGGCTCGGACATCGGGCGGCTCATCACGCTGCAGGGCGAGATGCTCGACCATGCGCTGAGCCTGCTCAAACCCGGTGGGCGGCTGATGTTCTGCACCTGCTCGCTCTTGCCGGATGAGGGCGAATGCCATGTCGAAGAGGCGCTTTTGCGCCATGAGGGCCTGGTGGTGGACCGCGAGGCGCTCGCCCAGCCCGGCATCGACCCGGCCTGGATCACCGAAGAGGGCGGGCTGCGGCTGCGGCCCGATTATTGGGCAGATCAGGGCGGCATGGACGGGTTTTACATGGCGCTGTTGCGCAAACCCGGCTGATCCGGGCGGGGGCCATTGTAATCACCGGCGATCCGCGCAACGGTGCGGGCGATAGCTCTCTGGTCGATTTTCAGATGCCACTTTCACACCGCCTTTCCCCCGCCACCGGCCTCGCTTTGCTGCTGGTCTGTGCCGCTGTGCTGATTCGCGAATGGCTGGGCGAGGGGGTGCTGGGGCTGCTGCCTGTCGTTTTGACCGCGCTGTTGCTGGCGCTGCTCACCCTGCAGGTGCGCAAGGGGCGGCAGGTTTTCGTGGCAATTGGCCTGTGTTTGACCCTGATTTTGGCGCTGAGCGATGACAATTGGCGCGCCACGGTCCTCAAGGGGCTTGGCACGGCCGGGTTTATCGCGGCGTTTTTCACGGCGCTGGCGTCCTTGCGCAGCGCGGCGGGCAGCTCGGCCTCGATGTCGCGCGCGGGGCGGTTTCTGGCGCAGCAGCCTCCGGGGCGGCGCTATCTCGCGCTGACCCTTGGCGGGCAGCTTTTCGCGCTGGTGCTCAACTATGGCTCTATCGCGCTGCTGGGCGGGCTGGCGAGCGATGCCGCCGAGGCAGAGCCCGATGCCGAGATCCGCGGTCACAGGCGGCGGCGCATGCTCCTGGCCATTCAGCGGGCGTTCGTGTCGATGCTCACCTGGTCGCCGCTGTCCTTCAGCATCGCGGTGTCCATCGCGCTTATCCCCGGGGCGACATGGCCAGATGTGGTGCTGCCGGGCATCGTCTCGTCTCTGCTGATGGCAGGGACGGGCTGGGCGCTCGACACGATCTTTCGCCCTCGGCTCAACCAGCCGCGCCCGGCCTTTCGCCCGCCCGAGGGCGATTGGAGACTGCTGGCGCCGCTCTTTATCCTGCTCGGCCTGCTGGTGATCGCGGTGGTATTGCTGACATGGCTCACGGGCATTCGCGTGGTGGGGATCGTGCTCTTGGTCGTGCCGTTGCTGGCGGTGGCCTGGGTCCTGTTGCAGCGGCGCGAAGACCCGACGGCGGCGAGCCTCGGCCAGCGCAGCCGCAGGTTCTTTTGGACCGAGATGGCGGGTTATCATGGCGAGCTCACGCTGTTGATGATGGCGGGCTATATCGGCACGGTGGGCGCACCGATCCTCACGCCGCTGCTGCTGGCCTCGGGGCTCGATCCGCTTGGGCTTCCGGTCTGGGCGATCCTGCTCTGCATCATCTGGATCATCCCGGCGCTCGGGCAGCTTGGCATGAACCCGATCCTCGCGGTGACACTTCTGGCGCCGATGGTGCCGAGCGCGGCGGCGATGGGGCTCAGCCCGGCGGCGATCATCGTGGCGATCACCGCGGGCTGGGCGCTCAGCGGGGCGAGCTCGCCCTTCACCGCGACGACACTGCTCATCGGGTCTTTCGCCAATATCAGCGCGGCGCGGGTCGGCCTCGTCTGGAACGGGGCGTTTACCCTCACGGCAGGGGCGGTGATGAGCCTTTGGGTGCTGATCCACGCGCTCTGGCTCGGCTAGGGCGGACGGGGAAAATCCGAGACACTCGGCCCGGCCTAAAGCGGTGACTTGGCAGAAAGCCTCATGTATGGTCGGGGCGGAACACGCGCCAGCAAGAGCGCCACGAGGCAAGGTAGATGTGGACTTCTCATATGATTTCCGCGCGTTGGGCGCTCTTGATGGACCGGATCGCGGCGCGGCGGGCCACGATGTCGCGCCCGGCCACCGCCTTTCTGTCCCAGCCTGAACCGCGCACCATCGGCAGCTTTGCCCGGGGGCGGCAGCTCTGTGCCGGGAATTTCCTCTTTGCCGGGCAGCTTGTGCAGGCCGAGGGCAAGAGCATCTGGCAGATCACCCCGCCGGACCGCGCCTTTGCCGCCGAGTTGCACGGCTTTGCCTGGCTCGACGATCTGGCGGCGGTGGGCGATGGCCCGGCGCGCAAGACGGCGCAGGCGTGGATTGCGGAATGGATCGCGCGCTATGGCGCGGGGCGCGGGCCGGGCTGGACCGCCGATCTGGCGGGGCGGCGGCTCATCCGCTGGATCAGCCATGCCTTTCTCATCATGCGCGGGCAGGAGGCCGAGGCCACCGATGCCTTTATGCTGTCGCTGGCGCAGCAATCGCATTTCCTCGGGCGGCGCTGGCAGGCGGCGCGGCCCGGGCTGCCCCGGATCGAGGCGCTGACCGGGCTGATCTATGCCGGGCTGTCGCTGGAGGGGATGCGCGATTACGTCGGGCCGGCCAATGCGGCGCTGGCGCGGGAATGCGATGCGACGATCTCGCCCGATGGCCTCTTGGCGTCGCGCAATCCCGAGGATCTTCTCGATATTTTCACCCTGCTCACCTGGGCCGAAATGGCGCTGAGCGAAGCCGAGGTGCCGCCGAGCCCGGCGCTGCAGGGCGCGATTGAACGGATCGCGCCGATCCTGCGCAGCCTGCGCCATGCCGATGGCGGGCTGGCGCGGTTTCATGGCGGCGGGCGCGGCCTTGAAGGGCGGCTCGATGCGGCGCTGGCGGCGAGCGGCATCAAGGCAGCCGCGCCGGGCGGCATGGCGATGGGCTATACAAGGCTCAATGCCGGGCGGACCACGATCATCACCGACACCGCGCCACCGCCTCTGGGGGCTGTGGCGGGCGATGCCCATGCTTCGACCCTCGCCTTCGAGATCACCTCGGGGCGGCGACCTCTCATCGTGAATTGTGGCTCGGGCAAGAGCTTTGGCCCGGAATGGCGGCGGGCGGGACGGGCGACACCATCGCATTCGACGCTGGTGCTGGCAGGGGATTCGAGCGCCCGGCTCGGGCCGTCCGGTCCCACCGAAGACTGGCTCGTCTCCGGGCCGCGCGATGTGCCGGTGCAGACCCGCCGGGCCAGCGACGGTCTGCGGCTCGAGGCGGCGCATGATGGCTATGTCAGCCGCTTTGGCCTGACCCATGCCCGCAGCATCGACATGACCTTTGATGGCCGTGGCGTGGCGGGCGAGGATATGCTGCTGGCGCTCGACGACAGCGATCAGCGGCGGTTCGATGCGGCGCTCGATGCCACGACGCTCGACGGGATACGGTTCGACATCCGCTTTCACCTGCACCCGGATGTCGATGCGACGCTCGATATGGGGGGCAATGCCGTGTCGCTGGCGCTGCGCAGTGGCGAAATCTGGGTGTTTCGCAGCGAAGGACGCGGCGAAATGCGGCTTGATCCCAGCGTTTACCTAGAAAAAACGCGTTTACGGCCCCGTGCGACCAAACAGATTGTTCTATCCGGGCGCGCAATAGAGTATGCGACCCGCATCAGGTGGTCTTTGGCCAAGGCGCAGGAAACCCCCGTCGGCATTCGCGATCTCGAACCCGACGATGCGTTCGCGCCCGAGGCTGAGCCCACGGAACACACAGACTAGGATTTGCTGCCCATGCCCTCTGCCACGCTTGCGCCCGTCAAACGCGCCCTTCTTTCGGTTTCCGACAAGACCGGTCTCATTGAACTGGGCCAGGCCCTCGCGGGGCTTGGGGTCGAACTTCTGAGCACCGGGGGCAGTGCCAAGGCGCTGCGCGAGGCGGGGCTCGAGGTGCGCGACGTGGCCGATGTCACGGGCTTTCCCGAGATGATGGATGGCCGGGTCAAGACGCTGCACCCGATGGTGCATGGCGGTCTGCTGGCGCTGCGCGACAATGCCGATCACCTCAAGGCGATGGACGAGCATGGCATCGGCGGGATCGATCTTCTGGTGGTCAACCTTTACCCGTTCGAGGAAACCGTCGCCAAGGGCGCCGATTACGAGACCTGCATCGAGAATATTGACATTGGCGGCCCGGCGATGATCCGTGCGGCGGCCAAGAACCATGGCTTTGTCACCACCATCGTCGATGTCGAGGATTACGACGCGCTGCTGGCCGAACTGCGCGGCAATGATGGCGCGACGACGCTCGCCTTCCGGCAGAAGATGGCGATGACCGCCTATGCGCGCACCGGGGCCTATGACGCCGCCGTCTCGGGCTGGATGGCCGATCAGCAGGGCGACACCGCGCCGCGCCGCCGCGCCGTGGCCGGCACGCTCGCGCAGGAGCTGCGCTATGGCGAGAACCCGCATCAGCAGGCGGCCTTCTATGTCGATGGCTCGAACCGTCCCGGCGTTGCCACCGCCCAGCAGCATCAGGGCAAAGAGCTCAGCTACAACAATATCAACGACACCGACGCGGCCTTTGAGCTGGTGAGCGAGTTTGACCCGGCGCAAGGCCCGGCCTGCGCGATCATCAAACATGCCAACCCCTGTGGCGTGGCGCGGGGCGCGACGCTCAAAGAGGCCTATGGCCGCGCCTTTGATTGTGACCGCACCAGCGCCTTTGGCGGCATCATCGCCCTGAACCAGCCGCTCGACGGGGCCACCGCCGAAGAGATCGTGCAGATCTTTACCGAGGTGGTGATTGCGCCGGGTGCCGATGACGACGCCCGCCGGGTCTTTGCCGCCAAGAAGAACCTGCGCCTGCTGACCACCGAGGCGCTCGCCGATCCGGCGGCGGCGGCCCGCACCATCCGTCAGGTCTCGGGCGGGTACCTCGTGCAGGACAAGGACAATGGCGTGATCACCCGTGACGATCTCAAGGTGGTGACCAAACGCGCACCCTCCGAGCAGGAGCTCGAGGATATGCTCTTTGCCTGGAAAGTGGCGAAACACGTCAAGTCGAACGCCATCGTCTATGTCAAGGACGGCGCCACCGTCGGCGTCGGCGCGGGCCAGATGAGCCGCGTCGACAGCTGCCGCATCGCCGCCCGCAAGGCTGAGGACATGGCCGAGGCGCTCGGGCTCGACGCGCCGCTGACCCGCGGCTCGGTCGTGGCGTCGGATGCGTTCTTTCCCTTTGCCGACGGTCTGCTGACCGCAGCCGAGGCCGGGGCCACCGCCGTCATCCATCCCGGCGGCTCGATGCGCGACGACGAGGTGATCGCCGCCGCCGATGAGGCCGGGCTTGCCGTGGTGCTCACCGGTATGCGCCATTTCCGTCACTGACACCCAAGCGAGGACGCCATGCGGATAGTATTCTGGGCCGGGCTGGCCACGTTTTTGATCGACCAGATCAGCAAATATATCGTCGTGCACGCGATGAACCTGCGCGAAATCGGGTCGATCGACATCTGGCCCCCACTGCTCAATTTCCGCATGGCGTGGAATTACGGCATCAACTTTGGCTTTCTGTCGGGGGACTCGGCCCTCACGCGCTGGGTGCTGATTGCCGTGGCGCTGATCATTTCCGCCTCGGTTCTGTGGTGGGTGCGCAGCGATCCGGCGGGCAAGTGGCAGAAAATCGCCGCCGGTCTGCTCATTGGCGGGGCGCTCGGCAATGTGATCGACCGGCTGCGCTATGGGGCAGTTGCGGACTTTCTCAACATGTCCTGCTGCGGCTTTGACAACCCTTATGCGTTCAATGTCGCAGATATCGGGGTCTTTGCGGGGGCCATCGGGGTGGTGATCTTTTCCAATAGCGAAAAGCCTGCGTGACGCGCCGCCCTCGATGCGCTAGAACATGGGCCAAACTGGCTGGAGGCACCTAATGCGCAAGTCGCATGTCATCATTCTTCTGACCGCCCTGACGGTGGCGCTTGGCGGCTGCGCCAAACGCGGCGAAGCGCCCAAGCTTGCGCATTTCAAGAAGACCGGCAACGGCCCGGATGAGTTTACCGTGCTGCCCACCCATCCGCTGCAGACGCCGACCAGCTATAACGCCCTGCCCGCCCCGACGCCGGGCGGTGTGAACCTTGTTGACCAGAACCCCGAGGCCGATGGCATCGCGGCGCTGGGCGGCAATGCCGCCGCGCTCAACAGCACCTCGGCCGCCGAGGCCAACCTGATCAACCACGCCCGCCGCGAAGGTGCGACCCCGGACATTCGCCAGACCCTGCGGACCGAGGACAATGACCGCCGCCGCCGCTATGGCCGGGTCAATATCTTCCGTCTCGGGCCGATCGACGATTACACCGCCGCCTACAAGCGTCAGTGGCTCGATGCCGATGCCGAGAAACAGCGGCTCGAGCGTCGCGGCATCGCGACCCCCTCTGCCCCGCCGGCAGAGTAATACGCCGCCACCCAGAGTGTTGCCAGCCACACCCCCTGAGCTCATCACGGCTTTGTCAGGGCGGTTGAAGCCTGCGCGAAAGACCGTATCTATCGGGGAGCACGCGAGCAGCACCCCCAGGGAGAGCCTATGCACAACCGTATCACCGCCATTCTGGCCCTTGTCGCCGGGCTTGGCCTGACCAGCCCGGCCTGGGCCCAGTCAGACACCGCCATCGACGCCGCGGGCGAGGCCGATCAGGTCAGCCATTTCACCCTTGATAACGGCATGGACGTGGTCGTCGTCGAAGATCACCGCGCCCCGGTCGTCGTACAGATGGTCTGGTATCGCGCCGGATCGGCGGATGAGAAACCCGGCGCTTCGGGCGTCGCGCATTTCCTCGAACATCTGCTGTTCAAAGGCACCGAGACCCTCGCGCCGGGCGAATTTTCCGCCACCGTGGCGCGCAATGGCGGCTCGGACAATGCCTTTACCAGCTATGATTACACCGCCTATTTTCAACGCATCGCCGCCGACCGGCTCGAGCTCATGATGCGGATGGAAGCGGACCGGATGGTCAATCTGCAGCTCAGCGAGGCGGATATCGCCACCGAGCGCGACGTGATCATCGAAGAGCGCAACCAGCGGGTCGAGAACGATCCCGGCGCGCTCTTCCGCGAACAGCGCAACGCGGCGCAATATCTCAACCATCGCTATGGCGTGCCGATCATCGGCTGGCGTCATGAGATGGAGGCATTGGGCCTCGCCGAGGCGCTCGATTATTACGAGACCCATTATGCGCCCAACAACGCCATTCTCGTGGTGGCGGGCGATGTCGAACCGGACGAGGTGCGCCAGCTGGCCGAGACCTATTATGGCGTGATCCCCGCCAATCCCGACCTGCCCGACCGCGCCCGCCCGCAAGAGCCGCCGCAGACCTCGGCCCGGCGTCTGGTGATGTCCGACCCACGCGTCGCGCAACCCTATGTCACCCGCTCCTATCTCGCGCCCGAACGCGATCCCGGCGCGCAGGAAGAGGCCGCCGCGCTGACGCTTCTGGCCGAGCTTCTCGGCGGTGGCATCACCTCGGTGATGTCGCAAAAGCTGCAGTTCGACGAGAAGATCGCGGTGCAGAGCGGTGCCTGGTACAGCGGCACGAGCCGCGATGATGCAACGCTCAACCTGTCGGTGGTGCCGGTGGATGGGGTGAGCCTCGAAGAGGCCGAGGCCGCCATGGACCGGGTCATCGCCGAGTTTCTCGAGACCGGCGTCGACGAGGCCCAGCTCGCCCGGCTCAAGACCCAGCTGCGCGCCGCGCGCATCTATGCCCGCGACGATGTCGGCGCGATTGCCAACCGCTATGGCCGGGCGCTCGCCGTCGGGCTGAGCATCGAAGATGTGCAGGCCTGGCCCGCGCTGCTCGATGCGGTGACGCCGGATCAGATCATGGAGGCCGCGCGCAAGGTCTTTGACGACAGGACATCGGTCACCGGCTGGCTGACCCAAACGGAGGTTTCCCAATGATCCGCGCCGCGCTTGTTGCCATCGGCCTCTTGGCCGCCCTGCCCGCCCGGGCCGAGGTTGAGATTCAGGAAATCACCACCCCCGGGGGCATCACCGCCTGGCTGGTCGAAGAGCATTCGAACCCCTTCGTGGCGCTCGAGCTGCGGTTTCGCGGCGGCACCTCTCTGGATACGCCCGAGACCCTCGGCGCGGTGTCTTTGATGACCCACACGCTCGAAGAGGGGGCGGGCGACATGGATGCCAATGCCTTTGCCACCCGCAGCGAAGAGCTCGCCGCCTCGTTCAGCTATAATGTCTATGACGATGTGCTGAGCGTTTCGGCCAAGTTCCTCACCGAGAACCGCGATGAGGCGGTCACCCATCTGCGCGAAAGCCTGGTGAACCCGCGCTTTGACCAAGACGCGGTGGACCGGGTGCGCGGGCAGATGCTGTCGATCATCCAAAGCGACGCCAAGGACCCCAATGCGCAGGCCGGGCGGGCGCTCGATCAGCTGGTCTTTGGCGATCACCCCTATGCCAATAGCGGCGATGGCACGCTTGAGACCGTGACGGCGCTGACCCGCGAGGATGTGCTGGCCGCGCATAAGGCCGCGATTGCCCGTGACAGGCTCTATGTCAGCGCGGTGGGCGATATCACCGCTGACGAGCTGTCGGCGCTGCTCGACCGGCTGCTCGGCGATCTGCCGGAGACCGGTGCGCCGCTGCCCGGCCGGGCCGAGCTCAACCTGCCCGGCGGCACCCATGTGACACCCTTTGCCACGCCGCAATCGGTGGCCGTCTTTGCCCAGCCGGGCATCGACCGCGATCACGAGGATTTCTTTGCGGCCTATCTGCTCAACCATATTCTCGGCGGCGGCGGGTTTGAAAGCCGGCTGATGACCGAGGTGCGCGAGAAACGCGGGCTGACCTATGGCGTCTATGCCTATCTCGCCAACAAGGACAATGCCGATCTCTGGGCCGGCTCTGTCGCCTCGGCCAATGACCGGATCGCAGAGGCGATCGAGGTGATCCGGGACCAATGGGCGCGGGTGCAGACCGAAGGCGTCACCCAGGCCGAGCTCGACGATGCCAAGACCTATCTCACCGGGGCCTATCCGCTGCGCTTTGACGGCAATGGGCCGATTGCCAATATCGCGGTCGGGATGCAGATGGACGACCTGCCCACCGATTATATCGCGACCCGCAATGACAAGGTGATGGCGGTGACGCTCGAGGATGTGAACCGCGTGGCGCGCGACTATCTCGATCCTGACAAGCTCACCTTTGTGGTGGTCGGCCAGCCCGATGGGCTAATGCCCGACACGGCCGCGAACTAACCGGCCTCGGCCAGACCCAGACGCTGTGCCAGCGCCGCGAGGCCCTGGCGCAGCGCCGCCTCTGGCGCGTCCCGCTCGACCGGGACGCCCTGCGCCCGCAGCGCCTCGGCATAGGCATCGCCCTCGGCCCCGCCCAAGACGATCACCGCCTGACCGAGCCAATAGGGCCGCAACGCCGCCAGTTCCGCCCCGATCAACGCACCCGTGACATCCGCCGCAGCGCCCGCCATCTCGGCCCGGCGCAGATGCAGCGCGATCTTTTCCGGCCGGGCCAGCGCATCCTCGACCGCCGCAGGCGCGGCCTCTGCCGCCCCGCCCAGCGCCGCGATGAGCCGCGCGGTGACACTGCCTTGAAAACTGACGATCTCTTCGGCGCTGATCTGCAGCCAATGGGTCACATCGCGCCCGGCGTGACAGATCACCCCGTCCCAATGGTTGCGCGTCGACACCACGCCCGCCGCCGCGAGCCGCGCCCAGCCCGAAAGCCGGTCGAGCGGCGCCTCTTGGACCATATCGCCCAGCGCCGCGCCACTGTCGGGCAAGAGCGCGGCAGGGGGCTTGTCCTGCCCCGCGCCGATGCGGATCAACCGGCTGTCACCCTCGGCCTTGAGCGCGCGCAGAACCCCCGGCTCATCGGCCTCGGTGGCCTCGGCCAGGATCTCGGATCCGCACAGCCGATAGCCGCGCCATCCCGCCGCGTCAAAGGGTCCAAGAGCCAGCCAGTCGGCGCTCATGCGCCCTGCATGCTCTGCAATTGAGAGATGATGCCGCGCATGTCATAGCCCGCCTGTTCGGTGCGCTCGACGATCTCCACCGGGTCGAGCCGGTCGAAATTGGCGATGGTCCAGAGCATCGTGCAGCGCGTGCCGCTGCGGCAATAGGCGAGGATCGGCCCCGGCAGCTGATCGAGGGCCTGACGGAACCGGTCCGCCGCCTCTTCGGTCACCACGCCCGAGACGATCGGCAGCATGAGAAACTCCATCCCGGCCTTGCGGGCCTCGGCCTCGACATCGCAATGGTCGCATTGACCGTATTCTTCATTGTCGGGACGGTTGCAGATGATGCTGCGATAGCCGGATTTGGCAATCTCGGCCACGTCCTCGGGCAGAATTTGCGGGGCAACGGCGAAATCATCGGTGATCTTGCGCAGATCCATCTTTGGCTCCTTGGCTGATTGCCACGTGTATGCGCCGATTTTTGCACAACTTTCAATCACCAAGCCATATCCCGGCAAAACAACGCCGGATGTGACTGATCTCATGGGATTTTCCGGGGCGCAGCATCGCCCTTAACCACGCGTTAACCGTGGCCGCGGAAACTCATCCGCATGACCCGCGCAAATGGATTCGCCGATGCCTGCCTGCCGCTTTTCGCGGCGGGCGAGCCTGTGCCGGGCGACGGCCGCCTGCCCTCCTATATCCGCGACCACCGGCAGCGGCTGCGCGAACGGTTCATGCAGGGCGGGGCGGCGGCGCTGCCGGATTACGAATTGCTCGAACTGCTGCTCTTTCGGGCCATCCCCCGCCGCGATGTGAAACCGCTGGCGCGCGCGCTGCTCGACATGTTCGGCGATTTCAACGGGGTGATTTCCGCCCCGCCCGAGCGGCTCGGCGCCCTGCCCGGCGTCGGCCCTGCCGTGATCTGCGAGCTCAAGCTTGTCGAAGCGGCGGCGCATCGGCTGGCCCGGGCGCGGGTGCTACATCGGCCTGTGATGTCGGGCTGGGACGCGCTGCTCGACTATTGCCGGACCAGCATGGCGCATCGCGACACCGAACAGTTTCGCATCTTTTTCCTCGACACGAAAAACACGCTCATCGCCGATGAGGATCAGGCGCGCGGCACGGTCGATCACGTGCCGGTCTATCCGCGCGAGGTGGTGAAACGGGCGCTGGCCCTCAACGCGACGGCGCTCATCCTGGTGCACAACCACCCCTCCGGCGATCCCACCCCAAGCCAGAGCGACATCGCCATGACCGCGCAGATTGCCCAGGCCGCCGGCAGCCTTGGCATCACGCTTCATGATCACATCATCATCGGCAAATCGCGCGAGCTGAGCTTTCGCGCCGAAGGTCTGCTCTAGCCGCCGCTAGCGCACCCAGACCTCGACCCGGCGGTTGGCGCGACGGCCCCATTCGCTATCGTCGCAGGCCATCGGCATCGCCTCGCCAAAAGCCTGTGTCTCAATGCGCAGCCGCGACAGGTTGGCGGTCTCTGCCGCCGCAACAACCGCCTCGCGCACCGCCGCCGCCCGTTTGCGGGCGATCTGCCGATTGGGCCCCGCCGGGCCATCGCCATCGGAAAAGCCCACAAAGACCAGCCGCCGCGTGTCATAGAGCCCGCGCTCGAGCGCCTGCGCCAGCTGGGTCACGTTGGACCGCGACTGCGCATCGAGCCGCGCCGAGCCCGGTTCGAACCGAAAGGTGGTGGTGAGCCGCTTGAGCGGTGTCAGTACCCGCACCATCTGTTGCAGATCCTCAAGGCTCACATCCTCGCCCGCGCGCAGCACCGCATTGGCGAACCGATCCCCTTGCGCATCAATGGCGATCTCTTCCGGGAGCTGATCGACATAGCCCGCCCGCCGGATCACCAGCTGCGCCGCTGGGCTGCGGGTATAGGCGAGGAATTCGCGCACCAGACGCGGAAAGCGCCGCGCCGGGCTATAGAGAAACACCGGCGCGGTGAGCGGGTAATCCTCGGTCTTGACCGCGCGCCGCGTGGCCGTCGTCTCGAACCCGCATTCGCCGGTGAGCGCCAGCTCGCGCAAGGTGGCCTTGTCGGTGCGGCTGCCAATGCCGAGGGCAAAGGGGTCGCGGGTGACGCTATGGACGAGCGTGGTGAGGGATGGGTGACGCCGCGCCTCAGCGGCAAATGCGCGGGTCTCGCCCAGAAGCATCCGGTCCTCGGTCGCCTGTCCCAGCCCGGTCTCGGCCGCCAGCAGATGCACCGCGATGGGCGCGTCCGGCCCGCCGAGATCCTGCCAATTGTCGATCTCGCCCGCCAGAACGCTGGCGAGTTGGGTCGTGGTGATGCTGCGCACCGGGTTGTCCGGCGTCACCAGCGGCACCAGCGCATCAAGCGCCAGCACCCGGCTGCGCCGCCGGTCGGTGAGATCGCCGATCCCCGCATCCTCGGCCAGCCGCGCCTCATCGGGGCGCAGCTCGCGCAGGCTCATCACGATATCGGCTTCATTGGCCAGAAGATCGGCAAAGCCTTCGTCGGAATTGGTCAGGTGGAAATGGAACCGCCCGCGCAGCGCGCCGGTCTGGCGGTCCTCAAAGCGATAGATCGCCCGATGCCCATCCGCCCCATCGACGCGGGTGACGTCATAGCCCTCTTTCTGGCCAAAGGCCGCCATCAGCGCGGGCAGCAACAGCCGGCCCACCGCGGGCGCGCCGGAAAACCGCACCTCGGCCACGAAATTCGTCAGGTCCGGACAGCCCGGCCCCTCGCAGAGCACCCCAGAGCCATCGACCGTCAATTCGCCATAGATCGTATCGACGCGATAGAACTCGCCATCGAAGCCAAGAAGATTGCCGGAAATTTCAACCGCGCCATCGCGCGAGGTCAATGTCACATCCTGTGCCGCGCCCGGTTGGGCCGTGACACATACAAAAAGTGCGGCGAGGATCGCCGCACAGAACCTTGTCATGGGTATGCCCCCGGGTAACTGCGGAATTATCTCGCAGCGACTTTCAAGTCATTGAGCAGGTTTTTCAACACCAGAAAGTCACCCGCCGCATCGCAATCCGGAATTGACAGGATGAGATCCTGCGACCGCGTCTTGCCATTCACCGGAAACTCGAGCGTCTGGGCCTCGACATCCTTCATGCAATTCGCCTGTGTCACCTGCGCCTCGACGCTGAGCGTGACCTGCGCCTCGGGGTTCGTGCCGGTGGGGTAGCTGTAGACATCGGCCATCAGCGGCTCTGCGGCGCGGGCATCGCCCAGACGCACGAGAAAGCCGCCAGCGCCGGTGGTCATGTCGCGCGGCGCCTCGGCCCAGACATGGCCGTCGCTGCCATAGTCGGCCCCGTCTTCACGGGCGTGAAGCTGCAGACCGCTCTGGCCTTTCCACTGCACCACGACCCGGTCGTATTGGGTGAATTCCGGCACTTTGGCCGTGGCCACCGCGCCTTCGCCATTCATGAAGGCCACGATAAACACCGGCTCGGCCGACAGGGCGGGCACGATCAATTCGCTGCGGCCGTCATCATCTGTGATCGCGGTGACCATGAGACCGTTGTGATGCAGGGTGAACCGTTCATTGGCGAGGCAATGCGCCGACAGCTCGAGCCGCACCATCGCCGCCGCGAGCGGCGTCACATTCAGCTCTTGCTCGCAGGTCAGCGCGGGCGCGTTTTCCTCGCGCGGCAAGGCCGGCAATTTCGTTTGTTTTTCAGGCGCCGGGCCGCTGGCCACGGCGGGCAGCGGCGACACCGGTTTCTGCGCCACGCGCGGCGCGCTCGGCAGGGCCGAGGTCAGGGTCACATCGCTGACGGCGAGACGGCCGAGCGTTTCGGCCTTGCCCAGCGGCGTGGTGGTCACGGGGGCGGGTTTTGCGTGGTTGACCGCAGAGGATCCACCAGCGTGGCTCTGCATGTATTGCGCGGCGGCCAGTGCAATGGCGAGCGTGGCGACGCCCATGGCGGCAATCCGAATCTTTTGCATAACGACTCTCCCGAACCTGAAACGGTACTGGGAAAGACTCGCCGATAAGTTGGGCGCACGTGTGGCAACCCTAAGATGCTTGTAAGGCCAGTTTGCCCGGATTTAGCTCAAATTCGGGCAAACTGAAAAACGCGTCAGAGCTTGCCGTGGCAATGCTTGAACTTCTTGCCGGAGCCGCAGGGGCAAGGCTCGTTGCGGCCCGGTTCGCCCCATGTGCTAGGGTCGTTCTCGTCAAAGCCGGGGCGCGCATCGCCGGGTGCCTCTGCGGCGGCTTCAGGGCTGTCGCCCTCTGCCGCAGCCGCCATCGCCGCCCGCTGTTGCAACATCTGCTGCATCATCGCCTGCTGCTCTTCCTCGGACATCGGCCGCACTTTGGAGAGCTGCTGGGTCACGTCCTGACGCAGGCTGTTGAGCATCGATTCAAACAGCGCAAAGGCCTCGGTCTTGTACTCGTTAAGCGGATCGCGCTGCGCATAGCCGCGAAAGCCCACGACGCTGCGCAGATGTTCGAGCGTCAGAAGATGCTCGCGCCATTTGCCGTCGATCGTGTTGAGCAGAACCTGCTTTTCCACCATGCGCATGTTCTCGGGGCCGAACTGCACCGCCTTCTGCGCCATCATGTCATCGGCGGCGGCCTCGATCCGGTCGGCGATATCCTCGTCGTCGACGCCCTCTTCATCGCCCCAGGCCTGCACCGGCAGATCCATGTTGAGCTGTTCCTTGAGCGCGCCATGCAGCCCATCCATGTCCCATTGATCGGCATAGGTCTTGGGCGGCATATACTGATCGACCAGATCGTCGATCACCTCGTTGCGCATGTCCGACACGATAGCCGACAGATCCGCCGCCTGCATGATGTCGAGCCGCTGCTTAAAGATCACCTTGCGCTGCTCGTTCATCACATCGTCGAACTTGAGAAGCTGCTTGCGGATGTCAAAGTTGCGCCCTTCGACCTTGGCCTGCGCGCGCTCGAGGCTCTTGTTGACCCACGGGTGCACAATCGCCTCGCCCTCTTTCATGCCCAGCGTGTTGAGCACCTTCTCAAGCCGCTCCGAGCCGAAGATGCGCATCAGGTCATCGTCAAGGCTGAGGAAGAAGGCGGATTTGCCCGGGTCCCCCTGACGGCCCGACCGGCCGCGCAGCTGGTTGTCGATGCGGCGGCTCTCATGGCGCTCGGTGGCCAGAACGAAAAGACCGCCGGCCTCTTTGACCTTCTGCTCGTCGCCCTCATGCTCGGCTTCGATCTTCTGGCGGATCTCTTCGGGATCGGCCTCAGGATCGGCGGCGATGGCCTCCATGATCTTGAAGTCGACATTGCCGCCAAGTTTGATGTCGGTGCCGCGACCGGCCATGTTGGTGGCGATGGTCACCGCCCCGAACTTGCCCGCGTCGGCGACGATCTGCGCCTCTTGCTCGTGCTGGCGCGCGTTGAGAACGTTATGTTTGATCCCCGCCTGCGTCAGCAACTGGCTGAGCATTTCCGACTTCTCGATCGAGGTGGTGCCCACGAGCGTCGGCTGGCCCTTGGCATGGGCCTCGCCAATCGCTTCGATGATCGCGTCGTATTTTTCCTTGGCGCTGCGATAGACCGCATCGTCGAGGTCTTCGCGGGCGATGGGGCGGTTGGTTGGCACTTCGACCACGCCAAGCCCGTAGATCTCGGCAAATTCCTCGGCCTCGGTGGCCGCGGTGCCGGTCATCCCGCCAAGCTTGTCATAGAGACGGAAATAGTTCTGGAAAGTGACCTGCGCCATGGTCACGTTTTCCGGTTGGATCTCGACGCCTTCCTTGGCCTCGATGGCCTGATGCAGACCGTCCGACAGACGCCGCCCGGCCATCATCCGACCGGTGAATTCGTCGATGAGCATGACCTCGCCATTGCGCACGATGTAATCCTTGTCGCGGGCAAAGATCTTATGCGCGCGCAGGCCCTGGTTCACATGGTGGACGATGGTGGTGCTTTCGGGATCATAGAGCGACTGCTCTTCCGGCAGCAGGCCGCGCTCGCGCAGCAGGTTTTCGAGGAACTCGTTGCCCTCGTCGGTAAAGGTCACGTTGCGCGACTTTTCATCGACCGAATAGTGATCGTCGTGCAGCTCGGGGATCAGCGTATCAATCGCCTGATAGAGATTGGTGCGATCCTCGGCCGGGCCCGAGATGATCAGCGGCGTCCGCGCCTCGTCGATCAGGATACTGTCGACCTCGTCCACGATGGCAAAGTGGTGGCCGCGCTGCGACATCTCGTCGAGCGAGGATTTCATGTTGTCGCGCAGATAATCGAAGCCGAGCTCATTGTTCGTCGCATAGGTGATATCGGCGGCATAGGCGGATTTCTTCTCACCCTGCGGCTGCTGCGGATAGACGACGCCGGTGCTCAGCCCGAGCGCGGCATAGACCTTGCTCATCCATTCCGCGTCCCGCTTGGCGAGATAGTCGTTCACCGTGACGATATGCACGCCCTTGCCGGTCAACGCATTGAGATAGGCCGGGAATGTCGCCACGAGGGTTTTCCCCTCGCCGGTCTTCATCTCGGAAATATTGCCCTGATGGAGGAAAATACCGCCCATGAGCTGTGTATCAAAGGCCCGCAGGCCGAGCGCCCGCTTGGCCGCCTCGCGGCAATTGGCAAAGGCCTCGGGCAGCAAAGAGTCGAGGCTCTCGCCCTTCATGGCGCGTGTCGCCAGCTCTTCCGTCTTGGTCTTGATGCCCTCGTCGGTGAGGGTTTCAAACTCGGGTTCAAGCGCGTTGATCTTGTCGATCAGCGGTCGTGTCGCCTTGATCTTTCGGTCATTCGGGGTGCCGAAAATCTTTTTGGCAACCGTTCCAAGTCCCAGCATATCTGCTCCGCTTTTCGTCAATCGGCGGCTTGTCGCGGGCAATGGCTTGCCCCGTCTATCGCACCACCCTAAAACAGGCCCCAAGGCACAGGTTCCGCCTTGATCCTAAGGCGATGTAAGGGGCTGGTACTTGAGTGTCAACGTCACGCAACCGCGCAGGCTTCTGCGCTTTCCGTCAAAGGATGTTATAATGCTGCACCGTCTTCGCCCGCTCCCTCTCGCCCTGGCCCTTGGTCTGGGTCTTGGCGCGGCCCCGGCCCTGGCCGAAGAAGAAGCCCCCAATGCCGATACCGTCGTCGCCACGGTGGACGGCAATGAAATCACTCTGGGCCATATGATCGTGCTGCGCGCGGGCCTGCCTGCACAGCTGTCGCAGCTGCCGCCGGCCGTGCTCTACAAGGGGATTCTCGATCAGCTGATCCAACAGGCGATCATGGAAAACAACTTTGAGGGCGAGCTGTCCAAAGCCGCCAAGCTCAGCCTCGAGAACGAGCGCCGGGCCCTCATCGCCGGTGAAACGATCAACCGCGTCGCCAATGTCGCGCTGACCGACGAGGCCCTGCAGAAGGTCTATGAAGACACCTACATGACCGCCGAGGCGCAGACCGAATTCAACGCCGCGCATATTCTCGTCGAAACCGAAGAAGAGGCCAAAGCCCTCATCGAAGAGCTCAATGGCGGCGCGGATTTCTCGGCGCTGGCCAAGGAAAAATCGACCGGCCCCTCCGGCCCCAATGGCGGCGAGCTCGACTGGTTCGCCGGCGACATGATGGTCGAACCCTTTGCCGAGGCCGTGGCCAAGATGGAAAAAGGCGCGATCTCCGAGCCGGTCCAGACCCAGTTCGGCTGGCATGTGATCAAGCTCAACGACACCCGCACCAAGGAACGCCCCGAACTCGAAGAGGTCCGGGCCGAGCTTGAGGAAGTCGTACGCCAGCAGGCCATCGACGCCTATATGACCGATCTCTCCGAAGGCGCCAAAGTCGACCGCGAAGCGGGCGATGCGCTCGACCCCGAGATCCTGCTTCAGACCGACCTTCTCGAGGAATAATCATGGCCAAGGCTCTTCCGGTCTCTCCGCTCGCTCCGGCGCGGTTTCCCGAGCTTCCGGTGATCGACGGTGTGCGTTTCGCCACCGTCGAGGCCGGCGTCCGCTATGCCGGGCGCACCGATGTGATGCTCGCCCATCTCGCCCCGGGCAGCACCGTGGCCGGGGTCTTTACCCGGTCCTCGACGCGCTCGGCGCCGGTGCTCGATTGTCAGGCCAAGATCGGCCAGCATGACGATGCGGGCGCCGCGATCCTCGTCAACTCGGGCAATGCCAACGCCTTTACCGGCAAGCGCGGCGTCGAGGCGGTGACCGCTGTCACCACCGAGGTCGCCCGCGTCCTCGGCCTGCCCGAAAGCCGCGTCTTCACCTCCTCCACCGGGGTGATCGGCGAGGTGCTGCCGCATGACCGGATCACCGCCAAGATCGGTGAGCTGAGCCAGAAACTCGACGCGGGCGGGATCGAAGCCGCCGCCCGCGCCATCATGACCACCGACACCTTCCCCAAAGGCGCGCAGACCGAGGTCGAGATCGACGGCAAGACCGTGCGCATCGCGGGCATCGCCAAGGGCTCGGGCATGATCGCGCCGGATATGGCGACGATGCTGGTCTATATCTTCACCGATGCCGCCGCCGACCGTGAGGTTCTGCAATCCATGGTCTCGGCGCTCAATGACCAGACCTTCAACTGCATCACCGTCGACAGCGACACCTCGACCTCCGACAGCCTGCTGATGGCGGCGACCGGCACTTCGGGCGTGCGCATCGACGAAACCTCCGTGGGCTTCATGGAGGCGCTGCGCCGGGTCATGCTCGACCTCGCGCATCAAGTGGTGCGCGACGGCGAAGGGGCGACCAAATTCGTCGAGATCGCCGTCACCGGCGCCTCGTCGGACGCGGATGCCCGCACCCATGCCATGGCCATCGCCAACTCACCGCTGGTCAAGACGGCCATCGCGGGCGAGGACGCCAACTGGGGCCGCATCGTCATGGCGGTGGGCAAATCCGGCGCACCGGCCGACCGCGACACGCTGTCGATCTGGTTCGGCGACATTCTCGTCGCCAACAAGGGCTGGGTGAACCCCGACTACCGCGAAGAGGACGCCGCCGCCTATATGAAGGGTCAGGAACTCTGCATCGCGGTCGATCTCGGCCTCGGTGGCGGCAAGGCCCATGTCTGGACCTGCGATCTCACCCACGGCTATATCGACATCAACGCAGACTATCGCTCGTGAAAACGGTTCTCGTCTCTGCGGTCGCGCTCATCGACATCGATGGGCGCGTCCTGCTCGCCCAGCGCCCCGAGGGCAAATCGCTGGCCGGCATGTGGGAATTTCCCGGCGGCAAGGTCGAACCGGGCGAGACGCCCGAAGTGGCGCTCATCCGCGAATTGCACGAAGAGCTCGGCATCGAAACCTGGCAAAGCTGCCTCGCGCCACTCACCTTCGCCAGCCACAGCTACGAAGGGTTCCACCTGCTGATGCCGCTCTTTGCCTGCCGCAAATGGGAGGGCGTGCCGCAGGGCCGCGAGGGTCAGGCGCTCAAATGGGTGCGGCCGCTCGATATGCACGACTACCCGATGCCGCCCGCCGACCTGCCATTGATCCCGATTCTGCGCGATTGGCTCTGAATCAGGCGAAAATACGCTCGAAATCCCCTGTTTCGTTAACGAATGGTAAGGAATTTCGTGCAATTTTGAGTTGACTTTGCTCGGCCCTGTTCAATAATTCAGGGCAAGCGGGGCAATTGTTTCCGCTTCGTGCACAGGTGTCGCGCAACCCGCAATCTGTCACGACATATGAGGCGTCATTCGGGGGATATGGCATGCTGCGCACCATTCGGCTTGGAAGCTGTGTATCAGTTCAAGGTATTTTCGAAGGGCAATTGCCCGATGGCCGCGTGCAGGTGCGCGTCGGCGATCAGATCTTCGTCGGCCAGCCGATCAGCACCGTTCAGGCCGCCGCCTGATCCCATCTGACCACAGAATTTGACCACAGCATCTGACCTATCGCCCGCCCGGTCCGTCCGGGCGGTTTGCGTTTGCGCGCCTTGAAACGCGCCACCAACCAAGCCCCAGCCCCAGAAACACCAAGGCCCGCGACATCCGCCGCGGGCCTTGATCAATTTTCGAGGGTCGCCCCGGATCAGTCGAGCGAACGCTCGACCTCTTCGCGCTCGAAGATCTCGATCACGTCATCGGGACGGATATCGTCATAGTTCTCAAAGGCCATGCCGCATTCCTGACCGGACTGCACCTCGGGCACCTCGTCCTTGAAGCGCTTGAGCGTCTTGAGCGTGCCTTCGTGGATCACCACATCGTCGCGCAGCAGACGCACACCGGCAGAGCGGCGGGCAACGCCCTCGGTCACGAGACAGCCGGCAACCTTGCCAACGCCAGTGACCTTGAAGACCTCTTTGATCTTCGCATAGCCGATGAAGTTCTCGCGGATTTCCGCCCCGAGAAGACCCGACGCCGCCGCTTTCACATCATCCACCAGATCGTAGATCACCGAGTAATAGCGGATCTCGACGCCCTTCTGGTTGGCGCTGTTCCGTGCCGGGGCATTGGCCCGGACGTTAAAGCCCAGAACCGGTGCGCCAGAGGCTTCGGCCAGGCCGATATCGCTCTCGGTGATGGCGCCAACGCCCGAATGCAGCACACGCACGCGCACCTCTTCGTTGCCGATCTTCTCCATCGCCTGAACGATGGCCTCGGCAGAACCCTGCACATCGGCCTTCACCAGGATCGGAAGCTCGGCCACGTTCTGATCTTCCTTGGCCTTCGCCAGAAGCTGATCGAGCGTGGTCGCAGCACCGGCGGCGGCACGTTTGTCCTTGGCCGCCTTCTCGCGGTATTCGGCAATCTCGCGGGCCTGCGCTTCGGTCTCGACCACGTTGAGAACGTCGCCAGCCTCGGGCGTGCCATTGAGGCCGAGAACCTCGACCGGCACCGACGGGCCCGCCTCTTGGACGCGCTCGCCCGTGTCGCTGATCAGCGCGCGGACCTTACCGTATTGCTCACCCACGACGAAGATATCGCCTTGTTTGAGCGTGCCTTTTTGCACCAGAACGGTCGCAACCGGGCCTCGGCCCACATCGAGCTGCGCTTCGATCACGGCACCTTCGGCGGCGCGGTTCGGGTTCGCCTTGAGCTCGAGGATCTCGGACTGAAGCGCGATGGCTTCGAGAAGCTCATCGAGGCCCTGACCGGTCACGGCAGAGACTTCGACATCCTGCACTTCGCCCGACATCGCTTCGACGATCACTTCATGCTGAAGCAGATCGGTCCGCACCTTGTCCGGGTTGGCCGACGGCTTGTCGACCTTGTTGATCGCCACGATCATCGGCACGCCTGCGGCCTTCGAGTGGTTGATCGCCTCGATGGTCTGCGGCATCACCGCGTCATCCGCGGCAACCACCAGAACCACGATATCGGTGACCTGCGCCCCACGGGCCCGCATGCTGGTAAAGGCGGCGTGGCCCGGCGTGTCGAGGAAGGACAGAACCGTCCCGCTCTCGGTGGTCACCTGATAGGCGCCGATATGCTGGGTGATGCCCCCGGCTTCGCCCGCGACAACCTTGGCGTCGCGGATCGCATCCAGAAGCGAGGTCTTGCCGTGGTCGACATGGCCCATGATGGTGATGACCGGCGGCCGCGGCTGCAGGTCCTCGGGCTTGTCCTCGACCGCGTCGATCACATCCTCGACGTCGGCATCCGACACGCGCGTCACCTTGTGGCCGAATTCCTCAATGATGAGCTCGGCGGTGTCGGCATCGATCGACTGGTTCTGGGTGACCATCATGCCGTTTTGCATGAGGGCCTTGACCACGTCGCTGACCCGCTCGGCCATACGGTTGGCCAGCTCGGAGACGACGATCGCCTCGGGCAGCTTGACCTCACGGACAACCTTTTCGCGCGCCTCATTGCCGCCCATCGCCTTCTGACGTGCACGTTCCTGCTTGCGCTTCATCGCGGCGAGCGATTTCTGACGGCCACCTTCGCCACCAGACAGCGCCTGGTTCAGCGTCAGCTTGCCCGAGCGGCGGCCATCGTCGCGGCCTTTGCCACGCGCCGGGCGCTCGTTGCGGTCGGTCTTGTTGTCCTGCTTGCGCGCGGGCTGGGCCTGTTTGGCAGGCGCGCCACGGGCTGCGGGCTCATCCGGCACGGCAGCAGAGGCCGCAGCGGCGGCCTTCTTGGCGGATTCTTCGCTCTCGAGGCGCTTGCGCTCGTCCTCTTCGGCCTTCTGGCGGGCCCGCTCGGCGCGTTCGCGCTCTTCGCGTTCCTTGGCCTCGGCCTCTTCGCGGCGGCGCTGGCGCTCTTCTTCGCGGGCCTTTTCCTCGGCTTCGCGCTGGGCGGCTTCTTCGCCCTCACGGGCCTTGGCGGCTTGCAACGCCTTCAGGCGGCGCTCCATCTCGGCATCGGTGATACCTGCGGGGCGCTTGCTGGGGTCACCCCCGGCCAGGGATTTCGACGCAGCTCCACCCGCCGCGCCGCCGGGTTTCGGCATGACGACGCGTTTGCGCTTGGTTTCCACCACGACGTTTTTGGTGCGGCCATGGCTGAAGCTCTGCTTCACATTCCCCGGACGGGAACCTCCACCACGTACACCCAAAGTCTTTTTACCGTCGTTGTCGCTCATCTGGTTTTACTTCCTTTCCGGCGGCTGTCACCGCCGTCCGAGACACGCAGGCCCTTCAACCTTTGCGCCTCCTCTACAACACGATGCGCCAAACCGCCAGCACGCAATGCCGCGTGTATGGAGGTTTGCCGCCCGAATGCCTGGCCCAGTTCGTCTGCGCTCAGCCACCCGATGAATTTTCCGCCCTGCGGCGTGCTCAGCTTTGATTTGCCGCGCTCCGAACCGTCATGGGCCTGGATCAGCGCAATCGCGTCGTCGCGCCACAGCCAATCCTTGACCTTTTCATAGCCCGACACCGCATAGCCGCCCTTGCGGGCGAGGCTGATCAGATCAACCACCCGCCGCGCCAGAATGCCTTCGACCAGATCGGTCAGACCGTCCGGCACAGTGACCGGTTGTTTCGCGGCGCGGGCAAACAGCCCCTTCGTCGCCGCCTTGTCGAGCGCCGCCCGCTCGGACAGCACCCAGATCCCCCGCCCGGGCAGTTTGCCCGCCAGATCAGGGACGACCTGGCCATCTGGTCCAACCACGAAACGCAAAAGCTGCGCCACGGGATATACCTCCCCCGTGGCGATGCATTTACGCTCGGGACCGTCCGACCGGTCTTTGGGGTGCCCACCGCGACCCATGCTCGACGCCCGAGGCCTGAAGAATCAGGCCTCGGCCTCCTCGGCTGAATCGCCGGCTTCGGCATCCGCGTCGATCTCGTCCTCTTCCTCGGCTTCGAGATCGGCAGGATCGACCCAGCCCAGCATCACGCGGGCGGTCATCACCATGGCCTGAGCTTCTTCGAGCGAGACGTCGAAGGGCTCGAGGATGCCATCATCCTTGACCCGCTGACCGTCCTGCATGGTCCAGCCACCGGCCAGTTCCCAATCCGCGCAAGTGGCGAAATCTTCGAGCGTCTTCACGCCATCCTCGGCCAGGGCCTGAATCATCTGGGGTGTGAGCCCCTCAAATTCAACCAGGCTGTCCTCAACCCCGAGCTCGCGCGCCCGTTCGAGCGCCGCCTTGGCCCGCGCCTCGAGAACATCGCGCGCCCGTGCCTGAAGCTCGCCCGCCGTGTCCTCGTCCACCCCGTCGATGACCAGAAGCTCGTCCTGCTCGACATAGGCCACCTCTTCGAGGTTGGTAAAGCCTTCGGAGACCAGCAGCTGGGCAAAGAACTCGTCGAGATCGAGCGTGTCCATGAACAGCTTGGTGCGCTCTTCGAACTCGCGCTGACGGCGTTCGCTGTCTTCGGCCTCGGTCATGATGTCGATGTCGAGCCCGGTGAGCTGCGACGCCAGACGCACGTTCTGACCGCGACGGCCAATGGCCAGCGACAGCTGCTCTTCCGGCACCACCACTTCGATCCGCTCGGCCTCTTCGTCGAGAACCACTTTCGACACTTCGGCCGGCTGCAGCGCGTTGACGAGGAAGGTCGGCTGATCTTCGTTCCACGGGATGATGTCGATCTTCTCGCCCTGAAGCTCGTTGACGACGGCCTGCACCCGGCTGCCGCGCATACCGACACAGGCGCCCACCGGGTCGATCGACCCGTCATAGGAAATCACGGCGATCTTGGCGCGCGACCCGGGATCCCGGGCCACGGCCTTGATCTCGATGATGCCGTCATAGATCTCGGGCACTTCCATCTTGAACAGCTCGGCCATGAATTCCGGCGCGGTGCGGCTCAGGAAAATCTGCGGCCCACGGGCTTCGCGGCGCACATCCTTGATATAGCAGCGGATGCGCTCATTCGGGCGATAGCTCTCGCGGCCAATCTTCTCGTTGCGGCGCAGGATGGCTTCGCCCCGGCCCACGTCAACGATGACATTGCCGTATTCTTCGCGCTTGACCATGCCGTTGATGATCGTGCCGGCGCGGTCCTTGAACTCTTCGTATTGGCGATCACGCTCGGCTTCTCGAACCTTCTGCAGGATGACCTGCTTGGCCGATTGCGCCGCGATCCGGCCCATGTCCACCGGCGGCACTTCTTCGATATACTGATCGCCGACCTTGGGATCGTCGAGATATTGCTTGGCCTGCTCAACGGTGAGCTCGGCCTGATAATTCTCGAGCTCTTCTTCCTCGACCACGGTGCGCACCCGGGTAAAGGTGGCGCGGCCGGTCTTGCGGTCGATGCTGACGCGAATGTCCATCTCGGCGCCATAGCGGCTCTTGGCCGCCCGCGCGAGGCTCTCTTCCATCGCTTCGACCACGAGACCGGGATCGATCATCTTTTCGCGGGCCACGGCCTCGGCCGTTTGCAAAAGCTCAAGCTGGTTTGCAGAGGTAATCGCCATCTTTACTCCTCCTCTGACGCGTCATCCTCGATCGCGTCAAATTGCTCTTCATCCAACACGCCCGCATCCTTGCGCTGGCGCAGCATTTCCTTGATCAGCTCGTCGGTCAGGACCAGCTTGGCATCGGCCAGCCAGTCGAACTGCAGACCGATCGTGCCTTCTTCCACATTGATCAGAACCTCTTCGCCCTCGACCCCGGCCAGCACGCCCTTAAAGCGTTTGCGCCCGTCGATAAGCTCCGAGGTCTCGATCTTGGCTTCATAGCCCTCAAACGTCTCGAAATCCTTGAGCCGCGTCAGCGGCCGGTCGATGCCCGGGCTCGACACTTCGAGCGTATAGGCCTCGATGATCGGGTCCTCGACATCGAGAACCGCGCTCACTTCGGTGCTGATCCGCGCACATTCATCGACCTCGATCCCGCCTTCGGGGCGCTCGGCCATGATCTGCAACGTGTCGGTCTTGCCCCCCATCAGGCGCAGCCGGACCAGCTCAAACCCGAGATCTTCGATCACGGGGGTCACGATCTCGGCCAAACGCCGGTCGATCGCTGCCTTGGCTATCAGGTCATTGCTCATCAGTCGTCCAAATACAAAAAAACGGGCCCGCGGCCCGTTGATCTTTCCCGGTGGAGCATCTGGGAGAGACCCGTCTGCGCCGCTGTTGAGGGGGATATACGCCTCTTGGCCCGAGTCTGCAAGGGGCTAGGGTCAGACAGGCCAGATTGCCGCCTCACTGGCCCCCGCGCCTAGCCCCGCGCCAGCATATCCATGGTCTTGACCAGCTCGGCGCTGATCCCCGGCTCGGACAGGGCATGGCCCGCCAGCGGGATCATGCGCAGCTCGGCCCGGCCCCAGCGCTCGGCCAGCCGCCAGGCGCTCGCCGGGGGGCAGATCATGTCATAGCGGCCCTGCACAATCGTCCCCGGCACATGGGCAATCCGCGCGATGTTCTTCTCGATCCAGCCATCGGCCTCGAGAAATCCGGCATGGGTGAAATAGTGATTCTCCAGCCGCGCAAAGGCCCGCGCATATTCTGCTGGCGCGTCGCCCATCATCCCGGTGCTGCGCACAGTGGCCAGCGCGTTTTCCCAGGCCGACCAGGCCTTGGCATAGGTGATCTCGGTCGCCCGGTCGCCGGAAAACAGCCGCCGGTGATAGGCCGCGATCATATCGCCGCGCTCGACCTCGGGGATGAGCCGCTGAAACCGCGCCCAGGTCTCGGGAAAGAACTGCCCCGCGCCGCCGCCATAGAACCATTTGAGCTCGGCCTGCGTCATCAGGAACACGCCGCGCAGCACCAGATGCGCCGCCCGGTCCGGATGGCTCAGCGCATAGATGAGCGACAGCGTCGCGCCCCAGCTCCCGCCAAACACGATCCAGCGCTCGATCTCCAGCGCCTTGCGGATCGCCTCGATATCCTCGACCAGATGCCATGTCGTGTTGTTCTCGACCTCTGCATGCGGCCGCGACCGGCCACAGCCGCGCTGATCGAACAGGATGATGCGATATTGTTCCGGATCGAAATAGCGCCGCATCGCCGGGCTACAGCCGCCCCCCGGCCCGCCATGCAGCACCACCACCGGACGGCCCTCGGGATTGCCGGACTGTTCCACATAGATGTGATGCCCCTCGCCCACATCCATCATCCGCCGGTCAAACGGCTCGATGGGCGGATAGAGATATTGCACCGCGGTTTTTTGTTCGGGAAACTTGTCCATCACCGTCCTATATAGCAAAGCGGTGACAGATGAGCATATGGAGAGCGAAATGCAAGCCGCGCAAAGCACGATCGATCCCGCAGAAGTCGCCAAATTCGAGGCGATGGCCGCCGAATGGTGGGATCCGAACGGCAAGTTCAAGCCGCTGCACATGCTCAATCCCTGCCGTCTCGACTATATCACCACGCAGATCGCCGCCGAATTTGACCGCGACCTGCGCGAGGACCGCCCCTTTGCCGGGCTGCGCCTTCTCGACATCGGCTGTGGCGGCGGGCTGCTGAGCGAACCCATGGCGCGGCGCGGCGCCACGGTGATCGGGGCCGATGCCGCCGAGGGCAACCTGCCTGTCGCCCGGCTCCATGCCGAACAGGGCGGGCTCGACATCGACTACCGCCACACCACCGCCGAGGCGCTGGCCGACGCGGGCGAGAGATTCGACGTGGTGCTCAATATGGAAGTGGTCGAACATGTGGCCGACCCGCTCGATTTCCTCACCGCCTGCCGCCGTCTGCTCAAACCCGGCGGCCTGCATCTGTGCTCGACCATCAACCGCAACCCCAAGAGCTTTGCCATGGCCATTCTCGGCGCCGAATATGTCATGCGCTGGCTGCCCAAGGGCACCCATGACTGGTCGAAATTCATCACCCCGGACGAGCTCTATGATCTGTTGAAACAGGCGGGCCTGTCGCCGGTCGACCGCAAGGGCTTTGTCTTCAACCCGATTGCCTGGTCCTGGTCGATCTCGGACCGCGATCTGAGCGTGAACTACGTCACCGCCAGCCTCGCCCCCTGATCACTCCGCCTCTTCGAGCTTGGCGCGCAGGCCCCGCAGCACCGGCAACGCCCCGCGCACCCGGTCTTCGCCCAGCTCGGTCACCATCTCGGAAATGATCGGCGTGATCGCCGCCACCGCCGCATCGCGCGCCGCGCGCCCCGCCGGGCTGATCGACACCATCTTGCGCCGCGCATCGTCCCAATCGGGCCGGATATGCACATAGCCCGCCCATTCGAGCTTGCTCAGCGTGTTGGTCATCGCCCCGCGCGTCACATGAAAACTCTTGGCAAGCTGCGCCGGGCTGCGCTCTTCGCCGCTCCGCGCCAGATGGTTGAGCAGGGTGAAATGCGAAATCTCCATCCCCTTCGGCAACACCCGGTTCAGCCGGCTGCGGATCATCTGGTCCGAGATCAGGATCTCGCCAAAGAGCGCCACCGCCAGCGAACTTGTTGCCGATTCATGCATCCTGTCTTGGGCCCTCGAAGCTGCGATCATGTGTGAGCGAAGGAATACGCTGTCGCGCTTGTGCCACTTCCGCGAGGTCCAGATCAACGATAATCGCCCCGGTTGCGTCTCCGCCATCGGCGAGAACCTCGCCCCAGGGCGCCACCGCGAGGCTATGCCCCCAGGTCTCGCGCGGCTTGCCACGGCCTGCCGGATGCTGGCCGCATTGCGCCGGGGCGAGCACGAAACACCCGGTTTCGATCGCCCGCGCCCGCAGCAACACTTCCCAATGCGCCGCGCCCGAGACCGGCGAAAACGCCGCGGGCACCGTCAGGATCTGCGCCCCCGCCTGCGCCAGGGCGCGGTAGAGCTTTGCAAACCGCACATCGTAACAAACGCTGAGCCCGAGGCAGGCCTCGCCCGCCTGCGCCACAACCGCCCGTTCGCCGGGACGATAGCCCGCGCTTTCGCGATAGCTTTCGCTCTCGGAAATCTCGACATCGAACATATGCATCTTGTCATAGCGCGCGGTGATCGCCCCCTCGGGCGAGACGAGGAAACTGCGATTGGCAAACCGCCCGTCCGCATCCTCGGTCTTCACCGCCAGCGACCCGATCAACAGCCAGATCCCAAGCTCCGCCGCCAGCGCTCGCAGCGCGGCGAGCGTTTCATCCTCACCCTCATGGCGCAGCACCTCGCGCTGATGCGAACGGCTCGACGAGACGCAATTCGTCACCTCCGGCGTGAGGACAAGCGTCGCGCCCTTGCCCGCCGCCTCGCGGATCAGCGCCTCGGTCGCGGGCAGGTTGGCCGCCGGGTCATCCCCGGCGGTCATCTGGATCAATCCCGCCCGCAGCACGCTCATGCGGCGAGCAGAGCGTCCAGCTTCCCGGCCCGCTCCAGCGCATAGAGGTCGTCACAGCCGCCAACATGGGTGTCGCCCACGAAAATCTGCGGCACGGTCCGCCCGCCATTGGCGCGCTGGATCATCTCCGGCTTGCGGTTCGGGTTCTCGAGCACGTCAATCTCGGTGAAATTGACGTTCTTTTCCTTCAGAAGCCGCTTGGCGGCGTGGCAAAAGCCGCAGAGCGGCGATGTGTAAATCTCGACTTGTTTCATTTGGGCACCTGCATCATTGCGTTGCCCAATACCTAAGTCGCACGGCCCGCTCTTGCCAGTACCAAGATGCTCACCTCTGCGGCACCATGTGTTACAAGCGCCTCCGCCGCCGCCGACAGGCTCGCCCCCGAGGTCATCACGTCATCGACGATGAGAACCGACCGCCCGGCAATCCGCCGCCGCTGCCCCTCGCGCAGGGTGATCGCCCCGGCCATGGTCTGAAACCGGTGATCATGGCCCATGCCCCCAAGGCTCGGAGTGGCGCGCGCCCGGATCAACACATCGGGCCTGTGGTTTAGCCCGGTTTCCCGCGCCAGCGCCTCGGCCAGATGCGCCGATTGGTTGAACCGCCGTTTGACCAGCCGCGTCCAATGCAGAGGCACCGGCACGATGAGCATATTGCGCGCGAATATCTCCCGCCCCGCCCGCGCGAGCCACCGCCCCGCCGGGCGCAGCACATCATGCCGGTCCCCATGTTTGAGCCCAAGAACAAGCCGCCGCCCCATGCTCTCATAGAGCATCGCCGCCCGCCCCCGCGCCCAGGGCCGCACCCGCACCAGACAGGCATCGCATTGCGCAGGCTCCGCCCCCGGCCCGCCCGGCTCACCCTGTTCACCGGGCAACGGAATGCCACAGGCGTCACAGACCAGCCCCGAAATGAACGGCGTCTCGCGCCAGCACGGCCCGCACAGACCAAAGTCGCTCTCGACCCGCGCCCCACAGCCAAGACACCGCGGCGGATAGAGGGTTTGCAGAACGGATTGGACTACGCCCCCGTTCATGTATATTTCCGCGCCATGACCACGCCTCCCCAGCTGACCGACCGCCAGGCCCTTTGCCGCAACCGCGCCCGCGCCGCCCGCGCCCCGGCGCTGTTCCTGCATGAAACCGCCCGCGACGAGATCCATGATCGGCTGGCGATCGTTAATAAAGAATTTACCAAACCCGCCATTGTCACCGGGATGCCGGATTTCTGGGCCGATGTGCTGCCCGGCGCCACGCTGGTCGAGGATGCCGAGACGCTCGCGCTCGATCCCGGCGCGCATGATCTGGTGATCCATGCCATGGCGCTCCATTGGGCCAATGACCCGGTGGGTCAGCTCATCCAATGCCGCCGGGCGCTGGCCCCCGATGGACTGTTTCTCGGCGTGCTCTTCGGCGGCGAGACCCTGCATGAATTGCGCGCCGCGCTGGCCCAGGCCGAAAGCGATATGCGCGGCGGGCTCTCGGCCCGCGTCGCGCCCATGGCCGAGATCCGCGACCTCGGCGCGCTGATGCAGCGGGCGGGCTATGCGCTCCCGGTCGCCGACAGCGTGCCGCTCACCGCCGCCTATCGCTCGGCCCGCCACCTGATGCAGGATCTGCGCGCCATGGGTGAGACAAATGCGCTCACATCACGCCCCCGGCGCTTTGCCCGACGTGACGTCATGGCCCGCGCCGAGACGCTTTATGCCAATAACTTCCCCCATGGCGAGGACCGACTCCAAGCCACGTTTGACCTTATTTTCCTCACCGGCTGGGCTCCCGACCCGTCACAGCCACAGCCCCTGCGCCCCGGCTCCGCCACCGCCAGCCTCGCCGCGGCGCTCGGCACCGAGGAAACCAAGCTCAAAGATTGACGCCCCGGCCCCACCCCCTATCTGGGGCCTGATGACCGCGAGAAAGATGTGACATGACGCTCGACGCCCAACGCCCCGACCACGCCCCCAACGACCACCCGGCCCTGCGCCATGGCCGCACCGGCATCCTGCTGGCCAATCTCGGCACCCCCGATGGCACCGATTACTGGTCCATGCGCCGCTACCTGAGCGAATTTCTCTCGGACAAGCGCGTCATCGACTATCCGAAATGGAAATGGCAGCCGATCCTGCAGGGCATCATCCTGACAAAGCGACCCTTTGCCAGCGGAAAAGCCTATAAATCCATCTGGAACGAAGAGCGGGATGAAAGCCCGCTGATGACCATCACCCGCGATCAGACCGACGCCATCCGCGCCGCGCTCACCGCCGATTACGGCGATCAGGTCATGGTTGATTTCTGCATGCGCTACGGCAACCCCTCGACCGCCTCCAAGGTGCGCGAGATGGTGGCGGCGGGCTGCACCCGCATCCTCTTCTTCCCGCTCTACCCGCATTATGCCGGGGCCACCTCGGCCACCGCCAATGATCAGTTCTTCCGCGCCCTGATGGAAGAGACCTGGCAGCCCACCGCCCGCGTGGTCGAACCCTATTTCGAGAATCCCGCCTATATCGACGCGCTCGCGCAATCCGTCGAAAAAGCCTATTCAGAGACTGATACGCCGCCCGAAATGCTCGTCGTCTCCTACCACGGCATGCCCCAGCGCTACCTGACCCAGGGCGACCCCTACCATTGCCAATGTCAGAAAACGACGCGACTCCTGCGCGAACGTCTGGGCTGGGACACGGACCGGATCACCACCACGTTCCAATCGGTCTTCGGCCCCGAGGACTGGCTGCGCCCCTACACCGTTGAAGAGGTCGCCCGCCTCGCGCGCGACGAGGGCAAGACACGCATCGCCGTCATCGCCCCGGCCTTTTCCGCCGATTGCATCGAAACCCTCGAAGAGATCAACGAAGAGATCCGCGAAAGCTTTGAAGAGGCCGGCGGCGAGAGCTTCACCTATATCCCCTGCCTCAACGACACGCCCGATCACGTCGCAGCCCTCACCGCGATCATCCGCGAAAACCTCGGCGGCTGGGTCTCCTGACCCCCTAAGGCCTTGGGCTGAAACGAAAAAAGGCGGTGGAAACTCCACCGCCTTTTTCCTGTCCTGTGAGGGACGTATTAGTCTGCAGCGATAACCGCGGCCACAACGGCCAGCAGCAGCAGCGGAACCCAAACGCCAGCAGCCGACGAGCTTGCAGCGGTTTCTTCAACGATGACGGGGGCTTCCATCACGGGCTCGGACAGGTTGCCGGCCGAAGCGGTGGTGGCAGCAGCAGCGAAAGCAACGGCGAGTGCGAGTTTTTTCATGGTCTTCTCCAGTATTGGCCGGGCGCCATTTTCCTGAGACGTCCGGCAAAATGACTTATCTCGTGACCGCCGAATAATCAGCTAACCCGTTCGCTTGCAAACACGATTTTCATCTCCGCCACACAATCCACACGGGATTGTCAAATTAGCAACACTTGCGTACCAACTTTGGTCATCCCGTAGAGCTGGGCGATATGCTGGTTGTAAAGCCCGATACAGCCGTTCGACGACCGCCGCCCGATCTTGCGCGTGTCATGGGTGCCGTGGATCCGGTAATAGGTCCAGCTGAGATAGAGCGCATGGGTGCCAAGCGGGTTGTCCGGCCCCGGCCCGACATAGGTCGGCCAATCCGGATTCCGTTCGAGCATCGAAGGCGTCGGACGCCATTCCGGCCCCTCCACCTTGCGCACAACACTGGTCCGGCCCCGCCGGGTGAGCTCTTCGCTCATCGGCACACTCGACGGAAAGAGGAAATACTCGCCCGACTCGGTCCAGAAATGCAGCGCCCGCGAATCGATATCGACCAGCACCGCGCCATTGTTCAGATTCGAGAAATAGGGCTGCCAGTCCAGCGACCGAAAGGCAGAGACATTGCGCCGCACCTTGCTCGAAATGTCTTGTTCCATCTCGATTGTCGAGGCGCTGTTGAGATCCTGGGCCATGGCCGGCGCGCCAACACAGGCGGCGGCACCCATCAGGAAATGACGTCTGTTCAGGGGGCTTTTCACAGTCATGGACATACCTTGTCTCCAGTTATCCTCGTCAAAGCTACAGCTGACTATATATGGCGCGAATGCCGCAGTGACAAATCAAACCAATGTGCACTGACGTTCCTCCGCCGATGCGGGTTTGATATGCCACAGGATATTCACTAGAGAGGGTCGGTGTTCAAAATTTGATCTGGTAGGGCAACATGACACGACTTCTGGCTATCTTGGCAACCGCATTGCTGACGCTCAGCGCATGTGCTCCCGCACCTGTGTCGACAATCGGCCCCGATGGCAAACCTCTCCCGCAGGTCTATCGCATCCGCAATGCCGATACCTCGCGCATTCAGTACCGGATGCTCGACTCGGTCAACGCTCTGCGCGAGGCCAAAGGTGCCGCCCCGGTGGCGCTCAACGCTCAGCTCACCGCCGCCGCCGCCACCCATGCCCGCGACATGAGCGTGCAAAACCGCCCCTGGCATTTCGGCTCCGACGGCTCCTCGCCGATCGACCGGGTGCGCCGCGTCGGCTACACCGGCGAGCTGGTGGGCGAAGCGATCTCGGAAACCTACGAGACAGAGCTCGAAACCCTCGCCGCCTGGATGGAAGAAGAAGGCTCGCGCCGCGTGATCCTCGATCCCGCCGCCCGCGAGCTGGGCTTTTCCTGGCTGCAGGAAGACAATGGCAAGATCTGGTGGACCCTCGTCATGGGCCGCTAAGGCCCAGAATGACCTGATCTCACGCCAGTCTGATCTCACGGATGGGCCACGACGGCCCATCCCACCCTCTCAAAACCCAACGGCTTAGGGCGTGATGGTGATCGGCGTGCCGTTCTTCACCATCGCATAGATATCCTCGATCTCGCGGTCCTTGACCGAGATACAGCCCGCCGTCCAATCCGGGCCATTGCCCTTTTTCTTGGTGTTCGGTCTGCCGTGGATAAAGATATCGCCACCCGGCGTCTTGCCCTGCGCCAGCGCATAGGCCCGGTCCCGCATGTTCGGATAATCGAGCCCGATCGACAGGTGGAAATCGCTGTTCGGATTGCGCCGGTCGATCACATAGCGGCCTTCCGGCGTCTTGCCATCGCCCTGAAACTGCTTGTGCCCCTCGGGCGCAAAGCCAAGATCGATATCATAGGCCTTGAGCACCTGGTTGTGATGCAGCAGATACATCCGCCGCGCCCCCTTGTTCACGAGAACATGGGTCACCTCCGGACCGTTATAGGTTTTGAATTTGGAACTACACCCCGAAAGCGCAACCGCGCCGATCAGGGCCACCATCAACATCAGGTATCTCATTTACACTGCCCCACTGGTCTTATGCCTGCTGCCGCAAATTAACGCATCTCGGCGCCTCGCAACAGGGGGGACATGCGCGGAACCGTTAAAAATCTGGCGAATGCGCCCTTACGACGCCTCCGGCCGCGCAAAGCTGGTGACAAGCTCGACATGCGATGACCAGCGGAACTGATCCACCACCCGGACCGGCCCCATCTCATAGCCCGCCGCCAAGAGATGCCGCGCATCGCGGGCAAAGCTCGCCGGGCTACAGGACACATAGGCGATCCGCGCCACATCGCTCTGGGCGAGCTCGCGCACCTGCGCCTCTGCCCCCGCCCTTGGCGGATCGAGACAGACGCCCTCATACTCCCGCAGCTCTTCGGCCCGAAGCGGATCACGAAACAGGTCGCGCACCTCCGCCGTCATCGTCCGGAGCCCCTGCACATTGCGCCACCCCGCCTGCAGCGCGTCGATCATGTCCCGCGCCCCTTCGACCGCATGAACCTGCGCTGCCTCGGCCAGCGGAAAGCTGAACGTGCCACAACCGGCGAACAGATCGACCACCTTCCCGGCCCCGGCCAGCGCCGCGCGCACATCCGCGACAAGCGCCGCCTCGCCCTCGCGCGTCGCCTGCAGAAACGCCCCCGGCGGCGGCACCACCTGCGCCCGGCCAAAGCTCTGCGCCGGCGGCAGCTCTTGGCAGACCACATCGCCCTCATGGCTGAGCCGCGCCAGCTTTTGCCGCCGCGCCACATCGCCTAGCGCCGCCCGCAGTGGCCCATCCAATGGCTTGGCGCCGCGCAGATCCACATCGAGCCCCGCCGCCGTCACCGTGCAGGCAATCGAAATCTCGCCCTTGCGACTGCCCGCCACCTCGGCCAGCTCCGCCGCCAGCGCGGTGCCGCGCAACAGATCGGGATGCAGCAGCTTGCAGTCAGGAATGTCGATGATCGCGTCCGAGGCGCGGGCGTGAAACCCGGCCATCGCGCCCTTTTTCGTGCGCCGCGCCGAAATCGTCGCGCGGCGACGGCTCTGCGCCGGGCTCACATGCATCGGCAGATAGCGGGCCTCGATCCCCTGCGCCCTGAGCGCCGCCTCGACGATCCCCTGTTTCCACTCGGCCACGAAATCATCGCTGGCATGTTGCACCGCACAGCCGCCGCAGGATTTGAAATGACGGCAGGGCGGCCTCACCCGGGTTTCGCTCGGCGTCTCGATCCGCACATCGCAAAGCCGCTGCCCCTCGAGCCGCCCGGTCACCACCTCGCCCGGCAGGGTCATCGGCGCAAAGACCGGCCCTTCGGCCACGCCATCCCCATGATGGCCCAACCGTTCTATGACCCAGCTTTCAGCGCTCACAGCAAATCCTCTTTCGTCTTGGTGAAACCGGAGGCGATCCAACGGGCCTCGATCTCTTTCAACTTCGCACCCAGCGCCGCGCCCTCGTAGGCGGGCATCAGATCCCGCGCCGTCACCGGACAGCGCGCCCCGGCGCCGCGCCGGATCTGCGCGGGCCAATCCTCCGGCTGCGGCAGCCCCAGCGCCATCCGCAACAGCACGATATCGCGCGCCGCCTCGGCCCCGTGCCGATAGCCGAGAGTGGCCGGATCGTCCACCGCCGCGATGCCGTCGCGATACCGACGCAATACCGACGTCTCGTTTTTGCTCAATCGCAGCCGGTCTTCCACCTCTTCGCCGCCGATCAACGCCAGCCGCCGCATCGCCTCCGGCGGCGCACCGGCCTGGGTCTCGAGCGCCACCAGAACCGGCACCGCGCTCACATCCGCCCCCGGCAAGACCCGCATCAACACCCCGCACTGCGCCATCGCCGCAAGGCTCATCGACGGCTCCGGCGCGGCCAGAAGCTTGCGCATCTCGGCCCCCACCCGCTCTCGTGCGAGCCGCTCCAACCCGTCGAGATGTTCGGCAATCGCCGCCAGCGCCTCGGGGTCCAGACCGTCCCGACCGTAGATTGCGTTGAACCTGAAAAACCTGAGGATTCGCAGGTAATCCTCCTCGATCCGCCGCCCCGCATCCTCGATGAATCGCACCCGCCCGGCCCGCGCATCCGCGACCCCATCCACCGGGTCGATCACCGTCCCGTCGCCTTGGGCATAGAGCGCATTCATGGTGAAATCGCGCCGCCGCGCATCCTCTGCGAGATCGTCGGTAAAGGCCACTTTCGCGTGCCGCCCATCCGCTTCTTCATCGCGCCGAAAGGTGGTGATCTCAAACGGCTCCTCGCCGCTCACCACCGTCACCGTCCCATGGTCGAGCCCCGTCGGCACCGCCCGTAGCCCCGCCGCCTCCGCCAGCGCCATCACCCTCTCGGGCCGCGCATCCGTGGCAATATCCATATCCGTGACCGGCAGCCCCATCACCGCATTGCGCACCGCCCCACCCACGATGAGCCCGCGATGCCCGGCCTCTTCCAGCATCGCCAACACCGCCCTGAGCGGCGCCGCATCGAGCCAATCGCCCTCAATCCTCATCGGCCACCGCCTCGGCCAATTGCCGCAGGAACCGCGCCGTCGCTCCCCAGATATAATAGGGCCCAAACGGCGCCACGTAATAGCGCCGCCGCATCCCCCGCCAGCGCCGCGCCTCGATGCGATAGCGCCCCAGATCGAGCACATGATCGAGGGGCACTTCGAACACTTCCGCCACCTCACCGGCCTCCGGCACCGGGGTAAACGCAGCCCGCACCCGCGCCACCACAGGCGTCACCGTGAAGGATGTCACCGTCTCATGCGCAGGCAATTGCCCCAGCACCTCGGCATTGCGCGGGTCGAGCCCGATCTCCTCATGCGCCTCGCGCAGCGCGGCGGCCACGACATCGGCATCGCCCTCATCCTGCTTGCCACCGGGACAGGCAATCTGACCCGGGTGATGGCGCATCGCCGACGAGCGTTTGGTGAGAATGACGCGCGCCCCCTCGGGCCGCAGGAGGATCGGCACAAGCACCCCCGCCGGACGCAGCCGCCGCCCCTCGGGCAGCACCACATCCGGGTTCAGATCGAAATCCGACGACGGCCGCATCGGCCGCCCAAGGGCGCGGATCACCCGATCCAGCGCTCCCTCCTGCAGATCAATCGTCATTGCCACCCGCTTCGAACCCGAGCGTCGCCGGATCGAGATCGTAATGCCGCCCGCAGAACTGGCAATCCGCGGTCACACGCCCCTCTTCCGTGGTCATATGCGCGATATCGCGGGCCGAATAGATCGACAGGCTCTGGCGCACACGGTCCTCGGAACAGGTGCAGCCAAACCGCACCGGCTGCGTGTCGAAAATCCGCGGCTGCTCTTCGTGGAACAGCCGATAGAGCAGCTCGCTCGGCGCCACCGACGGCCCAATAAGCTCGAGCTCTTCGGCGGTGTCGAGCAACACATTCGCCCGACCCCAATTCTCGCCATCCTCGCCCTCGACCAGATCGGCGGCCTGCAACAGCCCGCCCTCGCCGCTGCCGCCGCCTTTGGCATGGGGCGACGCCTTGGGCATATGCTGGAGCATGATGCCGCCCGCGCGCCAATGCTCGGCCGCCCCCGCCTCGGTCGACTGACCAAAGCTGAGCTTGAACCGCGTCGGCAATTGCTCGGACTGCGCGAAATAGGCCTCGGCACAGCTGGTGAGACTATCACCCGCGATCGGCGTGATCCCCTGATAGGGGGTCGTGCCCTCGCCCTGATCGATCATGATGGCAAAATACCCCTCGCCAAGCTGCGCAAACGGCACCTCATCGGTGAGCCGATCGCCATCGAAGGAGGCATAGGCGCGGATGCGCGCCGGCTCGCCCTCTTCGGTCGGCGCATAGTAATCGGTGGCGATCATCCGCACCGCGCCCTTGGTCTGCACCTGAAGCTGCAGCTTCCAACGCAGGCTGATCGTCTGGCCGATCAACGCGGTCAAGAGCGCCATCTCGGCAATGAGCGCCTCGACCTGGGCCGGGTAATTGTGCTGTTGCAGAATGCCTTCCAACACGCCGTCAAGGCGCGCGACGCGTCCGCGAACATCGCAATTGTCCAATTGAAAGGGCAGGACCGTGTCGTCCCAGGCGATTTTCTGTGCAAGTGTCATGGGGTTTCCTATTGGGCCTGGAATTGGCATATCGCGTCTAGATAGGAAGGGGCAAGCAATGCTCCAAGGGAAAGGTGGCAATTCATGCGGCGGGTCGGCGAAGCGGTACATCCTGACATCACCTATAAACTGCGCCCCGGCGCCTATGCGATCCTGCCCCATGGCAGTGGCGTGCTGCTGACCCATCAGGACCGGCCCGAGCCGGAATTGCAGCTCCCCGGCGGCGGCATCGACCCCGGCGAATCGCCCCTGCAGGCGCTGCACCGCGAGGTCTTCGAGGAAACCGGCTGGCGCATCGCCGCGCCGCGCCGCCTCGGCGCCTATCGCCGTTTTGTCTATATGCCGGAATATGATCTCTGGGCCGAAAAGATCTGCACCATCTACGAGGCCCGCCCCGTGCGCCGCCTCGCCGATCCGGGCGAGCCGGGACATACGCCCATCTTCACCGACTGGCAGACCGCGATGACCGAGGTCGCCAGCATAGGCGACCGCATGTTTGTGCAGGATTATTGCCGCTGATCCCGATCTCGGAGTATATCCGCTGGGGTTTATGCAGGTCCCGTAGGCGGTCCCTCATCCCTTCCGATTTCGGCAAACCGTCGGCTTTTTTGTCGCGGCAAACCCTCCGCTTTTGTCTCGGCACCCCGCCCATTCCGATCCCGGCACACCCTGCGCCCTCGTCGACGCACGGCCACATGCTGAAATCTCTCTACCCCTCCGCAATCGTGGCGGGCCCTAACCCTCCACCTCACCGCCAAGGTCAGGCCGCCCGATGGTGCCCCAGCGCCTCGCGCCTTTGCCCGACCCGCGATCAGGCCGATCGCGGGTCTTGATCGAGACCTACCGGGAAAACACTAGCTGCGCCACATCACAAAGAGCCGCGCCTTATCCCTGAAAATACCCTCCTCTGAATTCGAGCAGCACCGCCGAGACATCATCCTCGAACCGGTCCCCCCCGGCGTGATCCGCCAGTTTCCAGATCACCGATTCGAGACAGGCCTGCCCCCGCGTCTGGTTGAGATCACCCAGAATACGCTGCAACCCCGCATCGCCGAGCTGCCGCCCCGCGGGATCGGCGCATTCCACCACCCCATCGGAATGGATCATAAGCCGGTCACCGGGCCCAAGCCGCGCCTCGATCCCGTCATAGCACGCGCCGGGGATGAGCCCCACGGGCAGCCCGCCCTGCCCGAGCAGTTCACAGGCCCCCGACCGGCGCTGGATCACCGGATGCGGATGCCCCGCCTGCGCCAGCCGCAACCGCCCGCTGCCAAGATCAACCTCGGCCAGACAGATCGTGAAATAATGCTCGGTCTCCATATCCTCGAGGCACATGCTGTTGAGCGCCGCCAAAGTGTCCTGCGGCGGCCGCATCGCGAAATGGCCATCCTCGCGGCGGTAGAGGGCGACATTCTGCTCCGGCACGCTCGCCGACAGATAGCCCGCCAGCCGCGCCGTCATCAGCGCCGAACTGATCCCATGGCCCGACACATCGAGCGCATAGATGCCGATCACCTCGTCGCTCACCTGAAACATGCCGACGAGATCGCCGCCCACATGCCCCGCCGATTGCAGCAAAAGAGACACCTGCGCCGCGCCGAAATCGCGATAACGCTCGGCGATCAGCGATTGTTGCAGCTTGCGCGCCTCGATCAGGTCGCGGTCAATCGCATCATAGAGCTGCTGCAACTGATCGAGCGTCTCGGTCACCAGCCGGTTTTTCTCGACCATCTCGCGCTGCATCCGCAGGATGCGTTCGCCTGCCGAAATCCGTGCCCGCAGCTCGCCGCCATTGACCGGTTTGGTCAGGAAATCATCCGCCCCGGCATCGAGCCCCGCCGCCACCTCTTCCTTGTCGCTCTTGGCGGTGAGCAGGATGAAATAGCCATAGCGCGCGCCCGCAAGCCTGCGAAACGCCGAGCAAAACTCCGGCCCGCTCATCCCCGGCATCATCCAGTCGCTGAGCACCAGATCCGGCAGCGCCTCGTCACAAAGCGCCAGCGCCTCCGCCCCCGACCCCGCCTCGCGCACGCGATAGCCCCAGCGCCGCAGCAACCCGCCCGCGATGCGCCGTTGCAACCGGCTGTCGTCGACGATCAGCACCTCCCGAATGGCCGAGCCTTCGGGCAAAACCTCCTCTGTCACGTCCCGCTCTGGTCGCATCACGCCGCCCGTTTGGTTCTACGGCACCGGTATGACAGGCGGCGCTTAACAGGGGGTGAAAGCGGGGCGGAAAAATTGCCGGGCCAGGCTTAGGGATTTGTTAGGATTTCTGCGCGATTGTCGCCGCAACAGAAGCGAGCGACGCCATGATCGATTGGGACCGGGTCACCGAACTGCGCGAGGAATTCGGCGACGGGGATTTTCAGGATATCGTCACCCTGTTCCTCGATGAGGTCGAGGCAGAGCTCGGTTCGCTGCGCGGCACCACCCCGCGCGAGGGGCTCGAGGGCAGATTGCACTCCCTCAAAGGCAGCGCGCTCAACCTCGGCTTTACCGAGTTCGCGGCGCGTTGCCAGGCGGGCGAATCCCTCGCCGCCTCCGGCGCGGCGCAACAGGTCGATCTGGCCGCGATCTGCACCGCCTATGACCGGTGCAAATCGCAATTCCTTTCGGGCCACCCGGGCTCTTAAATCAGGAACTCGGCCAGAACCTCATCCTTGGTGATGTCGCGATAGGCAAAGCCCTGCGCCTTGAGCGCCGCCTCGATCCGCGCGAAATTCTCGGCATGTCCCGTCTCGATCCCGATCAGCACCGAACCAAAGTTCCGCGCCGATTTCTTGAGATATTCGAACCGCGCAATATCGTCCTCCGGCCCAAGGATACTGAGAAAATCCTTGAGCGCCCCGGGCCGCTGCGGCATCCGCAGGATGAAATATTTCTTCACGCCCGAATGCCGCTGCGCCCGTTCCTTGACCTCCGGCAGCCGCTCGAAATCGAAATTCCCGCCCGAGGTGACGCAGACCACCGTCTTGCCCGCGATCTCGTCGCGCATATCCTTGAGCACATCCACCGACAGCGCCCCCGCCGGTTCAAGCACGATCCCCTCGATATTGAGCATCTCGATCATCGTGGTGCAGAGCCGATCTTCGCAGACGAGCCGCGACCGCGCCGGATCAAGATCACGCAGCCGCGCGAATGTCTTTTCACCGATCTGCGCCACCGCCGCGCCATCGGCAAAATTATTGACCTGCGCCAGCCGCACCGGCTCTCCCGCCGCCAGCGCCGCGTTGAGACAGGCACCGCCCTCGGGCTCGACAAGGGTGATCCCCACCCGATCGCCGAAATAGCTCCGCACCCCGGACGACAGCCCACCACCGCCCACCGGCATCACGATCTCATCCGGCAGCCCGCCGAGCTGCGCCTCGATCTCCGCCGCGACCGAGGCCTGCCCCTCGATCACATCCTCGTCGTCGAAAGGCGGCAGGAAATGCCCGCCGATCTGCGCACAATGCGCCTGCGCCGCCGCCAGCGTGTCGTCGAAATAATCGCCGATGAGCTTAATCTCGACACTCTCCCCGCCGAACTTGGCCGTTTTGCCGATCTTCTGCTGCGGCGTCGTCACCGGCATGAAAATCACGCCACGCACCCCGAAATGCTGGCACATGAAGGCGACGCCCTGCGCATGATTGCCGGCGCTCGCACAGACAAACACCGGCGCCTCGCCGCGTGCCATCACCTTGCGCATCGCATTGAACGCACCGCGCAGCTTGTAGCTCCGCACCGGCGTCAGATCCTCCCGCTTGAGCAGGATATTCGCGCCGTAACGCTCGGACAGATGTTCATTGCGCAGCAGCGGCGTCTCCGGGAACACCTCGCGCATCGCGCGCTCGGCGGCGCGGGCCTTATCGATGAAATCACTCATGCCGCTCTGACTGCGCCATTCCCGCCGCCAAGGCAAGGCTTCCGGCCAAAGAATACAGGCGCATACCGGCCCTGACTTGCCGACACCGGCGAAACAGGCTAAGCGCCCATGGATCACGATACGAAAGGGATTCCTGCCCATGTCCGCGCCCAAAAAAGTCGTTCTGGCCTATTCCGGTGGCCTCGATACCTCGATCATCCTGAAATGGCTGCAAACCGAATACGGTTGCGAGGTGGTGACCTTCACCGCCGATCTCGGCCAGGGTGAAGAGCTTGATCCCGCCCGCAAGAAGGCAGAGCTGCTCGGCATCAATCCCGACAATATCTATATCGAGGACATCCGCGAGGAATTCGTCCGCGATTTCGTCTTCCCGATGTTCCGCGCCAATGCGCTCTACGAGGGCCAGTATCTGCTCGGCACCTCCATCGCCCGCCCGCTGATCTCCAAACGTCTGGTCGAGATCGCCGCCGAAACCGGCGCCGATGCCGTGGCCCATGGCGCCACTGGCAAGGGCAATGATCAGGTCCGGTTCGAACTCGCGGCCTATGCGCTCAACCCCGACATCAAGGTGATCGCCCCCTGGCGCGAATGGGATCTCACCTCGCGGACCAAGCTGCTGGAATTTGCCGAGGCAAACCAGATCCCGATCGCCAAGGACAAGCGCGGCGAAGCGCCCTTCTCGGTCGATGCCAACCTCCTGCACACCTCCTCCGAGGGCAAAGTGCTCGAGAACCCGGGCGAAGAGGCCCCCGATTACGTCTATCAGCGCACCGTTTCCCCCGAGGACGCGCCCGACACCGCCGAGATCATCGAGATCGGCTTTGAACGCGGCGACGCGGTGAGCATCAATGGCGAAGCGATGAGCCCCGCCACCCTGCTCACCCGCCTCAACGAGCTGGGCGGCAAGCATGGCATCGGCCGTCTCGATTTCGTCGAGAACCGCTTCGTCGGCATGAAATCACGCGGCATCTATGAGACCCCGGGCGGCACCGTGCTGCTCGAGGCGCATCGCGGCATCGAACAGATCACCCTCGACAGCGGCGCAGGCCATCTCAAGGACAGCCTGATGCCCCGCTATGCCGAGCTGATCTACAACGGTTTCTGGTACTCGCCCGAACGCGAAATGCTGCAGGCCGCCATCGACAAGAGCCAGGAACATGTGACCGGCACCGTCCGGATCAAGCTCTACAAAGGCGCGGCCACCTGCATCGCCCGCTGGTCCGATCACTCGCTCTATTCCGAGGCCCATGTGACCTTCGAAGAAGACGCCGGTGCCTATGATCAGACCGACGCGCAGGGCTTCATTCAGCTCAATGCGCTGCGGCTCAAGCTTCTCGCCGCCCGCAAGCGTCGCCTCGGCAGCTAAGCCCGGCCGCTACGCGCTAATCCACATCAAGGCCCCGCCAGAAACCGCTCTGGCGGGGCCTCTTTTTTGGGCACATGGCTCGCCTTATGGTAGTGCACCCGGATGAGGCCCTTTAGGTCGGTCCGGCAAGGCTCTGACTGAGTCCCGGACTGGCCCCCGGACGGGATCTCACCCCCGCGCCACCCTTGCAAATTTCCGCCAGATGCCCGAAAAAGGCCGCAGCTTGTGTACCATCGCACACAGTAGAAATACGTTAAATCACAGTTATTTATCTGATTTATCACAAATAATTGAACAAGCGTTCACCGAATATCTTGCACTTTGTATACAAAAAGTCCAAGCTCCGCGCGGAGCAGAGGGAGGGGTAAGACATGGTCATCAAAGCCATCGACGGCCTGAATGAAATCACCGGGCGGATCGTGTCGATCTTCGCCGTGTTTTTCGCAGCCATCATCATCTACGACGTGTTCATGCGCTACGCGCTGAACGAACCCACACGCTGGGCCTTCGATGTGAGCAAACAGCTCTTCGGGTTCTACTTCATCATGCTGGGCGGCTATGCGCTGCGCCACAACGCCCATGTCCGCGTCGACATCCTGACCGAGAAATTCGGGGCCGGGCTGCGCCGCATCGTGGCGGTGCTGGGCTACCTGATTTTCTTCTTTCCCTTCACCTGGGTCTTCACCACCCGCAGCTATGAGTTTGCGCTGCGCTCGTGGAACCAGGGCGAAGTGACCTATGGCGCGGTGCAGCTTCCGGTCTACCCGCTGAAAATGGCCATGTGCCTCGCCGCCGCGCTGCTCTTCCTGCAAGGCATCTCGCAGGTGCTCAAGCTCATTCTCAACCACGAGGAGGCCGTCACATGAACCCGGAACTGATCGCCCTTATCATGTTCGGCCTTCTGGTGCTTGGCCTGTTCATGGGTCACCCGCTGGCCTTTGTCCTTGGCGGCACCGCCGTTCTGACCACCTTCATCGTCGGCAAGCCGATGGTGCTCGGCATCGTGATCAACCGGATCTATGGCGATGTGCTCGACAATTACACGCTGATCGCCATTCCGCTCTTTGTCTTGATGGCCAGATTCCTATCGGATTCAGGCGTCACCGACCGCATGTTCGAAACCCTGCGCCTGCTGATGAGCCGGGTCCGTGGCGGTCTCGCCCTCGCCGTCGTCTTCATCTCGATCCTGCTCGCCGCCACCACCGGCATCATCGGGGCCTCGATCACCGTGATGGGCGTGATGGCGATGCGGCCGATGCTCAAATACGGCTATGCCCCGACGCTGACCTCCGGCGTGATCGCCGCCTCCGGCTGCCTCGGCATCCTGATCCCGCCGTCGATCATGCTCATCCTCATGGCCTCCTATTCGCCGCTCTCGGTGGGCGAGCTCTTCGCCGGCGCGATGCTGCCCGGCGTGCTCCTCGGGCTGAGCTATGCGGTCTATGTCTATGTCATCTCGGTGCTGCGCCCCGATCTCGCCCCCATGGTCGAGGCCGAAGAGAAGATCTCGCGCGGCGAGTTGATGCGCATGCTGGTGATCGAAGCCATGCCGCCGCTGGTGCTGATCTTCGGCATCCTCGGCACGCTGCTCCTGGGCATCGCCACCGCGACCGAAGCCTCGGCCATCGGCGCGGCGCTGGCCCTGCTGATCGTGCTGATGCGCCGCAAGTTCGAATGGAAGACCTTCTACAGCGCCATGCTCGAAACCGGCCGCACCTCGGCGATGATCCTCTTCATCGTCGTCGGCGCCACCGCCTTTACCGGGGTGTTCAACATCACCGGCGGCCTGCGCGCGACACAGGAGATCATCCGCACGCTCGATATGGAGCCCTGGATGCTGATGACCATGATGCTCTTCATCGTCTTCATCCTCGGCGCCTTCCTCGACTGGACCGGCATCGTGCTGCTCTCCTTCCCGATCTTCCTGCCGATCATTCAGGAAATGGACGGGGTCAGCCTGCTGTGGTTCGTCGTTCTGATGGCCGTGGTTCTGCAAACCTCGTTCCTGACGCCACCCTTTGGATATGCGCTGTTTTACCTAAGGGCCATCGCGCCAAGCGATGTGCGCACCGGACAAATCATCAAGGGGGTTCTGCCCTTCATCGGGCTGATCGTCGTCATGTGCATGGTGGTGGCACTATTCCCGCCGCTCGTCACATGGCTGCCCGAAACGCTTTACACCAAATAAGTTAACCAAGAGAGGAGAAAGACCAATGGCATCACGTATGATCGCCCTCGCCGCCGCAACCGCTGCGCTTCTGGCGGGCCCGGCCAAGGCCGAGGAAAGCTGGACCATGACCACCACATGGCCCTCGTCGCTCGAACTGATCGAAATGGACAAGCATTTCGTCGAGCTGGCCAACAAGCTCACCAAAGGTGAACTGACCATCGAATTCTTCGAAGGCGGCTCGCTCGTGCCCTCCGGCGAAGTCTTCGGCGCTGTCGAAAGCGGCACCATCCAGGCCGGCGGCGACTGGCCCGGTTACTGGGCTGGCCGTGACGCGGCCTTCTCGGCCCTGGCCACCACGCCGAGCCTCTTCAACGCCGTCGATTACGTCAACTGGATCCAGCAATGGGGCGGTGCCGAGCTCTATAACGAGATCTACGGCCAGTTCGGCATGGTCTACCTGCCCTATGCCGTCACCAACAACGAATCGGGCTTCCGCACCAACGAACCGATCCGCAACCTCGACGACCTGCAAGGCAAACGCCTGCGTCTCTCGGGTCTCGAACAGGGCCGCCTGCTCGAACGTCTCGGCGGCAACCAGGTCTCGATGGCCGGTGGCGAAATCTACCAATCGCTCGAACGCGGCGTCATCGACGGGGCCGAATTCTCGACCCCCAACGTCGACTGGTCCGGCGGCTTCCAGCAGGTCACCAAATACTGGGCAACCCCCGGCTGGCACCAATCGGCTTCGGTCTTTGGCGTCATGATCAACAAAGCCTCCTGGGACGCCCTGACCCCTGAGACCCAGGAAAAACTGAAGATCGCCGCCGATGCCTCGCTGCTCTGGTCGCTGGCCTTCACCGAAAAACGCGCGACCGAGGCCTATGCCCAGTTCGACGACGCGGTGGAAATCAACCGCTATGACGACGAGACCCTGACCAAGATTCAGGAAATGGCCAACGAAGTGATCGTGGAAACCGCCTGCGAGAACCCGAACTCGGCCAAGGTCTACCTGTCGATGGTCGAATATCTCGGCGATTACGCCCAGTGGCGCGATGCCTCGGCCCCGTTCAACCTCGGCCGCACGCCCAACGGTCCCGACGTGGCCGCCCTGCGTGACTGCGTCAAGTAAGCGACGAAAACAGTCTCTGTAAAAGCGAAATGCCCGCCAAACCGGCGGGCATTTTTATGTCAGACGACGATCCTGTTGCGATAGAGCCGCCGATAATAAGGCATCGCCTCCTCCACCAGCGCCCCCAGATCGCCCTCAAGCTCCGGCAGGGGCGCGATCTCGCTGTTGAACCCGGTGCTGCGATGCGCCGTGCCATACCAATGCTTGGCCCAGACCCCATCCGCCGCATGCCCGCCCTTGGGCCAGCTGAGCATCTGCGGCAAAAACTCGATCCCGAGCTCCTCGCAAAGCGCCCGCAGCATCGCCTCCGGCGCCGCGCGAATGTCCTCGCTGTCCACGACGATCGGATCATCCCCCATCGCCCGCGCATAATCATAGAGCTCGACCTGCTGGCGCAGACCAATATCGTCGAGATCGGGGTTTTCCCGCTTCGCCGCATAGCTCGCCACCACCCGCGCCGGATGCCGAATGAGAAACACGTTCTTCACATCGCCGAGCCAATAGCGCGTGATCCCCTCCACCATATGATGCGACATATGCTTTTGATACTGCAGCGGCAGCCGCCCGGGGATCGGCCCAAGCAGCGTCTCGATCACCTCACCGGGGTTCTGCGGCTGGCTGGCAATGATCTCCGGACGCATCGGATGGTTGATGCCGGTCTGTAACAAATAGACCGCATAGAACGGTTCGTCGACAATGTCGCAATCCCCACGGGCACCAAAGGCATACATCATGGCCGTCGAAAGATTCCGAGGGCCAGACCACATTGCAATCCGCATAACTTATTGTTTTCCTTTGGGTTTACTTGGGTGCGAGCGTTAACGTCCCGTTAACCTATCCAATCCGGCTTTGAATGCCAAACTGTAAACTCCCCTCACTAGCCCGTGACCTCACGTAGCTGTGGCTTTTGATTACAGCCCATCCCGGGCAGGCTTGTCACACATCGAAAGGAACACAGGATGACACATATCCACCCTCTCAAGAACGCGACGCTCGCCCTCTCGATCCTGCTGGGCTGCTGGGCCAGCGCCAACCCGGCCGAGGCCGCCGAGACCCGAACGCTCACTGTTGCAGGCGGCTGTTTCTGGTGCGTCGAATCCGATTTCGAATCCGTCCCCGGCGTCTCCGAGGTCGTCTCGGGCTACACCGGCGGCAAGGTGAAAAACCCCGATTACAAACAGGTCACGCGCGGCGGCACCGGCCATTACGAGGCGGTGCAGATCCACTATGACCCCGCCCGCGTCTCGCGCGACACGCTCCTGTCGATGTTCTTCCGCTCGATCGACCCGACCGATGCCGGCGGCCAGTTCTGCGACCGTGGCGCCAGCTATCGCAGCGCGATTTTCGTCTCTAACCCGGCGGAAAAGGCCGCAGCCGAGGCCGCCAAGGCCAAGGCCGCCAAACAGCTCGGCCAGAAGATCGTGACGCCGATCCTCCCCGCCGCCACCTTTTACGAGGCCGAGGCCTATCATCAGGATTACTACAAGGGCACCAAGCTCGTGGTCACCCGCGCCGGCCCCAAGAAACAATCCTCCGCCTATAAATTCTACCGCGAGGCCTGCGGTCGCGATCAGCGCGTGAAACAGCTCTGGGGCAAATCCGCGCCTTTCACGGGCTGAGAAACCTCTCAACCTCCGCCCGATCCGGCACCGCCCCCGCGGCCCCGGGTCGGGTCACTGACAGCGCCGCCGCTGCCGCCGCGAGTGTCATGGCCTCTTCCGGCCCGCGCCCGGCCTCGAGCCCCGCCACGACATAGCCCGCAAAGCAATCCCCGGCCCCGGTGCTGTCCACCGCCTTAACCGCAAATCCGCGCTGCTGCAGACGGGCCTCGCCCTGTCGCCACTCGGCCCCCGCCGCTCCTTGAGTGACCAGCGTCGCGCAGTCCGCAGGGATCGCGATCCCCGCCGCCCCCAGCGCGGCAAATTCGCCTTCATTTAGTAATAACAGAGACACATATGGCAACACCCGGCACAGCGCTTCGGCCTCAAAGGGTGCCGCCGAATAGGCCACCTGCACGCCACGCGCTTGGGCAAGCTGCGCCGCCTCTTGCTGATGCGAGGTCTCGTTTTGCAGCAAGAGCCAATCCCCCGGCCCGGCCTGACCCAGCGCCGCTTCGATCCGCGCCAGATCCTGCCGCGCATTCGCCCCGGCAAAGACCGTGATCACATTCTCGCCCTTGGCATCGACATGGATGATCGCATGGCCGCTTGGCCCCGCATCCTGCGCCACATGGCGGCACTCCACCCCGTAAGAGGCGAGCTCTGCCAGGCACCAATCGCCCTCCGCGCCGACCATGCCAATATGGACCACCCGCGCCCCGGCCCGCGCCGCCGCGACCGATTGGTTCGCGCCCTTGCCGCCGAGACCCCGGCGCATCTCCTGCGCCACAATGGTTTCGCCGGGCCGGGCCAGCCGCGCCACCCGATAGGTGACATCGGCATTGATCGAGCCGAGACAATAGACCGTCACCGCCGCCCTCTTTCCGATATCGGGCGGCGGCGCATGGCTTAGCCCACCTTGCAGGCGGCCAAAACCGCCATGTTGAGGATGTCATTGGCCGTCGAGGTCGAGGAACAGATCTGGATCGACTTGTCGACCCCGGCCAGGATCGGCCCGATCACCGTCGCCCCCGCCATCTCCTGCATGAGCTTGACCGAGATCGACGCCGAATGCCGCGCCGGCACCACGAGGATATTCGCAGGCCCAGTGAGCCGCTGGAACGGATAGCTCTTCTGCGCCTGCAGATTGAGCGCCACATCAACGGTCATCTCGCCTTCGAACTCGAAATCGACCCCGCGCGCCTCGAGCACATTGGGCGCCAGATGCATCTTCTCCGACCGCTCCGACCGGGGATAGCCAAAGGTCGAAAAGCTGACGAACGCCACCCGAGGCTCGAGCCCGAGATGCCGCGCCACCCCGGCCGACCGCTCGGCGATATTGGCGAGATCGGTCTCATCCGGCCATTCATGCACCAGCGTATCGGCAATCAGCACGACCCGCCCCTTATGCATCACCGCCGTGACGCCGACCGCGCCATGTTCCGCATCCGCGTCAAACACATGGTTGATCAGGTCGAGCACATGCGAGCTCTTGCGCGTCGCCCCGGTGACGAGCCCGTCGCCATGCCCATGCGCCAGCATGAGCGAGGCAAACACATGCCGATCCCGCGCCGCCAGCCGATGCACATCATGCCGATCATGGCCCTTGCGCTGCAGCCGCTTGTAGAGAAACGCCTTATATTCCGCCAAATGCTCGGTATTGGCGGCGTTGACGATCTGCAATTCGCTCACCGCATCGCCAAGCCCGCTCGCCTCGAGCTTGGCCTTCACATCCGCCTCGCGCCCGACGACCAGCGCCTCGCCGAACCCGGCCCGCTGATATTGCACCGCCGCGCGCAGCACCTTGGGATCGTCGCCCTCGGCAAAGATCATCCGCGCCTGCGCCGCCCGCGCCCGCGCATTGATCGACCGCAGCATGCTCGCCGTCGGATCCATCCGCGATTTGAGCGTCAGCTCATAGGCCTCCATATCGACAATCGGCCGCCGCGCCGCACCCGTGTCCATACAGGCCCGCGCCACCGCCGGCGGAATCGTATGAATAAGCCGCGGATCAAACGGCGCCGGAATGATGTAATCGCGCCCGAAACTCATCTTGCGCCCATAGGCCATGTCGACCTCATCGGGCACATCTTCCCGCGCCAGCCGCGCCAACGCCTCGGCACAGGCGATCTTCATCTCGTCATTGATCGCCCGCGCATGCACGTCGAGCGCCCCGCGAAACAGATAGGGAAAGCCCAGAACGTTGTTCACCTGGTTCGGATAATCGCTCCGCCCGGTGGCCACGATGGCATCGCTGCGCACCTCATGGGCCTCTTCCGGCGTGATCTCGGGATCGGGGTTCGCCATGGCAAAGATCACCGGATCCTTGGCCATGCTCTTGACCATCTCCTGCGTCACCGCCCCCTTGGCACTCACCCCAAGGAACACATCCGCCCCCACCATCGCCTCTTCGAGACTGCGCAGCTCGGTCTTCACCGCATGGGCCGATTTCCACTGGTTCATGCCATCGGTGCGACCCTGATAGATCACCCCGCGCGTGTCACAGACGATGCAGTTCTCATGCCGCGCGCCCATGCTCTTGAGCAGCTCGATACAGGCAATCCCCGCGGCCCCCGCCCCGTTGAGCACGATCTTCACATCCTCGATCTTCTTGCCCGACAGATGCAGCGCATTGATCAGACCCGCGGCACAGATCACCGCCGTCCCATGCTGATCGTCATGGAACACCGGAATATCCATCACCTCCTTGAGCCGCTGCTCGATGATGAAACATTCCGGCGCCTTGATATCTTCGAGGTTGATCCCCCCAAAGGTCGGCCCCATGAGCCGCACCGCCTCGATAAATTTCTCCGGGTCTTCGGTGTCGAGCTCGATATCGATGCTGTTCACATCCGCGAAGCGCTTGAACAGAACCGCCTTGCCCTCCATCACCGGCTTGGACCCGAGCGCCCCGAGATTGCCAAGACCCAGAACCGCCGTGCCATTGGAAATCACCGCAACGAGATTGCCCTTGTTGGTATAATCATAGGCCGTCTCGGGCGCCGCCGCGATCGCCTCGCAGGGCACCGCCACACCGGGCGAATAGGCCAGGCTGAGATCGCGCTGCGTGGTCATCGGGACCGTGGCGGTGATCTCGAACTTGCCGGGCGTCGGCTCAAGGTGAAAGGCCAGCGCCTCTTCGCGGGTAAACTTGGGTTTCGACATGTCGTTCGCTTGTTCCAGAAGGTCGGTTTCCCAATCCTTATCCGCGCCCCGCCCCCACGACAACCATAACCCCCCTTTCGCCCCCCTGCCCGCATCGGTAAATTGCCCCGAAACCGGGGGGCAGACGTGACGGCACAAACCGCAACCGTAACGCCGATGATGGCGCAATTTCTGGAACTCAAGGCAGGCTATCCCGAGGCGCTGCTGTTCTATCGCATGGGCGATTTCTACGAATTGTTCTTCGATGATGCCGTCGCCGCTTCCGCCGCGCTCGACATCTCGCTGACCAAACGCGGCAAGCATCTGGGCGAAGACATCCCGATGTGCGGCGTGCCGGTCCATGCCGCCGAAGGCTATCTGCTGACGCTCATCCGCAAAGGGTTTCGCGTCGCCGTCTGCGAACAGATGGAAGACCCCGCCGAGGCCAAGAAACGCGGCTCGAAATCCGTGGTCAAGCGCGACGTCGTGCGGCTCGTCACCCCCGGCACCCTGACCGAAGACAGTTTGCTCGAGGCGCGCCGTCACAATTTTCTGGCCGCTTTCGCCAATGTTAGAGACACATCTGCCCTCGCCTGGGTCGACATCTCCACCGGCGCGTTTCACGTCATGCCGCTCGCCCCCGCGCGGCTCGGCCCGGAACTGGCGCGGCTCGCCCCGGCCGAGGTCATCGTCGCCGACGGGCTGACCCGCGACATGGCCGAGATCATCGAGGAAAGCGGCGCATCGCTCTCGCCGCTGGGCGCCGCGTCCTTTGACAGCACCGGCGGCGAAAAACGCCTCTGCACCCTTTTTGGCACCGCCTCGCTCGACGCCTATGGGCAGTTCACCCGCCCCGAGCTGGCCGCCATGGGGGCACTGGTCGATTATCTCGACATCACGCAAAAGGGCAAACTGCCCCTGCTCCAGGCCCCAAAACAGCTGAACCAGGGCGGCGCGATGCAGATCGACGCCGCCACCCGGCGCAATCTCGAACTGACCCATGCGCTCTCGGGCGGGCGCGCTGGCTCGCTCTTGTCGGTGATCGACCGCACCGTCACCGCCGGCGGCGGCCGCCTGCTGGAACAGCGGCTCTCAAGCCCCTCGCGCGATCTGCAAACCGTGACATCGCGGCTCGATTCCGTGTCATTTGCGCTGGAACAGTCTCGATTCTCGGATCAGCTCCGCGACATGCTGCGCCGCATTCCCGATATGGATCGGGCGCTGTCACGGCTCGGGCTCGACCGCGGCGGCCCGCGCGATCTCACCGCCATTCGCAACGGGCTCGACCATGCGGCCCAGATTGCCGCCCTGCCCCGTCCCGACGATATGCCGCGCGACATTTCCGCGGCCCTCGCCCGGCTCACCGGCCATGACGACTTGCTCGACCTGCTCGATCAATCGCTGGTGGCCGAGCCGCCGCTTCTCGCCCGCGACGGCGGCTTCATCGCCCCCGGCTTTGACGAAGAGCTCGACGAGTGCCGCAAGCTCCGCGACGAAGGCCGCAGCGTCATTGCCGCCATGCAATCGGAATATGCCGAGCTGACCGGGATTGCCTCGCTCAAGGTCAAGCACAACAACGTGCTGGGCTATTTCGTCGAGGTCACCGCCACCCATGCCGACAAGATGCTGTCGGAGCCGCTCAATCAGACCTTCAAACATCGCCAGACCACCGCCAATCAGGTGCGCTTTACCACCGTGCCCCTGTCCGAGATGGAAACCCGCATCCTGAACGCGGGCGGACGCGCGATCGAGATCGAAAAGCGGCTCTATGACACGCTGAAACGCGCCATTCTCGACCGCTATGCGCAGGTCTCCGACAGCGCCGCCGCGCTGGCAGAGCTCGATTTGCACAGCGCGCTCGCCACGCTGGCCCGCGAATTGGACTGGTGCCGCCCCAAGGTCGATGACAGCCGCGCGCTCCACATCACCGCAGGCCGTCACCCGGTCGTGGAACAGGCGCTGCGCGCAGGCTCCGGCGCGCCGTTTATCGCCAATGATTGCGATCTTGGCGGCGAGGCCGACATCTGGCTTCTCACCGGCCCCAACATGGCGGGTAAATCGACCTTTCTGCGGCAGAATGCGCTCATCGCCATTCTCGCCCAGATGGGCAGTTTCGTCCCCGCCGCCTCGGCCCATATCGGCCTTGTCAGTCAGGTTTTCAGCCGCGTCGGTGCCTCTGACGACCTCGCCCGGGGCCGCTCGACCTTCATGGTCGAAATGGTCGAAACCGCCGCCATTCTCAATCAGGCCGATGATCACGCGCTGGTCATCCTCGACGAAATTGGCCGCGGCACCGCCACCTATGACGGGCTCTCCATCGCCTGGGCCACGCTCGAACATCTCCATGAGGTAAACGGCGCGCGCGCCCTCTTTGCCACCCATTACCACGAGATGACGCGCCTCTCGGACCGGCTCGCCCGGGTCGATAACGCCACCATCGCGGTCAAGGAACATGATGGCGACGTGATCTTTCTGCACGAGGTCCGGCGCGGCGCGGCGGATCGCTCTTACGGGGTACAGGTGGCCAAGCTCGCGGGTCTCCCGGCCACGGTGGTCGAACGCGCCCGCGTCGTGCTCGAAGCGCTGGAGAAGGGCGAACGCGAAGGCGGCACCACCCGCGATACGCTGATCGACGATCTGCCGCTCTTCTCCGCCGCCCCGCCACCGCCCGCCGCCGCGCCCAAATCCTCGGGCCCCTCGGCTTTGGAGACCCGACTGTCGGAGGTGCTGCCCGACGCGATGAGTCCGCGCGAGGCGCTCGATCTGATCTACGAGCTCAAATCCCTGCTCGATCCGAGTTAGACCGCACGGCGCTGTAAGAGTCTCCGGCGGGATTTTGCCCGAAATCCATACTGTCGCGTTACCGACGCAATACCGACGTGTCACCGAAACGAAAAAAGCGGCCTCTGGGGCCGCTTTAATCTTTTGATTCGCTGGGACGTTACTGGGTGTTCGACGACACGCCCACCTGCGCCGGACGCAGGATCCGCTCGTGCAGCATGAACCCCTCGGCCGAGACCTGAATGATCTCCCCCGCCTTGGTCCCCGGCACCGGTGCCTCGAACATTGCCTCATGCAATTGCGGGTCGAACTTGTCGCCAACCTGCGGAGAAACAAGGGTAATCCCGTGTTTCTGGAACACGCTGAGCAGCTCGCGCATGGTGAGCTCGATCCCCTCGATCAGCGCCTTGGCGATCTCTTTTTGCTCATCCGTCGCCGCTTCCAGCGCCCGTTTCATGTTGTCATAGACCGGCAGGACATCCCGCGCCAGCCGCGTGCCGCCATATTGCTCGGCATCCCGCCGCGCCTTGTCACCCCGTTTCCGGGCATTCTCCGCATCCGCCAACGCCCGCATGAACTTGTCCTGCAGCGCGTCCCGCTCGGCCCGCAGAGAGTCGATTTCTGCTTGTTCGTCAGTGACTTCTTCCAGCTCGGATTCCATCTCTTCGGCCAATGCCTGGTCAATATCATCCAGGAATTCGTCGTTCTTGGGCTCTGCCATCTCTTACCTCTTCACCCGCGGTCGGAAATCAGTTTCCCGACCAGCTGTGCCGTATAATCCACGATCGGTACGATGCGCCCATAGTTCAGGCGTGTAGGCCCGATGACCCCGACCGCACCGACGATCTTTCGATCAGCGTTCATATATGGAGACACCACCAAAGAGGAACCCGAAAGTGAGAAAAGTTTGTTCTCCGAGCCAATAAAAATGCGCACACCCTCGCCCTCATCGGCCAGTTCGAGGAAATCGGCGATGTCCCGCTTGCGTTCCAGATCGTCAAACAATTCCCGAATTTTCTCGAGATCCGCCTGATCCCCATCCGCCGCCAAAAGGTTCGACCGGCCGCGCACGATCAACCGCTCCGGCGCATCCCCCTCGCGGTCCCAAACCGCCAGCCCGCTGTCGACAAGCTCGCGCGCGAGCACGTCGATCTCTTGCCGTCTTGCGTTGATTTCCTTGCTGAATCGGGTCCGCAAATCACTGAGCGTCTTGCCCTCGATGAGCGCGTTGAGGAAATTCGCGGCCTCCCGCATCGAGCTCGGCGTTTGCCCCGGCGGCGGGGTGAAAATCCGGTTCTCGACATTGCCATCGGCAAAGACCAGTACCACAAGCGCCCGATCCTGGGCGAGACTCACGAACTCGATATGCTTGATCGGCGCCTCATGTTTCGGCGCAAGAACCAGCGACGCCCCCCGCGTCACCCCCGACAGGGCCGCGCCCACACGGTCAAGCACATCCGTCACATCCTGACTGTTGCCCGTCACCGTCGCATCGATCATTTCGCGATCCGCGTCGCCGAGATTGCTCACCTCGAGCAGCCCATCGACGAACATCCGAAGCCCCTCTTGCGTCGGCAACCGCCCCGCCGACACATGCGGCGAGCTCAGCAATCCGAGATATTCGAGATCCTGCATCACGTTGCGCACCGTGGCCGCGCTGATCTTTTCCGACATCTCCCGCGTCAGGCTGCGCGAGCCCACAGGTTCGCCATTGAGGAGGTAGGAATCCACGACGCGCCGAAAGACTTCGCGCGAACGATCGTTCAACTCTTCGAGTATTTTACCTGCATCCGACATCTGTTTGTCACCATGGCTCGCTGGGTTGCCATTAAAACCGGTGGTCTTCCGAGGTCAATCACCCTTCCAATCTTGGCCTGACAAAGGTATTTGCGGATTGAACAATTACAAGGATGATCCCATGCGCCCCTCTGGCCGAGCTCTCGACGAAATGCGCCCTGTTTCCATTGAAACGGGGGTCACGAAACACGCCGAAGGCTCTTGCATGATGCGTGTGGGCGACACCCATGTGCTCTGCACCGCGACCATCGAAGACCGCGTGCCGCCCTTTATCAAGGGGTCGGGCCTCGGCTGGGTCACCGCCGAATACGGCATGCTCCCCCGCTCGACCACGAGCCGCATGCGTCGCGAGGCCTCTGCCGGCAAACAAGGCGGCCGCACCGTCGAAATTCAACGTCTGATCGGTCGCTCGCTGCGCGCCGGTGTTGATCGCGTGGCCCTGGGCGAGCGTCAGATCACCGTCGATTGCGATGTCATTCAGGCCGATGGCGGCACCCGCTGTGCCTCGATCACCGGCGGCTGGGTCGCGCTCAAACTCGCGGTGCAGAAGCTGATGAAAGCGGGCGATGTGACAAGCGATCCGCTCGTCGATCCGGTCGGCGCCGTGTCCTGCGGCATCTATGCCGGGCAGCTCGTTCTCGATCTCGACTATCCCGAAGACAGCGAAGCCGGCGTCGATGGCAATTTCATCATGACCGCCTCTGGCCGCATGATCGAGGCCCAGATGAGCGCCGAAGGCTCGACCTTCACCCGTGACCAGATGACCGGCCTGCTCGACCTCGCCGAAAAGGGCGTTCAAGAGCTGGCAGAGCTGCAAAGGGCCGCTGTGAATGCGTAAATTCTCTGACGACCGGCTGTTGGTGGCCACGCATAACGCGGGCAAGCTCGAAGAGATCGCGCATCTTCTCGAGCCTTACGGCGTGTCGGTCGTCGGTGCTGCCGAGATGCAGCTTGGGGAGCCCGAAGAGACCGAAGACAGTTTCGTCGGCAACGCCCGGATCAAGGCCCATGCCGCCGCCAAGGTCACCGGCCTGCCCGCGCTCGCCGATGATTCCGGTCTCTCGATCGAGGCTTTGGGCGGCGCGCCCGGCGTCTATACCGCCGATTGGGCCGAAACTCCCGAAGGCCGGGATTTCGCCATGGCCATGGGTAAGGTTCATGATCTTCTCCAGAACGAACAACATGCCAAACCCTGGCGCGCCAAATTCTGCTGCACGCTGGTGATCGCCTGGCCCGATGGTCATGACGAAGTGTTTGAGGGCATCGCCCCCGGCGAGATCATCTGGCCGCCGCGCGGCGATCAGGGCCATGGCTATGACCCGATCTTCCTGCCCGAAGGTCATGAGATCAGCTTTGCCGAGATGGACCGCTGGGAAAAGAACCGCATCAGCCACCGCGCCGATGCCTTTGCCAAGCTGGTACAGGGCTGTTTTGACTGAGGATTGGCAACAGGGCGGCTTTGGTATCTATGTCCATTGGCCGTTTTGCCAATCGAAATGCCCCTATTGCGACTTCAACAGCCATGTCACCGCGTCGATTGATCAGGACGCTTGGCTTGAGAGCTATCTATCTGAAATTAAACGATATTCTGAGCTATTGCCGGGGCGAGTCGTCAACTCGATCTTCTTCGGGGGCGGCACGCCGAGCCTGATGCAGCCACATGTTGTCGGCGGTGTGATCGACGCGATTGGCAAGGGCTGGACCCTCGCCAATGATGTCGAGATCTCGCTCGAGGCAAACCCCGGCTCGGTCGAGGCCGGGCGCTTTCTCGGCTATCGCGAGGCGGGGGTAAATCGCATCTCCATGGGCATTCAGGCGCTCAATGACCCGGATTTGCGCCGTTTGGGCCGTCTCCACAGCGTCTCGGAGGCGCTTCAGGCCTTCGATGTGGCCCGCCGCACCTTCTCTCGCGTCAGCTTTGACCTGATTTATGCCCGCCAAGACCAGACTCTGGCCGATTGGGAGGCGGAATTGTCCCGCGCGCTCGGCTATGCGGTCGATCATCTCTCGCTCTATCAGCTGACCATCGAGCAAGGCACCGCCTTTGGCGACCGCTACAATCGCGGGCTGCTCAAGGGTCTGCCCGCCGATGACAGCGCCGCCGATATGTATGATCTGACCCAAACCATCTGCGCCGATCATGGCATGCCCGCCTATGAGATTTCGAACCATGCCGGCCCCGGCGCGCAATCGCGGCACAATCTGATCTACTGGCGCTATGGCGATTATGTCGGCATCGGCCCCGGTGCCCATGGCCGGATCACGGTTGGCGGTCGTAAATTCGCGACCGAGGCCCATCGCGCCCCGGGTAAGTGGCTCGCAGAGGTCAAGAACGGCTCGGGCGACAGTGCCAAGAATGAAGTGATCGGGCCGGAACAGGGTCTGGAATACCTGTTGATGTGCCTCCGCCTGACGGAAGGTCTCGACCGGAATCGCTATCGCGCCCTCGCACAGCGCGACCTTGATCCCGATACCCTCACAGAGCTGCGCGACATGGGCATGATCCTGGCCGATGACCAGAACCTGCGGGTGACCGAAAAGGGCCGCCCCGTCCTCAATGCGATTCTCGCTGAATTGGCAGGAGATTAAGTGGTGCGTGCGATCTGGCTGATCCTCGGATGCCTCGCCGTCGCACTCGGCGCCATCGGCGTGGTCCTCCCCCTACTCCCGACAGTGCCGTTCCTATTGCTCGCGACCTTCTGCTTCGCGCGCTCTTCCGACCGGCTACACGATTGGCTTCTCACCCATCCGCGCTTCGGCCCGCCGATCCAGGATTGGCAGGCCCACGGCGCCATCAGACGACGGGTCAAACTCCTCGCAACAGTCTCTATTGCGGCGGTTTTGGCGATTTCTCTCGGGCTGAAGCTCCCCGCGCATCTGATCATGATCCAGATGGCGGTGCTCTCTCTCGTCCTGCTTTTTATATGGACGCGTCCGGAAGGCCCGCGCTGAGCAAAGAGCACAGCGCATCAAGCTGATCCAGATCGCTGTAGGTCAGCGTAATCTTACCGCCACCCGACGCCCCGATGTGATCGATCGAGACCTTCATGCCCAGATTGGCCGAAAGATCCCCCTCGAGCGCCCGCGTATCCGCATCCTTCGCCGACACTTTGCGCGCCGCAGGCTTGGCCTCGCCCTCTGCCGATTTGCTCGCCGACTTCACCAACGCCTCGGTCTGACGCACCGAAAGCCCCTTGGAAATCACCTGTTTCGCAAGCTTCTCAGCGTCGTCCGAAGTAATCAGCGCCCGCGCGTGCCCCGCGCTGAGCTGGCCTTCCGACAAAAACCCCTGAACCGCTGGCGGCAGTTGCAGCAGGCGCATCGTATTGGCGATATGGCTGCGGCTTTTGCCGAGCGCCTGGCTCAGCTTGTCCTGCGTATGGCCGAATTTCTCCATCAGCTGCGCATAACCCGCGGCCTCTTCGACCGGGTTGAGATCCGCCCGCTGAATATTCTCGATTATCGCAATCTCAAGGACTTCCGTGTCGTTAAATTCCTTAATAACGACAGGCACTTGATGCACTTTCGCCCGCTGGGCTGCCCGCCAGCGACGCTCGCCCGCGACAATCTCGAAATGACGGTCCTTGCTCGGATGGCTGCGCACAATCAGCGGCTGGATAATCCCCTTTTCCGCGATCGAATTGGCCAGATCTTCGAGCTTTTCCTCGTCAAACCGACGCCGCGGCTGATCGGGATTGGGCAAAACGAGATCAATCGCCACCATACGATCCGGCGATCTCGGCTGCTCGGCCGTGGTCGTTGAGGCATCCCCAACATCCGCCATCAAGGCCGAAAGACCCCGGCCCAACCCGCGCTGTTTGCCTTTTTTATCCGCCATGACCCACCTCTTTAGTTCTGTTACGCCGCCACGGGCGAAGATGTCTTGAGCATTTCGCGCGCCAAATCCTGGTAGGCCCGCGCGCCGGACGACGCCGGATCATAGCTCAGCACCGGAATTGCGAAAGACGGCGCCTCGCTGAGCCGCACATTACGTGGAATCAACGTTTTATAGACCAACTCACCCAGGTGATCGCGCGCATCCGCCTCCACCTGCCGCGAAAGGTTGTTCCGCGCGTCGTACATGGTCAGGACCACGCCCTCGATCCGTAGCTTGGCATTCGCCGTATCGCGGACCTCACGCACGGTGAGCATGAGCTGCGACAGACCTTCAAGCGCGAAAAATTCGCTCTGAAGCGGCACGAGCACCGAATCTGCAGCCACCAGCGCGTTGATCGTCAGAAGGTTAAGAGACGGCGGGCAATCGATAATGATAAAATCGAGCTCCAGCGCGTCCAGAGACTGCTGATGCAGCGCATCGCGCAGCAGGAAAACCCTTTTTTCATTGGAGATAAGCTCAATATCCGCTGAGCTGAGATCGGTCGTCGCGGGCACAATCCACAATCCTTGTGTGCCCGTCGGCTGCACTGCCTCCACCGCTTCTAGCTCTTCGAGCAAGAGTTCATAGGTCGTCATATCTCGCTGGTCTGCCTCAATGCCGAGGCCCGTCGACGCGTTGCCCTGCGGATCGAGATCCACCAAAAGCACCCGCTTCCCCATTTCGGCGAGCGCGGCGCTCAGGTTGATGGCGGTGGTGGTTTTCCCGACCCCGCCCTTCTGGTTGGCAACAGCAATGATTTTCGCAGCGGGCGGACGGCTTGGATCAGGCACGAGACACTCCTGTGACCTTCAGAATATGAGCACTGTCATCAGTTTCACTTTTACAGGCCGTAGCTTTGAAATTCCACAAATTTTCCGCCTGTCGCAGCTCGTCCTGCCACTGCGCGCCCTTCATAAAAAGGGCTACGCCATCCGGCACCATATGCCGCGTCGCGAAGCCGAGCAAATCCGATAAAGACGCCAAAGCCCTGGCTGACAGAACATCCGCCTCCTGCGGGGCGGCCTGCTCGATCCGCTCGGAAAGAACAGTCACCGGCACCGATGTTTCACGTGAAACACTTCGCAAAAAGGCGCATTTCCTCTGATCACTTTCGATCAAGGTAAACTTGGCGCCCTTGTGACTCTCCTGCGCAAGGATCGCAGCGACGAGGCCCGGAAAGCCGCCGCCACTCCCAATATCCACCCAGTGAGAAATCTGCGCGGGGGCATGCAGCATGATCTGCGCCGAATCCTCGAAATGTCGGCGACCGGCATCATTGAGCGATGCGCGCGCAACGAGATTGATCTTCGGGTTCCACTTTTTCAGAATCGCAGCATAGATTTCTAGCCGCTCTTCTGTTTCACGTGAAACATTGCCAACGTTCATGCGGTCATTCCGCGGCGCGATTGGCGCACCTTGGCCAGCAACAGGGTCAGCGCCGCGGGCGTCATTCCGTCAATTCGTCCGGCCTGCCCGATATTGTCCGGCCGCGCTGCGTTGAGCTTCATTTTAAGCTCATTCGACAGCCCTTCCATCGCCATATAATCAAAATCCGTGGGAATGCGCTGCTGCTCGTCCCGCTTGAGAACCGCGACATCACGTTCCTGGCGCAGGATGTAATTGGCATACATCGCGTCCTTGGAGAGTTGATCTCGGCTCGCCGCGTCGATCGCCCCCCATTCTGGTCGAAGCGCCACGAGCGCGTCGAAATCAAACTGCGGCAAGGCCAGCAATTCATAGCCATTGCGCCGCTTGCCATCCTGATTGACCGCATAGCCCGCGGTCACCAGCTCCTTAGGCGTAAACACGACCGATTCCATATCCTGCCGTGCCTCGGCAAGCGCGGACATCTTCGCCTCGAACGCCTGTTTCCGCTCTGCGCCAACGCATCCGACCTCGATCCCGAGCGGTGTGAGCCGCTGATCCGCGTTATCCGCGCGCAGCGACAGCCGGAACTCGGCCCGTGAGGTGAACATGCGATAGGGTTCGCTCACCCCGCGCGTGATCAGATCATCGACCATCACCCCGATATAACTGTTGCTACGGCTAAAGGTGATCGGGTCACGGCCCAGCGCCACGGCCGCCGCGTTGAGCCCGGCCACGAGCCCCTGCGCCGCCGCCTCTTCATAGCCCGTCGTGCCGTTGATTTGCCCCGCCAAAAACAGCCCCGGCACATCCCGCACAGCCAGTCGCGAATCGAGCGCGCGGGAATCGACATAGTCATATTCAATGGCATAGCCGGGTTGAAGAATGGTTACATTCTCCAGACCTTTGATCGATCGCACATAGTCATGCTGAATGTCCTCAGGCAGCGAGGTCGAAATCCCGTTGGGATAGATCACATTGTCAGACAGGCTCTCGGGTTCCAGGAACACCTGATGCGAGCTCTTCTCGGCAAAGCGGACGATTTTATCCTCGATGGACGGACAGTATCGCGGACCAACACCTTCGATCCGGCCGCTGTACATCGCAGATTTACCAATGTTTTTCTCAATGATTTCATGCGTTTGTCCATTCGTGTGGGTGATCCCACAGCTGATCTGCCGTGCCGAAACCTTCGACGACAGGAACGAAAACAGCGTCGGATCATCATCGCCCGGCTGCACCTCAAGATCGGACCAATCAATCGTCGTCCCATCGAGTCGCGGCGGCGTCCCCGTCTTGAGCCGCCCGAGCGGAAGCCCGAACTGATCAATCCGTTCGGCCAGTTTGACAGACGGCTTGTCCCCCATCCGCCCGCCGGGCCGCGACACCTGACCGATATGGATCAGCCCCCGCAGAAACGTCCCGGCGGTAAGAACCACTGCGCTCGCCGAAATCTTGGACCCATCGGCGAGCCTCACGCCCCGCACCTCGGCCCCGGACATCAGGAAATCCGCCGCCTCGCCTTCAATAATCGTCAGGTTCGGACAGCCGCGCATCTCGCGCTGCATCTCTTCGCGGTAAATCTTGCGGTCGGCCTGCGCCCTCGGGCCCTGTACCGCCGGCCCTTTGCGCCGGTTCAACAGGCGAAACTGGATGCCCGCCTTATCCGCCACGCGCCCCATCACCCCGTCGAGCGCATCAATCTCACGGACGAGATGCCCCTTGCCGAGCCCCCCGATCGCCGGGTTGCAGGACATCACGCCGATGCTCTCAAACGTCAGTGTAACAAGGGCCGTGCGCGCGCCCATCCGCGCCGCCGCATGGGCCGCGTCCGCACCGGCATGACCGCCGCCGACAACTATGACATCGAAATCATGTTTCACGTGAAACACCCCTCATTTGCCGAGGCAGAAACTGGAGAACACTTCGTCAAGGATCGCCTCAACATCGACCCGGCCCACCAAACTGTCGAGCGCATAGACGGCGCGCCGAATCTCTTCTGCCACGATCTCGGACATCTCTACATTCTGTAGCATAAGATCGCGCGCCTGTTCCAACGCATCACAGCCTTCCTGCAATGCCCGCTTGTGACGCAGATGGGTTGCCACCCCGGCATGTGCAACCCGCGACGACAGCCGTTCGGAAATCGCGGCAATCAGCTCGGCAATCCCCGCCCCTGTTTTTCCTGACACCCCGGGAAATTCACCGCCCGCAACATCCGCCTTGGCCTGCAAGAGGATATCCCCCTCCTCGGCAAGCTCGGCGCCTTGCGACGGATCGTCGAGCAGAAAGACGCGCAGATCAGCCTGAGCGGCACGCTCCTTGGCCCGCGCAATCCCCACCGATTCGACCGCATCCTCGGTCTCGCGAAGCCCCGCCGTATCGAGAAAAGTCACCGGCAGCCCCGCCACATCCATCCGCACTTCGATCACATCTCGCGTCGTGCCGGCCACATCCGAGGTAATCGCCGCATCGCGCCCGGCAAGCCCGTTCAACAGCGTCGATTTCCCGACATTCGGCGCGCCGACGATCGCCACTTCAAACCCGGTGCGGATACGCTCGGCCGCCGCAACCCCGGTGATCTCGACACGCAGCTCGGCCATCACCCCGTCGAGCACCGCGATCACCTCCGGATAGACATCCTCGGGCACCTCTTCATCGGCAAAATCAATCGTCACTTCCAGAAGCGCCATCGCCCGGATGAGCTTGCCACGCCAGCCCTCTGCCTTCTGGCCAAGAGCGCCGGAAAACATCTTCATCGCCTGACGCCGCTGCGCCTCGGTCTCGGATTCGAGAAGATCGGCAAGCCCCTCAATCTGCGCCAGATCGAGCCGCTCATTCTCGAGCGCGCGCCGCGTGAACTCCCCCGGTTCTGCCTGCCGCAACCCCGGCATCTCGCCCAGTCGCGCCAGCAGCGCGCCGATGATGGCCACGCTGCCATGCACCTGAAATTCCACGGTTTCTTCGCCGGTAAAGCTATGGCCCGCGTCAAAACTCAGGATCAACGCCTCATCGAGAACCTCATCTCCCTGCCGCAACAGCCGCACGGAGCCGACGCGCCGGGCCGGCACATCCCCCGCCAGCACACGGCACGCCTCAAACGCCGCCGGTCCGGACACGCGAACGACAGAAACGCCCGCCTTCCCCGGGGCGGATGAAAGCGCAAAAATCGTGTCCATCATGGTCACCCTGTGACCAAGACCGGCGTCAGGTGTTCATCGAGTCGAAGAACTCTGAGTTCGTCTTGGTCTGCTTCAGTTTCGAGATCAGGAATTCGATCGCATCCGTGGTCCCCATCGGGTTCAGGATACGGCGCAGGACAAAGGTCTTCTGCAGATCGATCTTGTCGACCAGAAGATCCTCTTTCCGGGTGCCCGACTTGAGAATGTCGATCGCCGGGAAGACCCGCTTGTCGGCAATCTTGCGATCGAGAACGATCTCAGAGTTGCCGGTGCCTTTGAATTCTTCAAAGATCACCTCGTCCATCCGGCTGCCGGTGTCGATCAGCGCGGTCGAGATGATGGTGAGCGAGCCGCCCTCTTCGATATTCCGCGCAGCACCAAAGAACCGCTTCGGCCGTTGCAACGCGTTCGCATCGACGCCACCGGTCAGAACCTTACCCGAAGACGGCACGACCGTGTTAAACGCCCTACCAAGTCTTGTGATCGAGTCGAGAAGAATAACAACGTCTCGTTTATGCTCGACAAGACGCTTGGCCTTTTCGATCACCATTTCCGACACGGCCACGTGGCGCGCGGCAGGTTCGTCAAAGGTCGAGCTGATCACTTCGCCCTTCACCGACCGCTGCATATCCGTCACCTCTTCGGGACGTTCGTCAATGAGCAGAACGATGAGATAGCATTCGGGATGGTTCTTCTCGATGCTTGCCGCGATATTTTGCAGCAGAACCGTCTTACCGGTCCGCGGCGGCGCCACGATGAGCGACCGCTGACCCTTACCGATGGGCGCGACCAGATCGATGATCCGGGCCGAGCGGTCCTTGACCGTCGGGTCCTCGACTTCCATCGTCAGCCGCTCATCGGGATAGAGCGGCGTCAGGTTGTCAAAGGCGATCTTGTGACGCGCCTTCTCGGGATCTTCAAAGTTGATCTGCGACACGGAGGTCAGCGCGAAATAGCGCTCATTCTCTTCCGGCTGCTTGATCTCGCCTTCGACCGTATCCCCGGTGCGCAGCGAATATTGGCGGATGGTTTCCGGCGACACGTAAATATCATCCGGCCCCGAGAGATAGTTCGCCTCCGGCGAACGCAGAAACCCGAACCCGTCCTGCAGAACCTCAAGCACGCCATCGCCATACACGACCCAGCCCTCTTCGGCCCGCTCTTTCAGGATCGAGAACATCATCTCGCCCTTGCGCATGGTCGAAGCGTTCTCGATCTCGAGCTCTTCAGCCATCGCCAAAAGGTCCTTGGCACTCTGCGCCTTGAGATCGGACAGGTTCAAACGGTCCTGAGACATGATGTCATACGTCCTTGATTGCGCGCCTTGCGGCGCGTCGAGAGGTCATGTTTGGAAATTCGCGTCCCCGGACGGGGCCAGAGGCTTTGCTACAGGCTTTGCCTCTCCTAGTCAATCTTTGCCACGGTCACGCCCCGACGCGCCCTCTCGCGCCCTGTGACGCCACTCAGAAGCGCACCACCACGGAAAAGACGATCACCACCAGACAAATGGTCGGCACCTCATTCATGAGCCGGTAGGTCCGTCCGCTCACAATGTTCTCGCCCGCGACAAAGGCCTTTCTCTGCGCCCCAAGCCAATGATGAAACAATGTCAGCACCCCGATGCCCGCAATCTTGGTATAGGGCCAGATCGAGGCCCAATCGACGACCCCGGGCGTAAAGGCCAGCGTCAGCCCGAACAGATAGGTCGCCATCATCGCCGGGTTCATGATCACCCGAAAGAGCTTCTGCTCCATGACCTGAAAGATCTCATCGCGGCTGTCCCCGCGCTCCGCCGCCTCCACGTGATAGACGAAGAGCCTCGGCAAATAGAACAGCCCCGCCATCCAGGCCACGACCGAGATGATATGGAGCGACTTCACGTAAGGATAGGCCGAGCCCAGAATGTCAGAGATCATATCTTGGTCTTCCTTGCTCCGGTTCCGGCTAAATAAATAATAAAGTTTAAAAGAAAAGATAGTTGTCTTTGTAGGGGGCTGGGAAACCGTGGATCAAATTTCATCCCCGGTTTTATCCAGAACCGCCCTTCATGGCGATGCGGCATTTTCTCTCAGGAAACTCTCGAAAATCCCTTTTTAAACAAATTGTTAGAAAATCTCTCGCAGGTCAGATTCTGCTTGCATCCCTGAGTCGTCCAGAATTGGTTAACGCCGCGGTGGATTTTTCCACAAGGGGATAAATCGCGTCTATCTTGGCCGAGAGCCACCGCAAGCCTTGGAGCTTTCCGCCCGTGCTGATAAATCCCTGAAACGTCACACATTCCATTCAGAGCCATCCGCAGGGTTTTCCACATGTCCATGCACATCATCCTCGCGTCGGGGTCGTCGATCCGCCAGACCCTGCTCCGAAATGCCGGGGTGGGCTTCAATGTTGTGCCCGCCCGCATCGACGAAGACGCCGTGCGCCGCGCCATGCAGGCCGAGGATCTGCCGCCCCGCGACATCGCCGACGCCCTGGCCGAGCTCAAGGCGCAGAAGACCGGCGCCAAACATCCCGACGCGCTGGTCATTGGCTGCGATCAGATCCTGTCCATCGGCAAGGACATCCTCGCCAAAGCGGACAGTCGTGATACCGCCAGAATACAGCTGCAATACCTACGTGGCAAAACCCATGAATTGCACTCGGCCGCGGTGATCTGCGAAGGCCCGAAACCCGTCTGGCGCAAGATCGGCCGCGTCCGCATGACCATGCGAAATTTCACCGATGCCGAGCTCGATCGCTACCTCGATCGCAACTGGCCCGGCGTCTCCGATGCCGTCGGCGCCTACAAGCTCGAAGAAGAAGGCGCCCGCCTCTTTGCCGCCGTCGAAGGCGACTATTTCTCTGTGCTGGGCTTGCCGTTGCTCGATCTCTTGTCCTACCTATCCCTGCGCGGAGACATCTGAGGATCATCATGGATCACCCCAAAATCCCCCTCGCCGGCGTCATCGGATCGCCCATTGCGCATTCCCGCTCGCCCCAGATTCACGGCCATTGGCTCAAGAAATATGGGATCAAGGGATTTTATATCCCGATGGACGTGGCGCCCGACAATCTCGAACGGGTCATCCGCACCCTGCCCCAGGCCGGGTTCGTCGGTGTGAACGTGACCATCCCGCATAAGGAAAAGGTGCTCGAGATCGCCGATCTGATCACCGACCGCGCCGCGCTGATCGGGGCGTCCAACACCTTGATTTTCCGCAAGGATGGCAAGATCCACGCCGACAATACCGACGGCTATGGATTCATGAAGAACCTCGAAAGCGCGGGCTCCAACTGGCGGCCCGGTGATGGCCCCGCAGCTCTTCTGGGCGCTGGCGGTGCCGCCCGCGCGGTGATCGCGGCACTTCTTGATGCAGGCGTGCCAGAGATCCTCATCTCCAACCGCACCCGCGTCCGCGCCGACGCGCTGCAGGAAGAGTTCGGCAAGCGGCTCCATGTCTTTGACTGGGTGCAGGCCGGCAACATGATGGACGATGCCAAGCTCGTGGTGAACACCACCTCCCTCGGCATGATGGGCAAACAGCCCCTGCGCGTGCCGCTCGACGGGTTGCGCCCGGGCACCTTGGTCACCGATCTCGTCTATGCGCCGCTCAAGACCCGCCTGCTCGAAGTGGCCGAAGAGATGGGCTGTCACACGGTCGATGGTCTCGGCATGCTGTTGCATCAGGCCGTGCCGGGGTTCGAGCGTTGGTTCGGCACCCGCCCCGAGGTCGACCGCGCCACCCGCGCCGCGGCTCTGGCATGAGCTTTCGCCTCGGCCTCACCGGCTCGATCGGGATGGGGAAATCCACCACCGCGCAGATGTTCAAGGACCACGGATGTGCCCTCTGGGACGCTGATGCCGCTGTGCACCGGCTCTATGCCAAGGGCGGGGCGGCCGTGGCACCGATGCAGAAGGCCTTTCCAGATGCCATTGAAAACGGGGGCGTTTCCCGGGACCATCTGCGCGAAATCATTGCCGCCGATGCCGATGCCCTGCCCCGGATCGAACAGATCGTGCATCCGCTCGTGGCCCAGGATCGCCAGGATTTCCTCGCCACGGCGACAGAAGACATCGTCGTGCTCGACATCCCGCTTCTCTTTGAGAATGGCAGTGAAACCATGATGGACGCGGTCGTCGTGGTCAGCGCCCCGCCCGAGGTGCAGCGCGCCCGCGTGCTCGCCCGTCCCGGCATGACTGCGGAACGGTTTGATCTCATCCTGTCGCGCCAGATGCCGGATGCAGAAAAACGCGCCCGCGCGGATTACGTGATCGAGACCGATACGATTGACCATGCCCGGGCACAGGTGGCATCAGTGGTGGCGGATATACGAAAGAAGCTGGCCCATGCGTGAGATTGTCCTCGACACCGAGACCACCGGATTTGATCCGCATAGCGGCGACCGGATCGTCGAAATCGGCGCGGTCGAGCTCTTCAATCATATGCCGACCGGCGAGACCTATCATCAGTATATCAATCCTGAACGGTCAATGCCGCAGGAAGCGTTTCAGGTGCACGGGCTTGGCGATGATTTCCTGCGCGACAAGCCGGTGTTCAAACGCATCGGTCAGGCGTTTCTCGATTTCATTGGCGATGCCAAGCTGATCATCCACAACGCCGCGTTTGATATGAAATTCCTCAATGCCGAGCTGGGCTGGATGGGCCTGCCGCAGATCCCGTGGGAACAGGCCATCGACACGCTCGAGATTGCGCGCCGCCGGTTTCCCGGCTCGCCCGCTTCGCTCGACGCACTCTGTCGGCGGTTCAATATCGACAACTCGTCGCGGACGCTGCACGGCGCGCTGCTCGACAGTGAAATCCTCGCCGAAGTCTATCTCGAACTGATCGGCGGGCGTCAGCCCGATTTTTCGCTGAAGGTGGTGGAGAAAGCCCCCGAACCGGGACAGGACATGGGCAATTGGCGTCCAAAACCGCGCCCAACCCCCCTGCCCTCGCGTCTGACCGAGGCGGAAAAAAATGCCCACGCCACCTTTGTCGGCGGCATGGGCGATACGGCGATCTGGCGCAAATACGACGCGTGACGCGTCTTAGGAATGCGGCGTTGCGGGCGCTTGCGCCTGAGCTGCGGCCTGACGGCGGGCAATCTCGCCACGATAGATCTGCACCCAGTCGATATTCTCGAGGTTCAGCGGCGGGAAGCCGCCGTCACGGGTGACGTCGCTCACGATCCGGCGCAGGAACGGGAAGAGCATGCGCGGGCATTCGATCATCAGGAACGGGTGAAGCTGATCTTCCGGCACGCCCTCGATGTGGAACACACCCACATAATCGAGCTCCATCAGGAACAGATGCGCACCATCTTCCTTGTTGACGGATTCGACCTTGAGCTTGGTGATCACCTCATACTGGTGTTCGGCCGACCGCTTCTTGGCATCGAGATTGACCTGCACGGTCACATCGGGCTGCACTTCGCCGCCGATGCCTTTTTGGGCAAGAATGTTTTCAAAAGACAGATCGCGGACGAACTGCGTCAGCGTCGTCATCTTGACTTGCGGCGCTTGTGCGGCCGCGCCGTTTTCCTGCTGGTCTTCCATCGCTGGGCTCCTGACGGTCATATGTTGAATAGCTTGTCTTGCGATCTATCAGGAAGGCCCGCGCGCCTCAATGCTTTGTCCAGCCAGAGGGGCGCTCTAATGGCCGCGCCTCGGGGTCGAGCTCTTCGAAATCGCCCTCAACCACCGTCGAAGAGGCCGGGCCTCTGGGCGCGTCACGCTCAAACCCGTGGGTCTGAACCTTGATCCGGCTGCTGGCATAGCGCATCACCGCCTGCCGCACCGACGGGACCAAGAGCGCAAAGCCCATGGCATCGGTGAAAAACCCCGGTGTGAGCAGCAGCGCCCCGGAAAACAGGATCATCGCCCCATGCGCCAGCGGCTCGGTCGGGTTGCTGGCCCGGTGGAACGAGCTTTGCAGATCGCCGAGCGCCCGCGCCCCTTGGCTCCGCACGAGATAGGTCCCGGCGACGGCGGTGAGGATCACGATCAACAGCGTCGGCCACAGCCCGATGAGCCCGCCCACCTGAATGAACAGGGCGATCTCGATCAACGGCACCATCAGAAACGCTATGAACAGCCACATATTACCCTCATCCAGCCTTAGTCCGGGGGCAAATGGTAGACTTGCCCGCCCTCGTCACCTACATAGGATCACAACAGCGGGCTTTCCACGCCCCAACCGAAAAATGAGACGAATATGGACTCTCCAATGCTTCAATTGCTGGTTCTCGCAGGTATCGCGATCTTCTTGCTCCTGCGCCTTCGCTCGGTGCTGGGCACCCGCGACGGGTTTGAGCCGCCCCGTAGTGAACTGCCCGGCGCACCGGACCGGCGGCAGGGGTTCGAGGTGATCGAAGGCGGGCCGGATCTCGATATCACGGACCACGTGCCCGAGGATTCCGACGCCGCCGCGGCCCTGGCAGAGATGAAGCGGATCGAGCCCAGTTTTTCGGTGAGCGAATTCCTCTCGGGCAGCCGTCAGGCCTATGAGTGGATCCTGATGAGCTTTGAGAACGGCAAGCTCGACGAGATCGTGCCTTTCCTGTCGCCCGATGTGCACGAGGCCTTTGCCCAGGTGATCGACGCGCGTCAGGAAAAGAACCTGACCGTCGAGGCCGAGTTCTTTGGCGTGCGCGATGTGACGCTGATCGATGCGGCGCTCGACGACGCCACCAAGGCGGCCGAGATCACCGTGAAATTCCTCGGCGAGTTGAGCTCGGTCGTGCGCAATGAGCAAGGCGAGATCATCGAGGGCACCCCCGGCGAGCCCAAGCGGCAAAAGGATACCTGGACGTTTGAGCGTGTGATGGGATCGGACGATCCGAACTGGCGACTTGTAGCTACGGGCGGATGATCCGGGCGGCCCTGTTTGCCTGTGCGATGCTGGTGCCGCTCGTCGCGCGGGCCAGCATGCACGAGATTGCATATGACATCACGAGCTTTGACGCGCTCGACGGTTGGGCCGAAGACGATCATCAGGCGGCGCTCGACGTTTTCCTGAACACCTGCCCCGATATGAACGACCCGGATTGGCTGTCGCTCTGTGCGCTGGCCCAGCAGAAACCCGATGCGCGGCAGTTCTTTGAGCTGTTCTTTCGCCCGGTGCTGATCTCGGATGGCAAGCCGGCGCTCTTCACCGGCTATTTCGAGCCTGAGCTCAACGGCTCGCTGCATCCCACCGACCGGTTCCGCTATCCGCTCTACCGCGAGCCGGAGGCCTCCAAAGAGATCAACCCGTGGCTCACGCGACGCGAGATCGAGACCGGTCCCTATATGCAGGATCGCGGGCTCGAGATTGCCTGGGTCGATGATCCCGTTGAACTTTTCTTTCTGCAAATTCAGGGCTCCGGCCGCATTCGCCTGCCCAATGGTCGGATGATCCGCGTGGGCTATGGCGGGGCAAACGGTCACAGCTATCGCTCAATCGGGGCCGAGCTTGTCCGGCGTGGCGTCTACAGCCGTCATCAGGTCTCGGCGGAGGTGATCAAGAACTGGGTGCGGCGCAATCCCGAAGAGGGCCGCGAGCTCTTGTTTCACAACCCCTCCTACGTGTTTTTCCGCCGGATCGATTCCGTGCCTGCGGAGCTCGGGCCACTGGGCGCGATGAACCGCTCTGTCACGACGGGGCGGACTGTGGCGGTTGACCCGGCCTTTGTGCCGCTGGGTGCGCCGGTCTGGATCGAGAAAAAAGGCGCGGAGGCCATGCACCGCCTGATGATCGCGCAGGATACCGGATCGGCCATCAAGGGGGCGCAGCGGGCGGATATTTTCATCGGCACCGGCGATGAGGCCGGGCGCGAGGCCGGGCAGCTCAAGGATCCGGGGCGGATGCTGGTCCTGATGCCCATTCAGCGGGCCTATGCGCTGGCGCCGGATGCGCTGCCATGAAACGGCGGCGTCCGAATAAAGAAGAGCTCGAGCTGTGGCGACAGGTGGCCCGCTCGGCCACCCCGCTCGACCGGCGTCACGAGGCCCCGGTTGTGGCCAAGCCCGCGGCGAAAGACCCCTTTCCCACCGCGCCCGATCCCGTGCAGGAGGCCCGGCCCGCGCTAGAGCCCTTTCAGATCGGTGAGCGGTCGACCCAGACCGCGCCGGGGGCTATGGCTACGGCGAAACCTGCGGTCCAGATGGACAAGAAATCCTTTCACCGGATGAAGCGCGGCAAGCTCAAACCCCAAGCCACGTTGGATTTGCACGGCATGACGGTCGAGCGCGCGCATAACGCGACCATCGGCTTTATCCTGCGCGCGGCCTCACGGGATCTGCGGCTTGTTCTCGTGGTGACGGGCAAGGGCAAGCGCGGCACCGAGGATGAGATCATCCCGCAGCGCAGGGGCGTGCTGCGCCATCAACTGCCGCAATGGCTTAGCCTGCCGCCCTTGGGTCCGCTGGTTCTCGAGGTGAGCGAAGCCCATAATCGCCATGGCGGCGGCGGGGCTTATTACGTCTATCTACGCCGTCGCAGGTAGCAGCGGCGCGGCGCGCAGAACGCCCAGAGTCATGCAGAGGCTGGCAAAGATAAAGTAGCCTGCCACATAGAGAAATTGCAGCTCGATCCCGATCCCGAGGTCGAGCGCCAGCCCGGTCAGCAGCGGCCCGATGGCCGAGCCCAGCACCATGATCGCTGCCGCCATCGCCTTGATCGCGCCGATATGGCGGGTGCCGTAGAACTCGGCCCAAAAGGCCGCCGGGATGGTGGCGTTGAACCCGGTGGTGAGCCCGAGAAAGACAAAGCCCGCAAAGAGCCAGGCGCCGTCGGTGGCCGTGGCAAAGAGCGTGAAACCCACCACCATCGGCAGCTGCATGAAGGGCATGAGCCGGGCCGTGCCGAACCGATCGAGCGCCCAGCCCGAGGCGATCATCGCGACGATGGAAACGCCTGTGTAAAAAGGGAAATAGGCGACCAGCTGCAGATGCGAGAGCTGCTTGATTTCGGCGAAATGAACCTGGTGGAAAAAGAAGGCGGTGTTGAAGGCCGAGGGGCCCAGAAGCGCCGGGATCATCAGCCAGAAAAGCCAATGTTTCAAGGCGTTTCGGCGTGTCCAATGGCGGGCGAGCATGCCAAGGGAGCTGTCGCTCTGGGCGTGGCTCTGGGGCGTGCGTTCCTCGCGCAGGAGGTGGCGCAGGGCGGGGATGCCGAGCGCCGCGATGAGCGCCGCCACGACCCACAAAAGCCGCCAGTCGATCAGCGCCATGAGCGCCACGAAGATCAGCGGCAAGAGCGCCTCGCCCAAGGAAAATCCCAAGGTCGCAAGGCTCAGGGCGCGGCCCCGTGTGGCGGTGAACCAGCGCGCCATGGCGACCACCGCAAGATGGCTCAGCATGCCCTGACCGGTGAAACGCAGTGAGAAAATGACCAGAGGCAGCAGCCACCAGACCGGGTTGAACGCCATGAAAAGACAGGCGAAAATCTGCAAGCCGAGGACCAGCGGCGCAAGCGCGCGGACGCGGAAGAGATCGGTCAGCCCACCGGCCCAGATCATCACCATGGCCGAGGCGAAGGTGCCCAGCGAATAGAGCCCGCCCCATGCGCCATGGCTCAGGCCAAAGGCCAAACGGATCTCGCCCGCGAAGAGCGAGATAAAGAAGGTCTGGCCGAAACTGCTCAGGAAGGTGAGCAGAAAGCCGGCGGAGAGCCAGGGCAGGTTGAGCCGGAGGAAATCGAAAAACCGCATGAGGATTGGTGGCGCGAAATCTGCGCTGGGGAAAGGAAAATCGTCGCCCTGCCCCACCTGCTGTTAACCCTGCCAAAACCGGCCGAAATGGCGGGTCGGTGACACGTCGGTATTGCGTCGGTAAAGCGACAGTGCGGATTTTGGCAAAACCGAGGGCGGGAAAACGTGACCGGAGCGTGCGCTGAGTGTCGCCGAAATGGGCGCGCAGATGTGAAAACCCCGCCGGGACCAAGGGCACGGCGGGGCATTTTGAAACGGTCAGGTCTGGAGAGGATCAGAGCACGTAGCGGCTCAGATCGGCGGAGCGTGCGAGTTCGCCCAGGTTGTCCTCGACGAAGCCGGCGTCGACCGTGATGCTGTCGCCAGAGCGGTCGGGGGCGACGAAGCTCAGCTCTTCGAAGACCCGTTCCATCACCGTGTAGAGCCGCCGCGCGCCGATGTTTTCGACAGAGCGGTTCACCTCGGCGGCGATGCGGGCGATGGCGGCGATGCCGTCCTCGGTGAAACGCACGGTGAGGTTTTCGGTGCTCATCAGCGCCTCGTACTGACGGGTGAGCGCGTTGTCGGTCTCGGTCAGGATGCGCACGAAATCCTCTTCGGTGAGCGCCCGCAGTTCGACCCGGATCGGCAGACGGCCCTGCAGTTCCGGAAGCAGGTCCGAAGGCTTGGCCACGTGGAAGGCGCCGGAGGCGATGAAGAGGATATGGTCGGTTTTCACCGGCCCGTGTTTGGTCGAGACGGTGGTGCCCTCGATCAGCGGCAGCAGGTCGCGCTGCACCCCTTCGCGCGAGACATCGGCACCGCGGGCGTCGGCGCGGGCGCAGACCTTGTCGATCTCGTCGAGAAAGACGATGCCGTTCTCCTCGACCGCCTCGATGGCGGCGCGGGTGACGGTTTCGTCATCGAGAAGCTTGTCCGCCTCTTCGCCGATCAGGATCTCATAGCTTTCGGCGACGCTCATCCGCTGGCGCTTGGTCCGGCCGCCGAGCGCCTTGCCGAACATGTCGCCGAGATTGAGCATGCCCATCTGGCCGCCGGGCTGGCCGGGGATGTCCATCATGCCGAACGGGTTGGAAGTGTCGGCGAGGTCGAGCTCGATCATCGTGTCGTCGAGCTCGCCCTTCTTGAGCTTTTGGCGGAACATCTCGCGGGTGCCTTCGCGGGCATCCTCGCCGGCGATGGCGGAAATGACCCGCTCTTCGGCGGCGTGATGGGCCTTGGCCTTGACGTCTTCGCGCATGTGATCGCGGGTCATGGCGATGGCGCTGTCGACGAGATCGCGGACGATCTGTTCGACATCGCGGCCGACATAGCCGACCTCGGTGAATTTCGTGGCCTCGACCTTGAGAAAGGGCGCGCGGGCGAGTTTCGCCAGGCGGCGGGAAATCTCGGTCTTGCCGACGCCGGTGGGGCCGATCATCAGGATATTCTTGGGAAACACCTCGTCGCGCAGATCCTCGGAGAGCTGCTTGCGCCGCCAGCGGCTGCGCAGGGCGACAGCGACGGCGCGCTTGGCCTCTTTCTGGCCGATGATGAAACGGTCGAGTTCCGAGACGATCTCGCGGGGGGTCAGGTCGGTCATTTACACATCCTTAAGCTTGTCAGTGATGTATGGGCCTTGAGCCGGATTGCCAAGGGTTGCGACAGGGAAGCTTGACGATTGTATATACAATATGTAAATATAAACAATCCCACCCTCGGCCATGCGCCGCCCGGAGAGGCGCATCAGCATAGCAAAGGGGCGTGAGCGTGTTCGAGTGGGATGAGGTCAAGCGGCAGGCGACCATCGAAAAGCACGGTCTGGACTTTTGCGATATGATCGAGGTGCTGGCCCATCCGCATCTGGTCATACCGGCGCAGACGCAGGGCGAAGAGAGGTTTCTGGCGATCGGCGGCTTTGACGGGCTGACGGTGGTCGTTGTTTACACATTACGCGGCGATGCGATCCGTCTGATCACCGCGCGGAGGGCACGGCAAAATGAGAAAAACCACTATCAAGCGTTTCTCGCTCGAAGAGGTGCGGAAACAGCAGGGGAGCACTGATTGGGACCGGCTGCGGGCCGAAGAAGACGCCGGACTCGAACCGGCCCATGACCCCGATATCGATGATGTCGATTGGGATTGGTCCAGTACGCGGCTGGTCGAACCGGAGCCGAAAAAGATGATTTCGGTCCGGCTCGATGCCGATGTGCTCGAATTCTTCAAATCGCAGGGCAAAGGCTATCAGACGCGGATGAACGCGGTGCTGCGCAGCTATATGGAAGCGATGCGAAAATCAGGCTCTAACTCAGCGTGAAATGCTTTCGACCGTGAGGTTTCCATTGGTGTAGACGCAGATGTCGGCGGCGATGGCCATGGCGGCGCGGGCCACCTCTTCGGCGCTCTTGTCGCTGTCCATCATGGCGCGGGCGGCGGCGAGGGCGAAATTGCCGCCAGAGCCGATCGCGGTCACGTCATGTTCGGGTTCGAGCACATCGCCCGCGCCGGTGATCACATAGAGATCCTGCCCGTCGGTGACGATCAGCATCGCCTCGAGCTTTTGCAGGTATTTGTCGGTGCGCCAGTCCTTGGCGAGCTCGACGCTGGCGCGCTGCAGCTGGCCGGGGCTGGCCTCGAGCTTGGCCTCGAGACGTTCCAGCAGGGTGAAGGCATCGGCGGTCGATCCGGCAAAACCCGCGACCACGTCAAAGCCGCCGGGCGAGAGGCGGCGGACCTTGCGGGCAGAGCCTTTGATGACCGTCTGGCCGAGGCTCACCTGACCGTCGCCTGCGATCACCACCTCGCCGCCTTTGCGGACGCCGATGATCGTGGTGCCGTGCCAGTCGGGAAATTCCTCGCGTTGCATGAATGCCTCCTCAATCCGTTCAGACCCATATGGGGGAATTGCGCGAACGGGGCAAGGTGAGCCGCCAAAAGAAACGGGCCCCGCCACTGGCGAGACCCGTAAAAACAAGCGGTTCAGGCGCTTAGATCGACTCTTCGATCCAGCTCTGCAGCGCGGCCTTGGGGGCGGCGCCAGCGCGGTTCGAAACCACTTCGCCATTCTTGAAGATGAACAGGGCAGGAATGCCGCGCACGCCCATCTGAGCGGCGGAGTTCGGGTTGCTGTCGACATCGACCTTGGCGATTTTCACCTTGCCGCCCATCTCGGCGGCGATCTCTTCCAGAGCCGGGCCGATCTGTTTGCAGGGGCCGCACCATTCGGCCCAGAAATCCACCACGACGGGGATGTCTGAATTTTTCACTTCGGCGTCGAACGTGTCGTCGGTAACGGCTACGGTGGCCATATCGGAATGCTCCTGAGGGAAGTTTTGCGTTGTCCTAAAGGGTAGGTACGGCCCCCGGGAAGGTCAAGGCAGGACCGTGCTGTCGAAAGCGTTAATCACCAGATCGTGTGGGAGTGGCATCAGTGACCCACTATGGGTCCACAGGATTGCGGTGTCGATCCGCCGATCCGGGTAGATCCGCGAGAGCATGGCGCGATAGGCCCCCATCTGGCGCAGGATGCCAAGCGGCGTTGCCTCGGGCGTGGCGGGGATCACCTGGTTGGATTTGAAATCCACCGCGAGCACGTGATCGGGGGCGATGCGCAGCCGGTCGATGATGCCGTGAAAGCGGCGATTCCCAAGCTCGGGCAGGGTGGCGCTCAGCGGCACTTCGGCGAGCGTGTCGGGGCCGAAGATCGGCGCAAGATCGGGGTTGGCAATGAGCGTGGCGGCGAGGCTGAGCCAGGGTGTGGCGTCGGGCATCTCCTCGGCGCGGGCGAGATCGGCGGCGAGGCGCGGGTGATCGGAGGGATCGAGCGCGGGGAGATGTTCGAGCAGCGCGTGCAAGAGCCGGCCCTCGCGCAGGGCGGTGTCGGTGTCGCGGCCCGCCTCGCCGGCGAGCGCCTTGGGCCCGGGCAGGTCGCTCGGGGTGAGCGGGGCGCTGGGCAGGGTGCCGCGCGGGGCGGGCTGGGCGAAATGGGCGGCGAGGGGGGCCGGGGCCGTGGTGCCATCAGTGGTCATATCAGGCACTGTTACACCCCAATCGCCGCGTTCGACGCGTAGGCCCTGACCGGTGGGGAACATCGCGTCAGAGCCGCCGACGCGGGCCATGCCCTCGGCAATTTGGCTGTGCCAGCTGTCGCGATCCGTGCCGGTGTCGCCCGCCGCCGCGACGATCAGCCATTTCTCGGCCCGGGTCATGGCGACATAGAGCAGCCGGTCGCGTTCGGCCCGTTCGGCGTCTTTCTTGTCGCTGTCGAGCGTGCGCAGCGCGGCGGGCAGTTCGGCGGCGAGCGGACGCCAGAAGGCGGCCTCGGGCGAGGCGAGGAGGGACGCGCCCTGCGGCGGGCGGCGCTTGGTGGTGTCGGGCAGGATCACCACCGGGGCCTCGAGCCCCTTGGCACCATGCACGGTCATCACGCGAATGAGGTCGCCGGCGCTGTCGAGCTGGCGTTTGATCTCGAGATCATCCTGTTCCATCCAGACCAGAAAGCCGGTGAGACTATCGACCGCGGCGCGTTCAAAGGCGAGGGATTGCGCCAGGAGCGCGTCGATCCCGTCCTCGGCCTCGTGGCCCAGCCGCGACAGCAGCCGGGCGCGCCCGTCATGGCGGGTCAGCACCCGTTCGATGAGATCATAGGGGCGCAGGAAATCGGTCTGATCGCGCAGATCGGTGAGGATGGCGAGCGTCTCGGGATAGGCCTCGGCCCGGTCGCGCAGCGCCTGCCAGAGATATTTGCCGCCGCGCGGCTGGGCGAGGGCAAAGAGATCCTGTTCCGACCAGCCAAAGAGCGGCGAGCGCAGGGCGGTGGCGAGCGACAGGTCGTCCTCGGGCGTGGCGAGGAAGGAGAGCAGCGCGCAGATGTCGCGCACCGCCAATTCACCCCCGAGCCGCAGACGGTCGGCCCCGGCAACGGGCAGGCCGCGCGCCTTGCAGGCGCGGATCACCTCGTTGAAGATTGGCCGGGTGCGCGATTGCACGAGGATGAGCACATCGCCCGGCGTCACGGCGCGCCAGCCGTTACCATCGGGGATCGGCTGGCGAGTGCGCACCATCTGATCGATCTGGGCGGCGATCTCTTCGGCCAAGAGAACGGCGGGATCGTTCTCGGCGCGGATGTCGACCGGCATGTACCAAGGCGGGTCTTCGGGGCGCTCGGGTTTGTCCAGCGGCGGCCAGAGATCGACCCGGCCGGGCAGGGCGTGGTGAAAGGCGATGTGGCGCTGATCGGCGGAAAACCCGGCCTCGCCCGCGCCGTCAAAGGTGGCATCTACCACGTCGAGCACCGCCGAAGACGAGCGGAAGGAATGTTCGAGCACCCGTGAGGCGAGCGGCGCGTTGGAATGGGCGAGCCTCTCGTCGAAGAGGTCGCGCATCTCGTCAAAGGCGCGGGGGTCGGCGCCCTGGAAGGAGTAGATCGACTGTTTCTTGTCGCCCACGACAAAGACGGTGCGCGGCCGGTCAGAGCGGCTTCCGGCGCCGCTGGTGAGTTCCTGGGCGAGCTGGCTGATCACCTGCCATTGGGTCGGGCTGGTGTCCTGCGCCTCGTCGACGAGGATATGGTCGATGCCACCGTCGAGCCGGAAGAGCACCCATTCCGCCACCGCAGGATCGGTGAGAAGATCGCGGGTCTTGGTGATCAGATCGTCGAAATCGAGCAGGCCCCGGTGCAGTTTCGCCGCGTCATAGGCGGTGATGAAGCGGCGGGCGAAGCCGTAGAGCACTTGGGTCTTTTCCAGCGTCATCAATGCGCAGCGCATGTCGCGCGTGTCCTCGACCCGGCGCATGAAATCGTCGAGCTGGGGCTGAATATGGGCGATGGCGGGTTGGGCCGCCTTGGTCGGAAATTTGCCGAGCTTGGCGGTAAAGGATTCCTTGGCCGCAGCCCCCGTCAGAAAAACGGATTCGAGCACCGGCAGCGCGGTGATGTCGAGCGGTCCGAGCGATGACAGCCGGTCGCAATGGGTCGCGTCCTGTTTGCCGCCGCTGCGCAGGCCGGTGATCAGCTCGGCCAGAAGCGCGTCTTCGCCGCCCAAGAATACGCGCGAGGTGATTGTGGTACGGTCGGCCCCGGCGGGCAGGCCGAGGGCCGCGCAGAGATCGGGACTGCCCATGAGCTGATCGCGCTTGCCGAGGATTTCGCGCAAGAGCTTGTCGAGATCGTCGCCGGAATAATAGCTCACCAGATCGCGGAGCAGCGCGGCGTCAGAACCGAGCGCGATCTCTTCGACCACGTCGCTGCGCAGGGTGTCGGCGGTGCGGTCGTCCATCTCGGTGAACTGCGGCGTGACGCCCGCCTCGAGCGGGAAGCGGCGCAGCAGCGCGGCGCAGAAGGAGTGGATCGTCTGGATGCGCAGACCGCCCGGGGTCTCGATGGCGGTGGCAAAGAGGCGGCGCGCCTTGGTCAGCGGCAGATCGTCGATGACGGCATCGACGCCGAGCTGGCGCAGCTCTTCGCGCAGCTCCGCGTCGGGCAGCATCGCCCAGGCCCCGAGCCGTTGGAACAGCCGGTTCTGCATCTCGCTCGCCGCCGCCTTGGTATAGGTGAGGCAGAGGATATTTTGCGGGTTCACATCGGCGAGCAGCAGCCGCGCCACCCGGTCGGTGAGCACGCGGGTCTTGCCCGAGCCGGCGTTGGCCGAGAGCCATGTGGAGAAATCCGGGCGGGCCGCGTCGATCTGGCGGCGGGTGGCGTCATCCATCGGGAAGCTCCAGCGCAATCGGGACCGGATCATCGGCCAGCGTCCATTCGCCATAGCGGGCGAGCTGATCGTAATCTCCGACATCCTCGGCCTTTTGCAGGGCGCGGCGCGAGACAAAGCCCTTGTCGGGCTGCATATAGGCGCCGATGAGTTCAGCCAGCTGCGCCCAGGTGTCGGTGGGGCTGAGGTCCTCCAAAGGCGCGTCGAGCTCGCCCGCTTTGGCGCCGAGCCCGATATAGGCGGCGCGCAGCACCGGGGCGGCGCCGAAATTTTCCCAGCCGAAGGTCTCGGTCAGCGCCGCCTCGAGCAGGAGCTGACGGTCGAAGAATTCCTGTTCCTTGGCGCTGGGCGGCGTGCCGGTCTTGTAATCATAGATCATCACCTTGCCATCGGGGGTGACGTCGAGCCGGTCGGCCTTGGCGGTGAGGGTAAAGCCGAGCGCGGGCAGGGTGCCCTTTGTCGAAATCTCGAGCGCGGCGGGGCGGGCGACGGCGCGGCGTGCCAGCTCATCCGCGACAAAGCCGTCGGCCACCCGTTCGAGCCGGGCGCGCCATTGCATCCGGGTCTGGGCCCAAGGCACCTGTGCCGCCAGTTCTTCGTCTGCGATGCGCATGAGCCGCGCCACGGTGACGGCGCTGTCGTCGTCGCGGGTCTCAATGATGAAACGTTCGAGCACATCATGCAGCGCGTTGCCGCGCATCAGCGCGTCGGGCACCCGCTGCACCGGGTTGAGGGCGGAAAGGCCGAGGACGTGGCGGGCGTAGATCGCGTAAGGGTCGCGGATCAGCCGTTTGATCGCGGTGACCGAGAGCCGCGACGGCCGCGCGGCGCGCGGCGGGCAGGGGGCGGGGCGCGGTTCGGGGGCGGTGGCGGTCACCGCCTCAAGCTGATCCACGCGGTCGAGCCAGGCCTTGCCTCGGGCGCGCATGCCGTCGAGCGCGGCGACGCCGCCCTGATCGGGCAGGCCGGAGAGCAGGTTTTGCAGCCGGTTGAGCCAGCGCGACACCACGGTTTCGGCCTCGTCATTGCGCACGGCGCGGGTGATCCAGACCTCTGGGCCGAGGGCGGCCTGTTGGAAGTCATGGGCGGCAAGGCCGATGCGGCGCTCGGGGAGCAAGAGCCCGGCCTGTTTGCGCAGCGCCCGGTTAAGCCAGGGATCATGGCCGGGGGTTTCCGGCCAGCTGCCTTCGTTGAGACCGGCGAGGATGATCAGCTCGGCCCCCTGCACGCGGGCCTCGATCGTGCCCCAGATGCGGATCAGCGGATCAGCGCGTTCGGCGCTGCGCACCTCGCCGGAGGAGAGGAGGTTTTGCAAGAGATTGCCGAAATCCACCGCGCTGGCGGGGCCGCCATGGGGGCCGTGGAGGGCGAGCTCGTCCAGCACGGCGAGGCTCTGCGGTCCGGCGGGGGTCAGCAGCGGATCGCTCCAGCTTGGCGGCCAGTCCTCGCCCGGGGTGCTGCCCCAGGCGATGCGGCGGGCGAGAGCGCGGTGATGCGCGGCCAGCGCGGGCAGCGGATGGCTGCCCGGCAGGTCGCCTGCGAGGAAGGTGTCGCCGAGCCAGTCGCACCAGCTCTGGCGTTCTTCGGGTTTCGCGGCGCACCAGGTGGTGATTGCGTCGTGATCGGGGAAGGGCAGGCCTTTGCGGCGCAGATGCAGTTCCAGTTCGCGTGCGAGCCGCAGATGCGCGCCGCGGTCGGCCCCGGCATGGGTCAGCGGGTGTTTGAGCAGGGTCAGCAGCAGCTCGGTCGAGAGCCGCTCGGTCATCAGCGCCGCGACATGGCGCAGAAAGCGGCCCTGCGCGGTGCGGTGCAGCGGCGTGCCGGCGCTGTCGTCGGGCAGGATGCGCCAGCGGTCGAGCGCGGCGGTGACCTGTCGCGTCAGATCGCGGTCGGGGGTGATGAGCGCGGCGGGGGTGCCGGCCTCGGCCGCCTCGCGCAGGCGCATGGCGATGGCGAGCGCCTCGGTCCTGCGCGACGGCGCCTCAAGCAGGGTGACGCCCTGCATCGCCTCGGGGATCTCTGTGAGCAGTGGCCCCTCAGAGCGCCATTGATCGGTGACCGGCGCGGGCCGCAGCGCCATCGAGAGCACCGCATTGCGCGGCGGGCAGGCGGGGGCGGTCTCGGTCCAGCGGGGCAAAGCGGTGGGCGCGAGGCCGAGCTGATCGAGCAGCGCGCGGAACCGGTATTGCGGGTGATCCTCGCCGCCGAGCCGGTCCTCGAGCGCGTTCCAGGCGCTGTCGCTCATGTCATAGTCGAAGCCGGGTAGCACCACCGCGCCTTGGGGCAGGGCGGCGACCGCCTGCATCAGCATCTGGGTCGTGCCGCGCGAGCCGGTGGAGCCTGCGAGGATCACCGGGCCTTGGGGCGGTGCCGCCTGCCAGCGGGCGAGCAGCGCCTCGGTCACCAGACGGTTGCGGGCCTCGGCACCGGGGCAATCGTCGCGGTCGTCGAAATCACGGGTGATGGCGAGGAAGGATTTGAGCCGCGCCCAATGGCCCGACTGATCGGCGATGTCGAGCGCGTCGATGGCATCCATGCCGACGCCTTCGCCATGCATCTCGTCCATCAGCCCGGCGAGGCTGTCGGCGAGATCGAAAAGCGCCGAGCGCGGCGCGAGATCGGGGGCGCGGTCGATCAGGGCGGAGATGAGCCGCGCCAGTTCGAGCTTGCGCCGCAGGGGCGGCATGGCGTCGGGGAGGCCGGGCAGGGGCCAGACGCTTTCGAGGCTGGCAAGGGTGCAGATGCGCGGCAGGATCATGTCCGGCCCGCTGTCGCAGAGCTGGCGCAGGCGTTTGGCCATCTTGCGGGTGTTCACGATGAGTGTGATGCGGGCCATGGCCTCTGGCGGCTGGGTTTTGAGCCGCGCGCGCAGACCGGCGAGCATCTCGGCGCTGAAGTCGACGCCGGGGGGCAGGCCGAAGAGGCGGGGGCTGTCTTGAGGGTCAAACATCGCGGGGCTTTCGCAAGAGCGCCTCGGCCTCGGCAATGCCGCCGGGGTGGCCGACGTCGCACCATTGGCCGGGGAAGAGCGTGCCATAGGCACGGCCCGAGGCGATCAGCCGGTCCCAGACCGCGTTGAGCGAGAAGACCGCGCCGGGGTGGTCGGCGACGAGGCCGGGCTTGAGGATTTGCAGCCCGGAATAGACGAGGGGGCCGCCACGGCTGATCCGTCCTTCGGCGTCGAGGGTGAAATCGCCGGGGCCCTGACGGCCGATGGCGTTCTCGGCGGGCAGGCAGAGCAGCAGCGCGTCCATCTGGTCGGGCTGCCATGCGGCGAGGGTGGTGGCGAGCGGGTTCGGTCCGGTCCAGATGGCATCGGTGTTGAGCGTGGCCACCTGTGGCGCGCCCAGCAGCGGCAGCGCCGCCTTGAGCCCGCCGCCGGTGTCGAGGATCTGATCCGCCTCATGGGAGATGGCCACGTCCTGGCCGTGCAGATGGGCGGCGATCTGATCGCCGAGATAGTGGCTGTTGACCACGATCCGGCGATGCGGCGCGGCGCGGACGATGTCGAGCGCATGGTCGAGCAGGGGTTTGCCGGCCACGTCGATGAGCGGCTTGGGGCGGGTGTCGGTCAGCGGGCGCATCCGCGTGCCGAACCCGGCGGCAAAGAGCATCACATCGAGCTGCATTGCGCCCGGAGCCTGTCGATTGCGCCGCTGTCGGGGGGCGGCAGGAGGTCGGTGACGGCGGCCCGCAGCGCGGCCAATTCGGGCGTGTCGAGATCGCTCATCAGGTAGGTCCAGACGCGGGGCAGGAAGTCGAGATAATGCGGTTTGCCGTCGCGCAGGCAGAGCCGGGCGAAGACGCCGATGATGCGCAGGTTGCGCTGCGCGCCGAGCGCGCGATAGGCGGCGGTGAAGGCGGTGGCGTCGCCGCCCCAGCCGTCGAGATAGCGGGCAATCATCGCCGCTTCGGTCGCCTCGGGCACGTCGCGGCGGGCGTCTTGCAGGAGCGACACCAGATCATAGGCGCGGTGGCCGCGCATCGCGTCCTGAAAATCGAGCAGCCCGACGCGGGCGAGCCCGTCGCGCTGCGGCATCCAGAGCAGGTTTTCGGCGTGGTAGTCGCGCTGAATGAGCACGGCATCGAGCCCGTCGAGCGGCGTCAGCGCGTCACCCATGGCGCTGTGAAGGCGGGTGCGTGCCTCGGCATTCGCGCGGCCAAGTCCCGTGGCGTACCAATCATGGGCCAGCGCCGCCATATCGGCCATAAAGGGCAGATCATAGGGTGCGAGATCTGTGGGCGCGGGGCGTTCGTGCAGGGACAAAAGCACGTCGGTTGCGGCGGAATAGAGACGGTTTTCCAGCGCAGGTTGCTCTGTCAGGACCCGCGCGAAAAGATCGTCGCCCAAGTCTTCGATCAGGAGCATCCCGGCCTCGGTGTCGCGGTGCAGGATGCGCGGCGCGCTCAGCCCCTGGGCGCAGAGATATTCGGCGATGCGAATGAAGGGCCGCACGTCTTCGCCCCGGTCGGGCGGGGCATCCATCAGGATCGCGGTCTCGCCCTCGGGGCGGTTCAGGCGCATGTAGCGCCGGTTCGAGGCGTCGCCCGCCACCGTTACCCATGTGGCCTCTTGCCAGCCTATGCGGGCGGCGAATTCGGCCAGCGCGTCGTCGCGTGTCATTCGGCGGTCACCTCATCCAGAACCAAGGCCCAGCGCGGTCCGGACCAGCCGAGCGTGGCGATCCGGGCGTCCTCGGAGCCCTCGGGGCTGAACTCTATCCGCAGGGCGTGAGCGGGGGCAAGCGGGCCAAGCCGGTCGGGCCATTCGACGAGGCAGATGGCGCTCTCGAAAGCGTCGGTGAGGCCGAGCTCGACCAGTTCGCTGCTGTCGGAAAGCCGGTAGAGATCGGCGTGCCAGATTTCGCCCGCCGCGGTGTCATAGGTCTGCACCAGAGTGAAGGTGGGCGAGGGGATGTCCTCGGGCGCATCGAGCCGCGCGGTGATCAGGGCGCGGGCGAAATGGGTCTTGCCGGCGCCGATCGGGCCGCTGAGCAGCAGCGTGTCGCCGGGCCGCAGATGCGCCGCGAGGCGACGGGCCAGCGCCGCGGTCGCCTCGGGGTCGGAAAGTCGGATATGTCGCGCCAAGTCACTCATGGCGCGACACTACACCTCTGCCCGGCGGCTTCAACCGCGAGATGCGGTCCGGGCGTGATGGATCAGGCCGAGAGCGCCAACGCGGTGCCGTCTTCGGGGCCGATGAGCACCATCCGTCCGCCATCTGGCAGACGCCGCACCCGCGCCGCCAATGGGCGGTCGTCAAGGATCGGGCCTTGGCCGAGGCTGCCACGGGTCTTGGTGGTGCGGATGAGCTTGTTCAGCTCTTTCCAGAATCGCGGGTGGGGCATTTCGGCCTGCCCGGATTTGAGCGCCTCGGTCAGCCGCAGATCGGTCAGGGCCCGGTCGGGGGCGATGCCCACCAGCTGCCGGAAGGCCGAGTTGCACAGGCTGATCCGGTCGTCGGGGCAGACGATCATCACCGCCTGATCGAGCGCCTCGATCATCGCGTCGCGGGTGCTCATCTCGGATTGATGGCGGCGCGATTGCTGCACATCGGCGCTGATGTCCTCGAAAAAGAACGCCACTGCGCCATCGGGATGGGGACGACCGGTGACCTTGTAGGTGACATTGGAGGGCAGCGACCAGGTCTCTTGGTAGAGCCCGTCTTCGGCGCTGCTCAGCATGTCGTCGATCTGCCGCCGCCAGTCGGTGTAGTCGCGCGGCTCGGGCATCACATGGCCGTCGCGGAGCCGGTCGAAAAACGCGTTGAGGCTTGGCTTGGTGGCCATGAATTCGGGCGGCAGCCGGGTGAGATCGGTGAGCGCCGGGTTGAACAGCACCAATTGCCGCCGCTGGTCGAACACGGCGAGCCCGACGGTGAGATAGGCGAAGGTCTTGGTCAGGGTCTGGATGAAATCGACGCGCGCCGCCTCGGCGGTGCGGACGCGGGTGGTTTCGATCGCGTAGCGGGCAAAGCCGTCGGGTTGGGCGATGGTGTGGATTTCAAAGCAATCCTCGCCCATGTTGAGCGGGTTGCGCAGGCTGACCTGATCGTTGCGCCGTTCGCCGGGGGCGGGCAGTGGCAGATCGCTCAGCGCTTCGAAGCGGCTGTCGCAGGCGGCGTTGCGCCAGAGAATCCGCCCGGTGAGATCGAGCCGCCATAGCGGATAGGGGCAATCGCGGGTCTGGGCGATATGGGTGAGCCCGGTGAGCATTTGCAGCCGCAATTCATGGCGCTGCGACGGGTCGGAGAGCCCGGCATCGCGGAGCCGGACGCGCAGCGTGTTGCTGTCCTCCGGGCCGGGTTCAAAGATCAGCCGGGCGGCGGGATCGTCGCGCGCGGCAATCTCGGAGGGTGCGTCGATCATCGAGGGGATGTCGGGGATCGCGGCGAAGCGGGGCAAGAGCCAGCGGCGAAACGCGGCCCAGTCGAAGGTTTCGGCGGACGGGGTCGGTGCGCTGCAGCGGTCGGTGTCGATCAGCGCCGAGCCCTTGAAGAGAAACACCGTCTCGTCGCTCGACCGGGGGGGCGCGCCGCGATCATGGCCAGCCAGCGCATGGGCCCGTTTGGGCAATTGCGCGACGAGATAGAGCACAAGGCAGACCGTGGCGGTCGCCGTGGCGGTGATGGTGATCCAAGTGAGATAGGTCAAAGTCATGGGCTGGCCGTTGCTAGGTCAAACTCGCCGCAGCCTCGCCAATCATAGTGAATAAGTCGTTAACACCCGGAGGTTGTGTGGCTCAGCGCGAGATCGGCTGATTTTCCCCAAGCGCGGCGCGGGCCTGATCCGGCTCGGCTTCGAGCCGGTCGCGCGGCCAGCTCACCTCGACAAAGGCGCCGGAGCGGGCCGATTTGCGATGCCCGGCGGCAAAGGAATCGACGCCATTGGCAAAGCTCAGATCCGCGCCGGAGCGTTCGAGCAACGTCTTGGCGATAAAGAGGCCGAGCCCCATGCCTTCATATTCCGGGCGCAGCCAGTCGGAGGGCATGGCGCGGCGACGCATGAACGGATCGCCGATCCGGCCCAGCATATGCGGCGGATAGCCCGGCCCGTTGTCCATGATCCGCAGGGTGATCCGGTCGGCGTCCCAGCGGCTCTCGACCCAGACGGTATCGGCGGCGAAATCCACCGCGTTCTGGATCAGGTTGCGCAGCCCGTGAATGATTTCGGAGCGGCGTTGCACCATCGGTTGTTGGCCGGTGGCGTCATTGGCGCGATGTTCCACGAGCACGGTCTTGCCACGGTTCATATGCGGCTCGGCCGCCTCTTCGACCAGTGCGCCAAGGGGCGTGTGCCGCAGATGCAGATCGTCCTTTCCAGCCCGGCCCATCGAGCGCAGGATGTCGCGGCAGCGGTCGGCCTGCTCGCGGATCAGGAGCGCGTCCTCGCGCGCGTCGCTGCCGTCGGGCAGATCGTCGGCCAATTCCGAGCTGGTGAGTTTGATCGTGGCCAAGGGCGTGCCGAGCTCATGCGCGGCGGCGGCGACCACGCCGCCCAGATCGGTGAGCTTTTGTTCGCGGGCGAGGGCCATTTGCGTGGCCTGTAGCGCGTCGGACATGGCGTGCATTTCCGACACGACCCAGCGCGAATAGACGCCGAGAAAGATCACCGCGATCACCAGCGCGAACCAAAAGCCCACGCGAAACAGCTCGGGCATGATGAGTTCAAACCCCTGCGCGGTTTGCAGCGGCACGTTGAACCACAAGAGCACGGTGACGATGGCGATGGCGGTGAGCCCGAGGAAGATCGTCGAGCGGGCCGAGAGCGACGAGGCCGAGACGATCACCGGCCCGACCACGAGGATCGAGAACGGGTTGTTGAGCCCGCCGGTCAGGTAGAGCATGAGCCCGAGCTGCACGAGGTCGAACATCACGAAGAGGAGGTTCTCGGGCTCGTTGAGCCGTTTGGTCGCCGGATAGACCAGCGAGACCGCGAGGTTCGAGATCACCGAGGCGCCGATCACCAGAAAGCAAAGCCCGACATCGAAGACGAGATCAAAGGCAAGATGGCCGATCACCAATGCGGCGATCTGTCCGGACACCGCCCACCAGCGCAGCAGAACCAATGTGCGCAGGCGAATCCAGTGGCCCAGGGTCTCTGGCCCGGTGGCGGCCGTCAGCAAGCTGTCCATCTGCGCACTTTTGTCCCGTTGCAACCCAGCGGTGATGGCTTAGATGTGCCACAGTCGAACGACATTGCCCAGACTTCCCTCTTGTCCACGGAGACAGACATGACCCGTTTCATAGCCGTGCTGGCCGCCTGCACCATCGCGATCGTGCTTGGGGTCACCTATTTTCTGACCAAGGGACGGGGCGGTGATCTGGCCTCTTGCGGGGCCTCGTCGGTGGCCGGCGGCGCCGATCAGATCGGCGGGCCCTTCACCCTCGTGGACGAGACCGGCACCGAGGTGACCAGCGCCGCGCTCTTGACCAAGCCGTCGCTGATCTATTTCGGCTATACGTTCTGCCCCGATGTCTGCCCTCTCGATGCGGCGCGCAATGCCGAGGCGGTGGATATGCTCGCCGAGCGCGGCATCGAGGTGCAGCCCATCTTTATCACCATCGACCCCAAGCGGGACACGCCCGAGGTGCTGGCGGAATATACCGATTTCCTGCATCCCAAGATGATCGGCCTGACCGGCAGCGAGGCCCAGGTCAAGGCGGCGAGCCAGGCCTACCGCACCTATTACAAGGCACAGCCCGCCGAGGTCGGTCAGGAGGATTTCTACCTCGTGGATCATTCGACATTCACTTACCTGACCCTGCCCGAGACCGGCTTTGTCGAGTTTTTCCGCCGCGAAGTGAGCGCCGAGGACATGGCGGAAAAGACCGCCTGTTTCATCGGTCAGAGCTAGAGACCGAGGCGCAGGATCAGCCCCCATCCGACCGGGTTTGACCGGGTCGGGCGGGCAGAGTAGCCTTTATCAACCGTATCCAGCAAAGGACGCAGGGCATGTCAGAGGAATTGGCGGAAATCGGCGAGGATCGCTCGCTCTTGCTGCTCGATGATGACGAGCCGTTCCTGCGACGTCTGGCCAAGGCGATGGAGAAGCGCGGCTTTGAGGTGGAGACCGCCGAGACGGTTGCCGCCGGCAAGGCTATCGCCACCGCCCGCCCGCCGGCCTATGCGGTCTGTGATCTGCGGCTCGGCGATGGCAATGGGCTCGACGTGGTGGAGGTGCTGCGCGAAAAGCGGCCCGATTGCCGGATCGTGGTGCTCACCGGCTATGGCGCGATTGCCACGGCGGTGGCGGCGGTCAAGATCGGCGCCACGGATTACCTGTCGAAACCCGCCGATGCGCGCGACATCACCAATGCGCTCTTGGCGACGGGGGATGAATTGCCGCCGCCGCCCGAGAACCCGATGAGCGCGGACCGGGTGCGCTGGGAGCATATCCAGCGGGTCTATGAGCTCTGCGACCGCAATGTGAGCGAGACGGCGCGGCGGCTCAACATGCATCGCCGCACCTTGCAGCGCATCCTCGCCAAACGCTCGCCCCGCTGAGGCGGGGGGTTTTGGGTATTTGACACCAGAAAGAGGCGCGGCCTCGTGTCCTATTGGGCGATAGAGCGCAGCAGATCGTCGAGCAGCCGGTCGAAGCGGCGGTTGGACCAGACGCGGGCACCGGGGGACGAGTAGATCAGCTTGACCAGGCAGCCATCGGCGACGCCGAGGGTGATATAGTCGTTCTGCTGCGTCCGCCCGTCATATTCCATATAGATGAAGGCCAGGCCGAAGAGCCCTTTGGTGGCCTTCTTGGGTCGGTCGAAAAAGACATCGCCATCGGTGACGTTGCGGCCTTGGGCGCGCAATTGGTAGATCTGGCTCGCCGAGACCGAAAGCTCGGTGGCGAGATCGTCGGTGGAGAATGTGCTGCGGCCGCGGTCATAGAGGAAGATCGAGGCGCGCTGGGCCTTGTGACGTGTGTATTGCAGCAGGTAGCCCGCGCCGCTTTCGAGCTTTTCCAGGTTCTCGCGTTTGGTCAAGGCGTGGCCGCCAAGCCTGTCGGGGGCGGATTTGAACAGGCTCTGGCAGCTGTTAATATTGGCATGGGCCATGGCGGCGCTGGCCAGCAGAGCCGCGATGGCGAGGAAGAGGCGCATGATCCGGGCTCCGATACGAGGCAGGTCAGGATAGGCCCGATGCGGCGCCGCGTCCACGGGGCTAGCCCATGGCGCGCTGCAATTCGCCGAAACGGGAGGTGTAGTCCTGACGGGCGGCGACCGGCGGGCGCAGGTGCAGTTCCAGCCCTTCGATCAGCTCGGGGCGGGGGCGGCCGAAGAACTTGTTGGCCTCGGCGGTGGTAAAGCCGGCGATCTGCGTCGCCTCCATCCAGGCGCTGATCCGGTCGGCGCGCTTGATCTGTTTCTTGACGCTGGCGGGAATCTGGGCGGGCAGGCCAAAGCGGATATGGATGGCGGCGGTGAGCCTCTGGTCGAGCTCTTCATAGCCCGGGCCGACCGCGTGTTTCACCGGCGAGATCATGTCGCCGATCACATATTCCGGCGCGTCATGCAACAGCGCCGCCATCTGCCAGCGCGGCGGCGCCGAGGGCGCGATGCGGCGAAAGAGCGTTTCGACCAAGAGCGAATGTTCGGCCACGGAATAGGCGAAATCGCCCAGCGTCTGCCCGTTCCAGCGCGCCACGAAGGCGAGCCCATGGGCGATGTCCTCGATCTCGATATCGACCGGGGTCGGGTCGAGCAGGTCGAGCCTGCGCCCTGACAGCATTCTTTGCCACGCTCTGAAGGCAGGTGCCATGCGGTTTCCTTTGCTGTGGCCCGCCCTTTTGGCGGGCTTGCCTTTTTTTGGCCACATTCTCGACGCAGCCTGTAACCCTGTCCCGGTCGCATGTTGCCAAGAGGGAGAGCCCGGATGCAACCGGGCCGCCCGAATTGTGATCAGGTCAGACAAACGAGGGGGGCGGTGACCCTTTCTCGTCATGCGCTCCTTTCAGAGGCAAAGCAGTATGAAAGGAAGACGCCATGTTCAAGAGAGTGTTGGGCGCAGCCCTGATCCTGGGTTTGGCCACGCCGGCGGCGGCGGCCACCTGTGGCAAGCGCGGTGATATGGTCACCTCGCTGGAAAAGAAATATCTCGAACAGCTTCAGGTTGGCGGATTGCAGGAGGTCGAGGGCGACAAATCGGTGGTCGAGCTCTGGACGTCGGAAGAGACCGGCACCTTTACCATTCTGATGACCCGCTCCAACGGGATCAGCTGTGTTCTGGCAGTGGGCACCGATGTGTTCTTTGCCAAGCCCGAGCCCGCCGCGGGCCGTGGCACGCCGAGCTGAGCGCGCAGGTCCGATGAGGCTGGCCCGATAAGGCTGACCCGTTAAGATTGGCCTGTTCACGCAGGATTGACCGCCCGATTGCGGGGCGGAAACCACAGCCATGCGGCCATATGGGCCGATCCGGTTGTCCCAGATTGCCAGCCCCGGCATGGGATGCTAGGGCCAAGGCAAGTTGGTTTAACCGGAATGGAGCAGAACATGGCCGGAGAGTATATCGTCAAGGACATCTCGCTTGCTGCCTTTGGGCGCAAGGAGCTGGATATCGCGGAAACCGAGATGCCGGGGCTGATGGCCCTGCGCGAGGAATATGGGACGGCCAAGCCGCTCAAGGGTGCGCGGATCACCGGCTCGCTGCATATGACGATCCAGACCGGCGTTCTGATCGAGACGCTGGTGGCGCTGGGCGCGGATGTGCGCTGGGCGTCGTGCAACATCTTCTCGACCCAGGACCATGCGGCGGCGGCGATTGCCGAGGCGGGCGTGCCGGTCTTTGCGATCAAGGGCCAGTCGCTCGAAGAGCATTGGGACTATGTCGACAAGTCGTTCCAGTTCCCCGAGGGCGCGAATATGATCCTCGACGATGGCGGCGATGCCACGCTCTATGTCCTGCTGGGCGCGCGGGCCGAGGCGGGCGAAGATATCATCCCCGTGCCGCAATCGGACGAAGAGGCGGTGATCAAGGCGCAGATCAAGAAGCGTATGGCGGAAACGCCGGGCTGGTTCACCAAGACCCGCGACGCGATTAAGGGCGTGTCGGAAGAAACCACCACCGGGGTGCACCGTCTCTATGAGCTGGTGAAACAGGGGCAGCTGCCCTTCCCGGCGATCAACGTCAATGACAGCGTGACCAAGTCGAAATTCGACAACAAATACGGCTGCAAGGAAAGCCTCGTCGACGGCATCCGTCGCGCCACCGATGTGATGATGGCGGGCAAGGTCGCCGTGGTCTGCGGCTATGGCGATGTGGGCAAAGGTTCGGCCGCGTCGCTGCGTGGCGCGGGTGCGCGCGTCAAGGTCACCGAGGTCGATCCGATCTGTGCGCTGCAGGCGGCGATGGACGGGTTCGAAGTGGTGGTTCTGGAAGACGTGGTCGACAGTGCCGACATCTTCATCACCACCACCGGCAACAAGGACGTCATCCGCATCGAGCATATGCGCGAGATGAAGGATATGGCGATCGTCGGCAACATCGGCCATTTCGACAATGAAATTCAGGTCGCCGCCCTCAAGAACCACAAATGGACCAACATCAAGGACCAGGTGGACATGATCGAGATGCCCTCGGGCGCGCGGATCATCCTGCTCAGCGAAGGGCGTCTTTTGAACCTCGGCAACGCCACCGGCCACCCGTCCTTTGTGATGTCGGCGAGCTTTACCAACCAGGTTCTGGCGCAGATCGAATTGTGGACCCGTGGCGAGGCTTATGACAACAATGTCTATATCTTGCCGAAACACCTCGATGAAAAGGTGGCGCGGCTTCACCTCGACCGGATCGGTGTCAAGCTGACCAAGCTTGGGGCGGATCAGGCCGCCTATATCGGAGTCGATGTCGATGGTCCCTTCAAGCCGGAGCATTATCGCTACTAAGCCCCTCCTTACCTGCGCCCTGGTCGGTCTCGTGCTGACCTGGGCGCAGCCCTCTGCGGCCAAGCCCCGGGTCGCGGTGACGGAAAAGGCCTATAGTGTCGATGCGGTGACCGCCGAGGGGATACTTCAACAGATGAAGGCACGCGGCCCGAACGGGCATTGGGCCTATACCGATTGGTATGTGAGATGGACCGGCAGCTGTCAGCTTTCGGTGGCGATCACCTATACCATGCCCAAGCATCGCAACGAGGCCAAGCTCGACCCGGCGCTGCGCAAACGCTGGCAGAGCATGGTCGCGGCGCTGCGCAAACATGAGCAGAAACACGGCCAGCACGGCATCAACGCGGCGCAGGAAATCGAGAAGGGCAAATGCGCCAATGGCGATGCTCTGATCAAGAAATGGGCCAATCAGGATAAGGTTCTCGACAAGCGGACCCAGCATGGCGCCCGCGAAGGCGTTGTCTTTCCCTGAACGCAGGCGCTCTGCCTCAAGGGGAGAAGCCGCCAAGATTTCCCTTTGAGGAGATAGGCTCCTTGGCTAGGGTAAGCCCAGCCAAACGGGGCTGGACGTTCATTAGACCGGCGCTGCTGCCGGACATTTGGGAGAAAATTCATGGGTAAACGGGACGAGTTGATCGCGCAATATGCGGACGATCTGCGCAATAAATGCGGCATGACGCCGGATATGGACCTGCTGACCAAGGTGACCATCGGCTGTGGCCCGGCGATCTACAATGCCGACGCATCGACCGTGGCCGCGTCGCAGGAGAGCGAGCTGGAAACCGTCAAGACCAATTTCCTCGTCAAGAAGCTGGGCCTCGCAGACAGCCCGGCCTTGATGGATGCGATCAATCAGGTGATCGAGACCTATGGTAAATCCGAGCGCAACAAGTATCGCGCTGTGGTTTACTATATGCTCACCAAACATTTCGGTAAGGAATCCGTCTACGGCTAAGCCAGACGACCAAAACCGGCCTGAAGACAGGTTTGACACCCGCCCAATGTGGCGGGTGTTTGCGTTTCGGGCTATTCGGGAGATACCCAAACCGATGCGACCCAACAGGAAAGAGAAGATCATGGACAGGTTCGACCGGCTGCTCGCCCCGTTTCCTCAGGCAGGGTTCATGCCCGCGCCGACCCCGCTTGAACGGCTCGACCGGCTGTCGAAGCTTTATGATCTCGATCTCTGGGTCAAGCGCGATGACCTGACGCGCATCGGCTTTGGCGGCAACAAGATCCGCCAGCTCGATTACTATTTCGGCGCGGCGCTGGCCGAGGGGGCGGATGTGGCGCTCATCACCGGGGCGGTGCAGTCGAACTATGTGCGCTCTGCCGCCGCCTGTGCCGCGCGGCTCGGCATGGGGGCGGTGGTGCAGCTCGAAGATCGGGTGCCGGGCAAGGGCGCGCTCTATCACAGCTCGGGCAATGTGTTGCTGGACAAGCTGCTCGGGGCGGAGATCCTGCATTACCCTGAGGGCGAGGATGAGGCGGGGGCCGATCGGGCGCTTCATGCCCGTGCCGAAGAGCTGCGGGCCGAGGGGCGCAAGCCATTTGTCATTCCGTTGGGCCTTGAGAACCCGCCCAAGGGGGCGCTGGGGTACATGCAATGCGGCCGCGAAATCCTGGCGCAAGATGCGGCGGGGTTTGACCATTATGTCGTGGCCTCTGGCAGCGGGGCGACCCATGCCGGGCTCTTGGCCGGGCTGCGGGTATGTGGGGCAAGCGCCCCGGTGCATGGCATTTGTGTGCGCCGCGACGCCGAGGCTCAGCGTGCCCGGATCGGGCGTCTCGCAGAGCTCTTGGCAGAGCTTCTGGGCGAGGCGGTCTTTGAGGCGTCGGATATCGACATCTGGGATGGGGCGCTTGCCCCCGGCTATGGCCGGATGGGCGAGACCACGCGCCGCGCGCTCGATCAGATGGCGCGGTATGAGGGGCTCTTCCTCGATCCGGTCTATACCGCCAAGAGCTTTGCCGGGGTCGAAGGGCTCTTGCAGGAGGGGGTGATCCAGCCGGGGGCGCGGGTCTGTTTCATCCATAGCGGCGGGCTGCCCGCGCTCTTTGCCTATGGCGAGGATCTGCTCGCATGATCTATGCGGTGGGCGATATTCACGGCCATCTCGACAAGCTCGACCAGGCGTTGGCTCTCATTGAGGCGGATGGCGGGGCGGAGGCGCCGGTGGTCTTTCTCGGCGATCTGGTGGATCGCGGCCCGGCCTCGTGTCAGGTGATCGATCGGCTGCTGGAGGGGCGCGCGGCGGGGCGCGACTGGACCGTGCTGCTTGGCAATCATGATCGGCTCTTCCTCGATTTTCTGGAGGAGGGCCGCATCTGGTCCGAGCATATCAAATCCGGGGTGAGCTGGCTCAACCCGCGGATGGGCGGGGCGGTGACCTTGGCCAGCTATGGTGTCGAGGCCAGCGAAGACGCGCCCGCGCTGGAGGCCGCCCGGGCGGCGGTGCCCGAGGCGCATCAGGAGTTTCTGCGGTCACTGCCGCGGCTGCACGAGGTCGGGGATCTGCTCTTTGTCCATGCCGGGATTGACCCGCGCAAACCGCTCGACTGGCAGGACCCGGTGGATCTCATCTGGATCCGCGACAGGTTTCTCAACTATCGCGACCCGCTGCCTTGGCTCGTGGTGCATGGCCATAGCGCGGTGGACTATCCAGAGCATTGCGGCAATCGCGTCAATCTCGACGGTGGGGCGGGGCATGGGCGCGATCTCATCCCGGCGGTGATCGAGGGGCGCGAGGTCTCGCTCTTGACCGATAGGGGGCGCGTGGCGCTGCGCCCGTGACGGCGCGTCGCGATGGACGCAGGGACCGGAGCGGCCTAGTGTCAGCGCAACGAGACAGGAGGATGACATGGAAGATATCGTGATCCTGGGCGCGGCCCGGACGGCAATCGGCACCTTTGGCGGAAGCCTGGCGGGCGTGGCCCCGGCGCAGCTTGGGGCGGTGGCCACCAAGGCGGCGCTGGCGCGGGCGGGGGTGGCCCCGGATCAGGTCGGCCATGTGGTGTTTGGCCATGTCATCAACACCGAACCGCGCGACATGTACTTGTCGCGGATCGCGGCGATGGAGGCGGGCATTCCCGACACGACACCGGCGATGAACGTCAACCGGCTTTGTGGTTCGGGGGCGCAGGCGGTGGTCTCGGCGGTGCAGAACCTGATGCTCGGCGATGCCGATTTCGCGGTGGCGGGCGGGGCGGAAAACATGAGCCGCTCGCCCTTTATCGTGCCCGATCAGCGCTGGGGCGCGAAGATGGGCGATGTGCGGGTGCTCGACATGATGCTCGGTGCGCTCAATTGTCCCTTTGGCACCGGCCATATGGGGGTCACGGCGGAAAATGTGGCCGCCGAACATGGGGTGAGCCGCGCCGATCAGGACGCCTTTGCCCTCGAGAGCCAACGCCGCGCCAAGGCGGCGATCGAGGCCGGGTATTTCGACGAACAGATCGTCCCGGTCGAGGTGCAGAAGCGTCGCGAAACCGTTGAATTCAAGGTGGATGAGCACCCGAAGCCGACCACTGAGGAAGCGCTCGCGGGGCTGCGGCCGGTGTTCCAGAAGGAGGGCAGCGTGACCGCCGGCAATGCCAGTGGCATCAATGATGGCGCGGCGGCGATTGTCCTGGCCCGGGCCGGCGCGGCAGAGGCGGCGGGGCTGGCCCCCAAGGCGCGGGTTCTGGGCTATGCCCATGCCGGTGTGCGCCCCGAGGTCATGGGCATCGGGCCGATCCCGGCGGTGGAAAACCTGCTGGCGAAAACCGGGCTGAGCGCCGGGGATTTCGACCTGGTGGAATCGAACGAAGCCTTCGCGGCGCAGGCGATTGCGGTGAACCGGGGGCTGGGGCTCGATCCGGCCAAGGTCAACCCCAATGGCGGGGCGATTGCGCTCGGTCATCCGGTGGGGGCGACGGGGGCGATCCTCGTGGTCAAGGCGCTCTATGAGCTGGAGCGGATCGGCGGCAAGCGGGCGCTGATCACCATGTGCATCGGCGGCGGGCAGGGCATTGCGCTGGCCATCGAACGGATGAGCTGAGCCCCGAAAACGGCGGGTCGGTATCGCGTCGGTAAAACGACGGTATCGCGACAGCGCCCGTTTTTGCGTTTTTTTAAGACCTGCGCCCTAGTCTGATCGCCAACGAGCGGTAGTGAGGGCTGGCACATGTATGTGGCATTGGGGCATGTCTGGATCGTCCGGTGGCGGGCGGTCGATGGCAAACGGGCGGTCGATCTCGGGCTGACGTTGCTGGCGCTGCCGTTGCTCTGTCCGCTCATCGCGGTGCTGGCGCTGGCAGTCTGGCTGGCGGATGGGCGCGCGCCCTTTCACTGGCAATGGCGGGTCGGGCGCGGCGGGCGGATGTTCCGGCTGTGGAAACTGCGCAGCATGGTGCCGGGGGCCGAAGAACGGCTCGGGCATGTGCTGGCCGGTGATCCGACGCTGGCAGCGGAATGGCGGCGGCAGGGCAAGCTGCGGCGCGATCCGCGGGTGACGCGGCTTGGCGGGGTGTTGCGGCGCTATGCGCTCGACGAGCTGCCGCAATTTTTCAACGTGCTGCGCGGTGAGATGAGCCTTGTTGGTCCGCGCCCGGTGACCGGGCCGGAATTCGAGGCGCGCTATCGCGATGCCGATGGCACGGCCTATGCGCGGCTGCGACCGGGGCTCACCGGGCTCTGGCAGGTCTATGGGCGCGGCCGGTGCAGCTATGCCGACCGGGTGGCGCTCGACCGCTACTATGCGCAGATGCGCGACATGCGGCTCGACCTGGTGATCCTGTGGCGCACCGTGGCGGTGGTGCTGCGCGGCGAGGGTTGGTAGGCGAATAGGCCGGGGGCGACGGACCGGTTTGAGCGCGAGTGGGGCTGGCCGAAGGCTGGGCCGATTGCGGAGGAAACCAAGCCGGTGGGCGCGGTTTAATTGGAATGGGTTTCCGTGAAATTTCGACCCTAAATAAAGGGAGATTGGCATCTTCGGCGTAGGTGACGCTGGGCGGCAAGCCTAGTCGAGCCGCACCCGGACGCGGGCGGCGCGGCCTTTGGCGTCGATCACTGAAAGTTCGGAGAAACCCCGGCTCAGCCCCGGCAGGATCAGCTCGTGCTGGCGCAGCCCGGTGGCGACGGGTCGGCCATTGGCGAGGATGGTGAAAGGCGGGGTGCCGTCGCGCAGCTTGACCGCCAGATCGCCCGCCACGAGGGCGAGCCGCGCGCCATCGGGGGGAAAGATCAGTTTCGGCGCATCGGGGGCGGGGGCAAAGGCCGCCTCGCGCCCGGTGAAACGGCGCAGCGGCTGCGGCAGGTTGGCGGTGGCCAGCAGCAAGGTCTCGGGCGGCGGCGGCGGCAAGGGCTCGGGCGCGGTGTCGAGCCGTTGATAGGCCTCGAAGAGCAGCGGCGCGGCGAGATCGCCGCCAAAGGCCCCGGGCACCGGCGTGCCATCGGGGCGACCGATCCAGACGCCGATCACATGGCGCCCGTCATAGCCCAGAGCCCAGGCGTCGCGGTGGCCATAGGAGGTGCCCGTCTTGTAGGCGAGCCGCCCGGGCGGCGCGCCCGGCGGCGGCGCGAGCGAGGCGAGGATATGCCCGACCTGCCAGGCGGCGGCGGGGCTGATGACCTGACGCTGGGGCCTGTCGGGCGCGACGCCCTGGTGCCAATGGAGCGGCACTGTCTGGCCGCCCTGCGCCAGCATGGCGTAGAGCCGGGTGAGATCCATCAGGCTCACCCCGACGCCGCCGAGACCGACGGCGAGGCCCGGCTGATCGCCGGGCAGGGCGGGGCGCATGCCGCTCTGGCGCATGGCGGACATGAGATGGGCCGGGCCGATTTCATCGAGCAAGAGCACCACGGGGATGTTGAGCGATTGGCGCAGCGCCTCGGCGATGGTGACCTCGCCGCGAAACTGACCGTCGAAATTCTGGGGCGCATAGCGGCCAAAGGCCACCGGCCGGTCGGCGATGAGCGTTTGCGGATGGGCGAGGCCGCGGTCGAACCCCATGGCGTAGATCAGCGGTTTGAGCGTCGAGCCGGGCGAGCGCAGCGCCTGTGTCATGTCGACATAGCCCTGATGCGCGTCGCCGCTGGCATAGCTCGCCGAGCCCACCGCGCCGAGCAGTTCGCCCGTCTGGTGATCGGCGACAAGCATGGCGAGGGACACGCTCGGCGGCAGGTCGCGCAGGGCGTTGCGCGCGAGGGTTTCGAGCCGCGATTGAAGCCCTGCGTCGAGGGTCAGGTGATGCCGTGTGGTCAGCGGATCAAGAGCGCGCGCCCGGTCCGACAGATGCGGCGCGAGGGCGGGAAAATCGCGGCGTTGGGCAGGAACAGGGTCGAAAAGGGCTGCCTGCGCCTCGGGTTTGGGCAGGGTTCCGGCGCCGGTCATCCGCTCCAGCACCCGGTCGCGGGCGGCGCGCGCGGTTTCGGGATGGCGGTCAGGGCGGCGGGCCTCGGGCGATTGCGGCAGGGCCACGAGCAGCGCGGCCTCGGCCGGGGTAAGGCGTGCGGGTTCCTTGCCGAACCAGCTCAGCGTTGCGGCGCGGATGCCTTCGATATTGCCGCCATAGGGCGCGTGGGTCAGGTAGAGCCCGAGGATCTGCCGTTTCGTCAGGCGGCGTTCAAGGGCGAGGGCGAGACGCATCTGGCGCAGTTTGCCGGACCATTGGCCGGTGCCGCTATCCTCGAGGAGCCGTGCCACCTGCATCGTCAGGGTCGAGCTGCCCGAGACCACGCGGCCATGGCGCAGCGCCTGCCCCCCGGCACGGAGCATGGCGAGAAAATCGACCCCAACATGGCGGAAAAAGCGTTTATCCTCGTATGCGATCAGCATGTCGAGATAGCGCGGATCGACCTCTTCGGGGCTGACAGCGAGCCGCCAGCGCCCGTCATCGACCGTATAGACGCGCAGCATCTCGCCCGCGCGGTCGCGGATTTCGACCGAGGTGTCCGCGACGAGCGGCGGCAGGTCGGTGCGGTCGATCCAGAGATCGATCCCGTCGCGGGCCAGCGCCCCGGCCAAGAGCAGGGCGGCGGCGAGGAGGGGCGTCCTAGCGCGCATCGGAGGGGTGTGTCCCCGTCATGGCGCGGTGACCATGACCCGGCCCGTGTCGCTATGGGCGCGGTATTCGGGGCGGTACATGTCCTCGACCGTGGCGGCGGGGTGGTGGAAGCTGCCCGGTGTGACCGCGCGGACCATATAGGCGAGGCGGAAGGGGGCGCTGCCGCTCCAGTTCACCGCGGCGAGGAACCGGTCGGAGCGGTATTCGGCGGTTTCGGTGGGGGCGCTTTGCAGCCAGTCGAGCCCGTTCGCCTGACCCGAGCGCAGGAGGTTCGGGTTGTCGATTTCGAGCCCGGCGGGGAGCGGGTCGTCCACCATCAGCCGCCCGGCGGTTTCGCCAGCCGGGGTGATCGTCAGCACCGCCACCAGCCGGGTGCCGGTGGCAACCGCGTCGAGGGTCGCGGGCTGGCCGTCGGTGGTGAAGTAGCTGCGGGCGATCTGATAGCCATAGCCGCCAGCGGGTTCGGGGATCTCCGGCACGCCGATCGTGGTGAGCGTGACCTGCGTGTCGTTGTTGCCGGTGTTGGCGATGGTCTGCGGCGCCATGGTGTCGGCCTCGAGCAGGCGCACCAGCGCGCCAGTGACCGCCGCGCCATTGAGCGTGAGCCCGGCGCGCGTCGGATCGTCGATCAGCGCATGGGCGGCGAGGAGCGTCCAGCTCTGTTCCTGGGTCGACATATGCGGGCCGGTCTGGCCGAGGGTGGCGGAGAGCTCGGAGAGACCGCCGACGGTGCTGCCCGCCTCATGCATGAGCGCCACGACCCCGGCCCGGTCGCGGGCATGGGTGCCGTAATCGGCGCGCCAGAGCTGTGCCTCGCGGCGCGTGGCCTCCTGGGCGATGCGGGTCATGGCCTGGGCGAACATCCGGTCGGCGCGGGTCTGATCGCCGTAGGAGGCGAGGGCCGCGCCGAGCTGGGCCAGCGCCAGCGGGGTGGCGAAAGCGTCGGATTTCACGTCGGCATAGTAGCGCAGATCGCCCATCTTGGCGGCGCCTTCGCGGGCGAGCACCATCAGCGCATAGGCGATGTCTTCGCCGCCATCGTCGAAATCGGGGGCGTAGTTCACCCGATTGCGCAGATTGTCCATCGCCATGGTGAAGGCACGGTCGGGGATTGCGTGACCGGCGGCGCGGGCGCGGGAGAGGAAATCGCCGACATAGGCATCGAGCCAGAAATCACCGGACTCGGCGCGCCAGAGGCCGAAGGCCCCGTTCGAGCTCTGCCGGGTCAGCACGCGGGTGATGGCGGCGTCGATGCTGGCGGTGATCTGAGCCTCGGTGCCGAGATCGAGCGCTTGGGCCACTTGGTTGAAGTAAAGCAGCGGCATCGCCCGTGACGTCACCTGTTCGGTGCAGCCATAGGGGTAGCGGTCGAGCGATTGCAGCAGCGCCGGTGCGTTCAGCTGGGCCAGAGGCCCGGCCGAGAGCACGGCTTGCCCGCTGCCGGGGTGGAAGCCGGTGAAGATGTCGGGGCCGAGCGTCAGGCTCTGACCGGCGGCGAGGGCAATCTGACGGGTGGCCGAGATCGCGGGATCGTTGCGGCGCACCGGCAGGGTCAGCGTCTTGACCAGATCTTGGCCGTCGGGCGTGGTCAGTGTGACAGTGATCACGTGATCGCCCTCGGCCCCGGCGGTGAGCGGCAGCGACGGGCTCTGCTGGCCCGCCTCGGCGAGGGTGACGGTGGCGGGCACATCGCCCAGCGCGACACCGTCGGAAGCGACGCGAAGCTGCATCTCGCCTGCCGGGCCTTCGGTGTGGATCAGCTCGAGCAGCATCCGCGCCCGGTCGCCCGGGGCGAGGAAGCGGGGCAGCGAGGCGCTCAGCACCACCGGATCGCGGACGATCACATCGGCCTCGGCCGCGCCCACGGCGCGGGGCGTCCAGGCGATGGCCATGAGCCGCACGGTGCCGTTGAAATCGGGCAGATCAAAGCTGGCCTCGGCGGTGCCATCGGGGCCGAGCGCCAGCGGGCCGGTGAAATAGGCGACGAGTTCCTCGGTGGGCGGTGGGGCCTCGCGGCTCTTCCCATTGGCGGCGTCGCCGCCGGACCGGACGCGGCCTGCGGCACCGTTCATCCCGTCGATGAGACGGCCATAGAGATCGCGGATCTCGACGCCGAGGCGGCGCTGGCCGAAGTAATGGCCTTGGGGATCGGGGCTGTCGAAGCCGGTGAGGTTGAGAATGCCGAGATCGACGGCGGCGAGGGTGACAAAGCCCGTGTCCTCCGTGCCGAGACCCTCGACCGCGACCTTGGCGGTGAGCGGCCCGCGCGGCGCGGATTGGGCGGGGGTGTCGATGCGCACCGAGAGCGCCTTGTCGCCCGGATCGATGCTGGCATGGCTCAGCCCGAGGGCGCGGGCCGGGTTCTGACCGGCGGCGACATCCATCGGCCGGATCACCTGCGCGGTGACATAGGCCCCGGTGCCCCAATCGTCGGTGACGGGCAGGGTGATGATGTTCTCGCCCTCGCTCACCGGGACCGCCTGCATGTCGATGACGCGATGCGACATCACGGTGACGAGCGCGGTGCCCGCAAAGCGCGGCACGAGGCGCAGGGTCGCGGTGTCGCCGGGGCGATAGCCGGGCTTGTCGAGCGACAGTTCGAGCGTGTCGGGCGTTTCGCTGGCATCCGCCGGGGCGTACCAGCCTGCGTAGAAATCCTCGGAGGCCGAGACATAGTCAGCGCCTTCGCCGGTTTCGACGATCAGCTCATACTGGCCCCACTCCACCGGGGCGGAGATCACCAGCGGATCGGCACCGCTCTGGCCTTCGCCGGTGGCGATGCGGGCGCGGGTTGTGATCGGCTCCCAGTTCCAGTTGCCATATTGCTGATACCATTGGTAGCGGGTGGTCACGCGGTTGAGCGTCCATCGTACTGGCGCGTCGCGGCGGGCGAGGTCCGAGCCGAGGGCGATCACCTCGAAACGCGCGGTGCTGCCTTCGGGGGCGACGCCGTCAAAGCCGGGCTTGATCCCCAGAATGGTGCCCGCGGGCGCGAGCCGGTGGGTCATCACCCGTTCGACCGGGCGGCCCGAGCCTTCCTTGACGCTGGTGATGAACTCGGCCTCATAGGGGCGGTCGGTGATCTCGGAGGTGGGCAGGTCGAGCGTGGCCTGCATCCGGCCCTGGGCGTCGGCGGGACCGGCGTCAAAATAGCTCGACCCCGGATAGGCGCGGGCGTCGTGGCGGCCAAAGACATAGCCCGGCGCGCTGTCGATCTGACGCAGCGGTTTGAGCCGCACCGAGCCTTCGGCGAGAAGCCCGGCCCCCGGCGCGCCGAAGAGATAGCGCGCGTCGATGGTGAGCGTGGTGCTGTCGCCGGGGCGCAGCGGGGTGTCGGGCAGGCTCTGGGTGAAGTCGATCCGCTCGGGCAGGAAATCCTCGACCAAGAGGCTCTGGCTCGCCAGCGGCGGGGCGTCGACATCGGCCTTGATCTCGAGCCGCCAGGTGCCGCGCGGTGCGGTGCTGCCGATGGGCAGGGTGAAGACATGGCCGCCGGCGCGGTCCTCGGCCGAGACATGGCGGCTATATTCCACCCCATCCGGGCGCGACAGGATCGCGGTGAGCGGCAGGCCGGGCAGCGCCTGAGCCTGCGCATCGCGGGCCAGTGCCGTGGCATGGATCACCTCGCCCGCGCGGTAGGCGCCACGGTCGGTGGCGAGGAACAGGTCGATCGGCCCGGCGGGGGCGCGGCCCTCGACGCCGCGATCCGAGAGATCGAAGGCGGGATCGGTGAGCGGCAGGAAGGCGAAATCCTCTTCGCCCTTGCGGGCCATGACCATGGCGGGGGCGGCCCCGTCGGTGCCCCGGGTCAGGCCGGGATCAAAGAGCGCATGGCCCGCCGCATCGGTGGTGGCGCGGCCCAGCTCGCGGTTGGAGCGCGACAGCAAGGTCAGTTCGATCCCGTCGAGCGCCGCGGCGTCCGAGAGACCGCGGGCAAAGACATGCAGCCCGTCGGTGCCCTTGAGCGTGGTGAGGCCGAGATCGGTCAGCACGAACCATTGGGTGGCACCCGGATCATCATAGAGCGGCACGCCCTCGATGCTCGCATGCAGCGTGTAGATGCCGGGGGCCATATCGGCCAGCACCTCGCCCAGCGGCAAGCGGGTGGTCATCGTCTGGTTGAGCGTATTTTCGACCTCGCCTGTGCCGGTCCAGACCTCTTCGGCGATCTCGGAGGTGAAATCCTTGATCTCGTACTCGGCCAGCGGGCGGCCGAAATACTCTTGCTGCATGGTGCGCAGCAGGTTGCGGTCGGAGACCCGGTGCAGGCTCAGCTGCACCTCGTCGAGATTGACGGTCTCGATCGGCAGCGCGGCCTCGGCGGCGCGGGGCAGCACATAGGCGCGGCCCGGAAAGCTCAGCTTGGGCGAGCGGTCGCGGACATAGAGGCTCAGCTCGGTGTCGCGCACGAGGCTCTCGCCGCTCTCAGCGGGCAGGCCCTTGCGCAGGGTGATCGTGTAGCGCGCGCCATGTTCGACGCCATCGATGCAGAGCTGATTGCCGTCGGCCTCGACCGCGAGACCGGGATCGGGCAGGCGCAGGAAGGTGGCGTAATCCACCCCGGCCTTGGCCAGCGGTTCCGAGAACTCGGCGCAGATGCGGGGTGCGGCGCTCTCGTTATCGGCGCGATGTTCGGTGACCCGGAAGCCGTATTTGCCAACCAGACGGTCGAGCGCGCTCATGACGTCCTGACGCGGTTGGATCGCCTCGGCAAGGCGCATGGCATGGAGCGCGTTGCGCCCCTGCCCGTCACGTTCGAGCGCCTCGGCCAGCAGCATCAGCGACGAGACCTGCGCCCCGTCAGAGGCCGCGCGCAGATAGCCATTGGTGGCGGCATAGACGGCGCGGGTGATGTATTTGCTGCGCTCGCTGCGGTTGGCCTCGGCAATGGCGAGCGACAGGCGGGCGTAGTCGGCCCATTGATCGGCGGCATCGCTCAGCGACAGGGCGGCACCGGTCCAGCGCAGCGCGTTTTGCAGATCGCCCCCGGCTTCGCGGTCGCGGGCGGCGTCGAGCAGCGTCACCTCGTCCCAATCGCCGGCGGGGTGCAGGCTTCCGATGCGCAGGGCGAGATCATAGGATTTGTCGAGCGCGTAATCGGTCATGAACCCGAGATCGGCGCGGCGGGTCGTGGCCCAGCCGAGCACGCGCGGATCGGTGTCGAGCACCCGGGCGGAATAAGCGCCATCATAGGGGGTTTCGTCCGAGACGGCGGATTTCGGGAAACAGGCGCGGGATTTGGTGTTGTAGGTGAAGGCCCGGCAGGCGGCATTGCCGAAACAGGCGCTGCGGCAGCTGTCATAGCTGGTGTCAAAGATGGCCTGCAGATCGGCGCCGTAGAAATCCATATTGGCGGTCACCACAAAGCGCCGGTCGGGCACGGGCCTGTCCTGAGCCGCCGCGCCATGGCCGAGACCGAGGGTCAAAGAGAAAGCGAGAAAAGCAATAAATCGGCGGAGCATGACACCCTCCTGCGTCCTGAGAATAGGCGCATGGTGGCATGGGCGGGGTTTGCTGGCAATGATTCCGACCTGCCTAAAAATTAGCGGGCGGGTTTGGCGAAAACGCCCGTGACCGCGCATCTGGCAACGATTTGTTCACCCCGCTCTGGCAGTCTGTGTCGCATGGACATGCCACGGTTGAGAAAGGGGACGACGGGGATGGGCCTTGTGGCGAAGCTCACCCAGGAACGCCGCGCGCGGCTGGCGGCGGAGCGTCTGCTGGAACAGAAACAGGCCGAGCTTTTTGCCGCGAACCGGCAGCTTGGCAAACATGCGCGCGCCCTGTCGGAAGAGATCGTCGAGACCCGCGAGCGGGTGCGCAGCATTGAGGATGAGAACGCCCGGGTGCGCGATGAGCTCAGCAGCGCCAACGACCGCATTCAGCTCGTTGAGCGGCGGCTCTGGCAATCGATCGAGACGATCCCCGACGGGTTTGCGCTCTTTGACGAGGATGGGCGGCTGGTGATGGCGAACCGGGCCTATCTCTTGCCGTTTGACGGGCTGACGGCGGTCGGACCGGGGGTGTCCTATATGGAGATGCTGCAATTCTGCACCGAGGAGGGCATCGTCGATATCGGCGACATGGCCCCGGCGGCCTGGCGCGAATATATGCGCGAACGTTGGCAGAGCGATGCGCCCGGGCCGCGCATCGTCCGGCTCTGGAACGGGCGGGCGATCCGCCTTCTGGATCAACGCGCGCCTTCGGGCGATATGGTGAGCCTCGCGCTCGATATCACGGCGGAGGTGCGCAGCAAGGAGGTGCTGCGGCGGGCGAAACACCGGGCCGAGGCGGCGAGCCGCGCGAAATCCGCCTTCCTCGCGAATATGAGCCATGAGATACGCACGCCGATGAACGGGGTGATGGGCATGGCCGATCTGCTGCGCGAGACCGATCTCGACGAGGATCAGGCGCTCTATGCGACGACGATCCGCAATTCCGCCGAGGCGCTGTTGGGGATCATCAATGACGTGCTCGATTATTCCAAGGTCGAGGCGGATCGGCTCAGCCTGCAGCTCGACGGCTTCGATCTCGAACGCTGCCTGCATGAGATCATCCTGCTGATGCAGCCCAAGGCACGCGATCAGGGGGTCGATGTCTGGCTCGATTACGATCTTTTCCTGCCGACGCGGCTGCGCGGTGATGGCGGGCGCATTCGGCAAGTGCTCACCAATCTGATCGGCAATGCGGTGAAATTTACCCCCGAGGGCCATGTTCTGATCCGGGTGGTGGGGGTGAGTGCCGAGGGCCGGGCCGAAATTCACGTGACGGTGGAGGACACCGGCATCGGCATTGCGCCCGACAAGATCGGCCATGTGTTCGGCGAGTTCAATCAGGTCGAAGAGGCGCAGAACCGGCGGTTCGAGGGTACCGGGCTTGGCCTCGCTATCGCGCAGAAGCTGATCCGGCTGATGGGCGGCGAGATCTGGGTCGAATCGGCGCCGGGGCAGGGCTCGGTCTTTGGGTTTACCATCACGCTCGACATCGAAGAGCCGCAGGGCCAAGAGCCCTGCCGCCTGCCCGAGGGGCTGCGGCAGGTGGTGGTGGCGGGGCGGCCCGAGGGGGCGCGGATGATCTTGGAGCGGCAATTGGCGCAGCTCGGGCTGGCGGTGCAGAGCTGTCATGGTGCGGAGGCTTTGGCGGATGCGCTGGGGGCGGGCGGCGATCTCGTGATCGTGATCCATGAGGGCGAGGCCTGGACCGATCGGGCGCTAAGGAAATTGCCGCCGGATCTGCCGGTGATTGTGATGGCGGCGTCGCGGGGCGCCTGGACCGGCTCGCGCGGGCAGCTGTTGCAGATGCCGGTGGCGCGGCATGAGCTCTGCGCCGCGCTGGGGCGGGTCGGACAGGCGGTCGGGCAGGCGGAGCCGGAAAAGACAGTGCCCCAACGTGTCGAGCCGCCGCCAAAACCAGAGCCTGTTTCACCGCAATTGCGCAAATTGCGGGTGCTGGCGGCCGAGGACAACCGGACCAACAGGCTGGTCTTTGAAAAGATGGTGAAGGCGCTCGCGATCGAGCTGCGCTTTGCCGAGAACGGGCGCGAGGCGGTGGCGGGCTATGCCGCCTTTGAGCCCGATATCATTTTCATGGATATCTCCATGCCCGAGATGGATGGCAAGGAGGCGAGCCGCGCCATCCGCCGCCATGAGGGCCATGGCGCGCATGTGCCCATCGTGGCGATGACCGCCCATGCGATGCAGGGGGATGAGGCGGATATTCGGGCGGCGGGGATCGATCACTACCTGACGAAACCGCTGCGCAAGCCCGAGCTGATCGCGCGAATGGCGGCAGCGGTAGGGCCGGGCATCGCGCCGATCGAGCCGGAGGCGGCGATCAGCCCGGACGGGTGAAGACCATCTCGTCCTCGGAAGAGAGATCGGCGCGGTAGCCATAGCCGCCCGCGTCAAATTCCTTGAGCGCGTCGGGGTCGGTGAGCCGGCGTTCGATCACATAGCGGGCCATGGCGCCGCGGGCGCGTTTGGCGTGGAAGCTGACGATCTTGGCCTGGCCGTCCTTGTCCTCTTTGAAGACCGGGGTGATGATCCGCAGCGAAAGCGCCGCGCGGTCGACCGCGCCGAAATATTCCTGGCTCGCGCAGTTGAGCAGGACGGTCGAGCCGAGCGCCTTGGCCTGGGCGTTGAGTGCCTGCGAAATCCGGCTGCCCCAGTAATCATAGAGCGATTTGCCCTGCGGCGTGGCGAGGCGGCTGCCCATTTCGAGCCGGTAGGGTTCGATCATGTCGAGCGGCCGCAACACGCCGTAAAGCCCTGAGAGAATGCGCAGATGATCCTGTGCCCAGGCCAAGGCGTCGGCGTCGAGCGTGCGCGCCTCGAGCCCCTGATAGGTGTCGCCGGCAAAGGCCATCACGGCCTGTTTCGTCTCCATTTCGCCGAAATTCGCGAAACGGTCGGCGTTGAGCCGGGCGAGGTTTTCGCTGATCTTCATGAGCTTTTGCAGCCCTGCCACCCCGAGACCATTGGCATAGCCGGCCAGTTCCTCGGCCTCGGCGCGGAAATCCGGGCGGCTCTGGTCGAGATCGGGGGTGGGCTCCATATCGAGCTTTTTCGCGGGCGAGATGGTGATGAGCATGGCGGGATTCCCAAAGGGTCTGGTGGCAGTGGTCTAGTCGGCCTCGGCGAGAACGTCCAGAAAGGCGGGGCCGAAGCGTTCGGCGCGTTTTTCGCCAAGAATGCGGGCCATGCCTTCGCCGTCACGGGGCCGGGTGGTGGCAATCTTGGCGAGCAGGGAGGCGGAGCAGCTCAGCGGTTTGTCCGTGCCGTTTTGGCCGTGTTTGAGACTATTTTGCGCGTCTTGCAGCCGGTCAAAGAGCGACCCCGCGGGGCGACCGGCCAGCTTGCGGCGCTGCGGATGGATGGCGTCGCCCGCGCCGGTGATCACCGCGAGAAAAGCCGCGCCATATTGGTCGAGCTTCTTGGCGCCGACCCCGGTGATCCCGGCCATGGCATCGAGATTGGCGGGCCGGGTCTGGGCCATTTCGATCAGGGTGCGGTCGTTGAAGACGATATAGGGCGGCACATTGGCGGCCTCGGCCAGGGCGCGGCGCTTGGCCTTGAGCGCCGAGAGCAGCGGCGCGTCCTCGTCGGAGACCAGCGCGCGGGGCGCAGGGCGGCGGGATTTGGATTTGAGCGTGTCACGGCGCAGGGTCACCCCCTCTTCGCCGCGCAGGACAGGGCGGGCGGCCTCGGTCATGCGCAGCGCGCCATGGCGTTCGGGATCGGGGCGGACGAGGTCGAGCCCCATCATCTGCCGGAAAATCCCCTGCCATTCTGGGCGCGGCAGGTCGCGGCCGACGCCAAAGGTCGGCAGCCCGTCATGACCGCGGGCGCGGATTTTTTCGGTCGGATTGCCGAGCAGCACGTCGATCACATGCTGGGTGCCGAAATATTCGCCGGTGCGCAGGATGGCCGAGAGCGCCTTGCGCACGGCCTCGGTCCCGTCGAAGAGCTGGGGCGGGGTGTCGCAGAGGTCGCAATTGCCGCAAATAGTCTCTGTTTCACCGAAATATTGCAAAAGCGTGGCGCGGCGGCATTGCTGGGCCTCGGCCAGACCGAGCAGCGCGTTGAGCCGCGCGTGATCGGCCATGCGGCGTTCGGGAGGGGCGAGGCCTTCGTCGATCTGAGAGCGGCGCAGGCGGATGTCGTCGGGGCCGAAGAGGGTCAGCGTCTCGGCGGGGGCGCCATCGCGCCCGGCGCGGCCGATCTCCTGATAATAGGCCTCGATGGATTTCGGCAGATCGGCATGGGCGACCCAGCGGATGTCGGGCTTGTCCACCCCCATGCCAAAGGCGACGGTGGCGACGACGATCAGCTCGTCCTCGGTGTTGAACCGGTGTTCGACATGGCGGCGGGCGTCGGGCTCCATCCCGCCGTGATAGGCCACGGCGTTATGGCCGCCCTCGCCGAGCGCGCGGGCCAGCGTTTCGGTCTTGGCGCGGGTGCCGCAATAGACGATGCCGCATTGGCCCTTGCGGGCGCTGGCGAATTCCATGATCTGGCGGCGCGGGCCGTCCTTGGGGGCGAAGGCGAGGTGGATGTTGGGGCGGTCGAACCCGTGCAGGAAGCTCACCGGCGGGGTGCCGTCAAAGAGTTTCTGCACGATCTCGTCGCGGGTTTCTGCATCGGCGGTGGCGGTAAAGGCCGCGAGCGGCACGCCGAGCGCGCGGCGCAATTCACCGATGCGCAGGTAATCGGGGCGGAAATCATGGCCCCATTGGCTCACGCAATGGGCCTCGTCGACGGCGATGAGCGACACGCCGATGCGGCGCAGCATCCCCATGGCCGAGCCTGCCGCGAGCCGTTCCGGCGCGATATAGAGCAGTTTCAGCCGGCCTTCGGAGAGCGCGTCCCAGACGGCGGCGGTCTCTTCTTCGGTGTTGCCGGAGGTGAGCGCCCCGGCCTCGACCCCGGCGGCGCGAAGGGCGCGGACCTGATCGCGCATCAGCGCGATGAGCGGCGAGATCACCACGGTCACCCCGTCGCGCAGCAGGGCGGGCAATTGATAGCAGAGCGATTTGCCGCCGCCGGTGGGCATGATGGCGAGCACGTTTTCGCCGCCGCTGACCGCCTCTACGATCTCTTCCTGACCGGGGCGGAAGGCGTCGAATCCGAAAACGTCGCGCAAAAGCGTGGCGGGATGGCCGGGCATGGCGATTGGACCTGCAAGATGTTGTGGTTCTGCTCTTGCAGAGACTTTTTCATATCAAGATAGGGTAGGCAAGGGGCGCGGGCGTCGCGCCGCCCCCCCCGGACCGATCAGGCGAAGCCGAAGATCACCGGCAGGATATAGGCCTGAAGCGAGATCACGATGAGGAAAGCCACCAGCGGCGCCAGATCGAGCGGCCGCGTGTCGGGCAGGATGCGGCGCAGCGGGCCGTAGATCGGTTCTAGAATGCGGTTCAGCCCGTACCAGATTTGCGCAACGAACTGTTGATGCAGGTTGAGCACCTGAAAGTTGATCAGCCAGCTCATGATGACATGGATCAGGATCACCCAGTACACGACGGACAGGATAAGTTGCAAAGGTCCGTAAATCGCCAGCATGTCATTTCCTCTTAGGATCAATCGCCCCAGAGGTAAGGCGCAGGATGGCAAAGCGCAAGACTGACGCGCGGTCGCGGTTGACCTTTGCGTAAAGCAGCGCCATCTGCGAGGCGAAGGAGACCGCCCATGTACCCTGTCCCACGCCTGTTCTGGCAGATGTTCAAACATCGCAAGGATGCGCGCCTGCCGCTGACCGGCACGCATGTGTCGCATCATTATTGCCTGCCTTGGGATCTCGACCTGTGGTGGGAGCTCAACAATGGTCGCACGCTCACCTTGTTTGACATGGGGCGTATCCCGCTGGCCGGGCGCACCGGGCTCACCAAGATCTTGATGAAGAACCGCTGGGGCCTGACGATTGCCGGGTCGATGGTGCGCTATCGCCGCCGCGTGCGGATGTTCGACAAGGTCGAGATCCGCAGTCGCGCGCTCTGCTGGGATCAGCGGTTTGTCTATCTTGAACAATCCATGTGGAAATCCAATGGCGAGTGTTCGAGCCATGTCATCTATCGCAGCGCGATCACCGACAAGGCGGGGATCATCCCCCCCGAAAAGGTGATTGCCGCCCTGGGCGCGCCGCTCGAGAGCCCGCCGATGCCCGAGTGGGTCAAGGCCTGGGTCGCCGCCGAGGATCAGCGTCCCTGGCCGCCGATGCAGGACACGTTCGCGGACTAAGGCCTGCACAACAATCGCTTGCCCCCCGGCCCGCCGCCCTGTCATATCGGGGGCAACGGGTAGTGAGGGGCAGGCATGGGCGAGATTTCCGCGAAGAAACGCATCTGGGGCTGGTTTTTCTTTGACTGGGCCAGCCAGCCTTATCACACGCTGCTTGTCACCTTTGTCTTTGGGCCGTTCTTTGCCTCGGTCGCGACCGGGCATTTCGCGGCGCAGGGTCTCGACGAGATGGCCGCCGATGCGCAGGCGCAGAGCCTGTGGTCGGCCTGTCTCACCATCACCGGGCTGATCATCGGGTTTGGCGCGCCGGTGCTCGGGGCGATGGCGGATACGGCGGGCAAGCGGCTGCCTTGGATCGCGGGGTTTTCGGTGCTCTATGTGCTTGGCTCGGCGGGCATCTGGTGGATGCAGCCAGACGGGTCGAACCTCTATTGGGGGCTGATCACCTTTGGCATCGGGTTCATCGGCGCGGAATATGCGCTCATCTTTATCAATGCGCAGCTGCCCTCGCTCGGGACGCGCGAGGAGGTCGGCAAGATCTCTGGCTCGGGCTTTGCCTTTGGCTATGCCGGCGGGCTGACCGCGCTGATCCTCATGCTGGTGTTTTTCCTCGAGCAGCCGAATGGCAAGACGCTTGTCGGGCTCGATCCGGCGCTGGGGCTTGATCCGGCGCTGCGCGAGGGGGCGCGGTTTGTCGGCCCCTTTGTGGCGATCTGGTTTGCGCTCTTCATGGTGCCCTATTTCCTGTGGGTGCGGGACCGGCCCGCGGCGCGGCGGGGCCGGGGCATGGGCGATGCGCTGCGCCTGTTGGGCCGGTCGGTGGCCAATCTGCGCCACCGCCTCAGCCTCAGCGCCTATCTCGGGTCGTCGATGCTCTATCGTGATGCGCTCAACGGGCTCTATGGGTTCGGCGGGACCTATGCGCTCTTGGTGCTGAACTGGAGCATCGTGCAGGTGGGGGTGTTCGGCATCATCGGGGCCTTTGCGGCGGCGGTGTTTTCCTGGGTCGGCGGGCGGCTCGATTCGCGGCTGGGGCCGAAGCCGGTGATCATCGGGTCGATCCTTGGGCTGATGGCGGTCTGTGTGGTGGTGGTCAGCATGAACCGCGAACAGATCCTGTGGATCCCGATCGCCGAGGGCAGTGTGCTGCCGGATCGGGTGTTCCTGTTTTGCGGGGTGCTGATCGGCGGTTTGGGCGGGGTGCTGCAATCGGCGAGCCGGTCGCTCATGGTGCGTCATACGGACCCCGAGGCACCGACCGAAAGCTTTGGTCTCTATGGGCTTTCGGGGCGGGCGACGGCGTTTCTGGCCCCGGCGCTGGTGTGGCTGGTGACCGAAATGAGCGGGAATGCGCGGATCGGTATTACGCCGGTAATTGGGCTTTTCCTCGTCGGTCTGCTGCTGTTACGCTGGGTGCGAGCAGAGGGGGACCAGACCATATGATCCGTGCTATTTTATTTGGTATTTCAATGGCCTTGGCCAGCGGCGGCCCGGGCTTTTCACAGAGCATTCCGAGCAATATGCAAGGCGTCGAGGCCAAGCGGCTCTTTGGTGCGAAGACCTCGGGGTCGCAGCAGCGGGCGCAACCCTTTGGCGGCTATTCCAAGGGCTGTCTGGCGGGCGGTGTGCAACTGCCCGAGACCGGGCCGACCTGGCAGGCGATGCGGCTCAGCCGCAACCGCAACTGGGGGCATCCTGAGCTTTTGAACTATCTCATCGGCCTGTCGCAGAAGGCCGCGCAACAGCCCGGCTGGGCCGGGATCTATATCGGCGATCTGAGCCAGCCGCGTGGCGGGCCGATGCTCACCGGGCATCGCAGCCACCAGATCGGGCTCGATGCCGATATCTGGATGCTGCCGCCGAAGCGGCTCAACCTGAGCCGGGCCGAGCGCGAGAGCCTGTCGTCAATCTCGATGCGCCGGGCCAATGGGGCCTATGTCAACGACCGCTGGACCCGTCAGCATCACGAGGTGATGAAGGCGGCGGCGCAGGATCCGCGCGTGGCGCGCATCTTTGTCTTTCCGGGGGCCAAGGTGCAGATGTGCCGCGATGAAAAGGGCGACAAGAGCTGGCTGCGCAAGATCCGGCCGTGGTGGGGGCATCACTATCATTTCCATGTCCGGCTCAAATGTCCGAGCGGCATGCGCGGCTGTGTCGATCAAGCGCCGCCGCCCGCAGGCGATGGCTGCAAGGATGCGGAACAATGGGTGCGCAACATCCTCAACCCGCCGCCGCCCGACCCGAATGCGCCCAAGCCGAAACCGCGGCGCGAGCTGACCATGGCCAACCTGCCAGAGCAATGCGTCGGCGTGTTGCAGTCGCGCTAAACCGGGGTTTGCAAGTCTGATTGACGAATGGGCAGCGGAGGGCTAAACCCCCGCTGCCCTTGTCTGTTTTGCATGTGTGTGAGGGCCAAGTCTCCGCAACCTTGACGAAAACGGATCAACGATGAAACTTTTCCCGGGCGTGATCGCCATGGCCGCCATTGTGGTGGCCTCGAATATTCTTGTGCAATTTTTGCTGCTCGACGGGCTCCTGACCTGGGGCGCGTTCAGCTATCCGCTGGCCTTTCTGGTCACCGATGTGATGAACCGCATTTACGGGCCAAAGGCGGCGCGGCAGGTGGTTCTGGTCGGATTTGTCGTGGGCATCATCAGCAGCCTGATCGGCACGCAGATCATCCTCGAGCATGGGCCGGCAGTGTCGCTGCGGGTGGCGATCGGATCGGCCACGGCGTTCCTCGTGGCGCAGCTTCTCGATATCGCGGTGTTCGACCGGCTGCGCGGCGGCAAATGGTGGCGGGCGCCGCTGGCCTCGACGGTGATCGGGTCGAGCGTCGATACGCTGTTGTTTTTCACCATCTCCTTTGCCGCATGGATCACCATTTTCGGGGCGGCGGCGGATGCCGATGTGAGCTGGGCCTGGCAGGGCGCGCCGCTCTTGCTCATCGGTCCCGAAGCGCCGCTCTGGGTGACCTTGATGCTGGCGGATTGGGTGCTCAAACTCATTATCGGGCTGCTCGCCCTGATACCGTTTCGACTCATCGTCACCAAGGTTTCACAAAATATGGTGTGAAAAATTTTGACTTTAGCGAAATCTGTGGCAGTCTCCTAGATATGGATAACAGCCAGAAAGGAGGTGCCAATGATTATTGGGAAACAGGAGCAGCTGGTTAAGGATACGAGCGGGGTATTGGTTTAGAAGGCAGCCCTTCTATATCGAGCCTGGTTCCAGGTGCCTTTTACGGACCTGCTTACCACCTCCGATTCTCGAGGCGGGCCCCCTAAGGGGGCTCGTTCCGTTTTGACCCCCTGTCTGCTAGACCCTGCGCCATGCTGTATGTGACCGACGACATTTCGATAGAAGACTGGGAGCTGACAGAGCAATTTGTCCGGTCGAGCGGTCCCGGCGGGCAGAATGTGAACAAGGTTTCGACCGCGGTCGAGCTGCGGTTCGAGGCGGAACGCTCGCCCAACCTGCCCGATCCGGTGAAGCGGCGGCTCAAGCGGCTGGCGGGGCGGCGCTGGACCGATGCGGGCACGTTGGTGATCCAATGCGAGGAGACCCGCAGCCAGGCCCGCAACCGCGAGATCGCCCGGCAGCGTCTTGCCGAGTTGATCGCCAAGGCGGCGGTGAAACCCAAGCGGCGGATCCCGACGCGGCCGACGCTTGGATCGAAAAAACGGCGTCTCAAGGCCAAGAAAACGCGCGGCGAGGTCAAATCGCTGCGCGGCAAGGTCGATCCCGACGTCTAGCCGGGCTCATAATGTAACGTAAAATTTTGTAGCGTCTGTTTGACGGCCTATATATTCCCTGCGCAGCGGCGCGCATAAGGTTTGATATGACGAACACGGTTTATAAGGGCGATCTGCCCGATGATCTGGATCTCGGTCCCATCGTGGCGATTGATTGCGAAACCATGGGCCTGCTGCCGCATCGCGACCGGCTCTGTGTTGTGCAGCTCTCGGGGGGCGATGGCCATGCGCATCTGGTGCAGGTGGCCAAGGGGCAGCGCACGGCGCCGAACCTCGTCCGGCTGTTGGAAAATCCCGATGTGCTCAAGCTGTTTCATTTCGGGCGGTTCGACATTGCCGCGATGCTGAACGCCTTTGGCGCGGTGGCGGCGCCGGTCTATTGCACCAAGATCGCGAGCAAGCTGGTGCGGACCTATACCGACCGGCATGGGCTTCGGAACCTGTTGCAGGATCTCTTGGGCGTCGACATTTCCAAGCATCAGCAAAGCTCGGACTGGGGGCGGGCCGAGCTCAGCACAGCGCAGATCGATTATGCGGCGTCGGATGTTCTCTATCTCCACCGGCTGCGCGAGGCGCTCAACGTGCGGCTCTTGCGCGAAGAACGGATGGAGATGGCGCAGGCCTGTTTCGATTTCCTGCCCATGCGGGCGCAGCTCGATCTGGCCGGCTGGCCGGACGACGATCTTTTCGCACATTGAGGGCGGGCGTGGCACAGGGAGAGTTTCATACGCGCTTTGTGGGCTGGATGAAGATCATCCTGCCGGTGATCGCGCTCGGACTGTTGTCGACGCTGTTCCTGCTGTCGCGCACCGTCGATCCGACGCAGGACATCCCGGTGACCGAGGTCGATCTCGAACAGCGGGCGCAGGATCAAGGCGCCAGCAACCCGAGTTTTTCCGGCGTGACGCAAGGCGGCGAACAGGTGACATTCGAGGCCGTCATGGTGCGCCCCGATCTCTCGGCGGATGGGCAGCTTTTGGCCGACCGGCCCAATGCCAAGATCACCCTCGATGGCGGCACGGTGGTGACGGTCACCGCCGCCAATGGCCGCACCAGCCGCAACATGATGAGCGCAGAGCTCTTGGGCGAGGTGGTGGTAACCACTTCGCAGGGCTATCAACTCAACTCCAAGCGGATCGTGGCCGAGTTCGAGCCGCTGACCGTCGAAAGCCCCGGACCGGTGACCGGCAAAGGTCCGCCGGGGGATTTGGAGGCGGGCCGGATGCATCTTACGTCTTCTGAGGAAGAAGGCCGCACGCATTTGCTGTTCACCGGAGGGGTGAAACTGGTATACAAGCCGCGGGGAAACGAGGAATGACTGCCGTGATCCGAACAGTTCTGACTGTCGCAGCACTGGGGCTGAGCGCCTCTTGGCTGTCTGCGCAGGCGCAAGGCACGCAAGTGGCCTTTGGCGCCTCGCCTCATTCGCGCGACCTGCCGGTCGAAGTGACCGCCGAAACGCTGTCGGTGGATCAAAAGGACGGCACGGCGATCTTTACCGGCGATGTGCTCATTGCGCAGGGCGATATGCGCCTGTCGGCCCCTTGGGTCAAAGTGCATTACCAAGAGGGCCAGTCCGAGATCGAAAAGCTCGAGGCCAAAGAGGGCGTGACCCTGGTCAGCGGCGCGGATGCCGCCGAGGCGCAGCAGGCCGATTACAATGTCTCCACCGGCATCATCACCATGGATGGCGATGTGCTGCTCGTGCAGGGCGCGAGCGCGATCACCGGTGATCAGATGTTCGTCGATACCGTGGCCGGCACCGCGCGTATGGCGGGCCGGGTCAAGACCGTGTTGCAACCGCAGAGCCGCGGCCAATGACGCGACCCGAGCTGACCCTAGCCCATGACGCCTCTGGCCTGACGATCCGCAACCTGCGCAAAAGCTATCGCAAGCGCGTGGTGATCCGTGATGTGTCGCTCGAGGTGAAGCAGGGCGAGGTGGCGGCGCTGCTCGGGCCCAACGGATCGGGCAAGACGACGACTTTCTATGCCATCGCCGGTCTGGTGTTTCCGGAAGGCGGCCGGGTCGAGATCGACGGGCGCGAAGTGACCCATCTGCCGATGTACCGCCGGGCCAAGCTTGGCGTCGGTTACCTGCCGCAGGAGATGTCGATTTTCCGGGGGCTGTCGGTCGAAGACAATATCATGGCCATTCTCGACATCACCCATGCCAGCCGCCGCAAGCGGCGCGAGCGTCTCGAAGAGCTTCTGTCGGAGTTTTCCATCGAGCATCTGCGCCGGGCGCCTGCGCTGGCGCTTTCGGGTGGGGAACGGCGGCGGGTCGAGATTGCCCGCTGTCTGGCGGCCGATCCGAAATACCTGCTTCTGGACGAGCCTTTTGCCGGGGTCGATCCGATCAGCGTTGGCGACATTCGCCATCTGGTGGCCGATCTCAAGAAACGCGGCATTGGCGTTCTGATCACCGATCACAATGTGCGCGAGACGCTCGAAATTGTGGATCGCGCCTATATCTTGCATGATGGGCAGGTGTTGATGTCGGGCACTGCGGATGACGTGGTGGCGAATGAAAACGTGCGCCGTGTCTACCTCGGCGAGAATTTCAAAATCTACTGAAACAGATGGCCTCTCGGCGCGTTTTTGCACTGCAATGATGCGATGGAGATTGACAAAAGCCGCGCAACGGGCGTCAATTGAACTATGACAATCGCCGGTTTAGCGCTCTCTGAAAACGGCACCCCTTGCACAGGGGTCGGATCAGCACTTTCCCGGCCAATGTCATTTCCCAACGGTCGAACCTGACGCATCACAACCGGGTCCATAGCCCGGGTGCGACCTGTCGACCTGTCAAATGAAGGAGATGAGATGCGGTACCAAATCAGTGGCAAACAAATCGATGTCGGCGCTGCCTTGCAGACACATGTCAAAGACTGCCTGGGCGCCGCCGTCGAGAAATATGCAGAACGCCCGACGGATGCGAATATCATCTTTTCTAAGAATGCGAGCGCTTATGCTTGCGAGGCGACGGTCCATCTGTCGACCGGGCTCACCGCACAGGCACGCGCGCAAGCCCATGAAATCTATGCCGCTTTTGATTCGTGCTGCGAGAAGATGGAAAAACAGCTGCGCCGCTACAAGCGCCGCCTGAAAGACCATCACCGCGATCGGGTCCAGCCGGTTGAACTTTTTGGGGCTTCCTCGTATATCCTCGCCACGGAAGCTGAAGATGGGGAATCGGAACCGGAGACGCTGCAGCCCATCATCGTGGCCGAAACCGAGACGAGAATCCCGTCTCTGAGTGTTGGTGAAGCGGTGATGCAAATGGAACTTGCAGGGGCGCCAGTGCTGATTTTCCGCAATGAGTCAAAGGATGGGTTGAACGTCGTGTATCGCCGCGAAGACGGCAACATCGGTTGGATCGACCCCTAAAAAATACGAGGTCTCAGGCGCGCTGCGCCGTGCCTGACGGAGCTGACATGAATCTTGCCAATATCCTCGAGCCCGAGGCGGTGCGCGTTGTTGCGGCCGTCTCGAGCAAAAAACGCCTCATGCATGAATTGGGCGATCTGGCCGAGGCCACCTATGGAATAGAAGCCCATGCGGTGGTCGAAGCCCTGCTCGAGCGTGAGAGCCTCGGACCGACGGGCGTGGGACATGGCGTGGCCCTGCCGCATGCCCGTCTCGACGGGGTCGACAAGGTCTGTGGCGCGTTCATTCTGCTGGAAAAGCCGGTGGATTTCGACGCGGTGGACCGGCAGCCGGTGGATCTTGTCTTTGCGCTGTTTGCTCCGCGCGAGGCCGGGGTCGAGCATCTCAAGGCGCTGGCGCTGGTGTCGCGGACGATGCGCGACAAGAGCATCTGCACCAAGCTGCGGTCGAACAATGACGCGGCCACGATCCACACGATCCTGACCGAAGCGCAATCGGTGCAGGCGGCCTGATCCGCCTGTTCACCGCCGCGCGGCCAAACCGTTGCGCGGCTCAGGCCCAGGGGCCGAACCCGAACTCCACATAATCTTTTTGATAGATGTCGGCGACGCTGCTCTCGATCTCGGAATCATAGATTTCCGCGAGGGCGAAGGGCGTGTCGTCTTCTGCGCTGGCGGCGGTGCCCGCCTCATAGCCGAGCCGCGCGGCGAGCGCGGGCAGGGCAGAGCCAAGCTCGTCCTCGCGTAGGATCTGATCGGGCAGGCGAAAGCCGCCGAACCCCTGCAGCACGGTGGTTTGCGTGGCCCAGTTGGGATCGACGCGAAAGCTCGTCTGGCCGCGCAGATTGGCCTTGATGATGTCGAGATAGGCGAGGAAGGCCGCGTGATGGGCGCGCCGATCATAGCCATCGTCGGGGCCATTGCCGGGGATCGGCAGCTTGTGAAAATTGCGCATGACCCGGCGGATGGCGTCAAAGGACTGTGGCCCTGTGTGCAGGATACGCTGGCAAAAGGCGGCATGGGCGCGGGCGACGGGATGGCGCAGCACGGTAAAGCTGCGATGCCCGGCGGTGCTGCGCATCCAGTGGCGCAGATCCTTTTGCTTGAGCTGGGTCGGCAGGGTGTCGGGGGCGACGCCGTCCAGCGCCGCGAGCCAGGCGGTGACCTCGTCCGTGGGACCAGAGGGCATCGGCATGAACAGGAGCGGGGCACGCGCCCCGGTGATGAACTTGGGCACGGCCGGGCCGCGGCGGGGTTCAAAATCCGGGGTGCGGGTCAGGTTGAACCGGTCCTCGCCCGCCAGCGCGCGGGCCATGTCGTCGAAATTGGAAACCTTGTCCGAGAGCGGTTCGGGGTTCTGAATCTTGAGCTGGGTCTCGAGCGTCTCGAGCTGTGTTTCGCAGCCGAGGAACCGGGCCAGCCCGTTGAGAATGTCGAGATCGTTGAGGTCGTCATAGCCGATGTAGAAACCGGTCTGCCCGGTGAGCTGCAGCTGGCGCATCAGCTTGCGCTGAAACTCCTGCAGGGCGCTGACATGGGCGTCGAATTCGGCGGCGTCGAACCGCGCCTTGGCATCGCGGCGGCGTTTGACATTGGTGAGCTTCCACTGGCCGGTTTCCTGCGCGATCTTGAGCGAAACATAGCTCTCGGCCGGGTTGCGGTTGAGAATGATCTTGGCGCAGCGCGGATCGTTGAGACAATGATCGATGGCGCGGCTGTCGTGATCGTGGAAAAGACGAAAGCCGCCAAGCCCCTCGGAATGTTCGCGGATGGTCGCGATGAGCCGCAGCGGATCGGCGTCGCGCATCGACTGGGTGATGCCGAGGATTTCCGTCTTGTTCGGATAGCCGATGAAGATCGGGTTGAACGCCTCGCCATGGCATTGCAGCCCGTCATAGGCGTTGAGATTGCTCTCCAGCAGGTTGGACCCTGTGCGCATCTCCGCAAAGATCACGAAATAATCGAAACGAGGGGACATAAAGGCTTACCGGACCAGATAGGGTTTGCGGGGGTTGGACTGTGTGTGCTGGGGGTCCTGAACCACGGGGAAATTGCCCATGAGATAGGGGTGCATGCCCTGATTCTTGAGGTTCTGCAGGAATTGTCCAAAGCCGGTGAGATCGGCCATCTGTGGCACTTCGGCGAGGCCGCGCGTGGTCTGCGCCGGGCCGATTTCGTCGATGATGGTTTGCAGCGGCTCCATCGGGGATTCGATGAATTCCGCCATGGTCCAGATCCGCACCCGCGCCTTGGTCCAGGAGGAGCGCAGGATTTCGAGATGCTTGCTCTCGATCTGTTGCAGGCGGGCCGCCTCGCGCCGGATGTCGGCGAAATTCATGTTCGATTTAAACAGCGGCACGGCCCAGCTGCCAGAGATGACGGAAATCTGGGCGTTGGGGTCTTTGGAGATGTGCCAGTTGATTTTCTGGTTGTCGCGCGGCCCGAATTGGAAGCATTGGCGTTCGCCACGGGTGTTCCAGATCAGGTTGGCGAGAAAGGCGCGCGGGTTGTAGTCGCGCAAATGCGGGCTATCGCTGAGCGCGCCATTCATGACCATCTGGCCGTCGGAAAATTCGATCCGTTCCGGCGCAAAAAGATGGCCATGGACGCGGGTGCCGGTCATCCGGGCGAGCCAAGGTTCGAAATTCTCAAAGAGCTCGGCGAAGCCGTGGAAGACGGAATAGGGCGCCGAGGTCAGCCCGTTTTCGCGGGTCTCCACCGGAAAGCGGCTCTGCATATAGAGGCCGGGGCGGCCTCGGGTCCGGCGTTCCACCGCCTTGGCGAAGATGCGGTCGATCTTGCCGGGGTTCGGTTCGGACCGTTTCATCGCACCGGCGGCATCGGTCAGGAAGGCCTCGTAGAGCTTGTTCGCATGGGGCCAGATCTTGCGCGCGACAAAGCAGTCGGAGCGGCGCAAAAGCTGTAGGTGGTCGTCGTAGAAAATATGCGGTTTGCCCTGATAGTCGAATTTCGACAGGGTCAGAGACCGGCTTTCGATCTGGCGCGAATATTGCCGGGCGAGCGTTTGAAAATAGCTCTCATCCGGGATCCAGACCCGCTTGAAATAGCGGTCATAGCGTTCGCGTTCCGGGTCTTCGAGAATGGCCGATAGCGTCTGCCGGGTCAGGCACCACCATTGCGAGCCCATATGCGGCACGAGCCCGTTCGGGATGCGCCGGCGAAAGCCGATCTTGCGCTGAAACTGCACATATTTATCAAAGAGATAGCGGTGCTTGCGCCAAGAGAAGGGAAACCGCAGGGTGAACCGTTCTTCGTCCAGCCCGCCGATGGTCCAGGGCACATCCGAGGTGGTGGCGCTTTCGATGAAATCGGTCTGTGGCCGGGCGGCGAGGTAGTCGAGCAGCTCTTGCACCGGGCGCAGCGGCAGGCAGGAGCCGGAGGCGAGATAGACATGACGCACCTCGCTGAACTCTTGCAGCATCACGCGGGAGGCGGATTGCGAGGCGGCGACGAGGCCCCAGGTGCCCCATTCGCAGCGGTGGCGTTTGCAGAACCGCAGTTTCGGCACATCCGAGAGCGCCTCGACAAAGGCGGAATAGGTCTTGGAGGGCACCGAGCGGTCGACATGGATCACGATGGGACAGTCGGACGCCGCCCAGTGGCGTGCGACCTGTTCGGCCCGCCCCAGCGCCGTGTGGACCAGCATGATGATGCCCACGCTCATGCGTAACCTGCCCTTTTCCTCATGCCCAATTGCCCTTGGACATCAGCCCGAGAATTTCGAGTTGTCGCCAGTTTATATATTTCTCCGACCATTTGCACCACAGCTCTGGTGTGTCGCGCAGCGTGTCGGCGTAGGCCTTGTATTCGGCGGAGTTGCGGTAGTGCTGTCGGCGGCTGAGCTCTTCCTCGGCTTTGGCGGTGAACGTGTCGAGAAATTTGGCATGGAGCAGGATGCCCGAGGCCATTTCGCCGCCCCATTGGTCATAGACATGGTTGAGCCCGCGCGGCAGCAGCATATGGGTCGAGCTCACATAGGCGTAGCGGCGGTGCCATTTCACCAGCGGGATCTTGTTGAGCGCCGGCGATTGGCGCGGCGTTTCGGGGAAGAACACCCGCGCCCGTGGCCCGCCTTGTATCCAGAGATTGCCGTATTTCTTGTTCTTCTCGATCATGTAATTGCCGGGATCGAACCAGCCGGCAATCTCCATCGGGTTCTGCCCGATGCGGTAAGGCACCGCGTCGATCCGCCCCTTGGGGTACATGTCGAGCAGCATGGTGCCGAAGCTCTTGATCGCGGAACTGTCGAGCCAATCGGTCAGCGCCTTGATCGGGCGGGTGTCACAGAACGGGTAGACAAAGAATTCGTCCGGATCGACGACAAGCGTCCAATGGCCATGGCCGTATTTCGACTGCAGCCAGTTGAGCCAGTCGACACCAAACCGCGAGCCCTTGTAGCTTCCAGAGGTGCTCCAGACCGAAACATCGGGCTGTTCGGCGAGATAGGCGGCAGAGCCATCGGTGCTGTTGTTGTCGACGATGAGAAAATGCCCGATGCCGAGATCGCGGTAATATTTGAGGAAATAGGGCAGCCGGATATGTTCGTTGCGCATGGTCGAGAAGAGCAGCACATCGCCAGAGCGGATCTTGCCCGTCTGGTCGACCAGCGCCGTCATCGAGAAATGCTTGCGAAAGGCGCGGGCCTTGGCGTGTTTGCGCCGGATGCGCATCTTGTATGACTGCCAGATACTCACGCTGGGCAGCCCTCGGGTCGGGTGCAGGAATGTCGGACACGGGAGGGCATATAGGTGTGGTTCCGTCCTTGTGCACGCGGGGCTGATTTCGCCAAAGCGAAGCCTAACAAGTCTTTTGTTTCCATAAGGTAAACAATCCTTCTCGTCAAAGCCACAGACCGCGGGACATGAGCCCCAGCGCCTCCAGATGTCGCCAGCCGCGATAGCGCCGCGAACCAGAGCACCAAAGATCGGGGTTCTCGATCAAACCGTCGTAATAGGTTTCATAGAGCTCAGAATTTGCGAAATGTTCGCCCCGCTGTTTTTCCTCGGCCGATTTGGCGGTGATGATGGGCAGAAATTTCGTGTGCAGCAACACGCCACAGAGCTTTTCTCCGCCCGTCTCATCATAGACATGGTTGAGCCGCCGCGGCAGGATCGAATGGGTCGAGCTCACATAGGCAAAGCGGCGGTTCCATTTGACCAAAGGCACCTTGCCCATGGTGGGGGCGCGGCGCGGTTCCTTGGCGAAAAAGGCGCGGGCGCGGGGGCCGCCCTGTATCCAGAGGTTTTCCAGCCGGGGCTGCCGCTGGATCATGTAATTCCCGCTGTCGAACCATTGCAGAACCTCTGTCGGGTCCTGCCCGGGACGATACTCGGCCTCGGCCAGCGCGCCCTTGGGGTACATGTCGAGCATCAGCGCCCCCATCGAGCCGATCTGCCGATCGTCGAGCCAATCGGTCAGCGCCGCGAGGGGGCGGGTTTCGTGGAACGGGTAGATAAAGAGCTCGTCCGCGTCGAGCGTCAGGCACCAATGGCCATGGCCGTGGCGCATCTGCAGCCAGGTGAGCCAGTCGACCCCGAAACGCGACAGCCGATAGCTCGCCCCGCTCTGCCAGAGCGACACATCGGGCTGATCGCGGAGGTACTCGACCGTGCCGTCATCGCTGCCATTGTCGACGATGAGAAAATGGCCGACGCCGAGACGCCGGTGATGATCGAGGAAATAGGGCAGGCGCAGTCTTTCGTTGCGCATGGTGGAAAAGCACAGGATGGCATCGGGCGCGATCCGGTCGCTGCGGTCGCAGAGCGCGGTGATCTGACGCCGTTTGCGCCACGCGCGCAATAGCAGCCTGCGCCGTTTCCAGCGCAGCCGATAGGCCATGAACAGCCGGCTCAGCCGATGTGTGTCGTCCTGCGGGTTCACCATTCGACCCTTTGCGTGGCATGGTGGTCTGGTCGGCAGTGTGACCGCCCGAGATGGCAGTCGAGGGGCAGAATCGTGCCTATTTCTCGTAATGTCCAGTTTGATGCCAACGCCAGGCGTCGCGCACCATCTGCTTCATGGTCGAGCGGTCGGGCCGCCAGCCCAGTTCCTGACTGGCACGGAGCGAGCCCGAGACGAGGCGGGTGCAATCGCCGGGGCGGCGGTCGCCTTCGATCATCGGAACCGGGGCGTTGGTCACATGACCGGCCTGATCGACCACCTCGCGCACCGAAAACCCGGTGCCGGTGCCAAGGTTGAACACTCGGCTCTGCTTGTCCTCGGAGAGCCATTTGAGGCCGAGCACATGGGCCTCGACCAGATCCATCACATGGACATAGTCGCGGATGCAGGTGCCATCGGGCGTGTCGTAATCCGTGCCAAAGATCGTCAGCGCGTCGCGCTTGCCCGCCACCGCATCGAGCACCAGAGGGATCAGATGGGTTTCGGGTTGGTGAAACTCGCCCACCTCGGCCTCGGGGTCGGCGCCGGCCACGTTGAAATATCGAAAGATCACATGGCGCAGCCCATGGGCCGCCTCGAAATCGCGCAGGATGTCTTCGATCGCGCGTTTGGAGGCGCCATAGGCGTTGATCGGATGCTGGGCGCAATCCTCGTCGAGCACGACATTGTCCTGATCGCCATAGGTGGCGCAGGTCGAGGAGAACACGAAATTCTGGCAATTCGCCGCGACGGCGGCCTCGATCAGGTTGAGCGAGCCGGTGACGTTGTTGTGCCAGTAGAGACCGGGTTTGACCATGCTTTCGCCGACCTGGCTCAGCGCGGCGAAATGCATCACGGCAGAGGGCTGATAGGCGGCGAAGACGTCGTCGAGCCGTGCACGGTCGAGCAGATCGCCCTGTTCGAAGGGGCCGAATTTCACCGCCTCCTGCCAGCCGGTCGACAGGTTGTCATAGGTGATCGGCGTATAGCCCGCCGCGCGCAAAGCCTTGCACGCGTGCGAGCCAATATAACCAGCACCGCCAGTTACAAGTATATTCGACATAAGCCCCCCGGCGTCGTGTTATTGTGCAGCCTGCCGCGAATGAACGATGTCACAGAGGTAGGATTCGAGCTCGTCCCGCAGATCGTCCCGCGCGAGCGCAAAGGCCACGGTGGCCTGCAGGAACCCGGCCTTGGAGCCGCAGTCAAAGCGCTGGCCCCGGAAGCGGAAGCCATAGACCTCTTCGCCGTCGGCGCGCGCGGCGTCAATGGCATCGGTGAGCTGGATCTCTCCGCCGGCGCCCGGGGTCTTTTTGTTGAGCTTCTGAAGCACCGTGGGCGTCAGGATATAGCGGCCGATGACCGCGAGGTTCGATGGGGCCTGCCCGGGGGCCGGTTTTTCCACCATCCCCTTGGTCGAGACGATCGAGCCCATGTCTTCCTTGATATCGAGAATACCGTAGGACGAGGCCTTGTCCTCGGGCACTTCCATCGCGGCGACGATATTGCCCTGGGTTTCCTCGAAGGCCTCGACCATCTGGGCGAGACAGGGTTTTTCGGCGGCGATCACGTCATCCGGCAAGATCACGGCAAAGGGTTCATTGGCGATCAGACGGCGCGCGCACCAGACCGCATGGCCAAGACCCAGCGGCTTGTGCTGGCGCATATAGGCGATTTCGCCCGAATCCATATTGGTGGATTTGAGGATCTCGAGCAGGTCGTCCTTGCCCTTTTTACGCAGCTCGGCCTCGAGCGCGGGGGCGTTGTCGAAGTAATCTTCGAGCGCGCCTTTGCCGCGGGAGGTGATGAAGATGAACTCTTTGATCCCGGCCTCGCGGGCCTCGTCGATGGCGTATTGGACCAGCGGGCGGTCCACCAAGGTCATGATCTCTTTTGGAACGGATTTGGTCGCAGGCAGGAAGCGCGTTCCCATCCCGGCGACTGGAAAAATTGCTTTGGTTACCTTAGATCGCATACCCATATTCCTCAGAACGCATTTATTTTTGTACCCACCCTACATTACGGAACGTAGGTGAGGCCAAGGATTAGTGAGAAAAGCGACGATTTTTGGGCGAGCTTGAGGGATTTTGGAAGCAGCACCGATATTTTGTGTGCAATGCTGCATAGTCCGCCCGGCTTTTGTCAGGACATTCCCATTTTTGCCATCATCGCCTCAATTCGCGGCACATCCTCAGGGTTGTTGAGCTCCCAGAATTCGCGGCCTTGGGCCTCGACTTCGACGCAGAGCAGGGGGGCGTTGTTCTCCAGAAACCGGAGCTGTTCGAGCCCTTCGAGCTGTTCCAGTATCCCGGCGGTATAGCGTCGGTATTGCGACAGTGCCTCGGGACGGTAGGCGTAGACGCCGACATGGTGGAACACCGGCGTCTGATCCGCAGGGGCAAAGGCCTGACCGGTGAAGGGAATAACCTCTTTCGAGAAATAGAGCGCGTGGCGGTTGGCGGCAAAGACCGCCGTGGTGCCGCCGACCCGGCCATTGCGGCGGTCCTCGAGAAAGCCGTTGAGCGCCGCCCCGTCGCAACGCAGCACCGGGGTCGCGACCTGGGCGCTGCGGTCGTCGTCGAGACCCTTGATCAGATCCTCGACGAACCAATGCGGGGTCAGCGGCGCGTCGCCTTGCAGGTTCACCACCATGTCAAAGCCCCCGCCGAGCACGTCGAGCGCCTCGGCGCAGCGTTCGGTGCCATTGGCGCAGTCGGGCGAGGTCATCACCACCTCGGCGCCAAAGCCTTCGGCGGCCTCGCGGATGCGGTCGTCATCGGTGGCCACGACGACGCGATCGACGCCCTTGACCTCGCAGGCGGCCTCCCACGAGCGCTGGACGAGGCTCTTGGCCTCGCCGGTGGCGCCGGTCAGCGTGGCGAGCGGTTTGCCGGGATAGCGGGTCGAGGCATAGCGGGCGGGGATGGCGAGAAGAACGGACATCAGGCCTCTTTCAGGTCAACGGAGGGGGCATAGGCGATGAAGAACGGGTTGGCGTAATCTTCCTTGCCATAGGTGAGCGGGCTGTGATCGTCAAAACGCACCACCTGACCACCCGCCCCCAAGAGCACGGCATGACCGGCGGCGGTGTCCCATTCCATCGTGCGCCCGACGCGGGGATAGATGTCGGCCTCGCCGGTGGCGACGAGACAGAATTTGAGCGACGAGCCCGCGCTCTTCATGTCCTTGACGGCGTATTTGCCGATGTAATCGTCGGTGGCCTGATCGCGGTGCGATTTGGAGGCCACCACCAAGAGCGCGCTATTGTCGGCCTGACTGACCGACAGGGGGGCGGTGTCGCCGATGCTGTCCTTGTCCAACGGGCCGGTTTCCTCGACCGCGCGGCCATCGGCGAGGGTAAAGAACATGCGGCCCTTGGCCGGGGCATAGACCACGCCGCGCTGCGGGACGCCGTTTTCCACATAGGCGATGTTGACGGTGAAATCGCCGCGGCGGTGGATGAATTCCTTGGTCCCGTCGAGCGGATCGACGATGAGAAAGGTCTCGGCCCGCTGGCTGTGCGAGGCGGCCTGTTCCTCGGTGACGAGGGTCACATCGGGAAAGGCGGCGCGCAAACCGGCGGAGATGATGGCGTCTGCCGCTTCGTCGGCGGCGGTCACCGGGCTGTCGTCGGACTTGGATTTGATCTCGAAATCATCGGCCTGATAGATTTCCATGATCTTGTCACCAGCTTCGAGGGCAAGGCGGCGCATCACTGTTACAAGTTGAGAATGGTCCAAGTTTCGTCTCCTTTTGGCCCTGCTGATGAGCAGTTGATCCATTTACAGTGCCCACTTATGGTACGGTGCTAACGGGACAGCAAGAATTCCGTCTTAACTATCGTGCAGCAACCCCCTCGGGTGAGGTCATGTTTCAACAAGTCAAACCCAAATCCCGATTGCAATCGGCGATCTCGATCCTCGAGCTGATCTATCACTCGGTGGTGCGCGATGTCCGCAAGGGGCATGGCAATGCCTTGATGGCGCTGGCGATCAACCTGTTTCAGGCCATTCTTTTTGTCGCGGCCTTTTACCTGATGTTCTCGTTGCTTGGCCTGCGCGGCGCTGCGCTGCGCGGGGATTTCCTGCTCTATATCATGTCGGGGATTTTCGTTTTCCTGACCCATACCAAGACCTTGGGCGCGGTGGCCGGGGCCGAAGGCCCGTCCTCGGCGATGATGAAACACGCGCCGATGAACACGGTGATCGCCATCACTTCGGCGGCGATTGGCGCGCTCTATATTCAGGTGCTGACCCTGTTTCTGGTGCTCTTTGTCTATCACGTGGGCTTTACCCCGTTCGAGATCGAACAGCCGTTCAAGGCCTTTGGCATGTTCCTGCTGGCCTGGCTCTCTGGGGTCGCCATCGGCGTGGTGCTCTATGCGATCAAGCCGTGGTTTCCCGGCTTTGTCGGCGTGTTCACCACCGTCTATCAGCGGGCCAATATGATCGCCTCGGGCAAGATGTTCGTGGCCAACACCCTGCCCGCCTATATGTTGGCAATGTTCGATTGGAACCCGCTGTTCCATTGTATCGACCAGATGCGGGGGTTTGTTTTCGTCAACTACCTGCCGCGCAATTCCTCGATCGAATACCCGCTCTACGTGACGATCGTCCTCATGATGATCGGGTTGCTGGGCGAGTTCTACACCCGTCAGCAAGCCTCGATCAGCTGGGACGCGCGCCGCTAGGGCACGCGTCTTTTGTGTCGGCGGTTTTGACGGGGGTCGTCTAGGCGGCGGTTTTTCCAGCCTCGCGCACGGCGCCGGCAATCTCGCCCACCACCTCGCGCAGAAGCGTTTCATCCTCGCATTCCGCCATCACCCGGATCAGCGGCTCGGTGCCCGATTTGCGGATCAGGATGCGGCCGCGATCGGCGATGCGTTTTTCCTGCGCGGCAATCGCGGATTGGACCCGCTCGGCGCCGAGCGGATCGCTGCCCGCATCAAAGCGCACGTTTTCAAGGATCTGCGGCACCGGGGCGAAATTCTGCACCAGCTCGCTGGCGCGTTGGCCGCTTTCGACCATGGCCGACAGGAACTGCAGCCCGGCGATGAGCCCGTCGCCGGTGGTGGCGAAATCGGTCATCACGATATGACCCGATTGTTCGCCGCCGAGATTGAACCCGCCGGCGCGCATCCGTTCCACCACATGCCGGTCACCCACCGCCGTGCGTTCGAGCGTCAGCCCCTTGCCCTTGATGAAATTCTCGAGTCCGAGGTTCGACATCACCGTCGCCACCAGCGTGCCATGGGCCAGCGCGTTCTGCGCGGCCCAGCGGCTTGCGAAGAGGGCCATGATCTGATCGCCATCTGCGACCTGACCTTTTTCGTCGATCAAGATGATGCGGTCGGCGTCGCCATCGAGGCAGATGCCGAGATCGGCGCCGTGTTTGAGCACTTCGCGGGCGGCGGTCTGCGGCGCGGTCGAGCCACAATCGGCATTGATGTTGAACCCGTCCGGCGTCACGCCCACCGGGATTACCTCGGCGCCGAGTTCCCAGAGCACCTCGGGGGCGACGTGATAGGCCGCGCCATTGGCGCAATCGACCACGATCTTGAGCCCGCTCAGCCGTTGATCACGCGGAAAGGTGGTCTTGGCATATTCGACGTAGCGGCCGCGGCCGCTCTCGATCCGTTTGGCGCGGCCGATATTGCCGGGCTGGGCCGGGGTGACATCGCCTTCGAGAATGGCCTCGATCGCCGCCTCATCCGCATCCGAGAGCTTGAACCCGTCGGGGCCGAAGAATTTGATGCCATTGTCATGGTGAGGATTGTGGCTCGCCGAGATCATGATGCCGAGATCGGCGCGCATCGAGCGGGTGAGAAAGCCGACCGCGGGCGTCGGGATCGGCCCCAGCAGCAGCACGTTCATCCCCGTCGATGTGAGACCAGCGGTCAGCGCGTTTTCCAGCATATAGCCCGAGCGGCGGGTGTCCTTGCCGATCACCACACGGTGGCCGTTCAGCCCGTCCTTGCGAAAATGCCGGCCGGCGGCGGCGCCGATGCGCAGCGCATTGTCGGCGGTCATCGGAAACTGGTTGGCTGTGCCCCGAATACCGTCGGTTCCGAAATATTTACGCGCCATGATATATCCTCTTCAAATCTCTGCCTCACTCATACGCGGCAGGGTCGCGCCGGTATAAGCCCAATCGGGTTTGCTGGCGAGTATGGAATTTATGACCTCGAATCGCGGCGGGACATCGCGCAGATTCCCGCCCAGAGCGGGTGGCCGGGGGGCAGACCCCTTGTGCGACGGGGCAATCACGGCCAGATAGTTGGCAATGACCCTAGCGTCGATCCGGCGCGGGGCACGCAGATGAGGCATGACGCAGTGGCACAACAGATTTCGCAAACCGGGGCGGTTCGGGCCGCCTGTCTTGTGACCGGGCTTATGGTCCTGGGCTTTGCCGTGCTCGCCTTGATGCCTGTGGTGCCGGGGCTGCCGTCCGGGGCGAATGACAAGCTACTTCATGCCTTGGGCTTTGCGGTGTTGGTGGTGCCGATGACGCTGGCCCGGCCGATGGCCGCGCCGGGGATCTGGCTCGCGGCGGTGGCCTATGGGCTGCTCATCGAGATTGTGCAGCCCTATACGGGCCGTATGTCAGAGGCGGCGGATCTGATGGCCGATGCGCTGGGCGCGGCGGCGGGGATCCTCTTGGCCTGGACCTGGCTGGCGCTGTGGCGGATGCGGCGGGTGATCAGGCAAGCGTGACGCCGGCCTGTTTCATGCCCTGAAGCGCCGCCTCGAACGAGCCATCGAGATCAATCGCGCGGCAGAGACGGCTGTCGACCGAGACCGCATAGCCGAGACGCGCGGCATCCACTGCCGAGAAATTCACACAGAAATCCGTCGCCAGACCGACCATGGTCAGCGTGTCGATGGCGCGGGTCTGCAGATAGCCATGCAGCCCGGTGGGGGTCTGGCGGTCATTCTCGAAAAAGGCCGAATAGCTGTCGATGGCCGGGTTATAGCCCTTGCGGATAATGAGATCGGCGCGGTCGGTGGCAAGCGCCGCGTGAAATTCCGCGCCTTGGCTGCCCTGCACGCAGTGATCGGGCCAGAGCACCTGCGGGCCATAGTCCATCTCGACCAGATCGAAGGGCGCGCGTCCGGGATGGGCGCTGGCAAAGCTGCTATGCCCGGCCGGGTGCCAGTCTTGGGTCAGCACCACCGCGTCAAACCCCGCCATGATGTCATTGATCCCCGCGACGATGCTGTCGCCCTCGGGCACGGCCAGCGCGCCGCCGGGGCAGAAATCATTCTGCAGGTCGATCACGATGAGCGCATGGGCCATGGCGGGTCTCCTTTTCCGGTAAGCCTTTTCCGGTAAACAAGGGGTAGAGAGCGCGGCCTTTTGCGTCAATGCCGCCTTGCCCGGGACGCTGGGATTGCTTACATCGCGGGCCATGTTCACAATCGCCGCCCTCTATCATTTCACCCGGTTCGATGACCCGGCCGCGCTGCGCGGGCCGCTCTTGCAGCTCTGCGAGGCGGAGGGGATCAGCGGCACGCTCTTGTTGGCGCGTGAAGGGGTGAATGGCACGATTGCCGGGCCGCGGGCGGGGATCGAGCTTGTGCTGGCGCATCTGCGGGGGTTGCCGGGCTGTGCGGGGCTTGAGCATAAGGAAAGCCAGTCGGCCGAGCAGCCGTTTCGCAGGCTCAAGGTGCGGGTCAAGAAAGAGATCGTCACCATGGGGCAGCCGGATGTCGATCCCTTGGCCAAGGTCGGCCATTATGTCGAGCCCGAAGCCTGGAACGCGCTCATCCAGAGCCCCGATGTGGCGGTGATCGACACGCGCAATGATTACGAGGTGGCGATCGGCACGTTTCAGGGCGCAATCGACCCTGAAACAGCCAGTTTCCGCGATTTTCCCAAATGGTGGGAAGAGAATAAGGCGCGGTTTCACAACAAGAAAATCGCCATGTTCTGCACCGGCGGCATTCGCTGTGAGAAATCCACCAACTACCTGATCGGGCAGGGGGTGGAGGAGGTCTATCACCTCAAGGGGGGCATCCTCAAATATCTCGAAGAGGTGCCCGAGAGCGAGAGCACCTGGGATGGCGAATGTTTCGTCTTTGACGGGCGGGTGTCGGTGGGCCATGGGCTGCGCGAAGGGCCGCATGAGCTCTGCTATGCGTGCCGCCGTCCGATCCTGCCCGAGGACATGAAACGGGACGATTATGAGCACGGTGTATCCTGTCGGTATTGCGTCGGTGAAACGACGGTGGCCGATAAGGAGCGGTTTCGCGAACGTCAAAAGCAGATCGCCCTCGCCGAAGCGCGGGGCGACAAGCATATGCGGTTTCTCGACTGATCAGCCCATCTGAGCAGGGTTGCGGGCGACCCCGGCCAGAGGGCCGAGGCGGTTTTCGTCTGTTTCGCTTTGGCCTTGAAGTTCGGGAATCGCATAGCCTAAGAATGCGCGGTAGCGGCCCCGCCTTTCCAGAGGCGAGTCATTCCGGCAGCTGGGGCAGGCTTTACATAAACGTAAGGGATCGCGCGGGAGACAGATCACGTCCTCGACGGAACCTCCCGGTACAGCCGTGGCCTTAGCCGCATGCGCAAGACGGTGCAGGGCGTCAGCCATTCGGGCGTTGCGGTCGTCCAGTCAGGTGTCGGGCGTGATCGGCATCGCCAGCCTCGGAGTGGCGCGCGCATCAGCGCCTCATCCAGGTTGCAGAAACGGCTGGGCTGGGCCTGCCAAATATCGCCTGAGCGTTAGCCCGCGTGCAGATAGAACAGGACAGCGATCTTTCGGACCACGCTTTCCGCATCTGCCTCCGCTTCCAGATACCGCAAACACGCGAAGTCACGGCGAAGAAATGTCAGCGGTAGGATCGCCGCCGCCGCCGTGTCCAGGATGATCTTGCTTGCTGCCATCAGCGGTTCCCTCTGGGGCGCGGCACAATTGCCGATCGCCCGCAGCATGCGAGGCACAACATCGGAAGCGATGATATCCGTACCCGAGACGCGCCATTGTATCAGCGGCGAATGTGTCGGACAATTGGGATGCTGTGGCGACAAGCCCCTTGAATGATTTCCAGATCGTCTTCTGTCAGCGTGTGGTGACTGCCATCCGCAGCAGGGGCCAGCCGCACGCGAAAGCATGGTCATCACCCGCGGCAAAGGCAAGCAGCGGGGCAAGCCGCCAAAGTTTTGACAAACCGCAATGCGATCTCTGTCGGATGCTTAGCACGGGCGACTATTCCACCAGCGAACTGGCTGAAGTGTTTTCCGTGTCTAAACCGTTTCCGAGACCCTCAATCGGCATAAGACCTGACGTTCGCAGCGCTCCGCCTGAATTCAAAGGATGCGGAGCTTAGCGAAATTTCTCTGCAAAATCTTCATGATACAGATTGGCCAGAAATAAGCGCGGATATTCGTTCTTGCAATTTTGCTTCCATTTTGATCGAATTTCACAAGGCGAGTGTAAATATTTTAAAGGTGCCCTGTGAAATCCACGCGAAATTACCTAAAGTAATTCAGTAAGATTGCTGGTTTGGTTATTTTCGCCCTGATGCTTTTGATCAGCCCGCCTGCGATGGCCGACACCGATCAGGCCGCCTGTTACGGCGAAACTCTGGAAGTCTCGCTTCTCAGTTTGTTTAAGAACGGTGGCGAAATCCAAGAAAGAACCGTATTTGCGCTTCCCTCACCCAATGCATGGTTGGTGACGCTTAAAGGCGGCGGGCTCCTGCACGATATGCCCTGCCAGGATGAACCGATAGAAGTGAGCAAAATCTGGGGCGGGTTTATTGATGCCAGGCTGGGCCATGGGGATTTTGGTGTTCCGGGCGCCGAAGGCGTGCGGGTTAGAACGATTCGCCTTTCAAATATCAGCGCCGAAAGTGCTGAGCGGAGTGAAAAGCAATCGATTGACTTATTCGCTGCCGAGGGCGTTTTGACCGATAAAGGTTTTTATCGCCGCAGAGGAAATAATCCGAAGGTTTATGGTGGAGGATGGATGTTTCCAGAGACCTACCAAAGTCCAATTGGGTCACCACTTCGCATTTGGTTTTGCGCTCCAACTTGCCATATCGAGTATCGAATCTTCCGAAATCTTAACTTGAGGTACGAGCTATGGTTGAATGATGAAAGTTCCGTCCCGGATTGGATCACGATTGACCGTTATGTGCGATCCGTGGTCTTGAATTGGATTATTGAAGAGTGATGCCGTTTACCTTTACCCAAAGCCAGAAAGACGAACTTGACACTCTAATAGTTCAGGCACTTAGTGCTTTTGGCAGTGATCGTGGTGGCTCCGGGCTGTTTTCAAAAGTCTATGATGCGTTGCTGGGCATGATTTCCGATGAGGGGCTGGTGGGTGTAGCCGGCCCGGCCGGCGATGTGGTATCAAGCGGCTAAGTGGTCTCACGCCTCGGGGAAGAACCCGGCGCGGCCCACCGAATCATAGGCTTCGAACCCGGCGCGTTTGGCATCCTTGGGGGAATAGATGTTGCGCAGATCGGCCATGCGCGGCGTCTGCATCCGTTTCGCCAGCCGCTTGAGATCGAGCGCGCGAAATTCATTCCACTCGGTCAGGATCACCAGAAGATCGGCCTTTTGCGCGGCCTTGTAGGGATCATCGACCCATTGCACCCCGGGCAAGAGCGCCTCGCCCTCGTGATGGCCTTGCGGATCGCAGACCCGGACCTTGGCCCCGGCGCCCACCATGGCGGGCACGATGGTCAGCGAGGGCGCGTCGCGCATGTCGTCGGTATTGGGTTTGAAGGTCACGCCGAGCACCGCCACCGTCTTGCCATTGAAGGAGCCGCTGCAGAGATCGAGCAGCTTGTCGATCATCCGGCGCTTCATCTCTTCGTTCACCGAAATGACCTTTTCGGTGATCTGCATGGGCAGCCCGTGTTCTTGGCCGATGCGGGCGAGGGCGCGGGTGTCCTTGGGGAAGCAGCTGCCGCCATAGCCGGGACCGGCATGGAGGAATTTATTGCCGATCCGCCCGTCGAGCCCGATGCCATGGCTCACCTTTTTCACATCCGCGCCGGTGCGTTCGCAGAGCGCGGCGATCTCGTTGATGAAGGTGATCTTGGTCGCGAGAAAGGCATTGGCGGCGTATTTGATCATCTCGGCGCTTTCCAGATCGGTGGTCAGGATCGGGAAGTCGCGCAGGTAGAGCGGGCGGTAGACCTCGGCCATGACCTCGGCGGCGCGGTCGCTCTGAACCCCGACGACGATGCGGTCGGGTTTCATGAAATCGTCGATGGCCGCGCCTTCGCGCAGGAACTCGGGGTTCGAGGCGACATCGAAATCGAGCCCGGGATTGGCCTTTTTCACCACCTGTTTGACACGGCGGTTGGTGCCGACGGGCACGGTCGATTTGGTGACGATCACCACATAGTCGCTGGCGGCTTGGGCAATCTCTTCGGCGGCGGCCATGACATAGCTCAGATCGGCGTGACCATCGCCGCGCCGGGTCGGCGTGCCGACCGCGATGAACACCGCCTCGGCCCCGTCGACGGCGGCTTTCAGATCGCCGGTGAACGAAAGGCGGCCCGCCTCGACGTTTTTCTCCATGAGCCGGTCGAGACCCGGTTCAAAGATCGGCACTTCGCCGCGTTCGAGCATCGCAATCTTGTTGGGGTCCTTGTCGACGCAGACCACATCATGACCGAAATCGGAGAAACACACACCGGAAACAAGACCAACATAGCCCGTGCCGATCATCGCAATTTTCATGGGAAAGCCCCTTAGACTGGAAACGCTCGGTTTGGGGATGTTGTGGGCCATGGTCGCGCGTCAAGTCAATCGCGTCGGAGGCAAACCCCGGTGGTGGCGGCATATTTCCCGATGGGCGCGCCTTTGCTGCATCGCCAAGCCGGGGCTTTCCCTTGGGCCGGGGGCGGGGTATCACGCAAGGATATATGCCATTCCGGAGCCTGATGATGAGCCTGCCGCCGAAACCCGCCGAGATTGCCCGCGAGGTTCTGACCATCGAGGGCGAGGCCCTTCTGGCGATGCGCGAGGCCTTGTCGGAGAGTTTTGACCGGGTGATCGAGCTGCTGCTCGATGTGCGCGGGCGGGTGATCGTGTCGGGCATGGGCAAGTCGGGCCATATTGCCCATAAGATCGCCGCCACCATGGCCAGCACCGGCACCCCGGCGCAGATGGTGCATCCCGGCGAGGCGAGCCATGGCGATCTTGGCATGATCACCGCGCAGGATGCGGTGATTCTCATTTCCAATTCCGGCGAGACCCGCGAGCTTGCCGATATGATCGCCCATACAAGGCGGTTTTCCATTCCGCTCATCGCGATCACGAAAAAGACCGAGAGCACGCTCGGCCAGCAGGCCGATCATGTGCTCGAGCTGCCGGATGCGCCCGAGGCCTGTGGCATCGGCATGGCGCCGACCACCTCGACCACCTGCACGCTGGCGCTGGGCGATGCGCTGGCGGTGGCGCTGATGACGCAGCGCGGGTTCGAGCGCGAGAATTTCCTCGATTTCCACCCCGGCGGCACGCTTGGGGCGCAGCTTCTCAAGGTGGGGAGCGTGATGCACAAGGGCGATGCGCTGCCTATCGTGCATGAGCATAGCAGCATGGGCGAGACCTTGATCGAGATGACGGCCAAGGGGTTTGGCGTGGCGGCGGTGGTCGAGCGCGGCATTCTCACCGGGGTCATCACCGATGGCGATTTGCGGCGCAACCTCGATGGGCTCATGGAGCGCAAGGCGGGCGAGATCGCCACGCGTCACCCGCGCAGCACGCGGCCCGATATCCTGTTGACAGAGGCGCTTGGCGTGATGAACGCCAACAAGATCAGCGCGCTTTTTGTGGTGGATGCGGAAGGCCGGCTTCAGGGTCTGGTGCATATCCATGACGCGCTGCGCGCGGGCGTGGCCTAAGCGGCAAGTCCGGGGCGTTTGCTCGATTCTCTGGCCTGCGCGCTGCCCGATTTCTGACCGGCAGACATAAAAAAACGGTGACGCCAGGGAGGAGGAGGGCGTCACCGTTTCTGAACGTTGGTTCTAAAGGGAGGAGCGAACCGAACGTGATCCGGAGTGGACAGTGGCTAAAGGGAGGAGAAACCACTGAGCTCCGGTATGTTGATGCCCCTAAAGGGAGGAGAAACGGGGCATCTAAACCAGCTTAGGACTGGTAACCGTAAACCGCCTTGCGCGAGATGGCGGTGATTTCGCCGCGGCTGATGCCGAGATCAGCGAGCGAACGATCGCTCAGGCTGGCCAGCTCGTTGCGGGTCTTGTTGTATTCGCGGCGCAGTTGCACCTTGCGGACCAGAGCGGCAAAGAAGCCGTCTTCGGCGCGTTTCGTGGCATAGCTGCGACCGTTCAGGATGTCGGATGCGAAAACCATTTTATCTACCTCGGATGCGGGGGCGTTTGCTGCCGGCCCGCCGTGTCGTTTCTGTTGACGCTTAGATAAACCAATGCTGCATCTGCACAATCCTCGTTTGTACAATGCCGCTATGCAGAAAATGCATAAGAGGGGCTGACATAAAAACGTCATGTTTATCAGGGCACAGAGCGGCCCGCCCTTGCGCCCGGCGTCAAACCTGCCAAGTAGGGATGAGCAATCGAGGGAGGCCCAGAGATGGTGACGCGCGCGACAATCGAAGAGCAGTTGAGCCGGTTCGATCTGCCGGGGGGTGGCAATCTCGTGTCACGCGACATGATCCGGGCGCTGTCGGTCGAGGGCGGCACGGTGCGCTATGTGATCGAGGCCCCGAGCCCCGAGATCGCCCGCCAGATGGAGCCGCTGCGCGCCGCCACCGAACGCGCCATCGCGGCGCTCGAGGGGGTGGTGCATGTCTCGGCGGTGCTGACCGCCCATGGCGCGGCCCCGGCCCCGGCCAAGGCACCGCCCAGTCTCAAGATCGGCGGTCATCCGAAACCGCAGGAGGGCAGTCTCAAACCGGCGAGCGTCAAGTCGATCATCGCCATCGGGTCGGGCAAGGGCGGGGTCGGCAAATCGACCGTGTCGTCGAACCTTGCGGTGGCCCTGGCGCGGGCGGGCAAGAAGGTGGGGCTTCTCGATGCCGATATTTACGGGCCGAGCCAGCCGCGGATGATGGGTGTGTCGGGCCGCCCGGCGAGCCCCGATGGCAAGATCATCGAGCCGCTGCACGCGCATGGGGTGACGATGATGTCGATCGGCCTGATGCTCGACCCGGACAAGGCGGTGGTCTGGCGGGGGCCGATGCTAATGGGGGCGTTGCAGCAGATGATCAGCCAGGTGCGCTGGGGGGAGCTCGACGTGCTGCTCGTCGATCTGCCGCCGGGGACCGGCGATGTGCAGCTGACGCTCTGCCAGAAGGCCGAGCCCACCGGTGCGATCATCGTCTCGACGCCGCAGGATGTGGCGCTCTTGGATGCGCGCAAGGCGATGGACATGTTCCGCACGCTCAAGACGCCGATTCTCGGGATGATCGAGAATATGTCGACCTTCCATTGCCCCGAATGCGGCCATGAGGCGCATATCTTTGGCCATGGTGGCGTGGCGGCAGAGGCCGAGACGCTCGATCTGCCCTTCCTCGGGGCGCTGCCGATTGATCTCGACACGCGGCTGGCGGGCGACAATGGCACGCCGGTGGCGCTGGGTGAGGGGCCGGTGGCCGGGGCCTATGCGGCGCTGGCGGATCGGTTGATCAAGGGCGGTCTGGTCTGAGCGACTAGCCCGCCTCGGGCCGTTCCACCGCCACGAGGCCGAGCTTGCGCGCGGCATCGAGCGAGAGAATCCCGCTGTCGAGCCCACCCGGGGCCTGAAAGGCGCGGATCGCGGCACGGGTGCGGCTGTCCATCTGTCCCGAGATCGGCCCGCGATAGAGCGCACGCACCTTGAGCGCGCGCTGCACCGAGGCCACGAATTCGGGCGTCATCGCCGCCGCGCAGGGGGTTTCGAACCAGGTCACCTCGCGTTCCTTGACGATCTCTTGGCGGGTCTCGGTGCGATAGCTCGCGGGGCTCTGGACGCTGCCATCGGCGGCGAGCACGGCCGGTTGCACCAGAACCTGATCCGTCACGGTTTCGATCACCGCCGGTGTCGCCACCTTGCCCCAGCAAGTGCCGGGCGCGGCGCCGGGCGGGGATTCGGCGAGGTTCTGCACGATTTCCGGATCGTCTGCGGGCAGCGGAGCCTGACAGCCCATGAGCGGCAGGGTGCAACAGAGTAGCAGGGCGAAAGGACGGGTCATGCTCGGGCCTTTGGGGCGATTTTTCGAGCAGTCTAGCGGCATTGGCAGAGCGGTGAAAGCATCGCGCACAGCGCGCGGCAAACAGCCCCGAGGGCGGGCAGCGCCGCAACAGCGCTGTCGGAATGTCGGAACACAGCAAGAACATGGCGATTTTGTCGCAACTCTTTCCTATGAGAGTCGCAAAATGGTCTGGCGCGACATATCTGCGCTTTGTAGGAACCCCAGAGCAACGCAGGAATGGGAGCCGGACATCATGGCGAAAATCACCTATATCGAGCATAACGGCACCGAGCATGTCGTGGACGTGGCCAATGGCCTGACGGTCATGGAAGGGGCGCGCGACAACAACATCCCCGGTATCGAGGCCGATTGCGGCGGTGCCTGCGCCTGTTCCACCTGTCATGTCTATGTGCATCCCGACTGGGTCGAGAAACTCCCCGGCAAGGATGACATGGAAGAAGACATGCTGGACTTTGCCTTCGAGCCGGATGCGGCACGGTCGCGCCTGACCTGTCAGCTCAAGGTGACCGATGCGCTCGACGGTCTCGTCGTGCAGATGCCCGAAAAGCAGATCTGATCATGGTGGCGCGGCCTCTTCTGTCGCGCCTCATGGCTCTTTTGGCCCTGTCGGGGCCTTGTGTCACGGCCAGCGCGGTGCTGGCCGGATCGCCCGCCATTGTCGAGGCCCGGTTCACCGATCCCACAACGCATTATGCCCATGGCGTGCTCGGCGATGGGGTGGAATATGCGGGGCTTGAGGCCAGGGATGCGGCGGGAGAGCGGCATCGCATCCGCTTTGCGCCCAACTCCCGTGTGTTCGAGGATATCGCGCCGCGCCTGTGGGATGTGACAGGCGACGGCGCGCCCGAGATCGTCGTGGTCGAGACCGACCCGGCGCAGGGCGCGCAGCTTGCCATCTATGCGCTGGAGGCCGGGGGCCTCGTGAAACGGGCGGCGACCCCGCATATCGGATCGCCGAACCGCTGGCTCGCGCCGATTGCGGCGGCGGATTTCGATGGCGATGGCCGGGTCGAGATCGGCTATATCGACCGGCCGCATCTGGCCAAGCGGCTGCGGCTTTGGCGCTATGAGGCGGGCGAACTGCGGCATCTGAGCGATCTTGACGGGCTGACCAATCACCGCATCGGCTGGGATCATATCCCCGGCGGGCTGCGCCTGTGTGACGGGGTGGCCGAGATGATCACCGCCGATGGCGGCTGGCAACGGATCATGGCGGTGCGCTTTGCCGGTGGGGCGCTGCACCCGCGCGTCTTTGGGCGCTATGACGGGCCAGAGAGCCTCAACCGCGCGACGCGATGTGAGTGATCTCTCACGGCGCTGTGGGGCGATGTGATTTGTCCCCCGCCTCTCTGCGGTCTAGCCGGTGGCGGACCATAACCCCAAGAGGCCACCACATGACCCTGACCCCGATGCAAATCCTTCGTCTCACCCTCATTGGGGGGCTGGCTGGCGAGATCGCCTTTGAGGCCTTTGCCTTTGGGCTGGGGCCGATCCTGACCGGGCGGGTGATGGAGCCTGCCTATCTGGTGATCGCGCTGGCGCGGCTCTTGGGGGCCGAGATCGGCTATGTCGGCGGCTGGATCGGCCATCTGGTGGCGGGGCTCATTCTCTTTCCGCTCGGCTATCTCGCCTATCTGCGCCTGACACCGCCGCAGCCCTGGGCCATGGCCGGGCTGATCTGGGGGCTGATCCTCTGGGCGGTGGCGCAGGGCGTGCTGGCCCCGCTGGCCGGGCGCGGCTTTATGATGGGATTTGTGAGCTACACTTGGGCGTCGCTCGCGGCGCATATGCTCTATGGGCTGGTGGTGGCGGGCGCGATGCGCTGGGCCATGCCGGGGCTGACCCGGGGCTAGCTCAGGTAAAAGCCGACGGGCACCCGGGCCTCGGGCACCTCTTCGCCGAGATGCGGCGCGAGCGAGCGTTCCACCGTGCGGCACATCGCGTCGAGCGGCAGCCCGTTCACCGTTTCGCCAAAGGGATGGGCGAGCTCTTCGGTGACCTCGGCGAGGCCGAAGAAAACATAAGCGATGATCGCCGAAAAGAGCGGCGCCATCCAGCCGGCGCCCTCGAGCAGGGCAAAGGGGATCAGCAGGCAGTAGAGATAGGTCGTGCGGAACACCAGAAGCGAATAGACGAAGGGCAGTGGCGTGGTGGCGATGCGTTCGCAGCCCGCCTGCGCCAGCGACATCGAGGCCAGCCGTTCGGCAAGCGCGCGGCGGGCAAAGCCATCGGGCGCGGCCTCGGCCAGATGCCGGTTGAGCGTGTTGAGCGCGGCGCAGGGCGGGTGATGGGCCTCGGCGAAGGCGGCGCTGTCGGCGGCCCAGCGGCCCGCCGAGCCATCGTCGGGCATCCGGCGCAGATGCAGCCGGTGCAGATGCAGGAAGGCCAGCGCCAGCCGCAGGGCGCGTTGTCGTGCCTCGGGGTCGGGGAGATACATCTCGACCTCGCGCCCGAGCGAGCGCATATCGGCCACCAGCCCGCCCCAGAGGCGGCGGCCCTCCCACCAGCGGTCATAGGCGGCGTTGTTGCGAAAGCCGAGAAAGAGCGACAGCGCGAGGCCAAAGACCGCGAAGGGCGCGGCATTGGTATGGGGCAGGCGCAAGAGCGCGCCGTCGATCCAGACCACCAGCGCGGCAAAACCCGTGGCAAAGAGAATGCGCGGCAGGATGCGCGGCAGCACCGAGCCGCGAATGGCGAACATCAGTTCCAGCAATCCGGGTTTGTCGCGGACAATCATCGTCGGGCTCCTTGCAGGTCTCGCCCGCGTTAGAGCCCGAAGATCATTGGCAAAACAGTTCGCAAGCGGCCTTAGCAGCCAATTTTGCGCCAAACCGGGGCGGGCGTGTTTCCGATCCGCGTCACCGGTCGCGCGGCGGGCCTAGCCCAGCGCGCGCCAGCCGATGTCGCGGCGGTAGAACCCGCCGGGCCAGTCGATCCCCTCGACCATGCCATAGGCGCGGTCGCGGGCCTCTTGCAGCGTCGCACCGCGGGCCGTCACGTTGAGCACCCGGCCGCCGGTGGCGACGATCTTGCCGCCCGTCTCGGCGGTGCCGGCGTGAAAGACCATGTGGTGGCTGTCCTCGGGCATCGTGTCGAGCGCGCCGATGGGCGTGCCTTTTTCATAATCACCGGGATAGCCCAGCGCCGCCATCACCACGGTGAGCGCGTGATCCTCGGCCCAGGTCACGCTCATCTCGTTCAGGCGGCCTTCGGCGGCGGCGTGCAGCAGGTCGAGCACCTGCGCCCCGAGCCGCATCATCAGCACCTGGCATTCCGGGTCGCCGAAGCGGACGTTATACTCGACGAGACGGGGCTGGCCGTCCTTGATCATCAGACCGGCGTAGAGCACGCCCTGAAACGGCATGCCGCGGCGGGCCATTTCGGCCATGGTCGGTTTGACGATCTGCTCCATGGCGATGGCTTCGATGTCGGGGCTGAGCACCGGGGCGGGGGAATAGGCGCCCATGCCGCCGGTGTTGGGGCCGGTGTCGCCGTCGCCCACCCGTTTGTGATCCTGCGCGGTGCCGACCGACAGGATGTTCTCGCCATCGCAGAGCACGAAGAGAGAGGCCTCTTCGCCCTCCATGAACTCTTCGATCACCACTTCGGCCCCGGCGCCGCCAAAGGCGCCGCCGAACATGTCGTCGATGGCGGCGAGCGCCTCGTCTTCGGTCATGGCGATGATGACGCCCTTGCCAGCGGCGAGACCGTCGGCCTTGATCACGATGGGCGCGCCTTTGGCCCGGACATGGGCGCGGGCGGCTTCGGCCTCGGTGAAATGGCCATAGCCTGCGGTGGGGGCCTTGGCCGCGTCACAGATTTCCTTGGTGAAACTTTTCGAGGCTTCGAGCCGTGCCGCGCCCTCGGAGGGACCAAAGCAGAGCAGCCCGGCCTCGCGCAGCCGATCGGCCACGCCCACGGCGAGCGGCGCTTCGGGGCCGACGATCACGAAGTCGATGGCGTTTTCCTCGGCAAAGGTCACCACCGCGCCGCCATCCATGATGTCGAGCTTGGCGCAATCGGCGATCTGGGCGATGCCGGCATTGCCGGGGGCCACGATGAGCCGGTCGCATTTCGGGTTCTGTTTCACGGCCCAAGCGAGGCTGTGTTCGCGCCCGCCGCTGCCAAGGATCAGAATGTTCATCAGGCGGTCCCCTACCGTTCGGTCCTCATTTGGCGTCTGAATAGGCGCGCGGGCGCGCGGAGGCAAGGCTGAGGGCCCTTTGTGCGGAACATCGCGGGCCGCGCCGGGTTGGAAGAGATGAGTGTCATCACCGACGAAAGGAAATCCCATGCCTGATATCAAATCCGCCAAGATCGCCATTCTCGCCACCAATGGCTTTGAGCAATCCGAGCTCGAGCAGCCGCGCGACGCGCTGCGCGAGGCGGGCGCAGAGGTGCATGTGATCTCGCCCGATGGGCAGGACATTCGCGGCTGGGAAGGCCCCGATTGGTGCCGCACCGTCGAGGTCGACCGCAAGCTGTCGGAGGTGAACCCCACCGATTACGATGCGCTGGTGCTGCCCGGCGGGCAGATCAACCCGGACCTGCTGCGCGTCAATGACGAGGCGCTGTCGTTCATCCGGGCCTTCTGGCAGGCGAAGAAGGTGATCGGGGCAATCTGCCATGCGCCCTGGCTGTTGATCGAGGCGGGCATCGCGGAGGGCCGCGACATGACCTCCTATCATTCGATCAAGACCGATGTGAAAAACGCTGGGGCCAATTGGACCGATGCCGAGGTCGTCACCGATCATGGTCTGGTCACCAGCCGCAACCCCGACGATTTGCCGGCCTTCTCGAAAAAGCTCATCGAAGAGATCGAGGAAGGTCGCCACGATCAGCGCGCCGCGTGATCTTTTCTTCTGGCGCGGGATCGGTCATTGATGGGGCATGTCAGACCTGATTGATGATCCGCTTCCGGGCCAGAACATGCCCGAATACACCGTCTCGGAAATCTCCGGCGAGGTGAAGCGCACGCTCGAAGGCAATTTCGGGCGTGTGCGCGTGCGTGGCGAGGTGGGCCGTGTGTTCAAGGCGCGGTCCGGGCATCTTTACTATGATGTGAAGGACGACAAGAACGTCCTCGCCTGCACCACATGGAAGGGGCAGGTGGCGGGTCTGTCGGTCGAGCCCGAAGAGGGGCTCGAGGTGGTGGTGACCGGGCGGCTCACCGCCTTTGGGGCGCAGTCGAAATACAATCTCAACGTCGATGAAGTGGCCGTGGCCGGGCAGGGCGCGCTCATGGCGCTGCTGGAGAAACGGCGCAAGGCGCTGGCGGCGGAGGGGCTCTTTGATGAGGGGCGCAAGCGGCCGATCCCCTATCTGCCCGAGATCATCGGCGTCGTCACCTCGCCCTCGGGTGCGGTGATTCGCGATATTCTGCACCGGCTGCGCGACCGGTTTCCGCGCAAGGTGCTGATCTGGCCGGTGGCGGTGCAGGGGCAGAGCTCTGCCGCAGAAGTGGCCCGGGCGATTGCCGGGTTCAATGCGCTGACGCCGGGCGGGGCGCTGCCGCGGCCCGATCTGATCATCGTGGCGCGGGGCGGCGGCTCGATCGAGGATCTGTGGGGGTTCAACGAGGAAATCGTGGTGCGCGCGGCGGCGGCGTCGGAGATCCCGCTCATCTCGGCGGTGGGCCATGAGACCGACACCACGCTGATCGATTTTGCCTCGGACAAGCGCGCGCCCACGCCGACGGCGGCGGCGGAGCTTGCGGTGCCGGTGCGGCTCGACCTGCTGGCTTGGCTCGATGGGCAGAGCGCCCGGCTGAGCCATGCGCTGTCGAGCGGGGTCGAGCGGCGCGGCCAGCGGCTGCGCGATCTGGGGCGGGCCTTGCCCCGGGTGGACACGTTGCTCGACGGGCCGCGCCAGAGGCTCGATGTCTGGGGCGAACGGCTTCCGGCCGCGCTCATCCGGTCGGTGCAGATGCGGCGGGTGCGGCTGTCGGATGCGGCCGGGGCGCTGCGCCCGGCGGCGCTGCGCGGTAAGCTGCGCGATCAGGGGCAGCGGCTGGCACAGACCGGCGAGCGGCTTGGTCATGCGCTCGGCGCGCGGACAGAGCGCGGGCGCGAACGCTATGATGCGATGAGCGCACGGTTTGGCCGGGTCGAACCGCATGAGGCGCTGCAGCGGCGGCGTGAGGATCTGAGCCGATTGAGCGACCGGTTCGGTCAGGTGGGGGCGCGTCAGATCAAGGATTGGCGTGATCGGCTCGACGCGCTCGACCGGCTGCGCGAAACGCTCAGCTATAAGGCGACGCTCGAGCGGGGCTATGCGGTGGTGCGCGGCGATGGCGATCTGATCAAGAGCGCCGCCGCAGCGGGCCGGGCGCAAAATCTCGAGATCGAATTTGCCGATGGCGTGCATAAGGTCGGCCAGCCGGGGGCGCCCGCGCCCAAGAAACCGGCCAAGCCGCAGACGCCGCCCGGCGATCAGGGCAGTCTTTTCTAGCCCCGCGTCCCAGCTGCAAACACCCGATTCCAGCGGTGGAAACATTTGTTTCCCTGTTTCCCGGTTAAGAACGATCCGCGATAAAACCCAGATATTGTCTGGTGGCCGCCCCAGTTGCGCCCGATTTGACGCCGATACCCAAAGCAACAGAAATACAGAGGTATCGAGCAATGGATCGTCTCACCGAGATGGAAGCGTTTGCCACGGTCGTGGATCAAGGTGGATTCACTGATGCGGCGCGGAAAATGGGGATTTCCAAATCCGCCGTATCGAAACATGTGTCATCGCTCGAGGCGCGTCTCGGGGCGCGTCTGCTCAACCGGACGACCCGCCGCGTGAGCCCGACGGAAATCGGTCTCGCCTATTATGATCGGGCGCTGCGCGTTCTCAATGATGCGGGCGAGGCGGATGCGCTGGTCAGTTCGATGCAATCCGATCCTTCGGGTCTGCTGCGGATTTCGGTGGCGACGGATTTCGGCGTCAATCATCTGAGCCCGGTACTCGGCAATTTCCTCGATGAGTTCCCGGATATCACCGTCAATATGGTGCTCAACAACCGCTATGTAGAGCTCATCTCGGAAGGGTTCGACATGGCGATCCGCATCGGCGAGCTCGAGGACAGCACCCTGCGGGCGCGCAAGCTCACCGAGACCACCAAGCGGATGATCGCGAGCCCGGCCTATCTCGAGAAATACGGGCGGCCGACCAAGATCGACGATCTCAACGAGCACAAGCTCTTGCATTATTCGAGCCAGGCGGGCGGCAGTGTCTGGAAGCTCACCGCGCCATCGGGCGAAAAGCGTCAGGTGCGCACGGCGGGCGGGCTGTCGGTCAATGACGGGCAATCGCTGCTCAACGCCGCGATCTCGGGTCTGGGCATCGCCTACCTGCCGAGCTTTCTCTATTCCGAGGCGCTGTCCAAAGGTCTTGTCGAGGATGTGATCCCCGATCTGCCGATGGAAACCCAAGGCATCTATGCGGTCTATCCGCCGGGCCGGTTCACCCAGCCCAAGGTGCGCGCCTTCATCGATTTCCTGGTCCATGTCTTTGCCGAAAAAGGCCCGACGGACTGGTAACCCTTCCCCCTCGCTCATAAGAGCCACCTTCGCCCCCGGCACGGTCCCCGTGTGCGGGGGTTTTGTTTGTCCGTGCACTATTTGCTGGTTTTCGAGGCGATTGCGCGGAGGGCGCACAGGCGCTGTGCGGTGGGTCGGGTTGCGTTGGGGGCGCGGACCGGGGCACGGTGGGGGTCATAAATCATGCAATCACCAAGGGGCGTCCCATGTCAGAACCAGTGCTACTCACCATCAGCGGCTCGCTGCGCGAGGGGTCGTATAACCGGATGCTCTGCCGGGTCGCGGCCGAGGCCTTTGGCCCGGCGAAAGTGGTGGTGGGGGATCTCGATCTGCCGCTCTACAATGGCGATCTGGAACAGGCCGAGGGCATCCCCGCCAAGGTGCAGCTGCTGGCCGATCAGATTGCCGGGGCCGATGCCATCGTGATTTCGGCGCCGGAATATAACAAGGGCATCTCGGGCGTTCTCAAGAACGCGCTCGATTGGGTCAGCCGGACCGAGGGCAATGCCTTTGCGGGCAAGCCCACGGTGGTGGTCTCGGTCGCGGCAGGGCGGACCGGCGGCGAGACGGCGCAGTTCATGACCATGGCCTGCCTGCTGCAGCTGCAGGCGCAGATCATTTCAGGGCCGGCGGTTTTGGTGGCCGGGGCGTCGAAAGAGTTCTCGGACGAGGGCGCGCTGACCAATGACCGCTATCACGACACGCTCAAGACCCGGATGGCGGCGCTGCGCGCGGCGATCAAGGCCTGATCAAAGGCGTCTAATCGAACCGGGCCGGATCGTAATAGCTCATGTCGCCATTGGGTTTACGCCCGGCGATCATGTCGGCGATCCAGCGCCCGGTTTTCGGCCCGCCGGTGAGCCCCACATGCTGATGCCCAAAGCCGAGATGTAGCCCGGTGGCACCGCGTTGGCCAATAAGCGGCAGGCTGTCCGGGGTCGAGGGGCGGTGGCCCATCCATTCCTCGGCCAGCTCATATTGCAGATCGGGAAAGAGCTCTGACAGGTAGCGGCGGATGAGCGCGAAGGGCTTGGGCGAGCGGGGCGCATCGACATGGGCGAGTTCGACCGCGCTGGTACAGCGCAGCCCATGCTCCATCGGGTTGAAGGCACATTTTCCGGCCACCATGATCGGATTGTTCGGCACTTGCGACGGCGATTTCAGGTGCAGGTGATAGCCGCGCTCGGCCTCGAGCGGCAGCCTGATCCCGAGCTTGCGCAGGATCGGTTTCGACCAGATGCCCGCCGTCACCACCGCATGATCGCAGGGCAGCGTGCCCTGATCGGTTTCAACCGCCGTAACGCGGCCATCGCGCAGGGTGATGTCCTTGGCCGTGGCCACGAGAAACCTGCCCCCCTCGGCTTGGAAGACCTCGGCGAGCGCTTTCATATAGGCGCCGGGATTGGCGATATGGCCCTGATTGCGCAGCACCGCGAGACAGCCGATATTGGCCCCCAGCATCGGCTCGGCCTCTTGCACGGCGGCACCTTCGATCAGCTCTGGCACATAGCCCGCGTTGCGCTTGATCGCCCAGGCATAGCCGTCGCGCGCATAGGCGGCGCGGTCGGCATAGGCGTAGGACAGATCGCTGTCGGTGACAAACCGCGCGGCGGCGGTGCCCTGGGTCAGGGCGCGGTGCTGTTCGACACTGTCATGCAGCAGATTGTGCAGCCCCGCCGCCATCCGCTGTGTCCGCGTGTCGGTGCCCTGCGCCACATAGCGCAGGAGCCAGGGCAGCAGCCGGGGCAGGTAGCTATATTGCAAGAAAAGCGGCGCGTTCGGGTCGGCGAGGCTCTTGATCCCCTGGCGGATGATGCCGGGCGAATTGATCGGCGCGATGGCCCATTGTGCCAGCAGTCCGGCATTGCCATAGGACGCGCCCGCGCCGGGGCCTTCGCGGTCGATCAGCGTGACCTCATGGCCGTCGCGGCGCAGCCAGATGGCGGCGCTCAGCCCACAGATGCCGGCGCCGATAACGATGATCTTTGCAGGGGTATTCATGCCCGTCCTCTCCCAAGACTGCGCGCAGTTAAGCGGTCTTTGTCAGGCGGGGCAATATGGCAGCACAAAAAGAAAAACCCCGCCCGAGAGGGGCGGGGTTTTCAAATCTGTCCGAGCGTTTGCTCAGCCCTGACGGGCTTTGAAACGGCGCTGGGTTTTGTTGATCACGTAGACGCGGCCTTTGCGGCGCACGACACGGCAATCCCGGTGCCGGTTCTTGAGCGAACGGAGCGAGTTGCGAACTTTCATCGTTCTTTCCTCTGTCTGTCGCGGCGCGGGCCAGCGCCTTAGGTTACGGGCGTTTCGCACGGTTTGCGAAACAATGAAATCATGGTGGGCGATACTGGGATCGAACCAGTGACCCCTTCGATGTCAACGAAGTGCTCTACCGCTGAGCTAATCACCCCTATGGACCTTGGTCTGGATTCGTGCCCCTAAAAAACAGGGGCGCGGAAATCCGCGCCGCAGCGTCGCTGTCTATAAAAGGAGTCGCGGAGGTGATCAAGGGCTTTCGGTAACAGTTTTTTTCAGGCTATCCTATAAGCCAATCGGGGAGGTCGAATGCCCAAGCTTGCGTATCAGTTGGAGTTTCCGAGGAAAAGGACCACGAGCGTGGTCTTTGCCTCGCCGCATTCGGCGCGGGACTATCCACAGTGGTTTCTGGATCGGTCGCGGCTCGACGAGGTGACGATCCGGTCCTCCGAGGATGCCTATGTCGATATTTTCCTCGATTCTGCGCCACGTCTTGGCGCTCCCTTGATCTGTGCCGGCGCGCCGCGCGCCTTTATTGATCTCAACCGGGGTCCCGATGAGCTCGACCCGGCCTTGATCGAAGGGGTGCGGATGGTCGGGCACAATCCGCGCGTGGCCTCGGGGCTTGGGGTGATTCCGCGTGTGGTGGCCAACGGACAGCCTATTTATACAGGGAAATTGACCCGCGACGAGGCGATCGAGCGGATCGAGACCTATTGGCATCCCTATCACAATGCGCTTGCCCAGCAGCTCGATCAGGCCTGGGAGATGTTCGGCGAGGCCATTCTTCTCGACTGTCATTCGATGCCACATGAGGCGATGGATGCGGCGATGCACCGTGGCGGCAAACGCCCGCATGTGGTGCTCGGCGACCGGTTCGGAGCCTCGGCCGCGCCCGAGATTGTCGAGCGGGTGGAGGCGGCATTTCAGCGCGCCGGGCTGGTCGTGGCGCGCAACGCGCCCTTTGCCGGGGCCTTTGTCACACAGAATTACGGGCGGCCCTCGCGGGGGCGGCATGCGGTGCAGATCGAGATTGACCGGGCGCTCTATATGGACGAGCGGCGGATCGCGCCGAACCAGAATTTCGAGGCCTTCCGCGCCATGATGCGGGATATTCTGGCGGAATTGGCGGATATTGGCCGACCGGTGCAGCAGACGCTGGCGGCGGAATAGGCGCTAGCGCAGGGCGCGGCCTTTGACGATCGCGTCAGAGCCGAATTTCTCACGAATGGCATCGGCGGCGCGTTCGGCCTGGCTGCGTTTGCGGGCCTGCGGGTCGAGCAGATCGCCGGAGAGATCAGCGGCCTCTTCCGGCACCAGATCGGAAATGCCGACGCCGATGAGCCGGTAGGGCACCTGATGATCCACCTGATCATAGAGATTGCGGGCGGTGCGGTAGATCGTGTCGGCGAGCTGGGTCGCGTCGCGCAGGGCGAGGCGGCGGGAGATCAGCGAATGATCGGCGCGCTTGAGCTTGAGCGTGACGACGCGGCCGGCGAGATGGCGGGCCTTGGCGCGGTCGGAGACCTGCACGGAGAGCCGCCAGATATGGCCATCGAGCAGCTCGGTATGGCCGGTATCTTCGAAAAACGTGGTTTCCTTGGAGATGGATTTGACCGGCGCGCGGGCGTCGACACGGCGCATGTCCTGACCCCGGGCAAGATGCCAGAGCCGGTTGCCCAGCGAGCCAAACCGCGCCACGAGATCCTGCCGCTCCCACCTTAACAAATCGTTAAAGCTGCGGATGCCGGCCTTGTCCAAGGCGGTTTGCGCGGATTGGCCGACGCCCCAGATCATTCGGACCGGTTTGTCGCGGAGAAATGCGGCGGTCTCGGCGGCGCCGATGACAGAAAATCCACGCGGTTTATCCAGATCAGACGCGATCTTTGCTAAGAATTTATTATGGCTGAGGCCAATCGAGCCAGTGACGCCCAGTTCCGAGCGCATCCGCGCCACCAGCCGGGCCAGCATCACCGCAGGCGGTGCGCCATGCAGGCGGGTGGTGCCGGAGAGGTCGAGAAAGGCCTCGTCGAGCGACAGCGGTTCGATCACCGGGGTGAGGTCGAGCATCATGGCGCGGATCTGGCGGGAGACCTCGGCATAGACCTCCATCCGGGGTTTGAGCACCACCGCATCGGGGCAGAGATCAAGCGCCTTGAACATCGGCATGGCCGAGCGCACGCCGCGAATTCGCGCGATATAACAGGCGGTTGAGACGACGCCACGGCGGCCGCCGCCGATGATCAGCGGCTTGTCCGCGAGCGCGGGATTGTCGCGTTTCTCGACGCTGGCATAGAAGGCATCGCAATCCATATGGGCGATGGTCAGCCCGTAGAGTTCGGGATGCGAGAGCACGCGCGGGCTCTGACAGCCGGGGCAGCGGCGGGGCGCGGGATCGGGCAGGTTTTGCAGGCAGTCGCGGCAAAAAGCGGGCATGGCGGGCGATCACATCCGGGTGTCGGGGGTCCATGTTAACAGGTTGGCGAGGCCACGGAAATCGACCTTCGGCAAAGCGTCGGTATTACGTCGGTATTGCGTCAGTGGGTGATTCGGGCTTTTCCGGCCAAAGCCGCGAGCGTGCGCCGCGCGCCCGGGGCGGCGGCGATTTATTAACCAATAGTCATGGCGGAATCGCGGGGTGAAGCCCCGGTCAGGGCAGCTCGGCCAGGATGGCGCGGGCGGCGGCGGGGGCATCGTCAGCCGCCCAGATCGGACGCCCGACGACGATGTGATCGGCCCCGTCCTTGAGCGCCTGCGCCGGGGTGGCCACGCGTTTCTGATCGCCGAGCGCCGCGCCCGCGGGACGCACGCCGGGGGTCACGATGAGACGGCCCGCCGCATTGGGCAGGGCGCGGATCATCGCCGCCTCTTGCGGCGAGGCGATGACGCCATCGGCCCCGGCGTCAAAGGCGCGGCTGGCGCGTTCGCAGACCAGATCGTGAATGTCGCCCGCGCGGATCAGCCCGGCGTCGAGATCGGCCCGGTCGAGCGAGGTGAGGATCGTCACCGCGAGGATTTTCGTCGATTTGCCGCCGACGCCCTCGCGGGCGGCGCGCACCACATGCGGATCGCCATGGACGGTGAGGAAATCGAGATCGAACTGCACCAGACCGCGCACGGCGTTTTCGACGGTGGCGCCGATGTCGAAGAGCTTCATGTCGAGGAAGATGCGCTTGCCATGTTCCTGCTTGAGCTCATTCGCCACGGCGAGCCCGCCCCCGGTGAGCATGCCGAGACCGATCTTGTAGAAGCTGACCGCATCGCCGAGCCGTTCGGCGAGTTGCAGCGCCTCGATGGCGTTGGGCACATCGAGCGCGACGATCAGCCGGTCATCGGCAAGGGTGGAGGAGGTGGCGGTCATGGGCGGCCCCTTTGCAAAACGCGCGGCAAAACTCGCGCCCTTGTGGCCGCCACATGGCAACAGGTCAAGGGTCTTGGGCCGGGGGGCTTGGTCCGGGGGAGCTTGAACTGGGGGGCCGGGGGGTCTTGAACTGGGGGGCCGGATCAGGAGGCCCGCTGAAATTCCTTGGGCGCGTCTTCGGCCACTTGCACGGCATCGGCCTGACGGCGGTATTCCGGCATGCGCCGGATCTGACGCAGCGCGTCCTCGGCCAGCGCCTCGGCCAGCGAGGCGGGCGGCACGTCGGATTGCAGCTTGGCCTTGGTCATCAGGCAAAGCGTGCTGATATCGGTGGTCAGGATGGCGATGGCGCGATGCTCTTCTGCATCAGGAGAGAATCGCAGGTCATCAAAGCGAAATTGGCGAATAATCATGACAGGCACCATTACAAACAAGAACCAAATACCGGTTAACGGTACAGGCTTCAGGGTGAATATCAAGCGCCTCTTCCCCGAGGGGGTTGTGCCGGAGGGGGCGGGGCGCCGCCGGATCGGTGGGATCGTCCGCGCGCGCCCCGGTTGAAATCACCTGCCAGATCGCAGGGATCGTTCGGGAAATTCTGTCGCGGCTCAGGCCGCGATGCGCGGGCTGCCCGAGGGCAGGCTTAGCGTGCCGCTGGCGAGGATCTGGGCCACGCGGGTCTGGTACTCGGCGCTGGTGGTGGCGCGGCGCGAGCGCATGGCGGGCAGGTTGTCGCTATGGGCGCGGGCCGCCGCATCATGCAGGCGGCGCACCACCACGTCATATTCAGCGGTCAGCGGCGCGGTGGCCTGTGTCGGATAGCTGTAGGTGATCCCGTCTTCGTGGATTTTGACCAGGGCTTCGAATGCGCCGGTTTCCGGGTTGTAGCGCACCTGATCGAATTGGATTTTTTCGATCTGCATTGCCTAATTCCTTCTGCTCTAGGCCGGGGGATTTCCCCTGTGGATAACTTGGGAGCGGCCAGTGAAATTTAAACGGGGAAACGGCTTTTTTGTTCCCCTCTGGGCAAATTCAGGGTCTGATCGCTTGAAGATCGGCGGGATGCTGCCCATCTGTCAGGTCGAGGTTCCCGACCGCCGTATGCCTAATGCTGGGTGCGGCACCGGGGGTACGCTTATAGAGGAGAGTTGGGATGGACTTTGAAAAGTTCACCGAGCGGTCGCGTGGCTTTGTTCAGGCGGCGCAGACGATCGCCATGCGGGAAAGCCATCAGAAGCTGGCGCCCGAACATATACTGAAAGCACTGATGGATGATGACCAGGGGCTTGCGAGCAACCTGATCAAACGCGCGGGCGGCGAGCCGGCGCGGGTGGTTCAGGCCTTGGATATCGCCATCTCGAAAATCCCTGTCGTCACCGGCGACGCGGGCCAGACCTATATGGATCAGCAGACCGGCAAGGTTCTGGCCGAGGCCGAAAAGCTCGCCAAGAAGGCGGGCGACAGTTTCGTGCCGGTCGAGCGCATTCTGACGGCGCTTGCCATGGTCAAGAGCCCGGCGAAAGAGGCGCTCGAGGCCGGGGGCATCAGCGCGCAGAAGCTCAATGAAGCGATCAATGATGTCCGCAAGGGGCGCACCGCCGACAGTGCCAGCGCCGAGGACACCTATGAGGCGCTCGAGAAATATGCGCGCGACCTGACCCGGGCCGCCGACGAGGGCAAGATCGATCCGATCATTGGCCGTGACGATGAAATTCGCCGCGCCATGCAGGTTCTGTCGCGGCGCACCAAGAACAACCCGGTGCTCATCGGCGAGCCGGGGGTCGGCAAGACCGCCATCGCCGAGGGGCTGGCGCTGCGCATCGTCAATGGCGATGTGCCCGAGAGCCTCGCCGACAAGCGGCTGTTGTCGCTCGACATGGGGGCGCTCATCGCTGGGGCGAAATACCGTGGCGAGTTCGAAGAGCGGCTCAAATCCGTGCTCAACGAGGTGACGGATGCGGCGGGCGAGATCATTCTCTTTATCGACGAGATGCACACGCTCATCGGGGCCGGCAAATCGGATGGCGCGATGGATGCGGCCAATCTGATCAAGCCGGCGCTGGCGCGCGGCGAGCTGCATTGTATCGGGGCGACCACGCTCGATGAATATCGCAAGCATGTGGAGAAGGACGCGGCGCTGGCGCGGCGGTTCCAGCCCATCGTGGTGCAGGAGCCGACGGTCGAGGACACGATCAGCATCCTGCGCGGCATCAAGGAGAAATACGAGCTGCACCATGGGGTGCGGATTTCGGACAGCGCCCTGGTGACCGCCGCGACGCTCAGCCATCGCTATATCACCGACCGGTTCCTGCCGGACAAGGCGATCGACCTGATGGACGAGGCCGCCAGCCGGTTGCGGATGGAGGTGGACAGCAAGCCCGAAGAGCTCGACGCGCTGGACCGTGAGATCCTGCAAAAGCAGATCGAAGCGGAGGCGCTCAAGAAAGAGGATGATGTCGCGTCGAAGGACCGTCTCGAGAAGCTCGAGAAAGAGCTGTCGGATCTGCAGGAGCGGTCGCGCGAGATGACCGCGCAATGGCAGGCCGAGCGTGACAAGCTCGCCGGGGCGCGGGACCTCAAGGAACAGCTCGACCGGGCGCGGATCGAGCTCGACCATGCCAAGCGCGAGGGCGATCTCGCCAAGGCGGGTGAGCTCAGCTATGGCGTGATTCCGGGGCTGGAAAAGCAGCTGGCGCAGGCCGAAAGTGCCGAGGCCGATGGCGTCATGGTCGAAGAGGCGGTGCGGCCCGAGCAGATCGCGCAGGTGGTCGAACGCTGGACCGGGATCCCGACGGCCAAGATGCTCGAAGGGGAACGCGAGAAGCTTCTGGGGATGGAAGAGAACCTGCATCGTCGGGTGATCGGCCAGAACCAGGCGGTGAAAGCCGTCGCCAATGCGGTGCGCCGGGCGCGCGCCGGGCTCAATGACGAGAACCGGCCGCTGGGCTCGTTCCTGTTCCTTGGGCCGACCGGCGTCGGCAAGACCGAGCTCACCAAGGCGGTGGCCGAGTTCCTCTTTGACGATGACAGCGCCATGGTGCGCATCGACATGTCGGAGTTCATGGAGAAACATTCGGTGGCCCGTCTGATCGGCGCGCCTCCGGGCTATGTCGGTTATGACGAGGGCGGTGTCCTCACCGAGGCGGTGCGGCGCAGACCCTATCAGGTGGTGCTGTTCGACGAGGTGGAAAAGGCCCATCCGGATGTGTTCAACGTGCTGTTGCAAGTGCTCGATGATGGCGTGCTGACCGATGGTCAGGGCCGCACCGTGGATTTCAAGCAGACGCTGATCATCCTGACCTCGAACCTTGGGGCGCAGGCGCTGAGCCAGCTGCCCGACGGGGCCGATGCCAGCGACGCCAAGCGCGACGTGATGGATGCGGTGCGGGCGCATTTCCGGCCCGAGTTCCTCAACCGGCTCGACGAGACGATCATCTTTGACCGGCTCAAACGCGAGGATATGGCCGGGATCGTCACGATCCAGATGGGTCGCCTGCTCAAACGGCTGGCGGCGCGGAAGATCACGCTCGATCTCGACGATGCGGCGCGCAAATGGCTGGCCGATGAGGGCTATGACCCGGTGTTCGGGGCGCGGCCTCTCAAGCGGGTGATCCAGCGCGCGCTGCAAGATCCGCTGGCCGAGGCCTTGCTGGCCGGGGATATCCTCGACGGCAGCACGGTGCCGGTGAGCGCCGGGGCGGAGGGCCTGATCATCGGCGACCGGGTCGGCAGCACCAAGCGCCAGCCGCCCGAGGATGCCGTGGTGCATTAAGGGTGCATGAAGGCGCGTGAGGCGCAAATCACCCCGGTAGCGGGCCTCTGACGGGGCTGCGCACGGGATGCCAAGAGATTGGGCCGCGGGACACCCCCGCGGCCCATTTTTTCCGCGAAACTATGATGATTCTTGGGTGGAAAGCCCATCCCGGCGGGTCTATATAAGGGGCAGGGAGGAGTTCACTTACTCAGAAAAGGTGACCTCCAATGGCATTTCTAACTCAACGTCTGGTTTCTCTCCCCGATCTCGCGGGTGCCGTGCATCGTGGCTTTGCGGCCTTTGGTGACGCGCTGGTGTCGATCGTCGAGCACAACGGCCGTCTGCGCCGGATGCAGATGCTTCAGGATATGAGCGATGACGAGCTCGCGGCCTGCGGCATCAAGCGCGAAGACATCGTGCGCATCGTCTTTGACGCCTGAACCGGGACGCAAGACCCGGGGCCTCATAGAGGGGTAAATGACCGGGGCTTTTGACCCATGCCACCTGCCCGGCAAAGGCCGGGCAGTGGCCTGAAAACTGAGAGCTGGGGCCTGAAAGCTGGGGCCTGCGACCTCAGAGTCCTGACTTGGCTTGGCCCGGGTCAGATGACGCGGATCACATCCTTGTCGATGGCCAGCACATAGCCCTTGCGGGCGATGTTCTTGACCAACAGCTCGCTCACCATCTGATTGCCCAGCGTGTCGCGCAGCCGCTTGATGCGGGTGGCGCCGGCGGCCTCTTCGCAATCAGAGGCGTCGCGCCCGGAAATCATCGCCTCGATTTCAGAACCCGAGAGAATGTCGCCATCCATCCGTGCCTCGGCCAGGATCGACAGGGTTTCCATCGCCGCATCGGTGAGCTTGAACCCCATATTGTTGAGATAGACCGATTTCTCGGCCCGGCTGATCAGGAGCGAGCTCACCTGAATGCCCGAGCGCTCGATCTGCGCCATGCGTCGGTTGAGCGCCACCAGCATGATGAGAAAGACCACCGCCGCGATGAGTAGCGCCGCGGCAAAGACCAGCAGCACGAAGATCACCATCCGGTAGCTGGTGAGCGTTTCGGAAAAGGCGGTGCCGGAGAGTGCGAGAATTTCCAGAAGCTTGATCTCGCCATCGCTGGTCAGCGTGTCGTTCTCGACAAAGATCCGTTCGACGCGGGCGTTGAACGCATTGGCGTCGGGCAGCGAGACAAAGAGAAAGATCGCCGCGAGGGTGAGAATCACCACGATGGCGGCCACCCCCAGCGTGACGACGAGATTGCCCGAACGCCGTGCCTCGGTGACGGTGGTGTCAGCCGGTTGCATACTCGCCCTCCCCCGGGATCAGGATTCCTTGACGGACAGAACCTTGAGCAGGGTCAGCCCGGCCGCGGCGAGCCGCGCGCGCAGCTCGACCGTGGCGGCGGGCACCGTACAGGGCCCGCTGATCTGGGCAACATCATAAAAGAGCTCAAGCGGATTGTCGCGCTTGGCCTTGTATTCGGCCTGACATCCGGCATGGGCGGCAGAGGCGCCGAGTGCGAGGATGAGGCTGGAGATGAGAGCGATCTGTTTCATGGCGCCACCTTGCGCGGAAATGCGGGCGCTATTCAATATCTCTTGGGCATCCGGGGGCGGGGTGGCGCGTGTTATCGGATAACAGGCGGGTGTTATTGCGTGGCGCAGAGGCTCGGGGTGAGGCTGATCCTGTCACTGCCGTGCCTGTTGCTGTCCTTGTTGAGTGCAGCGGGCGGGGCATCCGTAAAATGTAAGCTGCTCAAGAAAGGATACAAGCCATGTCCAGACGTTTCATCACCCTCATTTCGGCCGCGGCCATCGCGCTCTCTGGTCTGTCGTTTTCGGCCTCGACGGCCCGCGCCGACGACCGCAAGACCGCGCAATGGATCGCCGGCATCGCCGCCGCCGCCATCGTCGGTGCGGTGATCATCGACCAGAAGAAGGACCGCGAACGCCGCAAGCGCGAGGCGGTGCAACGCCAGCGCTATTACGATCAATACGGTCATGGCCAGTATCGCAACGACCAGCGCCGCGCCCACAAGTATCATGAGAAGCAGCGCAAGGAACGGATCAAGCAGCACCGCAAGGCGCATAAGCATGACCACAAACATGGCAATGCCTATGGCCATCAGCATCAGCACCGGGATCACCAGACCCATCGTCAGAGCACCCGCAACGATCCTTACAACCGCTACGACCATTCGCACCTCGCCCGGCCTCTGCCGCGATCGGTGCGCAACAGCCAGCACGCCAAGTAAGATCTGGGCACCAGCGTAACGAGTGCCGAGCAGCGAGATCGAGCAGATCAGGAGAGGGGGGCCAGGCGCCCCCCTCTTTCATATGCCCGGGGTGGCAAAATTCTTTGCAATGAGCGGGGGGCTGATCCAGCATCTTGTCCAGCTCTGGCCGTTCCGCCATAGCTCCGCACATTCTCTCAAAGAATGAACGTTTTGCCCCCGCCGCCGACAGCGCGTCGGTCTGAGCGTCACGATATTGGTCCGTGGTTGAAAGGTTAGCATATCCGATGATCATGGCTTTTCAGGACAAAACCGCTCCTACACCCCAAACGTTTTGTCAAAGGTTTTTGGAATGGCTAACAGCTTGATTGTTCGCACGGAGATTGAGCGTGACAAAAGCGACGGTTTGAGTATGCTGCGACAAGGAGGGGCCATCGATTTGACGAGCGCGTAATGATATTGACGAAACTTGAAAGGTTCGTAGACGAAGTCATCTTCAAATCAGGCGATATTAGTAAACCTATAACTTTTATTAGAGTATTTCTTTGCGCCATTATTATGCTCTTATTTTTCATATCCGGCATGGCATTAGCTAGCAGTATTGATTCAGGCTTGATTATTTTGGCTTTTTACGTCGCCTGGTCGTTATCTGCTTTTGTGTTGGGTAAGGTTTGCTTGGCTCGGCTCAAAAAAATATAAGGAGTTTATCTGATGGGCGTTATTGTATCTGGCGGACAGTCCGAAACTTTCACACTTGACGATCAAGGTAGCCTTACCTCTGATCTAAACGTAAATATCGGTTTGCCTTCCATTCTAAACGAACTTGCAATCAATGGCTTAACAATGTCTGAGTTGCAGAGCAGTTTAGGTGGTGGTTTCGCTTATGGTACTGGACCAATCGGAATCGAAGGGGCAGCCACTTATTCTCCCGGGTCAGATGAATTTTCCTTAAATCTCAATGTTGCATATAGCTTTCTGGGGGGAGAGATTTCCGCCACAGGCACTTATAACCCAGACACTGGATATGTTCACATAAGTGAGTTTGAAGGATTTGCTGGTGCAAATGCTATATTGGGAGAACAAGGTGAGCTCTTAGGAATAACCATAGGAAATGTAGGGTCTATTCAAGCGGGAATATTCTTTGAGTCCACCCCCACCGGCGGAGTTTCATCTTTTCCGGGCGCTCGAATAAGCTACTCACACGGCCTAATTCTGGGTAGCGTTGAAGGGGTTTCCACTTGGAATGCTACCGAAGCAATAAACAGTATTTCAGACTTGTCCATTGAACAAGCAGTTCAGATTTTCTCGGCTCTTTACCCGACCGACTCGAGTGCTATGTCGAGGGCTAGTGCTTTAGACACTTTTCTAAAACGCGCAGGGTTCGAAGGATCGTGCTTCGGAATTGAAGTTCCAATTGACATGTGGCCACTCGATCCTGAGTTCGCGCCGGACCCGAACAATCCGTATAAACAGTATGATCAGGATGCGGTACGTGCCAAAATCTGGAAGAAGCCGATTAAGTTGATCCGCGTCGGTGATTATGTTGTCTCGCATGATAAAAACGGCAACATGGTGCCGGGCTATGTTCCCCGTACCTTCCAGAACGACGCCAAAATCCTGCTGGATTTCCACGGAACCCGCGTCACACCCGGTCACGTCTACTATCGCCCAGACAGCAAGCGCGCCGACAAATACGAGACCCTGATCGACGTGCTGCGCGATGACGGCATGATCGAAGACCGCGACGGGGTTAAACTGCGCGCGGCAACCTATACGCCCGTGGGTGGCCCTCTTGATAAGTTTGTCAAAGCCGTCACAGGAACGCTCAGACCGGATGGCGGTGTCGAGATCAAAGAACAGGGCCGTATTCGTCTTGGGACACGGTTCATTGTGCGCAACGACAAGGGTCGCAAGGTTTACAGTGTTGCTGATCTGATTGAGGCGGGCGGCGGGGTTGTCGATGACGATGAGCTGATCCGTGTGGGCGATGGCCCCGGCATCCCTTTCCATTGGGATTTTGGCGATTGCCTGCCTAAGCCTGAGGACTTTGTGCTCGCAGCATCGGGCACAACGCTTGAAGACATCTACAAAGCCGCAGAGTGGGAAAACCAAGGCCCGCGCTTGCCCGCCCCGATGGTGTTGGACGGTGGCCCGGTGCGGCCGTCGAAAGGCGCAGAGCTATCGACCATGCCGCGCAATGAGCCGCTAAACTTGGATCATATGCCGGAAGCGCTACAAAAGCCGCAACGCATGATGAACCGCAAGCAGCGTAAGGCGATGGAGGCCAAATCGCACATCGCGGCCAAGGCCCGCAAGCGCGCCGGGAGCTGAGGGAGAGCCCTCCCTTTCCGCATAAGATCATTCTGTCCGCGGTCTGTTGGTATCATATGCCCAAGGTGGCAAAATTCTTTGCAATGCGCGGGGGGCTGTGATTTCTGGCGGCATGGGACCGGATTACAGATTTGAAGACGAGGCTATCGCGCAAGGGTTTGGCGTGGTGGCCGGGGTGGATGAGGTTGGGCGCGGGCCGTTGGCCGGGCCGGTGACGGCGGCGGCGGTGGTGCTGGACCCGGCGCGCATCCCGGCGGGGCTCAACGATTCCAAGGCGCTTAGCGCGAAACGGCGCGAGGCGCTCTTTGATGAGATCGCCGCGGTGGCGCATGTCTCGATCGCCCATGCCAGCGTCGAGGAAATTGACGAGATCAACATCCTGCGAGCCTCGCATCTGGCGATGGAGCGGGCGGTGGCGGGGCTGCCTGTCGCGGCGGGGTTTGCTCTCATTGATGGCAATCTCTTGCCGCGCGATCTGCGCATCCCGGCGCGGGCGGTGATCAAGGGCGACGCATTATCTTTGTCGATTTCGGCGGCCTCAATTATGGCCAAAATATGTCGCGACCGGATCATGTGGGATTTGGCGCAACACTATCCGGGTTATGGCTGGGAGACCAACGCCGGATATCCGTCGAAAAGCCACAAGGAGGCGCTCCGAAATCTTGGTGTGACCCCTCATCATAGGCGTTCGTTCAAACCCGTCCACAATATCTTGTATCAAGACAATTTTGTAAGTGATTGATTCAAAAAGAATTTGACCGCGAATCAGCTTTGACTCATCCTTGTCCTCAATGACCAGAGCGCACAAAGCGCCGGCAACGAGGCAGTACAGATGACGACGAAAACCAAAGCAAAGAGCGCGCAAGCGCTCCCTCTCAACACGATTCTTTCCGGGGATTGCATCGAGGTGATGAATTCCCTGCCGGAGGCGTCGGTCGACCTGATTTTCGCTGATCCCCCTTATAATCTTCAGCTCAAGGGCGAGCTGCACCGGCCCGACAACAGCCAGGTGGATGCGGTCGACGATGCCTGGGACCAGTTTTCGTCCTTTGCCGCCTATGACAAGTTCACCACCGAATGGCTGCGCGCCGCGCGCCGTCTGCTCAAGCCGAATGGCGCGATCTGGGTGATTGGCTCCTATCACAACATTTTCCGGGTTGGCGCGTCGCTGCAGAACGAAGGCTTCTGGATCCTCAATGACGTGGTCTGGCGCAAGTCGAACCCGATGCCGAATTTCCGGGGCAAGCGGCTCACCAATGCCCATGAGACGATGATCTGGGCGAGCAAGGAAGAGGGTGGCAAATACACCTTCAACTATGAGGCGCTCAAATCGCTCAACGAAGGGATCCAGATGCGCAGCGACTGGGTGCTGCCGATCTGCACCGGGCATGAGCGGCTCAAGGATGCCAATGGCGACAAGGCGCATCCGACGCAGAAACCCGAGAGCCTGTTGCACCGTATTCTGGTCGGGTCGACCAATCCCGGCGATGTGGTGCTCGACCCGTTCTTTGGCACCGGCACGACCGGCGCCGTGGCCAAGATGCTCGGCCGCGATTACATCGGGATCGAGCGCGAGGCGGCCTATCGCGAGGTGGCCGAGAAGCGGCTCGCGAAGGTGCGCAAATATGACCGCGAGGCGCTGCAGGTGAGCCAGTCGAAACGGGCCGAGCCGCGCGTGCCCTTTGGTCAGCTCATCGAGCGGGGCATGCTGCGCCCGGGCGAGAACCTCTATTCGATGAACCTGCGCCACAAGGCCAAGGTGCGCGCCGATGGCACGCTCATCGGGGATGATATCAAGGGCTCGATCCATCAGGTCGGGGCCGCGCTCGAAGGCGCGCCGAGCTGCAATGGCTGGACCTACTGGTGCATCAAGCGCGATGGCAAACAGGTGCCGATCGACGTGTTCCGCCAGCAGATCCGCGCCGAAATGGCCGATCGCCCGAACTGAGCGACACCCCTTTAGACGAATACCAAGAACACCGCCGGTGCCTGTGGCCTGACACATGGCACTACCAACTGGCCCCGCCTCGATGGCGGGGCTTTTTTGTTTTGGAGTGTTGTTGAGGGTGGGGCCCGTCCGCGGGGGGGCGTTCGGGACCTGGGGTGGGGCAGTTTATCTGGCCGCGTCAGGCTGTGCTGGCCTTGGGGTCGGGACGGGGCCAGAGCGCCCGCCCGGGGGGCGGACGGGCGCTGCCCGGGCCGCGATGCGGCTGATCCGGGCATTGTGTGGCCTCGCGCGGGGTGGATCGCCGTACCTCGGCACGGCGAGGCGCGGCTTTTGGTGGGCTCAGGCCGTCTGGCCGGGGATCGGGAAGATCACGTCATAGAGCCAGTTAAAGACGAAGGCGAAGACGAGGTAGAACACCGCAAAAGCCGCGTCCATGGCCAGCGCGGTCCAGAGCGTGACGCCGAGCTGCCAGGCGATGAAAGGCACGAAGGCCACCAACAGCCCCAGCTCGAAGAGGATGGCGTGCAGGACGCGGATCGTCAGCGTTTTCTGAACCGAGCCGCGCAGGCGGAGCATGGCCCGGTCGAAGAGCAGGTTGTAGAGATAGTTCCACGCCATCGCGATGGTCGCGCAGACCACGGCGACGAGCCCCATGTCATGCAGCGGCTGGTCAAAGAGCCAGGCGCCGAGCGGCGCGCTCAGGGCGAGGCCGAAGAGCTCGAACAGGATGGCGTGGCGGATACGGTCGTTGCGGGTGCGCATGGCAGATCTCCTGTCACTCGGGCCGTCCCGAATCTAAAAACCCCGGGTTGCATGGGGCGGAGGTCGTCCTCGCATGGCGGGAATATATGTCTTGACGCGCGCAAGACAAGCCCGCGCGTGACGCGGGCCGCGCGGTCCTATACATCTCGGCCCATGACCCGGTTTTCCAACATCAACACGCTCCTGGCCTTTGTCACCGTGGCCCGCGAGGGCAGCGTGTCGCGGGCGGCGGAGCTGCTCAACCTGACCCAGCCGGCGGTGAGCCAACAGCTCCGACGGCTCAGCGAGGAGGTCGGTCTGCCGCTGTTCGAGCGCGAGGCGGCGGGGCTGCGGCTCAGCGGGGATGGCGCGGCGCTCTTGCCCAAGGCGGAGCAGGTGATCGAGGCGATGGGAGCCTTTCGGCAGGCCGCCTGTCAGCGCTCGGATGTGGTGACCGGGCCGCTCCGGATCGGGACGATCATTGATCCGGAATTCATCCGGCTGGGGCAGCTTCTGGGGCGGATGCGGGCCGAGTTCCCGGGCATCGAGACCGAGCTCTCGCATGGCATCAGCGGCGAGATCATGGCGCGGCTCTTGCGGGGGCAGATCGACGCGGGCTTTGTCCTTGGCCCGCCGGGCGACGAGGCCAGGGCGATGGTGGATGAGACGGTGCATCTGGTGACGCTGGCCGCGTTTTCCTATCGCGTGGTGGCGCCGGCGGGCTGGCAGGCGCAGGTCGAGACGGCGGACTGGCCGGCGCTCGCGGCACTGCCCTGGATCGGCACGCCCGAGATGTCGGCGCATCATCAGCTCTTGCGGCGGATTTTCGAGGCGCGGGGTCTTGCGCAGAATGTCGTGGCGCGGGTCGATCAGGAGGCGTCGATGATGGAGATGGTGCGCTCGGGCGTCGGGCTCAGCCTGTGCCGCGATGCGATCGCTCTCTATCAAAAGCAATCCTATGGCGTGGCGCTGGCGGGGCGGGTCGCGGTGCCGGCCTGTCTCTATCTGGCGCTGCCGGCGCGGCAGATCGACAGCCCGGTGATGGCGGCGCTTCTCGGCCTGATGCGCGGCATCTGGCAGTTGCCGCGCCCCGAACGCCCCGAACGTCCCTAGCGGGGCGGCGGGTTCGTGGCCTTGTTATAGGGTTTCCAGTCGCTGATTTCCGGGTAGTACATCTGCCGCCAGCGGCGCACCCGCGGGTTCATGCTGCGCCGCCAGAGCGGCGGCACCATCGCCACCATGGTCATCATCGGATAGCCATGCGGCAGCTGCGGTGCCTCGCTCGCGGCATAATTCTGCAACAGCGGAAAGCGGCGGTCGGGCTTGTAATGGTGATCCGAATGGCGCTGCAGGTTGATCAAGAGCCAGTTCGACGCCTTATGCGCGGCGTTCCAGCTGTGGCGCGGTTTGACATGTTCATAGCGGCCATCGCCCAGATGTTTCCGGGTCAGCCCGTAATGTTCGATGTAATTGACCAGCTCGAGCTGCCAGATGGCGACGAACGCCTGCCAGAGAAAGAGCCCGAGCCCGACCCAGCCGCCGAGGCCGATGGCCAGAAGCAGCAGATAGGCCTGCAGCCCCCAGTAGCGCAGGAACGGGTTCGACCGGTGCCACCAGCCATGGCCGCGCCGCGCCAACATCGCCTGTTCCGCGCCGAGCGCCGAGGCATAGCATTCGCGCAGCACGCGCGGGAAGAAGCGGTGAAACCCCTCGTTATAGCGCGCGGTCACCGGGTCGCGGGGGGTCGCCACATAGCGGTGATGCACCAGAAGATGTTCCGAGCGGAAATGCGAATAGAGCACCATGGCGAGCAAAGCGTCGCCGAGGAATCGCTCGCCGCGCGGGCGCTGATGCATGAGCTCGTGACTGTAGTTGATCCCCACCGTGCCGGTGATCACGCCGACGCCGAAAAAGAGCACGATCTTTTCCAGCGCGCTCAGGTGATCGGCCCCCGAGACATACCAGATCATCCAGAACAGCAGGATGAATTGCACCGGCGGCCAGATCAGCGTGATGGCGCGATACCATGTCAGCGCGTCCTCGGGCGTGTCGGGATCGGCGTTCTCGAGGTTGAGCCCGGTGAGCGCGTCGAGGAAGGAAAAGAGATACCATGTCGCCAGCGGCAGGAGCACCACGGTCCAGCCCCCGGCCATGGCCCCCCAGAGCGCCAGCGGCACGAGCGCCAGCGACGACCAGAAGGGCAGGGCGGCGTGGAACTGTTGGCGGAGCGGGGTCACGGACACGGGCAACTCTCGGGCAAATAATCGCTGTCGCGGGACACGTTACAGCATTTCGCGCAATCTGCCATGGGCGAGGTCATGGACTTTGCGCATGACGGTGGGGAGGCTCGCCGGGCGGTAGCTGTGGCGCGGGTGGAACGCGCCGCGCCGGGGGGCGGCATTGCCGCCGACTTGCGCCACCATGATGCGCAGACGCAGGTGGAAATGGGTGAAGGTGTGGCGCGCCTCTTCGCCGAGATCCTGCCACTCGGCCTCGAGCGGCGGATCGGGCTCGGGCGTCTCGGACCAGTCGGAGCCGGGAAAGCCGAGCATGCCCCCCAGAAGGCCCTTGTCGGGGCGGGTTTCGAGCAGGATCGCGCCATCGTCGCGCTGCGCCACATAGGCGATGCCGAGCCACGTGGGTTTCGGCTTTTTCGGGCTTTTTCGGGGCAGATCGGCCATCGTCCCCGCCGCCCGTGCGGCGCAGGGGGCGCGCCACGGGCAGATGCCACAGGCCGGGCTGCGCGGGGTGCAGATCGTCGCGCCGAGATCCATCACCGCCTGGGCGTAATCGCCGGGGCGGGTCTGTGGTGTGAGCGCGTCGGCAAGCGCGGTCAGCGCCGGTTTTGCCTCGGGCAGCGGCGTGTGCAGATCATGCAGCCGCGCCATCACCCGTTCGACATTGCCGTCGACCACGGTTTCCGGCAGGTCATAGGCGATGGCAGAAATCGCCGCCGAGGTATAGGGTCCGATGCCGGGCAGCGCCTGCAGCCCTGCACGGGTCTGCGGGAAGTGACCGCCATGATCGGTGACCACAACCCGCGCGCATTTGAGCAGGTTGCGGGCGCGGGCGTAATAGCCGAGCCCCGCCCATTCGGCCATGACATCGGCATCCTCGGCCGCGGCCAGCGCCGCCACATCGGGCCAGAGCGTGGTGAACCTCTCAAAATAGGATTTCACCGCGGCCACGGTCGTTTGCTGCAGCATGATCTCGGAGAGCCAGATGCGATAGGGATCGGGGCGCACCCCTGCGGCGCGGTCGGCGGGCGACACCCGCCACGGCAGATCGCGGGCATGGGCATCATACCAGTAGAGCAGATCCCCCGGCTGAGCGGTTTCACGCATGTTTGACCTCGGCTTTGTCACTATGGGGTGGCACCCCTGCGGTTCTTGCCTAGTATATGGCCCGAGATCAGGGGAGCGTCCATGACCGGAGGCAAATCGACCACACGCGGGTTCAAACGGACCTCGACGCTGTTGCAGGCGCGTATTCAGCGCGCCTCGGAAAGCCGTGGCTTTGCCCAATCGCGCCTCCTGACCCGCTGGGCCGAGATCGCTGGCGAAGAGGTGGCGCGGATCGCGCGGCCTGTCGAAGTGTCCTATGGGCGGCAAGGGTTTGGTGCGACGCTGACCCTGCTGACCACCGGGGCGCAGGCGCCGATGCTCGAGATGCAGAAAGAGCAGCTTCGCGAGAAGGTCAACGCGGTCTATGGCTATAACGCCATTGCCCGCATCCGCATCACCCAGACCGCGCCCACCGGCTTTGCCGAGGGGCAGGTCGCCTTTGAGCCCGCCCCCAAGCCCGACAAGCCGCAGCCCGGACCGGAGCAGCGCGCAGAAGCGGCCACATTGGTGGGCGAGATCGGTGACAGCGCCCTCAAACAGGCGCTGGACGCGCTGGGGGCCAATATCCTATCCAAACGCAAAACGTGATCCGAAAGGGATTTTCATGAACAAGACGAGCGCAATCGGGGCAACCGCCCTTGTTATCGGGCTGGGCGCTGCCTTTGTCGGCGGCACGAGCGGAATGGCACAGGCCGCCGAAGAGGTGAGCAGCACAAGTGAAGCGACCGCTGAAGCAACGGCTGAGACCTCGACGGGAAGCACCGTCGAGGCGGTGACCGGCGCGGTGGTCGAGGCCGCAGAAAGCGCGACCGAGACCGTGACCGAAGCCGCCAGCGAGGCCGCCGAGGCGGCGGGCGACGCGGTGGAGAGTGCCGTAGAGGCAGTGACCGGGACCGAGGCGGAGGCCACGACAGAGGAAGCTGCGACCGAAGAGGCGGCGTCCGAAGAAGCGACCACCGAGGGTGCCACCGCCGAGGCAGAGGCCAGCGCAGAGGCGAGCACAGAGGCCAGCGCAGAAGCCAGTACCGAGACCGAAGCCACCGCCACGGCGGAAGAGGCCGAAGCCGATGAGAACGGCATCGTCGAAATGGTGCTTGGCAATGAAGACGCCAAGGTGACGGTGATGGAATATGCCTCCTTCACCTGCCCGCATTGCGCGAGCTTCCACGAGAACCAGTTCAAGCAGCTCAAGGCCGATTACATCGACACCGGCAAGATCCGCTTTGTCTATCGGGACGTCTATTTCGACCGCTACGGTCTCTGGGCCGCGATGGTCGCGCGCTGTGAAGGGCCGTCGAAGTTCTTTGGCATTTCCAACCTTCTCTACGAGCAACAGCGCGAGTGGATGGACCCGCAAGACCCGGTCAAAACCTCGGAGAACCTGCGCCGCCTGGGCCGGATTGCCGGGCTTGATGGCGACAAGCTCACCGCCTGTCTCGAAGATGAGGACAAGGCGCGGGCGCTGGTGTCCTGGTGGCAGGAGAACAGCGAGGCGGATGACATCAGTTCGACCCCGACGCTGCTCATCAATGGCGAGTCGCATGGCAATATGAACTATGCCGATCTCAAAGAACTCATCGAGGCGGAGCTGGCCGAATGACCAGCCCGCTGGATGGTTTGAAAGTCATCGAACTGGCACGCATTCTGGCCGGCCCCTGGGCCGGTCAGACGCTGTCGGATCTGGGCGCGGATGTGATCAAGGTCGAGAGCCCGGCGGGGGATGACACCCGCAATTGGGGCCCGCCCTTTATCGAGCGTGAGGACGACCGCAGCGCCGCCTATTTTCACGGCTGCAACCGGGGCAAGACCAGCGTTGCGGTGGATTTCCGCACCGAAGAGGGCCAGGCCCAGGTGCGCGAGATGGTGCGCGACGCCGATATTCTCATCGAGAATTTCAAGGTCGGCGGGCTCGAGAAATACGGGCTCGACTATGCCAGCCTGCGCGAGATCAACCCGAGACTGATCTATTGTTCGATCACCGGCTTTGGACAGGATGGGCCTTATGCGCATCGGGCGGGCTATGATTACATCATTCAGGGCATGTCCGGGCTGATGTCGATCACCGGCGATCCGGCGGGGCAGCCGCAGAAGGTTGGCGTGGCGATCACCGATGTCTTTACCGGGGTCTATGCCACCACCGCGATCCTTGCCGCGCTGCATCAGCGTGAGCGGACCGGCGAGGGGCAGCAGATCGATATGGCGCTTCTTGATGTAGCGGTGGCGGTCACCGCCAATCAGGCGATGAACTACCTGTCGACGGGCGATGCGCCGCAGCGGATGGGCAATTACCATCCCAACCTGTCGCCCTATCAGGTGTTCGACTGCTCGGATGGGCATATCATCATCGCCACCGGAAATGACCCGCAATATCAACGGCTTTGCGAGCTTTTGGGCCTGCCCGAGCTGGCGCAGGCGCCGGAATACCTCAGCAATGCCGACCGGGTGAAGAACCGCGAGGCGCTGACCGCGCGGCTCAATGCCGCTTCGGCGCGCTATAGCAAGGCGGCGCTTCTGGCGGCCTGCGAGGCGCAGGGCGTACCGGCGGGGCCGATCAACGATATGGACGAGGTGTTTGCCGATCCGCAGGTGCAGGCGCGTGGCATGCGCATCGACCCCGAAGGCGTGCCGGGTGTGCGGGCGCCGATGAGCTTTTCGGCGGCCGAGCTCAAGCTCGACCGGGCGTCGCCGAAGCTCGGCAAATAACTGAGACTAATTCAGCCGAAAACGTGCAAAAAAGGGGCGGGAGGACCGCCCCTTTTCCTATGTTCGGTATCGCGTCGGTAAAGCGACGGTATCGTGTCAGTCCAGCAAATCCTTGATCACCGAGAGCAGCTGGGCCACTTCGGCCTCGGTGTTGTAGTGGCAGAGCGAGATGCGGATCGCGTCGGGCAGGCCGAGCGGGTCGAGCACATTGCCGCTGTAATGGTCGGCCTTGCGGGTGTGGGTGCGAATGCCGTTCTCGTTGAGCCGGGTCACCACCTCGGGCGAGGGGATGCCGTCGATGGCGATGCAGACCAGCCCTTCGCGGGCCGCGTTGTCGGCGCCGCCGATGATCGTCACGCGCTCCATCTCGGCTAGGCCGGGCAGGTTGCCGGTGCCGTGGATCATCGCGTTGGTGAGATGGGTTTCATAGTCGTGGATGGCACGACCGGCGGCCTCGATCCGGGCGCGGGGGTCGGTCTCGTCCGAGACCTCGCCGCCGAGCCAGTCGAAATAGGCCACCACATCGGACATGGTCGCATAGGAGCCGGTGTCGCGGGTGCCGAACTCCCAGCCGGTGGCGGGCGCGTCGATCAGCATGTCATGCGGCATCGCCGACAGCCGGTCGGAAATCCAGGCGATGCCATAGCCGTGACGGGCAAAGACCTTGTAGGGCGAGATCGCATAGCCATCGACGCCATAGCTGTCGATGTCGAGTTGACCATGGGCGGCGTGTTGAATGCCGTCGACGATGATGATCGCCTCGGGGGCCACATCGCGGATCGCGGCGGCGATACCGGCCACATCCATGCCCATGCCGGTGACCGGCGAGGCGTGCAGGATGGTGGCGACGCGCACATCGGGGGTCAGGTGTTCGCGATAGGCCTCGGCGGTGACGATGCCGCTGGCGTCGTCATGGGGCACGTTGACATAGTCGAGACCGGCAATCTCGGCCCAGCGCCGGGCGGCGCTGCGCGAGGCGGGGTGTTCGATGGAGGAGCCGATGACCTTGGCGCCCTTGGGCGCGTTGACACAGGCGGTGCGGATCATCCGAAACAACAGCTCGGTGCCGGATTCGCCGGCAAAGAACTGACCCGAGGAGGTGTTCATCAGCACCGACATATCGGCGCGGGCGCGGTTGATCACATCGACGAGCGCATGGCTCGCCGGGTTGTCGCGGCCCTGGTTGTCAGGGATGGCGGCAAAGCGTGCCGACGTGTCCACCACCGATTTGAGGGTCAGCGCCCCGCCGGCGTTCTCGAAAAAGACGCGCGGCCCCTGAAACGGGCAGTTGTCGACATGGGCAAAGCGATCGCGGATCGCGGCAAGAAGCTCGGGGCGGGTCTGGATCATTCGGTACACCATTGTATGCAATGAAGGTTAAGGACGGGTTACGCCCGGATTTGGGTCGGCGCAATGGCCAAAGTGTTACTGTTACAATCCGAGCCGGTCGAGGGCGGCAAGGAGCGGCGCGCTGTCGGCGATCTCGAGCCGCACGGGCAGGGTGATCACCTTTTGCCGGAACTCGCGCGGAAGGCGCACGGCGTCTTTTTCCGTGGTGACAAGTTGCGCGCCGAGCATCCGTGCCTCGCCTTCGAGCCGCGACATCAGCGCGGGCGTCAGCGGCTGGTGATCGGCGAGCGCCTCGGCCCGGACCAGATCGGCCCCGGCGGCGCGCAGCGTGTTGAAGAATTTTTCCGGGTTGCCGATCCCGGCAAAGGCGAGCGCCCGTGTGTCCGACCAATCCATCCCGGTCTGCAGCGGGGTGAGCGCGCCGCTGAGATGCGGCAGGCTGAGGACATGACCCCAGTCGCGGGCGAACTGTGCCTGCGCCTTTTGCGGCCCGATGGAGAGCAAGAGATCGGCGCGGGCGAGACCGGTCGTCACCGGTTCGCGCAGAGGCCCGGCGGGCAGGCAGCGGCCATTGCCAAAGCCGCGCGTCGCATCGACCACGATGAGCGACAGATCCTTGGCGAGATCGGGGTTTTGAAACCCGTCATCCATCACGATGGCCTCGGCCCCGGCGGCAACGGCGGCGCGCGCCCCTTCGGCGCGGTCGCGGGCGACCCAGGTGGGGGCAAAGGCCGCGATCAAGAGCGGCTCGTCCCCGGTGTCCTCGGCGCTGTGGCCGCGTTCATCGACGGCGACCGGCCCGGTGAGCCGCCCGCCATGGCCGCGCGACACCACATGGGCGGCGATGCCGCGGGCGGTGAGCATCTGCACCAGCGCGATCACGGTCGGCGTCTTGCCGGTGCCGCCCGCGTTGAGATTGCCGACGCAGATCACCGGCACCGGCGCGCGGTAGCTGGCGGGGCGGGCGACGCGCCGCGCGGTGGCGCGGGCATAGAGCGCGCCCAAGGGCGACAGGAGCCGCGCGGTGAGACCGGGGGCCTCGGGCGGATGGGTCCAGAAGCCCGGCGCGCGCATCAGACCGCCTCGAGCACGTCGAGCGTGTCCTGCACCAGATCGAGAATGCGGTCGGTGACCTCGGCCCCGAGCGAGGCCACATCCCAGGCGGCATGGGCCATGGCGGCGGATTGATCCGGCGCGATGAGCCGTTTCAGCGCGGCGGCGAGCGTGTCCTCGTCGCGCACGATCCGCGCCGCGCCCGCCCCGGCATAGCGTTTGTAGGAGGTGAGGTAGCGGCTCACATTCGGGCCATAGAGGATGGCAGAGCCATGGGCGGCGGGCTCGTTCGGGTCCTGGCCGCCATAGCCGGGCTTGAGCGAGCTGCACATCATCGACACCGACGCCAGCCGATACCAGAGCCCCATGTCGCCATGGGTGTCGCCGAGCAGGATCTGGGTGGTTTCTTCGGGGAGCGTGCCTTCGGACCAGCGGGTGAACTCATAGCCTTCGGCTTGCAGCCGGGCGGCGAATTCGGGCCCGTCGGTCTCTTTGTCGGGCACGAGGATCAGCAAGAGCCGATGGGTCATCCGGCTCACCTGACGGTGGGCGGCGAGGATGATGTCGAGCTCCTCGGCCTGCGCCATGGCGGCGAGCCAGACCGGGCGGGTCTTGAGCAGATCAGAGAGCTCTTGCCGCTCTTCCTCGTTGCAGGGCAGCGGCAGCGTGCCCTCCTGAAAGATGCCGGTGACGGCGATCTCCGTGTCGCGCACCCCGAGGCGGCGCAGCGCGGTCACGGTTTCGGTATTCTGCACGAGGATCATCGAAAAGCTGTTGAGCAGGGCGCGTGGCATGTCCGGGAACCAGCGCCAGCCGGGTTTGACGATGCCCTCTTCATTGGCGTCGACCAGAAACATCGGCAGATCGGCATTGGCGGCGCAATTCAGGATCGCCGGTTGCAGATCGCCGCCGGTCCAGAGGCAGAGCTCGGGCATCCAATGGTCGATGAAGGCCTCGCCATTGGCGACCGTATCCTCGGGCAGCACCTCGCGGATGAGGCAGGAGGCGGAGAGCGGGATATCGGCCATCGAGGCGGGCGTCGTCAGCAAGAGCGTGAGATCGGGGCGCATCTGGGCCAGCCGCGCCGCCAGCTGCACGAGCGCATGGGCGTGGTCGATATTGCTGGCGTGACCCCAGATCAATTCCCCCGCCGGCCGTTCGGCCTCGGTGGCATAGACCGGCTGGCCATTGCCGCGCCGGGTGAGCGCGAGATAGGCCGACAGGCTCAGGGATCGGGGCGCCATCGTGCGGGCCTTAGCCGAGTTCCTCGGTGGGCGAGGCGGGGGTGGTTTCATCCCGCAGCCGGTGCAGATGGGCGATGAAATAGCGCATATGGGCGTTGTCGACGGTGCGCTGGGCCTCGGATTTCCAGGCGTTATAGGCGGTCTCGTAATTCGGGAAGATGCCGACGATATGCAGGTCGTTCACATCCTTGAAAACGGTCTTGGTCGGGTCGGACAGCTCACCGCCGAAAACGAGGTGCAGGCGTTGTGTCATGGTCTTGATCCACTCATGGTTCTGGTCGTGTTTGAGGTCGCGCGCACCCTATTCCTTTGCGGGGCTGCGTCAAGCATGGCACGGTTGCGGGCGATTTCCCATTGGAACCCGGGGCCCATCCGGGGCATTTTGGATGGCATTCGCCCCAGATCAGGACCGACCCGATGACCAAGCCCTTTCTCATCTTGCAGCTGCGCCCCGAAACCGAGGCGTCGGATGATGAGTTCGCGGCCTTTCTCGCCAAGGGCGGGCTGGAGCCGGGCGAGGTGCGGCGCATCCGGCTCGATCAGGAGGCGATCCCCGAGGATCTGAGGCTCGACGATCTGAGCGGGGTGATCGTCGGCGGCGGGCCCGGCTGTGTGAGCGATGCGCCCGAGGAGAAATCGGCGCAGGAGGCGCGGATCGAGGCGGCGGTGCTGGGGCTGATGCCGCAGGTGACGGCGCGGGATTTTCCCTTTCTGGGCTGCTGCTATGGCATCGGTATTCTGGGTGCGCATCTCGGGGCGGAGGTCGGCAAGGGCCGCTATGGCGAGCCGGTGGGCACGGCCGACTGTCGGGTGACGGAGGCCGGGCAAGACGATCCGCTGCTCGATCAGGTGCCCGAGAGCTTTGCCGCCTTTGTCGGTCACAAGGAGGCGCTGCATGTGCTGCCCGAGGGCTGTACCCATCTGGTGGCGTCCGACAGCTGCCCCTATCAGATGGTGCGCCATGGGCAGCATGTCTATGCGACCCAATTCCACCCCGAAGCCGATGGCGCGGGGTTCGAGACGCGTATCAGGATTTACCGCAACAAGGGCTATTTTCCGCCCGAGACGGCGGAGGATCTGATCGCCATGTGCCGCGCCGCAGAGGTGCGCGCGCCAGAGGTGATCTTGCGCAATTTCGTCAATCGCTATCGGCGTTAAGCCCCGACCGGTGCGCCATTAGCCTGTGAGCCATGGGAAAAGCTCGACGCTCGGTTTGCGCCAGCTGAGATGGGTCTGGCGCTGAAATTCGGGCGAGCCGGGGATTTCAAAAAGCGTGCGGCGGTCGAGATAGGGCCTTGCCAGCGCCTCGGGCAGATAGGCCGAGCCGCCATGGTCGATGAGATGGGCGAGCGCCCGGGACGGGGTGTTGAAGCTCAGATTGGCGGTATTGTCCTGCGGCCAGGCCTCGGTGTGGCGGGCGCGAAAGCCGGGGCCGTAATCGACAAAGACGTAATCCGGGTCCCAGTCGCAAGTGTCGCGCGGCTGGCTCGCCACCTGGATCAGCCGTTCACTGGCAAAGAGCCGCGTGCCGAGATCGCCGCCGCTCAGCGGTTCGGGCAAGAGCGCCGCATCCGAGAGCCCGCTTTGCAGCCAGCGCGCGGCGTCCGAGGCGAGGCCCGACCAGATTTCGAACGCGGTGCCGGGATGGGCGGCGCGCAGATCGGCGACCCAAGGTGCTGCCAGCCCCTGCCAGAGACCGGGGCCGACCACCAGCGAGCAGAGCCGCGACATGCCGCGCGGCAGGCTGACGCGGGCGCGCGCCACCTCCCAGCTTTGCCAGATGAGTTCAGCCTGTTTGAGAAAGGCAAACCCGGCCTTGGTCAGTTCGGCCCCTTTGCGCGAGCGGATGAGAACCCGCGCGCCAAGCTGCGCCTCGAGCGCGTCGAGACGGGCTGTCACCGCCGATTGCGTCACGTTGAGCTCTTCGGCGGCGCGGTTGAGATTGCCGCAGCGATACACGGCAAGGAAGGTCTGAATGGCGGCGATGTTCATGGGATATAGATGCAAGATTTTTGAATTATTGCATAGAATAAATCCGTTATCCGAATGCAAAATTCTGTGCCAAAGTGCCGGGGAGAGACCGACCAGACAGCAGATTCAGACAGAGCATTGGGGGACCGGCCATGAAATTCAGCATTCAGCTTTCGGCGGATTACCCGGACAAGAGCTATGGCGGCGACCGGGTCTATGCCGATATGCTCGAGCAGGCGGTGCTTGCCGATCGGCTGGGGTTCGACGCGGTGTCGGTGACCGAACATCACCTGATCAACAGCCTGATGATGCCCGCGCCGCTCACCTTTGCGACCAAGATCGCGGCGATGACCGAGCGCGTCAAAATCATGACCTCGGTGGTGGTGCTGCCGCTGCATGACATGCGGGTCTACGCGGGCGAAGTGGTGGTGGCGGATATTTTCACCGAAGGGCGGCTCATGCTTGGGGTGGGACGCGGCGCCTTTGCCTATGAGATGGACCGGATGGGCGTGCCGATGGCCGAGACCCGCGCCCGGTTTGACGAATCCCTCGATGTGCTCCAGGCGCTGTTGAGCCGCGAAGAGGTGGCCTGGGATGGCGAGTATTACCGGTTCGAGCCGATCACCATCATGCCGCGCCCGGTGCGCGACATTCAGATGATGATGGCGGTGCTCAACCCCGAGGGCATTTACCATTGCACGAAACGCGGCTTTCACATCCAGACGACGCCGCTCTCGGGCGATGCCCAGCATCTGCGCGATCAGGTGTCGGGTTTCACCCGCGCCCGCGACGAGATGGGCGAGGCGGGCGCGCATCTCACGCTCACCCTGTCGCGGGTCGGGCAGGTGGCGCGCAGTGCCGGTGAGGCGCGGCGCAAGCTCGTGGCGGCGCATCGCTACTACGGGCGGTTCGACAATGTCTTTACCGGGCCGGGCGAGGTCAGCCATGGCATGATCCGCGAGCTGCCCTGCAAGACGCCCATCGAGGAACTGGGTGAGGCGCTCATCATCTGTAGCCCGCAGGAAATGGTCGATAAACTCGGCCCTTATGCCGAAATGGGGGTCGATCGGGTGATCCTGAACCCCAATTTCGGGCTTGAGGCCCGTGAAGCACTGGACACGATTGCCTGTTTCGCCGAAGAAGTGATGCCTCATTTCACCACGGGCGAAACAGGAGCGCAGGCAGCAGAATGAGCGATCATCGACAGAATTTCATCGACGCCATGCGGCAGGTCGCCTCGACCGTGACCGTTGTGACCACCGATGGCCCGGCGGGCCAGATGGGGGCCACGGTCAGCGCCTTCAGTTCGCTTTCGGCCGATCCGCCTTCGGTTCTGGTCTGTCTCAAGGCGGATTCGCGGATTGCCCAGGCGGTGCGCGACAATGGCACGTTTTGCGTCAATATCCTGTCGGAAGGGGCGGTCGAGATTGCCCAGCGTTTTGCCGGGGCCTTTGACCGCGACAATCCCGACCGGTTTGACGGGCTCGACGTGAATATCACCGAGTTCGGCCCGACCCTGCCGCGCGCGACCTCGTTCACCTGCACCCTGCGGCACCGTCATGTGCATGGCAGCCATGCCATCTGCATCGGCGATGTGACCGGAATTTCCAACGCGGGCGAAAAGCCCCTGACCTATCTGAGCGGCGCCTTTCATATCGTGCGCCCGCAATCCGAGGAGTGACCCAATGCCGATGATCCGTGTCGAAATGTACAAGGGCCGCACGCCCGAGCAGAAACGCGCGCTCGCCAAGGAATTGACCGAGGCCTTTGTCCGCGCCGGCGGCAGCACGCCGGAATCGGTGCAGATCGTCTTTACCGATGTCGATCAGGGCGATTGGGCCAATGGCGGGGTGCTCGCCTCGGACCGGGCCGCCGCCCCGGCCAAAGCGTAAGCCGCGCCATGGCGAGGCCGGTTGATTGCGCCTATTCGGTTGAGGGGGCGGGGCCGCCGCTCTTTCTCATTCATGGGATCGGCGCGGCGCGCAACACCTGGGCCAAGGCTCTGCCGGTGCTGCTGCCGCATTTCACCGTGATCACCTATGATCTGCGCGGCCATGGCGCGTCGCCGCGATCCGAGGGGGTGTTTGGCCTCGACGAGCTGGTGGCCGATCTCGAACGGCTGCGCGAGCGCACCGGGTTCGAGCAGGCGCATTTTGCCGGGCATTCGCTCGGCGGGATGATCGGCCCGGCCTATGCGCATCGCTATCCTGACCGGGTGCTGTCGCTCGGCCTGCTGTCGACGGCGGCGTTTCGCACCGAAGACGACGGCGCCAAGGTGCGGGCCGTGGTGCAGGCGATGCGCGACAAGGGGATTGCGCAGGTGCTTGGCACGCTGACCGACCGCTGGTTCACCGATGCGTTCATCGAGCGCCATGCCGATGTGGTCGAAGCGCGGCTCAAGCAGGTGGTCGCGACCGATCCTGAGGTGTTTCTCAACGTGTTCGACATCTATGCGACCACGGAGATGGCGCCCTGGCTGCATGAGGTCACGGCGCCGTCGCTGGTGCTCACCGGGGAGAATGACGGCGGTTGCAACCCGCGGCTCAACCGGGCCATCGACGCGGCGCTGCCCCGGTCCGAGCTGGTGATCCTCGACGGCTATAAGCATTCGCTGTTGCTGGAGGCGGGCGATGTGGTCGCCGGCCATATCAAGCGGTTTATCGAGGGGCTGGGTTAGAGGCTGAACTCGCAGCTGCCGGGGCTGATCAGCGCGGCGGTCAGCCGGCCACTGTGATAGGCGCCGGTGTCGATGGAAATCCGCGTGTCGCCCAGCGTCGGTTCGGCCATGATCGTGTGACCATGCACGACCGTCTGGCCATCGGCGCGCGGGGTGGTCAGGAAATCGCGATGCCCCCACAGCAGGGTGCGGCGGTTCTGGGCCTCCGGCGGCTTGGACGGGTCCATCGCGGCATGGACGCAGTGGATATTGCCATTCGACCAGATCAGCGGCAGATCGCGCAGCCAGGCCTCGAGCCCGTCGGGCAGCGCCGCCTCAAAGGCGTCGGCGGCATCGGCGGCATCATCGGCGGTGACCTGCCCGGGCGGCAGGGTGATGCCATAGCTCGCCAGCGTTTCGCGGCCGCCATTGACCAGCCAGCGCAGCCCCTTGCCCGCCGGGTCGTCGATAAATTCGAGCAGCATTTTCTCATGATTGCCCATCAGGCAGATCACGGTGTCGGGGCTGGCGCTCTGCCAGGCGAAGAGCTGTTCCAGAACCTGGGCCGATTGCGGGCCACGGTCGGCGTAATCGCCGAGAAACACCACCTCGATCGCCTCGCCAAGCTCGGCGCGCAATGTCGTGTAATGCCGCTGCATAAGGTCGAAACAACCGTGGATATCGCCGATCGCCACGAAGGGGCGCTCTGGGGCGAGCCGTGTTTCGACACGCGGCTCCGGAGCCACGCGCCCCTGTGGCCGGGGCGGGGCAGACCGACCCGACACCAGCGATTTCAACCGTTTCAGCACCATCTTTCGTCTCTTTCACAAGGCGCGATGGACCCGATCCTCTTGGGCCGGAACGCGCCGCAACAGCCACCCATAACCGTGGCGTCTGTTACGCGGGATCGGCGCCCAAGTCCATATCCTCAGCCCATCAGGTCGAAGACATTGCCCGCGATCCGGATGTTGATCTGCTCCTGTGCCGCGCCATCGACCAGCGCCCAGATGATCTGATCCGTGGGCAGGTAGATGACAAAGGCCTCGGCCACGCCGGAGGTGCCGGCATTGGGGGTTTCGGCGAAATTCACCTGAAAATTCTGTGGTGAATCCGGCCCGCCGCCCCAGAGCAAAATGTCGCCTTCGGTGCTTGTGTAATCCTGAATCCAGTCCGATCCATGGTCGGGAATGCCCAGATGATAGAAGCGGTCCGCCCCCGTCCCGCCATTGACCCGGTCCGAGCCAAAGCCGCCGTTGATGAAATCATTGCCCTCGCCGCCATAGATCAGATCGGACCAGGCCGAGCCGGTGATCACATCATCGCCAAGCTGACCCAAAAGCTCGTCCGCGCCGGCGCCGCCTTCGATACTGTCATTGTCATTGCCGCCATAGACAATGTCATTGCCCGCGCCGCCATAGATCCGGTCATGGCCATTGCCGCCGTAGATCACATCGCTGATGTCAGCGTCGGTGGTGCCGCCATAGATCACGTCATTGCCGTCGCCACCGTTGAGCGTATCGCCGCCATCGCCGCCAAAGAGCCAGTCATGCCCGTCATGACCGCGCAGGATGTCCGGGCCGTCGCGGCCGCGCAGGAGATCATTGCCCGCCCCGCCGGTGAGCACATCGCCCGTCGCGCCGCCTTCGAGCACCGCGCCGGTGACCGGCACCGCGCCGGGCAGCGCCCCGTCGCGCATCTCGAACTGCCATGTGCCGGGCTGGCCGGTGTTGCCGAGGCTTTCGTGCAAGAGCGCCGGATCGCTGCCGATCAGCAGCGGCAGGGGCAGGCGCAGCCCGGCGATCTGGGCGCTGGCCCCGGCGTCGCCCTCGGCGGTGCCAAAGGTCCATTCGATCCGCTCATAGCGAAAACTGATGTCGAAATCGCCGCCGCCCCGGTCCGTCAGCGTGACCTGAAAGAGATTGGTGTCATCCGCCTGCCGCCGGTAGGAGCCGACGCTGTCCCAGGTGATCGTCACCCGGTCGAGCGCGCTGTCGATATCGACCCAGATCTGCCCGCTTTCGGCGCCTTCGCCGTCGATCCGCGTGTCGACATCGGCCCAGAAGGGCGCGATCACATCCTGCGCCAGCGGGCCGGTCGTCTCGGTCCGGTAGCCGTCGAGCGGGCCGCCAAAGCTCAGCGCGCCATTGGTGTTGACCCAAAGCGCCGTGCCCGCATGGCTGCGCCCGAAGATATGGAACCCGGCGTCGAACACCGCGCTCAGATCAAGTTGAAAACTGTCGTCGTCGCCGCGCGCCAGCGCCGTTTCGCCAAAGCCCTGCGGCCCGCCCAGCCCGCGCAACACCTGTCCTGTCTGTGGCATGACACACCCCCATTCACCCGTTTCCCGGATGGCAGGATAGCAAGCGCGAATTTACATCCGTTCAAGAAATCCGCCGCAATTTGAACGGTCTGGCCTGTCACATCGAGCCGTCAAACCCTGCCGGTCAGAAGATGAAATCGCCGCTGCTGAAATCCGAGCTATAGAGTTGCGCCCCGCCATCGTCATAGAGCCGCGCGGCAAGGTCACCATAGCGCAACTCGGCCCCGTAGGAGCGGCTGATGATGGTCAGTGCGTCGAGCGATTGCACGCCCCATCGACTGATGTCGATCCGGTCCTCGCCGAGGTTGAAATCGAGCACCCGGTCGACCGGCAGGTCATCATCGAGGCAGAAGATATCGGCCCCCGCGCCGCCGGTCATCCGGTCATAGCCCGCGCCGCCCATCAGCACGTCGTCGCCCGCGCCCCCGAACAGCTGATCATCGCCCGCGCCGCCCCAGAGCAGGTCTTGTCGGGCGCTGCCGGTCAGGCTGTTGGCCGCCGCCGTGCCGATCATCGGCGCGGCAATATCGGCGCTGTCGAGCGTGGCGAGGGTCAGCCCCGGCTGGCCCGCCGCGATCACCTGCACCTCGGTGCCGAGGGTCACGGTGGTCAGCGCGGTGAGGTTGGAGAGCGCCCCGCCCGGCGTGTTGAGCAGGCTGCCATGGGCGAGGAGCTGATAATCGGGGAGGATTTCCATCAAGCCGATGCCATCGTCGCCGCCCCCGGTCAGCACAAAGCCCCGGTCGCCTATGGAGAGTGTCGCCAGCGCGTCGATGCGGGAAAACCTTGTGGCGAGGCTGTCGATCACGTGATCCTCGAGATAGAGCACCCCCATCGGATTGACCCGCATCAGGCTTAGCGTGGAAGACCCGGTCGCGCCGACGACGGCGAATTCAGTGCCATGGGCCGACACGCTGGCAATGCTGTCGAGCCCCGAGACATAGAGCCCGTCCTTGATCCCGAAACTGTCGATCAGCGTGGCGCTGCCATCGGCGGCGATGTGAAAGCTGCTGATCGCGTTGTCCTGCGCCGAGGCGGTGAGCAGGAAGGGCGTGCCATCCACCGTGATCGTGGCGATATCGCTGACATTGCCGAGGGCGACCTTGGCGTGATCCGTGACGCTGTCGCGCAGCGCGGGCTGTCCCGAGGCCTGCCATTCGTAGATCTGCATTCCGGGCGCGTCGCGGGTGCCGGTGATCAGGAAGTCGCGCGCGCCGATGGTGATCGTCGCGATCTGGGTCACCGGGGCGGCGAGGGCGGAGATGGCCTGTGTCTGACCGCTGAGCGCGCCGGTGTTGCCGATGTCGAAACTGTTGATTTGCTGGGTGTGGACGCGGCTCGCGAGGAGCTCTGCGCCGCTGCCATCGCCGATGAGGGCGAGATCGCTGACCCGGAACACCGAGCCATTGCCCGAAAGCTCGACCGTGGTGGGGGAGCCGAGCCCGCCGCCCTGCGAGAGGGCAAAACGGGTGATCGTGCCGGTGGCCTGTGATCCGGCGTAGAGCCATGTGGAGCTGCCCTCGGACTGGCCGAGAAGCGCCTCGACCCCGCTCAGGTAGAACGGGTCTTCGCTGAGATAGGTGTTGCGGAATGTAAGTGCGACCATGATGCCCCCAACGGTCTGATAGGTTTGTCGGGGGAGTGGACCCTGTCATCGCGGCATCAGCGGCGAGAGATTGTGGCCAAGCCATGACGATTGATTAGACTTGTAACCGCCTGAATTGGGGCGGTGGGGGGTCTTCGGCGGTCAGAGCAGGCGCAGTCGCGCGGCGGTGCAGAGCGCCGCCTGTTGGGCGCGGCTCTGCCGGCGGATGCCGAGCGTCTCGGGATGCCAGCCGCCCTGATGGAGCCCGACCGAGAAGCGGTGCAAGAGCGCCTGCGCCTCGGGATCCAGCAGGTCGCGCACCCGCCAGAGCGCCTGCGTCTGCGCCCGGAGCCACATCCCATAGCGGCCGCCGAGAAGATAGCGCAGACGGCGGAGCCGGGCCGCCGTCCCATAGGCCGCGCCAAGCGTATTGGCCCCGTGCTGGCGATAGAGGACAGAGGCGCCCTCCTGACAAAGCACCGCCCCGGCGCTGCCGGTGGTCAGCGCGTAGATCCACCAATCGGGAAAGGGCGGCATCAGATCGGCGGGGGGCAGGGCGAGGCGGACCAGCTCTGTGGCGCGGGAAGAGAGCATGGTCGCATTGGCGGGGGCGATGTTCTGCACCAGCGCATTGGCAAAGCCGGGGCGCGGGTGATGCGCCAGTTGCCGGCGTCGTCGCAGCCGCGGATCGGTGACGATGCGCCCGGTGACATGGAGCGCCGGATGCGCCAGCCTCTCGAGTGCGCGGTGACCTTGGGCGATGCGGTCCGGCAGCCAGACATCGTCCTGATCGCTGAACCCGATGATGCCCTTGGGCGCGGCACGCAGCAGGCAATGGATGTTCTGGGCATAGCCGCGCCCCGGGCCGCGCAGCACGGTGACGTGAAACGGGGCCATGCGGGCAAAGCGGTGCAGGATCTCGAGGCTGTCATCCTCGGACCCGTCATCCGAGACGATGAGGCGGGTGGGCCGATGGCTCTGCCGGGCGAGGCTCTGGAGCTGGTCCCAGAGATGCGCCTGACCGTTGAGCACCGGCATGAGCAGGGTGATGTCCTCGCGCATCGACCCCCGCTATCGCAGCCAGGGCGGCAGCTGGCCGCGCATCAGGTGATCGTGATGCTCAATAGCCCGCGCCACCCGCGCATAGTAGAAAAGCCGCCCGTTTTCGAGCACCGCCCCCGAGGTGCAGAGCCGCGCCAGAAGATCGGTCGAATGCGACACGACGATGGCGCTCGCCCGTGTGAGCCGGTCGCGCAAAATCGCCTCGCTCTTGCGGCGAAAGGCGGCGTCGCCGACCGATGTCACCTCGTCGATGAGATAGGTGTCGAAGGGCACCGCCATCGAGATGGCAAAGCCGAGCCGCGCCCGCATCCCGGCGGAATAGCTCCGCACGGGGAGGTGGAAATGCGCGCCGAGATTGGTGAAATCGGCGACGAATCGCGTCATTTCATCGGTATCGACCCCATAGACCCGGGCGACAAAACGCGCGTTTTCGAGCCCCGAGAGATCGGGGTGAAAACTGCCCTGAAAGCCGACGGGCCAGGACACGCTGCCCCGGCGCAGGATGCGCCCCTGATCGGGGCGGGAAATGCCGGAGATGAGCTGTAATAGGCTCGATTTTCCGGCGCCGTTGCGCCCAAGGAGGGCCATCGCCTGCCCGGTGGGAAAGCGAAAGCAGAGATCGCGGGCGACGCATTTCTGCACGCCGCGGCTCTTGTGGGTTTTCCAGACATGGCTCAGCAGGATCACCGCTGCCCTCCCATTTCGCCCCAAGCCGCGCCGCTCATGCCCGGTCCCGCAGGCTATAGGCGCCGAGCACCATCACCGACCACAAGAGCAGCGCCCCGGCAGCCACCGCCAGGAGCCACATGATCCGGTCCGGATAGAGCGCCCGTTCGGGCCGCGTCGGCTGGCTGAACGTGGCGAGGTAGCGCATCTGCCGGTCGCTTTCGGCGCGCGCGGTCTCATAGCTCGCCAGGCTGAGAACATAGGCCTCTTGTGCCACGTCCACATCGACCTTGAGCCGCTCAAACTCGCCCATCAGCCGGGCATAATTGCGATCCCCGGCGGCGTCGCCGAACTTGCGCCGCTCGCTAGCGATTCGCTCGCGGATGACCTCGATGCGCCGCTGGCTCTGGGTGATCCGGGCATCGGTGATCTCGCCCTTGCGGGTGGCCTTGCCGCCCTGACCCGTGGTTGCCTGCAACATGTCGAGCGTCACCAGCTCTTCGGCGAGGCTTTGCTGCAGCCGCTGGATGACCCCCATTTCGCCCTCGAGATCGGCCAACGGATCGACGATGCGATGGGTGGCGCGATAGCCGGTGAGCGCCTGCCGCGCCGTGCCGAGCCTTTCCTCGGCGCGGCTCAGCTCGCGCCGCGCATGCGACAGCCTGTCCTCGCGCGCGATGGCGCTCAGCCGGTTGATGAGCGCGGCGCAGGCCGCCTCGATCTGTTGCGCGAGGGCGAGCGCATCGCCCGCGTCAAAGGCGCGGGCCTCGACCGTGAGAATGCCGGGCCCCGCGTCATAGTCGACATGCACCATGCGCGTCCAATAGCGCGTCAGATCCTCGATCGAGCCCTCGGGATCGAAGGCAAAGACCGGATCGCGTACGGGGCCGGACCAGACTGACCGCAGATCGAGCGCGGCATCCACCTGTGCCACGAGATCGGGCGAGCGGAGATATTGAAAGAGGATGTCACTGTCTGGCGAGGCGCTTCCGGTGAGCGCCGAAAGCCCCGGCATCGCCTGCAACAGCCCGCCGGTCGATTCGGCCTCGCTATGGATGGTGAAGGCGAAGCTGGCGGCATATTGATCCGCCGCCCGCTGATAGAGATACCAGCCCGCGATGCCGGTCTGCCCCAGCACCAGGCACAGAAAGCTCAGCAGCACGAGCAGATGCCGCCGCCGCGCCCGTGCCCGGCGGGCCGGGGCGAGATGCCCTTCGACCAGGCTGCCGGGAGGCACCAGCGCCGGAAATTCCGGCCGCGCATCGGGTTTGGGCACGGTGCTGGCGCGCCGCATCAGGGAATGTGACATGGGCCCGGTCCTTTGGCCGCTAAGGGTTTCTTCATCCCCAAGGGCTAAACCGGAAACCTCAAGATTTGCCTAACCGGAGACCACATGACTGCCCTTGTCGCGGGCCGCGCCACGCTGGCCCTTATCCTGCGCGAAATGTCGACGAGCTATGGCCGCACGCCCGGCGGCTATCTCTGGGCCGTGGCCGAACCGGTGGCGGCGGTGGCGCTGTTGACCGTGGTGTTCGCGCTGGCCTTTGATCACCCGCCCATCGGGCGCGATTTCGCGCTGTTTTATGCGAGCGGCTATCTGCCCTTCGCCTATTACAGCGATCTGGTGCAGAAAATCGGCGTGGCGCTGCGGTTTTCGCGGCCCCTCATGGCCTATCCGAAGGTGAGTTGGTGGGACGCGCTGATGGCGCGGTTTCTGCTCAATTCGCTGACCAATCTCGTGGTAATCGGGCTGGTGCTCGGCGCGATTGTCGCCCTGTCCCGCACGCCGCTGCGGCCCGACGCGGGCGCGCTTGCCGCGGGGCTCGGGCTGGCGGCGGCGCTGGGGGCGGGGTTTGGCATTCTCAACGCTTTTTTGTTCGAGGCCTTCCCGATCTGGGAGCGGGCCTGGGCGATCCTCAACCGGCCGCTTTTCATCCTCTCGGGCGTGTTGTTTTTACCTGATGCGGTGCCGCGCCCCTATGATGATTGGATCTGGCTCAACCCGCTGGTGCATGTGATCGCGCAGATGCGGGCGGGGCTCTATTCCGGCTATGCGCCGGACGCCCTGTCGCCCGGCTATGTGCTTGGCATCGCGGCGCTTTCTCTGCTGATGGGGCTGCTGCTCTTGCGTCGCCATGCGCGGCAATTGCTCGACCGGATCTAGGGAAAAGGACGGGCTTTCAGCGATGGTTAACCGCTCTGGCCTAGCATGGGGCGAGTTCGGAGGATTGCGAGGTTGACGATGGGACGATTCGAGATGTGGCGCAGACGTATCGGCAAGGCGCTGCGCCTGATGTTCCCGCCCCGGCCCCTGCGCCGCTATGCCCGCCTAATCGCTAAACGCGGGGCGTTCGACGTCCGATTCTATCGCCGCGAACATAAGGATCTGCATTGGTCCTGCCGGCTCTGGGCACGTCATCATTATGTCATGTGGGGCGAGCAGATGGGGCTTCGGCCCGGGGCCGATTTCGCGCCCGAAGAGTATCTGCGGCTCAACCCGGATGTGGCGGGCTCGGGCATCCCGCCCTTGATGCATTATCTGACCTCTGGTCAGGGCGAGGGGCGCAGCGGGCAACCGCGCCATGTCACGCGACCGCTGCCCAGCTGTCCCCTGCCGCGATTGCGCTTTGATCCGGGCCGACCCAAGGCGCGGTTCGCGCTGCATGCCCATATTTACTATCCCGATCTCTGGCCCGAGTTTGCCACCCGGTTTGACGAGATCGGCGACGGCATCGACCTCTATATCACGCTGACCTGGCGCGGCGAGGAAACCCGCTGGCTCGCCGATGAGATCACCGAACGCTTTCCCCGCGCCTTTGTCACGCCGGTGCCGAACCGGGGCCGCGACATCCTGCCGTTTCTGCTCTTGGCCAATGCCGGGGCCTTTGATGGCTATGACGCGCTATGCAAGATCCACACCAAGAAATCGCCCCATCGCGACGATGGCGATCAATGGCGCAGGCATCTGATCGACGGGGTGCTGCCCGCCACCGGGCTGCAAGAGAGGCTGCAGCACTTCCTCGCCGATGACGCGGCCGCCTTCTGGGTCGCCGATGGGCAGGCCTATGCGGCGCGTGATTGGTGGGGCATCAACCGGGACAAGACCGCCGCCGTGCTGCGCCGGGTCGAGCTCGATCCGCTGCTCGATGCACTGCGTTTTCCGGCCGGGTCGATCTATTGGATGAAGCCCTTGATGCTCGGCATGATCAAGGCGCTCGATCTCGACGCGCCGATGTTCGAACCCGAGAAAGGCCAGGTTGACGGCACGCTCGCCCATGCGGTCGAACGCGCCATCGGCGGGCTCGCCCTCGCCGCTGGGCAGGAGATTCGCGAAACCGCCGCGTTGAAGCGCCCGCGCCGCGCGGGTCACAGCGGCGCCCCGGCCCTGCGCGCGCCGCGCTTTGTTTCGGCCTTCTACCTGCCGCAGTTTCATCCGATCGCCGAGAACGACGCCTGGTGGGGGGCGGGCTTTACCGAATGGCGCGGCGTGGTCGATGCGGCCTCGGCCTTTCCCGGCCATCTGCAGCCCCTGCGCCCCGCCGATCTCGGCTATTACGACCTGCGCGCCACCGAGGTCATGGGCGATCAGGCGGCTCTCGCGCGGGGCGCCGGGATCGATGCCTTTTGCGTCTATCACTATTGGTTCGGCGGGCGGCGCGTGCTGGAACAGCCGCTCGACCGGCTGCTTGCGCGCCCCGAGATCGATTTTCCCTTCTATCTCTGCTGGGCCAATGAAAGCTGGCGGCGCAATTGGGACGGGCTGAGCGGCGAGGTGCTGCTCGATCAGAGCTATGCGCCGGGATTTGAGGCCGCACTCGTGGCCTCGACCCTGCCTTATATGCGCGACCCGCGCTATCAGCGGCCCGATGGCCGCCGCCCGCGCTTTGTCATCTACCGCCCCGAGGACATGCCCGCGCCGGAACAGAATGTCGCCCGCATGCGCCGCGCCTGGGCCGAGGCGGGGATCGGCCCGGTCGAGCTTGGCGCGGTGTCCTTTCACGTGGCGGGCAAGAACGCGGTCGATCCGACCCTGTTCGATTTCTGGGTCGAAATGCCACCGCATGGGCTCGTCAAAAGCGAGGATTTCCTCTTTGGCGGCAGCGCGGGCAACCTTATGGGCGCCGCGGCCCCGGCCCCGGGCTTTGCCGGGCTCATCTATGATTACCGCGCCATCGCCGCGCGCAGCCTGACGCCGCAGTACCGCGATAGGTTGCCGCCCAACACAATCGCCGGGATCATGCCGAGCTGGGACAACACCGCCCGGCGCGGCCCCCGCGCCCATATCGCCCATGGTGCCACCCCGGCGAGCTTTCACAACTGGTTGCGCGGGCTTTGTGGCGGCCCGCTGAGCCAGAGCTATCGCGGAGAGCTTTTCATCAACGCCTGGAACGAATGGGCCGAAAAGGCGATGCTCGAGCCGAGCACGCGCTTTGGCAGGCTCTATCTCGACGTGCTCTCGGAAACCACTGCCTTGCGCGAGCAGCACCATGACGACCGGACGAGCGCCCATGGCTAGGCTCGTTCTTCATATCGGCACCCATAAGACCGGGACGACCTGGGTGCAGGACTGCCTTGCCGCCGCCCGCGCGGCTCTGGCGCAGGCGCAGGTGATCTATCCCGATCTGTCGCCCCATAGCGGCCATCACGGCTTTCTGACCGACTGGATTGCGCTGCCGGCGGCCTATGTTACCCGCGACGGCGGGCGCGCCGGGCTCGCGCAGCTAGTACGGCAATGGCGCGACAGCGAGGCCACCATTCTGTTGTCGAGCGAAGAGCTATCTCGTGGCGGCGGCCCCGGCGGATATGCCGATCTCGACGCGTTGCGCAGCCTCTTTGCAGGTTACGACATTCTCGTGCTCTGTGTGCTCCGCAATCAGCTGTCATTCCTGCAATCGGTCTATGCGGAGATTGCCCGCGCCCGGCTGCCACCGCGCCCGCCCGATCTGGTCGGCGAAGCGGTAGAGACCGGGGTGGTGGATGGTGTGTTCTGTGACTATGGCGGGCTCTACGACCGCCTGCGCCAGAGCTTTGCCGCGGATGAGATACGTCTGCTGGATTATCATGCGGCCTGCAACGCACCGGGCGGGGTGCTGGCGAGCCTCATGCGCTATGTCGCGCCGGGCCTCGCGCCGGATATCTACCTGCCCCAAGCGCCGGTGGGGCAGGCCAATGTCTCGCCCCGGGCATTGACGATCTGGGCTGCGCTGGCGGTGGCGGGCAGCGCCCTGCCGGACACAAGGCTGCGCGCCGCGGCCAACACGGCGTTCGATCTGGAATACGGTCCCACCCGCCGGGCCACGATCTTTACCCGCGCCGAACACCGCACCCTGGCAGAGCGGTTCGATCCCGCCAACGAAGCGCTTTGTGACCGGATCCGCCGCCTGCAACCGGGGTTTTCGCTCACGGCTTTTGTCCCCGCGCCCGATCTTCTCTGGCGCGAGGACCTCGGCCCTGCCTATTGGGTGCGGCTGGCCCGGCGGCTTTGGCTCGATCCCGAGCAGACCGCCGTAACCCCGCCGCTCACAGCGGCGCGAGGCTGAGCGCGGCGGGCACGAGGCTGATCTCTCCGGTGCTCACATTCCCCTGCGGCGCATAGAGAGACCAGGAACCAGCCAGTTCACCGCTCGTCACCGGGGCTGCATGGCAGAGTTCGTCGGGTCGCACCGACAGCCCGGCAAACCAGATGGCATGCGAGGCCCCGGTATCGGGGTGCCCGGAATATCCGCCCGGTCGGTTGGTATAATTGGCCAGCCACATCAGTTTGATACGCGCGGTACCGGGCGCAAAGTTCGAGGTGACATTGGTCCCCGATCGGTCGATCCCGCCGATATAGTTCTGCGCCGCATACCAGCGGTCCACGTCCGGCAAATAGCTATTGGCCAGCAGCGCATATTTATACGACCCGCCACTCGACGAATTGGCGATCGGCGTGCCTGCGGGCCATGTGCCCGACGGATCATCGGGATTGCCGAGTGAAGCGGGAAACCCGCTGTTCAGTGTGACCACATGCGTCGACTTGTTCACCCCGGTCACATCGAACAGGTCAAAGGCAACATGCCGCGTATAATCTGCATATAGAGCACCGTCGCTATTGCGATAGGCAAAGAGGCTCACCCCCCGGTGATAGGGGGCGGTGGAGCTGTCGTTCCAGCCGCTGGCATCGGTGAGCTGAATTTGCGTGTCTCCCGGCGTAAGCGGCACAGCCAAAGTGGTCAGACTGTCGGTCCCGCCGGATTTATACCGCATGTGATGTTGGGCCGCTATCGTCAGCCCATCGCTGTCGAGGCCAACAACTCCGATAATTTGGCCATGCCGGTCGCCATTGGTAAAAACCGACCAGTCCCCCGCGACCGCCTCCTGACGGAGATAGCATCCGAGGCGGTAACAGCGATTGGGATCAACGGCGAGGGTCTCGAGCGTCGTCAATGTCGGGGAATAATAGCCGCGATACCGAAAGCTCCCCGGAAGGTTGGGCGAGACCACCGGGTCAAAGGCGAATTGCGTCGGGAAATTGTAGCTATTTCCCAAAAGCCCCGTGCCATTGGTCACCAGGTCGAGCCCGCGCGACGCCACATAGGCGGTGTTGGCCAGATCCCCGCCACCAAAGGCATCGGGCACGAGCCCCGTCACCCCCGACGGAAAGCTCACCGCGCCGGTCATGGCCTCGGCCCGCAGCGCGGTGTTGAAGGCAGCGCCATCTCCGCTCACCTTGATTTCGAAATCATCGCCGCCTGGCGTCCCCATCTCGGCCCGGCCCGACCAGCCGGTCTGAAACAACAGGCTCGCCGTATCCGACGCGCCGGCCTTGTTGAGCTTGAGCTGATGCCCGGCCCCGGCATGGGTGAGCAAGGTCGCCTGCGACGCCACGGCAAGCCGGTTGGTGTCATCGGCGCTGGTATTGACGCCAAGATGGGTGAGATCCTGCAAACCGGTGATGCCGGGACCCCAGTCGCTGCCGTCAAAGACCTCCTGCCGCGCGCTGTCCTCGACCCAGGCGATCCAGCCCGGATTGGGCGCGTAAAACGCCCACCCCGTTTCCTCAAACACCGCAAGCGCACCGTCTTGACCTGCCCAATCGCCACTGGCCCCGGTGGGCACGATATAGCGCTGCCCCGGTTCGGGCAGGGCGGGCGGCGTGGTCACACTGGCACTGCTCACCGCGAGCTGCACGAGAGCATCGAGCTGCCGCAGCGCCTCGTTATGGGTCACATGCTTTTGCGCCTGCGATGGCTGAATATAGGGCAGCGAAAGATTGTCGGACCGGTCGGACATGAAGGCTCTCCCAAAGACAAAGTCCGGGAGAGCATTCGGGAAATCCTTTTCAAAACCTTTACGGTACCGGACGCAGCCCCGGAGAGAGCCTCGGGATCGGGCCCAAACGCCGCCCGATCCGCCTCTGATCAGCTGTTGTAATAGGCCTGATAGGCGCCATAGCTGTCGCCATAGCCATAGCGTTTCATGCCGCGCTGATCGATCTGGCTGAGCACGAGACCGGTCACCTTGAGATTGACATTGGCGAGGCTCTTGAGCCCGTCATTGACCTGGCGATGGGTCGTGCTGTCCCATTTCACGGTGTAGAGGATCGCATCCACGTGCTGCCCGATCACCCGCGCATCCGGCACCGCCAGAACCGGCGGCGTGTCGATGATCACATAATCATAGGCGTCGCGCAGCGTGCCGAGGAACTGGGCAAACGTGTCCGAGGAAAACAGATCCGCCGCGTTCACCTTGGAGGTCTCGCCCAGCAGGATATCCGCCTGCAGCTGCTCGTTGAAAGTCACCGCGCTCTGCAAGCTCGCCTCGCCCGCCAGCACCGACAAAAAGCCGGGCTTGTCGTGAATGTCGAAATATTCGCTGAACACGCGGCGGCGGATGTCGCCCTCGACCAGCAGCACTTTCTTGCCCAGCCCCGACAGGTTCTGCGCCAGCGAAATCGATTGCGTCGTCTTGCCTTCGCCGGGGATCGACGAGGTCGACATGATCACCCGTGGTGGCATGTCGATATTCGCGAGCAAGAGCGAGGTCCGCAGGTTGCGCACCGCCTCGGCCGCCGCCGAATTGGGCTTGTCGGTCAGATATTGCAGCACATTGGCGCGGTTGCGGCTCGGGATCGTCGGGATCTGACCGATCACGGTAAGCCCGGTGTTCCGCTCGAGCGCTTCGGCCACGCGATAGGTGTTCTGCGACATCTCGCGGATGAGCACTGCAGCGCCACCGATCATCGCCCCAAGGATGAGCGACAGGGCGAGGATCATGGATTTCTTCGGCGCTGAGGGCGACAGCGGCACCACCGCCTGCGACAGGATGCGGCTATCGGCCTGCTGAATGCCCTGCTGCACCGTGGTCTCCTTGAGGCGGCTCAGGAATGCCTCGTAGATGAGCCCATTGGCCTGCGCCTCGCGCTCAAGCTGCTGCAGCCGCACCAGCTCCGAGGATTGCGTCTCGATCCGCTCGGTCAGCTCGGCAATCGAAGTGTCGACCGCCTCGAACTGCGCCTCGAGTCGCAGAACCTCTTGCTGCGCCCGGGTCAGAAGCACCGCATATTGCGTCTCGAAACTCTCTGCCGCGCCCTCGACACCGTTCTGAATGTCTTCGGCCAGACGCGCGAGGCCCGGATCATTCGCCCGCTGCGCTTTTTCCTCGGGGCTGAGCCCTTCGACCGTCTCAAGGTTCACCACCGCGGCCTTTTGCGCCGCAATCGCCTCGGTCAGGTTCGATTTGCGGTCGCGCAGATCCTTGAGCTGCCGGTTCAGCGCAAACAGGCCCTCGGGGCTGATCAGATCGGTGCTGCTGCTGAAGGATTTGAGCTCGGTCTCGGCATTCTCAAGGTCGAGCCGCAGCGTGCTCACCTGATCGCTGAGCCATTCGGTCGCCTGCGCGGTCTTCTCGAATTTCACCGAAATCTGGTCACGGATATAGGCCTCGGCCACCGTGTTGGCGATCAGGGCCGATTTGCGCGGCGCCTCTGTCGTCACGGTGATGCGGAACACATAGCTGTTGCGGATATTGCTGATCGCCACCTTGTCCGACAGCACATCGATCACCGAATCGAGCACCCGGCGCTCCGAGACCTCCTCATCGCTGCTGCGCAACAGCGACAACAGTGCGCCCAGCGAAAACATCGACCGTTCCCGCAGCGCGGCGTTGAACTCGGGGTCGTTGGTCAGGTCAAGCCGCTCGACCACCTGCTCCAAGAGCCCGCGCGAGCGCAGAACTTCGACCTCGGTGTTGATGGTGGATTGATCGCCGCCAAGCCCGGTGACCACGCTTTCGATATCGACCACCTGATCCTGACGGCTCTCGAGCGCGACGGTCGCCGAAGAGGTATAGGTCGGCACCGCGCTGACAAAGGCGTAATAGCCCCCCAGAAGCAGCGCCACCGCCATCGCAATCGCGATCCAGAGCTTGCCCCGCCACAGCGTGCCGAGAAGTTGGCCAAGATCGATTTCCTCGGCGCCGCGCGACAACAGGTTACGGGAAGACTCGGACTGCGAAATTTCGGCCATGGGTTCACTCGGTAAGGTTAGTGTCGTGCCTGCTTTTTCACACTCGAAAGGTGAAAGCAATTGTAACATCCATCGCTTTGGCGGCCTGCCGCGCGCGGCGTTGCCGTTTTATGACATGTGCCCAAAGAGGTCGCGCTCCGATCCATTGGGATCAGAGCATATGCCGCGATTTCTGCGCCTTTGTGGCGAGATAGGCCCGGTTATGATCGTTCTCGCCAAGCTTGAGAGGCACCCGTTCCGCCACGGTGATGCCCATCTGCTCCATCATCTCGATCTTGCCGGGATTGTTGGTCATCAGCCGCACGCTCGAAAATCCGAGCTGCCGCAGAATGCTCGACCCGATGCGAAAATCGCGCTCGTCATCCTCGAAACCCAGCCGGTGATTGGCCTCCACCGTGTCGAACCCCTGGTCCTGCAGCGCATAGGCCCGCATCTTGTTGGCGAGCCCGATGCCGCGCCCCTCTTGGTTGAGATAGAGCAGCACCCCGGCCCCCTCGGACCCCATCTGCGCCAGCGCCCCGCGCAGCTGCGGCCCGCAATCGCATTTGAGCGAGCCGATCACATCGCCGGTGAAACAGGCCGAATGCAACCGCGCCAGCACCGGTTTGTCACGGTCCGGGCGGCCAATCTCGACGGCGTAATGCTCTTCGCTGCCATCCTCGGGGCGAAACACATGCAGCCGCCCCGCCGTCGACACTTCCATCGGCAGCCGCGCGCTCGCCACCGGATCCATGGCCGAGGCCTGGGTCATCCGCAGGATCGCATCCGAGGCCGGCACCACGGTGAGAAAATTCTCTGCCGCGAGCCGCGCCGCGTGTTCGGTCTCGATCACGATGGCGGCGGGCAGGATCCGCGCCGATTTGGTCAGCGCCACCGCCAGCCGATGCAGATCGGCAGAGCCCTCGCGCAGCGTGTGAAACGGGCCCTTCATCGGTGTCGCAAGATCATCCGCCGGATCGGCCAGCGCTTGCAGCCAGGCCATATCGGCCCGTTTTGGCAGGCAGATCCGCGCGATATCCCCATCATAGGCCCGCGCCTTGATCGTCTCGGCCCGCCGCGCGGTGATCGCCACGCCAATCGTGCCCTCGAGCGCCCGCAAATCCGCCAGCCGCGCATCGCTCGCCGATTCCACCGCCAGCGCCAGCGCGCTGCCCGCCTCACCGATGAGGGCAATCGGCACCCCCATCCGCAGATCGGCACGGGCGCGGGCGAGGGTCTCGGAAATATCGGGGCGGAGGCTCATGGGCTATCCTGTAGGTCTCGTCATCATCTGAGGCAGCGATACGCTATCGCTCGGCAGAATGAAACAAAACACGCGTAGGTTACACTTGCCCGTGAACTCTTTGTAGCAGAACTTGCTCCCGGCGAGGGCTGGTCCCATCTGTGGTGTAACGGATGCGGCCCGCGCAATAAACAACGGGCCAAACACAACAGATGGGACATACGGATGGGACAGCTCAAGAAAATTCTGCTTGTCGACGATGACGAGGACCTGCGCGAAGCGCTGAGCGAACAGCTCGTGATGACCGAAGATTTCGACGTGTTCGAGGCTGGCAACGGCTCCGAGGCGCTGAGCCGGGTGAAAGAGGGGATTTTCGATCTGGTGATCCTCGATGTCGGGCTACCCGACACCGATGGCCGCGAGCTGTGCCGCCTGATGCGCAAACAGGGCGTCAAAAGCCCCATCGTCATGCTGACCGGTCACGATGGCGATGCCGACACGATCCTTGGCCTCGATGCGGGGGCCAATGACTATGTCTCGAAACCGTTCAAATTCCCGGTGCTCCTCGCCCGGCTCCGCGCCCAGCTGCGCCAGCATGAACAATCCGAGGACGCCGTGTTTCAGCTCGGGCCCTATACCTTCCGCCCGGCTGTCAAGATGCTGGTCGACGAGGACGATCGCAAGATCCGCCTCACCGAGAAGGAAACCAACATCCTCAAGTTCCTCTACCGTGCCCCCGATGGCGTGGTGGCCCGCGATGTGCTCTTGCATGAGGTCTGGGGATATAACGCCGGCGTCACCACCCATACGCTCGAAACCCATATCTACCGCCTGCGCCAAAAGATCGAACCCGATCCCTCCAACGCGCGGCTTCTGGTCACCGAATCGGGCGGCTATCGCCTGTTGATGTGACGGGCAGACCGGCCCCGCACCGGCAAACTCAAAAAAATCACACGAGGGCGGGAACCTTTCCCGCCCTTTTGCGTTCTACATAATTACCCGGTCCTTACATGCGGTTAAGCGCATGAATTTTCGTGTGCTTTTGGGGGAATGATCGTTTGTAGGGGAGACCATGGTTCTATATTGTCCGCACGGTCACGCACCGGGGAAATATCAATGAAAGCACAGTGTCATCCGCGCCAGGCGGAACGTCTGGCCGCTCTGAGAAGCTATGGCATTCTCGATACCGCCCGCGAAGAAGATTTCGACGAGGTCGTCGCCCTCGCAGCGCAGATCTGCGACGTGCCGATCTCGGTGATCAACTTCATCGACGCCGACCGGCAATGGTTCAAGGCAGAGGTCGGGCTTGGCGTGCGCGAAACGCCGATCGACACCTCGATCTGTTCCCATGTCATCCTCGAAGAGGATTTCGTGCTGATCCCCAACACGCTCGAAGATCCCCGGATGCAGGACAATCCGCTCTGCCTCGAAGAGCCGGGGCTGCGCTTCTACGCAGGTGCCCTGCTCAAATCCAAGGACGGGCTGCCGCTCGGCACGCTCTGCGTGCTCGACAATAGCCCGCGGACCCTGACCGAGGCCCAGATCACCGCCCTGCGCGTCCTCGCCAATCAGGTCATGGCCCAGCTCAACCTGCGCAAATCCCTGCGCGAGGCCGACATGCTGCGCCGCGAGGTCGATCACCGGGTCAAGAACTCGCTGCAATCCATCGGGGCGCTGGCGCGGATTGCCTCGCGCGCCGCCCCCAATGATCACGCCCGTCAGGCCATCGACGAAATGCGCGGCCGCATCGAAAGCGTCGCCCGCGTCCACGAACAGCTCTACCGAAGCGGCAGCGGCTCTGAAATCGACCTCGCCGAATATGTCGAAAACCTCGCCCATAGTTTCCGCGAATTCGCCCCCGAAACCATCGCCGTCGAAACCAATATTGACCCGGTCAGCATCGGCTCACAGCAGGCCGCCTCGCTGGGCCTCTTGATCAACGAGTTCTTCAGCAATTCGGTCAAACACGGCTTTCCCGAAGGCACCTCCGGCGCCGTGCGCATCGAGGCCGGGCCGGCCCCCTCGGGCCGCGTCTGGGTGCGGATCTCGGACAATGGCATCGGCATGGATGACGACAAGGGGCCGGGCGGGCTCGGCATGCAAATCGTCGAACTGGCCTGTGCTCAACTGGACACCGTGCTGACCTTTGATAAGGTGCCGCACGGCGTCGCCTTGTCCTTTGATTTCGCGGCTGGCATCTCCGACGCTGACACGACCCAGCCCGACTGATCCCAAGCACGAGACCTGCCCATGTCCTTTTCGCTCGCCACCTGGAACATCAACTCTGTCCGCCTGCGCGAGCCGATCGTTTGCAAATTGCTGGCCGAAGAAGGGCCCGATGTGCTCTGCCTGCAGGAATGCAAAAGCCCGGTCGAGAAAATCCCCACCGCCGCCTTTCAGGAGCTCGGCTATCACCACATGATCGCCCGCGGCCAAAAGGGCTATAACGGCGTGGCGATCCTGTCGAAACTGCCGATCGAGGATGTGGGCGACCGCGATTTCGCCGCGCTGGGGCATGCCCGCCATGTCGCGGGGCGGCTCGAAAACGGCGTCACCATCCATAATTTCTACGTCCCCGCCGGTGGCGATGTGCCCGACCGTGCGGTGAACGAGAAATTCGGCCAGAAGCTCGACTATCTCACCGAGATGCGCGACTGGTTCCACGAGGAACGCCCCGAGAAATCCATTCTCGTCGGCGATCTCAACATCGCCCCGCGCGAAGATGACGTCTGGAATCACAAGCAATTGCTCAAAGTGGTGAGCCACACCCCCGTCGAGGTCGAACATTTCAACGAGGTGATGGACGCGGGCCAATGGTCCGACGTGACCCGCGCCGACATCCCCGAGGGCCTGCTCTACAGCTGGTGGAGCTACCGCGCCCGCGATTGGGACGCCGCCGACAAGGGCCGCCGCCTCGATCACGTCTGGGCCACCCCCGACATCCGCAACGCCGCCCATTCGAGCCGGGTGCTCCGCGATGCACGCGGCTGGGAAAAACCGTCGGATCACGCCCCGGTCTTCGCCCATTTCGACCTCTGAGATCCAAGCCTGTCGGCCCGCGCCCCTTGCAACCAAGGGGGCGCTGCGCCATGTAGTCACCAAACGCGACAGCCACCCAAGGCAAGAGGCATGATATGATCGAACTTGGCACAACCCCTCCCGCGGATGATCTGATCAAGGACGTCTCCGAGGCCGATTTCATGGCCGAAGTCGTCGAGATGTCGCAGACCGTCCCCGTCATCGTCGATTTCTGGGCGCCCTGGTGCGGCCCGTGCAAGACGCTCGGCCCGGCGCTCGAGGCGGCGGTGACCCGCGCGCGCGGCGCGGTCCGCATGGCCAAGGTTAATGTCGACGAAAACCAGATGATCGCCGGTCAGCTCCGGGTGCAATCGATCCCCACCGTCTATGCCTTCTGGCAGGGCCAGCCGGTCGACGGCTTCCAAGGCGCGGTGCCGCCCTCCGAAATCGACGCTTTCGTCGACCGCGTGGTGAAAACCGCCGGTGGCGATGCCAGTGGCGGGCTCGATGACGCTATCGCCGCCGCCGAAGAGATGCTCGACGCCGGGGCCGCCAGCGACGCGGCCCAGACCTTTGCCGCCATTCTCGAAGAAGACCCGCAAAACGCCGCCGCCTATGGCGGCATGGCCCGCGCCTATATCGCGCTCGACGATGCCGATCAGGCCGAGGCGGTGCTCAACGGCGTCCCCGCCGAGCTGAGCAACAGCCCCGAAATCGAGGCCGCCCATGCCCAGCTCGCCCTCTTGCGCCAGGCCGCCGACGCGGGCCCCGTGGCCGAGCTGCGCGCCGCGGTCGAGGCCAATCCCGAGGACAATCAGGCCCGGTTCGATCTCGCCCAGGCGCTGCATGCCTCCGGCGATGCCGAGGCTGCCGTCGAGGAACTTCTGACCCTGTTCCGCCGCGATCGCGAGTGGAATGACGGCGCCGCGAAACAGCAGCTCTTCACCATTTTCGACGCGCTCAAGCCCAACGATCCGGTGGTGCTCAATGGTCGTCGGAAACTGAGCTCGATGATATTTGCCTGAGCCCCGGTTCGGGCTAGGTCCATCGGTATGATCCAGAACCCAGACCTTCCCGAAGTGATCCCGGTCTTTCCGCTTCCGGGGGCGCTGCTGTTGCCGCGCGCCCGGCTGCCCCTGCACCTGTTCGAGCCGCGCTATCTGCAGATGCTCGACGATTGCCTGAAAACACCGGGCCGTCTCATCGGCATGATCCAGCCCCAGCCGCAGCCACGCGCCGACGGCGCGGAGGCAGAGGCCACTGACACGCCGCCCGCGCTGCAACGGATCGGCTGCGTTGGCCGGGTCACGCAATTCTCGGAAACCGAGGACGGGCGCTATATGATCACGCTGGCGGGTCTGTCGCGCTTTCGCCTGATCGAAGAGGTCGAGGGCTTTACCCCCTACCGCCGCGCCAAGGTGAGCTGGGAGGGCTTCGGCCGCGATCTCGGCCCGACCGAAACCGACCCTGAATTTGACCGCGCGAGCTTTCTCAACCTGCTGTCGCAATTCTTCGCCGCCGAAGAGCTGCAGACCGATTGGGATTCGCTCAAAGAGGCCGATGACGAGCTGTTGATCAACTCGCTGTCGATGCTGCTCGGCTTTGATCCCGAGGACAAACAGGCGCTGCTCGAGGCGCCATCGCTCTCGACCCGGCGCGAAACCTTGGTCACCTTGATGGAATTCACGCTGCGTGGCGGCTCCAATGACGAGATGTTGCAATGACCGATGACACCACCCCCGACAGTTTCGACCGCCGCATGCTCGAGGCGCTGATCTGCCCGCGGAGCCATGCCGTCCTTGAATATGACGCTGAGGCGCAGGAGCTGATCAGCCGTCAATCCGGCCTTGCCTACCCGATCCGCAACGGCATCCCGGTGCTCTTGGTGGACGAGGCGCGGGTTCTCGACGCCTGATTGCCAAACCGCAGGAATCGGGTCGCCGGGGCAGGGGGCTTGGGCTAGACCTCTGCCATGACACCGATGGCCACCCCCCGAATTGATCTCACCGCCGCCGCGATGCTCTTGGGCCTCGCTGCAGTCTGGGGTGGCAGCTTTGTCTTTGCCGAGATCGCCCTGCGCGAACTTGGCCCCATGACCATCACCTTGCACCGTGTCGGCTGGGCCGCGCCGCTGCTCTTTCTGCTGGTCCGGCTCAAGCGGCTGCCCCTGCCGCGCGGCTGGCGCATCTGGGGCAGCTATCTGGTCATGGGGGCGCTCAACAACGCCATCCCCTTCACCCTGATCTTCTGGGGGCAGACCGCGCTCGAAGGCGGGCTCGCCTCGATCCTCAACGCCACCACGGCGGTCTTTGGCGCGGTGGTCGCCGGGCTATTGCTGCGCGACGAGCCGCTCTTGCCGCGCAAACTCATCGGCGCGGCGCTCGGCGTCTTGGGCGTCGCGGTGGTGGTGGGCGCCGATGCGCTCGGCACGCTGTCGCTGCGCAACCTGGCCCAGCTCGCGGTGCTCGCCGCCGCGCTCTCCTATGCGCTGGCGAGCGTCTGGGCCCGCGTCCGCCTCGGGGATCAGCCGCCTCTGGTCAACGCTTTCGGCATGATCGCGGGCAGCACGATCCTGATGATCCCGGCGGCGCTCTGGTCCGACGGGCTGCCCGATCTCGCCCTCGCGCCTGTCACATGGGCCGCGCTGGCGGGACTGTCGCTGCTCTCCACCGTGCTCGCCTATCTGCTCTATTTCGCCATCCTGCGCCGGGCGGGGGCGGCCAATCTGACCCTGGTGACCCTGCTCATCCCGCCCTTTGCCATCTTCCTCGGCTGGCTCGTGCTGGGCGAAGCCCTCCCCGCCTCGGCCTGGATCGGCTTTGCGGTGATCGCCCTTGGCCTTCTGGTCACTGATGGGCGCGCCGCACGGGCCCTCGCGGCGCGGTATTTTCTACACACAGTAACCAAAGAATAATCTCCTTCGGCCTAGTCTGTTGCGTGAAGGAAGCGCGCAATCCTATACTGACCCCAAAGAAAAGCGCGAAACGCGCAGCAGTGTATCAAGAGCAGGCCGTTCCAATATGACGTCAGATGTAGCAGACGAAGCCCCCAAACCGCCCCGTTGGCTGGACGATATCCGCCCGGGCGCCAGCGGCGAGGGGTTTTTGGAAAAGAACCTGCGCAACAGCCTGCTCTTCGTCAAACGGCCAAGCGACCGGCTTTTGATCACCTTCGACAATCTCTCCAACGTCGGCGACGAAAGCCCCGAACGTGAACCTTGGGGGTTCAAATTCGCCAGCGACGAGGGGCTCTCGCATCTCGGCGTCATGGCGCATGTCTCGGACTGGTACCGCGACGAGGCGCTGATCAACCGGTTCACATCGCTGGCCCGCGACGGGTTTTTCGACGGCTATGAACGGGTGGTGCTGGCCGGGGTCTCGATGGGCGGCTATGCCGCGCTGGTCTTTTCCTCGCTGATCCCCGGCGCCCATGTCATCGCGATCAACCCGCAATCGACGCTCAACCCTGAACTCGTGCCGTGGGAAACTCGCTATGAAAACGGTCGCCGTCAGGATTGGACCCTACCGCTCGCCGATGCCGCCGAACTGACCGCCACCGCGGGCCGCGTGAACATCTTCTACGATCCCTATCACGAGCTTGATCAACAGCATGTCGACCGCCTCTCTGGCGACAATATCCGCATCTACAAATGCTGGTTTTCGAGCCATAAGACAGCCGTCTTCCTGCGCAAGATCGATGCGCTCAAACCGGTGATGCGCCACGCCATCTTTGACGAGCTGGAAGAGCGTGAATTCTACCGGCTCTACCGCAACCGGCGCAATCTGCCGTGGTATCGCGGCTCGGTCTCCGGCTATTTCCGCGAAACCGGCCGGGAAGAGCTGGCCATCCACTTTGACAAGACGTTCCGCCGCCGCCTGCGCCGCAAGAAGCGCAAGGAAGAAGAGGCCGCGCAGCTGGCCGGGACCGCCGTCCCCCCCGCCACAGACACAGCCGCCGCCAAGGCACCCGCGCCCGCGGCCCCGCCCGCGCAGCGCAGCGCCGCCGCCCAAGCCGAGCCCAAGCCAAAGCCCGATCACAATTGCCGCATCATCGCGCCCTTGAACGCGGGCGGCAAAGCCCCCGCCAAACAGGGCAAGGGCAGCCGCCTCATCGTCACCACGATGAAAAACGAAGGCCCGTTCATGCTCGAATGGGTGGCCTTCAACCGCGCCATCGGCTTCACCGATTTCCTGATCTACACCAATGATTGCGACGACGGCACCGACGCCATCGCTCAGCGCCTGCAAGACATGGGGCTGGCCCAGCATCGGCAAAACCCCTTCAAAAAAGGCGGCAGCCCGCAGCGCAGCGCGCTCCGGGCGGCGCAGAGCGAAGACATCTACCAGAACGCCGATTGGCTGATCTGCGCGGATTGCGACGAATTTCTCAACATCCGGGTCGGCAAGGGCCGGCTCGACGATCTCTTTGCCGCCGTGGGCGATGCCGACGGCATCTCGATCTGCTGGAAACTCTTCGGCAACAGCGGCCGCGTCGCCTATGAAGAAGGCTTTGTGATCGATCAATTCGACCGCTGCTGTGACGAGTTCGAATTTCCCAACTACCGCGCCCTCGGCATGAAAACCCTGGCCCGCAACACCGAACGCTTCGACCGGCTCAAGATCCACCGCCCGGCCTATCACCTCGACCGGGGCGATGTGGCCTGGGTCGATGGCGGCGGCAAGCCGATGGCCGATGGCTATCTCGACGCCGGCTGGAAGGCCCATGGCGGCTTCAGCCATGATTTCGCGCGGCTTCACCATTACGCCGTGCGCTCGGTCGACAGCTTTCTGGTCAAACGGGACCGGGGCCGCACCAACCATGTCAATGACGACCAAGGCGTGACCTATTGGGAAAACATGAATTTCAATACGGTGCAGGACGTGTCGCTGCGCGCGCAGCTTCCTGCGCTGAAAAAGGAATTCGCCCGGCTGATGAAGGACAAGGAACTCGCGCAGCTGCATGAAACCGCCTGCGCCTGGCATCGCGACAAGATCGCCGAGCTGCGCAAGCGCGACGGCTGGGATGCGTTCCGCGACCGGATCATCACCATCAACGCCGCGCCCGAACCGGGCGGCGACGCCGACGCGCCGACCCCGGCGGATGCGGCCCATAGCCCGGCCTGATGCCCGAATTGACTGGCGATCTTCCCTATGTGGTGGTCCATGGCGGTGTGCATAAAACCGCCACCAGCTTTATTCAGGGCCGGTTGCAGCGCAACGCGGGCCGGATGCGCAAACAGGGGCTGCACTATCTGAACCACCGGCAGGTGCGCAAGGAATACACCTTCCCGAGCCAGCTGCACGGCTATGAAAAGATCGGCCTCGACTACAAGACCAAAATCACCGCCGAAGAGCTCGACAAGCTCGCCCGCGATTTCTTTGGCAGCATCGGCGCCGAACCCGGCCAGCGGATCATCCTCTCTGATGAAAACATGCCCGGCCATTCGGGCCATTGCGTGCGCTCGGGCAAGCTCTACCAAAGACGCGCGACGCTCATCCCGATCTTTGCCCAGTTCATCCCCTACCCGGTGACAGAGGTCCATCTGGCGATCCGCAACTACGCGGATTTCTTCGCCTCGACCTATGTCGAATTCCTGCGCTCCGCCACCGGCGACAAGGTCTTTCCCGAGGCCCAGATGAAACGCCAGGTGCTCTCCAAAGTGCCAAGCTGGGTCCGCTTCATCGCCATCGTGCAAAAGGCCTTCGCCGGGGCCGAGCTGATCCTCTGGCGGCACGAGGATTTCGGCAAGCTCTCCAACCGGATCATCGGCAATCTCTGCGGCCCCGATTTCGACGTCGCCACCATGGCCGAACCGAAACGCCAGCGCGGCCGCCCCTCGGCGAGCCACCGCGCCGTGCAGGAACTCTTGATGGAAATCGAACGCTCGGGCGGCACGGCGGCGCTCGCCCGGCGTGTCGAGATCCAGGAAAAATACCCGCGCGGCCCCGACTATCCCGGCTACGACCCGTGGGAGCCCGCCGAACGCGCCCATCTCACGCGCCTTTACGACAGTGACATCGAGACCATCAAAAACACCATGAAAGTGACCTTTCTGAACCCCGACTGAAACCGTTGATTGACTTGGATTCGGGGCCTTCATAGGCTTGTGAAAACGACATCTGACAGGCCAAGAGCAAAACGCCATCAGGCAACGCAGATGCAGGAGCAGTAAAATGAGTGATCGTTACCATATCGCAATGTTGTGGGTCGAAGGCCCGCTGAGCTATGTCGAACAGCTGTGCATACAGTCCTTTCTCGACAACGGCCATGACGTCACCCTCTACCATTACGGCGAGGTGACCAATGTCCCCGACGGGGTCGACATGCGCCATGGCAGCGAAATCCTCGACCGTGACGAATTCATCGCCCACGGCCGCACCGGCAGCATGGCGCTCTTCTCGGATGTGTTCCGCTATCACCTGCTGACCAAGCTCGACAAAACCATCTGGGCCGACACCGACGCCTATTGCATGCGCCCCTTCACGTCGAAGACCGGCCATTTCTTTGGCTGGGAGAGCGAGCATCACATCAACGGCGGTGTGCTTGGCCTGCCCAAGGACAGCGAGGCGCTCGCCGGCCTGCTCGAGATGACCAAGGATGAATATGGCATCCCCTTCTGGTATGGCGACCGGGTGCGCGGCAATCTGCAGGCGCGGATCGACGCCGGCACACCCACCCATGTCAGCGAGCTGAACTGGGGCGTCTGGGGCCCGCATGCGGTCACCGCCTATCTCCACAAGACCGGCGAAGACAAATACGCCTTCCCCTGCGAAGTGCTCTACCCGGTGCCCTATGCGCACCGCCGTCTCATGGTCAACGGCCGCCGCCGCCGCGCGATCGACAAATACATCACCGAAAACACGCTCTCGGTGCATCTCTATGGCCGCCGCATCCGCGCCTTCCTCGCCAGCCGCGAGGGCGGGCTTCCCGACGAGGGCGGCTATGTCCACGAGCTTTGCCAAAAGCACAAGATCGACCCGCGCGCCGCGCCGATTCCCGTCAAGGAAGCGGACACGGTGGACGCGGACTGAAGAGTAGAAAGAGAGACATGCCCGTCACCTCCACCCTGAATCTGACCGATCTTGCCGACCGCTATGGCTCGGACAAGGGCAGTATCAAGCACCGCTATACCGAGCTCTACCATCTGCTCTTGAACCCCTACCGCCATCGCAAGATCACCTTTCTCGAGATGGGTCTGCTGATCGGCGGGCCGGAACATGGCATCGACAAGGACCGCAAGACCGAGGATCTCCCCTCGATCCGCATGTGGCTCGAATATTTCACCAAGGCCAATATCCACGGGCTCGACGTGTCGGATTTCTCCTGGTTCAAACACGACCGCTTTGCCTTTCACCGCTGCGACATGGATGACCGGGCCGAAATCACCCGCGCCGTGTCGGAAATCCCCGGCGGTCTCGACGTCGTGCTCGACGATGCGAGCCACGCCTCGCACCACCAGCAGAACGCCTTCCTCGAAATCTTCCCCCGGCTCAAATCCGGCGGCATCTACCTGATCGAAGACCTCCGCTGGCAGCCCGACACCTATGAAAAGCCCGGCATCACCACCACCGCCGAGCTCTTCCGCTCCTTCATCGACAATCGCGAGTTTAGCCATTCCGACCCGGCCACCGCCGAGGCCTTCAACGCCTTCATCCCGGATATGTCGGCCTGTATCGTCTTCCCCGTGCGCTATCAGAAAAACCGCAAGGATCAGGTGGCGGTGATCCACAAACGCTAGGCAAAACCCGGCGGCCCGGCACCAAAGCCGCTGGCCAAATCACCCTGAGTATCGCACCCTAAGGCCAGACGTGACCGTGTGTGGGGGATGACCGTGAATTTTGCGATGAACGCGTTTCAATTGCTGGCGCTGATAGTGATCCTGTCGGTGCTGGCGCTCTGCCTGCTGGCGCTGGTCTTCTTTGTCGTCGACAAGGTCCAGACCGGCGACGCCATCCGGCGCAACTACCCGGTCATCGGCCGCTTTCGCCATCTCTTCACCACGCTGGGCGAATTCTTCCGTCAGTATTTCTTCGCCATGGACCGCGAGGAAATGCCCTTCAACCGGGCCCAGCGCGACTGGGTCAAGGAGGCCGCCCATGGCCATGGCAATATGGTGGCCTTCGGCTCCACCCGGAGCCTGACGGTCCCCGGCACCCCGATCTTCGTGCCGGCCTCCTTCCCGCCGCTCTCGGATGAATACACCCAGACCGAACCGATGCAGATCGGCCCCTATGCCGCCATCCCCTATACCGCCAAATCCATCTTCAACATTTCCGGCATGAGCTATGGCGCCCTGTCGCGCCCGGCGGTCGAGGCGCTGAGCCGCGGCGCCGCCAAGGCGGGCATCTGGCTCAACACGGGCGAGGGCGGTCTTTCGCCCCATCATCTCATCGGCGGCTGCGACATCGTCTTTCAGATCGGCACCGCCAAATACGGAGTCCGCGATCATCTGGGCGGTATGGATGACGAACGCCTGCGCGAAATCGGCGACAACCCCCATGTCCGCATGTTCGAGCTCAAGCTCGCCCAAGGCGCCAAACCCGGCAAGGGCGGCATCCTGCCCGGCACCAAGGTCACGCCCGAAATTGCCGCCATTCGCGGCATCCCCGTGGGCGAGCCGAGCATTTCGCCGAACCGCCATGTCGAGGTCGCCGATTATGCCGAACTGCTCGACATGATAGACCGCATCCGCCGGGTCACCGGCAAACCCGTGGGCTTCAAGACGGTGATCGGCTCGTCCGACGATTGGGGCCAATTCTTTGAGCTGATCCTCGCCCGCGGCATCGAAAGCGCGCCGGATTTCATCACCGTCGACGGCGGCGATGGCGGCACCGGCGCCGCGCCCATGCCGCTGATGGATCTGGTCGGCATGCCGCTGCGCGAGGCGCTGCCGCGCATGGTCGACATGCGCGACCGCCACGGGCTCAAGGAGCGGATCCGCATCATCGCCAGCGGCAAGCTGATCAACCCCGGCGATGTCGCCTGGGCGATCTGCGCCGGGGCCGATTTCGTCACCTCGGCGCGCGGCTTCATGTTCTCGCTCGGCTGCATTCAGGCCCTCAAATGCAACAAGAACACCTGCCCCACCGGCATCACCACCCATGACCGGCGGCTGCAAGCCGGCCTCGTGGTCGAGGACAAATATCTCAAGGTCGCCCGCTACGCCGCCCAGATCGTCGCCGAGGTCGAAACCATCGCCCATTCCGTCGGCGTCACCGAACCGCGCCTCATGCGCCGCCGCCATGTCCGCATGGTCCAGCCCGATGGCAGCTCGATCCCGATGAACAAGATCCGCCCGAGCATCAATCTCGACGCCAATCCCACCCCGCCGAAAGTCTAGACCGCCCTCAGCCTAGACCCCCGACAAGAACGCGTTTCGGATCGCCTCTTTCATCACCGCCTGCGGCGCGCTCTCTTGCGCCCCGCCCGTCGCCACCACCAGCTTGGACGCCGGGGTCGCGCCAAAGCCGAGGCTCTCGCCCGCCACGGTCAGCCCCGGATGCAGCGACGAGCGCCCCAAGAGCCCCACCGCCATCCCCGCATCGACAGCGGCCATCACCCCGGCGACGCTCTGGCTGGAATAGGCGATGCGATAGGGCCTGCCCCGCGCCTCGAGCGAGGCAATCGCCACATCCCGCCACCAACAGGCGTGATCAAAGAGAGCGACGGGCAAAACCTCCTCGCCCGAAAAATCCCGATGCGACGCGGCCACCCAACAGGTCGGGTCCGCGTAGATCAGCTCTTCATGCGGCTTCGGATGCTCCACCTCATAGATCGCGAGATCGAGCGCGCCTTTCTCCAACGCGCCGGGAAATTCGGTGCTGAGCGCACAGGTCACCTCAAGCTCGACCTGCGCATGATGGCGCATAAAGGCCGACAGGATCTGTGACAGCTTGGCGCGCCCATGATCATCGGGAATCCCCACCCGCAACTTACCGGTGACCGCCCGTTGCGACATGTCCCGCAACGCCGCGTCGAGCCGCCCCGTCACCTCCTGCGCAATCGGCAAGAGCTTGCGACCCGCCTCGGCCAGAACCACCCCGCGCCCGTGCCGCGCAAACACCGGCTGACCGAGGACCGCCTCCAGCCGCTTGATCTGCTGGCTGGTCGCCGATTGCGACCGATGAATGCGCTGCGCCCCATCGGTCACACTGCCCGCCTGAGCCACGGCCAAGAAGGTGCGCAGCAGATCGCTATCTAGGGTTTCCATTCAAAAATCCGATGGCTGATATTCAAGCTATTCGTTTCACATATCACTTCGTGCCCCCTAAATTCAAGCGAGAGGGAGCACCGCATGACCGATCAAACCGACATCCGACGCCACATGAGCAAGAGACAGATCCTCTGGGGGCTCGGGCTTGCCACGCTCCTGTGCCTCGCCCTTCTCTGGCCGACCCATGCCGCCAATGCGACGCTCTTCGTCTTCTGGGGGCTGATCGCCGTCGCCCCCATCGTTCTCCCCGGCATCCTCCTCGCGGCCTGGATCATCGCCAGCGGCGCCGACAGCCATATCGCCCGCGCCTTCGAGGGCCGGACCCTGCGCGCCGTGGTCGCCGCCTCGCTGATTGGGGCCGTCACGCCGGTCTGCGGCGTCACGGTTCTGCCGCTGATGGCAGGGCTTCTGGCGGCGGGCGTCCCGCTCGCGCCGATCATGGCCTTCTGGCTCTCCTCCCCGATCACCGACCCCGCCATGCTCGCCACCACGGTCGCCACCCTCGGGCTGAGCTTCGCCCTCGGCAAGACCGTCGCGGCCTTTGGCCTTGGCGTCTTCGGCGGCTCGATCACCGCGCTCTTCGCCCGCGCGCCTTGGGCACAAACCGCGCTGCGCGACAACGGGCTCGCCCGGCAATTGAGCGCCGCCCGCTGCTGTGGGCAGGCCCAGGCCTTCGAGCCCAAAGTCTGGCGCAGCGAGGACCGCCGCCGCGCCTTCGCAAAACAATTCTGGGCCACCGCGCGGCTCATCCTGATCTGCCTGGTCCCGGCCTTCGCCGCCGAATACGCCCTCAACGCCGCGCTGACCCCCGGCTCGCTCGCGACCTATGTCGGCGAGGACAGCGTCTGGGCCATCCCCGCCGCCGTCTTCGTCGGCGCCCCGGCCTATATCGACGGCTACGCCGCCTTGCCCCTGACGCGCGGGCTGATCGACAACGGCATGTCGCAAGGCTCCGCCATGGCCTTCCTGATCTCCGGCGGCGTGGTCAGCATCTGGGGCGCCATGGCCATCGCTCCCGTGCTCAAGCTGAAACCCTTCCTGCTCTATCTCGTGCTCGCCATCCTCGGCTCTCTGGCCGCGGGCTATCTCTTCGAATGGGTGGTGTGAGACCCCCGATCGCCACGCCCCAGCCCCCGAAAATCCGGACAGTCGCGATACCGTCGCAATACCGACGTGTTACCGACATCGCTCCAAAATTACCAAATCCCCTGCAATGCCGCCCCTAAATTTGGGCGGTATTGTAATGATTAGTAAGGTAAATTCCTGCGCAATTTGGCTGATATGGCAGGAAGCGCACCTTTATAATTACAAATCTTGACACATTTGCCGCGACCGTGTAGCCCATAGCCATTGCTTTTGGAGGAGCGGCTTGGCGATCTGACGCCGGGCTCGGGCCGGGGGATACCCCGCCACGAGCTGGCGGAGGGGGACGCAGAGCCGGCCTATTCAAGGCTGCAAAACGCCAGACCATAGGAAGAAATGATGACCGACTATATCCTGTCCAACGAGACGCGCGACAAGCTCCGCAAAGTGTCCACGGCCTCCGTCGCCACGGCGCTCTACAAACGAGGCCTGCGCAATCAGTTCGTGCAGGGAGTCACCCCCGTCGAGCGCAAGCCGGTGACCATGGTCGGCCAGGCCTACACCCTGCGCTACATCCCCGCCCGCGAGGATCGCAACCCGATCACCGTCTTCCGCGACCGCGACCACAAACAGCGCGTCGCGGTGGAATCCTGCCCTGAAGGCCATGTGCTGGTGATGGACGCGCGCAAGGACAGCCGCGCCGCCACCGCCGGCTCGATCCTCGTCACCCGCCTGCAACAGCGCGGCGTGGCCGGCGTGGTCTCTGACGGCGGCGTGCGGGACGCGGCGGGCATCGGCGCGCTCGACATGCCGGCCTATTTCGCCCGGCCTTCCGCCCCCACCAACCTGACCCTGCACGAGGCGATTGACCTCAACGTGCCCATTTCCTGCGGCGATGCTCCGGTCTTTCCGGGCGATGTGATGCTCGGCGATGGCGATGGCGTCATGGTCATCCCGGCGCATCTCGCCGACGAGATCGCCGAGGAATGCACCGAGATGGAAGCCTATGAGGATTTCGTGCTCGAACAGGTCAATGACGGCGCGGGCATCATCGGCCTCTACCCGGGCACCGAGGACGAAAACCTCGTGAAATTCCAAGCATGGCGCGACAAGGCAGGACGGTAACATGACATTCACCCCTCACGGAGATCACCTCATCGCCGGCCAGCGCGTGAGCGCAGAGCCGACATTCACCTCTGCCCCCGCGACCGGCCCGGGCTTTGACTTTTCCACCGGCTCGCCCGAACTGGTGGCCGAGGCCTGCGCCGCGGCGCACGCGGCCTTCCCCGGCTTTGCCGCCACCAGCCGCGAAGAGCGCGCCACGCTCCTGGACACCATCGCCGATGAAATCGACGCCCGCGGCGACCAGATCACCGAGATCGGCACCGCCGAAACCGGCCTGCCCGAAGCCCGTCTTCAAGGCGAGCGCGGCCGCACCACCGGTCAGCTCCGGCTCTTTGCGACCCATATCCGCGACGGCGACTATCTCGACCGCCGTCACGACACCGCCCTGCCGGACCGCCAGCCGCTGCCGCGTCCCGACCTGCGGATGATGCAACGGCCCATCGGCCCGGTCGCGGTCTTCGGCGCGTCGAACTTTCCGCTCGCCTTCTCCACCGCCGGGGGCGACACCGCCGCCGCGCTGGCCGCCGGCTGCCCGGTCGTGGTCAAGGGCCATGGCGCGCATCCCGGCACCGGCGAGATCGTCGGCGATGCCATCGTCGCGGCGCTGGCCAAGCTCGGCATGGACGGCGGCATCTTCAGCCTCGTGCAGGGCGGCACCCGCGCCGTGGGCGAGGCGCTGGTGACCGACCCCCGGATCAAGGCCGTGGGCTTTACCGGCAGCCTCGGTGGCGGTCGCGCGCTCTTTGATCTCTGCGCCAAACGCCCCGAACCGATCCCGTTCTTCGGCGAGCTGGGCAGCGTCAACCCGATGTTCGTCCTGCCCGAGGCCGCCGCCGCGCGCGGCGCCGATCTGGGCCAGGGCTGGGCTGGCAGCCTGACCATGGGCGTCGGCCAGTTCTGCACCAACCCCGGCATCGCCATCGTGGTGGACGGGCCCGAGGCCGACGCTTTCACCGCCGCCGCAACCGAGGCGCTCAAAGCGGTCGCCGCGCAAACCATGCTCACCGATGGCATGGCCGAGGCCTATCGCAACGGCGCGCGCCGCATGGCCGAGGGCGCGGGCGTCAAATCCCTGCTGACCACCGCCTGCGACGGCCGCTCCGCCACGCCCTATCTCTTCGAGGTCTCGGCCGCGGATTGGATGGGGAATGAAGAGCTGTCTGAAGAGGTCTTTGGGCCCCTGGGTCTGGTGATCCGGGTCAAGGACACCGCCGAGATGCTCACCGTGGCCGAGAGCTTCAAGGGCCAGCTCACCGCGACCCTGCAGATGGACGCGGGCGATATCGACTTGGCGCGCGCGCTCTTGCCGACGCTCGAACGGATGGCCGGGCGGGTGCTTGCCAATGGCTTCCCCACCGGGGTCGAAGTGGCCGACACGATGGTCCATGGCGGGCCTTACCCGGCCTCCACGAACTTTGGCGCGACCTCGGTCGGCACCCTGTCGATCCGCCGCTTCCTGCGCCCGGTCTGCTATCAGAACCTGCCCGAGGCGCTGCTGCCGGCGGATCTTCAGACCGGCTAAAGACACACCAACGGCCCGCCGTCCCCGGAGGCGGCGGGTCGATCCAGCCCTAGCGAGGCAAAAGCTTACAACTTTTGCAAAACGCGTCAGCCCAAGACGCGGATCGGGGCAGATTCCCCCGGATATGTATGTTTAGTGAACAAATATTGGGCAAATACGGGCAAAAAAACCGCGTAACTTGTCAAATTTGTGTTGATTTGTAAAAATCCACTGACTAATGTAATCCAAGCTTCATCGACCCCGCCCAAGCTGCGGACCGCCGAAGAAGCCAGCCGAGACGGTAGGGGAGGATCGTATCAGTTGCAGCGGAGGCGCGGAGACCCGTGCATCCCGACGCAAGGCAGACCGGGGATCGCGCGCCAGGACAGGCCGCCCCATCGGATCCTGCCAGGGCCATGGGTCAGCCGACCTGTCCGGCCTCATGGCACAGCTCGCTGACGACAGTGCTGACCAGAATTCAGACCGCCGACCCGGCAAGGCCCCGCTTTTCCGGACCAGTCGGCACACGCATGACGCCAGCCCCGCTGGCACACCATATCTGTAGAGGAGGAACAGATCTTGTTTTACAAAAGCCTGAAAACCACAGTCGGGGCAGCGCTTGGCGCGGCCATTCTTGCAACATCCGTCGCCGCGGCCGAGTTTCCGACCCGCGACATCCGCCTGATCGTGCCATGGCCCGCAGGTGGCGGCGCCGATGCCATCTCGCGCAAGATTTCGAACATCGCCGAGCAGAACCTGCCGAAATCCATCTATGTGGAAAACATCGCCGGGGCCGTGACCGCCACCGGGCTGATCCAGATGACCAGCGCCCGCCCCGATGGCCACACCGTCGGCGTGCTGACCTATGACAGTGTCATCACCCTGCCGCGCGGCCAGATGGTGCCGGGCTATTCGCTCGACAATATGAAGCCCATCGCCCGCATCACCTCCGAGGCCGACGCCATCGTTGTCTCCAAACATTCGGGCATTGAAAGCTATGAAGACCTGATCGCCCGCGCCAAGGAAAACCCCGGCCAGGTGCGCGTCGGCGTGGCGCCCAAGGGCTCGGGCCCCTACCTGTCGGTGATGCAGCTCGAAAAACTGCTCGACGTGGATTTCAACGTCATCACCTATGCCGGCTCCTCGGCTGCCGAAGCCGAGGCGCTGCTCTCGGGGGAACTCGACGCTGCGATCTCGAGCCTCGGTGATTTCAGCGGCCTTCTCGCCTCGGGCGATGCCAAGGGCGTGGTCGAACTGACCTCGGTGCAGAACGCGACCTACACCGACGTGCCGACGCTGAAATCCAAGGGCCATGACCTGCAAACCGGCAGCTTCATCATTCTCGCGGCCCCGGCCAACACGCCCGATGATGCGGTGGCAACGCTCGAAACCACCTTCAAGGCCGCCTATGACACGCCCGAGTTCCAGGACTGGCTGGCCCAGGTCGGCGTGACCGCCGATTGGCTCGGCTCCGACGAGGTGGTCGCCTGGATCGACGATCTGCAGACCAAGACCTTCGCCCTGATGGACGAGCTCGAACTCTGAGCCGAAACGCCCCTCCTGCCTTCGCCCATTCGTGGCGGGGGCAGACTCTGGGCAGACTCTGGCTAGACTCTGGGCAGACCTTGGGCAGGGCCCGCGAGACGGCCATTGGCGCCGCAGGCCCCGCCCCGCTATCCTAACCCCGAGGTTCACGCGCGCAGGCCTCGACGGCCCCGGTGGCCAGCTGACCACCCCCCGCGCGCATGACCTGACCACACCCAGCCCGGGAGACGACGATGCTCTTAAACAGGCAATTGGTATTTCTCTATGTCACTCTTGCCGTCTCTGTCGGCTATCTGGTGACAGCCCTGAGCCTCGGCGCCCCGGTGGCCGAGAACGGCCTGACCCCGGCCTTCTTCCCGATCCTCGTGGGCGGTGCCGCGATCGTCTTTTGCAGCATCTTGATCCTGCAGGCGCTCCGCGCCAGCTCTGAGGCCAAAGCGGCCAAATCAGAGACCAAATCAGACACCGGCCCGGCCACACCCGAGATCCGCAACTACACCCATCTCTGGGTTGTCGTCGCGATCTTCTTCTACATCCTCGGGTTCAAGCCGCTGGGCTATTTCCTCTCCTCCGGCCTCTTCGTCTTCGCCCTGATCCTGCTTTTCTCGAAATTCGACAAGCTGCTGCTCAAGGCGCTGATCTCGGCCGCCATTGTCGGCACGGCCTATCTGATGTTCCAACAATTGTTCGGGGTCCGCCTCCCGACGCTCTGGGGGTAAGTCATGGACTTCATCTTCCTCGTCTTCAGCAGCTTTTCCCTGCTCGCCGATCCGGTCATCCTGACCTATGTGATCCTCGGCTTTGTCATCGGCACGATCTTTGCCGCCATCCCCGGCCTCACCGCGACGCTGGCCATGGCGCTGCTTTTGCCGCTGACCTACACGCTCAATGTCGAAACCGCGCTGATGGCCTGTGCCAGCATCTATATGGCCGGCATGTGCGGCGGCTCCATCACCGCCACCACGATCAACATCCCCGGCGCGCCCTCGTCGATGATGACCGCGCTCGACGGCTATCCGATGCAGCAACAGGGCAAGGGCGCGCTGGCGCTTGGCCATGCGGCGCTCGGCTCGATGTTCGGCGGCGCGGTGGGCGCGCTGCTCCTGATCGCAGTCGCGCCCTTCGTGGCGGAGCTGTCGCTTCTGGTGAAAACCACGGGCAAGTTCTCGCTTCTGGCCTTTGCCCTCATCGTCGTCGTCATCGCCCAGCGTGGCCGCATCCCGCAGGCCGGTCTCGCCGCCTGTATCGGTCTGATGCTGGCCACCGTCGGCCTCGACGCGATGGAGCCGGTGACCCGCTTCACCTATGGCTATTCCAACCTGACCGCAGGCATCGACCTGATGCCGGTGATCATCGGCACCTTTGCCATCGCTGAAGTGCTGACCCAGGCCAGCTCGCGCGCCGATATCAGCGCCGCCACCGCCGCCGCCAGCAAGGTCAAGATCCGCCGCCGCGACTTCATCCCGCCCCTGTCGGACATCCGCAAAGTGGGCTTTGGCGTCTATTTCAAATCCTGCCTCATCGGCTATTTCGTCGGCACCCTGCCCGGCGCGGGCGGCTCGATGGGCTCGTTCCTGGCCTACACCGAAACCGTGCGCACCTCGGACGACCCCGAAAGCTTTGGCAAGGGCAACCCCAAGGGCATCGCCGCCTCGGAAAGCGCCAACAATGCCGTCTGCGGCGGCGCCATGGTGCCCATGCTGACCTTCGGCATCCCGGGCGACCCGATCACCGCGATCATGCTCGGCGTGCTGGTCATCAACGGCATCCAGCCGGGCCCGCAGCTGATGTCGGATCAGGCCGGGCTCATCGCGCCGATGCTCGCGGCGCTGTTGTTCTCTGCCGTGGTGCTGATCCCGCTGACGCTCTGGCTCATCGGCCCCTATTTCATCAAGATCGTCTCGGTGCGCAAAGACGTGCTCTATGCCGTGATCGCGCTGCTCGCTGTGGTCGGCAGCTACGTCGCCACCTATTCGACCTTTCAGATGTTCATGGCGCTCGGCATGGGGGTTCTGGCCTTCTACCTGCGGCGCAATGGCTTTCCGGTGATCACCATGCTGCTCGGCTATATCCTCGGCCCCAATCTCGAGGAATTCCTGCGCCGCTCGCTGGCCCTGTCGAACGGCGACCCGACGACCTTCTTCACCAATCCCGACAGCCTGTTCTTCGTCGCGCTGACGCTGGTCTTTGTCTATTTCCTCGTGATCCGCAAACCGGCCAAAGCCCCGGCAGCCGCCACATCGAAATAGGCACCGGTCCTGTGGCCGCCCCTCCACGACGGGGCGGCCAAACATCTATTAAAGAGTAGGCCCGACTCTCGCGCGCCCCCCCTGTATTTTACCCAAACCCGCTTTATAAAGAGCCGCAGAATTGACCGCCCCGGTCTCACCCCCCGGGCGCTGCGCCCAAACCCCAAGGAGCTCACGTTGTCAGAGACACGGCGACCCTCACTGGCAGATCAGGTCTATGATCAACTGCTGACCAAGATCCTCGAAGAGGAATACCCGGTGCATAGCCGACTGCCCACCGAAGAGGCTCTGGCCGAGAGCTTTGGCGTCTCGCGGCCGATCGTGCGCGGGGCGCTGTCGCGGCTGCGCGACGATGGCATCGTGCAATCGCGCCGCGGCTCGGGCAGCTATGTGCTGCGCCGCCCCGACCGCGAGTTGATCAGCTTCGTGCCGCTCGAATCCGTCTCCGATGTGCAGCGCTGCTACGAGTTCCGCATCGATGTCGAAGGCGCCGCCGCCGCCTGGGCCGCACGCCGCCGCGACGACGATGATCTGGCCGCCATGGATGCCGCCTATCGCGAGATGGAAGAGACCTATCAGCAAAACGCCCTCGGCGTAGAGGCCGATCAGCGCCTCCACCTCGCCATCGCCCGCGCCGCCAAGAACCCGTTCTTCTCCTCGGTGCTGGAATCGCTCAGCGAACAGATCGCCTATGGCGTGAAACTGTCGCGCTCGCTGACCCTGCTCGACACGCCGGTGCGCCAGGAACTCGTCCTCGCCGAACACCGCGCCGTGCTCGACGCGATCCGCCTGAAACAGCCCGAAGTGGCCCAAGCCACCATGCGCCACCACATCACCGCCGCCAAGGACCGCATGTTCGTCGGCACCCAAGAGGACTGAGCGCGCCGCTGCCTCTTTGGGGGCGGGAGCGGTCGCTCACCGCCCCGACGCGCGCAATCTCACTTGAGCGAATACCCGGCCTCATAGGCAGATTTGATCCGGTTCAGTACCTCGTCTCGCGGCATGGTCTTCGGGAACCGGGCAGGGCTCGTCATGCTGAGCTCGAATTCCGGCGCACCCGTGGCGATCCAATGGGCAAGGTAATCGCCCGCCCCGCCGCCGGTCCCGATGCCCACGGTGAAACCGCTCGCCAGCCACATCCCGTCGTGACCGGCCACCGGCCCAAGCAGCGGCAGCCCGTCCGGCGTGTAACAGATCGGCCCGTTGTTGACCGTCTTGATCCCCGCATCGCCAAAACACGGCAGCCGCTCGATCACGCGCTCCATCTCCGGCATCAGCCGGTCGAGCTCGGGCGGCAACAGCTCTTCGGTGAAATCCTTCGGGATGCCCTCCGTCGCCCAGAATTTCGGGTTCTGCTCATAGACCCCGCACAGAAACCCGTCACGCTCCTGTCGGATATTTGCCGGCGCACGCGGGTCCCGCACCGTCGGCAATTCCTCCGTGAGCCCCTGCAAATCCTTGACCGGACCGGTGATGACCTCATGATGCTGCAACGCATAGAGCGGCAGGTCGAGCCCGATCTGCTGGGCAAGCTCGCGGGCCCAGAAACTGGCCGCCAGGACCACATGCTCGGCCTCGATCGTCCCGCCCTCCAGATGCACCCGCCACCCTGCGCCAGCCCGCTCGATCCCTGTCACCGGGCTGTTGGTCCTGATCGTCGCGCCAAGCTGTCGGGCCGCCTTGGCCAGCGCATAGGTCGCCCCCGACGCATCGACATGGCCATCGGTCGGCGTATGCGCAGCGCCATGAACCCCCTCAAGGTTCAAGAGCGGATAGATCGCCGCGACCTCCTCCGGCGAAATCACGTGATAGGGAATGCCGAGCTCGTCATATAATGCCTCCAGCCCGCGATAGGCCTCAAGCTCCGCCGCGCTCGTCGCCAGCCGCAGACTGCCTGTCTGATGAAACCCCACCGATTGCCCCGACAGGGCTTCGGCCTCCAGATAGGTCTTGATCGACCCGGTAAAGAGCCGGGTCATCGCCGGATAAGGCCCGAAATAGGTGGTGTTCCCGGCGGCATGCCATGTCGACCCAGAGGTGAGTTGCCGCCGCTCCAGCAGAACCGCATCCGTCACGCCCCGTTTCGCCAAACCGTAGAGCACCGAACATCCGACGATGCCGCCACCTATTACCACTACCTTTGTCTGTTCCGTCATGCCGAGGGCTCCTTATGCCATGCGCGAGGGGAAAGAGGTCATGATCCCACGGCCCCGCCACGCGAGGTTCTTTTGTCTTGTAATATGGGATGTGATTCCTTTAACATGGGACAACATTCCCCCATGCTGCGATTCTGTCAAGCTTGCAGACAGGGCCCATAGAAAAGGCCTGCAGAAAAGGCCCGCACAGAACGCCCATAGAAGGAGCGACCATGGCCGAGAGCTCGATCCTGACCAAAGCGATGGCCCTGATGGACCGCATCACCGAGGCCCGCAGCCCGCTCACCCTTCCCGAGATCACCGAAATAACCGGCTGGCCCAGAAGCTCGGTTCACCGGTTGCTGGTCCTGCTGCGCGATGCCGACGCGCTGAGCTACGACCCAGAACGTCAGACCTACAGCCCCGGCTCGCGCCTGATGCGCTGGGGCGTGCGGACGCAGACCCGCGACAACATCGCCATGCGCGCCGCCCCGCATATGCGGACGCTCTGCCGCGACACCAACATGCGTGTCGCCCTCTCGGTGCCCGATGGGCAATCGGTGCTCTTCGTCCATACCGAAGAGCTTGGCGCCCCGTTCCGCCTCGCGCCCCGGCTCGGCGAACACTCTCCGTTGCATGTCACCGCGGGAGGCAAGCTCTTCCTCTCCGAGATGTCCGACGCCGCCCGCAAGGACCTGCTGGCCGACTACGAGCTCGAACTTTGCACCGAATTCACCATCACCGATGCGGACCGTCTCGCCGCCCATCTCGAACAGGTGCGGCGCGATGGCTATGCCACGAGCCTGCGCGAAGAGTTCCGTCAGATTTGCGGGATTGCCGTCCCTATCCGGGACGATCGCGGCCGGCTCCTCGCCGCTCTAAGCCTCTGGACCGTCAGCGACGAAGGCGGTGACGATCTCGAAATGCTGCAGGCCTTGCTGCCGCAGGCCACCCAGGCCGCCTCAGCTATTCAGACCAACATCGGCCATAAAGGGACTTGAACTCTCCAACCGCCGCTACCACGCCGACTTGCCGTTGATCACACCCGCCAGATCCATCGCCACCACATCCGCCCCGGCGAGCTCTGGCGGGGCGGCGCCGTGGTCGGTGCCAAAGGACTGCCGGTAGGAACTCGGGCACACCCCGAGCCGCCGCGTGAACACCCGGCGCAGCGTCGCCGCCGTGCCGAACCCGGCATTCACCGCCACCGATTGCACCGATTGCTGCGACGTCTCGAGCAATTGCCGCGCCGAGGTCAGGCGCACATCCTCTATATATTGCGACAGGGTGGTGTTGGTGACCTTCTTGAACAGCCGCACCAAGGACCGCTCGCTCATCGCCGCCTTCTTGGCGAGATTGGCCACAGACAGATCCGCCGTCGGGTTCTCCCAGACGAAAAGCTGCACCCGCCGGATCCGCGGGTCTTCGGTCGCCTCGGCCATCAATTGCGGGCTGAACTGCGTCTGCCCGCTGATCCGCCGCAGCACCAGCACCATGAACCGCGCGATATCGAGGGCGAGCTGCCGCCCATGATCCTTCTCAATCAGCGCCAGCGTCAGGTCGATCCCCGCCAGCATCCCCGCCGAGGTCCAGAGCTTGCCCGAATTGACAAAGATCGCATCCTCTTCGATCTCGACGGCGCTCTGGCATTGCTTGAGCCGGATCGCTTCGAGCCAATGGGTCGCGACCCGGTGCCCATCCGCGATCCCCGAGGCCACGAGGATCGTCGACCCGGTACAGACCGAGCCCAGTCGCGCACAGCGCGGCTCGAGCCGCCGCAGCCAGGACAGAAGCGTCTCATCCTCCGCCGCCGCGAAACATCCCGGCCCGCCCGCGACGAGCATCAGGTCGATCCGCGCGGGCAGATCCTCGCAGGCGCAGCTTGGCACGATGTTGAGAAACCCGCCGGCCACCGGCACCGGCGCCCCGTCGACAGAGACGGTCACAGGTTTATAGAGCTGTCGGCCGGTCAGGAAATTGGCGAGCCCAAAAGGCTCCAAAGGGCCGGACGCATCGACCGACGAGACGCCCGGATAGACGAGCATTGCCACGAGACGAGGCTGTCCTATCGAATCGTCTGGCCCCAAATGCTGCCCTTTTGTGCAATGTGATCTAAAAATAATCACCCTGATGATAGCTCAAACCGCGTTCGAAAGAAACGTTCGACGTCGAATAGCGCACAGTTCCCGCCAAACGCCCGCCCCGATCTTAGCTGGCGCACGCTCTCATGGCACACTCCGCCGCGACCGCTCGCGCCGCCAGAGGCGCATGGATCTGCCGCTTTGGGGAGGGGAACCAATGGAGCCGACGGCCCTATTTGCCTATATGATGACCCTCGGCGCCCTGACCCTGACACCGGGCCCGCTGGTCGCCGTTCTCGCCGCTCGCTCGGCCAGCCGCGACCGCCGGGGCGCCTGCGCCATGGCCATCGGCATCTGCATCGGCGACGTGCTCGTCATTCTCGCCATCTGTGCCGGGCTCGGCTTCTGGCTCAAGGCAAATTCCGAGATTTTCAGCATCGCGAAATATGCCGGGGCCGGGTTGCTCATCCTCGTCGCGATCCGCATGTGGCGCGCCCAAGCCGCGCCGACGCAGGCGACGGCCCGCGCCTATGGGCTGCTCACCTCGGCGCTGATCGGCTTCACCGTCTGCCTGAGCAGCCCGCAAACCGTGGTCATCTATTTCATGCTGCTGCCACGCGTCGTCGATCTGACCCTCGTCGGCCCGCAAGAGATCCTGATCCTGACGGGCGCCACCGTCGCCGCCCTGCTCGCTGTCTTCGTGACCATCATCCTCTGTTCCGAACTGACACAGCGCCTCCTGAACTGCCCCGCCGGCGCGACGATCTGGTCGCGGATCATGTCCCTCACCATCGGAGGCTCGGCGCTTTGGGTGCTGGCCGGCTAGGGCCGGGCGGCTGACCCCGGTCGACCGCGCCCTTATCGTTCCGGCTCGAAATCCTTGCTGGCCAGCAGCATCGCCGCAGCGATCATCAACGCGCCGCAGATCTTGTTCACCAGCCCAAAGGAAAACCGCCTGAGCGCCGCCGCCGCCCGCAGGCCGAGCCAGCCCCAGAGCAGCAGGATCGCCCCATCCACCACCAGATAGGTGAGCCCAAGGATCAAAAGCTGCGGCAGCACCGGCATCATGGGGTCGATGAACTGCGGAAAGAGCGCGCCGAAAAACACCACGGCGAATGGGTTGGCCATCGAGGTCACAAACCCCTGACGAAAGAGCCGCGCCGATTGATCAGAGGCCGTGGCGGCAACATCCTCGGGCCGGTCCTTGGCGAGGATCAACTGCAACCCGATCCAGACCAGATAGGCCACCCCGAGCCATTTGATCCAGACAAAGGCGCTGGCAGAGGTCGCAATGATCGCCGCCAAGCCAAAGGCCGCCCCCGTCATCTGCAGGCTGTTGGCCGTGAGATCCCCGGCAATCGTAAAGGCGCTGCGCCGGAGCCCATAGCGGACGCTGTTCGATATGATGAGAAGCTGGCTCGTATCCGGCGGCGTCGCAAAGAACACCGCAACCGCTGCCAGATAGATCAGGTAGGTCTCCATAAGCATCGGCCTGCCTTTCTGATGAGACTGCCACAGGCTAGGGCCCTGACCGCGCCCCGGTCAAACCTTTCCCGCCTCTGACGACCCGGCACGCGGATAAGAGCCCGGAAAATCTGTCTGATCCTGCCGTTTCCTGTCAGCTGCCCCGCGGCTGTGCCCAGCCCTTCGACCCCGAACCCCCAACCGCCGCACCGAAGCCATCGCCTCAATCCTCATGGTCTCCATTGGTTTTGCGTTCAATATTGTCTGGGTCGTCGCGGGGGAGGGCGCGCAGTTTCTTGGGCGTGGCCGACTGCGAAAGCGATGGGGATCTTTGGCAGGTTCACAGTATGGCTACCCTGAAAATCCAGACTGTCGCGATACCGTCGTAATACCGACGTGATACCGAAAACGCCTCGATTTCACATGACGCGCTGCAGCATGGCCTCGAGAACGGGCCGCTCAAACGCCCGAATACAGGTCCGCGCGATCTGCGGTTGGGGCAGGGTGATGTCCATAAGGTCCGGGAATATATCGAGAATCTCGCGCCGCGAAGCCTCTGCCAACCCGTCCATCGCCCGCTCGCCCGGCAGAAAGCTCTCGCTCAGTGCGCCATTGGAAAAGACAATCTGATGCTGATCAAAGAGAAAGTGGTAATAGCGCACCTCCCCCGGGGCCTCTTGATAGACATTCCTGAGCACTGTCAGATGCTTGGCCGGCACCAATATCTCGGCCTCCCCGAAATAAAGCTCCGCCTCCGCCGTCGAAATCAGCATCCGGTGATTGGGCGACACCCGCAATTCCCGACACGCCCCCAACGTCCCCTCCCCAAACACAATCGGCGCCGTCGCCCGCGTGCTCTGGATCGTCCGGCCGGAAATCCAGCGGATCGGCTGATAGCCCGCATCGCGCGTCAGAACCATGTCGCCCGCCCGCAGATCCTCGACCGCCACTTCGCCCTTTTGCGTGGCGATCATCGTCCCGGCCACGAAACAAGGCACGTCACCCGGGATCTCGCTGTTCACATTGCTCGAGGCGCCATTGCGCGTATAGGTCTGGCCGACCAACAATGGCGTTGACGCCCCGGGCAGGGAGTAGATTGCCTCGCCAAGGGTAAAGGCTCCGTTCACCTTGGGAACGAGGTAATCATCCGCGGCCGAGCCGCTCTCGATCCCCCGCGCGCCGCCAAAGACAAAACTCTGCCCGGCGGCCCATCCGCTCGGCGCTGGGCCGGAGATCGATTGAATCACCGGCAATGTCCCGGTCTCGGTCTTGGGGCTGTCATCGCCGACGCCGAAATCGTCGTCTTCGTCAAAGACCGTCACGGTAAACGTATCCGTCACGGTGAACGTAGAGTTCGCCGAACCGCTGATCCGATACATTGTAAACGTGTAAGTGCCCGATGGCATCAGCCACACCCCTGTATACTCGTGACCTCTTCCGCTGACCTAAAGCGGAGCATGATCCTGATGTATTCGGGCATTTGGGCGAGACTGTGCAGCCCAGGTGTCGGAAACCGATCTCTTTCGTGGCGGATCCTGTCCAATACCATTGTTACAAAAACCGACTAGATCGTGACTTTCCTTTATTTGTTGGGTCGCGCTGGCGCCATTACCTTACATCCGAAACTCGGAGGAATTACCCCATGGCGCGACGCTGGACCAACCGTCTGACTGAAAATGACATCACGCCCGAAGCGGCGTTTCTCAACCGCCGTCAGATCATGGCCGGGGCGCTCGGCGCTGCCGGGGCGTCGCTCATGGGCCTGCCGCAGGCCGCCCATGCCGAGGCGCTGACCCCGCACCCCTGGGAAGACATCACCAGCTACAACAATTACTATGAGTTCGGCACCGGCAAGGATGACCCGGCCCAGAACGCCCATCAGCTCACCACAGCGCCCTGGTCCGTCACCATCGACGGTCTGGTCGAACGGCCCGGCCAATACGCGTTCGAGGACATTCTCGCCAAGATGACCATCGAAGAGCGCATCTACCGTTTCCGCTGTGTCGAGGCCTGGTCGATGGTGGTGCCGTGGAACGGGTTCGAGCTGGCCGATCTGCTCAATCTCGCGGGCGTGGCCTCGGATGCGAAATATGTCGCCTTCGAAACCGTGCTGCGCCCCGAAGAGATGCCCGGCACCCGCACCCGCGTTCTCGACTGGCCCTATGTCGAAGGTCTGCGCCTTGATGAGGCGATGCATCCGCTGACCATCATGGCCACCGGCATCTATGGCCGTGACATCCCAAATCAGAATGGCGCGCCGCTGCGTCTGGTGGTGCCATGGAAATACGGGTTCAAATCGATCAAGTCGGTGGTGCGGATCACCCTCACCGACAAAGAGCCGCCGACAAGCTGGAACAAGGCCAATGCCCGCGAATACGGCTTCTATAGTAATGTGAACCCCGAGGTGGATCACCGCCGCTGGAGCCAGGCGAGCGAACGGGTCATCGGCGGCGGCCTCTTTGCCAAGCGTCAGCCGACCCTCATGTTCAACGGCTATGAGGACGAGGTGGCCTCTCTCTATAAGGGGATGGATCTCACCCGGTTCTTCTGAGCCGTGGCCGATCCAGTTGCGCCCGTGTCCTTCAGCTCTCTTATAGAGACCGCAAACCGCCAGCTCCGCCGCGTCCCGGCCTGGCCCGCCTATCCGCTGGCCTTTGGTTATGTCGGTTGGCTGGTGTGGCTCGGCGCGACCGGCGGGCTCGGGGTCGAGCCGGTGGTCGCGTTGCAGCGCGCCTTGGGCGAGGCTGCACTCTATCTCCTGATCGCGGGGCTCGCCGTCACGCCGCTGCGGCGCCACACGGGGCTCAACCTCCTCAAGTTCCGCCGCGCCCTTGGGCTGTCGTGCTTTATCTTCGTGGTGGCGCATTTCCTCGCTTGGGCGGTGCTCGATCTCCAGAGCCTCGGCCGCGTCTGGGCCGACATTGTGAAGCGCCCCTATATAACTGTCGGCATGGCGGGCTTCGCTTTGTTCATTCCCCTGGCCCTCACCTCGAACAATTGGTCGATCCGCCGCCTCGGCGCGCGCTGGCGTCAGTTGCACCGGCTGACCTATGCCGCGGCGCTGCTGGGCGCGGTGCATTACATCATGCTGGTGAAAGGGTTTCAGATGCGTCCGCTGATCTTCCTGGCCGTGATTCTGATCTTGCTGCTGCTGCGCCTGCGTCCCGGCAGGCTCGCGATGCGGTTTCAGCGCGGCTGAGCCGGAATCGCCCGCTAGCGGATGCCGATTCCGGGGCCCACACCCCTCTCTATAGGGCAGATCGGGCGGCGCCCCTGTGGATAACCCCGATGCCCACATATCCCCCAGATGCTGCATCGCAATAAAATGAGGGAAAATAGGGGCCTCACGAAACATTCCGCAAGTAACCCATTAAAATTACAGTAAAAATCAGGAAAATGTAAAAAAGATGACATTTTGCGAAAAAGGGGCTTGCGACTCTGTGGGTCTAACCGTAAATACCCCCTCACCGGCGGCGCAGACAGCGCGGCACGGGACGCCAGACGGAACGACGGAGCGACGCTCTAGAGGGACAGACGGCAACAACATTGGGGCAAGTTAGGCGGGGCGCGCCAGCAAGTTAGTGGCGCATCCGGTTTGATTTTGTCTCTGGACTTTCGGGTCCGCGCTCTTTGACATTGATAATATCTGAAGAGATATGTGGGCGGTTTGGTTCATTTCGATGAACAAACAACTGCACATATATCGCGCTCCTAGGCTTCGGTCGATGATGGAGTGTCAGCTTCACTGTTTGTATGGACTTTCGGTTTCTGATGAAACCCTAAGCACAGACAGACAGAGAGACCCGGCCATGCCGGCTGGGTCAAATATGTGCAGAGGTTCGAACGTCAAGGATATGCTGGCAACAGCATTTCAACTTGAGAGTTTGATCCTGGCTCAGAACGAACGCTGGCGGCAGGCCTAACACATGCAAGTCGAGCGCACCTTCGGGTGAGCGGCGGACGGGTTAGTAACGCGTGGGAACGTACCCAGATCTAAGGAATAGCCACTGGAAACGGTGAGTAATACCTTATACGCCCTTCGGGGGAAAGATTTATCGGATTTGGATCGGCCCGCGTTAGATTAGGTAGTTGGTGGGGTAATGGCCTACCAAGCCTACGATCTATAGCTGGTTTTAGAGGATGATCAGCAACACTGGGACTGAGACACGGCCCAGACTCCTACGGGAGGCAGCAGTGGGGAATCTTAGACAATGGGGGCAACCCTGATCTAGCCATGCCGCGTGAGTGAAGAAGGTCTTAGGATCGTAAAGCTCTTTCGCCAGGGATGATAATGACAGTACCTGGTAAAGAAACCCCGGCTAACTCCGTGCCAGCAGCCGCGGTAATACGGAGGGGGTTAGCGTTGTTCGGAATTACTGGGCGTAAAGCGCGCGTAGGCGGATCAGAAAGTTGGGGGTGAAATCCCAGGGCTCAACCCTGGAACTGCCTCCAAAACTCCTGGTCTTGAGTTCGAGAGAGGTGAGTGGAACTCCGAGTGTAGAGGTGAAATTCGTAGATATTCGGAAGAACACCAGTGGCGAAGGCGGCTCACTGGCTCGATACTGACGCTGAGTTCGCGCCCGTCGGGATTGCTACGGATCAGCACCGCGCGCTCGGGATCGATGCAGAGCTCTTCGCGCGTCTCGCCG